>CAXUHB010000011.1:0-110463 GCA_964250755.1 uncultured Acetobacteraceae bacterium | reverse complement strand
ATCCGCACCATCTTGGGAATCCCAGGAGTCAACGTCAGAGCGGGTTGGTATAAGCCTACCAAACACATCTACCTTGGTGTCAACCCGATACCGCTTCAAGCAATATGGCCTCTTGAGGCAGCACTCGCTCCGCCCTGAGCAGGTGAGGCTGTCAGATATGGGTCGCATGGAACCGTGTCCACTATAGCCTGAGCGGGCCACGCTGCCCGGCCAATCTGACCGACGGCGTCGTCAAGCAAAGCCCTACCCCGCCCCGGCAATCGCATGGAAGAAGGTGCCGCTGACGCGGCTGCGGCGGCCGCCGGATGGAGCAAGTGGCTGGCCCGCGGAGTCTCGCAACTCCGCCAATGGCGCATCGGTGCCAGAATCATCCATGCTGGCGTAGTGGAACTCGTGTCCGCGCACCGCCGTGCCTGCCGGGCCGATGGGGCAGTCCGCCAGCAGCGTTGCCTCGCGGTAGCCCAGGTTCATCCGGCGCTTGGCGAAGCTGGTCGAGTGTCCCAGCAGCCCCGCCATCGCGTGCCGCTGCCCCTCGGCATCCACCAGCCCGGCTCCAAGCGCCATGTAGCCGCCGCATTCCCCATGCACGGGATGATGAGCGGCGAACGCGGCCAATCCCGCCCGGAATCGGCCCGCTGAGGACAGCGCGCCGGCATGAAGCTCCGGGTAGCCGCCCGGTAGCCAGCAGGCGTCGCAGCCCCGGGGCGGCGCCTCATCCGCAAGCGGCGAGAACGGCACGACCTCCGCCCCACTGGCCCGCCAGCCCGCAAGCAGATGGGCATAGACGAAGCTGAACGCCGCGTCCGACGCCAGCGCGATCCGCTGTCCTGGCGGCGCTATTGCGCCTGCTTGCCCTGGCGGGGGCAGCACGACCGGCGCGGCGGCGGCCAGGATGGCGTCCAGGTCCAGGCACCGCTCCGCCATGTCGGCCAGGCGGTCCAGCAGCGCCGGCAGGTCCTGCCGCTCCTCGGCCTGCACCAGGCCGAGGTGCCGCTCCGGCAGTATCACCAGCGGGTCGCGCGGCAGGGCGCCCAGGACGGGCAGGCCCACGGCCTCGATGGCGGCGGTGCAGCCCAGGCGGTGCCGATCGCTGCCGACGCGGTTCAGAACGACGCCGGCGATGCGGACTGCCGGGTTGTGTGTGGCGAAGCCGCGGGCGATGGCGCCGGCGGTTTGCGACTGGCCCGACACGTCCAGCAGCAGCAGCACCGGCAGGCGCAGCCCTGCCGCCAGGTCCGCCGCGGCGCCGGACCTGCCCGGCGGCGCGGCCACACCGTCGAACAGGCCCATCGCGGACTCGATCACCAGCAGTTCGGCACTGCCCGCGGCGTCCGCGGCCAGGCGGGCCAGGAGGGGCGGCGGCATGGCCCAACTGTCCAGGTTGAGGACGGGGGCGCCGGATGCGGCGGCGTGGAAGGCGGGGTCTATGTAGTCTGGCCCGCTTTTGGCGGCCCGCACCGCCACGCCGCGGCGGCGCAGGGCGGCGATGATGGCCATGGTCAGGGTGGTCTTGCCGGTGCCCGAACGCGGGGCGCCGATGACGATGCCGCGGGTGATCATCGCGCTGCGGCCCGAATGCGCCTATGTCTGGCCATGTGGACACCCCCTCTGCATTGCGCCGCGGCTGGACCACCGGGGCCTGCGCGACGGCAGCGGCCAAGGCCGCCTTCACCGCGCTGCACACCGGCGCATTCCCCGATCCGGTCGAGATACCGCTTCCGCGCGGCGGGCGTGTCGCCTTCACGCTCGCCCAGACCCTGCTTGGTCCCAATGAGGCCACGGCGGGGGTGGTGAAGGACGCGGGCGACGACCCGGACGTGACGCATGGCGCGCTGATCCTGGTGCGCGTCCGCCCTGCCCCGCCCGGCGCGGGCGTGCTGTTCCGCGCCGGGCCGGGCGTCGGCACAGTCACCCGGCCAGGCCTGCCCATTCCGCCGGGCGAACCGGCCATCAACCCGACGCCCCGCGCCATGATCCTGGCTGCGCTGTCCGAGGTCCGCCCCGCGCCCGATGCGGTTGTCGAGATCAGCATCCCCGGCGGCGAAGCGTTGGCCGCCCGCACCCTGAATGGGCGCTTGGGCATCGTGGGCGGGCTGTCCGTGCTGGGCACGACGGGGGTGGTGGTGCCCTACTCCTGCGCGGCCTGGATCGACACGATCCACCGCGGGGTGGACGTGGCCCGGGCCATGGGCTTGCAGCACGTCGCCGCCAGCACCGGCAGCACGTCGGAGGCCGCGGTGCAGCGGCTGCACGACCTGCCCGACACGGCGCTGCTGGAGATGGGGGACTTCGTTGGCGCCACGCTGAAGTATCTGCGCCGTCATCCCGTGCCGCGTGTGACCCTGGCCGGGGGCGTGGGCAAGATGACCAAGCTGGCCCAGGGACGGCTGGACCTCCACAGCAAGCGCGGCGCGGCGGACATGGCGGCGTTGGCGGAGCTGGTGGATGACCCGGGGCTGGCAGCGGGGATCGAGGGGGCGAATACAGTCGCGGAGGCGTTCGCGATGGCCGGGGCGGCCGGCGTGGCGCTGGGGAACACCGTGGCGGCGGCGGCATGGCGGACGGCTGCTGGCGTGTTGGACGGCAGGGATATGCTGCTGGAGGTCGTGCTGTTCGACCGGAGTGGCGTGCTGGTCGGGCGGCATGAGGGGGCGCCTGCTCCGCCTCCCTCTCCCTCCGGAAGAGGGTTGGGGTGAGGGAGGCGGCACGTACCGTGCTTCGGCACCGCGGACTGGTACCGCTAACGGGCTGGCCGTAGCTTTGGGGGCCTCCTTCACCCCGGCCCTCTCCCGGAGGGAGAGGGGGAAGATGCACCTCTGAACCTCCGCACGTAGTCCGGGCTGTAGAGGGCGCTGTCCATGCCGGCCCCGGCCAGGGCGGGGCCGACCAGGACCAGGCCGGTGCGTTCCGCCGGGCTGGCGGCCAGCAGCGCCACGACGGTGGACAGGGTGGCGCGCAGCAGCGTTTCCTCCGGCCAGGACACGCGAACGGCGACGGCGGCGGGGCAGGCCGGGCCGTAGTGCGGGAGCAGCGCCGCCACGATCTCCGGCAGGCGGTTGACGGCCAGGTGGATCGCCAGCGTCGCGCCAGTGGCGGCGAAAGCGGCCAGGGTCTCGCCGGGCGGCATGGCGCTGGCGCGTCCGGGCAGGCGGGTCAGCACGATGCTTTGGGCCACGCCGGGCAGGGTCAGCTCGCAGCCCAGCGTGGCGGCGGCGGCGGCGAAGGCGGGGACGCCAGGGGTCAGAGTGTAGGGGATGCCGTGGCGGTCCAGGCGGCGAAGCTGCTCGGCCACGGCGCTATAGAGGGACAGGTCGCCCGAGTGCAGGCGGGCCACGTCCAGCCCGGCGCGGTGGGCGGCGACGAACTCCGCCTCGATCCCGTCCAGGTCCATCGGCGCCGTGTCCACCAGCCGCGCGCCGGGCGGGCAGTGCGCCAGCATGGCGGCGGGCACGATGCTGCCGGCATACAGGCACACCGGGCAGGCGGCGAGCAGGTCCCGCCCGCGCAAGGTCAGCAGATCCGCCGCGCCTGGCCCGGCGCCGATGAAGTGTATGGTCATGGCCCCTCCGCTAGGGCGCAGGTCGCCCCGCCCACCGAGACCCGCGGCAGCAGCAAGCGTCCGCCCGATGCGGCCAGCGCCGCCCCTTCTGCCACGGACGCCAGGCCGGTCGCGGCCAGGGCAGCGGCGGACCGAGTGGGGCATGCTGGCTGGACCGCCTGCAATGCCGTGTCCCCCACCATCACCAGCATCAGGCCCAACGCAGCAGCAGCAGCGTGCAGCCCGGCTTCCCCTTCCTTGAACGCGGGAGCTGCCAGCATTCCCGCGGACGCGCCGGCTTGGGCTTCGGCCAGGCGCACTGCCGCTACCAAGTCGGCCGCCGCGCAGCCTTGCCGGCACCCCAGGCCCGCGACAATCATGCCTTCACCGCCAGCCATTGCGTGACGGTCATGGCGGGGCGGTAGCCGTGCATGGCGCCGATGCGGTCCAGCCGCTCGACCGACAGCCGCGTCAGGGTGCCGCCCAGGCGCCCGCGGGCGCCCAGCAGCGCGGCCTCGGTCTCGATGGTGACGGCGTTGGCGACCAGGCGGCCATCGGGCGGCAGGGCGTCCCAGGCTGCGTCAATCACGCCAGGGTCGGCTGCGCCGCCGCCGATGAACACGGCGTCGGGGCGTGGCAGGCCTGCCAGCGCGGACGGCGCGGGGCCGGTGACGACATCCAGCGCGACGCCGAGCGACGCCGCGTTGCGGGCGGCCCGGGCAGCGCGGCCTGGGTTGCCGTCTATGCTGGTGGCGCGATTGGCGGGATGGCGGAGGCACCACTCGACTCCGACCGAGCCGGAGCCGCAGCCGATGTCCCACAGGCGCTCGCCACGCCGCGGCGCCAGGGCGGACAGGGTTGCGGCGCGGACCTCCCGCTTCGTGATCTGGCCGTCATGCTCGAACATCGCATCTGGCAGGCCCGTCGCCAGCGGGATCACCCGGGCACCGGGTGCGGCCAGGACCTCGATGCCGAGCATGTTGAGGGGATGCACGCCGTCCAGCGCGAAGCTGGCAGCCGCCGCGGTGCGGACGCGGTGGTGGGGGCCGCCCAGCGCTTCCAGGACATGCAGGCGGGAGGGGCCGAAGCCGCGGCTGTCCATCAACATAGCCACAGCGGCGGGAGTGGTGGCGTCGGCGGATAGCGCCAGGATGCGCGCGCCGGGCTGCAGGGCCGGCAGCAGGGCTTGCAGCGGGCGTCCGCAGAAGGAAAGGGTCTCGCAGTCCTGCATGGCCCAGCCCAGGGCGGCGCAGGCCAGGGTGAAGGCGGCTGGGGCCGGGATGCAGCGGGTCTCGGCGGCGGCGACGTGCCGGACCAGGGTGGTGCCGGCACCGAACCAGTAGGGATCGCCGGACGCCAGCACCGCGACCGGTGCGGGACGGCGGGCCAGGATGGCGGCGATGGCGGCGTCCATGGGGGAAGTCCAGGGCAGGCTGTCGCCGCGGATGTGCAGCGCGGCGAGGGCGAGGTGGCGGGTGCCGCCGACGACTAGGGTTGCGGCTTGCAGGTGGGCCTGGGCCGCTGGGGACAGTGCGCCGTCCTCCGCGATGCCGAGGATGGTGAGCCAGGGGGCGGTCAAGGCCGGCGGTGTCCAGCTCCCTCTCCCTCCGGAAGAGGGTTGGGGTGAGGGACATCGTATGGACTGCATTCGCGTATGGCGGCGCGACTCCATGTTGCGGAGTGATGGGAAGGCGCTGCGTGGCTTCCCTCACCCCGGCCCTCTCCCGGAGGGAGAGGGAGAAGCGTAAAGCCCGTCCGATGAACACCCTGATCCTTGGCGGCACCACGGAGGCGTCGGCCATTGCACGCGCCCTGGCGGGCGATGCGCGCTACCGTCCGGTGCTGTCCTTGGCGGGACGGACCCGCGCGCCCGTTGCGCCGCCCATTCCCTGGCGCAGCGGCGGCTTCGGCGGTGCCGAGGGCCTGGCTGCCCACCTGCGCGCCCAGGACGTGACCGCGCTGGTGGATGCCACGCACCCGTTCGCCGCGCAGATCAGCCGCAACGCCGCCGTGGCTGCCGCTGCCGCGGGCGTCCCGCACTTGGCCGTCCTGCGCCCGCCGTGGACGCCGCAGGACGGCGACCGCTGGACCTCCGTGCCGGACATGGCTGCCGCCGCTGCCGCCCTGGGAGCGCAGCCCCGGCGGGTGCTGCTGACCATTGGGCAGCAAGAGCTGGCGCCCTTCGCTGCCGCGCCCTGGCACCGATACCTCATCCGCAGCGTGGACCCGCCGCCCCCTGCCCTGCTGCCGCCCGGCGCGCGCACGCTCACGGCACGCGGCCCCTTCCAAGAGGAGGACGAGATGCGGCTGTTGGCCGAGGAGGATATCCAGGCCATCGTCACCAAGAACTCCGGGGGCGCCGCGACCGCGGCCAAGCTGGCCGCCGCTCGCATCCTGGGCATCGAGGTAGTGATGGTCGCCCGGCCTCCTGCCCCACCCGGCACGGTGCCCGATGCCGCGGCTGCGCTGGCCTGGCTGCATCAGCTTGCCCCCAGGCCGGCAGCAGGGTGGGAGCGTGGGGCGTAAAGCCACGACCGCCCGCAGGGCCGCGTGATCCGGCGCATGGCGGCGGTTCCGATCAGCACCAAGGTGCGCATGTCCGCCCGCGCGGGGTCGGCGCCGGCCAAGGTGGTGACGGCGACGGCCTCGTCCGGACGGCTGATGGCGGTGGCGAACACGACGGGCGTGTCCGGCGGCAGCACCGGGCGCAGCGCGTCCAGCGCCGCGCCAAGCTGCCACGGGCGGGCCTGGGATGCGGCGTTGTAGAGCGCCACCACGAAGCCCGCCCCGGCGGCGGCCGTCAGCCGCTGCAGCACCAGCGGCCAGGGTTTCAAGTTGTCGGACAGGGAAATGGCGCAGAAGTCCGCCCCCAGCGGCGCCCCCAACCGGGCGGCGGCGGCAAACATGGCGCTGATGCCGGGCACGACCTGCACGTCCATGGCGCACCAGGCGGCGGGGCCGTGCTCGATGGCCTCGAACACCGCGCTGGCCATTGCGAACACGCCGGGGTCGCCGGACGACACCACGGCCACGCGCGCACCCCCAGCGGCCAGGTCCAGCGCGTGCCGGGCACGGTCCAGCTCGACGCGGTTGTCCGACGCATGGCGCACCTGACCCGGACGGTGCGGCACGCGGTCCACGTAGGTCGCGTAGCCCACCAGGTCCGTCGCATCAGCCAGCGCCGCCGCGGCCTGCGGCGTCTGCATCGCGGGGTCCCCCGGCCCCATGCCGACGACGACCAGCCAACCCGCTTGCATCGACGGGGCCATCAACGCGGCCTTTGCCGACCGGGCACCAGGACCAGCGAGAAATAGGGCGCTGGGCCATCCGGCAGATCCGCCAGCGGGAGGGTGCGCGTGCCCGTCATCGTGCCGCGCTCCACATAGACAGCGCGGTCCATCAGCCCGGCGCAGCCCAGCGCCACGCGTATCTTCGGCAGGTTGCGTCCGACCTTCATGATGACGGCGGCGTCCGTGCCGGCCAGGCGGGCGGCCAGGGCGCCGGCCTCCATCGTGCCGGGCAGGACGGTCAGCACGTCGTCGCCGTGCGTCATCGGCATCCCCGCCTGCGCCCAGCAGCCGCTCATGGCCGTGATGCCCGGCACGATGCTGGTGGGGTGCGCGGGCGCCAGCCGGTCGAACAAGTACATGGCCGAGCCGTAGAAGAACGGATCGCCCTCGCACAGCAGCGCCACGTCCTGCCCGGCATCCAGGCGCAGGGCGAGCGTGACGGCGGACTGCTCATAGAAGGCGCGTATGCCCGGCTCATAGCGCGGGTCGTCCACGTCAATCTCGGTGGTGTAGGGATACTCGAACCGCAGCTCCTCGGCGCCGTGGCGCAGGTGCGGTGCGGCGATGCTGCGGGCGTGGCCGGGCCGCCCGCGCTTGGTGAAGAAGGCGACGACCGACGAGGCGCCCAGCACCCGGGCGGCCTTGAGGGTCAGCAGCTCGGGATCGCCTGGCCCCATGCCGACGACATGCAGGGTGCCTCCTGACCTCGGTTCGGTCATTCGCGCTCGCTGGCCAGGGCGTTGACGGCGGCCACCGTCATGGCGCTGCCGCCGCGGCGGCCGTGGACGGTGGCGAAGGGCACGCGGCCATATTCGGCCAGGGCCTGCTTGCTCTCGATTGCGCCGACGAAGCCGACGGGCATCCCAATCACTGCGGCGGGGGGGGGCGCCCCGGCGTCCAGCAGCTCCAGCAAGTGAAACAGCGCGGTCGGCGCGTTGCCGATGGCAACCAGGGCGCCGCCCAGGCGCGGCCCCCACAGGTCCAGCGCGGCGGCGGAGCGGGTGTTGCCGGTGCGGGCTGCCAGCGCCGGGGTCTCCGGCGCGTCCAGGGTGCAGACGACCTCGTTTCCGGCGGGCAGGCGGGCGCGGGTGATGCCGTGGGCGACCATCTTGGCGTCGCACAGGATGGGCGCCCCGGCCAGCAGCGCGGCGCGGGCGGCAGCGGTGAAGCCGGGGCTGAATTGCAGGTCGTCCGTGATGGCAACGATGCCGCAGGCGTGGATGACGCGGACGGCGACCCGCGCTTCAACTGGCGAGAAGCGGGCAAGGTCGGCCTCGGCGCGTATGGTGGCGAAGGAGCGTTCGTAGATCGCGGCACCGTCGCGGATGTAGTCGCGGGTCATGGGGCGGGATCCAGGCTGCTTGTCGCCAGGCTGTTCGTTGCAAAGCTGGGGCGCCAGTCCGGCATCAGGGTGTACTGCCCGGCGGCGCCGACCAGGGCGGGACCGGTGCCGGGGTAGGCGCAGCCCTTGGCGCAGCCGGACAGGTGGATGGGGCCGCTGCCCTCCCGCGCCAGGCGGACGGCGTCCTGTCGGGCCGGCACGGTGGCGCTGGCGCAGCCGGGGGCGCCGATGCAGGACGTGACGTGCAGGCGGGGGTCGGCGGGGTCTGTGGCAAAGCCGGCCTGGCGTGCTGCGGCGGCGGCGGCAGGCAGGTTTCGGGCGTGGACGCGGCCCAGCAGGAGCGCGCGCAAGGGGCTGGTGCGCAGAGTGCCGCTGCTGAACTGGTCTGCCAGGTCCGCGAGGGCATGCAGGGCGGCGGCGTCCATCTGGCCCAGGGGCAGGCCGAGCGCCAAGGCGCCGTGGTCCGTGTTGGGATAGGAGTGCCAGCCGACGACGGAGGGCTGCGCCGGCTCGCTCTCACTCTGGGAGACGGTTGGGGTGAGGGAGGCCGCTTGCACATGCCCTGACCTGGCAAGGACTGTGCCCGCGCGGGAAGGTGCAGTGCTCGTTGCCTCCGTCACCCCGGCCCTCTCCCGGAGGGCGAGGGGGAAGCGCTGCCCATTTGCCGACGCCACGAGCCGCAACAGCTCCGCGACCGTGCAATCCTGCGCGCAGTCCGTGGCCCGGCCATCCGCAAGCACCTGGTCGCTTCGCCCACCAACCCGCACCAGGATGTCCGCCGGCACGGTCCAACCCGCCAGCACGCCGCCGGCATCCACGGTGATGCAGAACTTGCTGGCCAGCAGCGGCCCGTCTGCCAGCGCCGCCTCGATCCGCTCCGCCAGGCCCGGCGGCGCGGCGCCGGGGTCGTCCCCGGCCAGGGGCGGGGCGATCACCACGCGGCGGCGTTCGCGGGCTGGGTTTGGGTCGGCCAGGCCGGCGGCGGCCATGGCGGCCGCGAAGGGGGCAACACCGTCCGGGTGCAGGCCACGCACTTGCAGGTTGCCGCGCCGGGTCAGTTCGATGGTGCCGTTGCCCCAGCGGGCGGCGGCGTCCGCCAGGGTGCGTGCGGCAGCGGCGGCCAGCCGGGCGGCGGGCGGCTTGACGCGCACGAGCAGGCCGTCGCCGGTCTCCATCGGGTCGTACAGGCTGGGGCACCAGCCGCGCACCCGGGAGATGGCGTTCATGCGCCCGGCTCGATGTTGCGGCGGGGGTGCCACAGGCCCTCGGCCTGCGCCGACGCGAACCGCTCCGCCATTGCCGTGCGGGCGTCCGGGTTGGCGGCGCGCAGGAAGGCGTCCACCTCGGGCGTGCCCAGCGTCGCGTCGTGCAGCAGGTCGAACTGCGCGTCGAAGCGGGACGGCAGGGTGCGGGCGAAGTCGGTCAGGGCCTCGACCGGACGGGCGATCTCCGCCGCGCCGCGGTAGCCGTGGCGCATCATGCCGGCGATCCAGGCGGGGTTGGCGGCGCGGCCGCGCACGACGCGCACGACCTCCTCCGCCACCAGGCGCGGGCGGGGGGCATCGGGGCGGGAGGTGTCCAGGTGATACAGCGCCGGGCGTCCGCCCAGGGCAGCGGCGGCGGCGGCAAACCCGCCCTCGTGCGCGGCGTGCTCCGTGCTGTCCAGCAGATCGGCTTCGGCGTGATCCTGGGTGTGGATGAGGGCGTCTGCTTCCCGCACGCGGTCGCGCAGACCCGCCAGGTCACCGATGCCCTCCAAGTCCTGACCATAGGCACCTGCCGACGCCGCCAACCATCCGGCCCCTGCATCCCGTCCGGTCCCCGCGCCATACTGTCCGGCCGGCGCACCATAGACGCGCTGCGTCGCCCGGCGCAGGGCTTCCCCGTCCAGCCCACACGCCCGCCCTGCGAGCGGATTGAAGTCCGCGGCCTCGTCCCGCGCTGCCACCGCGCGCACGGCGGCATCGAACAGCGCGACTTGCGCGGCGAAGGCGTCCCGGAACAGGCCGGAGATGCGGAGCGTCACGTCCACGCGCGGGCGGTCCAGCAGGGCCAGCGGCAGCACCTCGAACCCCGATACCCGCGCCGATCCGCCGTCCCAGACCGGGCGCACGCCCATCAGGACCAGGGCCAGCGCCAGGTCCTCGCCCCCTGTCCGCATGGTGGCGCTGCCCCACAGATTGAGCATCAGGGCGCGGGGGTATTCGCCATGATCCTGCAAATGGCGGCGCAGCAGCTCCGCCGCCGCGCGCTCCGCCAGCACGACGGCGCTGCGGGTAGGCACGGCGCGGGGGTCTATGGTGGTCAGGTTGCGGCCGGTCGGCAGCACGTCCGCGCGGCCCCGGGTGGGTGCGCCGGCCGGACCGGGCGGGACGAAGCGGCCGTCCAGGGCGGCCAGCAGCGCCAGGCGCTCGGCTTCCGCACAGGCGTCCAGGGCTGCGCCGTCATCGTCCGGGCTGGCACGGCGCAGGGCGTCCAGCATACTGGCGCGGTGGGGCGGCGGGCGGCCATAGACGTGCAAGCCGTCACGGACCTGCAAGTCCTTCACGTCGCAGAGGTAGGCGTCGAGCCGGGCGAGCGCGTCGTCGTCCGGGTCACCTTGCGCCGCGCCGCTTTCGGCCAGCAGCCCGGCGGCGTCGGCCCGATCCAGGATTTCGCGGCGCAGCAGGGCGGTGCGGCGGCGGTCCAGGCCATCGGCGGCGGCATACTCGTCTATCAACCGCTCCAATTCGAGAGCCGCCCCATGCGCGCCGCCGGCGCCGAGCGGGGGCGTCAGGTGGCCGATGGTGACGGCGCCCAGCCGGCGCTTGGCGGCGGCGGCCTCACCGGGGTTGTTGACGATGAAGGGGTAGATCACGGGCAGGCCGCCCAGCAGGGCGCGGGGCAGGCAATCGGGGGACAGCGCGACGGCCTTGCCGGGCAACCATTCCAGGGAGCCGTGGGTGCCCAGGTGGACCATCGCGTGGACGCCGCGGACATGACGGAGCCAGAGGTAGAAGGCGACATAGGCGTGCCGAGGCGCACGGTCGGGGTCGTGGTGGTCAGCGCGGCGCTCGGCCGTACGGCCACGGTCGGGCTGGATGGCAAGGGTGGTGTTGCCGAGGTGGACGTGGCGGAGGGTGAACGCGCCGGCTTGCACGTCGGGGTCGGCGGCGGGGTCGGCCCAGGCTGCGGTGACGGCGGCCTGGACGGCGGGGGGAAGGGTGGCGAACAGTGGGGCGTAGGCCGACAGCGTGAGAAAGGGCTGGGCTGGGGCGTGGCATAGGGCATGCGTGAGGACGCCCTGCTCCCTCTCCCTCCGGGAGAGGATTGGGGTGAGGGAGGCCCCACGCACCAGCTTCACAGCATCGGAGCGGGACGTGGTGGTCCAAGGACGGCGCTGGCGGCTTTCCCTCATCCCGACCCTCTCCCGGAGGGAGAGGGAGAAGGAGGCATCTCCGGCCGCATATCCAGCCTCCCGCAGGTCGCATAGCGTCGCCGCCAAGCTGGCGAAGCTGTCCAGGCCCACGGCGTGCCCACGCTGCCCGCCGACGCCGGGGTAGTCGGACAGGACCACCGCCGCCCGGCGCTCCGCCCGCGGCGTCCCGGCCAGCCGTGCCCAGCCGGCTGCGCGGTCTGCGGCCAGAGCCACGCCGTCCGGGTCCGGCTGATGCAGCGTTCGGGCGTATTGCAGACTCGGCACCGCCTGCCCCTTGGCCTTGAACGACACTGCGCCCGTCAGCAGCCGCCCATCCAGCTCCGGCAGGGCCACGTTCATCGCCAGGTCCGCCTGCGTCAGCCCGCGGGACGACTCAGCCCAGGCATCGCGCTGCGATCCCGCCAGCACCGCTTGCAGCACCGGCACGCCCGGCGCGTCCAGCGGCGACGGCCCATCGTCGGCGCGGGCGGAGAAGGCTGTCAGGTTCAACACGACGGCGGGGCGCCAGGCGCGCAGCGTTGCCGCGATCCACGCCGCACACTCCGGCGCCTTCAGGCTGGCGGCATACACCGCGCCGACCGCCAGCCCACGGGCATGCAGCGCCGCCGTCAGCGCCGCCACCGGCGCAATGTCGGCGGAGAGCAGGTGCGAGCGGTAGAACACCAGCGCCGCCAGAGGCCGGTCCTCCACCAGGTCCAGCGAATGCACGCCCTGCTGCGGCAGCGGCACGGCGTCCCCCGCGTCATCTGGTCCCAGCCCGGCCAGGTGCGTGGCCAGGCGGATCGCGCGCTGCATGTTGGCGGGGCCGCCGTAGCGGAAGCAGGCGTCCAGCCGGGCCAGGGCGGGCGCGGGCACGGTGGACAGCTCCGCCAGGCGCGGGTCGCCGCAGCCGTCGCCGGGCAGCACCGCAAGTGCGATGCCGCGGTCCCGGCACAGGGCCGCGGCCTCCTCAATACCGTAGCGCCAGTAGTCCAGCCCGCCCAGCAGCCGCACGACCAGGCAGCGCGCGCCGGACACGACCTGGTCCAAGTACAGGTCCACGGACATGGGATGGCGCAGCCGGCCCAGGCTGGCCAGCCGCATCGTGGGGGCGCTGGGCATGGCCTGCCATGCCCCGGCCAGCGCGCCGAGGTCAGCGTCGGTGAAGCTCAGCGCCACCAGATCCGCCGGGGTCTGGCCGAGGTCGTCGGGGGTCCCGTCCTCGTCCAGCGTGCGTGCTTCGCGGACCAGAAGATGCATGACGCTAGCCTGCGATTCCCGCGGCGATGGCGGCGCGGTCCATGCCGGTTTGCCCGATTACCACGACATGCCCGGCCCGTGCCTCCCCTGCGGCCCAGGGACGGTCGAAACCCTGGCGGAAGCGCGGTCCGACGCCCTGGACGGCCAGCCGCATCGGCTTGCCCGCGACGGCCGCGAAGCCCTTGATCCGCAAGACGCCGTGCCGTTCCGCCACGTCCCGAAGCCGGGCCACCAGGGCGTCCGGCGACGCGGCTTCGGCCAGCGGCACGACGAAGCTGTCGAAGTCGTCGTGCTCGTGCGCGCCGTCCTCGGCGTCGTGGTGGGACGGGCGGGCAGCGAGGTCGGACTCCGCCGCGGCGTCCAGGCCGAGCAGCACCGCCGGGTCCACCCGGCCCTCACGCGCCGCGACCATCGGCACGGGGCGCGGCAGGGCGGCGGCGACCATCGCGCGCAGGCGGTCCAGGCCGGCGTCGTCCAGCAGGTCCGCCTTGTTCAGCACGACAAGGTCCGCGCTGCCGAGCTGGTCCTCATAGACCTCGGCCAGGGGGTTGTCGTGGTCCAGGCCGGGGTCGGCGGCGCGCTGGGCGGCGACGGCGATGGGGTCGTCGGCAAAGCGCCCGTCCAGCACCGCAGGGCCGTCCACGACCGTCACCACGCCGTCCACGGTCACGCGGCTGCGTATGTCCGGCCAGCCGAACGCCTTGAGCAGCGGCTTGGGCAGCGCGAGGCCGCTGGTCTCGATGACGATGTGCTCGGGCGGCACGTTGCGGGCCAGCAGGGCCTGCATGGCGGGCAGGAACTCGTCGGCCACGGTGCAGCACAGGCAGCCGTTGGCCAGCTCCACGATGTCCGCCTCCTCGCAGGCGGGGATGCCGCAGCCGCGCAGCAGCTCCGTGTCTATGCCGACCGAGCCGAACTCGTTGATGATGAGCGCCAGGCGGCGTCCGCCCGCGTTTTCGATGACGTGGCGCAGGAGCGTGGTCTTGCCGGCGCCCAGGAAGCCGGTGATGACGGTGACGGGTATCTTGGCGGTCATGCCGCGATCTCCTGCATCGCGGCTTGTCCTACGGCGGACGGTGCCAGGTCCGGCAGGCGGCCCAGCACCATGCGCGCCAGGGACGGCGGGCGCTTGGACGGCAGGACCGTGCCGGTGCGGTGAGCGGCATACAGCCCGGCATAGGCCAGCAAGTCCGCGGCCAGCGACGGGTCGAGGCGGCCCAGCAGGTAGCTCCACTTGCCGGGCTGGCTGATGGCGGCGGCGCAGCCGTTGTCGCAGGAGGACAAGCAGGTGACCGGACGAAGCTCCAGACCGGCCGGAGCCGCGGCTATCAGCGCTGCGACGGCGTCGTGCATGTGCTGGCCGGCGGGGGTGTCCCCGGGCTGCAGCGCCTGGCCGGCGCGGCAGGTGGTGCAAATGTGCAGGATGGGGGTGGTCATGCTCAACACCTCGGCCGCGCGGGTTACACACGGATGCCGGGCGCCCCTGGGACGGATGCCCCTTGGGACGATGCTGGACGCATCGCCGCCGCCGAGGCACCCCGCCCGGCAACGCAGCCTTTCGCCTGATGGCAGGTCTCCTGGCTTACGGTTCCGGAGGCGCTGGGCCTCCACGACATCCGCCAGCCTTCCCGGGGAGGTGGCCCCAGTGGCATGTGACGGATGGCTCACCGCACACAGTTGCGGGGGCAGCCGCGGCATCGGGGGTTGAGTCCCTACCGCGTTCCCTTTTAATCCGCCGCCCGTTGCCGGGTGGCGGAACCATCCCGGGTGCAGTATGCCGCGGGGCTTGGGGTGTCAATGGAAACTGGCGTGATTGGGGCTGGACGGTCCTGCTCCCTCTCCCCCCGGGAGAGGGCCGGGGTGAGGGAGGTTGCGAGGGGTTTGCTGGTTCATTGTGGGCCGGGTGGGCCGGCTTGCTTCGGAATGGCCCGCGCTGCTTGGCTTCCCTCACCTCAACCCTCTCCCGGAGGGAGAGGGAGCAGGGCATTGTGGTGCTGACCTTTGTGCTCGGCGGGGTGCGGTCCGGCAAAAGCCGCTATGCTGAGGCGCTCGTCACGGCCCGGGCCGGGCCTTGGACCTATGTCGCCACCGCACAAGCCTTTGACGACGAGATGCGGTCGCGCATTGCCCGGCATCGGTATGACCGGGTGGCGGGATGGCAGACGATTGAGGCACCGGTGGACCTTCCGGCGGCCTTGGCGGCGGCTGGTGGGATGCCCGTGCTGGTGGACTGTCTGACGCTGTGGCTGACCAATCTGATGCTGGGCGGCCTGGATCTGCCGGGGTCGGTCGCGGCGCTGCTGGCGGCGCTGGACGCCCGGACTGCCCCCACCGTGCTGGTGTCCAACGAGGTTGGACTGGGCATCGTGCCCGACAACGCGCTGGCCCGCGCCTTCCGGGACGAGGCGGGGCGGCTGCACCAGCGCGTGGCGGCGCGGGCGGATCGCGTCGTGCTGGTCGTGGCCGGCCTCCCCTTGATCGTGAAAGGACCTGCCGCATGAGCGACGACGAGACCCGGCACGCCGTCAAGATGGCCAAGCGCAAGGCGGTGCAGGATGCGGAGGTGGCCAGCAAGACCATCGAGAAGGGCCTGCTGATGGTCCACACCGGGCCGGGCAAGGGCAAGTCCACCGCCGCCTTCGGCCTGCTGCTGCGGAT
Source organism: uncultured Acetobacteraceae bacterium (assembly GCA_964250755.1). Classification (GTDB taxonomy): domain Bacteria; phylum Pseudomonadota; class Alphaproteobacteria; order Acetobacterales; family Acetobacteraceae; genus DASWOJ01. The sequence goes on along the minus strand of CAXUHB010000011.1, from coordinate 94,978 downwards.
GGTCGGGCGCGGGCGGCGGGTGGGGGTGGTGCAGTTCATCAAGGGCGCCTGGTCCACCGGGGAGCGCGGCGCGCTGGACCGTTTCGCCGACTTGGTGGAGTGGCACACGATGGGCGAGGGCTTCACCTGGGACACGCAGGACCGCGCCCGCGACGTGGCGGCCTGCCGCCGGGCCTGGGACAAGGCCGTCGAGTTGATGCACCAGCCCGGCCTGTCCCTGCTGCTGCTGGACGAGCTGAACATCGCGCTCCGCTACGACTACCTGCCGGAGCAGGAGGTGCTGGACGCCCTGGCCGCTCGCCCCCCTGCCCTGCACGTCGTCGTCACCGGCCGCAACGCCCGGCCTGCGCTGGTCGAGGCCGCGGACCTGGTGACGGAGATGACACTGGTGAAGCATCACTTCGCGGCGGGGGTGAAGGCGCAGGAGGGGATCGAGTTCTGACCGCCGCCTTGCCCCTGGCGGGGCGGTGCCGGTATGACTCGGGTTGTTGATGCAGGAGGCAGTGTGATGGCCGACGGCGACGCCGCACTCGTGGCGCCCTCAATCCTGGACTCGATGCATCCGTTCACAGTGGACGACTACCACCGCATGGCCGAGGCCGGCATCCTGTCTGCCGATGAGCGGACGGAGCTGATCGAGGGGGTTATCGTCACCATGGCGGCTATCGGTTCGCCCCATTTCGTTGCCGTGCTGCTGCTGGATCAATTGCTCCGGGCTGCCGTGGGCACACGGGCGGTGGTGTCGGTGCAAGGACCCGTGCGCCTGCCGCCCCGATCAGAGCCGCAGCCCGATCTGGCGCTGCTGCGCCCACCTGTGAAACGCTACAGGACGGCCCTGCCTGGCCCGAGAGACGTATTCCTGCTTGTCGAGGTGTCCGACTCCACGCTGGCCCGCGACCGGGATGTGAAGGCGCCGCTGTATGCCAAGCACGGCATTCCCGAATACTGGCTCGTTGACCTCGACGCGCAAAGGGTGCTGGTTCACCGCGACCCCCTGCCGACGGAGCGCCGCTGGGGGTTCGTCCAGCCTTTTGGAGCCGACGCGGTGCTGGACGTGACAGCCCTGCCCGGCGCCGCCGTGCCATTGGCTGGGTTGTTCGGGGCGGAGCAGCAGCTATGACGGCCCGCAGCCCCTGCCGACGCTTTGTAGTTGGATGGCAGTCATCCGCCATTCTCAGCCTGTGAGGATCAGGAACGATGCCAGCCGCCACGTCCACCTGTCGCTGTCCGGCTTCGATATGGACCCGGCGGAGTTGGCCGCGACATTGTCAGATGCTGACGTCTTTATCCGCCATAAGGGGGAGAGGTCCGGAATGACGGGCAGGATCGCCCCAAAATCCTCCATCAAGGTCTATCATGGATTTCAGGGAGGGTTGCCTTGGGACGAAGCGCTTGAGGGTCTGGTTGCAAGCCTTGGCGGTGCGCTGGCATTGAAGCAGCTTTTAACCCAAGTGGACGCCGAGGACCAGCACGTCCATTTTCAGATCCCGGTCATGTCATCGCTCCTGCAAGAAAACAACTACTTGGACCGCGGAGCCATAGGTTTGCTGCAAGACTTGCGGCTGTGGATCGGTTTTGACTTCTCCGAATTCGACCCAAGCGTTCCCACGCACCTTGACTTTCGGGTATAGATACGGGCCAGCACGGGTGCAGCGGATACGCTTCGGCAGCCCCGGGCAATATGTATTGGTAGATAACGGCAGCAGGCGGCTGCCAATGGACGCTGCTGTCCCTGAAAACCTCAACACAGCTCAGTCCAAGTGCGGCAGGGTTCGATGACGCCGCCCCGCGCCATCATGCTGCAAGGCACCGGGTCCAGCGTCGGCAAATCCTTGCTGGTCGCCGGGCTGGCGCGGGCCTGCCTGCGGCGCGGCCTGCGGGTGCGCCCGTTCAAGCCGCAGAACATGAGCAACAACGCGGCGGTCACCCCTGACGGCGGAGAGATCGGGCGTGCTCAGGCGCTGCAGGCCCGCGCCGCAGGCGTCCCGCCCAGTGTCCACATGAACCCAGTGCTGCTGAAACCCCAGAGCGAGACGGGATCGCAGGTCGTCGTGCAGGGCCGCATCCACGCCACCGCCCGCGCCCGCGAGTACCAGGCCATGAAGCCCAGCTTGATGCCGCATGTGCTGGACAGCTTCGCCCGGATGCAGGGGGAGGCCGACATCGTGCTGGTGGAGGGCGCGGGCAGCGCGTCCGAGGTCAACCTGCGCCAGGGCGACATCGCCAACATGGGCTTCGCCCGCGCCACCGGCACGCCGGTTGTCGTGGTGGGCGACATTGACCGTGGCGGGGTCATCGCGTCCCTGGTGGGCACCCATGCCGTGCTGGACCGGGCGGATGCCGCGATGGTGCAGGGCTTCATCGTCAACCGTATGCGCGGCGACCTGTCGCTGTTCGACGCAGGGATGGCGCTGATTGCGGCGCGCACGGGATGGGCGGCGCTGGGGCTGGTGCCGCACTTCGCTGGGGCGGCGCTGCTGCCGGCGGAGGATGCGGCCGACCTGGGCGACGCGCCGCGCCGGCCCGGCGCCACCTTGCGGATCGCCGTGCCGGTGCTGCCGCGGATCAGCAACTTCGACGACCTGGACCCGCTGCTGTCTGAACCCGGCGTGCAGGTGATGATGGTGCAGCCGGGCCAGCCGCTGCCGGTGTGCGATTTGGTGCTGCTGCCCGGCTCCAAGGCGACCATCGCGGACCTGCACGCCTTCCGCGCTGCGGGCTGGCATGGGGACCTGATGACGCACCGGCGCCGGGGCGGGCGGGTGCTGGGGGTGTGCGGCGGCTACCAGATGCTCGGCACCCGCATCGAGGACCCGGCGGGGATCGAGGGGCCGGCGGGCGCGGTGGCCGGGCTGGGCCTGCTGGACGTGACCACCGTGCTGACCGGGGAGAAGCGGCTGGCGGAGGCGGCGGGCACGGACTGCACGGATGGCGTGCCGTTCCACGGCTACGAGATGCACATTGGCGTCACCACCGGCCCGGCCACGTCCGCCCCGCTTCTGCGCCATGCCGATGGCCGTTCGGACGGCGCGTGCAGCGGGGATGGGCTGGTGCAGGGCACCTACGTGCATGGCCTGTTCACGCACGACGCGCAGCGCGACGCCTGGCTCCGGCGCCTGGGCACGGCGCCGGCCAGGCGCAACCACGATGCCGGGGTGGAGGCGGCGCTGGACGCCCTGGCCGCGCACCTGGAGGCGCATATGGACGTGGACCGCCTGCTCAGCCTCGCGCGCTGATGGCGGCCCATAGCAGCAGCACGGCGCCGGCCTGCAAGGCGCAGGCGGTGCGATACAGGGCCAGGGCGCGGCGAAGGTCGTCCAGAGTCGCCTCCGCCCGGCCGCTGCCCATCCAGGGGTCGGCGACCGTCACCGTGCCGTAGGTGCGTGGCCCGGCCAAGCGCAGGCCCAGCGCGCCGGCCATCGCCGCCTCGGGCCAGCCGGCGTTGGGGGAGCGGTGTTGCCGGGCATCGCGCAGCACTGTCCGCAGCGCCGCGCCGGGTTGGGCGCCCTGGTGCAGGCAGGCGGCCAGGACCAGCCACAGGGCGGACAGGCGGGAGGCCGGCAGGTTCACCACGTCATCCAAGCGCGCAGCGGCCCAGCCGAAGGCGCGGTGCCGCTGCGTCAGGTGGCCGATCATGCTGTCGGCGGTGTTGACCGCCTTGTAGGCCGCCATGCCGGGCAGGCCCGCCAGCAGGCCCCAGACGGCGGGGGCGACAACGCCGTCGGAGAAGTTCTCGGCCAGGCTCTCGATGGCGGCGCGGATCACGGCGGCCTCGTCCAGCGTGTCGGGGTTGCGGCCGACGATATGGGCGACGGCGCGGCGGCCGGCTGGCAGGCCGCCGTTGCGCAGGGCCGTGCCGACCGCGGACACGTAGGCGTGCAGGCTGCGCTGGGCGGGCAGCGCCGCGGCCAGGACAACCAGCAGCGGCCAGGGCAGGACGGCTTGCAGCGCCCACGCCGGGCCGGCGCTGGCCATGAGCAGGACCGCGACGGCCAGGACGCCGCGTTGGCGGCGGATGCCTGGCGGCAGGCCGTCCAGGTTCAGGGTGCGGTCCAGCCAGCCGATCAGAGCGCCGGCCCAGACGACCGGGTGGCGTATGGCGTGGAACAGCGGGCCGGGGTATCCCGCCGCGGCCTCCAGCAGCAGCGCCACGGCGACCAGGCCGGAGAAGGGGATGGAGTCGGGCATCACGGCAGCGATACACCAGGGCGCGGCGGGGATCGAACATGGCGGCCGCCTGCTCGCTGCCCGGCGGCGGTGGCCGGATGCGCCGTGGCCGTTCCTGGACCTGTCCACCGGCATCAACCCTGTGCCCTACCCGGCGCCGGCGTCCCCGCCGGATGCCCTGACTCGCCTGCCGGAGCCGGAGGCGCTGGATGCGTTGCAAGCCGCCGCCGCCACGGCCTACGGCGTGCGCGACCCGGCGATGGTGGTGGCTGCGCCGGGCACCCAGGTGCTGATCAGCCTGCTACCGCTGCTGCTGCCGCAGCGTGAGGTGACGGTGCTGGGGCCGACCTATGCCGAGCACGCGGCGGCGTGGCGGGCCGGCGGGGCGGAGGTGCGGGTGTTGACGCTTCCCCCTCTCCCTCCGGGAGAGGGTTGGGGTGAGGGAAACGGCAAGAACCGGCTGCGCCGGCAGCAGACCGGTCCCGCATTACTTGAGGATGGTCCATGTGGCCTCGCTCACCCCAACCCTCTCTCGGAGGGAGAGGGAGCAAGCGCACTTGTTCTCTGCAACCCGAACAACCCTGATGGCCGGCGCATCCCCGTCCGGGGCCTGCTTGCGCTCGCAAGGCGGCATGGCCTGCTTGTGGTGGACGAGGCGTTTGCCGACTTCGCGCCGGCGGACAGCCTGGCCCCGCACCTGCCGCTGCCCGGCGTCGTCGTGCTGCGTTCATTCGGCAAGGCATATGGGTTGGCCGGGCTGCGCCTGGGCTTCGCTCTGGCCGAGCCGGCGCTGGCCGCGCGCATACGCACCGCTCTTGGCCCCTGGGCGGTCGGCGGCCCGGCGCTTCACATCGGCACCGCCGCCCTGGCAGACACCGCCTGGCGGCTGGATGCGGGGTGCCGCCTGAAAGCCGACGCTGCTGCCCTGGACAATCTGCTCGTCCATGCCGGCATGGAGGTCCTTGGCGGAACGCATCTATTCCGCCTTACCGACACGCCGGACGCCGCGGACTGGGCTGACCGCCTGGGCCGAGCCGGCATTCTTGTCCGCCCGTTCGCGGAGGCTCCAACCCGGCTGCGCTTCGGCATCCCAGGTCCGAAGGCAGACTGGGACCGGCTGCGGGCGGCCCTGGCCTCAACCTGCTGAGCGGCACCAGGACCGCCGACGCGCTTCAGTACTTCTGCAGCACGTAGGTCCCGGGCGCGTCCTCCATCGCCGGGTGCGCGTTGCTGCCCAGCGGCGGGGGTGCCGACCTCTCGCCCGACCGTGGGGCCAGCCAGGCCGTCCAGTCCTGCCACCAGCTTCCGTCGTGCTTCGCCGTGGCCTGCTTCCAGGCGTCCGCGTCGGGGAACCGCTGGCCCGGCTCGGCCGTCCAATAGATGCCCTTGCCGCCGGGCGGGTTGATGATGCCGGCGATGTGGCCGCTGCTGGCCAGGACGTAGCGCACCTCGCCCCCCACCAACTGCGTGATCCGCCACGCCGCGTCCCAGGGAACGATGTGGTCCTTCTCGGCCCCCACGGCGTAGGCGTCGAGCGTGATGCGGCCCAGGTCCAGCTTCTCCCCCTTCAGCTCGACCTTGCCGGGGTGGACCAGGTTGTTCTCCTTGTAGGTGTTGCGGAGATACCAGCTATGGGCCGCGCGGGTCATGCGGGTGCCGTCGCTGTTCCAGTACAGCAGGTCGAATGCCGGGGGCTTCTGGCCCATCAGGTAGTTGTTGACGACGTTGGACCAGATCAGGTCGTTGGAGCGCAGCAGGTTGAACATGTTGGACATGCTGCGGCTGTCCAGGTAGCCGCGCTCCAGCATCTGCTGCTCGACCAGGTCAACCGCCGGGTCGTCCATGAACACGGCGCTGTCGCCGACGCGGGTGAAGTCCTGCAGGGAGACCATGAAGGTCGCGCAGCCAAACCGCGCGTCGCCCTTGTTGGCGAGGTAGGCCAGCGTCATGGCCAGCAGCGTGCCGCCGATGCAGTAGCCCATGACGTTGACCGTCTCGGACCCGGTTATCTCCCGCACGACATCGCTGGCCTCCAGCGGGCCAAGGTCCATGTAATCCTCGATGGTGGTGCCATCCATGCTCTCGTCCGGGTTGCGCCAGCTCACCATGAAGACGGTGAAGCCCTGCGCGACCAGGTGCGCGACCATGCTGTTCTTGGGCTGCAGGTCCAGGATGTAGAACTTGTTGATCCAGGGCGGCAGGATCAGCAGCGGGACGGCGTGGACGGTGTCTGTCGTGGGCGAATACTGGATCAACTCGATCAGCTTGTTGCGATGGACCACCTTGCCCGGCGACAGCGCCAGGTTGCGGCCGGGCGCGAACGCCGCCTCGTCCACCATGCTCAGCCGGCCTTCCTTCAGGTCGGCCATCAGGTTCTGCAGTCCGGTGGCGACGCTGGCGCCGCCGGTCTCCACCGCGCGGCGCAGGGCGACGGGGTTGCCCATCAGCATCAGCGCCGGGCTGGTGGCGTCCACGAACTGGCGCAGGTGGAACTGCAGGCGCTGGCGCTCGGCAGGGTCGAGGTCGTCCGCGTCCGATTGCGTCATCAGCCAGTCGGACGCCAGCAGGTAGGCGTCCTTCAGCGTGCGGTAGGCGGGGTTGGCGTGCCAGTCGGCGGCGGCGAAGCGCTTGTCGGCGCCCTTCGGCGCGGCAGGGGCCGGGGCCGCGCCGGCCATCCAGGCGCGGGTCGCATCCGCCCAAGCATCGGCGGCGGCGCGGAGCACGGCTGCGTTCATGTCCACGGCGGCCTTGGCCAGCGTGCCGGGGTTGCGGAGCGCGCGCAGCCACACCGTGCGGAGCGCCGCGGACACCGCGGCCCAGTCCACCGGCACCACGTCCCGCAGCGGGTTGGCGTTCCACATCTGGTCGAGCTGCCGCAACGTCGCGTCGTCCGCCACGGCCTTGCGGATCTGGTCGAGGCTGTCGGACATCACCGTGCCGGCCATCGCGTCCCAGTTGCCGGCCACAGGCTGCATCATCGCCTGGGCCTGGCCGGACGCCTTTTCCACCCAACTGGACCAGAGGCTTACGACTGCATCAGGGGAGACCGCAGCGGCTTCGATCCCAGGCAGGCCGGGCGTCTTCGTGGTGTCGCTCATGGTGTGTGCTCCTGATGCCGCCGGGGCCGGCCGCCTGCCTGGCGGCGCCCCGGCGGCACCCTACGCCGCGCGCGCCTGCAAGTCGTGGTGAACCGCGAAGCCAGCTTCCGTCTTGGCCCGCACCTCATCCACCGTCACGCCCGGCGCCAGGTCCACCAGGACGAGGCCGCCGCCATCCGGCAGCACGTCGAACACGCACAAATCGGTCACGATCAGGTTCACGACGCCCTGGCCGGTCAGCGGGAGGCTGCACTGCTTGAGGATTTTCGGCTCGCCCTTGGCGGTGTGCTCCATCAGCACGACAACGCGCGGCACGCCGGCCACCAAATCCATTGCGCCGCCCATGCCCTTCACCATCTTGCCCGGCACCATCCAGTTCGCCAGGTCGCCGTTCTCCGCCACCTGAAGGCCGCCCAGGATGCTGATGGCGATGTGCCCGCCGCGGACCATCGCGAACGACGCGGCGCTGTCGAAAAACGCGGTCGTCGGCAGCTTGGTGACGGTCTGCTTGCCTGCGTTGATGAGGTCGGCGTCCTCCTCCCCTTCGTAGGGGAAGGCGCCGATGCCGAGCATCCCGTTCTCGCTGTGCAGTTGCACGTCTATGCCGGGGGGGATGAAGTTGGCGACCAGGGTCGGGATGCCGATGCCCAGGTTCACATACATGCCGTCGGTCAGCTCGCGCGCGGCGCGGGCAGCCATCTCATCGCGGGTCCAGGCCATCGGTTAAGCCTCCTGCAGGTGCTTGCGGGTGGTGCGCTGCTCGATGCGCTTCTCGACGCCGGGCACGGGGACGATGCGCTTCACGAAGATGCCGGGGGTCACGATGTGGTCGCCGTCGAGTTCGCCGGGCTGGACCAGCTCCTCGACCTGGGCCACCGTCATATGAGCGGCGGTGGCCATCATCGGGTTGAAGTTGCGGGCGGTCATCCGGTAAACTAGGTTGCCCTCGGTGTCGCCGCGCCAGGCGTGGATGATGGCGAGGTCGGCAAACAGCCCGCGCTCCATGACGTACCGCTTGCCGTCGAACTCCTGCTCCAGCTTGCCCTCGGCGATCTTGGTGCCGACGCCGGTGCGGGTGAAGAACGCGGGGATGCCCGCGCCGCCCGCGCGGATGCGCTCGGCCAGCGTGCCCTGCGGATTGAACTCGATCTCCAGTTCGTCGGCGAGGTACTGGCGCATGAACTCCTTGTTCTCGCCGACGTAGGAGGACACCATCTTGCGGACTTGCCGGGCTTCCAGCAGCAGGCCCAGCCCGGCGCCGTCCACGCCTGCGTTGTTGCTGATGATGGTCAGGCCCGTGACGCCGCTGTCCCGGATGGCGGCGATCAGCACGCCGGGAATGCCGCACAGGCCGAAGCCGCCGGACATGATCGTCATGCCGTCCCGCAACACACCGGCCAGCGCCGCCGCGGCATCGGAGTACACCTTATTGACCGCCATGCCGTCCCTCCTGCCCACCCGTCGAACCGGGCTGATCTTTGTTGACTAGGTTCAACTCATGGGTCCATAGCGCCGGGACGCACAGGGGGGCAAGCCGGGCGTAACCCGCATACCGGCGGGCTGTGCATGGAGGCACGCACAATTGGTTGAGACATCCCGGGGCCATGCTGGCGGCCACCATCTGCTCGGCCTGATCGGCTCCGGCATCCAAGGCTCCCGCACCCCGGCCCTGCACGAGCGGGAGGGCGATGAGCAGGGCCTGCGCGTCCTGTATCAGAAGCTGGACTTGGAGCCGCTGGGTCTGGCTGCCGACGCCCTGCCGGACCTGCTGACTGCCGCAGAGCGCATGGGGTTCACCGGCCTGAACATCACCTATCCCTGCAAGCAGGCCGTCATCCCGCTGCTGCACGAGCTGTCGGACGACGCCCGGGTGCTGCGGGCGGTGAACACCGTCGTGCTGCGGGACGGGCGCCGGGTGGGGCACAACACGGACTGGTGGGGCTTTGCCGAGAACTTCCGGCGGGGCTTGCCGGACGCCAAGCGGGACCGGGTGGTGCAGGTGGGCGCGGGCGGCGCCGGGTCGGCGGTGGCCTATGCTGCGCTGACCTTGGGAACCGGGCACCTATCGGTCTTCGACACCGATGCGGGCCGTGCGGCGCGTGTGGCCGGTAGCCTGTGCGAGCGGTTCGGGCCGGGGCGTGCGGCGGCCACGGACGACCTGGCGGCGGCGCTGGCGGGTGCGGACGGGGTCATCAACACGACGCCGGTGGGCATGGCCAAGCTGCCGGGGTCGCCGGTGCCGCCGGCCCTGTTGCGTCCGGACCTGTGGGTGGCGGAGATCGTTTATTTCCCGCTGGAAACCGAGCTGCTGCGCCAGGCCCGCGCCCTGGGCGCCCCCACGCTGGACGGCGGCGGGATGGCGGTGTTCCAGGCGGTCGAGGCATTCCGGCTGTTCACGGGCATCACACCCGACGCCGCCCGCATGGCGCGGCACTTCCAATCCTTTGGGGGCGACGCATGAAGGAGGCAGGCGCATGAGCCACACCGACGAGTTCATCCAGCGCGACCGGACCCTGCAGCCGCCGGCCTTCACGCCGGACTACAAGAGCACGGTCCTGCGCTCCCCGCGGCTGGCGTTGTTCTCGCTGCAGAACTCGCTGTCCGAGGTGACGGGGCCACGCTTCGGGCACGATGCACTGGGGCCGCTGGACGACGACCTCATCCGCAACTACGCGCATGGCGGCGAACCCATCGGGGAGCGTACGGTCGTGCATGGGTGGGTGCGGGACGAGAACGGGCGCGGCGTGCCCCACACGCTGATCGAGGTCTGGCAGGCCAATGCCGGCGGGCGCTACCGGCATGTCAACGACACCTATCTGGCGCCCATAGACCCCAACTTCGGCGGCTGCGGGCGCATGATGACGGATGCGGACGGGCACTACGCCTTCCGCACCGTGAAGCCCGGCGCGTATCCGTTCCGGAACTTCGTCAACTCCTGGCGGCCGGCGCACATCCACTTCTCGCTGTTTGGATCGGGCTTCGCGCAGCGGCTGATTACGCAGATGTACTTCGAAGGCGATCCGCTGATCCCGCGCGACCAGATACTTTCCACCATTCCGGACGAGGCGGCGCGCATGCGGCTGGTGGCGTCGCTGGACTTCGACGCCGCGGTGCCGCTGGACAGCCTGGCCTACCGCTTCGACATCGTGCTGCGGGGCCGGCGCTCCACAGTGTTCGAGAACAAGCTGCAAGGGAACTAGCGGGCATGGTCGCCTTCATCAAACCTGCCAGCGCCGTCCGGCTGCACGAGACCGCAAGCCAGACTGCCGGGCCTTACGTCCATATCGGGCTGATCCCCTCCCAGGCCGGGCTGGACATCTTCGGCCAGGACCTTGGCCGCGTGATGGCCGGGCCGGACGCGGCAGGCGAGCGCATCCGGATCGAGGGGCGCATCCTGGACGGCGCCGGGGCGCTCTGCACCGATGTGCTGGTGGAGTTGTGGCAGGCCAACGCCGCCGGGCGCTACAACCACCCGGCAGACCAGCAAGACCGTCCGCTCGACCCCGCTTTCCACGGCTGGGGCCGCACCGGCACGGACTTCCGCACGGGTGTTTGGAGCTTCGAGACCGTAAAGCCCGGCGCGGTGTCCGGGCGGCACGGGCGTCCGATGGCGCCGCACGTCAACCTGTGGCTGGCGTCGCGCGGCATGAACATCGGCCTGTCCACCCGCATGTATTTCGCCGACGAGGCCGCGGCGAACGCCGCCGACCCCGTGCTGGCCATCGTCGGCCACCCCCGGCGCGACACGCTGGTGGCCCGGCGGGAGGAGCGGGACGGGATGCCGGCCTATGTGTTCGACATCCACCTGCAAGGCCCGCAAGAGACCGTGTTCTTCGACGTTTAGAGGCCAGCGCCATGAAGCCAGTCACCATCGCCGTCGCCATCACCGGCTCCGTCCCGCGCAAGGCGGACAACCCTGCCGTGCCGATCACCGTGGCCGAGCAGGTGGAAAGCACGCACGGGGCGTATGAGGCCGGGGCCGCCCTGGTCCACATACACGTCCGCAACCCAGACGAGACGCCGTCATCCGACCCGGAGCTGTTCCGCCAGGTGCAGGAGGGTATTGCGAGGCACTGCCCCGGCATGATCGTGCAGTTCTCCACCGGCGGGCGCGGGCGGGACCAGGCGGCGCGGGGCAACAGCCTGGTGCATCGCCCGGACATGGCCAGCCTATCCACCGGGTCCGTCAACTTCCCGACCATCGTGTATGAGAATGCGCCCGCCCTGGTCGTGGACCTGGCCACCCGCATGAAGGAGCACGAGGTGCTGCCGGAGATCGAGGTGTTCGACCTCAGCCACCTGCACGGGGCGCGGCGGCTGGTGGACGCCGGGCTGATGAACGACGCGCCGCACGTGCAATTCGTGATGGGGGTCAAGAACGCGATGCCGGCGGAGGAGCACCTGCTGGACATCCTGCTGGCCGAGAGCCGCCGGCTGCTGCCGCGCGCCACCTGGACCGCCGCCGGCATCGGTGCCAACCAGTCCCGCGTCATGGAGTGGGCGCTGGCCCGCGGCGCGGACGCGGTGCGCACGGGGCTGGAGGACAACGTGCGCGCCAGCAGGGAGCGGCTGGCATCCGGCAACGCCGAGCTGGTCCGCATGGCCGCCGACGCCATCGGGCGCCACGGCCGCACGGTGGCCACCCCAGCAGAGGCCCGGTCGGCGCTGGGGCTGCGGCCCGCGGCGTGACCTTCTGCCCGCTGGACTCGGCCCTGCTGGGGCCGCTGTTCACGACGGCGGAGGTGGCGGGATGCTTTTCGGACACCGCGCGCCTGGCCGCGATGCTGGAGGCCGAGGCGGCGCTGGCCCGCGCGCAGGCCCGGCTGCGCCTGGCGCCGGAGGGGCTGGCCGGGGCCATCACCGCGGTGGATGCGGGCACGCTGGACGTGGCGGCGCTGGGCGTGCAGACGGCGGTAGCCGGGGTGCCGACCATCCCGTTCATCGCAGCGGTGCAGGCGCGGTTGCCGCCGGAGCTGGCGCGGTCGTTCCACAAGGGCGCGACCACGCAGGACATCCTGGACACGGCGATGGTGCTGCAGATGCGCCGGGCGCTAGTGCTGCTGGCAGCGGAGCTGGATGGGGTGCTGTCCGGGCTGTCGGCGCTGGCGGTGGCGCACCGGGCCACGCCCTGCGTCGGGCGGACCTACGGCCAGCATGCGGCACCGATCACATTCGGCTACAAGGCCGCGGTCTGGTTGACGGGCGTGGCGGACGCCGCGGCGGCGCTGCCCGGGCTGCGGACGCGGGTGCTGACGGCATCGCTGGGTGGTCCTGTGGGCACCCTGGCATCCCTCGGCACGGATGGCCCGGCGGTGCAGGAGGCGTTCGCGCGCGAACTGGGCCTCGTCGCCGCGCCCCTGGCCTGGCACGCGCTGCGGGGGCGCATGGCGGAGACCGGGGCTTGGCTGCTGCACCTGCTGGGCGCGCTGGCGAAGATGGCGACGGATGTGTCCAGCCTGGCCTCGACCGACGTGGGCGAGGTGTCGGAGCCGCATGTGCCCGGCCGCGGCGGGTCGTCCGCCATGCCGCACAAGCGCAACCCGGTGTCGTCCACCGTCATCCTGGCCTGCCACTCTGCCGGCCAGGGCCATGTGCTGACCTTGTTCAACGCCATGGCTGCGGCGCATGAGCGTCCCGCCGGGGCGTGGCACGCGGAGTGGCACGCGCTGCCGCCGCTGTTCGGCCTGGCGGCGGGGGCGCTGCGGGAAGCCCAGGCGCTGGCGGAGGGTTTGCAGGTGGATGCCGCGCGCATGATGGCCAACATCGGCACGACGCGAGGCCTTCTGTTCGCGGACGCCGCGGCGGCACGGCTGGCGCCTCGGCTGGGACGGGCCGCGGCGCATGAGCTGATCGAGCACGCGGCAGACGAGGTGCGGCGGACCGGGGCCACGTTGCAGGACGTGCTGGCGGCTGGGCCGGGAGCTGGGCCGGAACTGGAGGCTGCCTTCGACCTCGCGCCCGCGGTGGCCGCCGCCGGGGTGTGGGTGGACCGCGCCGTCCGGCACGCTGGCGTGGTCCGCGAGGTGCTGGCGTGACCGAAACCGTGTGGATCGCACTGGGCGGCGCGCTGGGCAGCGTCGGGCGTTATTGGGTTGCGGTCTGGGCAGCGCCCTACAGCCGGAACCTGCCCTGGGGCACGGTGGGTATCAACGTCGCCGGGTCGTTTCTGATCGGGTTTTTTGGCACGCTGACCTTGCAAGGCGGGCGGCACCCGGCGCCGGAGTGGCTGCGGCTGTTCGTGATGGTGGGCGTGTGCGGGGGCTTCACGACGTTCTCGTCATTCAGCTTACAGACTTTGGACCTGCTGCGGGCGGGGGCCTGGGGGCGCGGGCTGGCGAACGTGGCAGTGTCCGTGCTGCTGTGCCTGGGAGCTGTCGCCGCCGGGCACGCGCTGGCGGCGCAGGCCGGCGGCGGGCAGGACACGGCGCAGACGGCGGTGGAGGAGGAAGCGTCGTAGGCCCGGACGGCTGCGGCGGCCCGCATGGCCCGCCCTTCCGGCGGTCCCCGCCAGCCTGTATAGCGGCGCACCTTCCGATGGCGGTCCGATGCCTCCCCTGCTGTTCCTGACCCAGCGCATCCCCTACCCGCCGATCAAGGGCGAGAAGATCAGGCCCTTGCAAATTCTGCGGCACCTGCGCCAGTCCCATGACGTCCACCTCGGCTGCCTGGTGGACGACCCGCGGGACCAGGAGCACATCCCTGCCGTGCAGGCGCTATGCGCTGACAGCCACTTCGCATTGCTGGACCGCCGCCGGGCCAAGCTGACGTGCCTGACGGGCTTGCTGACCGGGGAGCCGCTGAGCGTCACCTTCTACCGGGACCGCGGCCTGGCCGGCTGGGTGCGCCGGGTGATGCAGGATGTGCGGCCCGAGGCCGTGTTCATCTGCTCCTCCAACATGGCGCCCTATGTGCTCGACCTCCTGGGGCGGCAGCGCGTCAGCCTGTGCGACCTGGCCGACGTGGACTCCGAGAAATGGCGAGCCTATGCGGACGCAGGCAGTGGCCCGATGCGCTGGGTCCACCGGCGGGAGTGGCGGCGCACCGCGGCGCTGGAAGGGCGGATCGCGCGGGACCTGGACTGGAGCACCTTCGTCTCCGCCGAGGAAGCGCAGTTGTTCGCGCGGCTCCATCCAGACCAGGCCGGGCGAATCCGCGCCATCAGCAGCGGGGTGGACGCCGCCTACTTCGACCCGGCGGCGCCGACGGACGCCCCTTATCCCACGGACCGCCCCAACTACGTCTTCACGGGGACGATGGACTACCCGCCCAACATGGACGCCGCCGCCTGGTTCGCCGGGACCATCCTGCCCATCATCCGGCGGACGGAGCCGGACGCCGCCTTCCACATCGTCGGCTCCAGCCCCGCGCCGCAGGTGCAGGCCCTGGCCGGGCCGGGCGTGACCGTGACCGGACGGGTGCCCGACGTGCGCCCATACGTCGCCCATGCCACCGCCTGCGTGGCGCCCATGCGGATCGCCCGCGGCATCCAGAACAAGGTGCTGGAGGCCATGGCCATGGCCCGCCCCGTCGTGGTCACGCCGGACGCGCTGGAGGGCATACAGGCCCGCCCCGGCACGGAGGTGCTGCTGGCCGCCACCGCCCCGGACTTCGCCGCCGCCTGTCTGTCGGCACCCGGCTGCCCCGGCATCGGCGCCGCCGCCCGGCAGCGGGTGCTGCAGGACTACGTCTGGGCCGGACGGCTGCGTGGCTTCGACGCCCTGCTCGCCCCTCAACCAAAGGCTGCTTGATGATCGTGCGCTCCCGCGCCCCCTTGCGGCTGGGCCTGGCCGGCGGCGGCACCGATGTGTCGCCCTATTGCGACGAGCATGGCGGGGCCGTGCTGAACGTCACCATAGACCTGTATGCCTACACGATCCTGGAGCCGTCGGACGACGGCCGGGTCCGCTGCGTAGCGTCCGACCTGGACCAGGCGTGGGAGGGCATGGCGGACGGCGGCATGGAGGGCTGCCCGCTGGTCCTGCACCGCGCGGTGTATCGGCGCATCGTGCGGGACTTCAACGGCGGGCGTCCCCTGCCCTGCACGATGACGACCTTCTGCGACGCGCCGCCCGGGTCGGGCCTGGGCACCAGCAGCACGATGGTGGTGTCCTTGGTCAAGGCGTTCGTCGAGTGGCTGAACCTGCCGCTGGGCGAATACGAGATCGCGCACCTGGCCTTCGAGATCGAGCGGATTGACGCGGGTCTGGGCGGCGGGCGGCAGGACCAGTATGCCGCGACCTTCGGCGGCGTGAACTTCATGGAGTTCCATCCGGAGGACCGGGTCATCGTGAACCCGCTGCGGATCAAGAACTGGATCATCTCGGAGATGGAGACCTCGCTCGTGCTGTTCGACAGCGGGGTGTCGCGGTCGTCGGCGCGCATCATCCAGGAGCAGACGGACAACCTGACCCGGCACGGCGGCACGACGCTGGACGCCATGCACGCCATCAAGCAGGACGCCTACGTGATGAAGGAGTGCCTGCTGCGCGGCGACTTCGACCGGTTCGCGTCGTGCATGAGGCGGAGCTGGGACAGCAAGAAGCGCCTGGCCGACAACGTGACCACCGGGCACATAGATGGCGTGGTGCAGGCAGCGATGGACGCCGGGGCGCGGGCGGGCAAGGTGTCCGGCGCGGGCGGCGGCGGCTTCGTGACCCTGCTGGTCCGCCCGGAGCGCCGCATGGACGTGATCCGCGCGCTGCAGCAGCAGGACGGGCGGGTGATGACCTGCCACTTCACCCGGCACGGGACCGAGGGGTGGAAGATCAACTGAGTCCGGCTGCCTCACAACCCGTCTGCGTCCAGCTCTGGAACCGGAGTGCTTTGAACGCGGCAGGCGTGAGGCGGCAGGGACAGGTTCCCCGGGCGGGTCGAGCAGGAGATTGAACTGCACTCGGCGTTGCAGACATTTTGGGGCAAAGCCCTCAAGGACAATCCTGACTACGTCAGGGTCTTGGAATTGGGAGCAATGCTCATCGCAGAAGGCGAGAGCCGCTGAGGCTTTGGCGGTGCCGGGGGGCAATGGCCCAGGAGTTCTGCCGCGGACGAGCCTCTGTGTCCCAAGTTGTCCAGCAGCCCCGCCCTACACCCCCGGCGACAGCCGCCGCTCCAGCAGCGACACGCCCCGCGCGATCAGGCTGTTCAGCGCCAGGTAGATCGCCCCGGCGCACAGGAACACCTCGAACGCGCGGAAGGTCTCGCCGATGATGTCGTGGGCGATGCCGGTCAGCTCCATCAGGGTCACGACGCTGGCCAGGGCCGTGGACTTCACCATGATGACGACCTCGTTGCCGTAGGCCGGCAGCGCCCGGCGCAGGGCCAGCGGCAGGACGACCAAGCCGTACAAGCGCACGCCGGACAGGCCAAGGGCGCGGGCGGCCTCGACCGGGCCGGGCGGCACGGCGCGCAGGCCGCCGCGAATGACCTCGGACCCATAGGCGGCGGTGTTCAGGCTCAGGGCCAGGATGGCGCACCAGAAGGGCTGGCGCAGGAACGGCCACAGGGCCGAGCCGCGCACCGAAGGGAACTGGCTGAGGCCGTAGTAGATCAGGAACAGCTGCACCAGCAGCGGCGAGCCCCGCAGCACGAACACGTAAATCCCCACCAGCGCCGCCCCGATCCGGGACGTGCCCCGCAGCAGCGCCAGTCCCAGCGCCAGCACCGCGCCAATGCCGACCGACATTCCGGCCAAAAGCAAGGTCAGCGGCAGGCCCGGCAGCAGCCGCGCCATGACCTCTCCCAGGAAGGGCAGGTCGGGCAGCATCAGGCGGGGCGTCCGGACGTTGCAGGGGCGATGCGGGCCGCTCCACGCTCCGACCGCCGCTCCATCCAAGCGAAGGCCAGGCCGGACACGGTGGTCAGCGCCAGGTAGATGGCGGCGCCGGTCAGGTAGAACTCGAAGGGGCGTCGGGTGGAGCCGGCGGCGATGCCGACCTGGCGCATCAGCTCTACCAGGCCGGTCACGCTGACCAGGGCAGATTCCTTCACCACCATCTGCCAGACGTTGCCTAGTCCGGGGAGCGCCACGCGCAGCACCTGCGGCGCCAGCACCAGGCGCACAACCAGGCCGGGGCGGAGGCCCAGGGCGCGCCCGGCCTCCGACTGGCCGCGCGGGATGGCGAGGATGGCGGCGCGCAGCACCTCGGTCTGGTAGGCGCCGGACACCACGGCCACCGCGAGCGCCCCGGCGGCGAAGCCGCTCAGCCCCACGAAGCCCTCGCCGCCGAACAGCCGACCGATGCCGGTCAGCACCTGGCTGCCGCCGAAGTAGAACAGGTAGATCACCAGCAGGTCGGGCACGCCGCGCAGGACCGTGGTGTATGCCGTGGCCAGCCCAGCCGCGATGCGCGAGCGCGACAGCTTGGCCCAGGCCCCCAAAGCGCCCAGCAGCAGGCCGAGCAGGAACGCCGTCACGGATACCAGCACCGTCGTGCCCGCCGCGCGCAGCAGCGGCCCACCCCAGCCGCCCGGCCCGAAGCCGAGCAGCGGGAGCGCCGAGAGGTCCATCCCGGTTTATCCCGGGTCTGGCCTACTGCGGCTTCAGCGCCGGCGGCACCAGGTCAATCTTGAACCACTGCATCGTCAGCCGCCCCAAGGTGCCATCCGCGGCCGACGCCTTGATGGCGGTGTCGAGCATCTCCTTCAGCTCGGGGTCGGTCTTGCGCAGCCCGATGCCGGAGCCGATGCCGATGGGACCGCCGCCGAACAGCGGGCCGGTCAGCACGAGGTTCTTGCCGTCCGGCGTGTCCATCGCGCCCTGGATCAGCGCGGCGGCGCCCAGCACGGCGTCCACCCGCCCGGCAGCCAGGTCCAGGAAGAACTCCTCGGCGGTCTTGTAGGTCCGGATGTCCACGTCGCCCTTGAAGTAGGTGTTCAGCAGGTCGGCCTGGATGGTGCTGACCTGCACGCCGACGACCTTGCCGCGCAGCTTGGCGCGCAGCGCGTCCATGGCGGGCTTGGCCACGGCGGTGTCGCCCAGGTCCAGCCGCACGCCGTCGCCGGGCAGGCCGGCCAGGCCGCTGCCCTTCGTCGTGGCGAACACCGTGGGGCTGGCGACATAGGGGATGGAAAAGCTGATGACCTCCATGCGCTTGGGTGTGATGCTCATTGCGGCGATGATGGCGTCGTACTTGCCGGCGTTCAGACCGGGCAGGATGCCGTCCCAGTTCTGGGCGACGACCTCGCACTCGACCTTCATGCGGCGGCACAGGTCGGCGGCCAAGTCAATCTCGAAGCCCGATAGCTTCCCGTCGGGGCCGGTCATGTTGTAGGGCGGGAACGCGCCCTCGGTGGCGATGCGGAGCTTGGTCCACTCCTTGGCGTGGGCGGCGGTGCCCAGCATGAGGGCTGCGATGAGTCCGAGTGCCGTCCTGGTGCGCATGTCGCTGGTATCCTCTGCTGGCGTGCTGGCGAGCAAGGTTCACATAGCCGCGCCGGTTTGGGCAGAGCAAAGTGCGTGCCAGGCCATGACAAGGCCGGGCACGAGGCAGGCCTCTAATCGAACACGTCCGCGACCTCGCGCCGCACCGGCGTCCGCAGCCCGGCCGCCACCGGCACCGCCGCCGCGCACAGCGCCGCCATGCCCCAGAACGCCCCGGCGCCGAACTGTCCGTACAGCGGCCCGGACACCAGCGTCAGCAGCGCCGACGTGGCGCCCACCGCCACGGTGCCGTAGGCCGCCTGCGCCGTCGCGGCCAGGGGCGGGGGCACAAGGTCGGCCAGCATGCGCATGCAGGCCAGGTGCAGCAGCGCGAAGGTCAGGCCGTGCAGCGGCTCCACAAGCGCCATCGCCGGCACCGCGGCGGTGACGGCGGTGACGCCCCAGCGCACCATGCCCGCCCCTGCCGCCAGCAGCGCCGCCCCGCGCGGGCCGACCCGGCGCAGCAGCGGCGGGCCGACGAGGGTGAACACCACGACTTCCGCCAGCACGGCCTCCGACCACAGCAGCCCCGCCGTTTCCGGGCCGATGCCGGCCTCGGCCCAGCGCAGCACCTCGAACCCGTCATGCAGGGCGTGGCTGCCGCCGATCAGCGCGGCAACCCCCATCAGGCGGGCGAAGCCGGGCAGACGCAGCAGCGCCAGCGGGCTGCCGCGCGGGCCGGGGGGCGCCGGCTCGGCAACCGCGTCGGGTACGGCCAGCGCCGCCAGGGCGGCCAGGGCCACCAGCCCCGCGTTGAGGAACAGCACGCTGGCGAGGCCGAGGTGCGCCACTGCCTGCCCAGCCAGGTTGGTGCCCAGGATGAAAGCCGCCGACCCGGCGCCGCGTATCCAGCCATAGCGTTCCGGCGCCGCCTCCACCGCAAGGGCGTCCGCCAAGGGCACCAGCGGCGCCAGCAGCGCCGCGTGCAGGACAGACACCAGCAGCAGCGTCGGCCAGATACCGGGCAGCAGGTAGCCCAGCCCTCCGGCGGCGGCGGCGGCAGTCAGCGCCGCCAGCACCTGCCGCCGCTGCCCCAGCCGGTCCGCGACGCGGCACCCGAGCGGCCCCGCCAGCAGCCGGATCGCAGTGCCCGCGGCCAGGACGATGCCGATGCCGGAGGCGCTCAGCCCCCGCTGCACCAGCAGGCTCGGCAGGAACGGGGACGCCGCGCCGAAGCCGGCGAACAGCGCGCCATACAACAGCATGAAGCGCGGCAGCGGGTCAGCACGACGGTAGGGGCGCATCAGGGGGCGGCCAGGCGCACCCGGTCGCCGACGCGGATGGTGCCGGGCCGGTGGACTGCGCAGTACATGCCGACGCGGTTGCCGAAGCGCTGCACGACGGTGCGCAGCACCGCAGGGTCCTTGGCTGCCGTCAATGCGTCAATGGCGACCATGGCGCAGCGCGGGATAGCCCAGTCCAGGCTCAGCGCCGGCGCGTCCGGGCCATCGCCGAACAGCATCGTCCGGCCGCACCAGTCCGCGTCGGTTTGGTTGGGGTCGTCGGGCTGGACGATGATGTTGGCGCGGAAGCGGTCCAGTCCGACCGGGCTGCCGTGCGACTTGTCAATGGCGTCTGCGGTGGTGGTGGCCAGCACGGAGACCGGCATCGCGTCGTAGGCGCCGCGCCCGGTCTGCAGCAGGCGGATGGGATGCCCAGCGGCCTCGGCCAGCCGCGCCGCCAACGCGGCATCGGCCAGGTCGAACGCCGCGCCGTCCGGCGTGGTGACTTCTACGCGCGAGCGGCGCGGGTCCGCCGGGTCGGCGTAGCGCGCCCGGTGCAGCACCAGCGCCGGCAGGTCGCGCCCGGTCAGCCAGGGGAAGGCCGTGGCATTGTCGGCCTTCACGAAGGCATGCTGCCGGTCCCCATGGATGCCGGTCCAAAACAGCTCGGCCTCCTGCAAGGGGTCGGCCTGCATGGACTTCACGGGATAGCGGTGCAGGGCCACGACGGCGCCAAGGCGGGCGGGAACGGGGATCATCGCCGGGCAGCTTCGCAGACGCGTGGCGGGCTGGCCAGACGCGGACTGGCCAGACGCGGACATTGCCGCGCGTCCCCGCACCGTGCGACTGTCCACCCTGCAACACAGAGGCGTGCCATGCGGAACGATGTCGGGCATCCCAGGTTTTTCGCCCATACCGGCCCGCATGACGTGGCTGAGATCGCGGCGCTGATCGGAGCGCCAATGCCGGAGCGGACGGTCACGCTGCGCGGCGTCGCAGGCCTGCACGGCGCGGGTCCGGAGGACCTGGCCTTCATCGGTCATGCCCGGCACGTGGCGGCGCTGTCGGCCACCCAAGCCGGGGCCGTGATCGTCGCGCCCGACCTGGCGGCGCAGGTGCCGGCCGCGACGATCGCGCTGGTGACGCGCAACCCGCATTTCGGCTGGGCACGGGCGGCCGGGCTGTTCCATCCGGAGGCCGTGGCCCGGGTGGGCGTGCATCCCGCCGCGCACGTCCATCCGGACGCTGCGGTCCATCCCTCGGCGGAGGTCGGGCCGATGGCGGTGGTGGGGGACGGGGCGGAGATCGGGGCCGGGTGCGTGATCGGGCCGTGCGCCGTGATCGGCCGCGGCGTGGTGCTGGGCGAGGACTGCCGCATAGGTGCCAACGCCACCGTGACCCACGCCGTCCTGGGCGCGCGCGTCTACATCTACCCCGGCGCGCGCATCGGACAGGAAGGGTTCGGCTTCGCCATCTCGGAGGCCGGGTTCCAGACGGTGCCGCAACTGGGGCGCGTGCTGATCGGGGATGACGTGGAGGTCGGGGCGAACGCCACGGTGGACCGCGGCTCCACCCGGGACACCGTGCTGGGGGCGGGGACGCGGCTGGATAACGGCGTGCAGATCGCCCACAACGTCCATGTCGGCCGCTGCTGCGCCTTCGCGGCGCACGTGGCCATCAGCGGCTCGGTCGAAGTCGGGGACTTCGTGCAGATGGGCGGGCAGGTCGGCATGTCCGAGCACCTGCGGATCGGCAGCGGGGTGCGGATCGGCGCGCAGGCCGGGGTGATTTCCGACTTGGAGGACAAAGCCGTTGTGCTGGGCAGCCCGGCGCAGCCGATCGGTGCATTCTGGCGGCAGGTGGCGACCCTGAAGCGGCTCAGCCGCCGGGGCTGACGCGCTTTGCGGAGCTGGGCAGATGACAGCGGCGGGACACCACTCCCCTCCCGGCGCGCACCGGCCTGAACGGAGGTTGCGCCTACCTGAAGCGGGGCCGCTGCCGGACGGCGGGGGGGATCTGCCCGACGGCACCCGCACCTTGCAGGCGGCCTGCCCGCATCGGCTTGAGGGTAGCATCGCCAGCATTTCCGCGCCTGCAGGGGATGGCAGGGGCATGCCGCGCGGGGCAACAGCTTGGCCCGGAGCGGCGCCGGACATGACGGCCTGCTGCGGCCGGGGCAGCGGTCCCGGTCGGAGACCGGCCGCAATCATGGTGGCGTCGGGGTGCCGATCCCGGGCGGATGCGCGCCCGGCAGGATCGGGACGCCGACACGGGATGGGTAAGCCCCCCGGGCCAGGCGCCAGCGGATCAACCTTCGTTACATTCGGGACATCCCGCTGCAACACGCGGGCAGTAGAATGGCCTCTGTTGATGGCAGGGAGGCCGGTGCAATGATGCGGTTGGCGGTGGCAGCGGTGATCGGGATCGTGGCGGCCGGGACGGCGCAGCCGGCCCATGCCTACTGGACCCGCTGGGGCTGGCGTCCGGGCTGGCGTGCCTCGGTCGTGTTCGTGCCGCCTCCGGCGCCGGGATACTATGCAGGCCCTCGCCCGCCCTTGTGGGTGCCGGCGCACTACAACCGTTGGGGCCGCTTCATACCGGGCCATTGGCGGTGAGCGTCGCGGTCACGCCTGCCGGAGAGGCGGCGCGGGCGCTGCTGGCGGCGGCGGTGCTGGTGGGCGCGTTCCTGATGTGAACGGCGGCCGTCACGAGGCGGGGATTGAACCCTTCAGCACTCCCAGGAATCCCCGCAACGCCGCATTAAATGCGGTCGGCTGCTCCAGGTGGGCCAAATGTCCAGCCCCGGCCAGCTCTACGTAGGATGCCCCTGGGATGCGGTCCGCCATGCGGCGCATTCCAGTGGGCGGGGCGTTGGAGTCCTTGCTGCCCGCCAAGACCAACACCGGCACCCCGATGCCGGCCAGCGCTGCACGCTGATCGAAGCCCGGCAAGGCCAGCACCATGTCCCGGTAGGTGCTGTCCGGCGTGCGCGCGAAGCACTCGCGCGCCAGCGCCATGCCGTCCGGGTCCGGGTCGTCCCCGGCCAATTCCGCCACCAGCCCCGGCGCAAGTTCCATCATGCCGTGCCCGGCATCCAGCGGGGCGAGCCGGGTACGGATGAAGTCCTCCGCCCAGGCCGGGTCGGCGCTGCCGAACACGGCGCTCGTCTGCGCCAGCACGACGGCCTCGGCGGCATCCGGCTGCAGGGACAGCAACCGCTGCACCAATATCCCGCCGAGGCTGTGGCCCACCAGCACCGGGCGGTCCAAACCGAGTTCCCGCAGGAAGCCCGCCAGCGCCGCCGTCAGCGAGTCCACGCTGACAAGCTCCAGCGGCGTGGACCCGCCATGCCCCGGCATGTCCCAGGCGATCACCCGCCAGGCATCGCGCAGCCCATCAAGCTGCGGCAGAAAGCTGCGCGCCCCACCGCCGATGCCGTGCAGGAACACGACCGGCACGCCGTCCGGCGGCCCGGCCTCCAGGTAGGACACGTCGCCGCTGATCTGCGTCTGCTCCCACTCCTGCTGCGTCACCTGGCGCGGCGGCTCAGCCACGTGCGCCTCATGCTGGATGGCGGCCCGCCAGTGTTCGTTTGCGAAAGGGGCTGGGGTCGGGGAGGGTTCGATACCGGACACTGATTGACCCCTTTTGGACGCTGCCAGGCTGTGGGTGCACCCTGGACGGGCGGGGACCAGACTGCGGTTGCGCGATAGCCCGGCATCGCCCTGCCGTCCACCCACCCGCGGGATGCATAACGGCAGGGCCTACCCGCCCCGCAGCGTATCCCGGGTCGGCCCGTAGCTGGCCAGGCCCGCCCCGCCCGCCAGCCCATGCGCCGCGGCCAGCAGCGCATCCGGCCCACCGGCATGGGGTGCGCCGCCCTGCCAGAACCGCACACCGTTCCCTGCCTGGTCCATGCAGGTCACGGCGATCCGGTGCGACACCGACAGCGGGGAGGCCGCCACGTCCGCCGCCACGGCCTTGTCCAGCACGTCCAAGTCCAACTCGCCGAAGCGGAGCGTGCCCTGCCAGGGGTTCGGCACGTTGGTGGCGTCGGGGTAGGACAGCGCGGCCTCCCGCGGGAACGGCCCGGCGCCGTGGCGGGTGGCGTAGGCGCGGGTGGCGTAGGTCACGTCCAGCGCGCCGATCCCGGCCTCCTGCGCCAGCGCGGCCACGTTGGTCAGGCCGGTGCGGCTGCGCGTGACGTGCGGGAACCAGCGGTGCGCCGCGTCCAGCAGCAGGCCCTGCGCGCCCTCGAACAGCACGGGGCCGGGGTGGGCAGCGATGGCGTCCCGGACCATCGGCACGTCGGCGGCGAAGGCGGCTGCGGCAGCCAGGAAGGCGTCCTGCACCCCGGCGCTGTCCAGCCGCGCCTGCCAGGCCGGGGCGGGATGCAGGCCCAGCGCCGCCAGCCGCGCCGGCACCCAGCGCGTGCTGATTGCGTGCAGGGCATCGGCCAGGCGGGCGGGGTGGCCGAGGTCGCCGGCCACCAAGGTGAACCCGGCCTCATGCCGCGTCACCGTCTCGTTCAGGCCCATGCCGCAGGAGCCGTGGCGCGCGGCGCCGCGCGCCTCCTCCGCCATCTGGTTCAGCATCATGTCCCAGGGCGTCGTCACCATGCCGCGGGGGTCGGCCAGCACGCAGGGCGCCAGGCCGAGGCCGCGCAGCGCCGCCATCTCCTCCCGGAACAGCAGGGGGTTGTGGACGTGGAAGCGGGATAGGAAGGTGGCGGCGCCCCGGAAGACGCCGCTGCCGATTCCGTGGAACACGTGCCGCCGCCCGCTTGGGTCCACCACCGTGTGCCCGGCCTGCGCCCCGCCGTTGAAGCGCACGACCAGCGTATCCGGACGGGCCAGAGCGTCCGTGAGCAATCCCTTGCCCTCGTCGCCCCAGGCCGCGCCGATGACGGCCTGCGCGCGCCGGGTCACAGCCCCAGCCGGCGCAGCAGGCCGGGCAGGCGCGGGCGGTCGGGGTCGAAGCCCCGGGTCCGGCCCCGCGCGGCGGGCTGCGGAGCACGGCGCATGGCATGGCGCACGGCCTCGCCGGTGCCGGCGCCCCAGCTTGCCGCCACGTCGTCCAGGTCATGCCCCTCGTTGACCTGCATGGCGGACACGATCAGTTCCGGCAGGCGGGTGTAGTCGGCCAAGTGCAGGGCGCGCTGGCCCAGCAGGCCCGTCCACCGGCGGGAAACCTGGTCCAGCCGCCCACCCTGGCAGTAGCTGCCCTGCTCCACGATGATGTGGAACACCTCCCACTGACGGCTGACCAGGCGCAGCAGGTCGCGGGTGAGCAGGTCGCGCTGGCCGCCGCCCAGTACGCGGCGCTGCTGCCGGGCCGTCAGCACCGCGGGCGGCTCCTCGTCGCCGATGGTGAACAGGTAGCCCTTGCGGCCCCGCTTGCTCCAGGCGTCGGTTGCGGTGTGGAGCGCCGCGAACAGCCAGGGCAGCGTGTAGCTCTCGCTGTCGTTGCCGCCGCCGCCGCCCTCCAACCACAGGTCCACCAACTGCTCGGCGATGCGTATGTCGGCCTCGAACTGGCTGACCTGCAGCGGCGCTTGGTCGCAGGCGGCATCGCCGATGCCCATGAACATGACGTGCGGGTCGGGCACGGGCTGGCGGGCGTAAATCTGCTCGAACAGGGTGCGCAGGCCGTGGCGGGCGATGTCCTCGGCGATCATGCCCATGCTGCCGGTCACGTCCAGGCCGACGATGATGGGGGTGCTGAGGGGGTTGTCGGTGGAGTCCCGGCTTTCCCGAACGCCGGCGGACAGCAGCCGCGGGTCCATGCTGGGACGCAGGCCCCGGCTGAACACCTCGTCCCGGCTGCGCCCGGCGGTGCGGTGCGCGGTGAAGCTGTCCCAGTCCGTCGAGGTGAAGCGTCCGTATCCCATGATGGCCCCTCCTGGTTGATAAGGTCTATATGCACCTAACTATGGTTATAGTCAAGCGCACCCGAACATGCGATGAGCGGGACATGCAGACAGCAGCCCTGGAGTTCGACAAGCCGATTGCGACCGTGGACGTGGCCCTGTTCGCGCTGGTGGAGGGCGGGCTGGGCCTGCTGCTGCCCCGCCGCGACAAGCCGCCGCACGCGGGCGCACGCGCCCTGCCCGGCGGCTACGTCCGGGTGGACGAAGACGACGACACCGAGGCCACGGCCCGCCGCGTTGCGCGCGACAAGCTGGGGATGGAGGTGTCCTACCTGGAGCAGCTCTACACGTTCTCGGGCCGCTCGCGGGACCCGCGGGGATGGTCCATTGCGGTGGCCTACCTGGGGCTGGTGCCGGCGGGGAGCCTGCAGGGGGACGTGCTGCGGGACCTGGTGCCGGTGGACCGGCTGCCGCCGCTGCCGTTCGACCACGGGGCGATTGCGGCCAAGGCCGTGCGGCGGTTGCGGGACAAGAGCAGCTACTCGTCGCTGCCGGGCTTCCTGCTGGCGGAGGAGTTCACGCTGCAGGAGCTGCGGACGCTGCATGAGCGCATCACCGGGGAGGCGCTAGACCCCGCCAACTTCCGGCGGCAGGTGGTGGAGGCGCAGCGGCTGGTGGAGCCGACCGGGCGACGGCGGACCGGCGGGGCGCACCGGCCGGCGGAGCTGTTCCGGCTGGCATCGCGCGGGACGCTGCTGGTGCGGAGCGGCAGCGGGCCGGCACGGGCAGTGGAGGAGGTGCCTGCTCCCTCTCCCTCCGGGAGAGGGTTGGGGTAAGGGGGTCTTGCGGCGCCGGCCTCATTGATGAAGAGCCGCGTGCCGGAAGCGCCGGTAGCTTCCCGCTCCGCAGCCAAGCCCTCCTCACCCCGGCCCTCTCCCGGAGGGAGAGGGAGAAGATGGCCCTACCCTGCCATGAACCCCGTCACTTCCCGGGTGGTCATGGCCTCGTCCAGGAAGCCGAACGTTCCCGCGTCCAGCGTTTCCCGCCCGGCCCGCGCCAGGGCGGTCAGCGCGGCGCGGCTCATGCCGCCGCCGACGCTGATGCGGCGGGCGCCGGCGTCGGCCAGGGACGCCACGGTCCAGCCCTTGCCTGCCGTGGCCAGCACGTTCACGGGCCGGGTCACGGCGGCGCAGATGGCGCGCACGGCGGCCAGGTCGGGCAGCGCCGGGGCGTACAGCACGTCGGCGCCAGCCTGCTCGAAGGCTTGCAGGCGGCGGATCGTGTCGTCCAGGTCGGGGAGGCCCACCAAGAAGTTCTCGGCGCGGGCGGCCAGCATGAAGCGGAACGGCAGGGCGCGGGCGGCGGCCACGGCGGCGGCGATGCGCGCGACGGCGTGATCGTGGTCATAGACGGGCCGGGCGGGGTCGCCAGTGGCGTCCTCGATGCTGCCGCCGACCAGGCCGGCTTCGGCGGCCAGGCGTATGGTTTCGGCGGCATCGGCGGGGGCGTGGCCGAAGCCGTTCTCCAGGTCGGCGGCCACGGGCAGGTCCGTCGCGTCCACGATGGCGCGGGCGTTGGCCAGCGTCTCCGTCCGGCTGCACGCGCCGTCGCGCCGGCCCAGGGCGAAGGCCAGCCCGGCGCTGGTGGTGGCCAGCGCCATGTGGCCCTGCGCCGCCAGGATGCGGGCGCTGCCGGCATCCCAGGGGTTGGGCAGCACGAAGGCACCGGGCCGGCCGTGCAGGGCGGCGAATGCGGCGGCCTTTTCCGCCTGGGTCGCCGCCACGGCTAGGCCGGGGACAGGATGTGGATGGCGCGGTTGGCGACCATCTCCTTCACCTGCGCGCCGTAGGCCAGCATGTGCGGGGCCGCGGCGTGGGCGGCCAGTGCGGCGAGGTCCGTCCATTTCTCGACGATGACCAGGGTGTCGGGGCCGAGGTGCGCTTGGGACGCCGGGCCGTCTTGGGCGTCCACGGCGGGGGCGTATTCCAGGCACCCGGCCTCCGCCAGCACGGCGGGGCGGTTGGCGTGGACGGCGGCCAGCACGGCCCCGCGCTTGCCGGGCTGGGTGGTGATGATGGCGATCACATGGATCATGGCGCTGGTCCCCCTGTTGATTGGCGGGGACTGTCCCATGCCGGGACGGTTCCGGCTAGGATGGGGTCGGGATCAGGGGATGCAGGACATGGACGGGATGGGGATGGCGGCGCCGGACAGCGTGGGCCTGTCTGCGGAACGGCTGGCGCGGATCGGCCCCTGGATGCGCCGCTGGGTGGACAGCGGCCGGCTGCCGGGCATGTCGGTGACGGTGCTGCGCCATGGGCGGGTGGCCTACCAGGAGTGCCACGGCCAGGCCGACCGGGAGCGCGGCACGGCAATGGCGCCGGACACCGTCGTCCGCATCTACTCGATGACCAAGCCGCTCGCGAGCGTGGCGCTGATGATGCTGTACGAGGAGGGGCTGTTCCAGCTCGACGACCCCATCAGCGCGGTCCTGCCGGCCTTTGCGCGGATGCAGGTGTGGGACGGGGAGGGCCGCGATCCCGTGCCGGCGGAGCGGCCCATTACCTACCGGGACCTGCTGACGCACACGAGCGGCCTGACCTACGGCTTCATGCAGGCGACGCCGGTGGACGCCATGTATCGGGACGGCGGGGTGGACTTTCAGACCGCCGACGCGACGCTGGGGGAGGTCGTGGACCGTGCCGCCGCGCTGCCGCTGCTGGCGCAGCCCGGGGCCGCCTGGAACTACAGCATCGCCACCGACGTGGTTGGGCACCTGGTTGCGATGCTGTCCGGGCAGTCCTTCGGGGACTTCCTGCAAAGCCGGGTGCTGGCACCGCTGGGCATGGCGGACACGGCGTTCCATTGCCCGCCGGAGAAGCAGGCGCGGTTCGCCGCCAACTATGCCAGGGGCGAGGATGGCGGGTTGGTGCTGATTGACGACCCTGCCACGGGCCGCTTCGCACAGCCGCGCGCCATCCAGTCCGGCGGCGGCGGGCTGGTGTCCACGGCGGGGGACTACCTGCGGTTCTGCCGCATGATGCTGGGCGGCGGCGTGCTGCACGGGGAGCGGCTGCTGGGCCGCAAGACCGTGGCGCTGATGACCAGCAACCACCTGCGCGGCGACATGGCGGCGATGGGCCAGGCCCGGTTCAGCGAGAGCAGCTACGAAGGGATCGGCTTCGGGCTGGGCTTCTCCGTCATGCTCGACCCGGCGCGGGCGCAGATCGTGGGAACGCCAGGGGAGTATGCGTGGGGCGGTGCGGCCAGCACGGCGTTCTGGATAGACCCGGTGGAGAACCTGGCGGTGGTGGTGCTGACGCAGCTCACCCCGTCCTCGACCTATCCCATCCGCAAGGAGCTGCGGGTGCTGACGTATGCCGCGTTGGTGGGCTGACCGGCGTTGGCATCCGGTTCCGTCCGGGGGTGGGTTTACGCCGGAGTAACTTGATCCCGGCATGCTTCCGCTTGGGGCGGCCGCATGTCTGCCGCCAGACTCAAGGCCGGCCACGCGCTGGGCCAACCCGACAGGCGACAGAGGTGCCCATGCCGCTCCGCACGCGAACCGTGCCCAAACCGGCAGCCCTGCCGGCCATTGCAGGTGGCGGGCGGGCCACGGCTGCGCCTGCGCTGCGGTTGGGCGCCGGGGACGGTGGTGCGGATACGGACGTAGCCAAGGCCGGGTCTGACGCGCAGAAACCGGCCGGAGGCGGGTGGCCGGCCTGGCTTGGACGCGGGCTTTCCTGGCGGCGCACCCCGCCGCCGGCCAGCACAGACCCGGCCAGCACCGACGTGGACTTAAAGCTCAACGAGGCCCGCATGGCCGCCGCCCTGGCCCATATCGGCCAGGGCCTGTCCATGTATGACCGGCACGAGCGGCTGGTGGTGGCCAACCCCCGCTACTGCGAGCTGTATGGCCTGGCCCCCGGGGACGTGCGCCCCGGCACCACGTTCCGGAACCTGATCGCACGCTGCCAAGCCGCCGGCTGCTTTTCCAGCCTTGACCTGGATGAGCTTTATGCAAGCCGGGTGCGGAACATCCAGGCCCGGGCCGCAGCCATCACGGTCGAGGAGCCGCGACCCGGCGTCTTTCTCAGAATCCACATTGCACCGCTGGCGGACGGCGGCTGGATAGCGACCCTGGACGACATCACGGCGCACCGCCAGGCCGAGCAGAAGGTCGCCCACCTGGCCCGGCACGACGCGCTGACCGGACTGCCCAACCGCGTGCTGCTGCGGGAACGGCTGGAGCAGGAACTCGCCAAAGCATCGCGCGGCGGGCCGTTCGGAGTGATGCTGCTGGACCTCGACCGCTTCAAGGCCGTCAACGACCTGATGGGGCAGCCCGCCGGGGACCGCCTGCTGCAACTGGCAGGTGAGCGGATGCAGGCCTGCGTGCGCGAGGTGGACTTGGTGGCCCGCTTGGGCGGGGACGAGTTCGCCATTGTCGTGTCCGAGGCGGCGCTGCCCGACGGCGCCGGGCGCGTGGCGGAGCGCATCATCGCCGCTTTCGCTACGCCCTTCGAACTGGAGGCCCCGAAGGAGACCGGGGATGCAGCGGAGCGGCGGCGCGTCGCGACCGGCATCAGCATCGGCATCGCCATCGCACCCGGCGACGGGGCCAACCCCGACGCGCTGCTGCGCCACGCCGACATGGCGCTGCACCGCGCCAAGGCGGAGCACCGCGGCACCGCCCGCTTCTTCGAGCCGGGAATGGACGCCAGCCACCTCGCCCGCCGCCAGGCCGAGCAGGACTTGCGGCTGGCGCTTGAACGGGAGGAGTTCTGCATTTTCTACCAGCCGCTGGTCAGCCTTCACTCCGGCGAGGTCGTCGCGTTCGAGGCGCTGCTGCGCTGGCGGCATCCGGAGCGGGGGCTGGTGCCGCCTGCCGACTTCATCCCGCTGGCGGAGGAAACCGGGTTGATTGTTCCCATCGGCGCCTGGGTCCTGCAAACCGCCTGCCGGGAGGCCGCGGGATGGGCGGCGCCGGCGGGCGTCGCCGTCAACCTGTCCGCGGTGCAGTTCCGCAGCCCGAACCTGGCGGGGACCGTCAGCGCCGCCCTGGCTGGGTCGGGCCTGCCGCCAGCGCGGCTGGAGCTGGAGATCACCGAATCCGTGCTGCTGCACGACAACGCCGGGACCTTGGCGACGCTGCACGGCCTGCGCGGGCTGGGCGTCCGCATTGCGATGGACGACTTCGGGACGGGCTACAGCTCGCTCAGCTACCTGCACAGCTTCCCGTTCGACAAGATCAAGATAGACCGGATGTTCGTGCGCGACTTGCTGGACCGCGCCAGCTCCGGCGCCATCGTGCGGGCCATCGCCGGGCTGGGCGCCAGCCTGGGCATCGCCACCACTGC
This sequence comes from uncultured Acetobacteraceae bacterium, assembly GCA_964250755.1. Taxonomy (GTDB): domain Bacteria; phylum Pseudomonadota; class Alphaproteobacteria; order Acetobacterales; family Acetobacteraceae; genus DASWOJ01. The sequence goes on along the minus strand of CAXUHB010000011.1, from coordinate 63,842 downwards.
GGAGGGGGTGGAAACGTCGGAGCAGATGGCCCGGCTGCGCCGGGATGGCTGCACGGAAGCGCAGGGCTACCTCATCAGCCGTCCGGTGCCCGCGTCCGACGTGCCGGGCCTGATGGCGCAGGGGAGCCGGCTGGCGCTGACGGCCTGACCGCCTGGCCGGCCCGGCGCAGGCGCGGCCTTGCGCCCGCGCTTTCATGCGGCGATGTTGCTGCGATGCACACCCACGCCCCGCGGCCTACGATGGTATTCCCGGCATGAGCATCCACGCCGCCCTGACGCACCGCACCAGCTACAAGTACGACCGTCCCGTGAAGCTGGGGCCGCAGACCATACGCCTGCGCCCGGCACCGCAGACCCGGACGCCGATCCTGTCCTACTCCCTGACCATCTCGCCCGAGCCGCACTTCATCAACTGGCAGCAGGACCCACAGGGCAACTTCCTGGCCCGCGTGGTCTTTCCGGACCGGGTGACGCATTTCGAGGTCACGGTGGACCTCGTGGCCGACATGGCGACCATCAACCCCTTCGGCTTCTTCCTGGAGCCGGAGGCGGAGGAGTGGCCGTTCACCTACGACCCCACGCTGGCGGAGGAGTTGGCGCCGTTCCGCAAGCAGGTGCCGCCCGGCCCGTTGCTGGCCGGGCTGCTGGCGGAGGTGCCGCGGACCAAGCGCCGCACCATAGACATGCTGGTGGACCTGAACCGCCGGGTGCAGGAGCGCGTGGGCTACATCGTCCGCATGGAGCCGGGGGTGTGGGACCCGGAGCACACCCTTGGGGAAGCCAAGGGGTCCTGCCGGGACAGCGCATGGCTGCTGGTCCACGCCTTGCGCAACCTGGGTTATGCCGCACGCTTCGTGTCCGGCTACCTGATCCAGTTGGCGCCCGACGTGAAGCCGATCACCGGGCCGCAAGGCCCCACGAGCGACTTCACCGACTTGCACGCCTGGGCGGAGGCATACCTGCCCGGCGCCGGCTGGATCGGGTTGGACGCCACATCCGGCCTGATGGCCGGCGAGGGGCACATCCCGCTTGCCGCCAGCCCGGACCCGACCAGCGCCTCCCCGATCAGCGGGATGCTGGAGCCTTCGGACACCGTGTTCGACGTGGAGATGCAGGTCACGCGCGTGAACGAGGTGCCGCGCGTCACCAAGCCCTACACGGACGCGCAATGGGCTGCGATCCGGGCTGCCGGCGCAGCGGTGGACACGGCGCTGCACGCCGGCGACCTGCGCCTGACAATGGGCGGGGAGCCGACCTTCGTGTCCGTGTCCGACGCGGAGGGCGCGGAGTGGACCGTGGACGCCCTTGGCCCCACCAAGCGGCGCGAGGCCGGAAAGCTGCTGCAGCGCCTGATCCCGCTCTGGGCGCCTGGCGCCGTCGTGCAGTATGGCGCCGGCAAGCACTACCCTGGCGAACAAACACCGCGCTGGGCGCTGAACGCCACTTGGCGCCCGGATGGCGAACCCGTCTGGTCGAATCCGGCGCTGCTGGCCGACCCGGATGGCGCCAAGGGCGACGCGGACGCCGCGGCGGCGCACGCCTTCGCCCTGGCGCTGGCCGAGCGCCTGCACGTGGACACGTCCGCCGTGCTGCCGGCTTACGAGGACCAGCCCTACTACCTGATGCGCGAGGCGCGGATGCCCGCGAACTTGGTAGCGGAGGCCGCGCAGTCCCGTGACCCGCAGGAGCGCGCGCGCATCATCCGCGTGTTCACTCAAGGGCTGGACCAGCCCGTCGCCAGCGTGCTGCCGCTGCGCCGCGGCGGACGGCGCGGGGCGCGGCAATGGCAGACCGAGCGGTGGGAGATGCGGGAGGGCAAGCTGTTCCTGGTGCCAGGGGACTCCTCCGCCGGGCTGCGCCTGCCGCTGAACAGCCTGCCCTGGGTGGACCCGACCGAGATCGAGGACGAGCCGGAGCCGGATCCGTTTGAGGACCAGGGGACGCTGCCGGACCGCGCGGCCCTGCTGGCCAAGACTGGCAACGGGCGTCCGGGCCGGGGCATACGCACGGCGATGACGGTGCAGGCGCGCGAGGGGCAGATCTACGTCTATCTCCCTCCGTTGTCCTCTGCCGAGGATTGGCTGTCCCTGGTCGCCGCCATCGAGGCGACGGCGCAGGCGCAGGGCCGGCCCGTGGTGCTGGAGGGCTACAAGGCGCCGTATGACCGCCGGGTGCAGGGCTTCTCCGTCACGCCCGACCCCGGCGTGATCGAGGTCAACATCCACCCGGCCCAGACCTGGGACGACCTGGTGACGCGAACGGAGCAGTTGTACGAGGAGGCGCGGCACGTTGGGCTGACCGCCGAGAAGTTCATGCTCGATGGCCGCCATGTCGGCACCGGCGGCGGCAACCATGTCGTGATGGGCGCCATGACGCCGGAGGACAGCCCCTTCCTGCGGCGGCCGGACCTGCTGAAGTCCCTGCTGGGCTTCTGGCACAACCACCCCAGCGCGTCCTACCTGTTCAGCGGCCTGTTCATCGGGCCGATGAGCCAGCATCCGCGTATAGACGAGGCCCGGCAGGACGCGGTGCGCGAGCTGGAGATCGCCTTCCGCGGCATGAAGCCGGGTCACGAGCCGCCGCCGTGGCAGGTGGACCGGATGCTGCGGAACATTCTGACGGACATGACCGGCAACACCCACCGGACCGAGTTCTGCATAGACAAGCTGTACTCCCCCGACGGACCCAGCGGACGGCTGGGCCTGGTGGAGTTCCGCGCCTTCGAGATGCCGCCGCACGCGCGCATGTCGGCGGCGCAGATGCTGCTGATGCGGGCGGCCGTCGCGGCGTTCTGGAAGACGCCCTATGAGCGCCGCCTGGTGCGCTGGGGCACGCGCGTGCATGACGACTTCCTGCTGCCGCACTTCGTTTGGCAGGACTTGCAGGACGCGGTGGAGGAGCTGTCGTCCTACGGCACCAAGCTGGATGTGGAGTGGTTCCGCCCGCATTACGAGTTCCGGTTCCCCGAGATCGGCGGCATCGCCGTGCATGGCGCAACGGTGGAGCTGCGGCACGCCCTGGAACCCTGGCACGCCCTGGGGGAGACGGCGGGCGTCGGCGGCACCGTGCGCTTCGTGGACAGCTCGGTCGAGCGGGTGCAGGCGCGCGTGACGGGCTGGGAGGCCGAGCGGTTCGTGCTGGCCTGCAACGGCGCGGCGGTGCCGCTGGCCCCGACCGGGGTGGAGGGCGAGTTCGTGGCCGGCGTGCGCTTCAAGGCATGGGACCCGGCGGGATCGCTGCACCCGACCATCCGGGCGCAGGTGCCGCTGGTGTTCGACGTGTATGACCGCTGGACCGGGCGGTCGCTGGGCGGCATGACGCATCACGTGGCCCACCCGGGCGGGCGGGCCTACGACACCTTCCCCGTCAACGCCAACGAGGCCGAGGCCCGGCGGCGGGCGCGGTTCGAGCCGATCGGGCACACGCCGGGGCCGAGGCCGGAGCCGCCGCCCAGCCTGTCACCCGAGCATCCGCGCACGCTGGATTTGCGCGCCGCGGTGTGATGGAGCGGATCGAGGTCCCCGGCCTGGCGCCGGGGACGGCGCACACGCTGCCGGTGCATCGGTTTGGGGTGCTGGGCGCGCGGCCCAAGGTTTACGTGCAGGCCGGGCTTCATGCGGACGAGGTGCCGGGGATGCTGGCGGCACAGCACCTGCTGCACTTGCTGCAGGACCACGCCGACGCCGGGCGCATCCGGGGGGAGGTCGTCGTGGCGCCGATGGCCAACCCGCTGGGCTTGCAGCAGCGGGTCATGGGCGGGCTGTCCGGGCGGTTCAACTTGGCGGACGGGGTCAACTTCAACCGCGCCTATCCCGACCTGGTGGGGGGCGTCGCATCCGCCGTCGCGGACCGGCTGGGCGCTGACCCGGCAGCCAACACGGCGGCCATACGCGCGGCCCTGCTAGACTCCAATGCCGCCACCACGGCCCACACCCCTGCGCAGCACCTGAAGCGCGCCCTGCTCGGCCTGGCGCTGGATGCCGACCTGGTGCTGGACCTGCACTGCGAGAACGCCGGGGTCGTCCACCTGTATGCCCTGACGCCGCTGGTGGACCGCTGCCGCCCGCTGGCGGCGCTGCTGGGCGCGCAGGCGCTGCTGCTGGCCGAGGAGTCCGGCGGCCAGCCGTTCGACGAGGCATGCAGCCAGCCCTGGCTGGCGCTGCGGCGCGCGTTCCCGGACCATCCCATTCCGTTGGCCTGCTGCGCCGTGACGGTCGAGCTGCGCGGGGAGACGGACGTAACCCACGCCCTGGCCGCGGCGGATGCGGAGGCGCTGGTGCAGGCGATGGTCCTGGCCGGGGCGCTGGACCTACCGGCCCCGCGCCTGCCCTTGGCGCGGTGCCGTCCGACGAACTTGGCCGACGTGGAATTGCTGGTTGCGCCCGTGCCAGGCATCCTGGTGATGCAACGTCCGCCCGGCGCGCGGGTCAGCCCTGGAGACCTTGTGGCAGAGGTGCTGGACCCGCAGGCGGGTACTGTGACGGAGCTGCGCCCGCAGTTCGCAGGAGTGCTGTTCGCGCACGAGTCCACCCGCTTCGTGGCTGCCGGGCGCAGCGTGGCGAAGATCGCGGGCACGGAAGCCGGGCGGTCCGGGGCGCTGCTGGGCGCGTAGGCGTCAGCCCTGCGATTGGAGCGGCACCGTTGCCGGAAAGATGCAGCAGCGCCTTTGCCGACGTTTCATGGAAGAACTTTACTGGTCCGGCGCCCGTGTCCCGTTAAGCTTACGGCGCAACGGCGCGCGTGCGCCCCGATCAGGACGCCTGCTCATGGCCGTGCCGCACCTCGCCTGCATGTTGTTCGTCGCGCAGTTGTATGACCTGCCGCCGCGGGTGCTGCCCTCCATCCAGGCGGTCGAGGGCGGCGGGATCGGCGTCATCCACCGCAACCGCGACGGCACCGAGGACCTGGGGGTGATGCAGATCAACACCCTTTGGCTGCCCACCATAGGGCGCTATGCCGGCATGACGCCGCCGCAGGTGCGGCAGGAACTGCTGAACAACCCGTGCTTCAACATCTCCGCTGCAGGGATGATCCTGCACGGCTACTTGCAGGAGACCGGGGGCGACGTGATGCAGGCCATCGGCAACTACCACTCGCACACGCCGATCCACAACCAGGGCTACCAACTCAAGGTGATGCGGTCGGTGATGCGGCTGGTGGATGAGCTGCCAGCTGGTGAGGCCGCCAGCGGCGCCCGGCCTGCCTATCGGCACTTGCCCCCGCCGTAGCGGGCCGGGCGGCCCGCGTTAGGCCGACTCCGTCATCTCCAGCGCAATCACGTCGAACTTGGCCAGCCAGTTCGGGCCGAAGCTCGTGACCAGCGCCACGTCCGCTGCGTCCCGGCCGGTGGCCATCAGCACGCGGGCGCTGCGCTGGCGGTTGTGCCGGGCGTCGAAGGTGTACCAGCGCGGCCCTTCCGGACCATCCAGGAATGCCTCGAACCAGCCGGAGAAGTCCATCGGCGCGTCCACCGGCGGGATGCCGATGTCGCCCATATAGCCCGTGCAGTAGCGCGCGGGGATGTTCATGCAGCGGCACAACGTCAGGGCAAGGTGCGCGAAATCGCGGCAGACGCCCCGGCGCTCGTCGTAGGCGTTGCGGGCGGTCTTGTCGGGCCGGGCATACTCGTAGCCGAAGGTGATGCGGTCGTAGGTGAAGTCGCAGATGGCCTGCACCCGCGCCCAGCCCGGCTCCAGGCCGCCGAACAGGGACCAGGCGGTGTCCCGCAACAGGTCGGTGTCGGCGTAGCGGCTGCCCAGCAGATAGACCAGAACGGCGTTGGGCAGCTCGTCCACCGGGATTTGCTTGGCTTCGGGCACCACCGGGTCCAGCTCGCCGCTGTCCTGTATCTCGAACAGGGTGGAGATGGTCAGCGGCCCCTGCGGCGCCACGATGCGGTGGCAGACGTTGCCGAAGCCGTCCAGGTAGCGCCGGGCCTCAATGCCTGGGTCGAACTTGATGACGTGCGGGGTCAGCAGGTCCTTTTCACGCGAGGGATGGATGCTGAGCATCAGGATCATCGGCACGGGCTGCGGGCACTCGTAGCCGATCGTGAAGCCCTGTTGGATGCGGATCATGGGGACCTTCTGGGGCTTGAGGTTGGACAGAGCAAGGGACGACCGTTTAGGCGGTCATCGGCGAACGGGCCTCCAGGCCGGCCTGGTCCGAGGTGACGCGGATCACCACCTCCATGCCCAGATAGTCGCCTGCCCCGCCCATGAAGCTGCCGGACAGCGGCACGGCCTGCCGCGGGTCCCTCACGGCCGCGACGCGGATCAGATCCCGGGTGCCGACGATGGCGTTGGTCGGGTCGAACTCCACCCAGCCGGCGCCGGGCAGATAGACCTGCAGCCAGGCGTGCGTATTGCCGCCGCCCCGCACCTCCTGGCCGGGCCGGTCGCGGGACGGGACGTAGATGTAGCCGCTGACGAAGCGCGACGCCATGCCGATGCAGCGGACGGCCTCCATCATGAACACGGCGAAGTCCCGGCAGGTGCCAGTGCCGAGCCGCAGCGTCGCGGCCGGCGGCTGTATCCCAGACTCGTGCCGGGCGCGGTAGGTGAACTGGTGGCGGATGCGCGCCGTCATCGCCGTGAGCAGGGCGAGGGTGCCTGCCGATCCGTTGTCGCGGACCAGCGCGCGCACCCAGTCGTCCAGGGCGCGGGACGGGTCGGGGTGCTGACGCTCCATGCAGCGCAGCAGGTCCGGCATGTCGCTGGGATCGTAGCTGAACGGGCACAGGCGGGCGTGGTCTTCCAGCGCCGCCTCGATCTCGTGGGGATGCTGAATATGGTGGCGCACCTGGAGGGTGCTGTCGAAGACCAGCTCCTTGGCGCGGGCGCTGAAGCGGGCAGTGGCGACATTGTTGCCGAAGGGATCGTGCATCCAGCGGACGGCGGCGGGCGCCGGGCTGATCTGCAGGTCGGAGCCGAGCTGCTGCTGGTCGTGGCTGTCGCGCGGACGGAACATCATCCGGTGCTCCCCGAACCCGACGGGGCGGCGGTAGCGGTAGGTGGTGCGGTGATGGACGGTCAGGACAGGCACGGGGCGCCCTGGGCAAGCGATGGAATCTGGAAGCACATTGGATGAGCCTATCTGTCGTGGACTCGCGGGGCAAACCCCCTGGCGCTCCACTAGCTACTTCTCCCAGCCATTCGCAAAGCCCATGCCAGGATTGTGACGGTCCGCCCCGGCGCGGGCTGCATTTGCTTGCTGCGCCGCACAAATAAGCCTACGCAGGGCACAGCGGAAGGCACGCTGCCACGCCACCCCCCTGAGCACGGTCCGCGTCGCGCTCCGTATCCCAGACTTGGCGCCAGGAGGCGCCCCATTTCCCATGACGACATTTGCCGACCTCAAGCTAGCCGAACCGTTGCTGCGCGCCCTGACCGAGGAGGGCTACACCGTCCCGACGCCGATCCAGGCCGGCGCCATCCCGCACCTGCTGGAAGGGCGCGACCTGCTGGGCTTGGCGCAGACCGGCACCGGCAAGACCGCCGCATTCGCGCTGCCCATCCTGCACCGCCTGGCGCTGCACCGCGTGCAGCCCAAGCCGAAGGGCGCCCGCGTCGTCGTGCTGGCGCCGACGCGCGAATTGGCGTCGCAGATTGATGAGTCCTTCGCAGCCTACGCCCGGCACATGCGCCTGACCCATACCGTCATCTTCGGCGGCGTCGGCCAGGGCCGCCAGGTGGACGCGATGCGACGCGGCGTGGACGTGCTTGTGGCCGCGCCGGGTCGCCTGCTGGACCTGATGGGCCAGGGCCACGTCGAGTTGTCCGGCACCGAGGTGCTGGTGCTGGACGAGGCCGACCGGATGCTCGACATGGGTTTTGTCCGCGACATCAAGCGCATTGTCGCCACCATGCCGCGCGACCGGCAGACGCTGCTGTTCAGCGCCACCATGCCGGGCAGCATCTCGGAACTGGCAGGGTCCATGCTGCGGAACCCCGTGCGGGTCGAGGTCGCGCCGCCCAGCACCACCGTGGACCGCGTGCGGCAAATGGTGATGTTCGTGAACGAGGGCGACAAGAAGTCCGCCATCGGCACGCTGGTGAAGTCTCCCACCGTCGCGCGCGCCATCGTGTTCACGCTGATGAAGCACGAGGCCAACAAGGTCGCTGAATACCTGACCGCGCAGGGCGTGGCGTCCGAGGCCATTCACGGCAACAAGTCCCAGGGCGCGCGGGAGCGTGCGCTGGCGGGCTTCAAGTCGGGCGCCGTCAAGGTGCTGGTGGCGACCGACATCGCCGCCCGCGGGATTGACGTGGACGACGTGAGCCACGTGTTCAACTACGACCTGCCGAACGTCGCCGAAACCTACGTCCACCGCATCGGCCGCACGGCGCGCGCCGGGCGGGAAGGCTGGGCGATCAGCTTGTGCGATGCCGAGCAGCGGCAGTGGCTGCGCGACATTGAAAAGGAGATCGGCCAGCCCGTGCCGGTGTTCCGCGACCATCCCCTGCACAGCGAGGCCGCGAGCGCGTCCACCATGCGTCCGCCCGTGCTGGGCGGCGGCGGTGGACGGGGGCGTGGCAGTTTCGGCGGCGGTGGCGGCGGACGCGGCCAAGGTCAGGGCCGCCCGTCGCAGGGCGGGCGCCAGTCGGGGCCGCGCCGCGCGGCCTGACGGTCCGGGTTAAGGTTGGAAGGGCGGCGGTTCGACATCGCCGTCCGCTCCTCGCGGTGACCGTGCTTCAAGCAACCCCTTGGTGCGTGAAAGATCCAGGAGCCGGCGGAGGCGCTTGCGGCCGCTGGATTGCCGCGCCGCCATGCTCCCCGCAACGACGACGTGCCAGCAAGGCGGGTGGCGGCTTACGTGGCCTGCTTACGTTCCGACGGGACTGTACGGGACCGTCAGGCTGTGGCCCGCGAAGGCTTCAGTCCGAATCCATAGGACAAGGACCGCCACGGCCCATCCACCTGCGTGCCGTCCGGCGCGCGTCCCGGGCCGTGCTGGTTGAAGGCCTGCACCAGGGACTGCTTGACCCCGAAGACCGCATCGCTGTCCAGGTAGTCGCCCCCGGCGACGAACAGGTGCGTCACCAACTGCTCGTGCCCTGCGGCTGAGATCATGAAGTGCAGGTGGGCCGGCCGCCAGGGGTGCCGCTTCGTCGCATGAAGCAAGTGGCCCACCGGACCATCGTCAGGAATTGGGTAGGCGGTCGGCATGATGGTCCAGAAGTGGAAGCGTCCCTGCCCGTCCGCCCGCAACCGGGCGCGCAGCGAAGGTCCGTCCAGATCCGGCCGCTGCACGTCGTAGAAGCCGTCGTCGTCGGACTGCCAGACTTCCAGCACGGCGCCGGGCAGTGGGGCGCCGGCGGCGGAGGACACCGATCCCTCCACGAACAGCCGCTCGCCCGGCAACCCAGCGCCGAGGTCGGTGCCGTTCGCGGAGAACGGCACGGCGGCGACGTGAAAGGGGCCGAGCACCGTCGTCTCCGTGGCCCCCGCGGGCATCCGGTGGTTGATGGCATCCACCAGCATGGACACGCCCAGCACGTCGGACAGCAGGATGAATTCCTGCCGCGTGTCCGTGCAGGTCTGGCCGGTGCGGGTCAGGAAGGCGATGGCGGCCTGCCACTCCTCGAATGTCGGCTCGGCGTCACGGACGAAGCCATGCAGGTGCCGGACCAGGCTGGACAGCAGCGTGCGGAGGCGCGGGTCGGGCGTGGCGGCGAATCGGTCCAGGACGGCCTGGGTGATCGTGTGCTCGTTCAGGTCAGCCATGTCCGGCCTCCGATGATGTGGCGGGTGGGGCCGGTCACGGCAGGATCGCCACGGCCCGGGTCCAGCCGGCGGAGCCGCGGTGGACCTTCACTGGGAAGCACGCGACCTCGAACCCGCTCGGCGGCAGCGCCTCCAGGTTGTGCAGCTTCTCCAGGTGGCAGTAGCCGATCTCCCGCCCGGCGCGGTGTCCTTCCCAGATCAGCCCGGCGTCGCCCGTCTCCGCCACCCGCCGGCGGGTGTGGCTGAACGGGGCGTCCCAGCTCCAGCCGTCGGTGCCGACCAGGCGCACGCCCTGCTCCAACAGCCACAAGGTCGCCGCCTTGCCCATGCCGCAGCCGCTGTCCACGTAGTCGGCCTGGCCGTAGCGCGACCCGGCGCGGGTGTTCACCACCACGATCTCCAGCGGGCGCAGGGTGTGGCCGATGCGCGCCAGCTCGGCTTCGACCTCGGCCGGCTGCACGACGTGGCCGTCCGGCAGCACTCTGAAATCCAGCTTGACGGCGGGCTGGAAGCACCAGTCGAGCGGCACCTCGTCTATGTGCATGGAGGTGCGCCCGCCTGAGACCAGGGCGTGGTCCATCGTGGAGAAGTAGTGGTAGGGCGCGTCCAGGTGGGTGCCGTTGTGGGTGGATAGGCTGACCTGCTCGACCGCCGCATACTCGCCGTCCGGCAGCGCGTTGACTGGCACGCCGAAGAAGGCGGCCAGGTCCGGCGCGGTCGCGTGGTGGTCCAGGTATTGGATGCTGGGCAGCATGTGCGGCGGGTCGCTGGCGATGCCGGCCATCAGCGGCACGGAGATGTCCACGATACGCCGGGTCACGGCGCCGCCTGCTTGGGCAGGGCCGGGCAGTTGCTCTCGCTCAACGGGCGGAACGCCTCCGCCGCGGGCACGGTGCCGAGCAGGTTGTAGAGGTCCCATTCCCCCTTGGATTGCCCTGGCGCCTTGACCTGGAACACGTAGGTGTCGTGGACCAGCCGCCCGTCCGGCCGCAGCGTGGCGTTCCGCACCACGTCGTCCCGCACCGGCAGCTCGTGCATCTTGGCGACCACCGTCCGGGCCTCCTTGCTGCCGGACGCTGCGACGGCGCGCAGGTAGTGCAGGACCGCGGAGTAGTTGCCGGCATGGGACGGCGCCGGCATGGTGCCGTTCTGGGCGCGGAACCGCTCGGAAAAGGCGCGGGTGCGGTCGTCCAGGTTCCAGTAGAACGCCTCGGTCAGCACCGTGCCCTGCGCGGCGTCCAGGCCGATGCCGCGCACGTCCAGTGCGGTCAGGAACAGGGCCGCCACCTGCTGCCGGCTGCCCAGGATGCCGAAGTCGTGCGCCGCCTTGATGCTGTTCACCGTGTCCCCGCCGGCATTGGCCAGCGCGATCACGTCCGCCCCCGATGCCTGCGCCGTCACGAACTGCGATGACAGGTCCGTTGCCGGGAACGGATGCCGCACCGACCCGGCGACGGTTCCGCCCCGCGCCGTCACCAGCGTCTTGGCGTCGGCCTCAAACTGGTGGCCGAAGGAGTAGTCGGCGGTCACGAGGAACCACCGCGTGCCAGGCTTGGTTGACGTAGCGGGCTTGGTGAGCTGATTGGCGACGCCGGCGACCTGGCCGTAGGTGTCCCACATCCACTGCACGATGTGGCTGGGCATGCAGGCGTCCCCGGTCAGGCGGGCGGTGCCGCCGGGGAACAGCCCGACCCGGTTCTTGTCCCGCAGCAGGGTGGGGATGGCAAGCTGGATGGATGCATTGCCCATGTCGGCGATGGCGTCCACGCCCTCTTTGTCAATCCATTCCCGCGCGATGGACAGCGCCACGTCGGCCTTGTTCTGGTGATCGGCGGACAGCACCTCGATCCTCATGCCGGCGCATTCGGCCTTCAGGCAGTCCTCGACCGCCATGCGGACCGCAATCACCGCGCCCTTGCCCGCGATGCTGGAATACACGCCGGACATGTCGGCCAGGACGCCGATCCGGACCACGCCATCCGGGGTCTGGGCGGCTGCCGGCCCGGTGTGGGCCAGGACGAGCAGTGCGGCGGCGGCCAGCCTCGCGGCGGTTCTCATCGGCGTCCTCCCAGGGGTGCGGCGGTGTCCGCCGGCGTTGCGGCGACACTGGCACAGGCCGCGCCGTCCCGGAACAGCCATCGCGCAGAGAGCGGCGGGCGGCGCAGTCAGTCCGTCAGGGCTGCCGCGGTTGGGGCTGCCGCGGACGGCGCCGGCGCCGTGCGGGCGCGCTGCTGCAGGTCCACGACCCGGCGGTGATACAGCAGGATGGCCAGCCCGGTCGCCAGCGGGATCGCCCACATGACGGGGTGCAGCGCCAGGGCGGGGAACGCACGCACCGACCCGAAGGCCATGAAGGCGGTATAGACCGAGATGCCCGCGCCGACGATGGCCTTGATGTGCTCTTTCAGCCAGTCCTTCGGACCGTGCCGCCGGGCATGGAGGAACACCAGGTTGGTGACGCCGGTCGCCACGCCCACGACGGAGATCGCCATCATCAGGGGCTGCCCGATCAGCCAGCCCTGCCAGGCGCAGTTCAGCGCCGCGGCGATGACGGCCCATTGCAGGCCCAGGTTCAGCGGGGTGCGGTTGGCGGCCACGTTGCCGCGGTTCCGCACGCACTCCCAGCCGTACCAGGTCAGGTTGATGGTCAGGATGCCGACGTGCAGCATCATCCAGCCGAAGATGCCGCGGATGAAGGCGGCGTCGAACCGTTCGGCGAGGTGCGGGTGGGTGCCCACCGGGTCCGCCAGGGTGAGCAGGCTCATGGCGACGGCCAGGCTGCCGGTCAGCAGCAGGGCGGTGGTGAACACCCGGCCCCAGCGCTTGTGCCGCGCACCGCCCTTGCGCCCCATCACCGGCACCCAGAACGCCACCGCCCCGGTGCTGCCGGCCACGACGTGGGCCGCGATCAGGCCATGGAACACGAGCAGCCCCATCAGCGCACCCCTCCCCGCCCCGGCCCATCCAGGCCCATTCAGGCCGGGCGACAATGACACTTGACACTTGCAGGTGTAAAGTTGCTCGCTTCGCCGCCCCGGGCCTGCCCGGGAACGCTGGCACCGCGCCAGCACGACGCCAACCAGCACGACGCCAGCACGGGGCCGCCGACGCATGAACGCCTACCCCGGACGGATCGGGCCGCTGGACGGCCCCTATGTCCCGCCCAAGCCCGATACGCTGTCCGCCGTCACCGCCCTGATGCGGGCGGCGCTGCACGGCGACGGCGACCTGCTCAGCCTGCTGCCCACGGCGGCCTACCGCGTGCCGGTGGGGCCGCTCGGCTACTCCCGCCGCCAAATCCTGATCGTAAATCAGCCCGACCTGGTGCGGCACGTGCTGGCGGACCCCGACGGCATCTTCCCCAAGTCCGACCTGATGGTGAACGCGCTGGCGCCGCTGATCGGCGACTCCATCTTCGTGTCCAGCGGCCAAACCTGGCAGCGCCAGCGCCGCATGGTGGACCCCGCGCTGACCATGATGCGCGTCAGCCGCGCCTATCCCGACATGCAGGCCGGCGCCGACGCGTGCGAGGCGGAGCTGCACGCACGGGCCTCGGACGGCGCCCCGTTCTCGCTCGACCTTGCCATGAGCCATCTGACGGCGGACATCATCTGCCGCACTGTGTTCTCGACGGGCTTGCAGACCCATGCGGCGCATGAGGTGTTCGCCGCCTTCACGGTGTTCGAGCGCAGCGTGGCGCAGGTGGAGATCAGGCGGCTCATCATGGACCGCGCCTGGACGCAGGTGCCGCAGCGCCAGGCGGTGCTGGACGCCTGCGCCACCATACGCCGGCACCTGGGGGACCTGCTGGACAGCCGGCTCGGCTCGGGGGGCGCAGGGTTCGACGACATCGCCTCCGCCGTCGCGGCGGCGCGGGACGGCGGCGCCGCCTTCACGCGGGAGGAGTTGATAGACCAGCTCGGCGTGCTGTTCCTGGCCGGGCACGAGACCAGCGCCAGCGCGCTGACCTGGGTGTTCTTCATCCTGGCAATGCGCCCGGATTGGGTGGCCCGGCTGCGGCGGGAAGTCGCGGCGGTGGCCGGCGACGGTCCCATAGAGTTCGAGCACACGAAGCACCTGCCGACCGTCCGCAACATCTTCCGCGAGACGCTGCGGCTGTATCCGCCGATCACCTTCCTGCCGCGCGTCGCGCTGGAGGCGACGCATCTGGGCGGGCGCAAGGTCAAGCGCGGGGCGCTGGTGATGGTGTCGCCCTGGGTGCTGCACCGGCACCAGATGTATTGGCGCGACCCCAACGTGTTCGACCCCGGCCGCTTCCTGCCGGAGCGGGAGGCAGAGATGACATCCGGCGCATACATCCCGTTCGGGCTGGGGCCGCGGGTCTGCGCGGGCGCGGCATTCGCGACGACCGAGGCGGTGCTGCTCATTGCCCGGCTGTTCCGCAGCTTCGACTTGCATGTGGAGCAGCCGGGGCGCGTGCGCCCGGCGGCGCGGCTGACCACACGGCCGGTGCAGCAGGTGATGTGCCGCGTCACCCGCGCCGCCGCGTAGCGGAGGCGCCTTGACGACGGTGCTGCTGACCCTGGGCCGTCTGCCGAAGGCGCTGGACCTGGCGCGCGGCTTCTCGCGCATGGGCTGCCGCGTGATCGTGGCCGAGCCGTTCCGGCGGCACCTGGCCGGCGCGTCCCGCCACGTCGCGCGCAGCATTCAGGTGCCGCCGCCCAGCGCGGGCAAGGCGGCCTACCTGGCGGCGCTGGACCGGGTGATCGCCGCGGAGAAGGTGGACCTGGTCGTGCCGGTGTCGGAGGAGACGATGCACGCCGCCTTCCTGCGCCGCAGGTCGGCAAGCCCGCCGCGGGTGTTCACGATGCCGCCCGCGCAGGTGCTGGCGCTGCACGACAAGGCCGGCTTCATCCGGCAAGGGGAGGCATGCGGCGTCGCGGTGCCGCAAACGGCGATGCTGGGCACGGCGGCGGCGGACGCGCTGGCGGCGGAGCGGGATGTCGTGGTCAAGCCGGTGCATTCCTGCTCGGGCCGGGGCGTGCGCGTGTTGGCGCGCGGGGCGGCGCTGCCGGCGGCGGACGCAGCGGACCCTACTGTGGTGCAGGCCTTCGTCCCGGGCCGGGTCCACAGCTCCTGCACCATCGCGCACGAGGGCCGGGCCGTGGCCACCGTCATTTACCGGGGCACTGTCATGTCCGGCACGGTGGCGGTGGCGTTCGAGCGCGTGGACCAGCCGGCAATCGCCGCCTGGATCAGGACGTTCGTGGCGGCGGTGCGCTGGACCGGCTTCATCTCGTTCGACTTCATCGTGACGGACGCCGGGGAGGTCCAGGGCATCGAGTGCAACCCGCGGGCCACCAGCGGCGTGCATTTCTGGGTGCCGAAGGACATTGCAGGAGCGGTCTTGGACCCTGCCCGTTTCGGTGGGCCGACCGGCGTTCCGGTGCGCCTGCGCCCGGAGGCGGAGCTGCAGCAGTTCTACTCCTGCCTGACCGAAACCCAGATGGCGCTGTTCCGCCGCGGCGGCTTCCTGGCCCGGCTGCGCCGGCTGGCCACGACGCGGGACGTGACCTGGGACCGTCATGACCCCATGCCGTTCCTGACGATGACGGCCACCTCCTGGCCGATTATCGCGGCGGCAATCCGGCAGCGCAGGACGTTCGGTGAGGTGGCGACGCAGGATGTCGGCTGGTACGAGGACGCGCCCGCTGCCGCGCCGCTGGAAACCGGCATTGCGCATATGCGCGGCCCCTACGTAGGCGCCTCCGCTGTCCCGCGCACGCCATCGGTGCGGGAAACGTAACGGCGCCACAGGGTCCAGCGCAGCCCTTGCTGCCCCGGGCCAAGGCCGCCTTGGGCTTGCCGCCTCCACCGGGTTGGCGCCCCCATCCGTCCGCTTGCCCTCCCCGCTAGTCCCTCCCTTGCCCACAATGGACCTGCGGTCCATCTACCGGCATCATCATGCAGCGGGGACGATCAATGCCGGACGCACTGACCGAGGCCCGTCCGCACGCCGTCGTCATCGGGTCGGGCTTCGGCGGGCTGGCGGCGGCGGTGCGGCTGGGCGCGCGCGGCTACCGCGTCACAGTGGTGGAGAAGCTGGATGCGCCGGGCGGGCGGGCCTACGTGTATCGCCAGGACGGCTTCACCTTCGACGCCGGGCCGACCATCATCACCGCGCCTTACCTGCTGGAGGAGCTGTGGACGCTGTGCGGGCGACGCATGGCGGACGACGTGGAGCTGCGGCGGATAGACCCATTCTACCAGATCCGCTTCGACGACGGCACCGTGTTCAACGCCACCGCCGACCACGACGCGATGCGGGCAGAGGTCGAGCGGATCGAGCCTGCAGACGTGCCCGGCTTCGAGCGCTTCATCCACGAAAGCGAGCGCATCTACGAGGTCGCGTTCCACCAGCTGGCCGACCAGCCCTTCCACAAGGTCTCGACTCTGCTGAAGTCGGCCCCTGACATGCTGCGCCTGGGCGGGCACCGGACAGTGTATGCCAAGGTGTCGCAGTACTTCCGCAACGAGAAGCTGCGGATCGCCTTCAGCTTCCATCCCCTGCTGATCGGCGGCAATCCCTTCACCACCACGGCCTATTACTGCCTGGTCGGCCACCTGGAGCGGCTGCACGGCGTCCACTACGCAATGGGCGGCACCGGCACCATCGTGGCGGGCCTGGTTCGCCTGATCGAGGAGCAGGGCGGGACCGTGCGCCTGAACGCCGAGGTGGAGCAGATCACCGTCGAGGCGGGCCGCGCCACCGGGCTGCGGCTGGCCGGCGGGGAGCGCATCCCGGCCGACATCGTCGTGTCCAACGCCGAGGTCGGCTGGACCTATAAAACCTTGCTGTCCGAGCACAAGCGCCGCCGCTGGACCGACCGCAAGCTGGCGCGCGCGCGCTATTCCATGAGCCTGCTGGTTTGGTACTTCGGCACCAGCCGGCAGTTTCCGGACGTGTATCACCACACGATGGTGCTGGGTCCGCGCTACGACGGGCTGCTGCGGGACATCTTCACGCGCAAGGTGCTGGCGCAGGACTTCAGCCTGTATCTGCACCGCCCCACCGCCAACGATCCCGCGCTGGCGCCGCCGGGCTGCGATGCGTTCTATGTGCTGGCGCCGGTGCCGAACCTGGCCGGCGGCACCGACTGGGCCGCAGAGGCCGAGCCATATCGGCAGCGCATCCAGGACCGATTGGAGGCGACGGTGATGCCCGGCCTGGGGGACTGCATCGTCACCTCCCGCCTGCTGACGCCGCAGGACTTCCGGGATCGCCTGCTGTCCGAGAACGGCGCGGCGTTCTCGCTGGAGCCGCAGTTGTTCCAGAGCGCCTGGTTCCGCCCGCACAACGTGAGCGAGGAGGTGGAGGGATTGTATCTGGTGGGCGCCGGCACCCACCCCGGCGCGGGCGTGCCGGGGGTGGTGTCGTCGGCGCGCATCCTGGATGAGGTGGTGCCGGACCCGGCGGCGCTGCGGGCCGCCGTCCGGTAGCGCCGCTTCGGCCAGACGGCTTGCGCCCTACCCCACCCACCCCGCCAGCCGCAGCGCCGCCGCGGCCCGCGCGTGGTCGCAGGGCCGGTACCAAGGCATGCGCGCATTGCTGAAGTCGTCGAACGGCGCCGCCGACACTGCCAGCGCGTCCTGCAGCGCCGCCCTTGCCTCCTCCAGCCGCCCCAGTTCCGCCAGCACCATCGCCAGTAGCCGCGGCCCCACGTTGAACGATGGCCATTCGCTGATGATCCGCCGCGCCGTCGCCTCCGCCTGCTCCAACTGTCCAGCGAAGTAGTGGCCCAGGCCGATGTGCGCATGGCGCACCCGCAAGCGGGGGTCGCGCGGGTTGAGCCGCAGCGCCGTCGCCAGCGACAGCAGCCCTTCCAACGGACGCCCGTCAAACACGAGCGTCGCTCCGTGCGTGCCGTGCGCGATGGCGTCGTTGGGGTTCAGCTCCAGCGCCCGCCTGGTCGCCTCCAACGACCCGGCGTGGTCGCCGCGCACCATCCTTGCCAGCCCCAGCATGGCGTGGGCACCGGAGTCCAGCGGGTCCAGTGCCACTGCCTGCATCGCCAGCGCCTCGCCGCGGGGTTGCCAGTCTGGTGCGGTGTTCGGGATGTAGCCCGATCCATCATGCAGCAGGATCAACGCTTGCCCGTAGTAGCCCGGCGCGAACTCCGGGTCCAAGGCCACGGCGCGGCTGAACCACGTCCGCGCCTGCTCGCTCTCCGGCTGGGCGAAACGGCAGAAGTGCCACATCCCGCGCTGGTAGGCTGTCCAGGCGCCGACGCTGCCGGGCGGCTTGCGCATGGCCAGCCGCTGGTCGGTCTCATACAGCACCGGGCGGATCGCGCTTATGACTTGATCGGTGATGTCGTCCTGCGCCGACAGGATGTCCGCAATCTCGCGGTCGTAGCGCACTGCGGCCAGGTGGCTGTTGGTGGCGGCGTCTATGAGCTGGGCCGTCACGCGCACCCGTGCCCCGGCTTTCCGCACGCCCCCCTCCAGCACGTAGCGCACCCCCAGCTCCCGCGCGACGGCCGGGATGTTGGCGGCGAGGCCGCGGTAGGTGAAGGACGAGTTGCGCGCGATCACCGAGAGCCAGCGGTTGCGCGAGAGCTGGTATATGATGTCTTCCGCCAGCCCCTCCCCGAAGTAATCCTGCGCCGGATCGCCAGTGATGTTGGCGAAAGGCAGGACGGCGATGCTGGGCAGCTCGGCGGCAGGTGCGGGAGGGCCGTGTTCGGGAAGATCGGGATCCACAGGCCCGGCGCTGGCGGAGCTTGTCACCGCGCCGACGAACCGGTAGCCGCGTCCCTGCACGGTTTCGACCCAGCGCTGCCCGGCGGCACCGTCCCGCAAGGCCCGGCGCAGCGCGGAGGCGGCGACGGTCAGGCTGCTGTCCTCGACCTGGCACCCCCAGACCCGCCGGATCAGCTCGGCCTTGGTCAGGACGCGGTCGCGGCCCTCGACGAGGACGACCAGCAGGTCGAAGGCGCGGGACCCGAGTGCGACGGGAATGCCACGGTCCAGCAGCAGCCGCCGGGACGGCTGCAGCAGGAACGGCCCGAATGCAAACGCTGTCTCAGGCACATCCTTGCGGGGGGGTGGACATGCGGCAAACCTTACGGCGTGGACACCTTGGGAACAAGCAGGTGCGGCGGGGTGCATGCTCCGGGCAACAGACGCGTGCATGAACCGTGGATGCGTGTGCAGGGTGCGGCGCCATGCCGCGTCGGTGCCCGCAGGAGACTCCCCTGGATATGCCAGGCTGCTAGGCTGACCCTGGAGTGGCTGGAGGCGTGCGTCGGCGGGCTCCGCGCCGCGAGGGGCGGGTTGCGGCGCCGTCCCCGCCCGGAGGCCACAGGGCTTGGAGAAGGGCGGAACGTCCCGGCATATGACTCCGAGCGCGATACCGGCGCATGATGCCGACGGGTGTGCCGCAGCGGCAGCACGGCGGATCGGGGGCGGGCGATGGCGGCAGGGGTGTGGGGATGGGTGGCTGGTGCGGCGGTGGCCAGTGCGGCCCTGATGGCCGGCAGCGCCCCTGGCATGGCGGCGGAGCCGGCCGGACTGGCCCTGGTGATCGGCAACGGCGACTACGCGAACGTCCCGGCGCTTCCGGCCTGCCCCGCCTCTGCCCGCCTGGTCGCTGGACGCTTGCGGGCCTCCGGCTACGAGGTGATCGAGCGCACGAACCTCTCCAACGGCGCGTCCAGCGCCGCTTTCGCAGCCATGACGAAGGCGCTTGCAGCGGCGCCTGCGCTGCCCTCCCTCGTCTATGTCTGCGGCTACGCCGCCAGCTTTGACGGGCGATCCTTCCTGCTGCCTGTGTCCGCGGCGCTGGAGCGGCCCGGCGATGTGCTGACTCAAGGAGTCGCTGCACGCGCCGCGCTGGGCCTTGCGGGCGCCCAAGCGGGCAACGGGCTGACCCTGCTGGACTCCATAGCGCTGCCCGGGGCTTCCCTGGACGGAATGGGTGCGCTGCTGACGACCCAGGCGCCTCGTCCCGGGCGGGTCGTGGCAGCCGTGTCTGAGCGGTCCGGACAGGGCGCCGCCACGCCGTTGGCCGAAAGCCTGGTGGCCGCCCTGCGTCCCGGCGCGACAATCTCCGAGCTTGCCGCGGAGATGCGCCAGGGACTTGCGGGGCGTGACCTGGTGCTCTCCGTAGCCGGGGAGTCGCCTATTCCGCTGCTGCCCGCGCCGCCTCCGCCTCCGCCGCCAGCCCCGCCTGCGGCGCCGGACAAGCCAGCCCCGCGCCGACCCGCCCAGCCTCCACGGCGCTGAACAGATTTGATAATGCGACGCACCAAACCGTGATGCGCCGATCACGGGGTCGTGCTATCGACGCCATTGGGAGCCAGGGGGCGGTCACGTGGGCCTTAAAGCGAAGTTCAACCTTGTCATGTTCGTTGCCTTCACCGTGGGTCTGGGGCTGGCTGCAGCCTACTCATATGGCATCGTCCGCGAGAACGCGCGCAGCGCGGTGCTGCAGAATGCCCGCATCATGCTGGAGAGCGCGCTGGCGATCCGCGCTTACACCGCCCGGGAAATCCAGCCCTTGCTGGCGGAGCAGAGCAACGTCCGCTTCCTGCCGCACACCGTCCCGTCGTTCGCGGCGCAGACCAACATGCGCGCGCTGCAGGCCAACTTCCCCGAGTATGCCTACAAAGAGCCGACGCTCAACCCGACCAACCCCGCCGACCGCCCGACGGATTGGGAGGCGGACATCATCGGCACCTTCCGCCAGCAGGCTGCAACGACCGAGCTGGTGACGGAGCGCAACACGCCGACCGGCCCCGCCCTGAACCTCGCCCGGCCGTTCCGCCTCAAGGACCCGTCCTGCCTGACGTGCCACTCCGTGCCGTCCAATGCTCCTGCGTCCATGATAGACCTGTACGGCACTGCCAACGGCTTCGGCTGGAAGATCGGGGACGTGATCGGCGCGCAGGTCGTGAGCGTGCCGATGCAGGTCGCGCTGAACCAGGCGAACACGATGTTCACCTCGCTGATCGGCGGGCTGACGGCGGTGTTCGCGGTCATGGTGCTGCTGCTGAACCTGATGCTGCACTACTTCATCGTGAAGCCGGTGCGGCAGATTTCCCGGATGGCCAGCGATGTCAGCCTGGGGAAGACGGACGTGCCGGAGTACGTGCTGCCGGGCAAGGACGAGATCGCGTCGCTGGCGGCTTCGTTCAACCGGATGCGCCGGTCGCTGACCAACGCGATGTCCATGCTTGAGGCCGGGGACTAACCCTGTCCGGAGACGCCACGATCACGGCGCCGGCGCATCCCGGGTCCATCGGCCGCTACCGCGTGGACGCCGTGCTGGGCCGCGGCGCCATGGGCATCATCTACAAGGCGCACGACCCGGCCATCGGGCGCACGGTGGCGATCAAGCTGGTGCGGGCGGACCTGCTGTCCGGCCAGGGCCGGGACGACTATCTCGCGCGCTTCCAGCGGGAAGCGCAGGCAGCCGGGCGCTGCCTGCATCCGAACATCGTCACGATCTACGATTTCGCGCTGCATGAAGGCAACCCGTTCCTGGCGATGGAGTATGTGGAGGGGGCCAGCCTGGACGCCGCACTGCCCCAGGGCGGGTTCGGGCGCGACGACGCCGTGGCGGTGGGCGCGCAGGTGCTGGACGCCCTGACATGCGCGCACGGCCTGGGCGTGGTGCATCGGGACATCAAGCCGGCCAACGTGCTGCTGCAATCGAACGGCCACGTGAAGGTGATGGACTTCGGCATCTCCCGCCTGGAGGACACCAGCCTGACCCAGGACGGCAGCATGATCGGCACGCCCAGCTACATGTCGCCGGAGCAGTGCCGCGGCGGCCCGGTGGACGGCCGGAGCGACCTGTTCTCGACCGGGGTGCTGCTCTACGAATTGCTGACCGGGGAGAAGCCGTTCCGCGGCAAGTCGTTCACCGAGGTCATCACGCAACTGCTCCAGCACGACCCGCCGGACCTCGCGCTGCGCCTTGGGCCAGACGGGGCTGCGGTGGCCGCCGTGGTGTCGCGCGCCCTGCAGAAGCGTCCATCGGACCGGTTTGCCGGCGCGGCGGAGATGGTCGCGGCACTGCGGGCGGCGCGGGCGGATGCGGCCCCGCAGCACACCGTCTTCGTGCCTGCGGAAACCATCATCGCGAGCCAGAAAGCGTCCAGCGCCGCGGCGCTGGGGCCGGAGGGGCTGGACGCCGCCCTGCTGGGCACCCTGCAGTCCCGGCTTGCCGAGCATGTCGGCCCCATCGCGCGCCTGATGCTGAGCAGCGCCATCAAAAGCTCCGCCAGCTTGGAGGCGCTGTGCAGCAGCCTTGCAGCGAAGATCGACTCCGAGACGGCGCGGCACGAGTTCATGGTGGCGGTCCGTCGGGACGTTTCGCTCCACGCCAGCCGGATCGCGACGGCGCAGCGGACCAGCGTGGCGGCAGGTGGCCCGGCGTCCGGCGCCGCCGCGACGTCGCCCGGCGCTCCCGCCGCCGCGACGGCATCGGCGATCCCGCCCGAGGTGGTGGAGCGGGTGCAAGCCGCCCTGACGCGGCACGTCGGACCCATCGCCCGCATCCTGGTCCGCCGCGCCTTGCAGCAGGCCACCACGCATGGGGAGCTGCTGTCCGCCCTGGCCACCCATGTTGAAGCCCAGGCAGACCGCGCCGCCTTCCTGGCCGCCGCGGGCTGACGCACCAACCCGCGGCACGCCGCCCACCTGACTGAAGGGGATCTGATCATGGGCCAGCCCGCCGCCCGGCTTGGAGACAACGTCCTGCAATCCGCGCCGCACTGTCACGCGCCGATCCATCCGCCGGCCCTGGTGCCCGCCCCGGCGCCGCACCCGCCGATGCCGCTCGCCATCATTGTCGGCGCCCCAACGGTGCTGATCGGCGGCCAGCCTGCCGCGCGGGTATCGGACACCACCCAGCCCTGCCTGCTCGCATCCTGCGTGCCGGGCGGGCCGGGCATGGTGTCCAAGGGGTCCGCCACCGTGAAGATCGGCGGGATGCCGGCGGCGCGCGTCGGCGACATGACCTTCCACGCCGCGTGCGTCGCGCCGATCCCAGCGCCGTCCGGCAACATCATCCCGCCGGGCTGCCCCACGGTCCTGATCGGCGGCTAGGCGCCGTCCGTTGCGCCGCAGCCACTTCGACGCCTGGGCACCCCATTGCCCGGTCTGCGCCAGGGACCGCGGCCAGACCCCCTCCCTTCACCTGGCCGAGGGGGCCGTCGAGCAGGATGGGGACGTGCTGGCCGGCACGCTGGTCTGCGCGGACGCCGCATGCCGGCACGAGTATCCCATCGTGGACGGCATCCCCGTCATCACGGCCAGCCTGCGGCAGCATCTGGGCGACCGCGCCATCGAACTGCTGCTGCGCGACGACCTGGACCCGGGTGCGCTCAGCCTGATCGGCGACGCGATGGGGCCGGACTCCTGGCTGGACGCGCTGCGCCAGGGCGCCTCGACCTACGCCTGGGATGCCTATGCCGACCTGGACCCGGCGGAGGCGCCGGGCACGCCCGCGCCGGGCGCGGCACGGCGGTGCCTGCACGCCCTGCTGGCCCTGGCCCAGCCCATCGCGTCCCCGCCCGCCCGGATGCTGGACCTGGGATGCGCCGCCGGACGCACCGCCTTCGACCTGGCCGCGCTCGCGCCGGAGGGCTTGGTTCTGGGGGTGGACAGCAACCTCGCCCTGCTGCGCATCGCCCGCCGGGCCGCAACGCGGGGAGAAGTCGTTTATGGCCGGCGGCGGATTGGCCTGGTGTATGACGGCCGGCGTTTCCCGGCGGACCTGCCGGGGCGGGAGCGTGTGGACTTCTGGGCCTGCGATGCGGCGGCGCTGCCCTTCACGCCGGGCGGGGCGGACCTGGTGCTGGCGCTGAACCTGCTGGACTGCGTGCCCGACCCGGCGGCGCTGCTGCACGCCTTGGCGGCGGCGCTGCGCCCGGGCGGGACGCTGCTGCTGGCCACGCCGTTCGACTGGGCGACCCGCGCCACCCCAGCCCAGCACTGGATCGGCGGCCACTCCCAGCGCGGCGAAGGAAGCGGCGCGGCCGAGCCGCTGCTGCTGTCCCTGCTGACCGAGGGTGGGCACCCACGCTCGGTCGCTGGGCTGGTGGTGGCGGGAACCGGGGAACAGGCCTGGCACACGCGGCTGCACGACAGGTCCGCGGTGCAGTACTGGTCGCACCTGGCGGCGGCACGGAAAACTGTTCCACGGACACTGGACAACTACTTGTGATACTGCAACTATTGCCCTCCTTGCTGCGGGCGTCGCAGCGGGACGGTGTGCGGACGCGAGTGGCAATGATGGCATGCATCCTCTTCCTGGGCCGACGGCACGCAAGACCTGGCCTGGAAGGCTGATCGGTGGCTCCGTTGGATGCTGCCGCCACGCTGCCTGACATACCCGGGGCCGAGCCGGCTGGCGCCAACCTTGAGTTCGACCCCGAGTTCGCGGAACTGGCCAGGCTGGCAGCTGGCAAGCCGGAGCAGCAATACGGCACGACCATCGTACCGGCGGAGGACCCGGACTGGAAGGCGGTGGCCGCCGCCGCCGAGGCGCTCATGGCTCGGACCTACGACCTGCGCGTGATGTCGCAGCTCGCCGTCGCGCGCCTGCAGCGGGAGGGCCTGGGCGGATACGCGGAGGCGTTGGCGCTGATCCGGGAGGTGCTGGAGACGCGCTGGGCCACGGTGCATCCGCAACTGGACCCGGAGGACGACAACGACCCGACGCTGCGGGCCAATGCGCTGCTTGCGCTTGCCGACCCGGTG
Organism: uncultured Acetobacteraceae bacterium; assembly: GCA_964250755.1. Taxonomy (GTDB): domain Bacteria; phylum Pseudomonadota; class Alphaproteobacteria; order Acetobacterales; family Acetobacteraceae; genus DASWOJ01. The sequence continues at coordinate 39,383 of CAXUHB010000011.1, read as the reverse complement.
CGCGTGGTCCGGCTTCTGCGCAACATGCCGCTGGCACGCTCGGTCCGTGCGGGCACGGTGTCGTGGCGGGACATCTCGATCACCGCAGGCACCGTTGAGGTGCCGCCGAAGACGCCGAAGATGACGGTCGCCGTCATTGCGGCGGCTTTCCGGGAAACCGAGCCTGCGATGTTGGCCGCGTTGCGGGAGGCGCTTGCGTCCACCCTGACCAGCGTCACCGCGATTCCCGCGGCGTTCAACACCAACACAGGCCACGGCACCGGCCCGGACCTCGACGTTCTGGCCAAGCTGCTGCGGGAGATGCAGCGCATGATGGCGGACCATGCCGTTTCCGAGCAGGCGGCAGAGGCGGACATGCCCGCCGATGGGGATGGCGGAGTTCCGGCGGCGGCGCCTGCGGCACCGGCCATGAGCATAGCGACCATGGGGCCGCCCACCAACCGTGCAGACGCGGTGCGGTTGCTGGACCTTGTGGTCGAGTTCTACGAGCGGCACGAGCCGTCCAGCCCGTTGCCGCTGCTGATCGGCCGCGCGCTGCGGCTGGCCGACAAGGGGTTCCTGGACATCCTGCGCGACATGGCCCCAGATGGCGTGACCCAAGCGGAACGGATCGTTGGTTCAACGAAGACAGGTTGACCCGGGACGAAAGATTTGCAATATAACTTGTAACGAGGAGTGCGGAGCGTGGCGAAAGCAAGCAGCCAGAAGTTCATCGCCAGGAACCGCGCGCCGCGGGTCCAGATCGAGTATGACGTGGAGACCTACGGTTCCCAGAAGAAGGTGCAGCTTCCATTTGTGGTCGGCGTCATGTCCGACCTGTCGGGCAAGCCGTCCGAGCCGCTGCCGCCCGTCGTGGACCGCAAGATGCTGGAAATCGACATAGACAACTTCGACGACCGCATGAAGTCCATGAAGCCCCGCGTCGCCTTCACGGTGCCCAACACCTTGACCGGGGAGGGCAACCTGGCCGTGGACATCACCTTCAAGAGCATGGACGACTTCTCCCCCGCGGCGGTCGCCCGCAACGTGGAGTCGCTGAACAAGCTGCTGGAGGCGCGCACGCAGTTGTCCAACCTCATGACCTACATGGACGGCAAGACCGGGGCCGAGGAGCTGGTGGCCAAGCTGCTGCAGGATCCGGCCCTGATGGCCAGCCTGGCCGCGGCTCCAAAGCCTGAAGCCCCCAGCACCGCAGAGGAGAAGTAGCCATGTCGGGCGCCGAGCTTTCCACCGGGGCTGCCGCAGGCGTTGCCGAGGCCACGACCAGCGACTTCGCCAGCCTGCTGAACCGCGAGTTCAAACCCAAGAGCGACCGTGCGCGCGAGGCGGTCGAGGGCGCGATCCACACGCTCGCGACCCAGGCGCTGGCCAGCACCGCGCTGATCTCCAACGACGCGCTGCGCTCCATCGAGGCGATGATCGCCGCGATTGACGCCAAGCTGACCGAGCAGGTGAACGCGGTCATCCATCATGAGGACTTCCAGGCGCTGGAGTCCGCATGGCGTGGCCTTTCTTATCTGGTGAACAACACCGAGACCGACGAGACGCTCAAGATCAAGGTCTTCAACATCTCCAAGAAGGAGTTGGCCAAGAACCTCAAGAAGTTCCGCGGCACCGCCTGGGACCAAAGCCCGGTGTTCAAGAAGATCTACGAGGAGGAGTTCGGCCAATTCGGCGGCGAGCCGTTCGGGCTGCTGACCGGCGACTACTACTTCGACCACAGCCCGGCGGACACGCAACTGCTCGGCGACATCGCGCAGGTCGCGGCCGGCGCCCATGTGCCGTTCATCGCCGCCGCCAACCCGACCGTGCTGCAGCTTGAGACCTGGGACGAACTGGCCAACCCGCGTGACCTGACGAAGATATTCCAGACGCCGGAATACGCCGCCTGGCGCTCGCTGCGGGAGAGCGAGGACAGCCGCTACATCGGCCTCGCGATGCCGCGCTTCCTGGCCCGCCTGCCCTACGGCGCCAAGACCGACGCGGTGGAGGAGTTCGCCTTCGAGGAGGACACCACCGGCGCCGACAGCAGCAAATACACCTGGGCCAACTCGGCCTATGCCATGGCGACCAACATCACCAAAGCGTTCAAGCTGTACGGCTGGACGACGCGCATCCGCGGCATAGAGAGCGGCGGCGCGGTGGAGGGGCTGCCCACCCACACCTTCCCGTCCGACGACGGCGGCGTGGCGATGAAGTGCCCGACCGAGATCTCGATCAGCGATCGGCGCGAGGCGGAGTTGGCCAAATGCGGCTTCATGCCGCTGATCTACAAAAAGAACAGCGACTTCGCGGCGTTCATCGGTGCGCAATCCCTGCAGAAGCCGCAGGAGTACGACGACCCCGCCGCGACCGCCAACGCCAACCTCTCGGCCCGGTTGCCCTACCTGTTCGCGAGTTGCCGCTTCGCGCACTATCTGAAGTGCATGGTGCGGGACAAGATCGGCAGCACCATGACGCAGGCCCAGCTGCAGAATTGGCTGCAGACCTGGCTCAACAAGTACGTTGACGGGTCGCCCGACAGCTCGCCCGAGGAGTGGAAGGCCACGCATCCGCTGGCTGAGGGCCGTGTCGAGGTCACGCCCAACGAGGAAGACCCCGGCTACTACGCCGCCAAGTTCTTCCTCAAACCGCATTACCAGTTGGAGGGGCTGACCGTTTCCCTCCGCCTGGTGTCGAAGATGCCGAAGTAGCCCACCCGGCTAGCCCAGCCACCCCAACCCCCAACAGGAGAGCACCATGGCAATCGACTCATATATGGTTTTCCAGGACTACACGGACGCTTATGTGGCGTCGGAATCGACGGTTGACCTGTCGAGCAACAGCGAGGAACTGGCCACGCCGTTCAAGACGGCTGGCGCGGGCCACATTTTCGAGGTTCAGGACTACAGCTTCAACGTGGAGCAGACCCTGAACATGAGTAGCCAGAGCACTGGCGTCGGCGCAGGGAAGATCGTGCTCAACCCGTTCTCGATCACCCGGGCGATAGACAAGTCCTCGCCAGGGATGTTCAAGAGCGCTTGCGCGGGCACAGCCTTCAAGAAGGTCGTCCTGGGCCTCCGCAAGAGCGCCGGCACGGACCAGTCCGGCCTGTTCTTCCTGCGCTTCGATTTCAAGCTGGTTGCGGTCAAGACCATCTCCTGGGCACATGGGGACGAGTCGCCGACCGAGACGATCGAGTTCCAGTATGGCGGCCTGCAGATACGCTACACGCCGCAGAACGCGGGCGGATCGTTTGGCGCCGTCATCCCCGCGGGCTGGAACAGCATCACCAACGTGGCGGACGTGACCGACGCGGCCATCGGCGCAGCCTAGATGGACGCTCGCCATCTGCTCAGGGATGGCGACGCGCGCGGGGCCTTCGCGGCCCTCAAGCAGGAGGTCCGCAAGGCCCCGCGCGATGCGGGCTTGCGGACCTTCCTGTTCCAGATGCTGTGCGTCTTCGGCGAGTGGGAGCGGGCGCTGACCCAGCTCCAGCTTGCCGCCGAGCTTGATCCCGAGGCGCTGCCGATGGCGGAGGCCTACCGCACCCTGATACGGTGCGAAATGGTGCGGGAGGGCGTGTTCGCAGGCGCCCGCACGCCGACGCTGTTCGGCCACCCGCTGCCCTGGGCGCCGCTGCTGGTCGAGGCCAACCGGGCGCTCGCGTCCGGGGCCGCCGCTGCGGCCGGGCCTCTCCGCGACCAGGCGTTCGACCAGGCCGACGCGGTGCCTGGCGTCGCCAACGGCGTGCCGTTCGACTGGATCGCCGACGCCGACCCGCGCCTCGGTCCCGTGCTGGAAGCCATCGTGGACGGCACCTACTACTGGATACCCCTGCAGCACATCCGCGCCATCGAGGCGGAAGCGCCGGCGGACTTGCGCGACCAGGTGTGGTTCCCCGTGGACTTCACCTGGATCAACGGCGGCACGACGGTCGGCTTCATCCCGTCCCGCTACCCCGGCAGCGCCGCTGCCGCCGATCCTCTGATCGCCCTGGGCCGCCGGACCGAGTGGATGGAGCAGGGTGCGCCCGACGACGGCTGGGCGCTGGGCCTGGGGCAGCGCGTGTTCACGACCGGGGACGCCGACGTGGCGGTGCTGGACCTCCGCACGCTCACCCTCGGCGGTGATGCTGGTGAGGTGCCTGATGGTCCCCAGGGGGACGGCGCCGCGCCGCCGAGCTAGATGGCCGACCTGAACCGGGCGGAGCGCCTGCAACCCTCCTTGCTGGACCGCCTGACCGACCTCGCGCCGGACAATCGCAAGGAGGCACTGGACCAGCAGACGCTAACGATGGCGCAGCTCCGCAAGGCCGTGCTGCGCGACCTGGGCTGGCTGCTGAACGCGACCAACCTGGACACCGTGGACAGCCTGCCGGCAGGGTCGCTGGCGGCGCGCAGCACGTTGAACTTCGGCATTCCGGGAATTGCCGGGTCGCAGGCGCTGGACCAGCGCACCGGCTCGCTGGAGCGCATGGTGGCCGACGCGATCCGCGCCTACGAGCCGAGGATCCGCCCAGAGACGCTGCAGGTCCGCGCCCGCCCCTTGAACCGCAGCAAGGGCCTGCCGACGCTCGTGCTGGAGATCAGCGGCGAGTTGTGGGCGCAGCCCGTGCCGCAGCAACTGTTCCTTGAGACATCCATCGAGCTGGAAACCCGCATCGCCGTCGTGACGGACAAGGGGCGCTCCTGATGGACCCGCGCCTGCTGCAATTCTACGAGTCCGAGCTTGCCTTCATGCGCGACATGGGCGGCGAGTTCGCCGCCGAGTTCCCGAAGGTCGCGGCCCGGCTGGGCCTGGGCAACACGGAGGTGACGGACCCCTACGTGGAGCGGCTGCTGGAGGGCTTCGCGTTCCTGACCGCCCGCGTGCAGATGAAGATGGCGGCGGAGTTCCCGACCTTCACGCAGTCCCTGCTGCAGATGGTCTATCCGCACTACCTCGCACCGACGCCCGCGATGGCCGTCGTGCGCTTCCAGCCCGATTCGGCGCTGCGCGGCAACGCCGACGGCGTGCTGCTGCCGCCGGGCACGGAGCTGCGGAGCCTGCTGGGCACCGAGGACCAGACCAACTGCGAGTTCCGCACGGCCCACCCGGTGCAGCTCCTGCCCATCGAGCTGGCGGAGGCCGACTACATCGGGTCGCCTGCCGCTGTCGTCGCCCTGGGGCTGCCGGAGCGCCGCAACGTGAAGGCCGCCATACGCCTGCGCCTGAAGGTCACGGGCGAGATGCCGCTGAACAAGCTCGCGCTGGAGCGCCTGGTGTTTTTTCTCGGCGGGGCCGAGGGTGCGCGGATGCGGCTGTATGAGCAGCTCGTGTGCAACGTCGTCCAGGTCCATGCCCGGCCCGCGGCGCGCCCCCTGCCCTGGTCCGAGACCCTGCCTGCCGCCTCCATCCGCCCGCTGGGCTTCGACAGGGAGGAGGCGCTGCTGCCCCGCGTGCCGCAATCCTTCGACGGCTACCGGCTGCTGCAAGAGTACTACGCGATGCCCGAGCGCTTCCTGTTCGTGGCCATCGAGGGGCTGGACCGCGCCGTCATCCGCTCCACGACAGGCGAACTGGAGCTGATCGTCCTGCTGGACCGCGCCGACCCTCTGCTGGCCAGCAGCTTCGACGCCGGCTCCATGATGCTGTTCTGCACGCCGGCCATCAACCTGTTCCCCCGCAGGGGCGACCGGGTCAACCTGGGCGGACGCGAGGCCGAGCACCAGGTCGTCCCCGACCGGATGCGCCCCATGGACTTCGAGGTCTATGACGTGCGCGGGGTGGAGGGCTACGGCAGCGACGGCAGCGCACCGCAGCGCTTCCTGCCGTTCTATGCCGCCAACGACCTCAGCCGGCAGCCCGGCCACAACAGCTACTACACGCTGCGGCGCCAGCCTCGGCAGTTGTCGTCGCGCGCCCGGCAGCGCGGGCCGCGGTCGTCCTACCTGGGGCACGACCTGTTCATCTCGCTGGTGGACGCGGCGCAGGCACCCACCAGCCGCGACCTGCGGCAGTTGGGGCTGGACCTGCTCTGCACCAACCGCGACCTGCCGCTGGCCATGCCGGTCGGGCGGCAGTCCACCGATTTCACCATCGTCGTCAGCGCGCCCGTCGCGTCTGTCCGTTGCGTCGTCGGCCCGACCCCGCCGCGGCCCTGCCGGGGGGATGGCGAGTACGCATGGCGGTTCATCAGCCATCTCAACCTCAACTATCTCAGCTTGGTGGACACGGACGAGCTGCAGGGGGCGGCGGCGCTGCGGGAGCTGCTGCGCCTGTATGTGCCGCAAAATGCCGCCGTTGCCGCCCGGCAACTGGAGGGCCTGCTGTCGGTTGCATCCGACACCATCATCCGGCGCATTCCCGGCAGCGGCCCCATGGCCGCCGGGCGCGGCCTGGGCCTGACGCTCACGATGGACGAGGCGCCGTTTGGCGGCAGCGGCGCGGTGCTGCTGGCGAGCGTGCTGGAGCGGTTCTTCGCCAAGTACGTGGGCATCAACGGCTTCACGGAGACGACGCTGCGCTGCCCCGACCGCGGCCAGGTCATGCGCTGGCCGCTGCGCCTCGGCACCCGGCCGGTGCTTTAGCCTTGGACGCGATGCCCGTGCCGACGCTTGCGGCGCCTTCGGTGGCAGATGAGGTCGCGGCGGCCCCGCACGCGCACGACTTCAACCAGGTGATGCGCCGGCTGGAGGCGCTGCACCGCAGCCGCCCCCGCTTCGGCCAAAGCGTGCGCCCGGCGCAGGACGCGGTCCGGCTGGCGCAGGAAGCATCAGTAGAGTTCGCCTCGGCCATGCTGGCGGGCTGGGAGCCTGGCCAGGACGGGCGGGCGGACCGGCTGGTGGTCCACTTCTTCGGCCTGTTCGGCCCCGACGGGCCGCTGCCGCTGCACCTGACGGAGTATGCGCGCGACCGGCAGCGGAACGAGCGCGACCCGACCCTCGGGCGCTTCGCCGACCTGTTCCATCATCGGGCGCTGTCGCTGATGTATCGCGCCTGGGCCGACGTGCGCCCTGTGGTCAGCTTCGACCGTCCTGATGCCGACCGCTTCGCGGCATACGCCGGCGCGCTGGCTGGGCTGGGGTCCCCGGCCCTGCGAAACCGGGACGCGATGCCGGACCTGACGAAGCTGCACTTCGCCGGGCTGCTGGCCAACCAGACCCGCCACGCCGAGGGCCTGTCGGCAATCCTGTCCGCGTTCTTCACGACACCGGTGCGGATCGAGTGCTTCGTGGGCGCCTGGCTGACGCTGCCGGACGCGGACCACACCCGGCTTGCGGAGAGCGGCGCGCCCGCGCAGCTCGGCGGCGGGGCGCTGCTGGGCCGGCAGGTCTGGAGCCGCCAGCACAAATTCCGCCTCGTATTCGGCCCGCTCACGCTTTGCGAGTACGAGCGGCTGCTGCCGGGCGGCCTCAGCTTCCACAAGCTGGTGCCGCTGGTCCGCAACTATGCCGGGGACCTGCTGGCCTGGGACGTGCAGTTCGTGCTGCGCCGGCGGGAGGTGCCGGACACCCGCCTGGGCCGCTCCGGGCGGCTGGGCTGGACCACCTGGCTCAAGCCGCGCCGCGGCCTGCAGGACGCCGCCGACCTGGTCCTGGCCGCCGGCGCAGACAGCATGGCCCGCAAATCCCTCTCAGCGACACCGCTCAACGAAGGAACGCCGCAATGACCGAGATCAGCCGGAGCACGCTGTTCGGCAAGCTGAACCCCGCCGGTTACAAGGCCATCGAGGGCGCGACGGTGTTCTGCAAGCTGCGGGGCAACCCATACGTCGAGCTGGTGCATTGGCTGCACCAGGTTTTGCAGGGGCAAGATTCCGACCTGCACCGCATCATTCGCCACTTCGAGCTGGACCCGTCGCGCCTGGCCGCCGACATGACCGCCGCCCTGGATCGGCTGCCGCGGGGCGCCACCGCCATCTCCGACTTCTCCCCGCACATCGAGGAGATGATCGAACGCGCCTGGGTGCTGGCGACCTTGATGTTCGGGGAGGGCCAGGTGCGCACCGGCCACCTGATGCTGGCCGGCATGAGGACCGGCGGGCTGCGCAGCGTGCTGCTGGGCATCAGCCGCCAGTTCGACCGCGTGAAGGCAGAGGCGCTGGGCGACGGCTTCGACAAGGTCACGGCGGGGTCGCCGGAAGCCGGCATGGCGGCAACGGACGGCAGCGCCGCGCCCGGCGAGGCCAGCGGCGCGATGGCCCCGGCCGCGATGGGCAAGGGGGAGGCGCTGGCGAAGTACGCCGTGGACCTGACGGAGCGCGCCCGCAAGGGCGAGCTGGATCCCATCGTCGGGCGCGACACGGAAATCCGCCAGGTCGTGGACATCCTGATGCGCCGCCGCCAGAACAACCCGATCCTGACCGGGGAGGCCGGGGTGGGCAAGACGGCCGTCGTGGAGGGCTTCGCCCACCGCATCGTCGCCGGCGACGTGCCGCCCGCACTGAAGGACGTGAGCCTGCTGACCCTGGACATCGGCCTGCTGCAAGCTGGCGCCAGCATGAAGGGCGAGTTCGAGAACCGCCTGCGCCAGGTGATCGAGGAGGTGCAGTCCTCCCCCAAGCCGGTCATCCTGTTCATTGACGAGGCGCACACCCTCATCGGCGCCGGCGGCGCAGCCGGCACGGGGGACGCAGCCAACCTGCTGAAGCCCGCCTTGGCCCGCGGCACGCTCCGCACCATCGCGGCAACCACCTGGGCCGAGTACAAGAAATACTTCGAGAAGGACCCTGCCCTGACCCGGCGCTTCCAGGTCGTGCAGGTGGACGAGCCGTCCGAGGCCAAGGCCATCCTGATGATGCGCGGCATCGCACTGCCGCTGGAGAAGCACCACCGCGTGCAGATCCTGGACGAGGCCATCGAGGCCGCGGTGCGCCTGTCCCACCGCTACATCCCCGCGCGCCAGTTGCCCGACAAATCCGTCAGCCTGCTGGACACTGCAGCCGCCCGCGTGGCCGTCAGCCAGCACGCCGTGCCCGCTGCGGTGGACGACTGCCGCCGCCGCATCCAAGCCCTTGAGACCGAGCTTGCGATCATCGCCCGCGAGTCCGCCGTGGGCGTGGACACGGCGGCCCGCAAGGCCGCAGCGGAGTCTGGCCTGGAGGCGCAGCAGGCGGCGCTGGCGGGGCTGGAGGAGCGCTGGACCGCGGAGAAGGAGCTGGTGGACCAACTGCTCGACAAACGTGCCGCCCTGCGGGAGGGCACGGCGGAGGACCCGGCCGCGACGCTGGCCGAGGTGCGCGCCCTGCAAGGCCAACTTGCCAGCCACCAGGGCGAGACCCCGCTGATCCTGCCCAGCGTGGACGAGCAGGCAGTGGCCGCCGTGGTCGGCGACTGGACCGGCATCCCCGTGGGCCGCATGGTCAAGAACGAGGTGCAGGCGGTGCTGACCCTGCCCACCAGCCTGGGCCGGCGGATCATCGGCCAGTCCCACGCGCTGCAGCTCATCAGCAAGCGCGTGCAGACCGCACGGGCCGGGCTGGACAACCCGTCCAAGCCCATCGGCGTGTTCATGCTGTGCGGCCCCTCCGGCGTCGGCAAGACGGAGACCGCGCTGGCGCTGGCGGAGGCGCTGTACGGCGGCGAGCAGAACGTCATCACCATCAACATGAGCGAGTTCCAGGAGGCGCACACCGTCTCGACCCTCAAAGGCGCGCCGCCGGGCTACATCGGCTATGGCGAGGGCGGGGTGCTGACCGAGGCGGTGCGGCGCAAGCCCTACTCGGTCGTGCTGCTGGACGAGGTGGAGAAGGCCCACCCGGACGTGCACGAGATCTTCTTCCAGGTGTTCGACAAGGGCGTGATGGAGGATGGCGAGGGCCGGACCATAGACTTCAAGAACACGCTGATCCTGCTGACCTCCAACGTCGGCACGCAGCTCATCATGGGCATGTGCAGCGACCCCGAGCTGATGCCCGAGCCGGAGGAGATGGCGAAGGCGCTGCGAGAGCCGCTGCTGAAGGTGTTCCCGCCGGCGCTGCTGGGACGGCTGCTGGTGATCCCCTACTACCCGCTGAGCGACGCGGTGATGGGCGACATCATCCGGCTGCAGCTGGGCCGCGTGGTGTCCCGCATCGGGGAGCGGCACAAGGTGGCGATGACCTACGACGACGGCGTGGTGGCACTGATCGCCAGCCGCTGCACCGAACCTGAGAGCGGCGGACGGATGATAGACGCGATCCTGACCAACACGATGCTGCCGAGCCTGAGCACCGAGTTCCTGACCCGCCAGCTGGAGGGGCAGGAGATCAGGACGGTCCACGTGGGCGTGGAGGGCGGGGAGCTGAGCTACGCAGTGGGCTGACGCGCGCAGCCACCGGACGCGCAGCCCCATGCCAAATGTCTCTGGACCAAAATGAACTGCTTGCGGCAAGCTGCGGCGCATTTGCCGGTGCGCCGGCCCGGCCTGCCAAGGCCCAACCAGACGGGATGCCCATCATGCAATACGAAGTGAGCTTCGGACGTATCGCCCGGCCGCAGCAACCCGCTGGCCCAACGAAACGCTTCCGCCTCGCGGTCCTTGGCGACTTCTCCGGCCGGGCCAACGCCGGCAAGCTGGAGACCGGGGAAGCCCTGGGCAAGCGCAAGCCCATCCAGGTGGACGTGGACAGCCTGGACGACGTGCTGGCCCGCATGAAGCTGTCTCTGACGCTCAACCTGGCGGAAGGCGGGGAGGAGGCCGCAGCGGTGGCCGTGCCGCTGAACAGCCTGGATGATTTCCACCCGGACCAGCTCGTCGAGAACGTCGAGATGTTCGAGTCGCTGCTGACCCTGCGTCGCAACCTGGCCAGCACGGCAGGCTTCGCCCGCGCCGCCAAGGAGGTGCTGTCCTGGAGCGGAGAGGACGCCCTGCCGCCGCCGCGCCGGCGCAGCCGCGGCGCGGCGGTCGCCACCGACAAGCGCCTGTCCGACTTCGCTCGCCTGACCGGGCGCAAGGGCGCCGTGCTGGAGGAGTCCCCGGCGGACGAGCTGGTGCGCCGCCTGGTCGGCCCCTTCGTGCAGCCGTCCCGCGACGCGCGCCAGCCGGAGCTGACGGCCCGGGTGGACGATGCGCTGTCCGCCGCCATGCGCCGCGTGCTGCACCACCCGGACTTCCAGACCGCGGAGGCGCTGTGGCGCACCCTGGACCTGCTGGTCCGCCGGATCGAGACCGGGCCGCGCGTCCAGATCGTGCTGTACGACGTATCGGCCGAGGAGTGGGCCGCGGACCTCGCCGCCACCGATGTCCTGGAAGAGACCGGGCTGCATGCCATGCTGGTGGAGCAGCCGGCGATGGACGCCGACCAGGGGCCGCTGTCGGCGGTGATCGGGCTGTACGGCTTCGAGATGTCGCCGCCGCACGCCGATCTGCTGGGCCGCATGGCGCAGGTGGCCGCCGCGGGCGGCGCGCCCTTCGTGTCCGCCATCGAGCCGGACGCCCTGCAAACCCCGATGGAGGACCAGAACCCGCTGATCCGCCAAGCCTGGACGGCGCTGCAGGAGTTGCGGGCCGCGCGTTACCTTGGGCTGGCGACGGTGCGCTTCCTGCTGCGGATGCCATACGGCAAGCGCAGCGACCCGATTGACGCCTTCAAGTTCGAGGAGTTCACGCGGGAGGCTGGACTGTCCGGTATGCTGTGGGCCAACCCGGCGGCGGCAGCCGGGCTGCTGTTGGCCCAAGCCTGGAGCAAGGCAGGCGCCAAGATGCAGCCGGGCCAGGTCAGCGTGATCGGCGACATGCCTTACTACGTCTATGCCGCCCCGGACGGCGATCAGGTGGCCCTGCCTTGCACGGAACGCCTGTGGTCGGAACGCCAGACGGCGCGGGCGGGCAGCTACCACGTCATGCCCCTCGTCAGCCTGCGCGGCCGCCCAGAAATTCGCCTGGCCGGCAGCGCATCCGTCGCCGGCCCGGTCCTTGCGGGTCCGTGGGCGCCCTTCAACCCGGCGGCCCCCGCGCCTGCTCCGGCAGCGCCCGTTGCGGCCGCGGCTGGCGCAGCGGCTGGCGCAGCGGCGGACGCATCCGCGGAAGCGTCCGGGGACGACGTTGACTTGGACGCGATGCTCGCCGGCCTGGGCGGGGACGCGCCCGTGGCGGACGGCGCGTCTTCGGGGGGAGACGATGTGGACCTGGATGCCATGCTGGCCAGCCTGGGGTCCGACGCCCCTGCGGAGTCGTCCGGCGGGGACACGGACCTCGACGCCCTGCTCGCCGGCCTCAGCACCGAGCCGGCGGCAGCGGCGGAGGGCGAGACCGAAGTTGACCTCGACGCCCTGCTGGCGTCGCTCTAGGCGGCCCGGGGTGCGGACGCCGCCACGATGACGATTTCCAGCCGCTCCGCATCTGCGTCCGTCTGGGCCGCGGCCGTGTCCTGCGACATGCGGGCGGGGTCGGCGCCCACGCCAGCCAGCGCGCCCGCGACCAACTGGCCGCGCAGCCGCTGCAGGTCCGCATGGCCCGGGGCCGCCGCATCCGGGGCGAACTGCCGCAGCAGCAGCGTCCCGCCGGCGTTGCCGGACAGCCACTCCGCGGCGTCTGCCACGACCTCCCGCGCCGCCGGGTCCAGCAGCACCGACCAGGCCTGGAACACCACGACCCGCTGCTGCAGGCCAAAGCTGCCGCGGATGCGGCGGACGATCTCCGGGTGCAGCACCCAGGGCTGCGCGCCGTCGGTGCTTTCCACGCTCATGTCCCGCCACAGGCCGAACACGGCGGCGCGGCTGGTGAAGGGCAGGAACTCGACCGTGATGCCGGCCGGCAGCGTGCCGGCCAGCAACTCGTCAATGTGTTCGTCGCCCTTCACCAGCCAGACCTGGCCCTCGCAGTCGGCAAGGATGACATCGGCCAAGGCTTTTCTCCCGCTGCAGCCGGAGGATGCTATGACGTTGCAGTATCGGACGCAAACGGGGACCGTCCCGCGCCGCGTACAAGGGGCGAGCCGCTAGCATGGGATGGGAGAACCGGATCGTCTGGGGCGAGGGCCTGTTCCTGCAGCCGCAGCACCTGCAGCAGCAGGAGCGCTACCTCGACCGCCTGGTCCGCAGCAGCACCGGCCCGCTGCGTCCTTTCGCCTGGGGCCTGACCGGGCTGGATTTGGACAAGGACCTGCTGACCCTCGGCAAGTTCGCAGTCCGCAGCGCCGCGGGCATCCTGCCCGACGGCACGCCGTTTAGCATTCCCGACCAGGACGACCACCCCCGGGCCGTTGACCTTCCGGAAGCCACCCGCAACAGCGTCCTCTATCTCATGCTGCCCACCCGCCAGCCCGGCGCCGTGGAGGCCGCCGGGCCGGAGCACACCGAGACCGTCGCCCGGTTCGTCACCGCCGAACATGAGGCTGCGGACAGCAACGCCGGCTACCAGTCCTCCGCCACGCTGCCCATCGGCAAGCTGCGCCTGCGCTATGCCCTGGAAGGGGAGGCGCGGGCCGGCTTCGCATCCCTGGGCCTGGCGCGGGTGATCGAGGTCCGGGCCGACCGCAGCGTCGTGCTGGATGAGAGCTTCATCCCGCCTATGCTATCCTCCGGCGCATCGGGCGTGCTGACCGGCTACATCAGCCAGATCGAGGGCCTGCTGCACCACCGGGCGGAGGCGCTGGCAGGCCGGGTGTCGGAGACCGCGACGCGCGGCGCGGCGGAGATCGCGGACTTCCTGCTGCTGCAACTGTGCAACCGCTACGAGCCGCTGCTGACCCACCTGTCGGCCACCGTGGCGCAACTGCATCCTGAGGCGTTCTACCGCACCGCCGTCAGCCTTGCGGGCGAACTGGCCACATTCACCGAGACGCGCAAGCGCCCACCGGTGTTCCCGCCCTACCGGCACGACGACCTGCACGCAACCTTTCGCCCGGTGATGGCCGCCCTGCGCCAGGCCCTGTCCGCCGTGCTGGAGCAGACGGCGGTGGCCATCGCCCTGCAGGAGCGCAAGTTCGGCATCCGCGTCGGCCCCATCCTGGACCGCAGCCTGACGACGGACGCCACCTGGGTGCTGGCCGTCAAGGCCCAGGTACCCGGCGAGACGCTGCGCCGCGGATTCCCCAACCAAGTCAAGATCGGCCCGGTCGAGAACATACGCGAGCTGATCAACGTGGCGCTGCCCGGCATCGCGGTGCGCGCCCTTCCGGTCGCGCCCCGGCAACTGCCGTACTACGCGGGGACCACCTACTTCGAGCTGGACCGCAGCGGGCCGTACTGGGCGGCGCTGTCGCGCTCGGGCGGGATCGCAATCCATGTCGCAGGGGACATCCCGGGGCTGGAAATCGAGTGCTGGGCCATAAGGGGTTGATGCGGCATGTCTGATGCAAGCACCGTCGATCCCTATGTCACCCTGACCGTCGCGCCGGACACCGGGCTGGGCTTCATCCTCGATTCGATGGAGGCGACGGAGGAGCTGGGCCGGCCCTTCCTGATTGCGCTGGACGTGAGCAGCCAGACGCCGAAGGGCGACCTGCATGCCATGCTCGGCAGCACCGCAACTGTTGCCCTCAGCTATCCCCAGCGGACCACGCGCTACTTCAGCGGCGTCGTGGCGCGGGTCAGCTACCGCGGCCTGACCGGCGGCGGCTACAAGTATCGGCTGGAGCTGCGGCCCTGGATCTGGCTGCTGTCGCAGCAGCAGGACTGCCGGATCTTCAGCGCGAAGTCGCCGTGGACCATCATGACGGACCTGTTCCGCGATGCCGGCTTCACGGATTTCGAGGACAAGCGCCAGAACGCCGCCGGCGATGCCGTCATGGACTATTGCGTGCAGTATCGGGAATCCACGCTCGACTTCGTTACCCGGCTGATGGAGCAGTGCGGCATCTACTACTATGTCACGCACAAGGACGGCTCCCACGTCATCGCCTTTGCGGACGACCCGAACAGCCACACGGCCGCCACCGACCCGATCCCCTACCGCTACAGCCAGACGAGGTGGCGCACGGCGGAGGACCACGTTTGGGACTGGTCGGCCGACGCGGAAATCCAGCCCGGCGCCTATGCCTTGCGCGAATACAACTTCACGACGCCCAAGGCCGACCTGACTGCTAAGTCCCTGATCGCAGGGGAACACACCTACGGCAGCAACGAGGTATATGACTATCCCGGACGCTATGAGACGGCCGACGACGGCCAGAAGGTCGCCCAGGTGCGGATGCAGGACTATGCGACGCGCCGCCAGGTCTATGGAGGCACCAGCAACAGCCGCGTGCTGGGCGCCGGCGGCAAGTTCACCTTGTCCGACTTCCCGGACTCGGCGGCGAACCAGGAATACCTCGTTATCGCCAGCGTGTGCAGCGTGCAGCGTGCGGAAACCCGGGCCTTCAAGGACGACGAGGAGATCGTGGACACCTTCCGTTGCGTGCTGCGCGCGGTGCCGGGGTCGCGGCCCTTCCGCCTGCCCAACACGACGCCGCGGCCCCTGATCCGCGGGCCGCAGACCGCGCGGGTGGCCGGCGAGTCCGGGCAGGAGGTCACGACGGACCAGTACGGCCGCATCAAGGTCAAGTTTCCCTGGGACCGCCGCACCACGGAGGACGAGAACAGCTCCTGCTGGATCAGGGTGGCGCAGATCTGGGCCGGCCAGGCCTGGGGCGCCATGTTCATCCCCCGCATCGGCCAGGAGGTCGTGGTCGAGTTCCTGGAGGGCAACCCGGACCGCCCGCTGGTGACGGGCCAGGTTTACAACGCCGACATGACCGTCCCCTACGCGCTGCCGGACAACAAGACGCGCAGCACGGTCAAATCCAACTCCAGCCTGAACGGCGGCGGCTTCAACGAGCTGCGGTTCGAGGACAAAAAGGACTCGGAGGAGGTCTTCCTGCAGGCGCAGAAGGATTACAATGTCGTCGTCCTGAACAGCCATACCGCCAAGATCACCCAGGATACGACGACGACGGTGGACAAGGGCAACCGCGTCGTCACGGTGTCCAAGGGCAACGACACCCATACGGTCTCGGAGGGCAACCGGGAGGCGACCGTAACCAAGGGCAACGAGACACTCACGGTGTCGCAGGGTGACCAGTCCACCGAGGTCACGGCCGGCACCAGCACCACCGAGGCCGGGACGAAAATTCTGCTCAAGGTGGCCGGCTGCAAGATCGAGATCACCAAGACGGACATCACCGCCGAAGCCTCGACCAAAATCACGCTGAAAGTGGGCGGCAGCAGCATTGAGATCAGCAACGACGGCATTGCGGTCAAAAGCCCGCAGGTGAAGCTGACGGGCGACGCGGCCGTCGAACTGAGCGCGCCCCAGGTCAAGGTCAGCGCCACCGCCGACCTGGCGCTGAACGGCGGCCTTCACGCCGCGCTGAAGGCGGCGATGGTCGAGATCAATTAGCCGCCCTGCACATCCCGACGCGGACAGCCCTGGCCCCGCGCCATCAGCTGTGCTATCGTAACGGTATAATAATGGATTACCACGTCCCCCTGCTTGACGACTTCGACGCGACGCTGCTGCGGGAGCGCAGCCTGGCGCCGCCGCGTCCGCGCGTGGCGCAGGGGGAAGCGGTGCCGGACCACCTGCACCCTGCCGCGGCCACGCTGAGCCGGTTGCTGCAGGAGCATCCCGGCCTGCGCGCCGCCACGCCACGCCAGGCCGTCGAGTCGCTCACGGCGGAGCTGGACCGCGCGCTGACCGGCCAGGTCAACGCCATCCTGCACCATCCGGAGTTCCAGGTTCTCGAAGCCGCTTGGCGCGGCTTGCACTTCCTGGTGCGCCGCACCGACACCGACGCGCAGTTGAAGATACGCATCTTCGACATCGGCAAGCGGGAGCTGTCGCGCACGCTGCGGAAGTTCCGCGGCGCCGCCTGGGATCAAAGCCCGGTTTTCCGGAAGATATACGAGGAGGAGTACGGCCAGTTCGGCGGCGAGCCGTTCGGCATCCTGGTCGGCGACTACCAGTTCGACCACCATCCCGAGGACGTCCAGCTCCTGCAGGACATGGCCAAGATAGCGGCTGCAGCCCATGCTCCCTTCCTGACCGGCGCTGCCCCGAGCGTCATGCAGATGGAGAGCTGGCGGGAGCTGGCGAACCCACGCGACCTCACCCGCATCTTCCAGACGCCGGAGTATGCGGCATGGCGGGCGATGCGGGCGGACGAGGACACGCGTTACGTCGGCCTATGCATGCCGCACATCCTGGCCCGGCTGCCCTACGGCACCCGCACCGACCCCTTGGACGACTGGGCATTCGAGGAGGAGGCGGACGGGGCGGACGCCCGGTGCTTCCTGTGGATCAACGCCGCCTTCGCGCTCGCGGCCAACGTCACCCGGGCCTTCTCGCTGTATGGCTGGTGCACGCGAATCCGCGGAATCGAGGGCGGCGGCGTCGTGGAGGGGCTGTTCGCCCACAGCTTCGTGTCCGCCGATGGCGACATGGACCGCCGCTGCGTGACCGAGGTCGCGCTGAGCGAGCGGCGGGAGGCTGAGCTGTCGCGCTCCGGCTTCATCCCGTTGCTGCATCTGAAGAACACGCCGCATGCCGCTTTCGTCAGCGCGCAATCCCTGCAGCAGCCCGCCGCCTATGCCGACCCTGACGCCACGGCCAACGCCGTTCTGGCGGCCCGGCTGCCCTACCTGCTGGCCTGCTGCCGCTTCGCGCAGTATCTGAAGTGCATGGTGCGGGACAAGGTTGGGTCCACCCTGTCCCGGGCGCAATTGCAGGATTGGCTGGAGGCGTGGCTGACCGACTACATTGACGGCTCTCCCACCACGTCGTCCGAGGAATGGAAGGCGGCGCACCCGTTGGAGGCGGCGGAGGTGACGCTGGAGGAGCGGGAGGGGGCGCCGGGCCAGTACGAGGCGCGGTTCTTTCTGCGCCCGCATTACCAGTTGGAGGGTATGAGCGTGGCCCTGCGCCTCGTCTCACGGCTGCTGTCCAAGTGACCTAAGGCTGGTCCCAGTGATGAACCGGAGGAGGCAGGCATGAGCGGGGAAGAAGGCGATACCCTGATGTACTTCGTGCAGGAAAAAGGGGCGGACGCCATGGCTGCGGAGTCCACCTCCGCCCTGACGGACGGCGACAGGACCACCCTCGATTTCAAGCCCGGGCAGTATTTCGAAGTGGAAAGCTTCACCTTCGGCATGGACCTGTCCGACAAGGAGGGGGACGATGACAACGGGGACTCGCGCAGCTACGCCCGCTGGCGCGCGCTGAAGCCGGACGAGCCAAAGCCCGACCAACCGTTCAAGGCGGAGCCGCAGGACGTGTCCGTAACGCGGCGCATTGACGCGTGCTCGCCTTTACTGATGCAGTATTGCCTGGACACCAAGGC
Organism: uncultured Acetobacteraceae bacterium; assembly: GCA_964250755.1. Lineage (GTDB taxonomy): Bacteria > Pseudomonadota > Alphaproteobacteria > Acetobacterales > Acetobacteraceae > DASWOJ01. The sequence continues at coordinate 21,181 of CAXUHB010000011.1, read as the reverse complement.
CTTCGACAAGGCCGTGATAGTGAAGCGCGCCCAGGGCGTCGGGGCGCAGGCGCAGATGCGGGGCTTCATGCGGATGGAGTTCAGCGACGTGCGGCTCAGAGCCGTGGAGTGGCAGGACGGGGATGTCATCAGGGAAGTGTGCAAGTTCAAGTTTGCCGCGGTGAAGGTCACCTACCGGCAGCGCCGGCAGGACAACACCCTTGGGGCGCCCTGGTCCTGCGAATGGGACAGCCGCAATGGCTGAGGGCGCGGTTGACGTCCTGATGCGGGTCGTGCTGACCGGCGAGGCCATGCCCGGCGAAAGCCGGACCACCTTCGTCGGCAGCGAAACCAGCGACACGCTGCGCCGCGACTTCATCCCTGGCAGGTTCTGCGAGTTGCAGGAGTTCAGCTTCTCCGCTGGCGTAGCCTCGGCGCTGTCCAAGAAGGACGATGACGAGGAAGACGAACAGGACGATGAAGAGGAGCCGGCACAGGGCGCGGCCCGCCTCCGCAGTTCTTCTGTCCGTACGCCCAGCAAGGCTCCGGAAACCGAGTTCGCGGACATGCAGCCGGTTCAGTTCACCCGCATCCTGGATGCATCCTCCACCCTCCTGTTCAAGGCTCTGGTCGGGTGCGACACGCTGGAGTCCATCTCGGTCGTGAAGCGCAAGGCCGCGGGCACCAGCGACTCCGGCCAATGCTACCTGCGGCTGGACTTCCTCAAGGTGCTGATGACCAACCTGGAATGGCAGGACGCCGGACATGTCATGACCGAAACCGGCACCTTCATCTACCGCGAGGTCAAGATCAGCTACCGCCCACAGAAGGCCGACGGATCGCTGGGAACGGTCATCCAATCGAGGTGGAAGATGAAGGCCGCGGCGGGCTGATGGCATGCGCCCCGGCACCGTTGGGCGCCTTGCATTACGCCAGTGAAACCATGAATGTGCGCAGCGCCGCGTGCGCAGGCTGGCCGGCCCCAGCACCGCCGTAAGGACCTGACAGATGCCGCTTGTTCTCACGCTCCACCGCGCCCGCGATCCGTCCGGTCAGCAACGCGAAAGCCGCACCCTGGAGGGCGGCAGCTTGTCCATCGGGCGCGGCCCGGCCAACGGCTGGGTGCTGCAGGACCCGGCGCAGCACCTGTCCAAGACACACTGCGTCGTCGCCGCCGTGCCGGGCGGCTACACCCTGCTGGACTGCAGCAGCAACGGCGTGTTCCTGAACGGCGCCAAGCAGCGCATGGTGCGCGATACCCAGTCGCCGCTCGGCGATGGGGACGAATTCACGCTGGGCGACTATCTGATCCATGTGCGGGAGGTGCAGGCGCTGTCCAGCCGCGCCATCGCCGCCAGCGCCGCCGCCGGGCCGCGCGGCGCGCCGCCGGCCATCGGGCGCGACGACCCCTTCGGCCTCGACGAGTTCCTGTCGGCAAGCCATGTTCCGGTTGCCGAGGCCGCCCCGGCTCCCCCTTCCCGCTCCCCGCCGCCGCCCGCGCGTCATGATCCCTTCGCCGACCCGGCACGCAGCCGGCGCGACGACCCCTTCGGCGATGACGACGATCTGCCGGGCACGCCACAAGCGGCCCGGCCCTTCGGCGACCCAGCGCCGCGCGGTGTTGTCCCGCCACCCCGAGATCCCTTCGACAAGGGCCGTGCGCCGGACCAGTTGGCCGCCCGGCGTGCGGCGGACCCGTTCGGCGCACCGGCCGACTCAGGCCGCGACCCCTTTGGCGGGGACGACGACCTGTTCCGCGGCGCCGCGCCGGCCGTCGAGTGGCAAGGCCCATCGCAACCGGACAACGTGGACGCGGTCGCCCATGCCTTCACCCCTGCCCGGACCGCTCCGGTGCCCAGCATGGACGATTGGGACGATCTGCTGGGCGATGCGCCGCCGGGCAGCCCGTTTCCCGCCCCCGCCGCTGTGCCGGTCCCCGCGGCGCTGCCCTCCAGCCCAACGCCCGCGTCGGCATCTGCATCCGCGCCGGCGCAGCCTGCCGAGGCCGCGTCGGCCCCGGCAGCGTCGGCCCTGCCGCCCCCTGCCGCCGCAAACGCCGATGCCGATGCCGCCAGGTTGGTCCGCGCATTCCTGGACGGTGCCGGAGTGCCGGAACTGGACGTGTCCAAACAAGACCCTGAAGCCTATTTCCGCGCGGCCGGCGAGCTGTTCGGCGTCATGGTCGAGAGCCTGCGTGACGTGCTGATGTCGCGCGCCGTAACCAAGGGCGAGTTCGGTGTGGAGCAGACGATGCTGCGTCCGCGCGAGAACAACGCGCTGAAGTTCTCGGTCACGCCCGCGGACGCGGTCGCCGCCCTGTTGCAGCCGGGGCGCCCCGGCTACATGGAGCCGCTGCGCGCCACCAAGGAGGCGTTTGACGACGTCCGCATCCACCAGCTTGCGGTCATGGCCGGGGTGCAGGCGGCGCTGTTCAACCTGCTGCGGACCTTCGACCCGGCGGCGCTGGAGGCGCGGCTGGAGAAGGGCGGCATGATCGAGAGCCTGATGCCAGCCACGCGCCGGGCCAAGCTGTGGGAGGCGTTCTGCACGGCCTACAAAGGCATCGCCCGGGACGCCGACAGCGACTTCCAGGCGGTGTTCGGCCGCGAGTTCGCCCGGGCCTACACCGAGCAGGCACGGTCGAAATAGCTCAGGCAAAATAAAACCTGCAACGAACGTCTAAACGGCGCTGCGATGGCGTAATGATGCGCGGCCCGGCTGGCGGGCTTGATTGAAAGGGACCCGAACGAGATGCCTGGCCAACGCCCCCTGATTCTGCTTGCGTTGCTGGCCGGGTGCGGCGGCCCGCCGCCTCCGCCGCCCACCCTCGTGACCGTTGCCGTCACCGCCGCCGCCGATGCCAACGCCAGCAGCGGCAAGGGCGCGCCGGTCAGCTTGCGCATTTACCAGCTGACGTCGCCCGCGGGCTTTGAGGGCGCGGAGTTCTTTCCCCTGTTCAACGGCGATAAAGCCGTGCTGAAGGAGGACATCGTGCAGCGCGACGATGTGCTGCTGGCGCCAGGCGCGTCCAAGACACTGTCGCTGGCGCCGGCGGACCGGGCGAAAGCCATCGGCGTGTTTGCCGCCTACCGCGATTACGAGCACGTCACCTGGCGCGCGGTGGCCGCCATCCCGCCCAACAAGACCAGCACTCTGACGGTCACGGCGGGGGCGGCCGGGGTTACGGCCAAGATCGAACCCGCGAAGCCCTGATGGAGCGTCCCCCCATGAACGATGCTTCATGAGCAATGATCCGTCAGCAACGGTCCATGAGCAGCAGGCCATGAGTGTCAGTCCATGAGCGACGATCCCTTTGCGGACCTGCCGGAGGCCGACCGCACCATCATCCGTCCGCGCCCGGGCGGACGGGCGGCCAGCGCCGCCCCGGCTCCGGCCCCAGCACGGCAGGATGCGGCGCCCTCGGGCCTAGATGGAACGCTGCCGCTGGTGGGCGTGAACCCGCTGGTCCGCGCAGCCTCTCCCTTGCTTGCCGCCGCCGTGCGCCTGCGCGGACGGATGCAGCACCCGGACCCCGACAGCTTGCGCCGCAGCATGGCCGGGGCGGTGCGGGAGTTCGAGCAGCGGGCCTTGCAGACGGGCATGGACACCCGGGCGCTCCGCGCCGCGCGCTACGCCCTATGCGCTACGCTGGACGACCTTGTGCTCAGCACTCCTTGGGGCGGCCACAGCGCCTGGGCGCAGCAGAGCCTGACAAGCCTGTTCCACAACGAGGTGTCGGGCGGGGAACGATTTTTCGACATCCTGGAGCAGATGGAACGGGAGATGGGCCGCTACGGCGACGTGGTGGAGCTGATGTATTTGTGCCTGGGGCTGGGATTTGAGGGCCGCTACCGCGTGCTGCCGCGCGGCGCCGCCACGCTGGCCGAGTTCCGCGACGGGGTGTTCCGCAGCGTGCGCCAGCGCCGGGCGGAGTGGGAGAGGGAGCTGTCGCCGCACTGGCGCGGAGCCGGGACCGGCTACGACCCGCTGCGGAACCGGGTGCCGCTTTGGGTCGTCGGCGTGGGCGCGCTGACGGCGGCGCTGCTGATCTACCTGGGCTTCAACCTCATGCTGGGCAGCGCGTCGGACGGGGCTTTCGCGCGGCTGGCCGGGTTGCCGCCCACAGGACCCGCTGCCATCACGCGCGCGGCTCCCACCCCGCCGCCTGCGCCCGCCCCGCCCGCGCCCGGCACCACCGCCACGCGCCTGCGGACCTTCCTGGCGCCCGAGATCAAGCAGGGGCTGGTCCAGGTGATCGAGGACGCGCAGACCATCACGGTCCGCATTGCCAACCGCAACATGTTCGCCTCTGGAGAGGCCGCGCTGACCGCCAGCTACCTGCCGCTCGTGGAGCGCATCGGCGGGGCCTTGCAGGAAGAGCCGGGCAAGGTCCTCGTGGTGGGCCACACCGACAACCAGCCGATCCGCACGCCGCGCTTTCCATCTAACTTCCAGCTCTCCACGGCGCGGGCTGACGCAGTGGCGCGGCTGGTCAGCGCAAAGCTGTCCGATCCGTCCCGCGTGAAGGCAGAAGGTCACGCCGACAACGAACCCCTGACCAGCAACGCCACCCCGGAGGGCCGGCAGCAGAACCGCCGCACCGACGTCTTGGTCATCAAGCCCCCGGCGGCGCCGTGAAACAGGCAGTTTGCCTGCTCCCTCATCCTCCGGCAGAGGGCGGGGGTAAGGGGGTCCTCATGCGCGGTCCCTGCCAGCCAAGGACATCCGCGCGCACTGCGGCTTCGGTGCGTGACGCCCAGCCAAGCCCGCCTCACCCCGGCCCTCTCCCTGAGGGAGAGGCCGTACAGCCCATCACACCCGGAACCCGTCCATGAAGAAGATCGGCGCCGTCCTGCTGTCCGCCTGGGTGATCTCCGGCATCGCCGTGCTGGCGCTGTGCCTCGTCACCTGGTTCTTCGGCCCCATGCTGGGCACCGGCGTCTACTACCCGCTGGAGCCGGTGCTGCCCCGCGCCGTCATCATCGGCGTCCTGGCCGCGGTCTGGTTCCTGGCCAACCTGCGGCGGACGCTGCGGGCACGGGCGCGCGAGCGCAAGCTGCTGGCGGGCATGGTCAAGGTCGAGGCCGCGCCCGACCCGGATGAAACCGCGACGGCAGAGGAGGTCGCCGCCCTGGGGGAGCGCCTGCGGGACGCACTGACCACCCTGCGCCAGACCCGCAAGCGCCGCTGGTGGCAGACGGGCAGCCACCTGTACGACCTGCCCTGGTATATGTTCATCGGCCCGCCCGGCGCGGGCAAGACCACGGCACTGGCCAACTCCGGCCTGAACTTCCCGCTGGCCGGCGCGGACGGCCCGGCGCCGGTCAAGGGCGTGGGCGGCACCCGCAACTGCGACTGGTGGTTCACCGACGAAGCCGTGCTGATAGACACCGCCGGGCGCTACACCACGCAGGACAGCAACCAAGTGGTGGACCGGGCAGCCTGGCAGGGCTTCCTGACCTTGCTGAAGACCCACCGCCGCCGCCAGCCGATCAACGGCGTCCTGGTGTCCATCAGCCTGTCCGACCTGGCCGTGCTGTCCGAACCCGAGCGCGCCGCGCACGCCCGCGCCATCAAGGCCCGCATCCGCGAGCTGCAAACCGGCTTTGCCGTGCGGTTCCCGATCTATGTGCTGTTCACCAAGTGCGACCTGGTGGCGGGCTTCGCCGAGTTCTTCGGCAACCTGGGCAAGGAGGAGCGCGAGCAGGTCTGGGGCATGACCTTCCCGCTCGACGACGGCAAGGAGGAAGGCGGCGCGGTCGCCCGCTTCCCGGAGGAGTTCGACCTGCTGGTGGAGCGGCTGAACGACCGCGTGATGGAGCGGATGCAGGCGGAGCCGGACATCAACGCCCGCAGCCTGATTTACGGCTTTCCGCAGCAGTTCGCGTCGCTGCGCGACGTGGCGGACGCTTTCCTGCTGGACATCTTCCGCCCGTCCCGGCTGGAGGAGCGGCCGCTGCTGCGCGGCGTCTATTTCACGAGCGGCACCCAGAACGGCACGCCGATGGACCGGCTGATCGGCGCCATGTCCGGCCAGTTCGGCCTGCCGCGCCAAGCAGTGACGGCGTTCAGCGGCGTGGGCAAGTCGTACTTCCTGCATCGCGCGATCAAGGACGTGGCTTTCGCCGAGGCCGGGGTAGTGGCAGTGGATGCGAAGCTGGAGCGGCGGCAGCGCCTGCTGCACCGCGGCGCCTACGCCCTGGCCGGCACGCTGCTGGTGCTGCTGACGGCTGGCTGGGCCGCCAGCTACGTCACCAACACCGGGCTGATCGCCCGCACCAACGCCCAGGCCGACATCTATGTCGAGCAGTATGCGGCGCTGGCGAAGGACACCGGACGGCCCAACGACCTGCCGGCGCTGCTGCCTGCGCTGGCCACCTTGCGCGCCATGCCTGTCGGGTACGGCGACCGCGACGCCGGCGGCACGATGCTGGCCGGGTTCGGCCTTTACCAAGGTTACAAGTTGGGTGCGCAGGCCAACGCTGCCTACAACCGCGCGCTGAACAACCTGCTGCTGCCGCGCCTGCTCGTGCGGCTGGAAGGGCAGATGCAGGGCAACCTGGGCAACACCGACTTCCTGTATGGGGCGCTGAAAGTCTATCTCATCCTGGGCCGCAGCGGGCCGCTGGATCCCGGCCTGGTGCAAGGCTGGATGGATGCGGACTTCGGCGCAGCCTACACCGATCCCGCCATCCGGGACGCATTGGCGCAGCACGTCGCCGCACTGCTGGAGCGTCCGGTAACCGCCATCCCGCTGAACGGCCCCTTGGTGGAGCAGGTACGTGGCATCCTGCGCCAGACCCCGCTCGCGGTCCGCAGCTATGCCCGCATCCTGGCCAGCGAGGAAGCGCGTGCCTTGCCGCCCTGGCGCTATGCGGACAAGGCCGGAGCGGCGGCGGGCAACGTGCTGCAATTGCGGTCCGGGAAGTCCCTGAACACCGGGGTGGATGGCATCTACACCTATGCCGGGTATCACGATACCTTCGCCAAGCTGCTGCCGGAGGTGACGGACGACGTGGCCGAGGACAGTTGGGTGCTGGGCCGCACGGGGCAGGTCGGCGCCGACCCGAAGCAGGTGGGCCAGTTGCGGCGCGACGTGCTGGGGCTTTACCTGGACGACTACGTCCGCAAGTGGGATGGGCTGATTGCCGATGTCGGCATCAAGCCGTTCCGCAGCATGAACGACGGGCTGGATCTGCTGAACACCCTGTCCGGCCCGAACTCGCCGTTCCGCAACGTGTTCCAGGCATTCAACACCGAGACGCAGCTCGTGGTGACCACGCAAGCAGACAAGCTGGCGGCCTCGTCGGCCCAGCTTGCCGGACGGGAGGCGCAGCGGGAAGGGATGAAGGTCATCACCGGGCGGGACCGGCGAATCGCGATGATGCTGGGTGGCGTGTTTGCCCCCGGCGCCCCGGTCATTGATCCGGCGCAGCGCGTCAACGACCACTTCCGGTGGTTGTCCGAGTTCGTCGGCACGCCGGAGAAGCCCGGTCCGCTGGAGGCCGTGCTGGCGAAGATGGCGCAGATCTACCAGAGCTTCAGCCAGGTCGCAGCCTCGCCCAACGCGGCGCAGGCCCTGCTGGGGGCGGCGGCGTCCAACACCGGCAGCAGCTTGTCCGCGCAGTTGGAAACGTTGGGCAAGACGCTGCCGGCGCCGGTGCAGGCGATGGTCAAGACCGTGACGCAGAGCAGCAGCGCCGTCACCAGCAACGGCGCCAAGCAGCAGATACAGGACGCCTGGGCATCCAAGGTGCTGCCGCTGTGCCAGGCGGCGCTAACCGACCGCTATCCCCTCTATCAGACGTCGGCGACCGACGTGCCGATGGACGACTTCATCAAGCTGATGGCGCCGAGTGGCCTGCTGGCCGGGTTCTTCGACGACTACTTGAAGCCGTTCGTGGACACGACGCAGAAGCCCTGGAAGTGGAACGGCGCCGACAACAACCAGTTGGGCCTGTCCGCCAACACTCTGCTACAGCTGCAGTTGGCGTCCGAGATACGCACGGCGCTATTTCCGTCGGGGGGCACGACGGTGGCGCTGAAGTTCGAGGTGTCGCCGGTCACGCTGGACAACGCCATCGGCCAGGTCAGCCTGGACGCGGACGGGCAGGAGCTGACCTACGCGCACGGCCCGGTGCAGCCGATGCGCATGACCTGGCCAGGCACGGCGGGACGCAACCAGGTCCGCCTGACGTTCACCCCGGTCGGCGGCGCGGCGAAAACGACGATGCGGGAGGGACCGTGGGCGCTGTTCCGCCTGCTGGACACGGGCAAGCCCAGCTCGACGCAGACGGACCGCGTGACCTACGAGTTCGCCGGACCCGGCGGCAACGCTTCGTTCCTGTTCACCGCGGGCAGCGTGGTCAACGCCTTCACCTTGCCGGCGCTGCACCAGTTCCGATGCCCGGCGGCATTGTAGCAGGCATCGGGCGTCACCCCTGGGTTCACGGAGCGGTGAGCGGGACGTTGTGCGTGTTTATTGCAGCGCTGGCTGCCAGGCCGCGCGCACCGTTCCGGGCGTATGGGCCTGTCGCTTCCCCTGCCGCGTCGGCCTGCGGCTGGGACGGACTTCCCTCTTGGCTGCCTGGTTGGGCGGCGTCTGGCGCTGGCGAGCGGGCGTAGGCGTCCCGCATGGCGGACGCTGCATCGCAGTCCCGGTTGCACGGCGCGTCCTGCACCGGGGACGCGCCAAGCCGGCGCAGGCTGCCCACCAGGGCCGCAACCGGGCTGCCGGACGCAAGCAGCGGCAGGTCCTCATAACGCGGCACGTCCCAGTTGACCCTGTCGAGCATCTGCTGCGTCAGCTTGCGCGCCGCGGCCACGGTGGCCGCATTGACGAGCTGCGAGGGGTTCGGCGGCGTCTCGGGCAGCCCGGCCAGCACGCCCTCCCGATACTGGACCTCGTCCGGCAGGGCTTCCACGGCACGCCGCAGCTTGTCCTGCACCGCCCTGGCGACGCGCTCGAACGGCACCGGCCTGGGGTCGCGCCCGAAGCTGGTCCACAGGCGTCCGATAGCGTCGTTGCGCGCCAGCGTGCGCAGCACCGTGCCGGGGTCGTCCAGGGGCGGCAGCTCCACCTGCCGCAGCGGGCGGACGGCAGCGGCCAGTCGGTCCAGCGCACTAGGTTCGGCGAAGTCGAGCTGCAGCATCTGTCCAATGGCCACCAGCGGCGACAGCGCCTTCAGCTTGACGACGGTCTCCCGCCAGGGGCCGAAGGGAACCTCGTCCTCCTGCCGCGGGCGTGGGTGGAAGATGCGCTGGACGGCGGCGTCGCGGGTGGTGTCGGCCTGCCCATTTAGCAGCGCCACCCGCTCCCACGGGGGCTGGTCCCTCTCGGCGTCTTGCATCTGCTCCGTCCGGCGGTTGAGTGTCGCCACGATGCGGGTCAGCGCCTTCAGATCTGCGGGCTGCGCCGGGTCCAGGTCCAGCGCGTCCCGGCAGGCGCGCTGCGCCACGAACAGGCTGGTCAGCACCGCCATCGCCGTGGGGGGCATGGCCGGGTCCGGCCATTCCGTCTCAAGCCACTCGGGGTCCGGCTCCCAGGGCGGCGCGGGCAGCCAGCGCCGGGCGAGCCAATGAGTCAGCGCCTCGACGACCGGGGGCGGATCGGCCAGCGCGCCCTCGTCAGCAGCGGCCTGGCTGCTGTCCGGCTCCGGCTGCGGGCCGGAAAACGTCAAGCGGCAGAAGCAGCCCATCGCGCTGATCCTTGTCCTGTGCATATGTTTGATACTAGCAACGACAGCGGCTGGGGGTGCAACATGCTGCGCCACGTAGGGAGAACGAGATGGGCGGGGCTGGACTGCGCTCGGCGGCTTGCACCCATGTCGGCCTGGTCCGCGGGCACAACGAGGACTCGTTCCTGGACCGCCCGGACATCGGCCTCTGGGCCGTCGCCGATGGCATGGGTGGCATGACCGCGGGCGACGCCGCAAGCCAGGCGGTGGTGGCGGCGCTGAGCGGGATTGCCGGTCCACTGGAGGCCCCGGCCTTGATCGGCGAGGTCCGCCGCCGGATCGGCGCCGTCAACGCGGAGCTGCGGCGCATGGCCCACCGTCGCGGCCCGGATGTCACGATCGGCACGACCGTTGCCGGGCTGGTCGTGCACAGCGGCCACTTCGCCTGCTTCTGGGCCGGGGACAGCCGGGTCTACCGCCACCGCGGCGGGGAGCTGGACCAGCTCACCCGCGACCACAGCCTGGTGCAGGACATGGTGGACGCGGGGCTGCTGCTGCCGGACGAGGCTGAGCGCCACCCTCATGCCAGCGTCATCCAACGCGCGGTCGGGGTGGACGACGATCTGAAGCTCGACTGGGTCCACGCCCCGGTCGAACCCGGCGACATCTTCCTGCTGTGCAGCGACGGCCTGACCCGGATGGTGGCGGACTCGGAACTGGAGGCGGCGCTGGGACAGGATTGTATCGAGCGTGCATGCGGAACATTGCTGGCGCTGACGCTGGACCGCGGGGCACGGGACAACGTGACCATGGTGCTGGTGGCGGCATAGGGCCTGCTCTCCCCCTTTGCAGGGACGGGGGCAGGCACGTCACGGCGCCGCGGTGTTGTACTTCTGGAACCCGTAGGTCCGCATCACCCACTTCAGCGTGAACCCGTACTTTGGGTCCGTCGCGTAAACCCCGGTCAGCGCGTCGGCGAAGGCGTCGGGGTCGGCGGCCAAGGCCATCGCCGGGGCATAGACCCGGTTGCTGGCCAGCAGCTTGCCATGCAGGTCGAAGGCTTCGGCCAGGGTCTCGAACTTGCGGAACTTGGCGGTGATGTGGATGTCTTGGCCGGCGACCACCTCCCGCGTGCCCGCGTCCACCCCGGCCTGCCCCGGGGCGGCCTTGATGCCGAAGGGGTTGTTGCTGCCCGCGGGCATGGACGCGCCCCAGGCGCTTTCCACCACCCACTGCGCGAGGGTGATGGAGGCCGGCACCTTCCATTTCACCTGGGAGGCCACCGCGGCGCTGGCGATCTCCCCAGGCACTTGGCCGACATGGCCGTAGCGCGGGGCGGGCTTGTCGGGCTCCACCAGCGGGCGGGCTGCGAGCGAATAGTAGGTTTGGCTTCCGGGGTCCACGCGGCCGCTGGGCGGGTTCATGCCCAGGATGACGGCCTGGTATGCCTGGATGGCCAGAACGAAGCCGGGGTCCGGATCGCCCGTCACCGGAAGGAACGTGTGCGGGCGCGGCAGGCGGTCGTTCAGCAGGGACTGGATGACGAACACGTCCCCGGGCGCGTTGACCCCGCCCTCCCCGACGGATGCGAAGATCGGCGGGGCGACGCGGCCCATCTCGTCGGTGCTGAGGATGACCGCGGAAGGAGCCAGAGCCAAATCGGCGGACCTCCAGGGTTGCCGGACGGAAGTCGTGCCGATAGCAGAACCTATCCTGCTGTTCAACGACGAGGCCATGCTATACCACCTGAACCGGAACAAAAGGCGCAAGGAGGCAGGACCTGCTGGAACCGCCGATCCCGGACGGCAACCCCGATGAGACCCGGGTGTTCCGCCCCCGCCCGTCCGGCCGGATGGCCGCCGGCGCCGCTCCCGCCCTTGCTGCCGCGGGGACGCCTGCGCCGGGCCACGCCAGGCCCGACCTGGAGCCTCTCCGGTCTGGAGCGGCCACCCCTGCCCCCAGTGCAGCGCCGGCTGCCGTCTCAGTGGCTGCGCCGGAACACGGCACCCTCGCCTCCGCTCCCGGCGGGGATGCAAGCCTTCTGCCCCACGCCATGCCGTTACTGCAGTTACTGGCGCGGCTGCGCGGCCTCGTGCAGGCCGATCCCGACGCGCTGCGGCTCCGCACGGATGCGGAGCTTCAAGCCTTCGAGGCGCGCGCCCTGGCCGCGGGCCTGCCGTCCGACCAGGTGCGGCGGGGCGGCTACGCCCTCTGCGAGAGCCTGGACGACGCCGTGCTGAGCACGCCCTGGGGCGCCGGGGGCACCTGGGCGCGGCAGCCGCTGGTTGCCGCGCACCACTCCGACGTCGGCCCGGGCCGCTTCTTCGACATGCTCCGCCAGGCGCAGGGCAAGGCAGGCGGGATGCGGCCGGTGCTGGAGCTGCTGGTGGTGCTGATGTCGCTTGGCATGATGGGGCGCTACCGAACCCGCCTGGGCGGCGCGGCGGAGGTGGAGGCGATACGCGCGGCGGCCACCGCGGCGCTGCTGGCAGATGGCCCGCCGGCTCCGTCCGCCCTGTCGGAGCGGTGGGAGGGCGTCGCCGCACCGTTCCGCCGCAGGCGGGCCAGGTTGCCGGTCTGGGTGGCCGCCAGCGCCGGGCTGGCCGGGGTGGCGGGGGTTTACCTGCTGCTGAGCGCGGGTCTGAACGACACCGGCGACGCCCTGTTCGCACGCATGCTCGACGCCCCGCCCGCGGTGATGCCGCAACTGCAGCGCGATGCCGCCGCGTTGGTCCCGACGCCGCCGGCCGCCGCGCCAGGCGCGCAGGACCGGCTGCGCAGCCGGCTGGCGGCGCAGACGCCGGTGGAGGTTGCCGGCACCCCCGCCATCCCCGTGCTGCGCCTGCCCGAGCACGCGCTGTTCCCGCCCGGCAGCGCCACGCTGACCGCCGCTGCCGGACCGCTGCTGCAGGCGGTCGCCACCGCCGTGCGTCCGGAGGGCGGGCGCCTGCACGTGGTCGGCCACCTGGACGACCGCCCCGTGCGCAGCGTCGCCTTTCCCTCCAGCTTCAAGCTGAGCGCGGCCCGGGCGGAGGCGGTGCGGGCGGCGCTGGCCCGCAGCCTGGGCGGCGTGATCCCAGCCGCGGCCGAGGGCCGGGCCGGCGCCGACCCGGTCGCCCCGAACACGACCCCTGAGGGCCGGGAGCGCAACCGCCGGGTGGACGTGGTGCTGGAGGGCGCGGCGCCGTGAGGCTGCTGTGGTCCCGCTGGGTCATCACCTTTGCGGGCACGGCGCTGCTGGCCGGGCTGGTCTGGCTGTTCGGCCCGCTGTGGCCGCCGCTGGAAGACGTGCTGCCGCGCCTGGCGGCCGTGCAGACCCTGCTGGCCGCATGGGCCGTCGGCAACGCCCTGCTGGACTGGCGCCGGCGGTCCCGGGACGCCGTGCTGACCGCGGGCCTGTCGGACGGCGCGGGAGAGGAGACCGCCGCGGTCCGGGAGACCCTGGCCAACGCGCTGGCCCTGCTGCGCAAGTCCGGCGGACGCCGCGCCACCCTGGCCGAACTGCCCTGGTATGCCATCATCGGCCCGCCCGGCGCCGGCAAGACCACGGCGCTGATGAACGCCGGACTGCGCTTCACCTTGCAGGAGCAGATGGGCCGCGCCGCTGTGGCCGGCGTCGGCGGCACCCGCTTGTGCGAGTGGTGGTTCACCGAGGATGCGGTGCTGATAGACACTGCCGGGCGCTACACCACGCAGGACTCGGACGCCGCGGTGGACCGGGCGGGCTGGACCGCCTTCCTGAACCTGCTGAAGCGCACGCGCCCGGCGCAGCCGCTGAACGGCGTCATCGTCGCCATCGGCCTGCCCGACCTGGTGCAGGCGACCGCGGAGGAGCGGGCGGCCCACGCCGCCGCCATATCCCGCAGGATCGCGGAGCTGCAGGGGCGTCTGGGCGTGCGCCTGCCGGTCTATGCGCTGTTCACGAAAGCCGACCTCGTGGCCGGCTTCACGGAAACCTTTGACGACCTGGACGAAGACGGCCGTGCCCAGGTCTGGGGCGAGACGTTCCCACTTGCCTCGGCGGCGCCCGCCGTGGCCGGGCGGTTCCAGTCGGCGTTCCGCGGCCTGTCCCTGCGTCTGGCTGCGCGCATGGTGCCCCGGCTTGCGGCCGAGCACCGGCTGGAGCGGCGCAGCGCCATCGCGGGCTTTCCGACGCAGTTCGCCAGCTTGGAGAAGCCGCTGGCCGCCTTCGTGGATGCGGCTTTCGCCGGGGACGTGCTGCTGCGCGGCGTCTACTTCGCTTCCGGCACGCAGACGGGCACCCCGATTGACCGGCTGACCGGCGTGATGGCGCGGGTGTTCGGATTGCCGCGGGAGCAGTTGGCGGCGCTGCGGCCCGAGGCCGGGCGCAGCTACTTCCTGGGCCGCCTGCTGCGGGACGTGATCCTTGGCGAGGCGATGCTGGTGCGCGCCCGTCCGGCCCGGCGCCGCGCTCGGATGCTGCTGCGCGCGGCGGGATACGCGGCGGTGCTGCTGTGCGTGGCGGGATCGGCAGGTGCGATGCTGTGGAGCGCGCAGTCCGGGCAGGCCCAGGTGTCCGCTGTAGCCGGCGCCCTTGCCGCCTACGAGCAGGCTGCGGCGCCCCTGGCCGCGGACCGGGTGTCCGATGGCGACCTACGCCCGCTGGCGCCTCTGCTGGACCAGGCTCGGGCCCTGGCCGCCGCCGTGCCTGTGGAGCCTGTGGCCTTCGGCTTCGGCCAGGCCGCCAAGCTGCAGGCAGGCGCGCGGGCGGTGTATCGGGACGGGCTGGACTACGCCCTGCTGCCGCGTCTGCTGTGGCGGCTGGAAGCGGAGATGCGTGGCGAGCTGACCCGGCCCGACGCGCTGTATGAGACCACGCGCATCTACCTGATGCTGGGCGGCGCCGGGCCGCTGGACGCCGGCCAGGTGCGGAGCTGGATGGAGCGCGACTGGACTCGCGCCTATCCTGGCGAGGCTGATGCGCCGCTGGTGGAGGCGCTGCTGGGCCACCTGGACCAACTGCTGGCCGAGCCGCTGCCCGCGGTCACGCTGGACGGGCCGCTGGTCGCCGCCGCCCGCAGCAGCTTCCGCCAGGTGCCGGCGGCGGCGCGGGTCTATGCGGGCATCCAGACCTCGGCCGCCGCGGCGGCGCTGCCGGCCTGGAGGCCTGCCGCGCCGCTGGGCCTGGCCGGGGTGGCGGTGTTCACCCGCGCCTCGGGCAAACCGATGACGGACGGCATCCCCGGGCTTTACACCGCGCCCGGCTACCAGCAGGTCCTGCAGCGCGCCCTGCCCGTGGCGGCGCGGCAGGTGGCGGCGGAGACCTGGGTGGTCGGGCGCGAGACCGAGTTCGCCCCCGCGGAACTGCAGACGCTGGAGCAGGCGGTCACGGCGCTGTATCTGGCGGACTTCACCCGCCGCTGGGACGACATGCTGGGGGACCTGGGCATCGCGCCCATCGGCACGTTGCCGCAGGCGGCGCAATCGCTGTATGTCCTGGCCTCCCCGGAGTCGCCCTTGCGCGCCCTCCTGCGCTCGATGGCGCCGCTGGTGCAGCTTCCCGGTGCGGGGGCGGCGGCCACGGCGCGCTATGCCGCGCTGGCCGGGCTGACGACCGGCGATGGGGCGGCGCTGGAACGCTCGCTGCGGCTGGTGGCAGACATCCAGCAGCCGTTGGCCAAGATCGCGCAGATGCCGCTGGGGGCTGCCGCGCCCCCGGGCGGGGAGGACCTGGGCGCGGCCTTGCTGGCCGATGCGGCGCGGCAGCCGCAGCCACTGAGCCGCTGGCTCTCGACCATCGCCGCCAACGCCGGGGCGCTGCGGACGGGCAATGCGCGCCGGCAGGTGTCGCTGGCCTACAACGCGCCGGGCGGCCCGGCCCAGGCCTGCGCCGCTGCGGTCACGCGCTATCCCTTCAGTGCCAACGGGACGCCGCTCGGGCTGGACGAGTTCGCCCGCGTGTTCGGTCCGGCGGGGCTGCTGGACGGCTTCCTGAACACGCAGTTGAAGCCCTACGTGGACACCAGCAGCAAGCCGTGGAAGCCGGCCGCTGCGGGTGGTGCCGCGCCGTTGCTCGCGGCAGGCGACGTGGCGCAATTCCAGCGCGCGGCGGGGCTGCGGGAGGCATTCTTTCCGCCGGGCCGGGCCGCGGCGTCGTTCCAAGTCGAGGTCACGCCTGCCGCCATGTCCCGGCCCGCCACGTTGACCCTGGCCGGCACGGCCATCGAGGCTGGGGGCCAGCCCCGCCCGACCCAGGTGACGTGGCCGCCTGCGGGCGGCACGCCGGAGGCCAGCCTGACCGCGGACGCGCCGGCCTTGGCATTGAAGGAATCCGGGCCTTGGGCGCTGCACCGGTTGCTGGCCCGGGGGCGGCTACAGGCGCTGCCCAAGCCTGGGCGGATCAGCGCCGCCTTCGGCACGCCGCCCAACGCCGTCGTGTTCGAGATCGGGACGGCCAGCGCCGGCAACCCGTTCGCGCCGGGCCTGTTCACGGAGTTCCGGTGCCCGGCGGTGCCGTGAGCCTGGCTGCGGGCGTGTCCGCCGGCTTCTTCGGCAAGATGCCGTCGCGGGGGGACTTCGTGCGGGCGGGCCTGCCGTCCGGCCTGGTGCAGGCGCTGGACGCCTGGTGGCAGGACGTGCTGCCCGGCAGCCGCGCCATCCTGGGCGAGGACGCCTGGACCGAGGCATGGATGGAGGCCCCGATCTGGCGCTTCCTGCTGCCCGCGGGCCAGTGCGGCGCGGGGCCGGTGGTGGGCCTGTGGCTGCCCAGCACGGACAAGGCGGGCCGCCTGTTCCCGCTGACCATCGCCGCCACCGCCGCCACCTGGGCGGAGCTTGCGGTGCTGGGCGGGTTCCTGGATGCCGCGGAGGGCATCGGCATCGCCGCCGTGGAGCGCGACGTGCCGCCGGACCAACTTGCAGCTGCGGTCGCCGGCGCAGCGGTCCCGTCCGGCCCGGCGCTGGCCGAGCCGCAGCGGGGGACGTGGTGGACCGCCGGGGGACGGTTGGTTGCGGCAGGTCAGGTCAGCGGCGATGCCATGCCGGAGGCTCCGATGTTTGCGGCAATGCTGCGCCGTGACCGCGGTGCCGAGAGTGTCCGAGTTTGGGATGCGCCATGACGTATGGCATGGTCGGCAATAGCCGAAATCGTCAGGCATGGCCGTGATGCAGTGAAACCGGCGCGTTGAACGAGACAGCCGATCCAGTCCTGTTGCCAAAGGAACCGACACGCGAGCGGACTCTCGTGCTGGGCTACGTCGCGGGCGTGAGCCTGGCCTGGATGGCTGCCAGCGTTGGCGGAATGGCGTGGAGCGAGGAGGTCGTGTCCCGTTACGACCTGGACTACTGGTTCAGCTTCGTATTTTTCGGGAATTTGGTCCTTTGGATCACAGCACTGCTTCCATTTGCCCTCATCCGGCGGACGGTCGGCGTGAATGCGTTCTCCTCCGCTTGGCGTGCCGCAGCTTCAGGCGCTGCTGTCGGTGTCCTGATGATGCCCTTTGCGGTGGAGTTGGGCCGTGTCCTCAACATTGAGGGGCCGGAGCAGCCATTCCTGACGGACCTGCTCGCGGGCGCTGTCCCCAAGTGGCCGCTCTTTGCAGGCCCCGGAGCCGTTGGCGGCCTAACCTGCTGGCTGATTGAGTTTTCATCCGCCCCGGCTGCGGTCGCGCAGTATTTCGGGGCTGCGAAGCCGCTGCGCTGGGCCGCGGCTGCCTTGTCCGTGGCGCTCGTGCTTGCCGCGTCCGTGCTACTCGGCCAGTGGTGGTGGAGGCCGCATGTGCATCAAACGCCCGGTGCCGGTGTGCCTCCCGTCGCGTTCGAGGATGAGTGGCAGACCCGGCAAGGTGCCGTGTTTCTTGCATGGTCCGGCGACGGGACGAAGTTGGTCTCGCTGTCGCGGGACGGCCGGCTAGTGATCCGGAACTGGAATGGCGGAATAGGCCAGGAACATGAGGTGCCACGAGCGGTGGTGGAGAGCGCCGTCGGGAACCAGCGATTCATCGTCGTGCCAGGAGGCCGGGACAGGTCCCGCGCTGCGTTCTCGGTCATTGACGCGCAGACGGGTGAGGTTCTGCACGAAGAACCCGATCCGGCCCCGGGAGTGCGGGGATCGGCCGGCTATGATGTGAGGTTGGCCTTGTCGCCCGACGGGGCAACACTCGCGGTCGGCTACGACTTCAACAGGTCCAGCGTGCCCGTTTCGCTGCTGTCAACCGAGGACTGGCGCAAGGTGTCCACGTTCGGCCTGCCGCCCGAGGGGCAGTCAGGGGCGCGCTTCATCGTATTCTCGCAGGACGGAAAGCGCCTTGCGGTCGGGTATGGCCGAGACCTCGTCATATGCGACGCAGGGACAGGCGCAGTGCTGAACCGGATGCCGCTCTGGTCCTACACTGCCTCGTTCAGTCCCGATGGCACCATGCTGGCCGTGGTTGCCGAGCGCTCCCAATCAGGGGAGAGGCAGCCAGTCATCCGCGTAATCCGGCTCTCTGATGGAGCAGAGGTCGCCTCACATGAACCCGGGGCGGGATCAGGCTATGGCGCTTCCCTCCGTTGGGACACCGGGGGGCGTTTCGTCGTGTCCGCGCTTGGGCGCTCCAACATTGTGCATCTCTGGAGCCCGTCCACATCCGCGTTGGGAAGCGTGACGCTCGACCTTCGCCGTTTCGCCGGCGGGATGGCGTTCTCGCCGGATGGCGGCAGGCTCGCAGTGGGCAACGGCGACACCGTGAGCGTCTTCAGGATCGGCGATTAGCCGTCCGCTGCTACGCGCGCGACCGGACCACCACGGCGCAAGCGCATTGCAATAACGTGTTCTGTGCGGCTGGTCGGCTCAGGCCGCCGACGCGCAATGCGTTGCCGTCGCCTGCTTGCCTATGCCCGCAGCGCCCGGTCCAGCACCTGCACCGAATGCACCGCCCGCCGCCCGGATAAGTCGGCGATCTGGTGGCGGCAGGAGGTGCCGTCGGCCACGATCAGGTCCGCCCCCGCCGCGGCCCGCACCGCCGGCAGCAGCCCGGCCTCCGCCATCGCGCGGGAGGCGTCCTGCGTTTCGGCCTGGTAGCCGAACGCCCCGGCCATGCCGCAGCAGGACGAGGTGATCGGCTGCACGTCCAGCCCCGGCACCCGACGCAGCGCCGCCAGCACGTCCGGGAAGGCGCCGAACGCCTTCTGGTGGCAGTGCCCATGCACGTGCGCCCGCGGCGCCACCGCGTGCAGGTCCAGCTTGGCGTCGTGCCGGGCCAGGAACTCGCTCAGCAGCATGGCGCGGTTGGACAGCGCAGCGGCGGCATCGCCGGGCAGCAGGGACGGGAACTCGTCGCGCAGGGTCAGCAGGCAGGACGGCTCCAGCCCCACCACCGGCAGCGGGCCGGCCAGGGCGGCGAGCGTCCGTGCAGCCTCCTGCCGGGCGCGGTCCACCATGCCGGCGGACAGGTAGGTGCGCCCGCAGCAGACCGGACGCCTCGCCGCCGTCGGAAGCACCGCCCGGAACCCGGCGGCGCGCAGCACGCGCACGGCGGCGCGCAGGTTCTCCGGCTCGAAGTAGCGGTTGAAGGTGTCGGCCAGCAGCAGCACGTCGCCGCGCGGCGCGGGCGGGGCCGCGGCCTCGCTGTCCCGGAAGGGATCGCTGCGCCAGGCCGGCAAGGGCCGCTCCGGCGCCAGACCGATGCGCGCGCCCAGGCGGCGCAGCAGGCCCACCCGGTTCCGCAGGTTGGCCAGCGGAGCCATGCGTGACGCGACCCGGGCCAGCCGCGGCAGTTCCGCCACCAGGCGGGCGCGGGCGGGAACGCCGTGCCGGGCCACGCGGGCGGCCAGGGCCTCGATCTTCATCTTGGCCATGTCCACGCCGGTCGGGCACTCCCGCCGGCACGCCTTGCAGGACACGCAGAGGGACAGCGCCTCCGCTACGTCGTCGGACGCCATCGCATCCGGACCGAGCTGCCCCGTCAGCGCCAGGCGCAGCGTGTTGGCGCGGCCCCGGGTCAGATGCTGCTCGTCCCGCGTCACGCGGTAGCTGGGGCACATGCTGCCGGCGTCAAACTTCCGGCAGGTGCCGTTGTTGTTGCACATCTCGACCGCGGACAGCATCCCGCCCTGGGGGCCGGGGTAGCCGGACCAGTCCAGCGCGGGGGTGAACGCCGGGTCGGCGGCGTAGTCCGGGCCGTAGCGGAACAGGGTGCGGTCGTCCATGCGCGGCGGGCGCACCACGCGGTTGGGGTTCAGCAGCGCGCCGGGGTCGAACAGGTCCTTTACCGCCTCGAACGTGCGGACGATGCGGGGGCCGAACATCTCCGCGTGGAACTCGCTGCGGACGATGCCGTCGCCGTGCTCCCCGCTATGCGATCCCTTGTACTCGCGCACCAGGGCGAAGCATTCCTCGGCGACGGCCCGCATGGTGCGCACATCCGTGGGGTCCTTCATGTTCAGGACGGGGCGGACATGCAGGCAGCCGACGCTGGCGTGGGCATACCAAGTGCCTTTGGTGCCATAGCGGGCGAACACGTCGTTCAGGCGTTCGGTATAGTCGGCCAGGTCGTCCAGGCCCACGGCGCAGTCCTCGATGAAGGACACGGGCTTACCGTCGCCGCGCATGGACATCATGATGTTCAGCCCGGCCTCCCGCACCTCCGCGATGGCGGCCTGAAATGCCGGGTCGGTGGCGCGGATGACGGCGCCGGGCCAGCCGAGGTCGGCCATCATCGCATCCAGGTCGGCCAGCTTGGCCAGCAGCGGGCCGTCGTCGTGGCCGTGGAACTCGACGATCAGCAGGCTGTCGGGCTGGCCCTGGACCATGCGGTCTATGGTGGGCGCGTAGATCGGGATGCCGCGGCCCAGGTCTATCATGGTGCGGTCCACCAGCTCGACCGCTTCGGGCTGCAAGGTCACGAGGTGGCGGGACGCTTCCATGGCGGCGCGGAAGGTCGGGAACTGGCAGATACCCAGGACCTTGCGCGGCAGCACCGGATGCAAGTGCAGGTGCAGCCGGGCGGTGAAGGCCAGCGTGCCCTCCGACCCCACCAGCAGCCGGGCCAGGTTGCCGCGGCCCTCGCTGCGCGCCGCGGGGGTCAACGCCTCGATGTTGTAGCCGCCGACCCGGCGGAGTTGCGTGGGAAAGCGCGCGGCGATCTCCGCCGCCTCCGCGTCGCCAAGGGCGTGCAACTGCGCCACCAAGTCCGTCACGGGGCCGGGTGCGGCCGATGCAGGGCCGAAGGTGGCCCGCGTGCCGTCGGCCAGAATGGCCTCAATGGCAAGAACGTTGTCGGCCATCAAGCCGTAGCGGATGCTTTTCGAGCCGCAGGAGTTGTTGCCGGCCATGCCGCCCAGGGTGCAGCGGGCGTTGGTGCTGGGGTCCACGGGGTAGAACAAGCCATGCGGCCCCAGAGCGGCGTTCAGGTGGGACAGCACCAGTCCTGGTTCCACGATGGCGGTGCGCGCCGCCGCGTCCACCTCCACCACCCGGCGCAGGTGCTTGGTGCAGTCTATCACCAGCGCGCGGTTGACGGTCTGGCCGCACTGGCTGGTGCCGCCGCCGCGGGGCAGCACGGGCACGCCATGCTCCCGCGCGA
>CAXUHB010000010.1:0-113168 GCA_964250755.1 uncultured Acetobacteraceae bacterium | reverse complement strand
GGTCGCCGCCGCTCACCGCATGTTCCGCTCCGTCCCGGGGTCCTCCGGAAATGACATTTTCCGGCAGCAGGTCTGGGGAACGTAGAAGGTGACGCCGCGAGGCGCAACGCCGGCCAGGATGGAGCGCTGGCACCCTCCCCTGCCCCGCGGCAGCTCCGCCGTGCCCCGTTTAGCCACTTGACAGCCGAAGCCGGGCCGCGCGGGCCGGCGCTGTGCACCTGCACTACTGGGGAGCAGAGGCATCCGGGGTCACGCTGTCTCTGTTCGTCTTACGTGCGGTGCTGCATCTCGGCGAGCCTTGCCGCGCCTCCGCGCCTGGCTTCCTGGCGCTGGGTGTAGCGTGCGACCATGCGGGGCGTCTTCCACCCTCCGGCCTGCATGATGGCGACGGTCGAGATGCGGTCGCTGGCGGCCATGTCCTGCGCCGCGCCCACGCGGCTGCTGTGGGCGGAGATGCGCGCCACCTCCTCCTTCGGCAGGCCAGCGGCGCGGGCCAGCTCCTTGAACACCCGCGCGACCGTCCCGGCGTCCAGCACGCCGCCCACACGGCCGCTCTTCAGGACGCCCCGGAACAGCCTGCCGTCCGCGATGCCGGCGGCCTCGACCCATTGCAGCAGGAACTGCATGGTGTCCGGCGCGAGGTAGCGGACCATGCCCTCACCCTCCTGGTCCGTCTTGCTGCGGCGCACCTTGACCGTTCCATCGCCGTGCGGACCCTGGTGCAGATCCTCCCGGAGCAGCGCCACCAGCTCCGACCGGCGGCAGAGGGTGTCGTAGGCCACCGCCAGCAGCGCGCGGTTGCGAAAATCCCGAAGCCGCGAGCCTCCAGCGTCGAGCAGCCGGTCGGCCAGCCGGCGGGTGAGGGCGCCGGCCTGCGCCTGGGCAGCATTGCCCTTCATCGTCATGCGGCGCAGCGCCAGCCGCACGGCGTTGCCGTCCGCGGGGTTGGGCAGCCCGGCCGCGCGGTGCAGGTGTGCGACGCTGGACACGTAGCGCCGGATGGTAGCTGGCTTCCGGGGTCCCCTGTGCCGCTTGTGTCCGCCGCTGCCTTCGCTCGGGCCTCCATCCTGCACCTGCCCCTGCATGGCGTCCACAAAGGCTGCCAGGGTTCGCGGCGACGCCGGCAGCGCGGCGTGGCCGTGTCTGCTGCACCAGTCGGTGAAGACCGCGGTGTCCGCCCGGATGGCGCGCTCGGTGTTGCGGGCGAAGGCGCCGCGTGCCTCGTCGGCATACTGCGCCAGGTTGGCGAGCGCCTGGCCCGCTGCGCCATCCGCCGCCACGACCTCGTTTCCGGCAGCCTTGCCCGCCATGCGCCCTCCGCCACTCTGATATCGTATTTACGCCTGATAACGGCCATTATCAAGCGTAAATGGGGGTGGGGGCGGGCAGGGGCTGAATAGCCCCGCACCGGCGGCCCCGCCCCCGCGTTGCGGAACTTGGCCCGTTGCGTATCAGTTCTGCAACAGGCAGACTGCCACTTTGACAATGCTTTAGGCCAGCCCTTGCTCATGTTTCGCAATTTAACGATATGCAACAGTGCCAGCACCGAGCCCGGCGGCTTCGGCCCGTGCTGATCGGCTACCTCCGGGACCCTCCCGGCGGCGGCGATGCCGGCGCCCAGCGCCGCGCCCTGGCCGAGGCGGGGTGCGAGGAGGTCGTGCGGGAGCCGGCCGGCGCGGCGGACGTGCAGCCCGCGCTGGGCGGCCTGATCGCGCGCCTGCGGCCCGGCGACAACCTGGTGGTCGCAACCCTGGACAGCCTGGGCGCCTCCCTGGCGGGCGTGGCGCGGCGGGTCCACCAGCTCGCCGCCGCCGGCGTCGGGCTGCGCAGCCTGGCCGAGCCGTTCGACGCCCCGGCCGCACCGCCCCCCGCCGGGGGGACGACCGCAGCGCGCGAGCTGGGCGAACAGGAAGACACCAGCCGCCGGCGCGGCCCGGGCGGCCGTCCGCCCAAGCTGTCGCCAGCCCAGCAGCGCGACGTCATCGAGAGCGTGCGGTCAGGCCAGCGCAACGCCGCCGCCATGGCCCGGCAGCACCGCGTCAGCCCCGCCACGGTCAGCAGGCTTCTCGCAGCGGCCCGGCAGGCCGGTGCGGCGCCACCGGCCTCAGGTGGGCCTGCGAGAGACGACGGGGAAGCCGCCGACCGGGTTTTGGACGTGCTGCCCGCCGCCGCCCTCGACGGCCGCCTCGCCATCGTCGGCACGTCGGGGTCGGGCAAGACCTACGCCGCCAAGGGCCTCATCGAGCGGGTGATGGCCGCCGGCGGCCGCGCCTGCGTCGTCGACCCGCTCGGGGTGTGGTGGGGGCTGGGCCGCGGCGCCGATGGCGGCGCCGACGGGCCGCCGCCGCCCTTCCCGGTGGCGGTGTTCGGCGGCGCCCACGCCGACGTGCCGCTCGGCCCCGGGATGGGCGACGCCCTCGGCCGACTGGTCGGCGCGCAGCCGATAGCCTGCGTGGTGGACCTGTCCGGCTTCGGCAGCGGCGCCGCCCGGCGATTGTTCATGACGGCGTTCACCGGGGCGCTCTACGACGTGAACACCGCGCCGCTGCACCTGGTGCTCGACGAGGCGGATCTCTGGGCGCCGCAGCGCACCCAGCCGGACGGGCTGGAGCTGCTCGGGCGCGTCGAGGAGATCGTGCGCCGCGGTCGGGTGCGGGGCTTCGTGCCCTGGCTCATCACCCAGCGCCCGGCGGTGCTGCACAAGGACGTCCTCTCGCAGGCCGACGTCCTCATCTCGATGAAGCTTACCTCCAGCCAGGACCGCGAGGCCGTCGGCCGCTGGATCGAGGGCCAGGCCGACCGCGCCGAGGGACGGCGCATCCTGGGCGCGCTGCCCCAGCTCCGGCGCGGCGAGGGCTGGGTTTGGGCGCCGTCGGACGGGGTGTTGGAGAGGGTGTGCTTCCCAGGCATACGCACGCTCGACAGCTCGCAGACGCCGCGGCGGGAGGCGCAGGACGGGACGGCGGCGCCGCTTGCGGCCGTGGACGCCACGGCCCTCGGGCGGGCGCTGGCCGGCCTGGCGGCGGACTGGGCCAGCGATCTGCCGCGATGCTGAGCCCCGCGGGCGCCACGCGCAGTTAGGGGCGCACGGTGCCCCGCCACCGCCATTGTGGCCAGAGCTCCGGCCGAGTGCCGGATGGCGCGGGCGCCCCCAGGCGGGATGACCCGGGATCACAGCGGCCCTCCTCGGCCCGGGCGCCGCGGGCCAGGTGGGACACCGTCCCTGCTGCGACGGTGGCGAACGTGCCCCGGCCACGTCAGGCCGGGACCGATCGTGCGCGCGAGTCCCATTGAAGTCCGCGTTGCGCCCTAAGCACGCCGCTTAGAGCGCCTAACACAACCTGGAACCTGAGTAGCTTGGTGTCCATTTGGGTGGCATGGCCAAGCCTTTGCTGACTGACGAGTTGTGGGACCACATCGCGCCGTTGCTGCCGCCGTTGCCGCCCCAGCCCAAGGGGGGCCGTCCGCCGGTCTCGCACCGTGCGGCGCTGACGGGCATCCTGTTCGTGCTCAAGACCGGCCTGCCCTGGGAGTACCTGCCTGCCGAGATGGGATGCGGGTCGGGCATGACCTGCTGGCGTCGGCTGCACGCCTGGCAGCAGGCGGGCGTGTGGGCGGCCTTGCACCGGGTGTTGCTGGAGCGCTTGGAGGCGGCGGGGTGTGGACCGGCACTGGTGCGTGACCCCCATGACACATGTTGATTCAATGGCTTACCGCGCTGATCGGCGTCCGGACCCCACGCCGATCCACAAGCCAGCTCCACGCCTGGAGCCATCAGCACGTTGACTAGGGCCTGTTAGCTCTTGATCCAATCCATGGTGGCGGCAAGGCAGAGGACGCCCATGAAGGACGGAGCGGTCTTTTCGTATCGGGTTGCCACGGCCCTCCACTCCTTCAGCCGTGCCCACATGCGCTCGATGCAGTTGCGGTGTCGGTAGATGAAGTCCGGGCAGCGCACGGCCGCTTCGTTCCGCTTGGCCGGCACGGCGGGTCGGGCGCCCATGTCCCAGACGTGGGCGCGGAAGGCATCCGACGAGTAGCCGCGGTCGGCCACCACCCATGCGGGCGCATCCGGGAGCCTGGATAGCAGCCCAGGCGCACTCGGCAGTTCGTGCGCCTGGCCTGGCGCCAGGTGGAACGCGACCGCACGGCCCCGGCTGTCGGCCACGGCCGTCACCTTGGTGCCGAAGCCGCCACGAGAGCGTCCAAGCGCCTCACGCACGTCCCGTTCGGGTCCGGACCCCCCTTTTTGGGTGCCCCCGCTGCCTTCGCGTGCGCCCTCACGTTCGTCCCATCCAAGAACGCCATGCCCAACTCGACGCCGCCCGCGCGCTCCTGCGCCAGCGTCAGCAGGCGCTCCCAGACGCCCTGCTTGCCCCAGCGGATGAACGTTTGCGCCGCGCCCCACCACGTCCCGAGCGAGGCTGGGATCGCACGCCAGGCCGCCCCATTCCGGTGCCGCCAGATGATCGCCTCCAGCGTGCGCCGCAGGTCCTCGTGCGGCGTCTTGCCGCAAGGGCGCACCATCAGCACCAGCGGCTCCAGCACTGCCCACTGCGCGTCCGAAAGCACGCGCTCGCAACCCTTGCTTGCCATCCACCCAATATCGGATCAGCAACCAAGAGCTAACAGGCCCTAGGAACATCCCAAGCTCGGCCTCTCCCCGTGCGACCGCCGGCGCGATCTGCGCCGGAGCAGCCTGCGGTCTGATCTTGGCCCTCATCGCCTCGGAGATGCCAAGGCGCTCGAACACCCGCAGCACCTGGACGCCTGCTGCGCTGTCCGGCACCAGGGCGACCGACTGCGCGTGCAGCAGCGCCTGCCTCAACGCGTCCGGTGTGCCGATGTCGGGCCTGGGAGCGCCGGCCCGGATCGTGACGCCGTAGCCGACGCGGGCGATGTCGGTCGTTGGGCCGGGCGCGAACCGTGCCCGGGCGGCCGCATCCCCCATCACCTCGGACGGAACGACGCCGAGATCGAACGGCACGCCGGACGTGGCGCGCCTGACCAGGTCGGGGGTGCCGGCGAAGTAGATGACGAGCTTGTGGCCGGACGCGCGCTCGAACTGCGGGCCGAGGTCGCCGAGCACCCCGACCATGGAGCCGCCCGCCAGCACCTGAAGCTCCGCGGCCTGTAGGGGTGCGGCCGGCAGCAGGGCCAGCAGCCAGCTCAGGGTCAAGGCTGCTTTGTTCAGCAAGGGCTTCCTCATGCCAGCCGCCTTGCGCCGTGGAGAGATGGAGGGGTCATTCTTGGACTTTAGCGGGATTCGATGTGCAAAGCTCAACCCTTACTGCTTGGTACGCCTACCACCCACGGCCGGAATGGCTTCAGCGTCGGTCCCTTCGTGTCTGCTTCGACATCGGCAATAGGGTCCATCGCAAGGGCCAGGTTGACGTTCTCCAGAAGTTTGATGCGGAGGTGGTCAAGCCGCGCGAGCCCCGCCCCGACTGGAGCGTATAGCGCCTTCCAGGTCCGCCCATATGAGGGGTGGGACTGACCCTGTCTGGTGACACCCTGACGCTTTCGTCCGAGATGTTCCCCATGCCCAAGAGCCGCCGCGCACGACCAGGCCAACATGGCGCTGATCGAGCGCCAGGGCCGCGCCATACGCGATCTGGGCCGGCGCCACGGCGCGCTGTTCCACCAGGGCGGGCACCGTGCCGGCAGCCTGGAGATGGCGGACCGCATGTTCGGCCTGCTGGGGCCGGACGCCTTCATGTCGCACTGCACGGACCTGACGGATGCGGACGTGGACGCCCTGTGCGCCACGGGGACGGCGGTGGTCCACAACCCCTCCGCCATTGCGTCGGTGCGCGGCTATTGCCCGGTGCCGCGACTGCTGGACCGGGGGGTGACGGTGTTCCTGGGGTCGGACGGAACGGCGCCGGACCGCAGCACCGACATGTTCCGCGATGCCCTGATTGTCGCCCCGGCGCACAGGAGCGTGCCAGACTATTGCGGCCCCTCCCCTGCCCCGCTGCCGGCTCCGGCGGATGGCCGGCGCGCTCACCGGCCGCCTCCCAGCCGGCGGCGGGCACGGCACCAAACCGGGCGGACGCAATGATGCCGCATTCTTGCAGAGGGCGGGCATGCCTCGCCCCCCGTCGAGGCCTCCGGCATTTGCGGACACGTTTCCGGGCCGGTGCCAAGCGACACCACGCCAACTTCGTTGAAGGGTGCATAGACGTAAAGACGTGCATCGGTGTGGCACCGTATAGCAATATAGCCGGCATTGCGTCTTTACGCCTTTGCTGCTACGCGAATGGCGTGCTTTACGTCTGTGCGGAGGCCGTTGTGGGCAGAGGCAAGGTTGTGACGGTGGCCTCCGGAAAAGGCGGCACCATGAAGACAGGGCTCGTGACCGTCCTGTCTGCCGTGCTGGCTGGGCGTGGCTACCGGGCGGGTGTCATCGACGCGGACCCCAACCAATCCTTCGCGCGGTGGTTCAGGACGACCTACGAGGGGGCAGCCTTCACCTGCACCTCGGAAATCAGCCATGAAGAGATCGTGCATCATGCACTCGCGCAGGCCGACTGCCACGACGTCGTGTTGATCGACACGGCCGGCTTCGGCAACCAGACCGCCGGCATGGCGATCGGGGTCGCGGACGTCGTCCTGATCCCATGCATGCCTGACCGCTCGAGCATTGCCGAGGCGGTTAAGACGGCGCGCCAGACCTCCAGCTTCGCCAAAGTGCGAGGACGCGACATCCCTGCCCGCGTGATACGAACGCGGTGGAACCCGAAGGGGTTGGCCGAACGTGCAGCGGCCGAGGACCTCGAACAGGAGGGGCTCGCAACCCTTGCGCAGCACATGTCGGTATCAGCCGACGTTGCCAAGATCAGCTTCACAGGCGTGGTTCCGCCCGGATGCAGGACGGCGATGGAGGCGGAGGCGGTCATCGCGGAGCTGATCGGATTGAGGGTGCTGCCCAGCAAACCCTTGGTCCGCCAGGCTGCGGCCTGATGGCGCTGAAGGTCAAACGCTTCGAGATGGAACCTGGGTTGCCCAGCGAGGACCCAGCGGAGCTGACGGCAAAGCTGGCCGGCGCGGTCGCTCACCTGCCGACCACCAGGGCGCCGCCATCGGGAAAACCGGCGGCGGCTGCATCCTCCCCTGCCCCATCGCCCTCGGGAAAGACGGTCCTCGTCAACTTTCGCGCGAGCCGGGCGCTCGCCAAGGCAGTCCAGCAGGCAAGTGCGGAGCACGGCGGCATCAGGCGGTGGCTTGCGAAGCTCCTGCACGCCCAGGGCCACGCCATCCCTGAAGATGAGCTCGTGCCGCCTCCGCCAGCCCGACGAACTTACGACTAGACTCCAAGATGTACGCATAGATGTCTTTACGTCGAGACGTAAGATCCCTGACTGCTTAAGAAATCTCATCCCGGCCGGCCAGGTTGCAGCATGAAGCCATGAACCTGGAGTCCTTCTGCGCCCGCCGCCGCTTGCGCGCTATTGCCCTAAAGCTAAGTTGCGCCCAAAGCAAAGTCGGGTGTGTGTAAAGACGTGTAGCTGGCTTTGCAGCTTGCTTGCTTGGCGTCAAGCACTCTCGATGGCGTGGTCAGCCCCGCCCGGGGCAGGGGTGCAAGTGCTGCCGAGGTGCTGGCATGAGCATCGGCGCAAGTGGCTGATCCAGAGCTGAGGCTTGCTCCAGCCTCGGTTGCATCGCCAATCCAGGTGTCAGACATCTCTGCAACACTACGTCTTTACGCAAAGGCGCAAAGGCGTCTGTGCGACGGTGCCCACTTGGGTCCTGCTGCCACCTGCTCGGATCAGCCGTCACCAGCTGGGCTGAGGTCTCGAAGGGTCGTGCAGACACCTGCCGTGGCGCGTGCGCATTGCAAGCGCGGCTCTCCGGAGCGGTCAGCGCCGTTCCCAGCGGATCTACGACGCAGAATCAGGTCAGGCTGTGCCTCCGACAAGCGATCCATGAAGTGAGGGCCGCATATCGTTCACGCGTAGCTGCAGCTCTGCGCAGCTCCGCCCGTTCATCTTGGCATCGTTATGTAAGACAGTCTTGCGCCTACACGTCTTTACGTAAAAGCGATCCAACGGCTGGGTGGGCTGCTGCAAGGGTCTCCTCAGGGATGATCCGCCCCTCCCCGGGCGCATACGTGTGCGTCCCGGTGATCACCTGGTCGCGGCCAGCCCGACGGGCACGGCGCCGCCGGCGAGGCGCCGTCGGCACCGTCCACCCCGGGAGAGCGGCTGGCGGTGTGGTGCGAGCGGCGGCCCAGCCCAGCGCCGGAGATGCTGCGCAGGCTCGCCAGCCACGGCGGGCGCTACACAAAGCCGGCCGACCTCGCCGCGGCGCTGGGCAAGAAGCCGACCGGCGGGCGTTGGAACAGCAAGCTGGCCCTGCTGCGCAACAATGGCCTGGTCGAAGTCAGCGGCAAGCGCCTGCGGGTCAGCGACCTGTTCGGCTGACCACGGGAGGGCTGCCCTTGGCGGGAAACCTTCTCCGTCCTGTGAGGTGATCCCAAGACGCTGGGCTTGCATCAAGCCCGGCACCTCCGGTCTGGCCTGTCCGCCGCTGGCCAGGGACTCGGGGCAGCAGCAGGCGGAACCAGACTCCACACTGGGTTCGCGCATCCACAGGCCCAGAAGATATCCCGTGGACTCTGGTTCCGCTTCTGTGGAGTTTGGTTCCCTAAAGGCGAGTCGTCCCGTGGACTCTGGTTCCACAAGCTAATACTTAGAATCTATTACCCTTCAATTAGCTCGCGGAACCAGGCTCCACATTGACGCTGTGGACCGAACCAGGCTCATTGGCGGGGTCATGGCAAGCATACATCAACTGATCCTCCGGGATGGCGTCAGCGAAGCGCGCAGACAGGCGGCATCCAAGCATGAGCGGGCCCTTGTGGAGGCCGCCTACCGCGTGCTCAGCGAGGATGCTGAGAAGATGGGCTTCACTTACAGCGGGTTCGCGTTGACGTCCCTGCCACATAAGCCGCTCCAGGAACTGTTCTGGAGGCGGGAAGGCCATAACGTGACATTGCTGCTTGAGTCGGGCCGGGACAGGACCGGGAAACCGATCGGGGTCCCATACGGCTCCTACGCGCGCTTCATCCTGCTCTTCCTTCAAAGCGAGGCCGTGCGTACTGGAAGCCGGGAAATCGAGCTCGGGCGTTCCATGAGGGTCTGGCTCGGCACCATGGGCCTCAGCATCGGCGGCACGACGTACCGGATGGTGGCGGAGCAAGCGCGCCGGATTTCAAGTTGCCGCCTTCAGTTCTTCGCCTCCAAGGGCGAGGTGGAAGTCATGAAGCACGGCGGCTTCGTGGACGGCAGCATCACAATGGCTGGCGTCGACACCGATCAACCCGCACTCTGGAACGACCGCGTGCTCCTCAACGAGGAGTTCTACCGGGCGCTGCGCGAACACCCTGTGCCGGTCAGCGAGTCGGGCCTTCGCGCCATTGGGCCACGCTCCATGGTGATCGATGTCTACATCTGGCTCGCCTACAGACTCCACGCCCTGAACAGGGACGTGTCAGTCAGCTGGCCTGCGCTGCACGCCCAGTTCGGGGCAGGGTTCCAGCTCATACGCAAGTTCCGCTCGCACTTCATCGAGTGCCTCGAACTCGCGATGGCGGCGTATCCCGATGCCCGCGTGTCAGTGGACGAGCGAGGACTGATCCTGCGGCCATCGCGTCCCGCAGTTCCCAAGATGTAGGCGTGGAGTCTGGTTCCGCGTGTGGAGCCTGGTTCCGGCCCATGCTGGCCACCCGCTAGTCATGAGCACAGCAGCCGCCATCGCCTGACAGCAGCCGACTCACACATCCCACCGTTCCGATGCAGACCGGCAGGCCGTTCCGAGTCACCGCACCGCCGCCTTCAGGCAGCCCATGCAAGCACCCCCGAGACGGCGGACATCTGAGATCGGCAGGCCAAGGACCGGCATGATCGGGTGCCAGCGGGGACTCTTCGGATGGGACTAGCGTAGGTCAATCCGACAAGGGCGCTTCAAGCCACCACCGAGGGATGCAAGTGCGTCCAAACGGATGCTCCAGCAGAGTCGGCTCGACAAAGGGCTCGGCGGGACGACGGGAGGCCGGAAGGAGAAGGCAGGAGGCCGACGAGTGGAGGTAGGCCTGCTGCTGCGCCCCGGCCGCCGCAAGGGTGCGGCCGCACGCGGCCCGCGCCGAGCGGCGCGCCCTTGCCCCGCCCGGGGCGCAGCAGCCCGGCGAGGGGGTCTCGGAGAACGAGACATCAGCAGCGGGAGCAAGGCGATGAGAATAGAACCAGGAGCGGGCAGGATACTGCGCGGCATCGGTGGCGGGCTGGTGATGGCGATCCTGCTCTGGCTGGCGCTCGCCACCCCGGGCCTGGTGTCCAACCGCGACCATACCGCTGCGGCCCCCGTCCCGGAGGCCCGGCGATGAGCGGAGTCGGCGAGGACTACAACGCCTACACCACCAGGCTAGCGGCCTACCAGGCCAGACGGCGGGAGGTGCAGGGCGGCAACAAGGCAGCGTTGTTCGACGTGCTGGCCGCAGCCGGTGTTGGGACCGTGGTCGTGACCTTCGACGGCAGCGGCGACGCCGGCCAGATCGAGGACGTGTCCGACTACGATGCCGCCGGGTCCGACACTGCGCTGCCAGATGCCCGCGTTGCGCTGGCGGACGTGGACTTCGACACGCTGGCCACCGTGACCGAGGCGTGCGGCCTGCGCGAGGTCATCGACAGCATGGCCTACGACCTTCTCGAACGGGTCCACGACGGCTGGGATGAGGGCGACGGCGCCCATGGCGAGTTCACCTTCGCCGTGGCCGGCCAGGCCATCACGCTCGACTACAACGAGCGCTACACGGCCAGCGACCATCACCGGCACGAGTTCTAGGGGAGGCACGCATGGCGCACAGCTACCACCATGCGGTGTCCTCGGCCCGGCGCTGGGGCAGTACGCCCGACGACACCATCGCCATCCACACCTGGTTCGACCGCAGCAAGGAGATCGTCGCCGATTTCCGGCACCGGGCGCTGCGGCACCACGCCGAGGGCATCTTCCTGGCCGAGCAGCTGTTCGGCGTCACGGTCACGCTCAGCACCGGACGGATCGTCCCGGTGCGGCTGATCGGCGAGCAGCACGTGCTGGAGGACCTCGGCCGCATCCCGTCCTTCGCGGACTGGGTGCGGGCCATCCGGCCGAAGCCCTGGATGGGGCGCACCCCAAGCATCCCCGACAGCGAGGGCCTGCTGCAGCGGCAGGGCCTGCCCGGGATGGAACAGCCCGTCCCGCGGACAGCCATCACGGGGGCAGCGCCATGACTTCCCATGTTCCCGGCTGCCCCTCCATAGCCCCGGCGCGGACGGACGTGCGCGCCTTCCTGGACGTGTGCCCCGGCCACCTCTCGCCGGCGACGTGGGCCTGGCTCGACGCGGAGACGGCCGACCATGGGCGGCGCAACCTGGACCGGATGCACGACCCGGCCAGGCGGGACCGCCTCGGCCTCGCCGGGGGACGCACCTGCTACGGCTGGCTCGTCTACGTCCCGGAGCCGATCGTCGGGCCGGTGCCGGAAGACCTGGCAGCCGTGCAGCGGCTCGCCTGCGGCCTCAGCTGCGACGTCATCGTGTTCGACTGCGACGCCCCGCTGACGCCCGGCCTGCCGGTGCTGCACCCGGCGTTCCGGTGCCGCGCCATCACCGCCGGACTCTGACGCCGGCGCTGCAGCGCCCTGCACCTGCCCACCCGCGCCCGAACTGGTCCGTCGCCACAGGGGGGGGCGGACCACGGGCGCCCCCTCACAGGAGATCAGCTTGGCACAGTTCACGTTGACTGCGCTGCCGTCCCGCTACGAGCAGGAACCGGACGGTTCCCGCAGGACCAGGCTCACCGAGATCATGGGCGCCTGCTTCGGCCATACCCGATCCGAGGCGAGGACCGTTGCCGACGTCCGCGCCCTCGTGGCGTCGTTCGGCTTCGACGCCGCCAGCCTCCGCGGCAGCCTGGGCCAGGACGCCTGGATGCGGACGTTCACCAAGGGCCAGCCTGCGCTGAAAGCTGCCTCCATCTGAACGCCTGCCTCCAATCCACACCGACCGACCTGGAAGGCCCGCCATCGCGCGGGACCTCCGCGTTTTTGGAGACCCTCTCACATGGCGAACTACCACAGGCCCTTGTCCACCCTGTTCCCGGTTGGCTGCCCCGGGAACGTCAAGCCGGCGCTCACCCTCTACCGGCGGTTCGCCAAGGAGAAGGAGCGGAGGGGCGAGGCGGTCGGCTTCGAGGCCGAGGCACACGTCCTGCCAGGCGGGGCGAGCCTCTGGCTGCACGCCGGCGAGAGCGCCGACGTCGAGAACGTCATCGCCTTCGCCCTGCGCTGCGCCGAGCGCTTCGACCTCAAGGGGCTGTGGGGCTTCCAGTGGGCTTGCACCTGCTCGCGGGCACGGCTGGACGGGTTCGGCGGCGGCGCGCAGGTGCTCGACCTCGGCAAGCGGGAGAGCGTGGCCTGGCTGGACTGCGAGCACTGGATTGCAGACCAGGTCGCGCGGCTCAGCGCGCCCGCCGAGCCGGCACAGGACATCTTCGTCCCTGTCTCGGCCGGGCAGGGCTGGCGGCCCGAGACGGACGCCGCCTTGCTGCTGGACTTCGTGGACCGGGAGATCAAGGCCGATCCGGATGTCGCGGGGCGGCTGCGCGCCTACCTGGCCGAGGTGTCGGCCGTGCCGGAGGGGATGCTCTGCCGGGAGTGCGGCGAGGCCATGTTCATCGAGCCCAACGGCGTCAGCCACCATGCGGGTAACGAAGGTAAGGAGGGGATCAACTACGAACGCGACTTCAACCATGTGGCCGTCGCCGAGCGGGAGCCATAGGTCGCGGTTGGTGCAGCATGCCGGCACTGGCCCACGTTTTCAGCGACTCAGGCGAAGCTGTTCCTGCACCGAGGACCGGCATGGGCAGATAGCGCCACACCGGCTGGTTCGCCCCGCCCAGGGATTGCCCTTGATGCCGAGGTGTCCGAGGGCTTCGCGCACCTGTGCCTCTGTGAGACATCAGCATGGCGGTTGCCATTGCGCCCGAGTGTCGCACCGGCGCCAGGCATGGACCCGGTGTTCTTCGCTGTTGGCTTGCCGGAGAACGGCCTGAGGGCGCCACGCACCATGGACGAGGCTGCGCTGCAAAACCTGACTTGCCCCCCAGCCAGGAGGGGGTAGGGTCAGGTTGCAACATGATCGCTTGTCATACTTGCAAGACGTTTCCTCCCTGGACTTTGGCGGTTCCCCTCGAGGGGAACCGCCTCCTTTCTGCCACCCGTGACGCGGTTCCGCGCGGACGAGTCGAAGGGCCGCCGTTTCCGACTGGCTGACGTTCAGCCTGGTGAACTCCCTGGGTCCGTCCCGGGCGCATTTAGGGGACCGGCCAGCACCTCTGGGCCAGGCTCACCTTCGCGGACGTACCAGTCCTCCTCCCAGTCCAGCCCGCCCCAGGTGCCCTCCATGAACAGAGCGATCTCCGGATCGGCGGCGCCTGCGCACCGCACCCAGTAGAAGCCCTGCAGCCAGCGCCCGTCCCAGCGCGGGTCGCAGCCATGCCGCTTCCACTCGGCCTCAAGCCGGGCCGCGAAGTGCGCCTCCTGCCGCGCAAGCTCCGCGGGCGTGGGTGGGAGGAGGGGGCCGGCGAGCACTTCGACGTCCGCCTCGGCCGTGTCCACGTCGGCGATCCAGGCGCCGTCGCGATGGAGCAAGATGGTCCGCGAGCCATGCTCGACGATCCGGACCCAGTAGAAGCCGTCAGCTCGCGTCACCCTTGCGGTCCCCTGTCCTTACCGGTCGCCCGCGCCGCGCCGGGCGCAGCCGGGTGGATCCCAATGCGGGCCACCCGCATCCGCCCGGGACGACGCGGACCACGCCCGATGGACCCCGCTGCCCAGGAAAACTGCCGCGGCGCGTGAGACCACCATGCTGGTTCGCAACGGGACTCCTGACACCGGAGGGAGGTGAAGCAGGGAAGGACCGGACACCGTGGCCATACCGCCTGCGCTGCGCGCGCCGCAAGGGTTCGTCGCTCCGCTCCCGGGCGCACGGCGCCCGCCCTTGCCCCGCACTCGGCACGCGGCCCGGGGAAGAGGTCAGGGCAAAGTTCACCGGTGCAGGGGCGCAGGAGCGCCCGCGCCCGGCTTCGCCCGTCCAACCCATGAGCGGAGCACGGTGCGATGAACAGGCGCGACCCGGAGGCGGAGCGGCAGGAGCTTGAGCAATTGCGGGCAGGGGTGAGCTGCGCGGTCCTGCTGGAGAGGACCGGCTGGAAGCTGGACCAGCGGGAGAGCAGCCGGGCCAACATGAAGTACCGCCGCGGCGAGGGCGAGATTGTCATCGTCAACCACGACGGACAGGGCTGGTGGGACCCGGGCAGCGCCGCCAAGGGCGACGTCTTCAAGCTGGCCCAGCACCTCGACCGGCGGCTCAACTTCGGCCAGGTGCGCCGGCAGTTGCGGGAACTGGTCGGCCTCGCGCCGTCCTACCCGGCGGCCGAGCGCGCGCCGAAGGAGAAGGCGCCGGCGCTGCCGCCCGGGCAGCGCTGGGCCGCCCACAAGCCCGTCGCCCCGGGTTCGCCGACCTGGACATACCTGACCGGGGAGCGCGGGCTGACCCCGGAGGTGGTCCTGGCCGCGACCCGGGCCGACGCCCTGCGCGAGGGTCCGTATGCCAGCGCCTGGTTCGCGCACCGGGACGGGCAGGGGGCGCTCACCGGCATCGAGATGCGCGGGCCGAACTACCGGGGCTTCTCGGCCGACGGCGACAAGTCCCTGTTCCGGCTGCAGCCCGGCGCCGAGCCGCCCACCAGGCTTGCCGTGCTGGAGGCGCCGATCAAGGCCATGGGCCTGGCGGCGCTGGAAGGCCTGCGCGCCGACACGCTCTACGTCGGCACCGCGGGCGGCATGGGGCCGCTGACGGTCGCCTGCCTCAAGCAGGAGATGGAAGCGCTCGCCAGGCGTCCCGGCACCGTGCTGGTCGCCGCGACCGACGCCGACCTGGCCGGCGACCGCTACGCCGTGCGCCTGGCCGAGCTGGCGGCGGAGGTGGCCTTGCCGGTCGAGCGCAAGGCGCCAGTTGGGCACAAGGACTGGGACCTCGTCCTCAAGGCGTGCGGCGCCGCTCCGTCCCGCTCGGCACGGCCGCGCACCTCGTCCGCGCTGGAGGCTGTGGTGAAGGCGATGCAGCCGTCCCCGCCAGCCACGCCGGTGCCTTGGGCGGCGTCGCCGGTCCGCCTCGCCGAGCGCGTCCGCGCCTACGAGGAGCGGGACGCGCTGCGGGCGGCCGAGGCGATGGCCGCGAAGGGCAGGGCAGGGGGCTCGGCCAACCCGCAGCCCGAAGCGCCGCGTCCGCCCTCGCCCGGTTACGGGTCAGCGCCGTGAGCGCGCCCGTGGGCCGCGCGCGGGACCCGGACGCGCAAGCGAGGCACGAAGCGGCGCTGGCTGCGCTCGCGGCTGCCTTCTCCCAGTTGCCCGAGCGCAGGCGCCTGCGGTGCAGCCACCCCGTCACCGGCAACAGCCTGACCGACACCCTCGTCTTTGCCGAGGCCCATGACGGCTCGGCCTGGTACGAGGGCGTCATCGTCGGTGGCGAGCGCGACGAGGCCGGCGCCTGGATGCTGGATTGCGAGTTCACGATCCTCACCACGGACAACGATGCCGAGGGCGAGCTGGTCCTTGTCCATGGATACAACTGCCATGTCGAAATACTCTGAATGCCACGACGCCGCGATCCTTGCCGGTTGCAGCCGCGGGCCAGGCGACGTCAGCCTGCACCAGGGGAGACCATGCCCTGCGAACAGTCTTGAGCCCGTCGGTCTGTCTCGTTTGGTCGAGCCCAGGCCAATCAGGACATGCGTTCCGGGAAGGACAGGCCACGCTGATGGTCGAGCGCTCATCCTGCTTCGATAACGGGCAGGCACCCATGGGACTGCATGATGAGGAAGAGATCGGCGAAGGAGGGATGGTCACGGCCGTCCGCCAGCTGCATGCCGGGCGATGACGGTCCCGGGTTGCCCCACACGCCCTGAGCCGAAATCGAGGGCAGCACCCTCCGTCGATCTCGGCTAAGCGCCTGCTTCACTTGGACAATCCGGCTGGAGGCGGTTATAGTGTCACGCTAGGTGGAGGAGCATCATGAGCGACTTGACCATGCCTGCCCCGGCTGTCGGCGCCGACGTGACCGCCGGGACCGCCTCAGCGGCTGAAACCCTTCGTGCCCTCGCCCGCCGGCACGGGGTCGCCTATGAGGCCGCGCCGGTTGACGCCTTTGCAGCCGACGTGTCGCGCTTGTCGGACGCCGAGGTGCCTCGGGACGAAATCGCCGACCTGGTGGTTGCCCTGAAGCGCGCAGGCGTGCTGGACAGTCACCAGGCAGCCAGCCTCTACGGCGACCACCTGGTGCAAACGAGGGGATGACCTTCGATCCCTTTGGGGATTTCGACACCCGCGGTTACCTGCGGAACACGAAAGGGCTGAAGGGTCCTGAGGCGGTGAAGCTCTTCGAGCACACCGCGTTCCGGTTGAACGTCGAGGAGGCTCTCTCCGCGCTGCGGGTCACGGGTCGCCCGCTCGGCTACCAGGATGTCCTCGACACCCACAAGCGCCTGTTCGGCGACGTCTACCCTTGGGCCGGGCAGGACCGCGAGGCAACCGCCGCGCAGCTCGCCGTGGGGAAGGCAGGGCGCTACGACCTGTTCGCCCATCCCCTGGATGCCCGTCGCGCGGTCGAGCACGCCCTTGGCATGGCCGCCGACCTCGCGCAGGTGCGGGCCAAGCCCGGCGAGATCATGGGCCTGCTCTGCCACGGGCATCCCATGCTCGACGGCAACGGGCGGACCCTCATGACGGTGCATGCCGAGCTGTGTCGCCGCGCCGGCATCCGCATCGCGTGGGAGGACGTGGGCAAGGCGGACTACCTCCTTGCGCTGACGCGCGAGCTGGAGCGGCCAGGCCGGGTGCTCGACGTCCTCCTGGCCCCGCATGTCCGGCGTCCCGCGGCCAGCGTCGCCCAGGACGCCGAGCGCCTCCGCACCTTGCCCGGCCTCGGCTCAGCCATGGGCGCTGTCGCTCCCCCTGGCGACAAGTTCCTGGTGATGGGCAGGACCCTCGACGCCATGCGCCCGCCCGCGCCGGCGGCGCCGATGCCGTGGGACCCGCCTCCGGTCCCCATCGCCGAGCGCATCCGCGCCTTCGAGGAGCGGCTGAAGGCGGAACGGGAGACAACTCCGAGCGCGGAGGAGAAGCCCGGTCCGGAACCGGACGGGACGCCCAGGCCGAGGCCGGGTCCGAAGCCGTGAGCAGGATCTGGTAGCAAGCAGGAGAGTGCGGGGAGACGGAAAGGGCTGCCGACGCACGCCGGCCGCCGCAAGGGTGCGGCCGCAAGCGGCCCCGCGCCAAGCGGCGCGCCCTTGCCCCGTCCGCCGTGCGTCGGCGCCTGGGCCGGGTCTTCGAGGGGAGGACCTGACCAGGGAAACGGGCGGGATGAGGAACAGGAATGGATGGAGGCTGGCGGCAGGGGCGGCCCTGCTCGCCACGCTGCTCCACGCGCTGCTGGCAGCGCCGGGCTTGCTGACGGACGATGCCTCGACGGTGCCGGCGCACAGCATGGAAGCGGGGCGGTGAGCGGCAGGGAAGGGTCCACACCCTTGGATTTGGGGGTCCGGCTCGACAAACCATGGACGCTCGTGCCGATGACCCAGGCCATGCACGGCGGCACGTCGTTGCGGACCCGGGGCGTGCAGGCAGGCGGGCTGTGGGTTGGGCGGGCGCACCCGAACGGGCCGAACCCGGTGGAACAGGCGCTCGCGCGCCGGGACGCGGCGCTGTTCGCGGCGAGCGAGGGAATGGCCGGAACTGCTGGGCCAGGCCCTGTGCGACCGGCCGGGGTTCGGCGGCGACGAAGGCGTGTCCGGCGCCGACCTGGTGGACCCCTTCGCGCAGTAGCGGCTGCGTGTGCGGTCGGCGCTGGCCCAGGTGGACGCGCCATGAGCGGGATGGAAACTCCCGGCCCGTCCGCGGCCGTCCCGCACCATCCCCGGACAACGGTGAGGACCCGGTCCCGCCGTTGCCGCTCCAGTGAAGGGCTGAAAGCCATGCCGGACAACCCTGCCCGACCGACCGACCCTGCTGGCCTGCCCGTGCGCTGCTACGCGCGGCACCCGGGCACTGGCGGGACCGTGCTCATCATCCGCGGCCAGCTCGGCTTCTGGCCCGAGGTGGGCAGGGCGACACCCGAGCAGCTCAACGCCACGCTGCCCGACCCGCCCACGCCCGAGCAGGTCAGCGCCATGCTGGCCGGCTCCATGTTCGGCTGGGCCGTGCGCGGCCCCGACCCGGGACGGGTGCCGGCGACGCGGCACGCCGTCACCGTAAACCCCGACACCGTAGTCGACTGGGGCGGGCCGGACACGCCCTTCCACCTGGCCGGCGACGGCCCGATCCGGCCGGAGGCGCTGCACATGACAGGCCGGCTTTGGTCCTATGCCGGCGGCCACTGGGGGTTCTGGGGATGGCTGCTGGTCGCCAGCCGCCAGGCCCGGCAGGTCAGCCGCCGCTGCCTCCTTGACGTGCTCGACCTGCCGCCACGCGTGTGGCGGGACGAGTACGACGACCGCGTGCCGCCCGAGGAGGCCGCCGACGTCGCGCTGGACGAACACGACTCCGTCCACGGCGTCTGACGCGGCCCGGCGGGGCCGCGCCGGGTCCGCCTTCCGCTGCGCCACCGGCGCGGCCGACACCCATCCCTGGCGATGAACCCACTCCAGCCAACGGCACCCCGCACCTGACGGTGTCATCGCCTTCGGCGCCCACAGCAGGCCCGCCCCGAGCGGGTCCCTTCACATTCGGAGACCTCACATGGCCAACTACTACACCCTGCTCTCGACCCTGTTCCCGGTCGGGTCGGCCGAGAACGTCGCGCCGGCGCTGGCGCTCTACCGCCAGTTCAGGGACGAGCTGGAGGAGGCCGACGAGTGGATCGGCTTCGCGGCCCAGGCCGACGACGCACCCGGCAGCGCCGACCTGTGGCTCCATGCCGACGAGGACGCCGACATCGAGCACGTCATCGCCTTCGCGCTGCGCTGCGCCGAGGCGTTCGACCTCCGGGGCCTGTGGGGCTTCTGCTGGACGCTGACCTGCAGCAAGCCCAGACTGGACGGCTACGGCGGCGGCGCGCAGCTGCTCGACCTGGGCGGGCGCCGCTCGCTGTGCTGGATGGACGCCGAGCACTGGCTGCGGGAGGAAGCCGCCCGGCTGCGCGAGCCGACCAACGCGGCGGCGGTCGCCTTCAACCCCGTCTCGGTCGCACAGCACTGGACCGGGCCGGCGCAGACCGACCTGCTGCTGAGCTTCGTCGGGCAGGAGATCGCGGCCGACCCCGCCGTCGCCGGGCGCTTCAGGGCCTTCCTCGCCACGATGTCGGGCTCGCCCGACACCGTGGCAGCCGTCGAGCGGGAGCCGTAGGCCGTGGGCGGCCCGCTCCCCACGGCACCGGCCCGGCGCCGGTCCCGCCGGCGCCGTCTGGCGCGGCGGCACCCCGAGCAGCTGCACGTCTTCAGCTTCACCTATCCCGGCATGGCCGGCTGCCGGCAGGCCATGACGGTGCTGGTGCGCGGCAGGATGGGCCAGGACGCCGCCATCCTGCTCGCCGGCGCGCAGGCCAGGGCGCGTGTGCCTGGCGCGCTCTGCACGGACATCAGCACCGTGCCGGCGCCGCGGCCCACGCCGGCGCTGGACGCGACGGCGGCTCGGCACACCGCCTTCCTCACCTTCCTGGCGCTGCTGACGGCAGCGGGGGGCTACCGTCCCTCGATCCGCCTGGACCTGCTGGGGCGCGAGGGCCTGGCGCTTGCGCGGGCCTATGACCGGAAGCAGGCGGCGTGGGGCGACCCGCGCCGTGCCTTCGTTACGGGCGAGCTGCCCGAAAGGGCACGGCCGTGACCGCGAAGGGTGAGGGCACCGCGGACGTTCTTGCTCCGCTCGCCTCGGTCCGCTGCTGGTTCTGCGGCGAGCCGGAGGTGGTCGAACTGGTCGAGGTGTGGGGCCACGAGTTCATGTGGGAGACGTGCTGCGAGGCTCTGCACGAGTCGCTGTGCCAGGAGGCCGCCGACGATCCCGCCTGGGCGCGCGAGCTGCTGCGCCACGTCGGCGTCGAGGCCCTCGCTGGGCACCGGCTCCGCCGCGTCGCCGACGGCGGCACGGGCGGCCTGGTGCTGGACTGGCAGCTCAGGCTGCGCCCGGTCGCCTTCGCGGCGGCCCGCGCCTTCGTCGCGCGCCACCATGCCCACTGCGGGTCGCCCGTCGCGTCCCGCTTCAGCTTGGCGGCGCTGAACGGCCCGACGCCGGTCGGGGTGGCGATGGTCGGCAACCCAGTCGCACGCGCCCTCAACGGCCGCGGCATACTCGAAGTGAACCGGCTGTGCATCCGGCGCGACATGGCCAGCGCCTTGGCTTGTAACGCTGCGTCGCTGCTCCTTGGCGCCGCGGCGCGGGAGGCGGAGCGGCGGGGGTTCCGGTGCATCATCACGTACACGCGGGAGGACGAGAGCGGCACGGGCCTTGTTGCCGCAGGCTGGCTGCAGGAGGCCAGAGTGCGCGGGCGGGGCTGGCACAGCGCGCGCCGACCGCGCAGCAACACGAACGCCTTCGTCGGCAAGGTCAGGTGGTCGCGTGCGCTGCACCCGTGGGCAGTGGAGCCCCGGTCCACTGCGCAACCGATCCTGCCGGCGCTAAGCCTGACGCGGGGCGCCGGCCTCCCCCTGGACATGTGGTGCCCTGATCCCAGCCCAGGGGAACCGCTGCACCGCTTGTGACCGCTGCTGACGCTCACGGCCCTGGCTCTCGGCCGAAGCTCATGACCGGGACGGCCTCGAATAGTCCAGCCACCACCTGACCGGCTCCGGTTCCCCGGCCGGCGCCGGCATGGCCTCTGCCTGCAGCTTGTCCGCTTTGGCCCGTGCCGCCTCGGCCTGGGCCTCGTCGCGCTGCCGCGCCGCGCGCACCAAGTCGGCGCGTAGGCCAGCGATCAATGCGTCGCGCTCCTCGACGGCGGCCTGCGCGGCCTGTAGCGCCTGCTCCGCCCGGGACCTGGCCACCTGCAAGCGGCCGATGGTGCCCTGGGCAGCAGCCAGGGTCTCCTCGGCGCGTTGGCGCGCGGCGCGCTCCTCGGCAAGTTCGTGCCCGGCATCGCCGGGCTGGCGTGCCGGCACGCGCACGACCGGCACGTCGCCGTCCCGCACGAAGCGCGGGCGCGGCCGCGGCGCTGTGCGGGCGCCCGCCGCCGCTGCGCCGCTGGCCCTGCCGCTTGCTGCCCCGTGGGCCGGGCTGGACCGGGTTCCCAGCCGCTCCAGCGCCTGGCGCACCTTCGCCTCGTCCGGGCCGGCCTCGGCGCTGTCAACGCCGCTGCGCCGCGGCGGCGCGTCTGCATCCCGCATGGGATTGTCGTTCTCCCTTGGCTTGCACCGCCTGCCCGTTGCGGGCGCGGTGAGGGACAGGCTTCCAGACTGCCGCCGCCGTGCTGCACGAAGCGCACCCGGTCAGGGATTGCCTGGGCACGACTACACCGGATGCGCGGGGAGCCCGCAAGGGCCAGGGAGAACGAGGGAGGCAGCGGGAAAGGCCAACAGGAGGGCTGCCGCGGCCCGCCGTCCGCGGCAAAGGGTGGGTCCTCGCCATGCTCGCCGCCCAGCGGCGGCTGCGCGTGGCTCCGGTCCCGCGCCGCCCAGCGCGGCGCGCCCTTGCCCCGGTCGCCGGGCCGCGGCGCCGAGGGGGATGTTCAAGGAGGAGCATCCCACGATGGCGAAGGCAGGCACGGCGCGGCGGGGCGGCGGCACGAGCGTCCCCGACCACTACCAGGCGGTGACGGACCGCGTCATAGCAGCCCTCGAAGCCGGCACCGCACCCTGGCGCCGGCCCTGGGTGGCGGGCACGGGCGCAGCGACGCCGGGGATGCCCTGCAACGCGGCCAGCAGCCGTGCCTACCGCGGCATCAACGCCGTCCTGCTGGCGATGACGGCCTTCTCGCACGGCAGCGACGACCCGCGCTGGATGACCTACCACCAGGCGTCCGAGCGCGGCTGGCAGGTGCGG
This sequence comes from uncultured Acetobacteraceae bacterium, assembly GCA_964250755.1. Taxonomy (GTDB): domain Bacteria; phylum Pseudomonadota; class Alphaproteobacteria; order Acetobacterales; family Acetobacteraceae; genus DASWOJ01. The sequence continues at coordinate 91,099 of CAXUHB010000010.1, read as the reverse complement.
GGCGGCGAGCGCGGCACGCCCGTCGTGTTCTTCAAGCGCCTGGACGTTCACGAGCGGCCCGACGGCGGGCTGGAGGACGAGGCGGTGGTCCGGCGCGTGCCGCTGCTGCGCGGCTTCACGGTGTTCCACGCCAGCCAGGTCGAGGGGGTGCCGCCCTACCAGGCCCCGTCAGCCGACGCGCTGCCCTGGCGAAAGCCGGACGCCCCGGAGCTGATCCTGGAGCGCAGCGGCGTGCCGGTGCGGACCGGCGGGGACCGCGCCGCCTACTCGCCCATACATGACGCTATCCTGATGCCGCCCGCCGCGGCGTTCCGGACGGCTGAGGGCTACGCGGCGACGCTGCTGCACGAACTCGGCCACGCCACGGCGCACCCGAGCCGCCTGGACCGCGACCTCGGCGGCCGGTTCGGCAGCCGGGCCTATGCGCTGGAGGAACTCGTGGCCGAGCTGACCTCCTGCCTGGTCGGCGCGGTGCTGGGCTTGCCCTGCGACGTGGAGAACCACGCCAGCTACCTGCAATCCTGGCTGGACGTGCTGCGCGAGGACAAGCGGGCGGTGTTCCGGGCCGCGGCCGCGGCGCAGAAGGCGGCGGACTGGATGCTGGCGCTGCACCCCGGCTACGGCCAATCGGCCGATGGCGCAGCAGCGGGCACGGAAGCGGGCTGCGGCGGCGAGGACGCGCCCGCGTCACAGGAGTCCATGGTCGCGGAGGTGGCGTGATGTGCCGCGCCCCAGTCCGTCCCGATACCGACGAGGACCGTATCCGGCAGGCGCTCGCGACCGAGGGCGGGCACCTGTTCATCGGGGGAGGGGGCTGGCACTTGCATTTCGGACAAGGTGCGAGGCTGCGGGGCTACGACCTGTCCGAGATGAAGGCCCGGTGCATCGACGCGGGCCTGCCGGTCATCGACGTCCTCCACGGCCCGTACCGGCTGTGCCTGGCGTTCCCGTCAAGCCCGCCCATGGTTGCCGTGGGCCGTCCGCCCGACCCGCAGCCGTGGACGTCCTGCTCGTACGTGCCGCTCGCACATGCCGCCGCCTTCTACCGGGCAGCGGGAGCCGAGGTGCTCAACCTCGACCTGGACGGCGCGGGTGCGCCGGAGCCGCTGGGTTAGGGGCGTCGCGCCCGGTCCATGCGGCACCAGGCGCTGGCGACGGCGCCGACATCCGAAAGCGGGCCACCGCATCACACCCCCACAGAAGGACCAGACGCCATGCACACACTCGACGACGCACAGCTCGCCGCCATCCTGGCTGGCCTCCGCCTGCTACAGCGCGAGGGCTGCCCGGCCGACCTGGAGGAGGTGGCGACCAGCTGCGGCAGGTTCGGCCTGCCGGGTGACGCCTTCCTCGACGCCCTGTGCGAGCAGGTCAACGCCGGGTGCGGCGAGATCAGCAACTGGAACACGGGCGTGGACGACGGGAGCGGCGGGCGGGTCCCGCCGGACACGCGGCCCTACGCGGTCACGCACCTCCATCCCACCGCGGCGGTCCGCATCAGGATCGGGACCAGCGCCCGCCCTGGCCTGGCTGGCGACGACGCGTGGATCGTGGACACCGAGCTGGCCGAGGGCAGGCCGGTGGTGCGCGTCTACGAGCCCGGCCAGGACACGGCGGCCGGCACCTTCAAGTTCGCCACCCTGGCCCGGCAGGCGGTGCAGCTTGGTTGGGACGAGCCGGTGCCGGTGCGCCCGGACGGGTCCGCCCCGCCGGCCGGTGCCGCCGACGACGCCACAGGCCCGACCTAGCGCCTGGGCCGGCAACCACCCCCGCCCCGGCCTGGAGGCCGCGGGCCGGGGTGCGACCACGACAACCAGGGAGCAGATGATGGGTTCGACCGTGACATGCCAGAAGGCCGCCGCCGCGTTCAGGTCGCCGGCCGGCACCCCGATCTACGTGCTGTTCGAGAGCACCTACGAGAAGAACGTCAGGCCGCACGCGCCGCGCTGGGCGTGCTGCCACGTCGGGGGCATCAAGGGCGCCCTCAAGCGCATCTTCGGCTACGCCCCAGCTTGCGAGGGCAGTCTTCTGCAGACGCGGCGCGGCTGGACCAGCCCCGAAGCCTACGTCGCGGGCTGGCTGCGCCACCTGGCCGCACCCACCACGATGCCGGACCTGGCAGTGGGCCTCTCGGGCGGCACGTCCTGCCTCGACGCGATCGAGCCTGACCGGATCGCCGACGCCGCGGCGCTGCTCGCTGCGCACGGCTTGGCCGAGGCGTCGCGCACGCTGCTGGCCGGTGGGAGGGCGGAACTGCGCCTGCACCGGGACGCCGAGGCCGTCACAGCCCTGTGCGGCAACGGATTCGCGGCGCCGTACGACCTGATCTGGAGAATGTGACCGCCAGGCGAGCCGGCCAGCGACCCGAGCCTCCGCTACGCCCCGGCGCGCGCCTGCCGGACAGGTCCCACTCTGCCCGTCCTGCTGAAGCTCGACGAGCGCAACCTCCTGATGCAGGCCGGGGATGGCGCCTGGCACCTTGCCGGATGGGTCCACGAGATCGTCGGGCGCCACGTCAGGGACGCCTGGAGGGATGAGTTGGCCGCCCCGGGCGGATACCGGACGAGCATCGCCGCACTCCGGCACGTCGCGCGGACCGCGCCGTCCGTCCCAGCCGGGACGAAGGTGCTCGTCCACGGCGTCGAGGAGATGGACCAGCGGACCCGGCGGGCCTGGGCGGGGATCGCGGAGCACTACGCGGCCACGGCCACGGCGGCTGGATGGCACTTGGCGGTGACGCCCGCATTGGCCGGCATCCTCATCTGCAACCTGGACCGGAAGCACCTCTCCTGGCTGGTGCCGCCCCTGGATGCGCCGGAGCAGGCGCGGCTGGCCCTGCTGGACGGGCCGCCCGCGCCAGCTTGACCTCGCCCGACGCCATCCGCGCCGCCAACCCCCATCCCAGGGCCGGAACCAGGCCCCACACCACAAGAGGCTTGCGCCATGTTCAACCGCTTCACCCGGCCCACGCGTGCCGCCCTGGACCGCTACCGGTCCGAGCGCGACGTGCTGCTGCGGGCCACCCGCATCATACACGAGGCGCACGGCGACGCCGGCGTGACCCGGGACTTGCTGGACCGGGCGCGCCAGCGCCAGCGCGGGGTGCTGCGGGCGCGCAAGGCCATCGGCTTCGCAGCCACCGTGCCCGTGTCCGGCCTAGGCACCATGGAGGGCCGGCCATGAAGACCCGGCGCGACATCGAGCAGCTCAAGGCGGGCTGGCTGCGCGACCCGATCTGGGACCTGGAAGGGACAGAGGGCTTCGAGGCGCACCACGACGAGCTGCTGCAGTTCCGGTTGACGACGGAGGCCCGCTGGACGGCAGCTGCCGACGAGCGGGAGCGCGCACTCGACGCCGAGGCGGAGCGGCTCGGCGTCCACGGCCTGCTGCGCCTGCTGCGCGACGCCGAGGCGCGGCAGCAGCGGCAGCACGAGGCCATCGCCCTGCTGACCGAGGGCCGCGCCCAGGACGCCTGGCGGACGCTGTCCGGGTGGGGCGAGACGTAGGGGCCGGGACCAGGCGGGGAGAGAGGCGGGGCGGGGAGGGGTTGCCGCAGCGCGCCCGACCGGGGCAAGGGGCGGGTCCTCGCCATGCTCAACGGGCCAAGCGGCCCGCCTGCGCGTGGCTCCGGTCCCGCGCGGGGCTGCGCCGCCGCGCGCCCTTGCCCCGTCCGGCCGGCTGCGGCGCGCGGGGAAGAGTCTTCGACGGTGAAGACAGGATGAGGAGACCCCCGATGCAGACTCTGCTGACCATCCCCGGCGACCCGGCCGACCCGTTCGACAACAGCGCCGCGGCCCGGGAAGGCTGGGGCGTGTTCGACGCCGGCCCCGACCCGTCCGGCCGTGCGGTGCTGCAACTGCAGGCGGTGCCGGCGCCAGCTGGCGCCTCGTCCCCGTTCGCCCGCGACGAGGACGCCTGGCAGCACGTCGTCGGCCGCGCCCGCGCAGGGTCGGCCCTTCATCGCCTGGCGCTCGCCGCGGTGAACGACGTCGAGCGCGCGCTGATCGAGGCGATCTGCGGCGCCTGGTAGTGCCGTCCCCTGCCGGACAACCATCAAGAGGAGGCCATCATGGGTTGGCTGTTCCTGGACGCGCCGCTCCGCCACGAGACGCCGGTGCAGTACCTCGCCCGCCAGTTCACCTACGAGGACGAATTCCGGAAAGCGGAAGTCCTGGCCGCGAGCCAGGTCGGCGGCGCCGTCTACATGGCGATCCGCAGCACGGACTAGCCAGCGGGCGCGGGCCTGGACGGGCGCTCCTACGTGTTCGCCGGGGTCATGCTGGTCCGCAACAACGCGCGCGACGGCTTCGGCTACAAGGACATGACCGAAGCCATGGGTCCGATCGAGGCGGACTGCCCGGACAGCATCCTGCGCCTGCTCTCGCCCGTCAGCGAGATCCCCAACCCGGGTCACGCCGCCGACTGGCGCGCGAGGGTCGCCGAACGCAAGCAGGAGCGCCGCGCGGCGCGGGCGCGCAAGGCCGAGCTGACCCCTGGCGTGCGCCTGCGCACCGCACGCGCCCTGCGCTTCGGCCGGGTGGAAGCGGACCTGTTCGAGGTCGTGCCGACGCCGCCGCGCCGGCGCGGTCCGGTCTTCCTCGCCGTGGGGCACGGCTTCCTGTGCCGCCTCCGGCCCGAGCACGTCGCAGGAGCCGAGCGGGTTCCGCCTGCCCCAGCCGCGGTCCTCGCCGGGACAGGGCGCAGCCAGGCGGCCATCCCCTGAACGCAGATGCCGGCGGCGTTCGCAAGGGTGCCGGCCACCCTCAGCAACCAAAACCAACCAAGGAGGCCAGCATGGCAGCCGGCGACACGACCTGGACGGACCAGGTGATCCTCGACCTGCGCCGCTTGTGGGACGAGGGCCACGCGACGGCGGAGATCGGTCGCCGCCTGGGCGTCACCAAGAACGCCGTGGTGGGCAAGGCGCACCGGCTCGACCTGCCGCACCGGCCCAGCCCGATCCGGCGGGGGGAGGATGCAGCCCAGAAACCTGCGCCGCGGCCCAGGGTGGTCCTCCCGGTGCGGCTGATGCCGCCTGCCCCCGTCCAGGCGGTCCCGGCACCCCCGCCAGCGCCACCGCCCGGAGCGGCCGTGCCGCCCCGGCCGGGCCGGCCGCAACCGTGCTGCTGGCCGCTGGGCGAGCCTGGCCGGTCCGGGTTCCGGTTCTGCGACGCCGCCGCGGACGGCGGCAAGCCGTACTGCGCCGAACACCGGGCGCTCGCCTACGTGAGGGTCCCCCAGCCAGCCACCGCGCATCCCGCGGCCTGACGGAACTTGCCCGCCTGCGACCACCTTGCTGGTGCCGTGGCGTGGATCACCTCTCCCCGCCGCGACGCCTCCAACCGCGGCCAACCTGGATGCCCGACATGCCATTGCCCCCTGAAGCCGCCATGGAACCCGTCCAAGTCGTGGTCTTCGACTTCCCGGCCATGTTGGCCAAGCTGACCGGGATCGCGGACTGGACCGAGTTCGACGGCCCTGACAGCGGCTGCGGCCTGGATTACTGGTACGACGGCGCAACCACGGAAAGTTCGGACGACCTCGAAGAGGGCGAAGCGCCGCGGGCCATCGCGCTGGAGGCCTACGTCAACGTCGACCAGATGGCGCTGCTGGTCTCCGTCTATTCCAAGGACAGCGGCGACGAAACCCCGGAAGGAGCCTACCAGTGGCGGGTCGAGGCGGATCTGGATGATCCCGAGAACCCCTACGCGGCCTTCGTGACGAGGTCAGGCCAGTGCTGACCCGGAACCAGCCTGTACGGCACCTGGACAGCCCGCGTCCAGCAAGGGGCAGCACCCTGATCCGACACGGACACCGCACCTGACCACCAACGGCGGGACCTTCCCGGTCCCGCCGTTGGCGCTTCAAGCCCGGATGGGGGTCCACGCCTCTCCTGCCGCTCTCCGCGCGTCGCGCGGCCCGCAGGCAGGGTCGGAGGGAGGGCGCGCACTCCAGAAGCATGGAAGAGCAGAGGTGGTGGAGAGCGGGGCGAAGTGCTGCCGCCCGGCGCCGCCCCGCGCAAGGGTTGGGCCAGGCGCTTCGCGCCCTTGCCCGGTGCGGCGCCGGACGGCTGCGGGGAGGGGTCCCAGAAGGGACATCCAACGGAGAACAGCCGATGCGTCCCGCACGCCTGCCCCGCCTGCGACCGTAGCCCGCCGGTCCCCGCCGACGCCTGAACCGGCCGGTTGATCCCGCCGGGGCCACCCGGTCCCGAACCGCAAACCTTCCCCGTCACGCCGGCCCCCTCCGGGCCGGCCCATCCGCACCCGGTCCCGCGGCTGCCGCCAGGCAGCCGCGCCCTTCGTGCTTCCCGCAAAGGACACCCTCATGCGCAAGTCCGCCAGCACCGACCAGCTCACGCTCTCCCTGTTCGACAGCACCAGCCTGGGCTGGGGCTTCAGCCTCGACGGGTCGGCCAACCCGTCGGTCGCGTCCATCATTGGTGAGCCGGCTGGCGCCGGCGCGAACGCCGGGGAGCCTGCCGCACCTCCTGCCCCCGCGGCGCTGCGCGTGCCGGCGCACACGTTCCGCCTCCTGGGCGACCGCGCCCTGGCCCAGGGCTGGAAGGCCCGCGCCGCCGACAACCTCCACGCCATCCGGCTGGTGCAGCAGATCGAGGCGGACGCGCGCCACGCCACGCCGGAGGAGCAGGCCAGGATGGCGCTGTTCACCGGCTTCGGCGCCACCGACCTGGCCAACGCCCTCTTCCGCCGCGCGGGCGAGGGGTTCCGGCCGGGCTGGGAGGACCTCGGCAACGAGCTGGAGCAGCTCGTCCCGGCCGGGGACATGGCGGCGCTCGCGCGCTCGACGCAGTACGCCCACTACACGCCGGAGTTCATGGTGCGCGCCGTGTGGCAGGCGCTGGGGCGCATGGGCTTCGCCGGCGGCGCGGTGCTGGAGCCGGGCTGCGGCACGGGCCTGTTCCTGGCCCTGGCCCCGGAGGCGCTGGCCGGGCGCACGACCGTCACCGCCGTCGAGATGGACCCGACCACGGCGCGCATCGCCCGGCTGCTGCACCCCGAAGCGTGGGTGCGCCAGGAGGACTTCACCAAGGCGAAGCTCCTGGAGACCTTCGACCTCGCCCTCGGCAACCCCCCGTTCAGCGACCGGACGGTGCGGGCCGACGATCCGGCCGGCAGGCTCGGCCTGAGCCTGCACGAGTACTTCGTCGCGCGCTCCATCGAGCGCCTGCGCCCCGGCGGGCTGGCCGCCTTCGTGTGCTCGCGCTTCCTGATGGACCGGTTGGACCCGAAGGCGCGCGCGCACATCGCCTCCATGGCCGACCTCCTCGGCGCGGTGCGGATGCCGCAGGGTGCCATGCGGGCCGCGGCGGGCACGGACGTCGTGGTGGACATCCTGTTCTTCCAGCGCCGCAGCCCGGACCAGCCGCAAGGCGGCAAGGTCTGGGACGAGCTGCAGGAGGTGCTGCCCGAGCAATACAGCGGCGGCGAGGGCGCGCTCCACGCCAACACCTACTTCGCCGACCACCCCGGCATGGTGCTGGGCCGCCACGCCTGGACCAGCGGCGCCCACGGCCCGGCCTACACCTGCGCCCCGGCGCCGGACCTCACCCCGGACGGCGTGGAGGCGGCCCTCCTGGAGGCGGTCGGAGCCCTGCCGACCGGCATCCACGTGCCCGTCGAGGCGGCCTCCCCGGGCCGCGCCGCGCGCCCGGAGGCCCGCCGCGCGCGGGTCGGCACCGCCGCGGAGGGCGCCACGGTCAAGGAGGGCAGCTACCTGGTCGAGGGCGGGGCGCTGATGCAGGTCCTCGACGGCCAGGCCGTGCCGGTCCCGGTGAAGTCGGGCAGGGGCAGCGAGGGCATGTTCGCCAAGCACGCCCGCATCGTGCGCCTGCTGATCCCGGTGCGCGATGCGGTGCGCGGCCTGCTGCGGGCGCAGATGGAGAACCGGCCCTGGGGGGACGCGCAGGTGAAGCTGCGGGTGGCCTACGCGGCCTTCGTGCGCGCGTTCGGCCCGGTCAACCTCACCACCACGAGCCGCAGCACCGATCCCGAGACGGGCGAGGTGACGGAGACCCAGCGCCGGCCGAACCTGCAGCCCTTCCAGGACGACCCGGACTGCTGGCTGGTCGCCTCCATCGAGGAGTACGACGTGGAGAGCGGCGCCGCGACGCGCGGGCCGATCTTCAGCGAGCGCGTGATCCACCCGCCGGCGGAGCCGGTGATCGCCACCGCCGCGGACGCCCTCGCGGTGACGCTGGCCGAGGTCGGCCACGTGGACATGGACCGCATCGCCGAGCTGCTCGGCCGCACACGCGACGAGGTGGCCGCCGAGCTGGGCGAGGCGGTGTTCCTCGACCCCTCGGCCGGCCCTGCCTGGCTGGACGGGCGCTGGGTGACGGCGGACGCCTACCTGTCCGGCGCGGTGCGGGGCAAGCTGCGCGCGGCAGAGGCCGCCGCGGCGGACGACGCGCGCTACGCCCGGAACGTGGACGCGCTGCGGCGCGTGCAGCCCGAGGACCTGCGCCCGTCCGACATCACCGCGCGCCTGGGCGCCCCCTGGGTGCCGGTGGACGTGGTGGAGGCGTTCTCCGCCGCGGTGATCGGCATCGGGACCAAGGTCCGGCACACCGCCGAGGTCGCGGCCTGGAGCGTGGACACGGCTGCCTTCGCGGGCCAGGCGGCGGCCACGTCCCTGTGGGGCACCGCGCGGCGGCACGCCGGGCTGCTGCTGTCCGACGCGCTCAACTCCGCCATCCCGACGATCTGGGACGTGTGGGTCGAGGACGGCAAGGAGAGGCGCGAGGTCAACGCGGAGGAGACCGAGGCCGCCAAGGAGAAGCTCGGCCGGATCAAGACCGCCTTCGAGGGCTGGATCTGGACCGATCCGGAGCGCACCGACCGGCTGGCCCGCCTCTACAACGACACCTACAACAACCTGGTCCCGCGCCACTTCGACGGCTCGCACCTGCAGCTGCCGGGCGCCAGCAGCGCGATCCAGTTCCGGGCGCACCAGAAGCGCGGCATCTGGCGCATCGTCTCCGCCGGCGGCACCTACCTCGCCCACTGCGTCGGCTCCGGCAAGACGTTCCTGATGGCCGCCGCCATCATGGAGCAGAAGCGGCTCGGCCTCATCACCAAGGCGATGATGGTCGTGCCCGGGCACTGCCTGGCCCAGGCCAGCCGCGAGTTCCTGCAGCTCTACCCGGCCGCGCGCATCCTGGTCGCGGACGAGACCAACTTTGCCGGGGCCAAGCGGGCGCGGTTCCTGGCGCGCGCGGCCACGGCGAACTGGGACTGCGTCATCATCACGCACAGCGCCTTCCGGTTCATCGCCGCGCCCTCCGACTTCGAGGCGGGCATGGTGCGCCGCCAGATCGCCTCGCACGCAGAGCTGCTGGAGCACTTGGACGGCGACGACCGGATCACGCGCAAGCGCATCGAGAAGGTCAAGGAGAAGCTGCAGGCCAAGCTGGAAGGGCTGGCCACGCGCAAGGACGACATGCTGACGATCGCGGAGATCGGCATCGACCAGATCGTGGTGGACGAGGCGCAGGAGTTCAGGAAGCTCACGTTCGCCACCAACATGGCCAACCTGAAGGGCGTGCAGCCCGACGGGTCGCAGCGCGCCTGGGACCTCTACGTGAAGTCCCGCTTCGTCGCCACGGTCAACCCGGGCCGCGCCCTGGTGCTGGCGTCGGGCACGCCGATCACCAACACCCTGGCGGAGATGTACACCCTGCAGCGCTACATGCAGGAGGACGCGCTGCTGGAGCGCAACCTGCACGCCTTCGACGCCTGGGCCAGCACCTTCGGCGACAGCCGCACCGAGCTGGAGCTGCAGCCGAGCGGCCTCTACAAGCCCGTCACGCGGTTCGCGGAGTTCATCAACGTCGCCGACCTGATGGCGATGTTCCGCAGCTTCGCCGACGTCGTGCTGAAGGACGACCTGCGCGGCTACCTCCGGCTGCCCCGGATCGAGACCGGGCGGCGGCAGATCATGACAGCCGAGCCGAGCGCCGCCTTCCGCTGGTACCAGCGCGTGCTGGCCCGGCGCATCGAGGCCATCGAGGCCCGCAAGCGCCGCCCCGAGAAGGGCGACGACATCCTGCTCTCCGTCATCACCGACGGGCGCCACGCGGCCATAGACTTGCGGTTCGTGCTGGAGGAGCACGAGGACGAGCAGGCCAACAAGTTGAACGCGCTGATCGGCAACGTCCACCGCATCTGGGCGGACACGCGGGAGCAGCGCTACCTGCGGCCGGACGGCGAGCGGTTCCCGGTCCCGGGCGCCGCGCAGATGATCTTCAGCGACCTCGGCACGCTCAACGTCGAGGCCGCGCGCGGCTTCTCGGCCTACCGCTGGATACGCGACCAGCTCGTCGCACGCGGCGTGCCCGCGTTCGAGATTGCATTCATGCAAGATTACAAGAAATCTGCGGCGAAGCAGCGCCTGTTCGGCGACGTGAACGCCGGCCGGGTCCGCATCCTGCTCGGCTCCTCGGAGACGATGGGCACGGGCGTGAACGCCCAGCTCCGGCTGAAGGCGCTGCACCACCTCGACGTGCCCTGGCTGCCCTCGCACATCGAGCAGCGGGAAGGGCGCATCGAGCGCCAGGGCAACCAGAACGAGGAGATCGGCATCTACGCCTACGCGACGCTGGGCAGCACGGACGCCACCATGTGGCAGAACAACGAGCGCAAGCAGCGCTTCATCAACGCGGCGATGTCGGGCGACCGCTCGGTGCGGCGGATCGAGGACGCGGGCTCGCAGGTCAGCCAGTTCGCCATGGCGAAGGCCATCGCGTCGGGCGACCCGCGCCTGATGCAGAAGGCCGGGCTGGAAGCCGAGGTGGCGCGGCTGGAGCGCCAGCAGGCGGCGCACATCGACGACCAGCACGCGGTGCGGTCGGCCATCGCGCACGCAGGATCCAGCATCCGCGCGGCCGAGCGCCGCATCGAGGAGATCGGGCAGGATCTCCTCCTCCGGCAGCCCACGCGCGGCGAGCTGTTCGCCATGACGGTGGACGGGGCGTCCCACACGGAGCGGAGCAAGGCCGGCAGCGCCCTGCTCAAGCTGCTGCGCAACCTCGACGTGCGCGGCCAGGGGGGCGCATGGGAGGTCGGCCGCATCGGCGGCTTCGCGGTCACCGCGACGGCGCAGGTGAACTGGCGCAACCGCGGCCGGACCGAGATCGAGGCGGCGCTCGAGCGCACCGGGGGAGGGCAGGGCATCGCCGTTCCGGCCGACCTCACCGCCCTCGGCCTGGTGTCCCGCCTGGAGCACGCGCTCGACCGCTTCGACGCCGAGCTCGCCGAGGTGCGGCGCGACCTGGCCGACAACCGGCGGCGCCTGGCCGACTACGAGCCGCGGCTGGGCGGCGCGTTCCCGCTGGCGGGGGAGCTGGCCGCGAAGCAGGCCGAACTGGACGCCCTGCAGGACAGCCTGGCGCACACCGCCAAGGCCGACGAGTGCGACGACGCGCCCGGGTTGGGCGGGATCGTGCCGCGGCTGCGGGGCGCTGCCCTGCCCGAGGAGGAAGAGGAGGCGCCGGAACTGGAGGCGGCGTGACGGAGGGCTGACGCGGCGCAAGGACGGGGAGGCGGCGGGTGCCACGCCGGACCCGTCCCGGCAAGGGTCCGTCGCTCCGCTCCCGCGCTGCGCGCGCCCTTGCCCGGCCGGGTCCGGCGCGACCCGGGGAGGGGGTCTTCCAGAGATGGATGGAGGACGGGCAGCAACCCCGAAGGAACACAGCCATGGAACTCCGCGCCGTCGATCCCCGCAAGCTGAAGGTCAACCCGAACAACCCGCGCCGCACCAAGGCGTCGCCCGAGGCGGACGCGCGCCTCACCGCCAACATCCGCGAGGTGGGCGTGCTGCAGCCGCCGGTCGTGAAGCCGGCCGGCAAGCACCTGGAGATCATCTACGGCGAGCGGCGGACCAAGTGCGCCGTCGCGGCCAGCCTCCCCGAGATCTTCGTCCTCGTGCGGGACGGCGACGACGGCAAGGACGACATGCGCGCGTTCGGGGAGAACTTCGGGCGCGAGGAGCTCGGCCCCGTGGACCGCTGGCGCGCGACCGAGGCCATGGCCGCGCGCGGCTGGACCGACGACGCGGTGGCGACCGCGCTCAACCTCACCCCGCGCAACATCGCCCAGCTCCGGCTGCTGGCGCACATCTGCCCGGCCATGCTGGACCAGATGGCGCGCGGCGACATGCCGACCGAGCGCGAGCTGCGCGTCATCGCCGCAGCCGACCGCGGGGAGCAGGACCAGGTCTGGAAAGGGAACAAGCCGAAGCGCGGCGAGCGCGCCCACTGGCCCTCCATCAGCCAGGCCCTGGCCAAGGCGTGCTTCTACGCCCGCGACGCGAAGTTCGGCGCGGACGAGGCGGCGGCGTTCGGGATCACCTGGCACGAGGACCTGTTCGCGCCCGCCGACGAGGACAGCCGCAGCACCACCCAGCTCGACGCCTACCTCGGCGCGCAGCAGGCGTGGCTGGAGGCGAACATGCCCGAAGGCGGCATCATCGTGCCGGCTGACGAGTGCGGCCGCTTGCAGTTGCCGCGCGGCGCGCAGGAGCGCTGGACCAGCCAGCCGGCGGACGGCGACTTGGTCGCCTTCGCCATCGACCCGCGCAGCGGCAAGGTCAGGCAGACGGTCTACGAGGTGCCGCGCCGGGCGGCGCCGGACAGCCCTGAGGGCGACGCCGAGGGTGCCCCGACCGGGCCGCAGCCCCGGCCGGACGTGACGCAGAGGGGGCGGGCCATGATCGGCGACCTGTGCACGGAGGCGCTGCACCAGGCCCTGCGCGAGCAGCCCATCGGGGATGACCAGCTGCTCGGGATGCTGGTGCTGGCGCTGGGCGGCCAGAACGTCGAGGTGCGCAGCGGCGTCGCCAACCGGACCATGGCGGACTTCGGCACCCGTGCCCGCATCGCAGGGACCCTGACGGAGGGCGGCGTCCTCACCCGCGACACGGACGCCCTGCGCCAGGCCGCGCGCGGGATGCTGGTCGAGGTGCTGAGCTGCCGGGTGAACCACTCCGCCAGCGGGATCGTGGCCCGCTACGCCGGCACCGCCATCGACGCCGACACCTTCCTGCCGACGATGGCCACGGAGGAGTTCCTGCCCTGCCTGTCCAGGGCCGCGCTGGAGCGCACGGCGAGCGCCGAGGGCGTCCTGCCCCGCCAGCGCGCGAAGGACACGCGGGCCGCGGTGATCGCCCGCTTCGAGGGCGGCCGGTTCATCTACCCGGACGCGCGTTTCGCGCCGAGGGACGCGGAGCCGGAAGGGCGGCGGGATCCCGGCACCCCTGTTCCCGTCCTGGGTGGCGATGCCGAGGGCGGCAGCGAGGAGGAGGGAGCCGGCATGCACGGCGCCGACCTCCAGCCGACGGGGCAGGCCAGCGCCGGAGAGGGCAACGCCGACGGCGGGCGCGCCTGCCCGGTCGCCGAGGCCGCCTGACCGCAACTGGCCGCGACCCGGTGCTGGACGCCGGGCCGCCCCCACATCGCCGAGGACCGATCATGCAAACCCAAGGCAGCTACCATCCCGGACTGCGGCCATCCAGGGATCCCCTTTCGCCCGCCCGGCATGGCAGCGGGCTGGACCACGCCGCACTCGGCGCCGGCGCCGAACGCCGCCGGGACCTCCTCCGGCGCATCGAGGACGCCATCGACCAGGCGTGCGAGGCCGCGGCGCTCGCGCGCGCCCCGCGCAGCCTCACCCGCGACCGAGCCACCTGGGACCGTCGGGCCTGGGGCCGCTACATGGCCGAGGCCGTGAGCCAGGCCAGCCGGCACGGGGCGGAGATCGCCCGGCTGCGGCGCGAAGCGGCCCAGCTCGACCGGTTGGCGCAACGCGTGCCGTGACGCGCCGCCTCGACCTCACCCCGGAGCAGGCCGAGTTTGTCGCCGCCGCGGTGACGGAGGTCCTGCGCAAGCAAAGGACCGCCCTCGCCACCATCATGGACGAGCGCTTCGCGCGACGCGGCCGCGGCAAGGCGGACGTGGCGTCGTGGAAGCAGGCGGAGGCGAACGCCCTCATCCGGCAGATCAGCTCCCTGGAGGACGTCATCAACCTGCTCGATGACCCCCGCGCCACGCCGGACGCTTCCGCGCAAGGCTGAGCCTGCCCCGGCCACCGCTCCGGCCTTCCCGCACGCCCCCGGGCACAGCGGCATCCTCGACCAGCCCCACCGTCGGCACACGCCACCGCACCCGGACACCGGGCATGGGCCTGCGTGGCCGTCCACAGCAGGAGGAACAACCATGCTTCGGCAGTACCACGCGCAACGCCGCCGCGGTGGCAGCAACCCGCTCGGCGTCGGCGTGATCGGCACGGGAGCCGTCTACTACCTGCAAGGCCGGGTCTTCTTCAGCTCCTCCACCCGGTCCTCGGCGACGCTTCGCACGCCCTGGATCGTGGAAGGCTTCCTGAACGGCACCGTAGGCGCGTCCCACTGCCGCCGAGACACCGGTCTTTGGGAGAGCACCTATGTCTCAGGCCGCTCCGACATGGCGGTGGTGCGCTCGTTGCGGGATGGCCGCCAGGAGACCGTTCCCGTGCGGCTGCTGATCCTGCACGAGGATTTCGGGCTGTGGCGGGCGCCGAACCCGTATCCCACCTTGCCCGACCTAAGGCTGTATCGCAGGGACCTCCATGCACACCAGCCCGCTCCGGCGTCGGAGCGCGTGGCATGAGCGGAATCCCGGCCACGATGGTCCGCGCCCTTCGCGACCCCGCGCCCACGGCGGCGGACTTCACCCCGACCCGGTTCTGCCCGGCGTCCACAAAGGCCTGGTTCGCGGCGCACTACCTCCGGTTCGTGTCGAGCGACTTCCCGCGTCACCAGTTCACCAACCGCTTCTACCAGCAGCTCATGCACACATTCGGGCACATCGCGCACTACGACCTGACAGGTTTCTGGACGGAGTTCTTCATCAGCCCGGACGGCAAGGTGGAGTTCCTGCAGCAGGCCGTCCGACACCCGTGCCACGGCCAGCCGGACCACACCTGGTGCGACGTGGAGCGCGCCATCATCCGCAGGCTGCGCCAGGTGGACCTGCTTGGCTTCTACCGCAACGCGCTGCGCCACCACCAGGACAGCGCGGAGCGGGTGGAGTTGGCGCGGCTGAAGGCGAAGTTCGAGGACGGGCATTCCCCCGTGGTCCGGGCCGCGGTGGGCGCTGCGCCTGCATCTGCACAGGTGCCCAGCATCCGCCGGACCGCGGCACGGAGGGACGCCACGGGCCAACTTGCCCTCCGGCTTGGATGAGACGCCGTGCCGCGGGCAGCCGTCCGCGCATTCCAGATCAAGACAAGGCTTGATCCCTGGCAGGCTCGCTGCCCACTGATGGATGCTACGGTGCTATCAATGCAGCGTTGCTAGAACGGAGGCACCCGTGACAGAGCTTCCACCCAGTGTCGTCCGGGCCGGCGGCGCCGTCACCATTCGCGGCCTCGCCCCCGGACTGAAAGCGCGGCTTCGCGTGCGCGCCGCCCACAACGCCCGTTCCATGGAGGCGGAGGCCCGCGCCATCCTGGAGGCTGCGCTCAGCGCTCCCGAAGAGGATCCGACCGACTTGGCGGCCTTCGCGCGTGCCCTGTTCGTGCCCCTCGGCGGCGTCGAGCTGGAGCTGCCGCCGCGCGAACCCGCCCGAGATCCCCCGGATTTCAGCGGACAGGCGCCGACGCGGACGCGGCCAGCCGACGTTGAGCCGGCGTCCCCGGAGCCGGTGCCTGCGGCACCAGCGGGAACCGTAGAACCCGGCGCCAGGACGGGCCACTCGAAGCCTCCCCGCCGAAAGGCTGCCCAGGCCCGCGGCGGACGCCCCCGGTGATCGTGCTCGACACCAACGTGCTCTCGGAACTGGCCAGGCCCGGGCCCAATGCCGCCGTGCTGGCCTGGGTCGCCTCGCAGCGCCGCGCCGAGCTGTGCACGACTGCCATCAGCGAGGCGGAGCTGGCCTACGGCCTCGCCCTGCTGCCGAAGGGGCGCCGGCGCGACGCGCTCGCCCAGGCCACGGCCCGCCTGCTCGGCGAGGGCCTTGGCGGCCGCGTGCTGCCCTTCGACCGCGCCGCCGCCACCGCCTACGGCGAGTTCGCCGCCAAGCGCCGGGCCGCCGGCAAACCGGTCGCCACCGCCGACGCCCAGATTGCCGCCACGGCCAAGGCCCGCGGCGCCTCGCTCCTCGCCACCCGGGATACGAGCGGCTTCCAGGGGTGCGGTGTCAGCCTCGTGGACCCCTGGGACGTTTGAGAACCTGATTGCCCCGCCCGCGGGCAAGGTGCCAGCCTGTCCTGAATGCGTCCTTGCGGCAAGAGCGCGCTTCCACGCCAGGCGTGACCGGTGCGCCATCGAGGTCGGTTCCCAAGTCCCGCTTCGATGCCGCGACGCCCCTGCCGGCACATGGGCCACGGCTGTTCGTCGCCACGCGCGCACGGCCAGGCGACTTGTCCTACCCTGATCATGGAGAGCGGAACAGCGCCGAACCAGGAAGGAACAGGCAGGACGGGGGGAGCTGCATGTTGGGGCAGAAGAGAGAGAATGGGAGAAATATGTCGAGGACCAGTCCGCGCCGGTCGGGTGCTGCCTCGGGTTGCTGCGGCCTGAACCAGGCGGACGGCCGCGGCAACGGGCGGGTCCTCGCCATGCTCGGCTGCGCCTGCGCGTGGCTCCGGTCCCGTGCTGCGCACGCCGTTGTCCCGTCCACCCGCCCGGTTCCCATCGGCCGCACCCGAGGGGACACCTGACCGGCGCGGGCCGGCCACCCCTGGGGAGCAAGGACAGGGATCAGGACCATGGCTGGATACGTGAACAAGGTGACGCTGCTCGGCAACATCGGTGCGGACCCGGAAGTCCGGAACTTCCAGAACGGCGGGCGCGTGCTGAGCTTCAACCTCGCCACCGGCGAGAGCTGGACCGACCGCAGCAGCGGCGAGCGCCGCGAGCGGACGACCTGGCACCGCGTCAGCATCTTCGTGGATGGCCTCGTGGACGTCGGCGAGAAGTACCTGCGCAAGGGCAGCAAGGTCTACGTCGAGGGCAAGCTGGAGAACCGCGAGTGGACCGACGGGGAGGGCGTCAAGCGCTACAGCACCGAGGTCGCCCTGCGCCCCTTCCACAGCGAGCTGGTGCTTCTGGGCGACCCGGGCGGTCGAGGCGACGGCTCGCGGCCGGCGCTGCGGGGCGAGGCCGCCCCGGCGGGCGCCGGTGACGGCTACCTGCCGGGCCGCGGCGACCTGGACGACGAGATACCGTTTTCCCCGCAGTGGCAGTAGCCATCGCGTTCGCGGGCCGGTGCCTGGGTGGGTGCCGGTCCGCTCCAAGCCGCCGGGCGTGGACGCCGACGGCCGATCCACCAGCACCTGAACACTCCAAGGACCAACGAATGACAAATGAAACGTGGAAACAGAAGCACTACCGAGCCGCCATCAAGGCCGAGCGCTTCAAGATGCTGGCCGGAGGCACGCAGCTGATCGCAGTCGGGGTCTTGGGCGCGTCCGTCATCGCACCCACGTTCAACACTGCGCAGCGTTTCAGCACGTTGCTTGCCGAGGGCGGCGGCCTCACCGCGGGCTTGTTGGAGATGGTCGCTTGGGCGCTGATGGGCTACGCTGTCGCACTGCCTGAAGCCGAGCAGGAGAATGTCGATGCCTGAGTTGTTCCAGGGATTGCTTGCCGCCGGGGTTCCATTCGTCGTGGTCGTGACCATCGGCATCTACGTCCAGCAGCGATGGTCGGCTCGCCGGGACCGCGCCGGTGCCAAGCCGGCGCTTGCGCGCCCGCGCACCTGATCGCCAGAGAGGCAGGAATTCTATCACCGTGGTGACAGTAGCGGCCGATTTCGGCTGCTAGGCGTCCCCACCCGGGATGACGCCGTGGGCGGCCTGGTAGGCGACGTGGGCGAAGTGCTTGGCTTCCTCGATGGTCCCGGCCGTGCCGCCCGCCAACGGGGAGAAGTCCTCGGCGTTGTGCAGGCCCCAGCTCACCTTGGGAGCGCCCTTGGGCGCCTCCTTCAGGGCCGCCTCGCTCACCTCGATGGCCGTCAGGATATAGTCGTCAACCTCGGCGACGTCCGCCACCTCCATGTACGGGTTGTTCTCGCGCATCGTCGCCGAGTCCTCCCACGTCGGCACCAGCTGCGCCTTCTCCAGGTCGGGCGCACCCGCACGACGCTTCAGTTCGCGCACCGTACGGTCCAGCATCTCCCGCGGCGTCTCGCTCCTGCTCGCCATGGCTTCTCCGTCCTCCATCCAGCAGTCACCTCGCATGTCGCGCGCCTGGGCCATCCGGACCGGACATCCCACCGGCCAGATGACACAGACCCTTGAGCGGGGAAAGTACCTCTGACGAGGCCACCCAGAGGCCACGGCTGGCGACAACAACGGAGGGTCTGCAAACCTCGGTGTGCCGAACCTTCCGCCGCGCGCCCTGCCAGACGAGGTCAGGCAGCCGGCTTCGCCCCTCGTTCCGCTCCGACCAGCCAATCGCAAGGGTTGTCGGTGCCGCGCGGACGCCATCCCTCGCCGTGGGTGGCCAGCCTGACCGCACGGCTCGCCCCCCACGCCTCCTGGCACCGGGCGTGCGCCTCCAGGAGCGATTCTGCCGCGTGCCGTGTCAGGGCCTCGGCACGCTCCTCCAGCAGCTCCGTCCAGGCTCCCCCCTCCGTCTTGGCCCGGTGCAGCCTCTGCTGTGCCTCCACCCCCTGCACCGACGCAGCGTGCGCCTGGCGGCACGCCTCGACTGCGCGCTCCACCACCGGGGCCAGCAGCGCGTCCAGCGCCGCCATTCGGTCCTGCGGGGCCGCCGGCAGGAGCTGCTCCGCGATGCGGGCGCCCATCTCCTGGTCGGCCGCGTCGGTCAGGCCAGGGTCGTATCCGTCGAGCTGGAACGCCTCGGCAATCATCAGCACCTCGCGGATATCGGGCGCGATCTCGTCGATCAGCAGCATGGACGGCCGCGCCCGCTGCTCAAGGGGGAAGCGGATCACGTTCGTCAGTCCGGGCAACAGTCCGACGTTCACGGCACGAACTCCTCAACCTTGGAGCCACCCTACTCGCGCCGCCGTGCAATGTCAAGGTTAACTTATTGAGATCATTCTGTTTCCTACAGATGCATACGGGTCCGCTTCGTGCTGCTGGAGGTTCAAGCTCCTCGTGACCGCCCTGGTGCCCCTCGCGTCGCCCTGTTGGGCTTGTCAGCGGTGGCGTTACCGGTGGTGACCTCGTTCGCATTGCCCTGGGCGACACAAGGGGGCGCTTGTGCGCCCGTCTCCCCTGTCAGGACCTGCGACACAGGATGTACCGCCCCTTGCCGCTGCTGAAGCAGGTTGCCACCGTCCGCCGCCGGCCCGGGACCGACCCTCCCCTCCCGCATCAGCCATGCCAGCTCAGCCTGTTTGCCGACCTGGTCGAGGATGCCGCGGTGGGCGTCGCGGCCGCGCCGGGCCTCGACCTGATGAAGAAGCAGCAGCGGCAGGAGGACGCCTGGCATGCCCGCCAGGGCCTGCTGCGTGCCGCCCAGTTGGCCCTGGCAGCCCAGCAGCTCTGGGGCTTTCCCAACGCGGTCCGCAACCCGGACGGGCCGTGGCAGGACCTGCGCGGGCGGGCCTACGACCTGCACGCCTCCCGGCTGTGCTGGCCCGCCTATTACCTCCTGCGCGCCCGGGCCGATGGCGTCCAGCGCATCACCGTCCATGTCCGGACGGGCTGCGGCGGCATCCCCGCCGCGGCCCGCGCCGCGGCAGTGCTGGCCGACCTGACGCCGGTCAGCGTCGTCGCCTGCACCGCCCCCCACCCACGATACGAGGCGTCCTGACGCAGATGCCTCCCGCCTGCCCGTCGCCTGTGGAGCGCAGCATCCACCACGCTATCCTGCCCGGGATGTCTCCGTGCATTTCTGATCGTGTGCTCGGGTGCCTCGTCCGGTGCAACAGTGAGCGCGCGGCCACGCTCATCCTGGACCGCCACACGCTGGCCGCCCGGCGGCTGCGACTGCTGGCGCGCCAGCGTGGCGTCACCGCGACCGCCGCGGCATCACCGCCTCCCCGAAGCTGATGTCCCCGGCCTGCCATGCTGGGTTTCTCTCCTGATCAGTCAATTGCGCCGGGGTCGCCAGCAGTAATGCAGGTGGCGACATGGCCGCGGGCTGCATCAGAGCCTGGGCACCCCAAACCTGGCAGTTGGGCGTCGCCCCGCCGGACGGCGGGGCCGGGCTCTATCGCCGCAAGCGCGGCGACGGAGCCACGCAAGCGCGTGTCTCCGCGGCTGCGCCGTTACGATCCCTGACGTGACAGGCTCCTAGAGTAACCCATCCATGTATAGCTGATTACTTTCGGAAAGCGAGTGGGGCAATCGAAGAAGAAATATTGGTATTGCTTGCTTGTATTTCGTGTTATCCTAAATTCACACAAGAAAGATGAAGCTATAGTGGTGATTTTGCTTGTATTTCTGGGCAGGTCAGCCCTATACTGTTCTTGTTGGGAGGGAGAGAGAAGCTTACCCCGACAAGACGAGCAAGCCAGGTTACTTCATCCGAACCCGAAGGGATTTGTCATGTCCAAGAACACCCGCGCCGCCCCCGCCAAGACCGCTGCCCAGGCGCCTGCCCGCAACATGGCCGCCCGGCAGGTCATCACCCTGGACACCGCCGCCACCCATTCCCCGACCGACGACGTGATGAGCAAGGTCTACCAAGTGTTCGGCCTGGACCCCGTGCCCGTCGCCGAAATCCGCGAGCGCGTCGAGGAGCGCATCGTCCTGGAGGCCCGGCTGCTCGGTTCCGTCATGAGCGAGAAGGCGCTGGAGATGCACTTGCAGCGCATCGTGGGAGCCTACGTCGGCTCGGCCTACGGCGCCGCGAGCTTCTACGACGCCAAGCGCCAGGCCGCCCGGGAGCTGACGTCCAAGCTGAACGAAGAGCGCGACGAGGACCGCGACGGCCCCAGCGGCTTCGAGAGCCGCGTGCAGCAGGCCCAGGAGTTCGCCGCGCAGATGGCCGTGCAGTCCGTCGCCACCCTGGCCGCCGCAGAAGGCGCCGTGTCCGCCTACGCCCACGCCACCGGCAACACCTGGAAGCCCTACATGCCGCCCGCCCAGGAGGGCCAGGGCATCTCCCGGCAGGCCGCCGCCGCCCGCATGAGCGCCTTCGACTAGCACGGCATGGGCGGGGGCCAGACGGTCCCCGCCATCTGTCCACCTAAAACCGGAGGCAGACACCATGACCAGCACAGCCACGGCGCAGTACCGCACGACGCCCCGCGTCCTGAACAAGCATACCCACGGCATCCCGGAGGGAGCGGTCTACATCGGCCGGGGGTCGCCCTGGGGCAACCGCTTCGTCATCGGCAGGGACGGTACCCGCGACGAGGTTTGCGACAAGTACGAGGCGTGGCTTGCCGCCCAGCCCGGCTTGCTCGCCAGGTTGCCCAGCCTGCAAGACGGAAGGCCCCCGCCAGGGCTGGACGGCGTCAGCGGCCGGGCGCGGGCGGACAGCGTGGGCTGGCCTCGCCGCGCGTCAACACCGCCCCTGCGGGGCGCCGCGCACGGCGCGGCTCCGGCACGCGCCCTCTGGCAGGGCAGGGCCGCCCCGGGTGCAGGCCCCAAGCGGCCCGCACCCGGGGCAGCCCAGCCCCGCCAGGGCGCATGCCTCCGGTGTTGACGCGCGGCGAGGCCAGCGAGGAGGCATCCGGCCAGGTCCGTCCCATAAACGAGTGCATGGCCGCGGTTGGGACGAAGCGTTCAAGCGTCCCCGCCAGGCGGCGTTGGCCGGGCGACGCCGCCTTGGGTCTACTAGAATGGGCTGGCGAACACTGGAACGGTGCATGCACCTAACCGTCGGCGTCCACTCATGCACGCACCGTCTGCGTGGCAGCAGAACCAACCTTCCTGCCGACGTAGGCGTTGAAGTCGCCTACCGTCCAACCCGTCATGTTGTTGTTCGACAGGTTTCGGGCTGAGGCATAGTTGCTCAGCGGCTCGCTTGCCGACGCGCCCGCAATGCCGGCACCGGCGCCAGGACCATAGACCCATGCCGCATAAGTCTGCGCCACCGTCGCCGGTTGGCCGGTTTGCGCCGACACCTGGCTGGCGTAGTCTTTGAGAATATAGTTCGAGACTACGGCTTGGGCTTCGGGGTTCGTTCTGTCTGCCGAGCTGTAAGGTAGGTTGTACCGCGATACGTAATCGCCCCAAGTTCCACCCGTGATTTGCCACGGCCCAGTCGCGGACGATGTGCCATTCGAGGTGGCAACATTGCGCCATCCACTTTCCAATTGACCGAAGGCGGCAAGCGCCGTGGGGTTGTTTCCCAACTGCTGCGCTGTCGAGTACGCGGTCTGGCCGTACGACTGCGCCATCATGGCATCCAGGACGGCACCTCCGCCTCCCGTGTATGCAGCGCCGCCGTTATCACCTCCCGATCCCACGCCGCCGGCAGCGCCTCCCTGGGTGGTCCCGGACGAGGTGGAGCCGGAAGGTGTCGTGAACGTCGGAGCGCCAGGCTCAAGGTAGGTCGGGATGACCTGGGCCGGAACGCCGCTCCAATTCGAAGGGGTCGGATCAGCCCTGCTGCGGCAAGGAACGACACACCACGTGCCCAGGATAGCGAGCCCCAGTGTGGTGCCCAGCGCGGTTCTCATCGCACATCGAACTGCACGATGCCGCTTGGCTTGAGGCCGGCGACGGTGCAGGTGGCACGTGGGTTGAATTCGTTCCGATACGGGTGGACTTTGGCCTTGGGCACGTAACCCAACTTGCCTTCGGTGAAGAGCACAGAGGTGTAGTCACCTTGGTCGGGGCCAGCAGCTATACGCCCGGACGAAGTACCGAGCTGACGAGCATTCGGCCTCGGCGCGTCCAGGATCGGGACATACTGGTCCGTGCTCATGCAGACCCACATGCCCGGCAGTTGCCGAAGAGCCTCCCTCGACTGGCTGTCGGTGGTCGAACGCGGACCAGGGTTGCGATGCGGCACCGTGTCACTCCGCTCCTGTGACAGCCGGTCCAGTTCCTGCGGCGTGAACGCTTGGGCGTGCGCCTGCCCGGCGAGAGCGGCCATACAAAGCACGGTGGCAAGAAGAACCTGACGCATGGGTGTCCCCTCCATGGTGTTGAGCCGACAATGCGCCGGCCCATTGCGAACGCCGGCTGCTTTCGTCCGGGTGCAACCGCGACGGTTCACGGCTGTCCCTGCACGGCCTTGACCGGACAGAAATACTGCTGCGTCACCGTGTCCAGCACCCTGCGCGCGACACAACGGTCAATCACGTCGTGCACGGCCCCGCCAGGACGCGAGTAGTCGCTCCATCCAGCGCCGGCGACGAAGCAGCCAACCAGGACGGACGCCGCCACCAGGGCGGCACTCCAGTTCTGCCGGCGGTTCCACCGCCGTTCCCGGATCAGCAGCGCCGTCTTGAGGGTGTCCTTGATGCCCTCGCCCAGCTCCTTCGCCAGGGCGAGGTTCTCCTCCTTGCGGCGCTCCTTGTTGTCCTCGATCTCGACCTTGAGGCGGCTCGTCAGCGCGCGCGCCTCGTCCACTGCCGCCTTGACCCGTGCGACCTCGGCCAGCATCGCCTGCTCGACGGCCTCTGCCTTGTCCTCGACCCGCTCGGCCTGCGCCTCCACCAGGACAGCCAAGCCATCCAGGGCCGACGCCAACGCCCGGGACCACACTCCCAGCGGGCCATTCGGGTCGATGCCCTCGATGCGCACCGCTTCCTGCAACTGCTCGCGGCAGGTGCGGAGACCCTTCACCTCCGCATCCGCCTTGCCTTCCGCCGCTTCCCTCAGCTTGGCCATCGCGCTGGGCATCTCGCGCGCCTCCGGGCCGGGGCGCCTGCTCATGGCAACCAGTCCAAGGCGCCGCGCTTGCTGAACTGCTCCAGCATCCGCCTGTGCCAGCTGCTGACCATGAACTGCCGCACCGGGTCGAGCGGCTTGCCGTCCACCCCCGCCTTGTTCGCCACCGCGTCCAGGAAGCTCAGCCCGGCCCGCCGCATCTCGGTCATGCAGGGCAGGCGCGGCATGAAGATCACCCGCAAGCCCTCGGCCATCATCTGGTCCATCTCCGGGCGGTTCATGATCGCGTCGAATGCACCCGTGGGTGTGCGTCCTCCCGCGACCAGGTGCTCGTTGAACACCAGTACCGCACGGCCAGGCCGGAAATAGCCGGCCTGCCAAATGGCGAGGACGTGCTCGAAGTCGTCCATCTCCGGCCCGCTCATGAACAGCGCCAGCGGCTCGACGCCAGCCATGGCGCAGAAGTCCACCAGCCCGAGGTCCCGGCCGTACTCGGACAGCACGCGGTCACCGCCGCCCAGGTCGAGGACCAGCGAGGTGCGCAGGGAGACCATCTGGGACAGCTGCGCCGTGATCCAGTCCTTCACGTCGGCCGTCTCGTCCGTTGCGGGCTGGGTCGCGCCACCCGAGGCGCCGGGAGGATACAGCCCGGCCAAGGTCGGGTTGCGCCGGTCCCCGTCGCCGATGGCCACCCCGCGACCTTCGGTCCGGGCGCGCTGCACCAGCCAGTCGAGGAGCGTGCTGCCGCCGGTCCGGCCGCGTCCCATCCGCACCGCGAGGACCTGACCGGCCGCGCCGCTTTCCTCAACTGCCTTGCGGGGGCGACCTGTGCCCTTTTCCATGCCGTCCATGTTCCTCTCCACTGCTGGCGGCTAACGGCCGCTGCGTTCGTCCAGGGTGCGCTGAAGGTCTGCCTTCATGGCTCTCACCTGCTCAGGGGTAAGGGGGCCTCCCTCGCGGGGCAGGGCAGGCGGTGCTGGGTCGGCGGCCTGAAGGGCCTCCGCAGCGTCCTCGGCCTGGCGGGAGGAGCTACCCCCGAGGGACCGCCCGATGCGGGTCAGCAAGCCAGGCTGTGCAACCGGCGGATCAGGCGAGGAAGGGATTGGCGTGGCAGCCTGCGCAGGGATGGGGATCGGGTGCCATCCAGCAGCCGTGCTGGTCCGATTGGCCTTGCCGGGCCGCACCCCTGTCCTTTGCAGCGCCGCCGCGGCTTCGAGGTCACGACAGACCCTTTCCCAGATCCGCCGCACAGCTTCGCCCGTGAGGGGACGCCCCCGTCCGCCGGTGATGCCCTTCGCAGCCATCGTGGCAGCCACGTCCGTCCACACGGGCGGAAACGCGGTGAAGGTCGCCATCAGCTGGCGATGCCTCTGGTGGAGCCAGCGGTAGGCGTCCGACCTGCTCGCACCGTGGCGCTTGCGCGTCCGGGCCATGATCTGTTCGAGGGTGCGGTCCACCATGGCGAGAGCGTCTGCCGGCCCATTGCGAACCAGCGCCGGGTTTTTCCAGGCTGACGCGACTTTTCTCGGCTGCCGCCGCGGCTGTGGGCCGGCTGTCGAACAACCATGGCACGGCTATGCCGCTGCTGTAGTGGCGCTATCGGACAGCAGCGGGACGGTGAGGAAGGCGGCTATACACCATTGCACTGGAAGTGCAGGGCGCCCGGTCCCTGGACGGCACTTTCCGGCACCGGCCCATGCTCCCGTTCAGCAAGGGCTGCGCCGTCAACGTGGTTCGCAACCGCCTCCCCCACGCTCCAGCGTGCATGGAGGCGGACGATGGTGATGGCGACGGCTCAAGCGGAGGGCGACCGGGATGAAGGTGCAGACGGCGGCGACCGCCTGGGGCTGATCCTCCAGTTGCTCGTGGTGCAGGGCGAGCAGACCCGTTCGATCCTACAGGTCCTCACGGCCGTGAAGCCGAGCAATGGCCCAAGCCTCGCAACGCAGGTCGGCGAGCTGATCACCCGCCTGGATGACCAGACCCGCTACCTCAAGGAGCTGATCCTGGCGATCGGCAAGCTGGGCCGCGACCTGCCTGGTGATCTCGTTGCCGCAATCCGGGACGGCCTGGACGCCCCGGGCCGCGACGGGGCCGGCCACCAATCGGACGGCCGTAGCCGCACATGATGACGTTCCGCAAGCTCGCGGCGGCGTCCGCGGGCAAGCTCATCCGCGCCTACTTCACCGAGCACAACCGGGCGCCGGACGGGGATGCTGCGCTGGTCGGCATCAGCCCCGGTGGCGGGCCGCAGCTCGACCCCGGCGGACGGCTCACGTCCTACTACACGCGCCGCGACAGCCGGGCGAGCTGGCGGCCGGACATGCCGCGGTCCATCGCCGCCGCCCTCGGCATCGACCCGAGCCGGCCTCCGCGGGACGCCGACCTCGACCGGCTATTCGAGGCCAAGCGGGCGGACACGGGAGAAGCCTGGTCACGGCACGCCCGCAAGAACAGCGCCTACGACCTCACGGTGGCGCCGCACAAGTCGGTCACCCTCGCAGCGGAGTTCGCGGCGACGCCGGCCGAGGCCGCGCTGATCTGGAACGCCATAGACCGGGCGAACGACGCCACCATGCGCTACGTCGCCCGCGAGATCGGCTGGGCCAGGAAGGGGGCGGGCGGGGAGGAGGGGGCCGACCCTGGCGCGGTCGGCTGGGTCAGCTTCCGCCACCACAACGCCCGGCCTACCATGCAGGTCCAGGACGGGCCGAGCGGGACCACCTACCTCGCGGACATACCGG
Organism: uncultured Acetobacteraceae bacterium; assembly: GCA_964250755.1. GTDB lineage: Bacteria > Pseudomonadota > Alphaproteobacteria > Acetobacterales > Acetobacteraceae > DASWOJ01. The sequence goes on along the minus strand of CAXUHB010000010.1, from coordinate 64,590 downwards.
TCCCAGGCGATCCCCACGCCCACATCCACAATGGCTTCTTCAACCTGGTCGTGACCGACGAGGGGCGGATCGGCTCGCTCGACACCCAGCGGCTGCAGGACCGGGTCCACGAGTTTGGAGCCTACTTCCAGGCCCGCCTTGGGGATGAATTACGCCGGCTTGGCATCCGCACCGCATACGATGCCCGCGAGGAGGCCATCATGCTGCCAGCGGTCCCGCAGGCGGCGGTGGACGCCTTCAGCAAGGGCCGGCGGCAGACCGAGCGCAACGCCAGGCGCTTCGCCAGGGAGCAGGGCCTGGACTGGAACGAGCTTCCAGCAGAGCGCAAGTTCGGCCTGCTGTCCGCGGCGGCCGTCGCCGAGCGCAAGTCCAAGCAGGACGGCCGCACGGACCGGGAGGTCTGGCGCGACCAGGCCCGTGCGATGGACTGGCATCACCGGACGGTGCTGGAGGACGCTGCAGCGCCGGCCCTCAGCGACGCTGAACGGTTCGAGCGTGCCTACGCCTTCGCAGCCCGGCATGTCGCGCGCGAGTTCGAGACCGCGGCGGTGCTGGAGCACGACAAGCTGCGCCTGTATGCCACCCGCGGGCTGATCGGCACCGGCATCGCCGGCGGCCCGGCCGACATCGACTGCGTGGTCCGGCTGATCGAGGAGCGCGGCGTCACGATCCGGGGCGAGCACGCCGCGCTGGTCGTCCGCCTTTCGGACGAGAAGCTGCGCGTCACCAACACCGCCCAGGTCCGCGTCGAGAGGACGCTCGCCGTCCAGGCGAAAGCGGCAGCCCTGGACAATGCCGCCGCCCTGTCGCCGGCAGCGATCCGGTCCGCGATCGTCGCGTCCGGCCTGGATTTCGGGCGCGGGCAGGAACACGGCGCAGCGCAGGAAGCGGCGATCTACGCCTTGGGCACTGGCGGACGCCTCACCCTCCTCACCGGGGCGGCCGGGTCGGGCAAGACGACGCTGCTGAGGCCGCTGGTCGCCGCCTACCAGGCTGACACGACCTACGGAGAGGGCGGCCGGGAGATGATCGGCACGGCCGTGGCTTGGCGGCAGGCCGATGCGCTGCGGGACGCCGGGATCTGCAAGACCCTGGCCCTGGCGCCGCTCCTCGGTGCCGTCGAGGACGGCTCCCTCCAGCTCAGCCCCAACACCGTGCTGGTGATCGACGAGGTGAGCCAAGTCGCGCCGCGGCAGATGCTGCGCCTGCTGGAGCTGCAGGCCCAATATGGCCTCACGATCAAGGCCCTGGGCGACCGCGAGCAGTGCCAGGCCATCGAGGCCGGCGACACCATCGAGCTGCTGCGCCGCGTGCTGCCCAAGGCGGCGCTGCCCGAACTGCTGACCACCGTGCGGCAGGAGACCGCCCGCGGCCGGCAGATCGCCGGCCTGTTTCGCGGCACGGACCTCGGGCCGTCCGCGAGCTTGAGGGACCGGCAGAAGCGACGCCTCGGCGAGTTGCAGCAGGCGCTCCGGATGAAGCGGGACGACGGCACGGTCGTGCTCGTCGGCGGCGACCAGGACCAGGTGGTCGAGAGAGTCGCCGACCTCTACATGCGCCGCCGCGACGTCCTGCGCGCCGCCGGAGGAAAAGCGGCCAAGCTGGGCATCACCATTTCGGCGCTGACCAACGAGGACGCTGCCGACATCAGCCGCGCCGTGCGCGCCCGGCTCAAGGCCCGTGGCGAGCTTGGCGACGACGAGCGCGTGTACCGGGCCGTCGATCAGCGCGGCGAGACCTATGACATGCCCTTGGCCACCGGTGACCGTGTGCGGCTGTTCCGCAAGACCTCGGCCCGGATCGAGGGCAGGCCCGGCTTCATCGGAAGCAACGGCGACATCGTGGAGGTCACGGGCTGGACCAGCCGCGGCGTGGTGATGCGCAACGCGGACGGGCAGGAGGGCGAAGTGGAGTGGCGGCGGCTTAAGGACCCGCGCTCCGACCGCCTGCTGCTTGGCTTCGGGCACGCGCTGACGGTTGATGCGGCGCAGGGCATCACGGCGGGCGAGCACATCAACGCGCTGCCGCGCGGCACGGCGGGCATCACGGCGTTCAAGGCCTACACCGCCGAGAGTCGGCACGTCACCCAAGTCTACACGATGGTCGCGGAGGCTGCGGTGTTCGAAGCGGTCAAGCGCAGCCGGGCGCTGGGCGACGCTTCCCCGATCACGTCAGAGCATCTCTGGGACAGGGTGGCCGAGGACATGAGCCGGAAGCCCTACAAGGCGCTCGGCATCGACTTGATCGACGGGCCACGTCGGCGGCACCAGGAAGCGGTGGAAGGGTTCATGCACTACGAGCACCTCCTTCAGTCGCAAAGCGTCGAGGGACGGCATTACGGTGCCGAGGCTCGGGTACTGGTCCGTGATGCGAACACGCGGGAGGCGCTACAGCACCAGATCGGAGCGTTGAACGACGCGCTGGCGCGCAGTGGCGAGGCCGTCACCGAACTGGGCCGTGAAGTCGAGATGCTGCTGCGCTCCGTGCAGAACCACGCCACCGGGATCGCACAGCGTGGCATCGAGGCCGCCAGAACGCACCGAACACAGGATGAGCAGGCGGCGCGGCCGAGCCTCAGCCCGAGTCCATACTGAGCAGGCCGACGGCGCAGCGTTGGCCTGTCCACTGCTCTCGCTTTGCTCCACCCTAACGGACCCAGCCGCTCACAAGACGTGCGTGTTCCTGATGTGTCGCGTGGTGGACCGGAGCGGTTGGGTCCAATCCTAATCGGCGGCAAGGGCCTTCGGCACCGACCGGCATGCGATGGCTTCGACCAGGGCCGTCAGCGCCTCGACCTCCTGGAGGAATTCGGCGGGTGAGAGCGCGGGCAACCCGGGCAGCGCGGCATCGACCCGGCCTGCTTCCAGCGTCGCCGCTGTCTGGTCCGCCTTGATCCGGGCCTCGGCCGGCGAGCTGCCCATGGCGACCTCAATGGCCGCGACCTCTCGCACGAAATTAGGAGGTGGCACCCCATTCGGGACTTCGGAAACGGGCTGAACCGTGCCGGCAGGCTTGGCCACACTCTCCAGCATCGGGGTGTAGGGCGTGTCCTCCACGACTTGGTCCGGGCTTGACGGCCCAGCGGTGGGGGCAGGCACCGATGCCGGGGCATCGGCGTCCACGTCCTTCAGCAATAGGATGGCAGCCCGCACCATGTCGCTGACCGGCACAGGCTCCAGCTGGGCCATGCCCTCCTTCAGGGACAGCAGCATGGCATCGAGAGTGGGCGACGGCGGAGTGTCGAGCGTCCGCGCGGCACGGCCTGCGGCAAGGTGGCCGGCGATGCGGGCCACCCGCTCACTGTCCCGGCGCACCTCGCCCGGCTCCGGCGGGCGCAGCGGCAACGGGCGGTTCATGCGCAACGGCCCGCGGTCCGCCGTCTCGACGTGCAGAAGCTTGGCGTAGACCCGCTCCTTGCCGAATACGATGATTGCCTCGCCTTCGATCAGGTTGCGCAGGTCGTTCCAGTTGACACGATAGGTCTGCCGGATGTCGGCGTTCATGCTTTCCCGGAAGCCCCCGAACTCGGTGGCGCTGAAGCCTCCGGCCTGGGTCACGTGCGTGTCGCCCACGGTCTGCTCGACATATTTCCGGGTCTCGCTGCCCTCCTGCAGGCGCATCAGGATCTGGAAGTTGGCGTTGCCGAGCAGCGAGTAGACCGCTTCGCCCACCCGGGCCTTCAAGCCCGGCACCTCCTGGAAGCCGAGGTAGAACATGAAGCCGAGGCCGCGGCCCATCGCAAGCATCTTGTCCGCGCCGCCAGGCAGGTAGTAGCCGGCTTCGTCGAACACGACCGGGCAGGGCGTCGGCGCCGTGTGCGCCTTGTTCTCGATCACCTCCTCGTAGTCACCCTCCAGGTCTGCGCCGAGCGTCTGCGCCATCATGTTCCGCAAGCTGGCCACCACCAGCTTGCCCAGCGCCTGCGTGGTCTCGCCGGAGTTCTCCAGCGCGGGCAGGTTCACAACCAGGATGCGGCGGTTCAGCACCACGTCGCGCATGTCGATGTCGCCGATCTCGCAGCGGAAGATGTGGCCCAGGGACACCGCGAGCTGGGTGAAGGTGGCCGAGAAGTGCATCACCACGAAGGAGTGCTGCTTGGCCGGCTCGTCCGAGCGCTGCTTGTGGACGGGCTGCGTCAGGTCGTATCCGCCGCTCTCGCCGAGGTAGGACCGCAAGGGGTAGAGCAGCGCCTCGTTGATGTCCGGCACCGGCGTGAAGGTGATGGCGCCGCTGGCCGGGTCACGCCGGCGGAACTGGCGGTCCTTGGCGAGAGAGACGATGCTTTCCAGGTCGGTCGCGAAGCGGATGCTGTCGATGTCGATGGCGACGCCCTTGGCGTCGCGCATCCACACCAGCACCGGGGTGAGCGCGCCCATGAGCGCGACGGCGCGTTGCAGGAACACGTGGTTGCCGCCGGCGCCCTGCGGGTTGGCCTCGATCTGGCTGACCAGCAGCTCGCGGATCACGTCGGCGTTGCCCCAGGCGAAGGGGTTGAAGGTGTGCGAGTGCTTGTTCCCGGATGCCACCAGGAAGTTGAGCGCGAGCACGTCGTCCTCGCGGCCGTAGCGGCGGGCCAGCGCCAGCACCTCCGCGTACAGGCGGTTGTCCGCCTTGCCGTCTACGAAGATGAAGCCCGATCCCCAGGACAGCGCGTTTGCGCACAGGCTGACCAGGGCCACGGTCTTGCCGGCGCCAGTGGTGCCGGGCACGGCGACGTGCTGGCGGCCGTCCTCGTTGCTGATCCACAGCTCCTGGCCCGTGCGGTGGTCCCTTCCGACGTAGAGGATGCCGGCGGCCAGGCGCGGGCGGCGGTCCTTGGGGTGCGGGTAGTTCGGGTCGCGGCGGCGGGCGGTGATGGGCAGCCGCAGGGGCAGCACCACGCGCCGGGTCAGCACCCAGCCTGCGAACAGCGCCGACGCCGGCAGCAGCAGGTCCACCGTTCCGGGCTGGGCCGCAACCGCAACCGCAGCCATGGCGAGCACGCCGGCCGAGGCCGACGACTTCAGGAACTCGCGCAGCCGGACGAACCCGCCGCGCGTCTCCCGGTAGAGGTCCCCGCCGGCGCGCTCGTACTGGGTGTCGGGCCCGAGGGTGTGGCGGGCCGTCATGCCCCGGCTCCCGGCCGGACGTCACCAAGGGACGACAGGGCGAACTCGTGGTGCTTGCAGGGCTGGTCAGTACGTTGCCGGTCGGCCGGCAGGCGCCGGTCGTAGCCGTTGAGCCCATCGAGGTAGCTGCGCAGGGGATCGAGCACGGAAGGTGGGATGCCCTTGAGGCTCACGAAGCGCCCCTCGCCGGCCCACGGCACCGGCAGGCGCCGGTCCTGCACGATGGAGGCGACGCTGCGCAGGCTCAGCAGCTCCGCCACGCATGCCTCGGTGCATCGGTAGCCCCGCGCCTGCTGCGCCCACCGCAGGACCGCGCCCACGGCGTCCACAACCTCGAAGCCACGGACCTGCCAGAAGTTCAAGGAGGGGCCTTGCTGCATGGGACGCCTCCTACTCCAGGCCGAACGGGTTGCCGCCAGCCGGGGCGGCGGGTTGCGGGGCAGTGGCCGGGACGGGCACGTTCCGGTACGGCGCCACGGAAGGCTGTTGCGCCAGCGCCCGCGCTACCTCGACCGGCATGGCGGCCTGAGCCGGATCGGCCGCGCTTTCAGGCTGCAGCGCCCCGGGCCGCGTGGGCGGCATTGCCAACTGCGGCTGGGCATCGCTGCCCGGCCATCGGAGGGTCGGGGCATTGCGGGGTTCCGCCGCGGAGGAGTGACGCAGGGCGGCCCGCGCAATGTCCCGCCCCGTCGCGTCCGCTCGCGAGCCGACCTGGTATCCGACGAACCCGCAGACGACGGCCGCCATTGGCACTATGAGGAGCATGCGCCTGCCTGTGCGGCCTGCTGCTGGACTGGAGGCAGCGGGTGGAGCAGCAGGTGCGGCAAGGGCCGGCGCAATGGCACGCGGCGCGACGGTGAGGGCCTCGGACCAGCCGTGCTCGTCGTGGACGTGGACCTCGATGGAGTTCAGGCCAGGTGTCAGGTGCAGGATCATGCTGCGGTCTCCGGTTCAGGGGTGGGACCAGCAGCCTGGTCCACGGCCTTGCGAACCACGGCGAGCGCACGCGCCAGGGAGGGGACGGGCAGGGGCTGGCCGGCGTCGCGCTCGGCGGCCCAGTGGTCGCGGGCGCCCACTGCCTCGATGCGCGGGTTGGGCTGCTCGGCCGGGTTCTGCCCGCCGGGGAAGCCCAGGCTGTGCAGCGCGTACCAGAGCCGCCGATCCACAAGCTTCAGGGCGTTGAACGCCGCTGGCGCCAGCACCCCGGCTTGCGATCGCGCCATGGTCAGCACGGACATCATCGCCGGCGCCGTGAAGCCGTGCCTTGCGGCAACAGCGGCACAGGGCGCGACCAGGATGACATCGGTCAGGACCGCATCGGCCCGCGCGAGGGCCTCCGGCGAGAAGGCAAGTGGCTGGGCAGGCCCGGCCGGGCCGTCGCCACGCCCGTCCGGCAGCGAGGCGGCCAGGTCGCCGAGCAGCTGCATTGCCTCGTCCCGCTTGCGCCCGGCGTGCAGGGCAAAGGCTGCGAACATGCAGCGGACATGCGGTGCGGCCTTCTCCACGCCGCGCCACTCGGCCCCGAGCTGGCGCGTCAGCTCAAGCGCCGCGCCTTCCTCGTCGTAGTGGCCGTCCCAGGTGGCGAAGCGGGCGACCCATTCCTCCGCGCGCAGCGCCGGATCGGCTGGGCGCGGTTCGCCGTCGGCAGGCTTCACCAGGGCAAGGCCGCGCTCGACGTAGGCGGAAGACGCCCGGAAGGTCCGGGCGTGCTCCCGCATGAGGCCCTGCAAGTCCAGGTGGCGCGTGAACTGGCTCGGCGCGTTGTAGAGCAAGCAGGCCAGGGCCAGGACAAGGACGAGCGCCGCGGCGGGCCAGCGGAAGAACGCGCCGACGTTGTGCAGCAGGCGCCAGAGCTGGCCCAGCTTGACGCTGGCCGGGTCGGTGGCGAGCACCTGCGCGTCGAGGAGGGCGTAGCGGTCCGTGACGTGCCCAATCCAGCCCATCTGCCAGTGCTGGATGCCGATGACGCCGGCCGCGATCTGGCGGTGGAACAGGAACCAGGCCAGCCAGGCGAAGCCGCCCAGCAGGACGGCAATGATGCCGGCGATCAGCAGGCCATCCTCCGCGGACCTGTTGGAGTAGCCGGACGAGGAGTGCGCCATCGCCTATCGCCTTCCGGTCACTGGCGCCGGTCCCGCCGCGGCGGCGGGCGACACGGTGCGGCCGCGCCCAGTGCCGGCCTGTAGCCGCAGCGCCTGGATCAGGACCTTGCGCAGGTAGTCCGCCTTGTGGCCGGGATCGTGGGAATGGTAGGTGCCTACCCCCTCCCAGAAGTCGCCGCGCGCCTCGTCCAGGCCGCGGCGCAGGATCCAGGCCCCGCCCTCGACGTTGAAGCAGAGGTCGTCGCGCAGCGCCTCGAACGCCTGCGGGACCGAGGTGCGCCAGTGCCGGGCCAGGTCGGGCAGCCAGATCTCGTTGACCTGCATGGGGCCGATGTCCACGGTGGCGTTCGTGTTGCCGCTAACCCGCCCTAGCTGCCCGCCCTCGACGTTGAGCAGGATGACCAGCACGGCCGGGGGCACGCGGTGCGCCGCCGCGGCGGCCAGGATGCACCGCTCGATGATGCGCCCGGCCGTGCCGGGAACCGCCACGGGGATGCCGACCAGCCCCGGCGCGTCCCGGTACTGCGAGGCGAGCGCGGGCGCCGGCGGCAGCAGCGCGGCCAGCAGCGGCGCGGCGCGCCACCACGGCGAGCGCATGGGCGTGTTTCTTGTCATGGTCGGGGTCCTCCACGGCGGATGCGGTGGGGTGGAACGGCTTTGGCGGATGCGGCGGGGGCCGCCGGACCTGCAGCAGGCTTCGGCGTGGCCCGGCGCATCCGATCCTGCGCCGCGGCCCAGCCGCTCCTGAGATCGTTGACCAGCAGCATGTCCGGCCGCTCGGCCTGGGCGATGGCCTCCATCATGCTGAGCAGGACGGGGGACGCCGGACCCGGGGCCACCCCGTGCGCCCTGAAGCCGAGCACCGTGTCGGGATCGCGCCGCAGGTCCACGCCCAGGCGGCGACCCGTCGCTTCCCGCCACACCGTGTCGCCGGCGGCGAGGAACAGCGGCAGGAAGCCGTGTGGCGCTGCGGCGAGGTGCGGGCTGATCTCGGCCAGCTCGCCCGTCCCGGGGTCGGCCGCATAGACCGGCTTGCCGCCTTGCAGCAGCACCCGCAGCACGGCCCCGACCTCCACCACGTCCAGGGTGCGCCCGCTCACGGGCGCGCCCACCCGTTCACCGGCAACACGCCGCGGCGGCGTGCCAGGACCAGGCCGCATGCGCCGAGGAGAGCGCCGCCCAGCCAGCAGGCGTAGGCCACCGCTGGCGCGTTCGCGCCCAGCTTCCCCAGCAGCGCATGCAGGAGCGCACCAGCCACGAAGCCGAGCACGCCGCCGACGCACCCAATCTGGGCGTCACGCCACGGCTCGCGCAGATGGTCCCGCAGCCACCACCCGTGTCGCGTCCTGCCGAACCACCGGGCCATGCCCCGCACCGCCAAGAACACGGCGACGCCGGCAAGGCCGAGCGCGACGCCTGCGCCCAGTGCGGCATGGGCGGCCTGCTCGGCACCGTGCGGCCAGTTGTCGATCAGGTCGCAGACCCCGGCCTCGACCGTCTGCGGCATGAACGAGGGTGGCGCCCGGCCTTCGGCGGGGGTGGGACGCGGTACGACGACGGATTGCCAGGAGTGGCAGGCGCGCAGCGCCGCCGCCACGGCCTCCTGCACGTCGGCTGGCGGGTCGAGGCGGGCCATCACCGGCGGCGGCTCCGGCATGGACGGGGCAGGCGGGACGGGCTCGCTCATGCGAACCTCCTCTTCTTCCAGGTGGGGACGGCGGAGCGGGTGCGGCCCACGGCGAGGCGGCGCAGGGTGCGCAGGGCGGCCGGGAAGGTGAGGCCGCACCACTCCAGCACGGCGAAGGCGGCGATGCCGGCCAGCGCCACGTAGAAGGTGCCCCAGCTCCAGTGCAGCAGCCACACGAAGAACGGCACCAGCGCCCGCGCGTCCACGGCATAGAACCTGATCGGCAGCATGGTGTTACGCCACATATCCCCACTCCTTCAGGCGGGCGTGCGCCTCGTCCCCGGTGATCCGCCCCTCGGCCAGCGCGCGCCGCACGGCCACGCCGAAGGACTGGCCATGCGTGCCGGCCTCCAGCACGTCCTGGGCGAGCGCCGGCCAGCGGTCGGGGTCGGTGTCCAGAAAGCGGCGGCGCAGGGCGGTGTCGAACACCAGGAACTCGCGCAGCGGCGTGCGGCGCCCGTCCGTGCTCGGCACCAGGCGCTGGTTGACGACCAGGCGCAGCGACTGCGCGAAGGCCACCGTGAGCGCCCGCCGCTTGCCGTCCGGGCACAGGCTGACCACCCGCTGCAGGGTGTCGGCGTTCCGCCCGGCGTGGATCGTGGTGTAGACGGCGTGCTGGGTGATGGCGGCGTCCACGGCCGCGGTCATGGTCTCCTCGTCCCGGCACTCGCCGACCACGATCGCGTCGGGCGCGCGCCGCATGGCGTTGCGGATCGCCGCCGCAAAGGAGGGCAGGTGGCGGGGTATCTCGCTCTGCGCGATGGTCGCGGCACCCGGGCGCACGTCGTCGAACACGAACTCGGTCGGGGCTGCGTACTCCAGGATGGCCCTGTGGCTGTCCGGCTCCTCCAGCATGTCGCGCACCATGGCGGCGAGCAGCGTGCTCTTGCCGTTGCCGGTGCCGCCGGCGACGAGCACGATGCCGTCCGCGGGCTTGCAGGCGTCGAGGATGCCCTGCTCGACGGCAAGGGAGGCGAGGGTCGGGGCCTTGGCGGGCAGGGTGCGGGACACGACCTCGGCGCCGTCGTCGCCGCGGCTGAGGATGGCAGTCGCGTTGACGCGGAAGCGCATGCGGGTGCGCCGGTCCGGCAGCACCTCGTAGGACACGTCGAAGTCCTCGCCGCCCTTGAGCCGGGCCTGGCCGTCCGAGCCGTACAGGCGGTTCACCGCCTCCTCGACCTCCGTTTCCGTCAGCGGGCGCGACGTGGCCGGACGCAGCCGGCCATGAAGCTGGATGAACACGGGGCGGTTGGTTTGCAGCCGCACATCGGACGCGCCCAGGCGGTAGGCCCAGATGTAGAGCCCGTCCAGGCACTCGCGGGTGAACACCGGCCCCTCGCCGGGCCAGAGGCCGCAGCCGTCCGGAGCGGGTAGCACCGTGCCTTCTTCCGGCTGCCCGCCAAGCGGGACGCGCGCGATCTGGCTCATCGTGCAATCCGAAGCGCGCTTGCGTCGGCCGCGGCGTCGCGGGCGTAGGGCAGGGTGGGCGGGCTGGATACGGGCTGCGCGCCCTGCGCGGGCGTGGCCGGGGGCAGCGTCATGTCCGGCGGGCCGCCGCGCCACCGGCGCCGGTTCGGGTTGAGGCCGGGCTGGTCGGTGATGGTGACGGTGCGGTCGTCCACCCGCATCGTGTTGCGCCCGCCCTGCACGGCGCGGTTGGCGAGGGCCACGCGCGGCTGCTTGACCAGGCCGGCGCGGAGCAGCACGCGGTAGCGCGCCATGCCGACCAAGTCGCGCTCCAGCCGCCCCAGGTCGGACAGGAAGATCTCCACTGCCTGCCGCTCGCCCTTGGCCCAGCCCTCGGCCACCCACTTGTTCCAGTAGTCCACCTCCTCCGAGCTGCGCGGGCGCAGGTCGTCGGGCGGCGGCGTTGGGTTCACCCAGGCGCGCACGAGGTAGCTGCGCCAGTTCGGCGGTGCCGAGGTGAGCGACGCCTGGCGGGTGATCTCGTAGACGCGACCGGTTTCGCGCGCGACCTGGCCGCCGTCGCCCAGCGCGAACGCCATCTGCGCTTCCGTCACCACCGGGGGGCGCATCAGGGTCTGGCCGGAGCCGACCTGCACGACAAGGGCCTGGAAGTCGTAGGCCGCGTCGAGGCGGCTCTCGTAGCGGCGCAGGATCTCGTTCAGCGCGAAGCCGCGCGCCGCCAGGCCGCCGCGGGCGCCGAAGCTCAGGGCCGCCTCGTGCAGCGCCTCCCCGCGCGGCCCGGACAGGCCGGCACTTGGGTTGAAGCCGGGCCGGGCGGCTTGCAACGCCTCCAGGGAGGGCGGGCGCTCGCCACCGATGACGACCGGCTGCGTGCTGGAGCCGGTGACGGGCGTGTTGAGCGGGCTGGCGAGCGTGTGCGCCGCCTGGTCCACCTGGCCGAGATCGGGGATGGGCGGCACGGGGCTGTCCACAGGGTCCCCGGCGCGCGCCGCAAACGCGGGCAGGCCGATAGCCAGGCCGGCGAGGAGGGTGGCCGCGCCGAGCAGGCCACGGAGCGTGAGGTGCCTATGCATTGTGGCGCACCTCGACCTGGTGGTGATCGGGATCGACGATGACGGTCGCCCGCACGCCGGCGGCGGTGCCGAGCGCCTCGAACAGGTCGAGGATGCGCGCGTCCTGCATCGCGACGGCGACCTCGACCGGGGCGGCCCCGGGTGCCGCGGTGACGACCAGGCGGTAGCCGATGCGGTCGGCGAGCACCTTGGCACCCGCGTCGAGCGGGCCGGACCAGGACCAGGTGACGGGCCGGCGCAGCTCGGCCGGGATCACGGCCGGTGCCACCGGCGTGGGCCTGCCCGCGACGTCCCTGCCGCCGAGGTCGCGCATGGCGGCGTCGACACGCTCGACGCTGCGCTGCAGCGCCACCTCGGCGCTCGGCATGCCGGTCGCGTCCACATCGGGTGCGACCTTCCCGGTCCCGGCACAGGCGGACAGCAGGGCAAGTGCCCCGCACCCGGCCAATGGAAGAAAGCGGCTACGCGTCATGACAGAAGCTCCCCGTTGCTGCGGGGACGCTACGAAGACCCGTTGCGAACCAGCACGGCCTGACAGCGGAATGCCGAGTTCAGGACGACATGCAGGCGCCCGCAGCATCGGCACGTCGCGCCGTCACGGCGCCCACATGGTCAGCCCTGCCCACCACCGAACAAGCTCCAACGGCCAAACCTTGGCAGGAGGTGAAGGGATTTCACAAAAACCGTAGCCGGATGGTTGATTTTCACGGATGGTGAAAGCTGGTGGCATCAGCGGCACAGAAGCCGAAGCCCCCCTGGGACGGAGAGACCAACCTTGGGCGACTGGGCCGCGCAGCCAACCAGCGACTTCCGCGGCCGGCTCCTGCCGGAGGTAGCCGTCCCGGCCGGCTACGCGGCGTTGATGGACCGCTACGCCCTCCAACTGCCGATGCCGCCACGCCTGGCAGCCACCGCCACCCGGCACAGGCCGCAGTCCACGTCCGACTGGCTCCTGCTGACGCCCCGGCACCAGCCGGCACCGAGCCTCGCCGGTCACCTGACCTTCGCCCTGCGGTGGGAGGGCGTTGACCTCGCCATCCTGGCGGCGCTGTTCAAGGCCGTGCCGGCCGCGGATGTCGTGGCCTTCGTGCGCGCCACGCCGACGGGCGGCGCCGCCCGCCGGGTCTGGTTCCTGTACGAGTGGCTGACCGGCCGCGACCTTGGCGTGCCTGACCCCGGCAAGGTGGGCCTGGTCCCTGTCCTTGATCCCGACCTGCAGTTCGCCATCCAGCCAGGGCGCGGCTCCACGCGCCACAAGGTGCTGGACAACCTGCCCGGCACCCGCGCCTTCTGCCCCCTCGTGCGGCGGACCGCACGCCTTCAAGAGATGGTCGACAAGGGCCTGGACGCCCGCGCCCGGGAGATCAGTGGCCGCACGCGCCCCGACCTCATGGCCCGAGCCGCTGCCTTCCTGCTGCTCAACGACTCCAGGTCGTCGTTCGCCATTGAGGGCGAGCGTCCGACCGGCGCCCGCGCCGCCCGCTGGGGGCAGGCCATCGCCCAGGCCGGCACGCGGCCGCTCAGCGTCGCCGAACTGGAGCGCCTGCAGCGCATCGTGATCGGCGACGCGCGCTTCGTCCGCCTTGGGCTGCGCGACGAGGGGAGCTTCGTCGGGGTCCACGACCGGGTCACGGGCGAACCGGTTCCCGACCACGTCAGCGCCCGGCCGGAGGACCTGGCCAGCCTCGTCGAGGGCATGGTCGCCTACGAGGCGCGGGCCGTGGCGGGCCGGCTTGATCCCGTCGTCGCGGCGGCGGCCGTGGCGTTCGGCTTCGTGTACGCCCACCCGTTCGTGGACGGCAACGGCCGCCTGCACCGCTGGCTCATACACCACGCCCTGGCCGCCGCCGCCTACAACCCGCCCGGCCTGGTGTTCCCCGTCAGCGCCGCCATCCTCAGGCAGCTGCCCGCCTACCGCGCCGTGCTGGAGAGCTACTCAGGGCCGCTGCTGCCCCTCATCGAGTGGCGCCCGACCGACGACCGAAACGTCGAGGTGCTGAACGACACGGGAGACTTCTACCGCTACTTCGATGCCACCGCGCACGCCGAGTTCCTCTACGCCTGCGTCGAGCAAACGGTCGAGCAGGACCTGCCGGACGAGGTCCGCTTCCTCGAAGCCTTCGACAGGTTCGCCGCTGGCGTGCAGCGGATCGTGGACATGCCGGACCGGCACGCCGACCTGCTCCGGACCTTCCTGGCCCAAGGCGGCGGGCGCCTGTCGGAACGCGCACGTGCCAAGGAGTTCGCGGCGCTGTCGGACGGGGAGGCTGCCGAGATCGAGGCGCTCTACCAGGACGCCTTCGACCCGACCGGATAGCTCACGTTTAGCGGACGCCTCATGCGTCGGCGTCCTGCTCCGCAGTCTCATGGGCGTCGATGCCTGCCCGGTGCTGCCGCAGCACGATGCCAAGTCCCCGCCCATCCACCAGTTCGGCAGCCAGGTCCTCCACGACGCCGGCCTGCGCGCGCGCACCTTCCTCGCCGCGGCGCAGGCGCGCGTTCTTGCGCTCCTCCACTTCAGCCCTGGCCGTCCCCGCCGGGAACACGCGCGCCAGGCGCCGCAGCCCCTCGGTGAAGCCCACCCGCTCGTAGAGCCGGTTGCGCAGCGCCACGTCGCCTGGCGTGGTGCTGAACGCCCACAGCTCGACGGGGCCGAGGCTGTTCACCAGCATCTGCTCGAACGTCACGTTGTCGGCGGTCACGATGGCCAGGAATGGCGAGCCGCTGCCGTCCTCGAACGGTCCTTTCAGCCGGTGGCGGATCACCTCGGCCGCGGCGGCGGTCAGCCGGAAGCGGCTGATGATGTCCTCCGCCTCCTTCTCATCGCCGGCGCCCAGGATGAAGCGGCCCGTGCTCTGGCTCACCAAGTCGTCGCCGAAGTCCTCCATGCGCTGGCTGCTCAGGCTGAGCTGCATGTTGTGCTTGCGCCCCTCGCGGCGGTCCAGCTCCACCTGGGCGCGCACGAAGCGGCGCCCCTTGGTGCGGTGATACTCGTCGTAGTCCAGCCGCTTGGTCGCCTCGTAGATCTCGGCGAAGCGCTTGGCGTGGTAGGCCCGCACCAGCTCCGGCACGTGGGCGACGTACTTGGGCCGCAGGAAGAAGTTGCGCGCCAGGATGTGACGGCCCAGCAGGTACATGAGGTCGGTCTGGCGGTCGGCCTCGGCGCTGCCGGTGGGGGCGACCGCCTCCAGGTCCAGAACGATCACCCGCGCCGGGCCGAAGTCGAGGCGGGTGGGCTTGTTGAGCGTCGGGTAGCGACGGATCAGCGCCTTGATGTAGCGCTCGAACAGCTCGACCGTCTGCTCGGTGGTCTCGGCCCGCACCTTGCTGAACATGTCCTTGACCTGCGGGGAGCGTGCGGCCGTGACCAGATCCTGGAGGATCGGCACGGCGTGGCGCTGCGCCTGCTCCGCCAGTCGCCACTCCTCGGCGCGGCACAGCGCGTCCACCACGTCCCACCACCAGGGCTCGTCCTCCAGCGCGGCGCCGTGGCGGCGCAGGGCCGCGTCCACCTCCGGCAGGGTGCCGGGCTGGTAGCGCTTGGGCCTGATGTTGGGTCCGCTGTCCCCGAACATGCGGTACGCTTCCTCCAGGACGAAGCCGACGAGCTGGTCCATGCCCTCGAACGGCGTGTCGGCGTCGATCGGCATGGTGCCGAGCGACAGGAAGTTCTGCTGGAACGCCTGCTCCAGCGGCAGCGGCCTGCGGCACCCGACCTGGGTGTCGAACACGTTGACCTCGTAGCCGTCCGCGAGCTGCATGGGCACGTAGACCGCCTCGCCACTCCGGTCGGACGGCAGCGCCTCCTGCAGCAGGCGCACGAACCCCTCGGCGCTGGGGCCGATGTCGAGCTTGCCGATCAGCGGCAGCCGGGCGCCGCTCGCGCCCTGCGCGGCGTTGGACAGGCACAGCGCCAGCAGGACCGTGTTGGCCAGCACCGACTTGCCGAAGCCGGAGGGGGCCACGAACACGTCCACGACCATGGTGCGGCGCGAGCCCGCGGGATCGTAGGGCCACACGCGACCGTCCGGCGTGCGGAACAGGGCCGTGCCGGTCGCCCAGGGCGAGGCCGGCCGGCCCCAGGGCAGCATCCGCAGTACCTCGCCCAAAGGCGCCGCGGCGGCCGGTGCCGTGGACGCGACGGCCAGGCCGAGCGCGCTGCTCATCACGCCGTCGAGCGGGTCGCCGGCCATGGCGGCTGCCTGGCAATTGCCCCAGCCCTCGACGCGCTGGCGCAGCGTGGCGGCGCGGCGGCGAAGCCTGCCCGTATCACCTTCGGGAGCCCAGGTTGCGAAGGAGGTGCGCAGCTTCACCGCGATGTCGCGGTTGCCCTCACGCATGCGGCTGAGTTCGTCGAAGGCGTTGAAGATGGGCTTGTTGGTCGGCACGAAGCCGAGCAGCGTCGCCACCACGTTCTTGAATCGCATCATGTTGCGCCCGCCGCCCTCGACCAGCATGGACATGCGCCAGGGGGTGTGGGTCGCGTTCAGCCGGCCAACCAGCTCGGCGAAGGGCCGGGCGTCCTCCGGCCCCACGGTCATGTCCACGCCGGCCCACTCGTGGCCGCCGATGGCGACGCGGCTCGCCCCGTGCGTCACCGCGTCGGCGAAGAACAACTGGTCCGCGATCTCCGGCCACAGCGCCAGGCCGGCGTCGCCGGTCTCCGGCTCGCCATCGGGCATGCGCGGCATCGGGTTGGCGCCCTGGATGAGCGGCTTCCAGTCGCTGTCCGTGGTCTCCGGGTAGACAGCTTCGCGCACGGCCACCAGGGCGTCCGCGGGCGTGACCGGCTGCACGCTGACGTCGTGGTTGCGAAAGGCCGCCACCACGCGCTGCACGAATGCGCCGTGCCGGGCCGAGAGGATCTCGTTCGCCTGGAACGGGTTCTGCGTGTCGCCGATGGCCGGGGCGCCCGCGCTCAGCCTCTTGTGCTCCTCGGCCGCCTGCTTGCGTTCCTCCCGGTTCAGCAGGGAAGGCTTGGACCAGAGCACGAGGTAGCACGCCTCCCAGCGCATAATCCGCGGCCAGAGCCGCTCGCGCTCGCTGAAGATGCCGCCCAGCCGCAGCCCCAGCTCGCGCGCCACGGTGCGGGCGCCCCGCAGGTGCCGGCCGATCTCCGGGCCGGATAGGTCGGGGTCGCAGGCGTACCACGCCTGGATGGCGTGGCCTGGGGTTTCGAGGGACCCGGACAGGTCGAGGCGCAGCCCCTCGGCGACGCGTTCGACGTCGTCGCGCAGGGTCATGCGCCGCAGGCCCTGCACCCGGACGAAGGTGACGCGCTCGCCGCGCTTGCCGACCAGGGTGCCGTCGTCCGTCGTGGACAGGTCGCAGAACGAGGACAGCGGCTGCTTGAAGGCGAGCGACAGGCCGGCGAGGGCGCGGGCGACATGGCCGAACATGTGATGCTCCAGGACTCGATGGGGATCAGGGGGGAGCGGCGGGTCCAGCCTGCTGGGGTGACCAGAGGGTGAGGCCCGGGGCCATGTGGTGGACCCGCAACTCGCGCCGCTCAGGGTCGATCAGCACCACCGCGCGGCCGCCTGACTGGCTGCCGAGCCGCTGCACGACGTCCATGACGGACGTGTTCACGAGGCTGACCAGGACCTCGATGCGCTCCGTCCCGGCAGGGATCGGGCCGCCGAGCATGCCGACGCTGGCGAAGCTGTAGCCGATGCGCCCGGCCAGGTTGCGCGCCGCGTCGTCGAGCGAGCCGCTCCAGGCGAACGTCACCGGCCGCAGCAGTTCGGCGGGGACCGGGAACGGGCTGCCGCCAGACTGGGCGCGGCCAGGACCGGCCAGCGCCAGCGCCAGCGCTGCTGCAAATGGCGCGGTCGCCAGCAGGAGGGCGCGCACCCTATGCACGGCCGGACGCCTTCGGTTCGGCGGGCTTGCGGGCCGCCGCCCAGGCGGCGAGCTGGGCGGGGTAGGTGTCCTGGCCGCCGCGCACGCGCGTGCCGCGGTGCAGCAGCCGCAGTCCGCCGAGCAGCGTGCCGCGGCGCGCGTAGTCGCGCGGCGGCAGGGCGAGCAGGGCGGCGGCGAGGGCCTGGGGCTCGCTGGTGTCGATGGCGGCGCAGGCCCCGGCCGCGCGCCGGTCCAGGGCGGCGTAGGCCCGCCAGGCCGGCGCCAGATCGGGGTCGTCCCGTTCCGGGCGCCGGGCCAGCGTGGGCGCGGCGCCCAGGGCGTGGAAGGCGAGGTGGATGCCGCGGACGACGGCGTTGAGCAGGTTCTGCGTCAGCTCCGGCATCCAGATTACCCGGAAGTCCCCGCTGGCTGTGGGGCCGCCGATGTGCTGCACGCCGGCGCACAGGGGGCAGGCGGCGGCGAGGTTGCCGTCCGCCCAGTTGCCGTGGTCGTCGTCGAGGTGGAACACGTCCCGCCAGCCTCCAGCCGGAAGGCCGCAGAACCGGCAGGTGTGCCCGTCGCGCGCGAGCACCGCCTCGCAGAGCGCCTGCCGCCCGGCCGCTCCCGCGCTGGCGAAGCGGACCGAGGGATGCACGGAAGGAACGAGCGGCAGGAGGGGCACGGCGATGCCCTTAGTTGAACGTCATCTGCGCCGCGGCGCCGGTGTTGGTCGGCCCGGCGCCGGCGACGGTGGACGCGGAGAAGGTCGCGAACAGGCTTGCGGCGAGGAAGGCGCCGCCGGCCAGCACGGACACGAACCCGTAGCCGAGCCGGCTCTGGCCGTTCGGGTTCTTGGTATGCTGCCAGATCGTGTAGATGCCGGTGAGCAAGGCGGTGCCGCCCAGCAGGTAACCGAGGATCTGCAGGACGTAGCCGCCACCGGTGGTCAGGTCGGTGGAGGCAGCCTGCATGCGGCTGCCGAGGGTGTTGCCCGCGGCCTGGGCGAACGCCTGGCCAGCCAGCAGCATGGCGGGAGAAGCCAGCGCCGCCGCCTTCGCCATCGCCTTGGACGCGGTGACGGGGATGCGGGCCGGAAGGGTGGTCAGCTTCGTAAGAGTGCGGTTCAAGGTAGGCTCCTGCGTGGGTCGAGGGACAACCCCTCGCCACCAGGATCACCGGCCCCCTTGCGAACCTGGATGGCCCAAGGTGCGCACGTCACGGTCGGTTCAGCCCATCGCTACACCTGCTGCACTCAAGGAGCGTGGCTGATCGCGCCAAGTGTCGGTTCGATCGGACGAAAGCCTTCCAGATGTCGGATGAACCCGACACTGCTTGCCGAGAAGGATCATGTGATGCCCCACGGCTTGCTGCTGAACGCGCCGCCCTACGAGGTGGAGGCCGCCCTGAAGAGCTTGGGCGCGAACCTTCGCACGGCCCGCCTGCGCCGCAACCTCACCTTGGCAGAGGTGGCGCAGAAGGTCGGCGCCAGCCGCGAGGTGATCGCGCAGGCGGAGCACGGGAGGCCGACCACCAGCGCGGCGGTGTACGCCGCGCTGCTCTGGACATACGGCCTTGTGGACCGGCTGGCCGGCCTGGCCGACCCTGCCACCGACGAGGAAGGCCTCCGGCTGGACAGCCGGCGCGGCCGCCAGCACGCCCGGACGCCCCGCGCCCTCGACGACAACTTCTGAGGCGCGGCCAGACGGGATGACGCTGTGGTGGGTGCATGGGCGACTCGGACCCACAACCAGCGCCGGACAGTTACATGGCCGTTCTGGCGACCTTGATCGGATACGCTCGGCTCGGCTGCGGGCGGTCGTTGCGGTCAACCAGGAACTCATCCGGCCTCATTGAAGCATCGGCGGGGTCATCCCCGCACGCATGTCGGCCAAAGGTTGGGCCGGCAACGTCGTCGAGCGGCTTGCCTGTGACTTGAAGCGCGACCTTCCGTGAATGAACGGCCTATCGCCGCGAAACCTGAGCTACGTGCGGCCCTCCGCTGCCGCCTACCCGGATTGGCGGATTGTGCAGCAGGTTGTTGCACAATTGACCCGGGGGCATGCCATTCACCCCTCTCCGACACCCTGAAGGACTCTGAAGATCGGCTCGGCGAGCGCACCGAGGTACCGAGAACGGCTGGAGCCGCGTCAGCCGACCTCGACCGCATCGCCCCGTGCCCCGGAGGGCAACAGCCGGTAGAGCAGCACCTGTGCTTCGGGCCGGAGCTGAAGGAGCAGGTCGAAGTCGCCCACATTGGCCGTGAGCACGGTCGCGCCCCGCTCCAGCGCGGTCAGCAAGATGGCCGCATCCAGTATCAGCGCCAGGTGGGCACCCCTGGCCAATCCTTGGGTGCGCGCGAGCGTGCCGGCCAGCTTTCCCGCCTCGTCCCATGCCGCAGGTGAGGGCTGCACGTATCGTCCGGCGGGCATGCGGGCCAGCATGGACGCGATGCGGATGCGGGAGGCAGGCGTACGCGGGTCGGCGGGCGGCAGCTTGGCGGCGCCTGCGGCCAACTCGGCCCGGCAGACCGTGCTGTGCAGCAAGGGCCGGGTCGGCGTCCGCACTAGGCCCGCGACATCTGGCGGCGCCAGGCCCTTCAACGCATCGATGTAGAAGCAGCTGTCCGGCAGGAGCAGCGCCCCGGGCGCGACAGCGGCTGGATCGAACGGCAGGGTGGCATCGGGGCGACGGGCGAGCTGACGCGTCCAGGCGACGGGATCAAAGGTCGGCAGCGGCGCCAGCGTCCCTTGAAAGTCAGACATCCACGTCGAGATCAGGGTCGAGCGTGCCTGCCTGGTCCAGCAGCCAGGCCCCGAAGGTGTCGGCACCCGCCAGCACGGCCAGGCCCGCGTGCAGCACCTCAGTCTGGCTGGCAGCGCCCAGGCGTGCCGCCGCAGCAGCCAGCAGGTCCGGGTTCACGCGCACCGAGATAGCTTGCCCCTTTCGCCCGTCGCCGATCCCGTTGGCGCGCAGGTTGTGCCGGGCGGCCGCGACGAAGGCGGCGAGCTGCGGGTCGGGTCCGGGCACAGTAGGTGTTGCGGTGTCCAGCAGGTCACCGTGTTCCGGGCCGGCTGCCCATTCCATGCTCTCGACTGCCATGATCATCCTCATGTATCACAAGTTCAGAGAATGTGTATCACATCATATCTGGATGCAACCAAGCATCAAGCGAGCGCGGCGTCCGCTTGGGCCAGGTCTCGGCAACGCCAGGGATGGGTCAAGCGTGAGGCCTGGGCCAAACATGTTCCAGGGTGTCCATCCGTTGCCAAGACCCATGCGGGCCTACCGCGGGAAGGGCCAAATGCGGGAACAATGGACTACAGGCATTGGCGAGTGTCGCCACCCTGGCCCATGCCCATCGATACCGTCAGGCGAAGTAGCCCATCACCGCCGCGGCGATGCTCTGCACGTTCATGACGGCGACGCCGAAGACGAGCTGCACAACCGGCTTGGACAGGGTGTGGTGGTGGTGCCGGTTGCCCTTGGTCAGGTGGTAAAGGCCGAGCACCCCGAACAGCACGACCAGTGCGCCGTATGCTTTGAAGAAGAGGTCGAAGGCGTTGATGATGTTGAGCAGCGTGTCCTCGGGTGTGGCGCCCATCATGCTGCTCGCACTCACGTTGGTCGGCGCATAGGTGGTCAGGTTGCCCGAGAGCGTCGAGGTCACGCCGCCGCCGAAGGTGTTGTTCGCGAACGTGAGCATGCGGTCGTAGCTGAGCAGCGTCGCCGAGGTGAACAGCGCCGCCCAGGGCAGGAACGGGTGGCGGCTGAACTCGCTGCCGGGCTTGGACATCTGCCAGAAGCCGCAGATGGAGCCGAGGAGCAGGCTGCCGCCCATCAGGTAGCACACGAGCGGGATCAGCATGGCCAGCACCACGCCGACGTCCGCCGCCAGGTTGACGAAGCCCTGCATGATGCCGGCCCCTGCTACTGGATCACGCCGGCGTCGGTCTGCACGACCCAGGTTGTGCCGCGCTGCGCGATGGACTTGATCCGGCCCACGCCGGGTACCTCGCTGCCGGTCGAGACCTCGATGACGGCCTGGCCACCCGGCAGGGGGTTGAGGACGGACAGCACGGCCAAGCCGGGCGAGGCGCCCTGGATGCGGTAGTCCCGGACCGTGCGGGCCGCAGGTGCAACCGGGGCCGGGCCGGATTGCTGGGCTGGCACTGCCACGCGCCCGGCAGCTGCGCCGCGCGCGGCGGGCGGCGGCGGCGCGACGGGGGCGGCCGTCTCGGGATGCCCGGCCCTGGCCGATTGCGCCAGCACCGTGCCCGCCTCGGCCAGGCCCAGCCGGCTCTCGAATTGCGTGGTCTTGGTGTCCACCGTGTCCACGAGCTGCGCGACGGTGGAGCGGAGTTGCACGACCTCGGCGCGGGTGTCGCGGAGCTGGGCGCCAAGCTCCTTCAGCAAGTCAACCAGCTTGACCTGCTCAAGAGGTGACAGCGGGGCCGCACGAAGCTCGGCCACCACCGCGACGGGATCGCGGCTTGCGGGCACGCTGGTCAGGGTGGGAGGCGAGACCGGGAGCGCGGCCGAGGCCGGGGCAGGGATCGGAGAGGTGACCGCAGCCGGGGCAGAGGCACTGGCTGGCGCCGTGATGGGCTGCTGCGTCGTGGGGAGAGCGGTGATTGGTGCCGCGTCTGAGGGTGCGGGTGACGGCCCAGCAGGCGTTTCAGCGGCCACGCCCGGAACGCCGGCCATGCCGGTGGCCACCGGCATGGCCGGCGGGCCAGCGAGGGTCATGGGCTGTGCTTCGGCCACGGGGGCCGGGTCTGGCGCGGGGTTGCGCGGGCTGGCTGCCGGGGGAATGGCGCGCGCGCTGACCCCGACCTCGGCCGGCGCGTCGTTGGGCAGGGATTGCAGGGCGGCGAACTCCGAAGCCTGGGGCCGCAGAGCCGCAGGTGCCGAAGGCGCGTCCGGACGGCGGGTCTGGGCGACGGCCCCTGGTTTGATGCCCACCTCGGCAGGAGGCTGGTCGCCCAGGCCCATGCCGCCGTGCAGGAACGCCGGCAGCGCGACATGGCGCAGGTCGAGCGCTCGCAAGTCCTGGCGGTACCACCAAGCCCCACCTCCGGCACAGGCCAGGAGAACGGCACCGAGCGCCGCCGTGCCCAGCAGCGCCTTGCGACGGTGCTTCTTGCGTGGAACGAGCTGCTCGGCGGACCCGGCCCTTGCCGGGCTTGGAACCGGGGCCTCGTGAGGGATGTCCACCTGCGCCGTTGAGCCGTCAGAAGCTTCCAGTTCGCCGGGCAGGCCGATGGGCGACCCCAGTGAGGTGTCGGTGCTCTGGAGTTTCGGGCTAGCCGTGATGTGCGTATCCATCGTGTCACCTGCTGGGCTGGAGTGGGCCTGCCCACAGGATCACCGGTGGCCTTGCGAACGACGCGCGGGTTTGACGTGCCCGACGCGACCATCCCACCTTGGACAAGACGCGCTGTGCCGCCGCAAAGGGGGCTTGCCTACGCAAGCGTGGGCAAGGCCCGACCCGGCGTGCGTCGCGCCCTCTTGGTCAGCCCCCGTCTCCCTCCACCACCGGCGAAAGGAAGATCACGCCCACGTTGACGTTGGCGTCCAGCCTCACGGTCGGCCCCTTGGGCGCGGAGTCCTTCAGGATCTGGCCAAGCTGCGCGCCTGCCACGCCCGCGCCGACGCCGACCTGCTGACCCAGGTTGAGGCGCGAGAAGCCCGTCACCGAGCCGAACGGGCTGATGGTGGACGTGGTGTTGGACTGCGCGATGGCCTGGCCCAGCCCCGACACGAAGGCGGCGGCCACCGGCAGGACGAACCGCTCGCCGTAGTGGTGGTCCACGCTGGACGCGACCGAGGTTTCCATGCTGTCCGGCGCGGTCACCAGCGCGTTGATCCGCTGCTGCTGGCCGCTGGGCAGCGTCAGGCTGTCGAGGCGCACCACCAAGCGGTCCTCGCGCCGCTCGAAACTTCCCGTCATGCGGCTGCCGGCGACCGGACCCGACAGGGCCTCGACCACGACCGGCCCGCCCTGGTCGGAACTGGCCGCCAGCACCGTGCGGGCGTAGATGCCCCGCCCGGCCGGCATCAGCACCCGGCCACTGGACCGGCCAGCGAGCCGCGGCGCATTCGGGACCGGGCCTTGCACGGCCGCGTTCTGGACCGGCACCTGCCTGCCTCCCTGGCCGAGGCCCGATCCGGCCCCTCCGGCTGCCCGCTGCTCGTCCTCGGGCTTGAGCACGATCTCCGTGGCCTGGGCCTTCGACCCCCAGCCCGCGAGCATCTGGCCGATGGCAAGCTGGTAGGCCTTGACCTGCGGGTCCTCCCCTTGCCGCTGCTGAGCGGCGCCGGTCTGCGCGGCAGGCGGCGCCTGCGCGAACTGCTGTCGGATCGGAGGCGCGACCGCTCCGGTCTCGGCGAAGGAGGCACGGGGCGGATCGGCCTGCACGGCTGCAACAGGCGGCTGCTCGCGCGTCACGCGCGGGGCCGAGGCGGTGCCCGGCAGGGAGGCGACCGAGCTTTCCCCCGCTGCCGCGGCGCGGCGCGCGACGTCCTGGTCGTGCTGCACCGCCAGCCTGCCGTACTCCGGCGTCGTGTGCCTGCCGCCCGGCAGCGGGTCGGTCTTCGGCGCGGCGGCGATGTTGGACGCCTGCTCGCGGTTGGCGCTCGTGACCATGACGGCAGCCACCGCCCCAAGGATGAGGACGGCCGACCCGCCCAGCATCAGCAGGCGCCGCGGGCCGGCGCTGCCGGCGCCGCTGAGCACGCGGGCGAAGGGTGTTCTGGGGATGGAACCGGACATGGCTACTGCTCCGTCAGGCGGGCCGCAACGGACCGGCCCTGGGTTGAGAGAAGGACGACGGGGGTGGACGGCAGGGCGTAGATCGACACGCCGCCCTGGCCGCGCTCGGAGGCGACCCACTCCGGAGACAGCAGGGTGTAGGGCGTGCGCAGGTAGACCTTGTCGCCCAGGCGCCAGGCCCGCACGTCGTCGGGCGACACGCCCGTGACCTGGAGCGGCACCGCCTCTGCCGGGGGCGCGCCGTCGAGCATGGCCGTCAGGTAGGGCGCCCCCGTCTCGGGCGTGTTCGGCCGGGTGAGGATCGCGGCCCGCGCGTTCGGGCCGCGGTCGGCGACCCTGACGTCCACGCGCGCGTCGTAGCGGTCGCGCCCGCCCACCACCATGAAGCTGAGCGGCGCGGGGGCGCCCTGCAGGTTCACCAGGATGCCGCCGCGCGGGATGGAGGAGCGCGGCGCGATCTGCAGCACGTTGCTGCCCTTCACCGGCACCTTCACGTCGAAGCCGACCGCCTGCACGGCCGGCCCCCCGGCCCCGCCCGCTGCGGGGTTGCCGGGTCCGCCGTCGCTGGCCGGGTTGCTGTTGGTGTCCCAGACGATGGGCCAGGGTTGGCCGGTGCTGTCCAGGAAAGCGATGGCAGTCGGGTAACCCTGCACAGCCTGGATGATGCTGGTAGCCCCGCCCGGACCAAGCGAGGCGTTGACCGAGCGCGTGACCGGGCTGGCGATGGACGGCGCCATGCCCTCTTCGCGCGCCGTCTGCACCTCGCGGAACCGGCGACTCAGCTCGCGGATCATGTCCGGCGTCAGCATCAGTCCGGGCGTGGCCTGCATGCCGCCCCGGAACGCCGGGTCGTCGGTGCCGGGCTCGCCGGGCGGCGTGGCGGCCTGGCCGCCCGGCGAGGGGCCGCCCTGCCCGGGAGCACCGAACGTGCCCTGGGCCAAGGCCGCAGCGGGCAGAAGCAGGCATGAGGCGAGGAGAAGGTGGCGCATGGCGGGTCCTCAGACGGGAGGGGCGTTGATCTGGTCGATGGCGATGCCGTCAGGGTGCTGCGTCTCGATCGCGCGCACGACCAGCACCGTGACCAGCAGGTGCTGCGACGGCGAGTTGTTCTCGTTCTCGTAAGTGACGAGCAGGGGCAGCTCGATCTTGTAGGTGAGCACGCCGCCGATGACGGCGCGCTCGCGGATCGTGGCGGCCTTCTCGGGCACCGCGGTTGCCACCAGGCGCGCGGCCTTGAGCTTCTCGAAGTTTCCGGTGCGGATGAACGCGGCCCCAAAGCTGTTCCAGCCGCGTATGGTGAAGTGCGCCGCCGCCCGGCTGAGCTGGTCGCGGTATTCGCTGAAGTTGACGGTGTAGGCCGCGACGATGGACCGCGTGGTCCATGTCAGCAGGTCGGCCTCCGCCATCACGGGCGCGTCGAGCGGCTGGATCTCGTAGGGCGTGCCCTTGCCGTCCGTGTAGAAGAACTTGGGTTGCGGCGGGTGGTGGCTCATCCAGATGCGGTCGGCTACCAGGCCGACGATGCCGGCCGCCAGGACGGACTGGACAAGGAAGGACCGCCGGAGCAGCGCCTGGCTGAACTCGGGGTCGGAGAGCTTGCGGTCAACCGCCTGGGACTGGTTCTTCATGCCCGCAGCGTGCGGGCCGCCGTTGCGAACGAGAGCAGGCTTTGCGAAGGCAAGCTCAGGAACGTCAGCCGGCTTGCGCCGATTCGGTCGGAAGCGTGTTCACCTGGGTTGGAAGCCGGGACGGAGCGCCGGCATCACGTTGTCACTCGGCGGGGATGATGAGCTGCTGGCACGAGATGGCCGCGACCGCGGCCGGCATGCAGGCTAGTCGACGCCTCCTGGCCCGCCACCGGTCGCGTCATCAATGCCGCCCGTCTTCTCCTTCCAGGTCTTCGAGTCGCGTGTGGCCTTGGAGATGCGCGGCCCGTTCTTGGGGCTCCAGAACCAGTTGCCACCCGCCAGGCACTGGCGGAGGACGAACTGCTGCCGTGCGAACGCCTCCAGGCGGCGGTTCGGGTCGTAGTCCATGGTGAGCTGGTTCCTGCTGCTGTGGCGTGGAGGCAGTTCGATCCGGTCGGCCAGGTTCGACACCTGCTTCGGCCGGCGGTTCAGGTCGTGGGCGATGCCGTCGGCGTGCTGGCCCGCGAACCAGCGCTGACCGGTCTCCTTGAACTCCTCGACGGTGTACTCGCGGTCCTGTCCGACGCGCAGGGCGAGCTTCTTCCGGCCGCCTCGGTGCTGGAAAGGCGGTGGTGGCGCTGGGGGAAGCAGGGGAAGCAGGGACCCGTCCGGGACAGCGCGCACGAGGTCGGCACGCTTCCGGCTCGCCAGGCCAAGCCACTTCGCCTTGTAGCGCACGGAGGCCGGCGTGCGGCCGATCCGCTGGGCGATGCAGGTGGCGAACAGGCTGCCCGGCCAGAGCTGGACGAGTTGCTGGACCTGCCCGGGCGTCCACGGGTTGCGTCCCGTGGCCGTGCGCAAGGGCCGATCGGACGGCGTCGGCAAGCCGAGCGCGACCACTTGTCCAAGCAGCCATTCGGGCGCGACGCCGAACAGGAAGCAGATCGCCAGGAGGCTGTGCCCGGCGCCGATGATCCCGCCCAGCGCGAGACACAGCGCCGAGGGGGCACTGGGTGCATTCCCAGCCAGCCCAGTGGCTGGCAGGCTGCCAGCAGACTCTCGACGCGCTGCACCACGCTCACCTCCGATCGACGCCAGGCCACCTTCAAGCATCCGATTGTTCCCTATATGTTCGCTCATTGTTAGCCCCTCCTTGCCACAACGCGATTTCGTGCTTCAAGTGGAAAAGAGTCGCCCCGTGCGATGTGCAACCTGCGAGGGAGCGTCAGGCCGGTCTTGCCGTCAGAACTCTGCCTCAACCTCCCGCTTTCGTAGATGGATCTTCTCTCACCCAGCATGACTCTGGTGTGCATCGTCGCTGTCCGCCGCCGGGAGGAGCACAGCAAACAAGGATGCAACCGTCGCGCGACCGGCGGGGACTGGACTAGGCGCGGCCATAGGGCCTGCATCCATGCGTTCAGCGCGGCGAGGTATCGGGTCAGCATGTCCAGGGGAGAGGAGACTGGCATCCTTGGCGACGCCATACTCCGCGCCACACAGCAGGGCGTGGGCGCTCATGCCATGCGACTGCCCCACCACGTTGAGTGGCGCTGTCGTTCGCAACTGGGCCGCATAGCCTGTCACCAGTGGCGAGAGAGGCACCAATGCGAACCCACCTTCCGATCCTTGTGCTCTTGGGAGCAGCCTTCCTGGTTGGGCAGCCCGGGATCGCGAGGGCCGACTTCCGGATCAGTCCCGGGCAACCCCCCGAACCGCTGGCCTCTGGCAGCGCGGCTCCGCTCGCGCCAGAAGCCGGGCCTCCCATCCGCCGCCGTCCACCAGCACCCCGCTTCCGAGTGGCGCAAGGCTTCGGCCATTCGGTCTCGCTGGGTTTCGCGGCGCGGCAGATCGTGCCCCCGGCCATGACGGTGCGCTTCGGTGCCGGCGTGGACCCCGCAGGCACCGTGGACTGGTCCGGAGGCCAACCCTGGAACCGCGTGCTGGCGGCTGCCGTCCAGCCCCTCGGCCTGCGCGTCGTCACAGGGACGAGTTCGGTGCTGATCCTGCGCTGACCGTTGGCGTGGTTCGCAAGGCGGTGCGGCAACCCTGCTCCCTGACGAGGAGGAGGAAGGCAATGCCGGACCTGACGGTCGACGCCATAGAGCGTTGGCTCGACACCTACGGCTCGGAGGACGTGGCGCACGTCGGCCAGCGGAGGCCACCGGAGGAGGAGGCCGGCGTGCTGCCGTCGGTGGTCGCCTTCGGCGCGACGCTAGATGCCGTCCACGCCAGCGCACCCGTGCCGCTGGAGGCGCTGCTGCTCGGCGACCCGGCGGCGTCGGGGTTGCGCACGGTGATGGCCCACATCGGCGGCCCGCGGCGCCTGCGCCTGCTGCACTGGCTGGCCGAGGGCGGCTTCGCCGAGACGCACGCCCTGCTGGAGCGCCTGACCGAGCCCGATCCGTCCGGCGCCGGCCCGTTCCTCGACGCCTGGATCGCGGACCTGCACCGGCGCCAGGTCTTGGAGCGCCTGTTCAGTCCCGACCGCATCGCCATCCTGCTCGCCGCCTGCAAGGCGGCCGGCAACCAGGAGAAGCCCACATGACCTGCACCCCACTGCGCAACGCCCTGCTCGCCGCGGCCGTGTCCGCTGCCTGCCTTCCGCTCACCGCCCGTGCCGGCGACGACACGGGTTGCACCACCCTGGCCCAGGCAGCCGCCAGCGCCGTGTCGGCGCGCATCCAGGCCGACGACCAGACCATCAAGCAGCCCAGGAGCGTCACCACGCTGTCCTGCCTCGACAACTTCTTCAACGGCGTCGGGCTGAACGTGCTGACCAACCTGCTCGACCCGGCCTCGCTGCTCAGCTCGGTCGAGGGCAAGATCTGCGCCGCGGCCACCAGCGCCTGGCAGAACGCCATCGGCTCCGTGCAGTGCGGCATCACCATCACCGGGTTCAACGTCGGCTTCGGCGGCCTGGGGGGCGGCTCCTTCTGCCCCAAGCTCAGCTTCGGCGGCGGCGGGGCGGCGATCGGCAGCATCGGCACCAGCCTCGGCGGCGGCAGCAACATGAGCGGCCTCTATTTGTCCGGCTCCGGCCTCGCGCCCACCGGCTACGGCAGCGCCATGCCCAGCGGCGTCAAC
Organism: uncultured Acetobacteraceae bacterium; assembly: GCA_964250755.1. Classification (GTDB taxonomy): domain Bacteria; phylum Pseudomonadota; class Alphaproteobacteria; order Acetobacterales; family Acetobacteraceae; genus DASWOJ01. The sequence continues at coordinate 35,867 of CAXUHB010000010.1, read as the reverse complement.
TACTAGGAGCGGCCCCATGCGCAAGTCCCTGCTCGCCACCTCCACCGCCGCCGGCATCGTGCTCGGCGGCGTGCTGTTCAACGCCACCCCGGCCTTCGCGGAGTGGCCGACCTTCGACGCCATCACGCACTTCCTGCTGACCCAGGCGCAGAACGCCATCACCAACTCGATCACCAAGCTGGAAGACAAGTTCACCAACATCGGCAACCTGCTCAGCGACAAGCTGACGGACGGCTTCACCCAGACCGCCAACTACGCCAAGGCCCAGGTCGGGGCGCACCAGCAGATAACCGACGCCTCCAACACCGCGATGGCCACCTACCAGCGCGACCTGCGCAACGCGGGACTCCGCGATGAGCACACCCTGTCCCCGCAAGCCTGCGTCGCGCTCAACATGGGGCAGGCCATCACGGTGTCGGCCGGGCAGTCCTGGCGGGTCCGCACCGCCATCGGCCAGGTCACGGACCGCCGCGGCGAGGCTGGTCCCGGCACGCCGGCCTACGCCGGCCAGGGCCAGGCGGCAGCGGCCATCACCCAGCTGCACCTGTCCCGCTACTGCTCGCAGAACGAGGCCAACGCGGGCCTGTGCGCGGTCAACGCGGCCCGGGAGAACCTCGACCAGCGGGCATCGAGCCTGATGGGGGTGCCGGCCTACGCCGGCCAGGACGGCGTGAACGCCGCCAACGACTACGCGACCAACCTGGTGCAGCCGATCGTACCCGCCGCGTCGCGCGGCGACGCCCTCACCTCCGTCGCCGGGCAGGACGCCGAGGCCCGGCGCCGCAGCTACAACGCCAAGATGTCGCTGGCCCGCGACGTGGTGAACGACATCATCGCTTCCCGCACCGAGTCCGTCTCGCTCACCGCCGAGCAGAAGCAGCAGCAGGCCGACCAGGGGCTGACGCAGACCGAGAAGTCGTCCTGGTTCGGGGCGCTGGAACTGGACGTCAACCGGCGCGCGGGCAACGTCGCCTACGCGGCGGCCCTGCAGGGGATGCCGCCGGCCAGCGTGCAGCGCGAGATCGCAAGCGAGCTGGCGCAGACCAACACCCTCCTGCTCGCCAACCTCAAGGTGGCCCAGCAGAACGCTGCCCTCAACGCCGCGCTGCTGGCTACGGCGGCCGAGGCCGAGCGCAAGCCCGCCCCCTCCATGCCCAGCCCGCAGATGGCCTCGCAATAGGCGGGCACCCGGAAGGAGGCGATCATGTCGGACACCGTCGCCGTGCAACGCGACCCCGCGCCTGTGGCCCCGGGCAAGGCCGCAGACCCTGGCAAGCCAGACTTGCCCAAGGACAGCGAGACGCCGAGAGCCGAACGCGACCCGCTGCTTGACCTGGTGCAACGCCTGCAGGCCGCGGGTGCCGTGCTGGGCGACCGGGACGCGGGCCTGGTGAGGGCGATCAACCGCATGGCGCAGCAGGCGGCCGAACCGGGGCGGGCCGAGCAGCCCCTGTTCCGGACCCACGTCGCCTACGCCTTGCAGGACATGGAGAAGCTCGTCGGCGCGGGCTCGACGGCGATGCCGCCGCAACTGCGCGCGGAGATGACCCGGCTTGCGGCCAGCAGCCCCGGGCTGGAGAACCGTCAGATGGAGGCGCTGGTGCAGGGCACCCCGGACATCGCGGACCGCGGGCTGGTGCGAGACGTCCGGCGCGCTGCCGCCATCATCGCCGGCATGGGCGCCGACCAGGGCACTCAGGAGGTCCGCGAGCAGGTCGAGGCGCTGGCGAACCGGGTGCGGCTGGCTGCCCGTCCGGCAGCTCCGGCCGGGGTGGACGCTGGTCCCGATGGGCGTCTCCCTCCCGAGCGCCCGTTGTCCCAGCCTCCGGACCCACGGCCAGAGGCGACCGAGACACAAGCCGCGGCCAGGGAGCAGGGTCAGCCCATAGCCGGACCTACAAGCCCCGGCGAGGAGGTGCGGGCCATTCCATCGCCCGGCGGGGGAGGCGGGCAGGTGCCTGAGAGGGCGTATGGCCAGGAGAAGGCGCAGGCAGCGGTGGCGAGCAGCGCGATGCCCGAAGGCAGGCAGAGACCCCCGAACGCCGTGGCCTCCATCCTGGACAGGATGCGCGCGCCCGGCCCGGATGCGCTTCCACCTTGGGACGCCCCGCCGTTCAGCATGGCGGGCCGCATCAGCCGGTTCGAGAAGGTCCTTGCCGACGGCAGGACCGACCAGCTCATCCGTGCGTCCGAGAAAAGTGGCCAGGCGCTCGTGCAGGCGCTGGAGACCTTCATGGCCGGGCCGGGCCAGGGCGTGCTGGCCAAGATCGAGGCTGCGGCCAGCACCGAGGCCGGCGGGATGCGGGCGGTGATGTCCGGCATGCAGCCGGGTGGGACATACGCGGCCCTGCGCTCCGAGTTCGACAGCGCCCTGCAGCAGGACCGCGTGTTCGCCGCAGCCTACAGCCAAGTCGAGAGAGCGGGCGCGCAGTATGGCAAGGACCGGCTCGCCATCGGCGCCGACTACGCGGCCCGCAAGCTCGATGCCACCCAGCTCGACGCCCGATTCGGGCAGGCCGACGCCTCGGTCGGCGAGGCCACATCGAGGATCCCTGGCCGCACGCCGGGCAGGACCGTGATGGACGAGCTGAGCGAGAAGCTGTCCGAGGTATTCAGCAAGGCCATCGAGCGCATGAAGCAGGTGTTCGGCCGCGACGCGGAGGCGGGGCCGCGCGCGTCGTCCTCGCCTGGCATGCGGCCCTGACCGGATCACCCCCGTTCCGCCACGCCTGGTTCGCAATGCGCCGCCGCACCCTCGGGGAGCCTTGAACCCATGAGGATGCGATGCGCCGCTTCTGGTCCCCCCTGCTCGTCCTAGCCCTGGTCGGCGCCGCCGGCGCCGCGCATGCGGCCAACGCCTACCAGACCACCTGGTCCGCCCTTTCGGCGGGCGACGACTGGGCCGCGCAGGTTGTGCGGAGCATCTTCCCCGTCACCAGCGACACCGCGCTGGCCGGCATTGGCGCCGCCGGCACCGTGATCGGCAAGATGGTCGGCCAGCTCACCGGCTACATCATGGCCATTGCCGCGGCGTTCATGGCCTACGCGACCATTATCCAGATCCACCGCGCCGCCGAGACCGGGCGCGTGCTGAGCAGCAGCACCTCGTCCTGGGCGCCCGTCCGCCTGGTGTTCGCGCTGGCCATGATGTTCCCGCTCGCCTCCGGGTTCAGCGTGGGCCAGGCCGCGGTCGTGCAGGTGTCCATGTGGGGCATCGGCATGGGCCGTGCGCTCTACGAGAACGCCATAAAGGCGATCGGCCCCGATGCCGTGCCCATCGCGCAGCCCATGATCCCCGGCACCAAGACGGTCGTCAGCGGGCTGATGCAGAACGAGCTGTGCCGCGCCCTCGTCAACCAGGCATCCGGCAACCCCAACCTTGTGCCGGTGCCGCAGCCGGTGCGCGGCTCGGTGGGCGGCAGCAGCAACATGAGCGGCGCCTATGTCACCTGGGCGTACTCCATGAGCAGCGGCAACGACGTGGGCTCGCCGGTGTGCGGCACCGTGACCCTCCGGCAGCCCAACCCGAACGCGACCAACTACGCCGGCGTGTCGGTGGACATGGCGGCTGCCCAGCAGACGGCGCTGACCAGCGTGATCGAGGGGAGCATCCGCCCGGACGCGGAGAGCGTGGCCCGGCAGCTCTGGTCCACGCGCCAGGCGGGTTCGCTCAACCCGCTCATGTCCACCATGGTGGGCGCGACGTCGAGCTACACCACACAGCTCACCCAGACGGCCACGGACTTCATGAGCAGCCTGCGTGCCGGCCTGTCCACCTCGGACGCGGCCCGTGGCGGCGAGCTTGGGCTGGCGGCGAACCAGGACAAGCTGTCCGCCCTGGGCTGGACCGGAGCCGGGGCCTACTACGTCGAGATCGCAAGGCTGAACGGCCAGACGCTGTCGCTGTTGTCGGCCGTGCCGGTCGTGAACACGCCGAGCTACCAGGGCCTCGGCCCCAGCCTGTCCAGCGACCTCGCGCCGCTCGTGCAGGCGGTGCTCACGTTTCAGGCCAGGTTGAACACCTACGTGCAGACCACGGACGGGCTGGACGCGCCGGGCGGCAACTCCGAGCTGTTCAGCGGCGCGACTCCGGGCGAGGACGGCGCCAGCACCATCGAGCAGGTCGTGCGCAAGCTGCACATCACGGAGCGGGTGCTGAACGGCATGGTCACGGCCATGTCGCCCACCACCGGCCGGGGCTGGACCGACCCCTTCGCGGCCCTCATCAATTTAGGCCAGTGGCTCGTGCTGGTCTCGATCTCGGCGCTCGGCATGGCCGCGGTGCTCGCCTCCACGACGGCGACCGCGGGCGCGGTCGCCTGGAACGTGCTGACCCTGAACTTCGCCGGCGCCGGCGCGGCCATCTCCGGCCACCTCGTGATGAGCTTTCTCGGCACGCCCATCTTCTACGGGCTGATGTGCATGCTCGTCCCCGGGCTGCTGATCGCCTACGTGCTGCCCATGATCCCCTTCGCGATGTGGATCGCCGGGATCGCGGGCTGGCTCATCCTGGTGTGCGAGGCGGTGGTCGCGGTGCCGCTGTGGATGTTCGCGCACCTGACCTTCCAGGGCGACGGCCTGCACGGGCGGGGGATCGAGGGGTACTCGCTCCTCTTCAACATCATGTTCCGGCCGGTGCTGATGCTGTTCGGGCTGTTCCTGGGCTACTTCGTGTTCAGCGCCATGTCGTGGCTTATGCTGCAGGGCTTCGGCATCGCGGCGGGCTTCGCCCTGTCCAAGGGCTGGCTCGTGACCAACCTGCTGGGCGTCGTCGTGCTGCTGTGCATGTTCGTGCTGATGCACATCACGCTGGCGCTGGTGGCATTCCGGCTCATCAGCGTGGTGCCGCACCAGGTTGTCAAGCTGATCGGCTTCCAGCCCGCGAACCGGGTGGACATTGAACGCTTTGGTCAGGACGCCGGCATGGTTGGTATGGGGGCGAGCCTGATTGCGGTCCGTGGAGGTGCCCAGGCCATGATATCTGCCGGCCGTGATACCGGAGTTGGCCGTCAGCGCCTCTTGACGAATGGAAGTGGCGCAGGAGCGGGAAACAGTAGTAGAGAGCCAGGGCCGGGTGGACCCGACAGCACTTTGCTGGCGCAGTCGGATGTTTCCTCACCAAAGGGGACGGAGGAGGGTTAGTTGTCAGACAGCCCGCTTACAAGCTTCGCAATAGGATCCCTGGCAGCGAGCCGGGGAGCTAGCGATCTCGCAGAACTTTCTGCCTCGCTCTTTCGTCCGAAGGCAGCGCCGCCAACGACCGCCACGATCGACGTGAACCAGGCTCTTCGGGCAGCTCAGGAGAGGGAGGAGTACATCCAGAAGCTGGAGCGTTACGTCGAGGACCTGCAGCGAGAGGTCAAAGAACTCCGGGCTCATTCGGCAAAGGTCGAGAGCGACCGTGACAAGATGTACGCCTGGGCGGACTGGGCCGAAGCAGAACTGAAGCGGCGCCCCGCGGCCGACTAGACGGGTTCGCAAGGCCAGCCTGCATGGTGTCTCCCGGGCAACCCCGGAGAGACACCATGAAGCCTACACTCCTTGTCGTGTTTGCAGCATCGCTGGTCGGCCTCACTGGATGCGGCAGCGGCGGCAACCTGAAAGCGGTGGCTGACTTCCGCATCCCGTCGCCCCCGCCCGTCACCCATCCCTACTACAATCCGTACGCAGCCTACGGCGAGGCGCGCGCGACCTGGCGGCCGCCGGTCTATGACCGTGATGGCACGATCCAGAAGCCAGCCGAGCCAGCCATGCAGTGGGACCGGCCGAACTACGAAGGGGCGAGCTGGGCGACAGGTGCTGGTCGCTCGCCCTTCGGCGGGCCGCCCGGGACGTTTTGACCAGGGGCGACCGGATAGGTGGACAGCCGGGCGCGGCCTAGCTGTCCATCGACGCGCGGACTTGGACGCGCAACGCAGGCCTCCCGCGCCTCGGTATCCCCGAACGTGGGCAACGGACTGCCGATCCGCACATCGTCCGGCCTCAGCCCCCGGTCGGGGAACTAGCTCACCTGGGACAGAAACAGGGGCTTACCTGCCTGAAACACCTTGCCTGCCTCCACCACGAACAGGTGGAAGCCTTTGGACTGAGCGGTGGCGCACAACGTGGGTTCGCCCTCGACATCGGACGTCTCCGTTGCTTAGCGCAGCGCCGGTGCCGGACCATGCACGGCGCCCGGCGCTGTCGCCCGCCGCTCGCGCACGAAGCGCAGGTTTGGAGGAGGTTGCGGCCGGAGTGATCGTCAGGCCGCTGCACGGTCAGGATGGCCACCAGGTCTCGGACGCGTGCAAGAACTCACGCGCCGTGCCCAGCCGCCGCGTGCGCGCCTGCCAGTTGACCAGGGCATTGTGGAAGGCCGAGAGGAAGAACACCGCGCACAGTGCCAGCAGGCCCAGCACGTAGGAGAGGCTGGCGTAGGCGGGCGAGAGCAGCGCCTGCCAGAACCACAGCAGCATGAAGCCGCAGCCGCCAGCAAGGTAGCAGCGCGTCGCCCAGGTGGTCTGCCGCCGCCGGTTGGCGAGCTGGCGCTCCACCTCGGCCTCGCTACTGCCGCTCAAGAAGGCGATGGCCGCGAGGTCGAGCATTCGGTCCTCGCCGGTGCGGACGCGCTGGTCTGGCTGCGGCCCGGTTTTGATGGTGTCCACAAGCTTGTTGATGGCGTGGGCGCCCTCGGTGATGTTCTTGGCCCCGAAAGCGGCCACGGGGCCGCTCAGCAGGAACCCCAGCGTGCGCCACAACCCGCCCCGGCGCTTGGGCGGCACGGGCTTGAGGTTCAGCTCCGTCGGCAAGGCTCAGCCTCCGATCGAGGCGATAAGGGCGTCGAGGTCGCCCGGGATGCCGTCCGTCCTGGCTTCCGAACCGTCGCGCTTGCGCCACACAAAGGTTGGCGTGCCGCGCAGGCCGATGCTCTCGGCAGCCTGCATGTTGGCGAGCAGGAGCGCATCAGCCTCGGGGATGGCAGGGTCGCCCAGCAGGTTGGCGCCCCATGCCTTGACCATCGCCTCCTGCGGCTGGCTCAACATGGCCTTGGCGGCGACCGTGCTCCGGCCCTGGTCCTCGTAGTCCAGCACCGAGAGGGGGATGACGGCCAGCTGCACCTTGCCGCTTGCCACGTAGGGGCGGAGCGCCTCCATGGCGCGGACCGAGAAGCTGCACAACGGGTCTATGAACACGTACAGCCGCGGTGCGGCAGCCGGGCCGACAGTGCCGAAGGTCGTGCCCTCCACTGCTTTCAAGAGCGATCCCGGGGCACGAGCCGCGACGCGCATTGCTGCAGGGGCGGCTGGCGGTGAGGCGGTCGGACCAGCGATGGTGACGGTGGGGATGGTGCCCTCGATGGGAGTGACCTGGCGCTTGGTGACGTTCTGCCCGTCCGCGGTCCACATCACGCCGCCCACGGCGGCTTGGCCGTCCGCGGTGACGTAGAAGACCTGGAAGACGGACCCGTTGCGGGCGAAGACGCCGCGCAGCCCGTGCTCGACGCCGAGGTCGAACAGCTGCGCGCCGCGTGACGCGATGCGGCGCAGGGCCGGGACCCGGTTCACTTGGTCGGCTGGGATCATCGGCGCCGACGTGGCGGTGACAGAGGCAGGAACCTGCGCCGGTTCGACTGGGGATGCCTCGGGTTCCGACGGGGCGGAAGCTGGTGCTGCGACCGCGGCAGGGATGACGCACTGCGGCGAGCTTAAGGCTAGGCCGGGCGCGAGCAGCAGCGACGAGGCGAGAAGGATAGAACGCATGAAGGTCTCCTGTGGCTGAGGAGACCTTCACCGACGTGCTTGCGAATGCGATGCGTAAAGGTTCGCCAGCATATATCCGGCACCGACGCGCCGGATGTCACCCCTGCTCGGCGTACCGCCAGGAGCAACGCTACACGACCTTCCGTCCGGCCAGTGCTGCCAAGCCTTCCTGATAAGGGCAACCGACAGAATAGCTGACGGCTACAACGGCCAGCGCGAGTTGGCCCCCTCGGCGCGTGCGGCGACCAAGAGCTTGGCCATGGCCTGGTTGGGGCCGTCCCGTGACGCCGTGCGCTCGATCTCCGGCCAGTCGAACTCCACGGTGTCGGTGGCCCGGTCCCACCGGGCGGCGGCCCTGGCCGGCGTGGCGGCGTCCCCGGCAGGGGCGTTCTGGGCGGGTGGCGTCGCATCGTCGCCCGCCGAGGCGCCGCTGCCCTCGCTGGCGCTCACCGGATAGGCCATCTCGGCAATCAGCGCGTCGTCACCGGGCGGCGCCGGCTGCTCCCTGTCTGCCTCTGGCTGCTGCTTCAGGGCCTGTTCGAGGAGGGACGGCGCGGCAGCCGCGTCCCGCGCCTTCGGCTTGCGGCCTGGTCGGCCCCGGGCAGGTGCGCTGTCCGGCACGGGGGCGGGGAGGGAGGCCGCGGCGGGGGTGGCGTCCTGTGCCTTGGTGGCCTCGCTGGCCGTGGCCGCAACCGGGAAAGGTGCGGGCGAAGCCACCTCTTTCGGCTTGCGGCCACGCGGCGTCGGGGCAGGGGAGGGGGCGGTCTTTGGGGTGCGTGCCATGGGAGACCTCTGAGGGTGGGGCGGCCAGTTACGCCATCCCAGCCTGGCTGGGAACCTCCGTCGGGCACCACAGGCGCGTCAGCGGCTGGATGTGAGATAGCAAGGTAGCAGCCTATCTCTCCACCCGGCATGGATCGAGGCCGAGCTCCTGGCGGACGTGCGCGAACTTGGCCGGGTCGGCCAGGCGCGCGTCGGCCATCATAGCTCGCAGTGCCGCGAGACCTGCGTCGGTGAAGAACAGCCGCGGCCAGCGCCCGGTCGCGTCCAGGCGCAGCAGCCCGCGCGCGACCAGGCCCGCCGCCGTCTGCGGCACCTTGGGCTGGCCCGCCTGCGGGCCGCCCCGCCACGTCTTGAGCGTGAAGCCCTCGGCGACGGTGGGCAGCGTCGAGAAGAACATCGAGAGCTCGCGGCGCACGTAGTCCCGCTCCGCCGGCGTGAACGGGGCAGGGGCGCTGGGCGGCTCGGATGCGGTCATGGCCTGCATCGTAGCACGCACGGCAGGGCGCATGACCCTTCCCGTGCGCGCCCGTCCCCTGCACCGGTGCCAGCGTAAGTGGCTGCGGCGTCGCGCCTCGCGACGCTTTAGCTCGCCAGCAGCGCCAGGTCCGCCAGGTCCTGCCTGCGCTGCCTGGCCCGGCGCTCGTAGCTGGCCTGTGTCTTGGTGCAGACCAGGCTGTAGGGCCGGCCGCGGCGGTCCGTCGCGGTGTCCAGGTCGCATCCCGCCGTCCGGATCGTGCCCTCGACGTGGCTGCGGTCGGCCTCGGCTGCCTTCAGCACCCAGGTGCGCTGTTCTGGGTCGTCCAGGAACCGCGCCAGCTCGGTGCAGCGAGGGCAGCGGCACGGCAGCGTGCCGTCCCGGCGCCAGTCGGCCGGTGGCGCCAGCGGCTCCGCGGCGCGGGCGCGCAGGTGCGCCAGGCAGGCGGCGCGCAACGTGCCGGCGCCCGGGGCGCCTGCGGACAGCTCCCGCGCCGCCGGGACCAGGACGGCGTCCATCCCGTACGTGCCCGGCCAGGCCAGCATGTGTGCCGCGGCTTGCGCTGCCAGCGCCGGGTCCACCGCGCCCAGGCCGGTCAGGAGTTCGAGGACTGCGTGCGTCGTGACCGGCGCGGGACGCTGCCACGACGGGGCCGATGCCGCTCGCGCCGGGTCGCCGGGCATCGCCTCGACCAGGGCCACGGCGGCCTCGTGCAGCCCGGTGGGACCCCAGGCTGCCGCCCGCGCAAGCAGCCCGGCACAGGCGGCAAAGGCGGTGGCAGCCGTGCCCCGCACGATGCGCCGAACCAGTGCGGCGCGGTCCGGCGGCGGAAGGCGGCCGAGGGCGCCCAGGATGGCATCGGCATCGCGCGGATCGTGACCGCCGCTGGCGACGACCTCCGCCAGCACCTGCCGGATCAGGTCGTCATCCCCCAACAGGGACAGGGCTGCCAGTATACGGGCCGTGCTGGTGGCAGCCGTGCCTCCCGAATCTCCTGCGGTCCAGGGATGGTAGGCGGGCCATCTCACCAGCATCTCCGCTGCCAGGCTGTGCGCCTCGGTCCACAAGGGCGAGGCACGGTCTCCGCCCGCCGCGGCCCAGCGCCGGGCCAGGTCCTCCAGGTAGGGCAGGGTGACGGACAGGCCGGCCTGGGCCAGCACGGCTGGCAGGCGATCGGACGGCCACAGTACCAGGGCTGCGCGGCGGTAGGTCCGCTCGAACGAGGCGCCCTCGTTGCCCGTCGCCTCGCGGAAGCTCTGCTCGTCCGGCGCCAGGTCGTCGCAAGCACCGGGTGGGGACAGCTCCTCGTCCTCATCGACGGGGATGGGTCCGATAGCCGGGACGGCGCCGTCGGGGCTGCGCCAGTCCGACAAGGCCACGTCGCGGTTGCTGACCTCGACGACCTCGAAGCTGTCCTCGTCCTCGTCATGGCTGCCGCCGCGGCGCCAGCCGGGGCCGCCAGTGTACTCCGCCAGGCCGTTCTCCTCGACCGTCAGCAGCGCCAGGTGCAGGTCGCACCGGGCCTGCGGGACGGCCGCGGCCAGCACGCCGGCGACGGCAGCATCGGCGCCTTTCAGCGCAGAGAAGCCCAGCTCGGCCGGCGTGTAGGCGTGCTCAAGCGGCAAGACCAGCTTGACCGGCCCGTCATCGTCCCACCCGCGCAGCAGCGCCGCGGCGCGGGCCTGCTCGGCCCGGTGGTCCGGCGGCTCCGGCGTGCGGTCGCCAAGCCGGATCAGGTTGTAGACCAGCGTGAGGCGGAACCCCTGCGTGACCGGCAGCACCTCGTGGACGCAATCGGCGTAGAAGGCGGCGAACGCGGCCTCCGCCGGATCGTCGCAGCGCAGGCCGAGCCGGACCTCCTCGCCTGCGTGGCGCACGACCAGGTCGCCGCCCTCGTGCGCGGACGGCAGCACGACGACCAGCGTGGCGAACATGCCCTGCGCCTTCTCGGTGTCGCGGTGGCCCACGAAGAAGCCGCCCTCCCCGTAGAGCAGCAGCTTGTAGAACTCGGCCGTGACCGGCCCGGTCACGCCGAGGCCGTCCGCGGCGCGCGCCACGATGCCGTCGAGCGTGCGCGCCCAGTATCGGCCGCCGATCCGCACCTGGTTGGGGCCGACCTGCCAGCAGCGGCGCACGGCCGGGTCCACGATCGTATCCTGCCCGCGGCCGAAGGGCGCCTGCTCGGCTATGCTGATCAGTTGCCCGGCTTGCACGGGCAGCAGCGGCAGGGCGATGGGTCCGACGCCGTCCACCTCCAGCGACGGCGGCAGCAGTTCGGCCGTGCCCGCGGCGTAGAACGACCCAGGGCGGTCCACGGTGCGGAGCAGGTCGGCAAGGGCCTGGGTAAGCATCGGCATGGGGGTGACATGGAACAGGCACCGGCCGGACGCCAGAGGCCTCATTCCCGCCTCGCCGCATGCAGCAGCCTGTTGCAGCCCTGCAACGCCTTCGGCCCAGCTGTCCATCCTGCCTCACACGGCATGGCGCATTGCCGTTCCCTGGCATTCTGCTTTCCGAGTGCGGCCATGACCAACCCGGAGGTGTCCCGATGACCAAATCCCCAACAGCGACGAAGGCCGCGAGGGCCAATACTGCGAAGACTGGGGCCAAGGAGGACGAGGCGCCCCCGCACGGCACGCTGGTCAAGGAGCCCAAGGCTGGACACAAGCCGAACGCCCTACAGCAGCCGTTGCAGCCCTCTCCCGAACTGGCCGCCGTCGTGGGGGAGGGGACGATGGCGCGAGGCGAGGTGGTGAGCAAGGTTTGGGAGTACATCAAGGCGCACAAGCTGCAGAACCCGGACGATGGGCGCGAGATCGTGGCCGACGACAAGCTGCGGCGCGTGTTCGGCAAGGACCGGGTGACCATGTTCGAGATGAACAAGCACCTGGCGGCGCACCTCAAGTAGGTCAGCCCAGACGGGGGCGGGCCGGGGTCGGCAGGCTGTGTGCCTCAGTGGCAGCGGTTTGCCTGGCTCTTCTTCAGGCCCGGCAAGCCGGCTGTGCCTACGCTTGGCCTCCCTGACACCAAGCCAGGCTGGGCGAGGAATAAACGACGTATTATGGACCGGTTCCGGCAGGAGTACCTGCGCAAGCCGGGGTCGGGTCCTTACTTGACCCCGCAGGGCGGTGAGCCTCCATCAAAGGTTTGCCGTGCGGCTGTGGATACCGGGCTGGCGCAAACGTTCCGATCGTCTGAGGCAAGCAGGGCTGGCAGCAGTGCGTTCCGTCAAGGAAAGCAGCCGGTCTGTGTTGCTCCCGCCAATTTACCGCGCACAGGAAAATCTTGCGACTATGCTTGGGTAGGACGGGCAAAGCAGACCGTCGAATGGATCCCTGAATGTTTGCCGAGTGGCCTACAGTGCCCGCACGAACTGCTCTCGCCTATTGTTCTTGGGCTGGTGGTTACGCGTGCAAGCCGATGCGACGACGTCTGGCCGGAAGCGGAACGGCCGCTTCAAAACGGGCAATGCGAGTATGTGAACAATGATAGTCAGCACTGGATCAGCCGTTGTCCGATCCGCTACAAAGGCTCAAAAGTGTAGTGCAGTAGAGAAAATAACAGACCTACAGCTCAACTACTTTGAATTCAATTAAATTTAAATGGCCTTTCTAAAATATTTCGCGTTATTGCAGGAGATTCCCTTCGCAGAACTGGGCAGAGGCGCAGAGGACAAACGAGAGAAGGAGAATAGAAAAGAAACCGTGCCGCTCTCGCTCCGGGCGGTTCAAGGGCAAGGGCTTCGCCCGCGCTAAGCGCGCCCTTGAGCCGCCCGGATCGGATCGGCCGCGGTGTGGGGTCTCGGAACGAGACCTCACAGGAGGATGGCGACAATGCGAGAGCAGAAGCATGATGGACAGCAGGACCGCGACGGCTGCGAACACTTTAAGAAGGCGATGCATGACACTCGACCGCGCGAGAGTGCGATTGATCTGCGGCCCGTGACGCGCGACGAGGGACGCGCTTTCGTTTACCTACATCACCGTCATCACGGTTGGCCGGTCGGCTTTCTTTGGCTCCACGGCCTACAAGATCAGGCTGGAGAACTGGTCGGCGTTGCAGTTGTCGGTCGTCCCGTTGCTCGCGCTCTGGACGATGGGCTGACTGCGGAAGTTACGCGCTGCTGCACCGATGGCGAGCCAAATGCCTGCTCCATGCTTTACGGCGCGAGTGAACGAGCCGCGCGAGCCAAGGGTTACCGGCGCGGCTTGACATATCTTCTGGCAAGTGAATGGGATCGGTTCGAGCATCGAAACACTGGACAGATCCGAACTGATCCAGCTCTTGGTGACAACCCGTCATGGAAGCGCACAGGCGGAGGCTCCATTCGCGCCGTCGGCTGGCGTGAGTTGTGGCGGGTGGCGGGCAGAAGCTGGAATTGCCCTTCCCGACCACGTACCGACAAGCACCCAACTGAAGACAAAGTCGCCGTGGGCTGGGGGGCATGGCCGTAGTCCGCCTCGCTAACCCCAAGAGGGTTGAGCAGCGGTCCAGAGAGTTCACGGAGCACGATCAAAGCGTCCATGATAGTGTCCCGCCAGAGCATCCTGTGGGCTGTTGTGAAGCGCGGGATCTAATTTCAGGGTCCGCGTTACGCAGCCTTGCGGAACACCTTGGAGAACGTGTTGAGGCGACTCACAAGCGTCGTCCGCGGCAAACCCAAGGCGTCAGCGGCTGCCTGCATGGTCTGCTCCTACCAATGTACCATATGGAGCGCCACGGCGACCTGGCCTCGCGCCCGCGCCATAACCTTGGCGATTATGTAGTTGACAAACACGATGGGCATAGTAGGTTTCCAGTCACAGGAGCCGCCCATGTCCAACCTGTCCGCCCCCTACTTCCACGACGAAGCCGCCGCCTTCGGGTTCCTTGAGGAAGCCCTGTGGCCGCAAGGCCCGGTGTGCCCGCGTTGCGGCGGCATGGACCGGATCACGACGGTCAAGGGCGGACGTGTGGGCCTGCGCCGCTGCGGTCCCTGCAAGCGCCAGTTCACGGTGACGGTCGGCACGGTGTTTGAGAGCAGCCACGTCAAGCTGAACCTGTGGCTGCAAGCGGTTTACCTGATGTGCAGCAGCAAGAAGGGCATCAGCAGCCACCAACTGATGCGCGTGCTGGACGTGACCTATAAGACGGCGTGGTTCATGACGCACCGCATCCGTGAGGCGATGGCGTCCGGCAGCCTGCCGCCGATGGGTGGCAATGCCGCCATCGTCGAGATTGATGAGACGTTCATCGGCCAGAAGCAGGACGTGCTGAAGCAGCGCGGCTACGCCCACAAGCACGCGGTCCTGACGCTGGTCGAGCGTGGCGGCTCTTCCCGCTCCTTCCATGTGGACGGCACCAAGGCGTCTGACCTGCTGCCGATCATCAAGGCGAACGTGCATCCCGACACCTACATCATGACGGATGAGGCCGGGCAGTATGCCAGCCTTGCCAAGCACTTCATGGGCCATGAGTTCACGCGGCACGGCCAGGGCGAGTACGTCAGCAAGGAGCGCCCGGACGTGCATTCCAACTCCGTTGAGGGCTTCTACAGCGTGTTCAAGCGCGGCATGAAGGGTGTGTATCAGCATTGCTCCGAGAGGCATCTGCACCGCTACGTGGCCGAGTTCGACTTCCGCTACAGCAACCGGGCCAAGCTGGGCGTGGATGACGCGCAGCGCACGGTCACGGCGCTACGCGGGATCGTGGGCAAGAGGCTGACCTATCGGCGGATTGACTGCACCGGGAAGAAATTTATGCCCGCCTGAACTGGTGCAGCATGGCGAAGCGTTACAAAGCCGAGCGGGCTAGCGGGCCAGCAGCCTATGTTATCCCCGTACCCATGTCGCGTGAGGTTGGCCGGATCATCGTCCACTGGGCATACTACGAACATTCCATCCAATCCCTGTGTTGGGAGGTTCTAGGACTTACGCCGGCTCAAGGCAGAACGGCGGTTCGGGAGCCTCGGTGCAGCGACAGGTTGAGGATGCTGGAAGAGCTAGTCGTCCTCCGGGGTGGCTCATGGGACAAAGGGTTGTTCAGGTCATTGTGCAAGCGGTCGCAGGATGTGCAGGCCCGGCGCGACCTATGCGCTCACGGTATATGGGCGAACCATGACCGCCAATGGTTTGTTCAACTGGCACGCGGCACGTGGTCGCCTGAGTTGAGCGGGGCGGTTACTGGCCCGAAGAAAGCCACCCCTGAACTGCTGCTGATGACGACAGAGAAGCTTCGGGCGGTTACGGCGGACGTTGCCAGTCTAATCCACGACCTCAAGAGATTGAGGGACTCGGCTTCTGGGCCGCCGCCATCATCGCCTGGAATATCTCCGTGACGATCCTTTCAGAGTTGTCATATTCCCGGTCTAACATGAAGTACACGCCAATGCCGGCGCTCACCATTGCCTCTGTGAGCATCACACGGTGGGTATCGGCTTGGTCCTTGGCGTCCGCCACTTGCCCCTCCTTTCTGCGCCATCTACGCGGTTGCTGCACATCGAAAGCACTACACGGGCACTTAGGCGAGGCAGGCTACAGATCATAGCAAGAGAGACAGGCAGACCATGGCCCGCACGGAAGCAAAAACACGACCCGCTGACCAATCCACCCAGCGCGACCGCTTCACCGAAGCCGCCCGCCAGCTAGGCGCGGATGAGGACGAAGCCGCCTTCAAGGCCAAGCTGGCGCACATCGCGCGGCAGAAGCCGAAGGGGGACGTGCAGGAGCCGCCGAAGGAGCCATGACCGCACCTGAGACTTACACGTTGCCATTCCGGCCTGACTTTAAGGTCCCGGTTGGCGGGGCGTTAGAGTGCCGGGCAACGAAAGGATGGCTTTTCCGCGACCCAGCTACCGGAATCGAGTTGGTCTTCCACGACAACCAAGCAAACAGCTACTCTCGATACAGCGGCGGTATGTACGGCACTATGTGGGTCGTTGCAGGCATCCAATCAGACCCATCCGGCGACGGAGCAGGCTTCTTGGTCACTTTGGAACCAGCTTAGGCAGCCGACAACCCAACGTGCTGTTCCGAGAACCCTTTCCTATGTGTTTGCCAAATGCATAATCGCCTTTTTGACGGGGTTGCAAACCACCAAAGTGAGACCGGCCGCTCCTCTCCGCCGGGGACCATAGCACCGCCCGTTTCTACGCCCGCAGGCGGAGCACAGGCCCGCGGAGGTTTTTTAGGATGTCGCGCTCCATCTGCGCCCGCTCCAGTTCCCGGCGCAGGTGGCGGATCTCCAACTGCTCGGCCGTCGCCGGGGCCGCAGCGCCGCCAGGCTGGACCGCGGACGCTGCCTGTCCCGCCCCGTTGGCCAGACTGCGCCAGCGCCGCAGCACCGAGGGTTCCAGACCCAGCTCGGACGCCACTTGCGTCAACGGCCGACCGCTGTCCCGCAACAGGACCACCGCCTCGCGCTTGAACTCATCCGTGAACTCTCGTCGCGTCTTCTTCGTCGTCATCAGCACCTCCGCTCCCGCAGGAGCTTAGTCGAGGTGTCCACCGTAGTGGGGGATGGTCATCCGCAGCTTCGTCCGAGTGAAGAGAGTCCGAAGTACGGGGGCCTGTTCCCTGCTCCCTCGCCGATCAAACTGAGGACCATTCCCTCTGAAGAGCAATGCTCGCCGGAGAGTAGATGTGGTTGCGTAGGCTAGGGCCTGTTAGAGCTTGAGTGCGATCCTCATGTTCTGGCCATGGCGGATGAGGTTGGCTTGTTGGTGTTCACGGATGCGAGTTGGGCGGTGTGGGAGCCGCTGATCGAGGCGGTGCGGCCGCGTGGCAAGACGCCGCCGAAGGAGTTGCGGCGGACGATGTCGGCCATCGTGTGGCGGCACCAGAACGGGGCCAAGTGGCGCAGCATCCCAGCCGAGCTTGGCCCCTGGTGGCTGGCGGCGCAGTTGTTCATTCGCTTGGCCAAGCTCGGCGTGTGGGAGCGTTTGCTGGAGCAGGCTCAGGCGCGCGGCGTCGCCCTCGGCATGACATTTCTGGATGGCACCAACATCCGCGCGCACCACAAGGCGGCAGGTGCCAAAAAAGGGGGGCCGACAGTATGGGGCGGGATGTGCGTGAAGCGCTGGGCCGTTCTCGTGGCGGCTACGGCACCAAGGTCTGCGTGATCGCCGACGGACGTGGCAGGGCCGTGTCGTTTGCGCTCGCACCAGGGCAGGCCCACGAAGCGCCGCTGGCACCGGGATTGCTCGACTGCCTGCCCGACGTGCCGGGCTGGGTGGTGGGTGACCGCGGCTACGCGTCCGACAGCTTCCGCGCCCTGATCCGGGACATGAGCGCGAGGCCTGCCATCCCGCCGCGGCGCACAGACGCGCCCGTGGCTTGCCCGCCTTGGATCTACAACAACCGTCACTTGGTCGAGAACCTGTGGGCGCGCCTGAAGGAGTGGCGCGCCGTCGCGACCCGTTACGAGAAAACCGCACGCTCCTTCCTGGGCGTCATCAGCCTCGCCGCAACAGCCGATTGGATCAAGCTCTAACAGGCCCTAGGCAGTATGGGTCAGGCGGTCCGCTCGACCGAGCTAGTCTGTTGCGGCTCGGCACCTGCGTTCCTCGGCTGACGCGGGTCGGAGGAGATGGCCGAGGCTTCACGACGCATGGTGTCTCTCTTCCAGGCATCCCACGATCGGACCTCACGATCCGCTTGGTCGAGCTGCTTTCCGAGCCAGTGGTCGTCAGGCATCGTCTTAGTTCTCCGTTGGTGGGCTTACCGATACGAGGCCCCACTCGCCCCGGTTCTCGGACAAAACGGCCATGAGTGCCGCCTCCACGTCAAGGTAGGTGGGAAACTGCTTGACGCGCAACGTCGCTTGCGAGGGCACCCATTCGATTGCATGACCACGCTCATCCTTGCGGCGCGGCATTTCAAAGAAGGCCAGATAGCGCCTCGGGGATACACCCACGAAGGGCCTGAACGACACCGCGTCTTCATCGGCCTCGGGATCGTGATCCACGTCCAGGGATCCCTTGTATAAATCCTTTGCCATGCTCTTCGGGTAGGGCTCGATGTAGATTACACGCCGGATGCCGCTGGCGATGATGTGGCGTGCGCACATGTGACACGGGAAGGTGGTGCAGTAGAGGGTTGCGTTCCTGACCGAAAGCCCGCGCCGTGCCGCATCCGTGATCGCCGACATCTCGGCGTGCACGATCCTGCCGAACTCGATGATGCTCGCGACCCGCGTTCCCGCCAGAGTGGGAGCCTCGGGGTCGAACAGCGCCATGCCGGCGAGGTCAGACGGCTCGTTACGAGCAAGGTCCTCCCGCAGCCACCCGCCATCCCGCAGCCGCCCGAAGACCTCAGCCAGGATCTCGTGCTTCATCCTGGCGCTCGAGTCGTGCCCGATAACGAAATCCCGCCTGTCCTTGCCGCGGTCCTGCCCCTCCCAAACCGCTCCGCCCCCGGCCTTTGGCACCTCATTGCAACCTACCGCGATGATCTCGCCCTCCGCTGTGGTTATGACGGCTCCCACCTGGCGGGCGAGGTCAGCCGACCGGAGCGCTGCCGCCTTCGCGTAGAACAACCCGCACTCGTCCGCGGTGGGCGTCCTGTACGGGTGGCGGAACAGTATCTCGACGAGACGGGAGACCTGTTGCGGCAGGTCGTCCGGCTTACCGGCGTCTATGAACAGGTCGGCGTCGGGGAACGTGTCCCTCACGTTCTGCCCCAGGTTGCCCCCCTTGCCCTTCTCGTCCTCTTCGATCAGCGCGGTGGCGACTTCCTTGTAGGCTTCCGGTCGATAGTCCGACCGGGAGCGCGATATCCGCTCGGACAAAGCCTTCAGCCGCTGGGCGCGTGGCGTGTACACGGACACGGCGACGAAGGCGTCCCCATAGACCTCGCGGAGGGTCAGCAGTTCTGCGGGATGCTTGAGTGAATGCAGCAGGAAAGCGTGCCGCGGCAGTGGACGTCCTTCGGAACCGCCCCTGTCCTCCCGCAGTTGCCTGATCTTGCCCACGGCGAGCAACGCGACCGCATCGCCCCGGGTGGAGGTGCGCCGCAGGTCGTCTCCCGCCCCCATGAGTTTACTGATGCGCTCGTCCTGCGGTTCGGTCTGGGGGCCGCGAAGGTACCGGTACTTGTCACAGTCCAACAGAAGCTCGCTCAGGCGCACGACATCCGTTTTGTAGTCAACCCGCGCCAGCTCGCGGTCGAACAGCTCCCCGACCTGCTTGAGGTCGGTTCCCGCGGCACCCACGAGACCGATGATCAGCTCCGGCCCAACCCGCATGCCATCTCCCTGCCGGAGCCGGGCGAATCGGCCTGGCCTCGGGTGATAGAATCATTGGAAGCGCTTCCTGTGAAGTAGTCGACGCGACAACGATGCGCTTCACGGAGGTCTCGCGTTGGAAAGCGCCCACCCATGATCTCGACAAGTCGCTGAGCCGGCTTCCCCTCCTTCCCCGCACGGGCAACGCCCGATCCGGACGGTGCTCCAGGCCGACAGCGCTGACGCATTTTGTCCCGTACGCTTCCGCACTTTGGCTTCTCCGGAGCGGACAGGCCGCTATCGGCCAGGAATGGCAGCACTGGCGCATCGGGGTCCTCGGCTCGGTGCCAACAAAAGTCCTACTTCATCGTGGCCGCAACCTCTCTACTCTGAGGCGGCTGGCCCTGATCCGTTCCAGCGTCATCGGCTTGCATGCCATCGGTCCCGTTCCATAAACAAATGGCGCCGGGCATGAAGGGCCGTCAGCCGTGCGCCTGGACACAGTCCTGGCAGCTGGCGTCCAGCGCAGGGCCGAGCAGCAGCACGGCGGCAATTCGCCTGGCGACCTGCTGCACATGCCCGACCTCCTCGGCCGATAGCGGTCGGGCGATGATGGAGTGGTCGCGGTAGCTCAGCCACTTCTTCAGCACCTGGTAGCCGCCGATCCGGCACTCCCACACCTGCTCCGGGATGCCGCGCCAGAAGCTGGCGTCATTCATGCCGACGTCCACCATCGTGGTGCCGAGCAATGGGGCATACTCGGATGCTGCGGCCTCCGCATCGACGTAGGCGCGCGGGACAGCGCGGCCACGCAGGGGCATGGTGACGCCCTTGTCCGTGCGGTTGCCCCAGCCCGTCAACTTCCAATCCTTTTCCGAACCCGGATGGGTCGTGGGCACGCCGATGCGGGCTAGTTCGGGGCGGAGCGTGCCAGTGGTAACGCCCAGCACCGCGGTGTCCGGATCCAGCAGCGCCGCGAGCTGGGCACCCAAGGCGGCTGAAGATTGCAGGACCGCCAAACTTGCCGGCAGTGGCACGCGGGGCCAGCCCTGCCGCAGGCCGCCAGCGTTCTCCGCAAGGTAGGCAGGGCTGTACAGGGTGGCGAGGGCGTGATGCCAAAGCGCCGCAGCCGAAGCAGGGCTGGAGTTAATGCCAAGCCCTGCCAGGTAAGCCATCGCCGCCTCTGACAGGTTCGGTCGTGGCGCCCCGGACAGGTTCTCGATGACGGGTACGAGGAAGCCGTGTTTGTGAAGCACGCGGTCGTCAGCAAGGCTGTTGGTCCAATAGGCGGGAAATCCCTCCGGGTCTGCAATCTGCTGTGGCCGAAGTGCCAGGAACCCAGCCGCGTCGGGCAGGGTGTGCATGAGCTGCGGCCTTGGCTCGTTCCACATGGGCCGCAGCGCGGTGACATAGGCCCAGCGCATGTCGAAGGCGGAGGTGCAGAAGCGGAGCACGTTGTCCTCGACGAAGCCGACGGTCTCCAGGGCCGTTTGCCGGGTGGCCTTAGCAGGGTAGCGGGCGCGGTCCATCGCCAAAGCCGGGTTTGCGGCGCGGGCCTGCTCGAAGCTGTGCGCCGGGTCCAGGTAGGCGCGCATCTTGGAAACCAGCGCAGCCTTGTCCATGCTGACCAGCCCGCCGCCGCGCTTTTCCAGCAACCCCGGAAGGGGCGGCGCCTTGGCAAGGGTGTCGAGGGCCGGCCAGGTCGCGTAGCCGGCGCTCTGCACGGACACGGGCCGGAGCACGAAGCGGTTGGACGCGGCCGGCGCCAGCACCTCATAGCGCGCGTCGAAGCCGTCCTCGTCCAGCGACGCAACCAGGTCGGACCGGCGCTGCGCCGCGTCGGACGCATTGAGGTCGTTCCTGTAGCGGTGGATCGGCTCCTTCTGCTGCCCGGTCCTGACTAGCAGCGTTGTGGCCACACCCTGCCTGATGCCAGGCGAGAAACCATCGATGGCGAAGATGGTCTCGCTGCTGCGGCCGTCCGGCCCATACTCCGTGATCGTGCGGTCGCCATGCAGGTTCTCGACCCAGATGCGGTCGAAGCTGGCCAGCAAGGACTGACGCATGACGGTGAAAGAAGGCAGCGACACCCAGGAGCTGTTGCTGATGTAGCTGACGATGCCGCGCCCGGTGCCCTCAGTGATCCGCCGCTCGGCGATGCGGAAGAAGCGCACGTACAGGTCGTCGAGGTTGAACTTCTTCACGCCCCAAACGGCCTGCAACCCCTTCTTGTAGGCGTCCACCAGATCGCCCTCGTCGTCGGGACTGAGGCCAGCGTAGGCGTTGTACGGCGGGTTGCCGAGCACCACGAGGATCGGCCGCTCCCGCTTGATGGCGGTCGCCGCGCTGCGCTCCTCCACCAGCGCCTCGTATCCCGGGATGGCTGGTCCGGCCTCGCTCTCGGCCCAGCCAGTCAGCGCGTTCGTGAGGTAGATGGCCGCGCGCTCGCCATCTTGCAGCGGCGTGTCTTTCAACAGCTCGCCCACCTGCCAGTGGGCGATGACGAAGGGCGCGGTCATGATCTCGAAGCCGACCACGCGGGTGACGGCCGCCTGCTTCAGCGCCTCGGCCGCAAGGTCGCCCATGCCCTTGCCGTCCAGCGTGCGGCGAATGCGGTCCAACACCGCCACCACGTAGCTGCCGGTACCGCAGCACGGGTCCAGCACCCATACGGATGGGTCGGCCAGGCCGTCCGCGATGCCCAGCTCGTCCCGCAGCACGCGGTCCACCCGCTCCACCTGGTAGCGAACGATCTCAGGCGGGGTGTACCAGACGCCGAGCTGACGGCGCAGCTCCGGGTCGAAGTACTCCAGGAACGGCTCGTAGAAGTACTGCACCGCCTGCGCGTCGCTGAACGCGGTGAAGAACGCAGGCCGGTCCACCCTCTCCAGCGCGCGCGCTGCCGCGTCCAGCAGCGGCACCAGGCCGAGCGGCCCCAGGGCCTGCGGGGTTGCCACCTTCTGAAACAGCAAGCTCATCACCGGCACGTGCAGCGACCAGGACGACGCGCGCCAATCGAACCCCTGGCCGCCCGCGCGGGCATGGACCACCCAGGCCGAGAACACGCCATAGAACAGCGTCTGCACCAAGGTGGATCGAAACAACCGCTCGCCGTCCGGCCCGTCGAAGCGGATGCCGAGCGCATCCTCCATGCCCTTCCGCAGCCCGCCCAGGGCCGGCAGTTGCGCGCGGTCCGCCAGCCGGCCCAGGGCCTCGCGGGCGTAGGAGGCCAGGAAGAAGGCAACGTCCGATGGCCGTGCCAGGGGCGCGCGGGTCAGCAGGCAGCGTTGCAGGAAGTCGTTGAACCGCCCCCGCAGCGTGTCCGGCCGCGGCCCGGCGGCCAGCGACCAGAACCCAGCCTCGTCCGCGGCTAGGTCGAAGGTTTCGACAATCGTGCCGCCGGCATTCAGCAGCCGGAACTGCCAAAGGTTGGTCGCCAAAACGAGACCATAGGTTGGGAGATACTGCTCACGGACCTGCTTGCCCTTCATCAGGGCGTCAATCTTGTGCGACGCCCCCTTCACCTCGACGACGCCCCGCTCCGGGGTGACGGTCGCGGCCCATATAGGCGCCTCGTCGCGGCGGAACTGTGCATGCTCGAACAGGCCGAAGTCGGGGATGCCGGCGTCGCCGGAGGGATGGTGCAAGCAGAACACACGTGGGCGGAGCTGGCCGCCGACGCCGTTCAGCAGCGCCCCAACGGCGGGATAGTAGCTGGTTTCCGCTGTCCCGGCCTTGAGCGCCCGAACCCGGCGCACGTCGTCCAGGTAGAGGTCAAGGACCGAATCGGATGGCATTGCAGGCAGTGTGTCATCACTCAGCGCCGCAGCCTATGGCCAGTCCCAAAAGCCCTTTCAGGTTTTGGCATGGTTGTTCATCAGCAAACCCCAGGTGTCGCAGTGGGTATGTTCCCGTTTGATGGAACATAGTTAAGGAGGCAGATAGGCACGTTGGGTAGGCGGATTGCTGACTGCGGCGGCCATGAAATCCAGGAACACTCAGATGCGCAGGCCGGCAGTCGCGGCCAGGGCCGGTGACATCAGGGCCATGACAAAGAGTGTAAGCTCGTTCATGGGTCCACCCAGTCGGGGCAGTCGAGGTAGATGCTGACGTCCCGCAAAGCGTGGAATAGGCATTCGCTGCCGGGATGCCGGACAAAGCGCATACCCTGTCGGTAGCGTTCATCCTCGAGCGGCGTGACGTCGAGCAAGTTGCCGTTGGCGTCCTCGACAACCGAATGTGCCGTGAGGCGGACGCCGACAAGGAGAGGGTAAAATGTGACCCAGCCTCGGACAGCGCGGCAGCCGGCATGGTCTGTAACCCAGCGGTCAACGTTCGCGTGGCATTCAGCAACCCTAGGCGACCAGTTCCCGGGCTCAGCGGCTTTGAAGGGCACCCGGACAGCCTCGGCGCTATGGGCGCCGATCAGGGCCGCATACTCCACCCAGGTCATGGCGCCCGTTCCTGGAGAACGGGACGGCACAGGGCCTCCATGGCCGACACGGCCTGGTCGAGTTCCTGCTTGATGGGGTCGTCCGCATCATCAAGGCCCCACCCGATGATCGCCTCACATCGCTGCCGCATGTTGTCAGAAAGGTGCTGGTGATCGTTGATCAAGGTGCGCACGGCAGTGTGGACGCGGTTGTAGCTGTAGGCGACGGCCTGGAACGGACTATCCGACCCATCGCCGAACACGGCCATGAACCTGAAGCGTCTCGCTTGCATCTCCGCGAAGAAGTCACGTTCCTTAGCAAGCCGCTCCAACGGCGCGTAAACCGCGTCTCGGCGCTGCGCTTCCACTTCACTCTCCCTATCCTGTCGTGGACGAGTTGCGCCTTCGTTGCCGAACGCGGCCGGGGTACGAGCGGAGGCGAAGATGTCCCTTGCCCTGTAGAAGTCGGCCAGCGCTTGTTCCGCCAGCTCGGTGCGTCGTTTCCAGTCTGCGAGCGCCCGGTCCAGGTCAAGCTTCTTGCCAGCCAACGCGATGTCGGCTTTGACCTTGCGCTCTGCCAGATCCTGGTCGGCAGTCAGCCTTTGCTGGTGCATGGCCAGCAGGGTTGACCTGTTCACCCAGAGTCCGACCACCGCCACGAAGCTGGAAATCACTGCCGCGACAACGGCCGGGCCGATCAAGGAAACATAGTTCATAGGCTGCCACGTTCCCGCTGCGTTCGATGAGAGACACCACCAGATGCAAGAGCAGGCGGCAGAACTGCCTGCCAGGGTCAGGTCAGAACAGGTCCATCAACGTCTTTGCTGTCCGCAGCTTGCCGAGCGTGGTGTAGCGCGGTCCCTGCATCAGCCCAGCCGGCGCGTCCCCGAAAGGTATAGGCGCGATCTCCACCGGTGCCCCGGAGAAGATCAGCTGGTACTTGCCTTCCTCGCCGTAGGGCTCGATCTCCGCCACTGACGCATAGTGCGTCACGGCCGAGATCGGCTTGGTTTGGTAGGTCGCCAGGTAGCGTATCTGCTGCAGCTTGCCGCCCGCAATGCGGATGGCACGCCAACGCTGCTCGCCCAGGAACACGGCTTTGAAGCCCTCCTCCTGCGCGGGCACCACCACCACGACGTCGTTCGGGGTTCCGGGACCGATGATGGCGTTGGCGGTAGCTGCGCCTGGCAAAGGCTGCGCCGCAATGGGCGCGTGCGGGGTCGCGACAGGCTTCGGCTCCTCGAAGGCGCGCAGCCCCATGATCGGCAGCACCTGCAGGATCTCCCGCAAGAAGGCTCGGCTGTCGGCGCGCTCCGCCTCGCTGAGCGGCGGCTCTGGCGGCGCCGTGGCGTTGTCGAGCTTGCTCCGCCCGGCCTTCTTGGCTTGCTGGATCAGTTCGCGCTCCAGCCAACGGACGTGCGCCTTGTTCAGGCCGTTGTTGGACGTCGTGAAGACGTAGCCGTCCTCCCAGAACTCCTTAGTCTGGGCGTGGCTGTCGATGCGGTCGCGCACGGCGTCGCCCTCGCCGATGTAGAGCGTGGGCAGGTCCTCGTCGCCTTCCTTGTAGCCGACTAGGACGTAGACCCCCGTGCGGCCGAGTTCGGCGCGGAGGCGGGCCACTTGCCACCGTTCACGCGGGAACACCACGCCGATGCCGGTCCAGTTCATCCGGTCGACGAGGCGCACGCCCTCCGGGTTGCCGTCGGCCACGAAGACGCGAATGGTGAAGGGCTCACTCATTCAGCGCTCACTCCTGCCGGGGCAGGTGGCCACCAGGGCGGGGCCACTCCAATCCTAGGCCAACTGCCACAGGGCGGATGCCAAAGCACACGCGAGGCGATGGATTGTGGCAAGCCGCTTGGCGCGACCTGGGACCTCACCTCCGGCCCCCACGTCCCGACCCTTGCCCGGGTGCCGTCCGGTCGTAGGACTGCACCTGAGTGCCGTTCGATTTCGTGTAGCTATCGACGTGAACCGTCCGCGGCGAACTGGGCATCGGTGTCATCGGCGCCGGGGTGACTGCATGGTAGGGCGGGGACACCGTGCTGCTTGCGCTGTCGGTGACCGACGGCGGTGGTGGGACGTAGCTCGGCGTGGTGCTCGGTGTCGGGTAGGCGAAGGTCGACGCTGGAGAGGAATGCGGGCCGGTGTCTGTTGGCCGCGCCACGACGGGCGTGATTGGCGGCGGTGCGCGATCCACCTGGCAAGTCTTCGCCATGGCGATGTAGCCTTTGCCGCACGCCTGGCCGATGCGCGTCGGTTGGCCGATGTGGCACATGCGGCCGGCCGGGATGCACGCACGCCCACATGGGATGCCGATCCTGCAGTGCTGATCGTGTATGGGAGGTGGGGGGTCAATGATCGGCGACCATGCGTGCGCCGGCTCGGCGGCGCTCGCGACCACGGCTTCCTGCGGGTCCGGCCGGACGACCCGCGCAAAGCAACGGGCGCCGACTACGGCCTCCAGGTCCGGGTTCGCGTCCAGGGCCGTCGCGACCAGCAAGTCGCCGCGGAACAGCATCTCGTCACGGTAGGCTGTAGAGATCAGGGCGCCGGGCAGGGCCACGGCAATGGTTGCGTGAGTTGCCGCCAGAGCCACGGCCGCGGTCGCTAGAACCCCGAAGGCTCGCCGGGAGACCCCCGCCCGCCAAGCCCTGTCCTCCAGCCGAAGGTCAAAGCGCTCCCGGTCACTGGTGAACTGCTGCTCGTTCCTGGACAGCTCCGCCTCAGCAGCCGCCTTGGACTGCACCAACCCTGCCAGCTTTGCAGCCAGCGCCGCCTTCGCGGCCAGGGCACGTTCGGCGTCCTGGCGCTCCTTGGCGCGCTTCATGACGTTCAACCGTTGCCACCAGTCCGGTTCGACGACGGGGAGCACCGAAGCATCCAACTCGGCCAAGGACGCCTGTGCCTTGACGATGTTGGCTTCGATGCGGATCAGGTCGGCCTGCAGGCAGCGCCGCTTGTTCGTGAGAGCCGGGGAGGGCGTGTATTGCCCCGCCGGCGCCGGCGTGCGGCCAAAGCGCCGCGATGCCCACGCTAGGGCCCCGCACAGGGAGGCCAGCCCGGGAAGCAGCCAGCGCGGCAGCATCGGCCTGCCGAAGCGGTCGGCCTCGTAGGCGGCTTGAACGACCTCCAGGCCAAGGCTGGCCAGGTAGACTTGGTCGCCGCCCGCCGCTTCGCGCCGGAGCAGCGGCTCGATGGCGTCCGGCAGGCATTGCGGCCCCAGGCCGCGCGACACGGGCTCGGTGGCGAGCAGATGCACTTCGCCTGCTTGCTGCGGGTCAAACAAGATGTCCAAACGGAGCGGCTGCGTTGCCGCCACCAGTTCGCGGCCGACTGCTGCCGTACCGGCTTCGCTGGCCTGGCCGACCTTGACGACGATCCCGGTCTCATCGAACAAGCGTGCGGTTTCGGCATCGAAGCTCGGCTCGAACGGGGCGACTACGGCCACGGCACGCCAGGCTTGCACGGCCACCGGCAGCAACGACGCCACGACGAACCAAGCAGCAGCAGCCAGGAACAGGACGGCAGGCCAGCGTCGCATCGGGGCAGCAGGGGTCATTGCCTGTCCTTGAAGGGGCCGTGCAGCGTCAGGATGGATGCTGCCGGCCCAGCACGAAAAGCGGAGTGTGCCAGGAGTCGACGATGCCGGGCAGGGGCGTCATGGGCGTGCGGTCACCGGCTCCGCGCAGCTTGCTCGCCGGGCGCAGAACTATGACCGTCGTGCTGGCAGATGATCCAGCCACCACCGAACCGGCTCCGGCCCGCTGGGGGACGCCTGCGCCGGCTTGGCTTCCGCCTGCTTCCTCGCCGCCTCGGCCCGGGCGGCGTCGGCCAGCGCCGCATCGCGCTGCTTTGTCACGCGGGCCAGTTCGATGCGGAGGTCGATAATGGTGGCCTCCCGCTCCGCCACGGCTGCCTGCGTCGCGTGGGCCGCCTGCTCCAGCCGGGTGCGGGCATCCTGTAGGCGGCCGATGGTGCCGCGCGCGTCGGCCAGGGCCTGCTCCGCCCGCTCGCGCGCCGCGCGCTCCTCGGCCAGCTCCTGCCCGGTCCCGCCCGGCGAGCGGGCCTGCGACGGGACGCGCACCACCGGCACGTCGCCGTCCCTGACGAACCGCGCCCGCACCTTTGGCCGCACCGCAGCACGGGAAGGCGCCGCGGCTCCGGCGACGCCGCGGACCCGGTTGTTGGCCCCGGCGGGGGCTGGGCTGGCGCGGGTGCCAAGCTGCTCCAGGGCCCGGCGCATCCGCGCCTCGGCCGAGCGTGCCTCGGCGCCGTCGGGGTCATCGGCGCGCCCGGTCTCGTTGGGCTGCGCTGGCGCGTTCATGTCCGGCATCGTGTCGTCGCAATCCTTCCGAACGGGCCGTCTGCCCCGCACCGGTGCAGCGGGGGCCGTGCTCCAGGTTGCCGCTGACGTGCGGCAAGGGCACGCCCGGACCAGCGCCCACCCGCAGACGACTACACCGGACGCGGGAGCAGGCCGCAAGGGCCAGTGGGAAGTATCGCCGGACCTGCCGACAGCACTCTCGGGCAGCCTGCTCAGCTCACCGGGCTTGCGGAGCTGCCGTGCCGTCCGGCCTTACCGGAGCGGAAGCATCTCCGGGTGTCCCTATAGGCGGGTAAAGCAGGATGGGATCCTGGCTCGGGACTACCCTGCTTATATCCGGCCTGAACCCAGGCGGTAGTGCGAACAGGTCCGGTCGGTTCCAAGGCCGCCGTCCCTGGCTAGGCGGAATACCACCCGATGCGGCTGGCTCTGCGGAGGGTGTAGAAGACGGGTTCGTTGGGGCACCCGCCGTCCCTGCCCCCAGACGTTGCGCGGCCGGCCTCACATCCGGGCGTCCAACGCCGGACCGTCCCTGCGCCGGCTCTGCGGCCGGGTAGCCGCCGTAACGCGCTGCGCCGATCTGCCATTGCAGGTGGGCGACTTCGTTCGGCAGCTTCGTGCCGAGCGTGTCCGCCGGGTTGCAGGCAGGGCTGGTGAAGGTGACGGCCACGGTGTTGCCGCGCGTCGCGGAGGCAGTCGCCTCCAGCGATCCTTGCAGGCCCGCGGTGACCGGCGCACCGGCGGGGGCACCCACGTTGAGCACCAGGCCCTGCTTGTCGGTCCCGGTCGCGGTGACGTTGAACGTTGCCGTGAACGTGCAGGCGTTCAAGCCGATGGCGACGCCGCCGTGGCTCGCGGAGCGGTAGCGCGCGGCATAGAGCGCGTCCACCGTCTCCTTCAGCGCCTGCCGCAAGGTGATCTTCGAAGGCTCGTTCACGACCGCCTTGGCGCCGCCGCATCCCGCCAGTCCCAGTGCTGCGGCCTCGGCCACCATCGATCGCACCTGCATCTGCCTCTCCATTCTGAATGGGCAACAACAAGCATGTGCGGCACAGTCGCGCGAAGCGGAAATGCGGCAGTGGACGGCGTTCCTGGTCCCGTCTCCTGACCGCGGCCAAAGCGCAGGATGCGGCGCGCGGCACCTGCTACGGTCGGGCCTGGATGGAGGGCATGGTCGATGTCGAACACGGCTTTGGACGGCATCGTCCAGCAGGTCCTGGGCAAACAGGACGTGAGTCAGGAGGAGCGCGACTGGGTGCGGGACAAGATCAACTTCCTGCTCGGTGATGTCGCCCTTGAGCACGAACGATGGAAGGCCTCGCCCTCAATCCGTGAGGAGTTGGAGCGTCTCGACCAGGTCGCAGATCTTTGCAGGAAGCTGCATCGCAAGCTGGCAAGCCTCGACGAGATCACGCGCGACCAGCTTGATGGCGACCTCCGGGACTTGGAGAAGCCGAGGCGCCTGCAAGGGCCGGTTCCGGCCCCAGTGCCGTCGGCCGCAGCCGCACGCGAACTGCTGGCACAATCCTGGGCCGGAGGCGTGCCGCCTTTGGAAGCGATGGCCCGGGCAGCCAAGAGCGCCCGCAGCTACCTGGCACGCCGCGCTGGCTCGCAGTCCGGAACGGGAGTGCGACGGGGGGCCGGGAACCTGCACAGCCACACTCACGGCGACCTGCGTGCCCACGTCACGCGCGAGCTTGCCCTGCTGCTGGGCCGCTACCAAGGCATCGGTGCAGTCAAGGCAACGGTGGGCGGCAAGCTGTACCGCTTGGTCGTAGCCGCCTGGGAGCAGGTGCCTGGAGCAGGATCGGGGGCAGCCGGCAGCGAGATGGATGCTGTGGTCAAGCGCGTGGCGCCAGTCGCCCGCAGGATGTTGGAGGCAGAGCGGCATGACAGCGACCTGGGTCTGACTGGCCTCAATGCGACGCGGCACCTCGTCGAAGCCGAAGTGCGCCGGGCGGTGCGCCAGCCGAAGCCGAGGAAGAGAGCTGCCCGAAATCAGGATAGCATTTCGCCCGAAAACGGTGAAATGCCACCCTGACTGGACAGGGTCAGTTCTCACAACTGGAATTAACTTCCTACGTCAGTTTTGCAGAAGACGTGCTGTTCTTAGTCTAATACGCGGACGAGGGTACCTCGTCCAGAACAGCTCTATAAGGCATGGCTGTTATCACCGTCGATGCCGAGCCGCCGTCCAATGCCGTATAGGCGTTCGTAGCGCATGGCCGCGAACTGGACCTCGACGGCCCGCAGCCTGCGGCGTCCTGAGAAGCTGGCCGGCAGCTTAGTCCTGGGGATCGGGCCGCAGCAGGTCGAGGTGGCCGACGCCGAGCGCTTGGGCCAGCTCGTAGACAGTGACGACCGTCGGGTTGCGCCGGCCTCGCTCCAGCCCGCTCAGATACTGCTGGCTGAAGCCGGAGCGCTCCGCCAGCTGCTCCTGCGTCATCCCCTGGGCGCTGCGGATGCGGGCGAGGTTGCGGCCGACCAGCCGGCGCATGTCCATGCCCGCTGGCTTGGCCGCTTACCCAGGCAAAGTTTATCAACTATATGGTGACTGGGACGACGGCATCCCTCTCAGGATCAACACCTTCCCGCTGGCCCTGCACGGATAGTCCAAATGGGACAGGCTGACGGGTCCCCTCGCTCGCAGACCGCACGGGAGTACAGCCGCGATGCCGATAGGAGACGTAAAGGACCGGGCTGCTATCCTGGAGGAGGCTTTAAACCTGATTGAACAGGAGCGCCCCGATCGCTACGATGCAGCCTTTGAAGCGGTGGACCGAGTGGTGGAGACATTCGGCGAGGATGGCCTGGCAGATGCCGTTTTCGACACTGCGCCGATGAGCACCACACCTTGTCTGTTGTCTGACCTCCTGAGCATTGCAGCTTGGCAGACGTCCGACAACGGTGCAGCCATTTCGCGCACCTGCGAGGGATGGCTTCGAGAAACCAGCGACGTTCGGAAGGCGCGCGTTGCACTCCACTTGGAGGTGTTCCCGTTCAAGAACCGCTCCGACATGGAGCAAGTTCTGCAAGATTTGGCCCACCGTCTTCCTGCGATTGCGCACCGATGCGCGGAGTTGATCGAGGCTCGTCGGAGTATCCCAGAAACGTCCATCTAGGGTCGAATTCGGCGCTACCGGCCCGCCAACCGCCGCTTCATGTTCCTGACCCGTCCCGCTTAGCGTGAGTCCAGCACCCGTCCTATGTCGTGACTCCTACTAAAGCGCGCGCTTTCCGCAGCAAGTTCTACCTCGTTGGGTCAATGTTACTACCATCTGTCGACACTTCGACACATCGAACTGTCGCTTTAGCAACAATGGGACACTCAGCGCCGCCGTTCCATCGGTGCCACCTCTGGCTTCCCGTACTTGGCGAACAGGTCGTTCAGCGCTTCAGCCATGAGATTTTGGACCGTGGTCTTCCGATCGACGGCGAGCGCACGGAGTTGCCATGCAACATCTTCAGGGAAGTGTGCAGCGACCTGCTTAGTACCCATCCGTGTCCGCGGTGTGACCCTACTTATGGCCTCACCACCTAGAGGGGCAGAGGGGACCAGCGTCGCCTCGGGCGTGCGCCTGGTGCTGCCGGCAGCTGCCGTGACCGCTGCCAAGTTTGGCCGCTTGCTCATTCAGCCAACTCCTTCGTCGGCATACCGACATGTCGACATACTGACTCGTAGAGCTGTCTGATTTCCGAAGCGGCCCGGCCTTCTGGCTCATACTCGGTGACAGTCTGTCCGGCCTGTGCCGCATACTCAAAAGCCACGCGCTGCCCAATGTAAGCAGAGCAGACCTCCAATCCCATCCCAATGATCGCTTCGGCCGCCTGCTCGTGGCGGGTGCCCTGCGCCGGAACCGAGTTGAGGATGACCAAGGGCGCTCTTCGCGACCGCCCTTGGACCAAGTCCACCGTTGCCCGAAGTGTTTCCAAGTCGAGGATGGATGGTTTGCAAGGGATGAGAACCAGGTCGGCTACCTTCGCCGCCTCCGCAGCGGCCTGCTCTACTCGGGCTGGCGTATCAACAATCACAAGATCAATCCCGGCCTGCTGCGCCTTGACCAAGGCCGCCGCCAGTCGGGCAGGCTGTGCATCAATGACTGAGGGAGAGTCTCCCGGTCGGCGATCACTCCACTTGCACGCGCTTGCCTGAGGATCGAGATCGACCACCAGAACGCTACGTCCTGCAGCCTCGGCCGCGACAGCCAGCGAGAGCGCCAGAGTTGTCTTACCAGTTCCGCCTTTCTGGGCGATCATCGCCAACGTCAGCATTCAGACACCTCAACTTGTCGACACTTCTTATTGCAGCCAGGTCGGATTGTTGGGCAATATGCAGGCCAACAAGTCGAGATGTCGAGCGCTTGATGGACTTGGGGGGGTTACATCATGGAGCGAGCGGCATGGCACGGTGGGTGAACGGGCCAGGAACATCGGCGTCCCCAGAACGTGGCAGGCGGTTGTTGCGTATTCCGACGGATCCCAGCCGGGTATTCCGACGCAAGCCAGCCAGTGACTCCGACCGAAGCCAGCCACCCATTCCGAGGCATCCCAGCCACCCCTGAGTAGGGCGGCCGGCGCTGCTCGCGAGCAGTCATCCACCGAGCGCACGGTGGCTTCCCAGTGATCCCGGGGAGCGCCATGCCAGGCCAGAGACTGCCAATGCGTCAGGTTCGAGAAGTGCTTCGCCTCACACACGTCTGCGGCCACAGCGGCCACCAAGTCGCGGCCATGGTCGGCATCAGCCGCTACACGGTGGCCGAGTACCTGCGCCGCGCCGGCGTGTTGGGCATCACCTGGCCGGTGCCGGACGGGCTGGACGACGCGGTGCTGGAGCGCAGGCTGTTCAGCCCGCCGTTCGTGGCCGAGCCGTCGCGCCCGCAGCCGGACTGGCCGCGGCTGCACGCCGAGCTGCGCCGTCCCGGCGTGACCCTGCTGGGGTCACGCCATGGAACGGGCAGAATAGCACAGTTCGCGACGTAAACCGCTGATCCAGCTATGGAATCCATAGAGTCATTCTGGCATCATCTTGAAACCCAAGCCTTCGTCCCGGTTGAACTTAGGTCTGTTTGGGCCGGAACGACACCTAATGAAATCAAGAGACTACAAGCTCTCGCGCTGGCCTGGTTCAACTGGGACAGGCTATGCGGGGCCGGCGTTCCCGGTCAGTTCCGCCAACCGTGCAATTCTGCCCGTTCTATGGCGTGACCCCCTACCGCCGCGCCTGGGAGGGGCTAGTGGCGGCAGGGCCGCCGCGGACGGCGTGCCGGGTCATGGTCGGCCTGCTGGTGCTGGCCCACGAGCGGGCCTGCGAGGCCGAGCTGGCGGGCGAGCTGGACCACCTGGCCGAGGCGGGCGCGTTGCCGGACCTCGCCACCTTGGAGGCCCGGTTCGGACCCGCTCCGGGGCGCGTGCCGGAGGTCACGGTGACGCTGCCCTCGCCCGCCATCTACGACGCCCTGCTGGCGCCGAACCAGGCGCCACACGGCGGCACGGCCATGGGCGCGCAGCGATGAGCCGCCCCGCATCGCACGCCGTCGAGGTGGACACCGCCCGCCTGCCGCTGCTGCTGGGCGAGCTGCGCCTGCCCGCCATCGGCCGCCTGTGGGCCGAGATGGCCGAGCGCTCCGACCGCGAGGGCTGGCCCGCGGCGCGGTTCCTGTCAGCGCTGGCCGAGCTGGAGATGGCCGAGCGCGCGCGGCGGCGCATCGAGCGCCACCTGGCCGACGCCCGCCTGCCGCCGGACAAGACCCTTGACGGCTTCGACTTCGCCCACGTGCCCATGCTCAGCCGGGCGCGCGTGGCGGCACTCGCCTCCGGCGACGCCTGGCTGGGGAAGGGCAAGAACCTGCTGCTGTTCGGGCCGCCCGGCGCAGGCAAGACCCACGTCGCCGCCGCCCTCGGCCGCGCCCTGGTCGAGAACGGCTACCGCGTGCTGTTCACCCGCACCACCGAGCTGGTGCAGCGCCTGCAAGCCGCCCGCCAGGACCTGGCCCTTGAAGCCGCGTTGGCCAAGCTCGATCGCTACGGCCTGCTCGTGCTCGACGACCTGTCCTACGTCCGCAAGGACCAGGCCGAAACCTCCGTCCTGTTCGAGCTGATCAGCAAGCGATACGAGCGCCGCAGCATGATGATTACCGCAAACCAGCCCTTTGGCGAGTGGAACAAGGTGTTCCCCGATCCCGCCATGACCATCGCCGCCATCGACCGCCTGGTCCACCACTCGGTCGTTGTCGAGATGAACGTCGAAAGCTACCGACAGCGCGCCGCCACATCACGCAAAGCGCGCCCAGCCGCCAAGCCAACCACGCCAACGCCGGAACCAGCCTTGGAACACGCCGACTGACCCAGCGCCGAACTTGCCGCTTGCCAGCGGCAATCTGGCGCGACAATCATCAGCCCAAGCGCAGCCAGATCACCATCCTGATCGCCGCTCAATGCTCATCCAGATTGTCGCGCTACAGGCATCCCTGCGTTAGCAGGCGGACGCCCCGTCGTCCTGAGTTCTGGGTGCCTGCGGAGGCGTAAGGCTATCTGGGCCCGCTCCCTCCAGGCACGGTCGTGGCTGGCTCGTCGTCCGCCTCCGGTTCATCGGTGGCGTCCGCCGCGCGTTCGATCTTCTCAGCCCATATGAGTTCGACCTCTGTCCGCAAGGCTTCGAGGAACGCCACCCTGTGTTCTGCCGCGACTTCGCGCGACTCCTTGATGTTTTCCGTCGCGGCGTCGTGGAACTCCTTTCTAGCGTCCGCCCTTCCCTCGAAGACCTCATCGAGTATGGTCTGCTGTTCAGCCCAGTCCGCCACCTCCAGATCGGCGATGATGCCCAGCACCTGGTTCTTATCCCCCTCACTCATGTCGTTCAGTGGATCGGCGCTGCCCATGAGGCACCTGATGGCCCGCCTATAGCGGTCGGAGGCTGACGTCTGTCGCACGGTCGGCTGCGGTGGCTGCATGGCATTTCCTTCGATCGTTGATGTCGTCGCGTCCGCCGCGGGCCGGCCGTGACGGGTTGCCCCGTGGCCCGCGTGCGATGTTTCCCGCTAGCGCCGGTCCCGTCCATCCTCTGCAGGCCGACCCGTGACGGGATCCCACCACCAGCCCAGGCATCCCGGCGGCGACCCGGCCCCGACCTCGGGGTCGAACTCCAGCCCCTTCGGCATCAAGGCGCGCAGCCCGTCGATGTCATCGGCGGCCAGGTGCCCCGGCAGCAGCCGCCCGCCGTGGTGCGCCTCGGTGTGCGCCCAGGCGACCGCCCCGTTGCCGGAGGGCGCCGGCAGCGCGAACCAGGCGACGGGCTCGCGACGATCATGGAGCGCGGCTGCCTCCGCAGACGTCAGCGCCGGCCCATGATCGTTCATCCGCCGCCCTGCCTCAGTGGGTCAGGGCCCCAAAGATGTAGATCCCTACTTCGATCAGACAGACGACCGTGGCAATCGGAAGGCCCAACGTCTCCGCACATGGCTTAATCTTCCCCTCATGGCGGCCCAGGAACCCGGCTATCCGGGCCGAGACGATGGGAATGCTTATCTTCTCGTTGTGTAGCTGGACGAACGCCCAGCCCGCGAAGACCACGAGTACCACGGCGACGACCGCGTAGAAGGCCGTCACCAAGTACGGCGTCGAGTGTACGTCCTGTCCGGCTTTTACTGCTACTAGGAGGGCAAGCCCCAGCAACATGAGGGAGAACACGGTGGGGATGGTGGCCTCCCAGCCGAACGACTTCAGCGGCTTATTGGCCACGATTTCGGCGTAGTGCCGGCCGAGATAGTCCGCCCAGATCCCGACTATGGTCAGCATCGGGCATACGAGTTCGATTGTATGGACGGTCATGCGAATCCTCAGAACGGCCAGCCGCGCCCTAGGTGTAGCGGCTTGCATGTGTGGACGGCCCCTTGGGTGCAAGAGGCCTGCTGC
>CAXUHB010000009.1:0-115372 GCA_964250755.1 uncultured Acetobacteraceae bacterium | reverse complement strand
CGCCGGTCGGCCTCGATCTGCGTCTCGCCGGGGCCGCCCAGGAAGCCGAAGCCGCCGCGCTGCCGTTCAAGGTGGGTCCAGGACCGGACAAGGCGGCTGCGCTGGTATTCCAGGTGCGCCAGCTCGACCTGCATGGCGCCCTCCTTGGTGCGAGCGCGCTCCCCGAAAATGTCCAGGATCAGGCCGGTGCGGTCTATGACCTTGCACTCCCAGGCGCGCTCCAGGTTGCGCTGCTGCACCGGCGTCAACTGCGCGTCCACGATGGCGACCGTCACATGCTCGGCTGCAATGGCCTCGCCAATGGTGGCGATCTGCCCCTGCCCCAGCAGCGTCGCCGAGCGGCGGGTGCGGAGGGGCACCGTCGCCTCATGGACGACGATCAGGCCAATGGACGCGGCTAGGCCCACGGCTTCGGCCATCTGCGCCTCGGCGGCGCGGCCGGCATCCTGGCGGCCCGGCTTTTCCCAGGGCAGCACGACGGCCGCGCGCGTGGGCGCGGCCGCGGTCTCAATCCGCGCTGCCAGGGGCCGCCTCCTGCATCCGAGGTGTCGCGTCCATGCCGCCCTCCTTGGCGCCGTCGAACAACATGATCGGAGCGCCGGGCATGACGGTGCTGATGGCGTGCTTGTAAACAAGCTGGGTGTGCCCGTCCCGGCGCAGCAGGACGGAGAAGTTGTCGAACCAAGTGATGATGCCCTGCAGCTTCACCCCATTTACGAGAAACACCGTAACCGGCGTCTTGGCTTTGCGCACATGGTTCAGGAACACGTCCTGGACGTTCTGCGGTTTGTCTGTGGCCACGTTCGTGTCCTTGTTGTTGTCGCCACCACACAGCAGCAAGAAGTGGGCCGTTGTGGGGCGAGGGTCGTTGTGAGCGGGGGATATGGGCAATCCGCAAGGGCGGATCAACGTGCCTGGATGCTCCCTCTCCCGGAGGGAGAGGGAGCAGGCGCAGCCTCAGCTCTGGGTCACATGCTGCGCAAACAGGTCGAACAGCTTGCGGGTCACTGGGCCGGGTGTGCCATTGCCCACGGGGGTGCCGTCAATGGCCAGCAGCGGCTTCACAAAGCTGGTGGCGCTGGTCAGGAAGACCTCTGGCGCGGCGCGCAGCTCGGCTTCGCTGAACGGGCGCTGCTCTACGGCCACGCCAGCGCCGGCCATCACGGCCAGCAGGGCGTCGCGGGTGCAGCCGGGCAGGATGTCGTTGGCGAGGTGCCGGGTGCAGGCCACCCCGCGCCCATCCACGATCCAGATACTGGTCGCGGCCCCTTCCGTCACCATGCCGTCACGGATCAGGATGGCCTCGGCGGCCCCAGCCTCCCGGGCGGCTTGCCGAGCCAGGACATTCGGCAGCAGGCCGGTGCTCTTGATGTCGCAGCGCGCCCAGCGCTCGTCGGAGTGGGTGATCGCCGTGCCGCCCCAGCCGTCCACGCTGGCAGGGAATGGCGGGGTGCGGCGGATCGTCACGACCAGCGCGGGCGGGACCGGCCTTGACGGGAAAGCGTGGTCCCGGCGCGCCACGCCGCGCGTGACCTGCATGTAGAGCAGCCCGTCCTGGAGCCGGTTCCGCCGCGCGACCTCCTGCAGCACGTGCAGCAGCGCGTTCCGCCCCATGGGCGATGCAATACGCACTTCCCCCAGCGACCGCTTTAGCCGGTCAAGGTGCCGGTCCAGATCCACGAACCGCCCGCGGCAGAGATACAGCACCTCGTATATGCCGTCCGCGAACTGGTAGCCGCGGTCTTCGACGTTCACGCTGGCGTCCCGTTGCGGCAGGTAGCGCCCGTTGACGTAGGCGACCCGGCTCATGACCCCCGCTCGTCGGAGTTGACGCCGAGTTGCTTCAGCTTGCGGTGCAGCGCGCTGCGCTCCATGCCCACGAATCCCGCGGTGCGGCTGATGTTACCGCCGAAGCGCAGCAACTGCGCCTGCAAGTACTGCGTCTCGAACAGGTCCCGCGCCTCCCGCAGCGGCAGGGCCATCAAGTCCGCGGTTGGATCGAAATTCAGCAGCGCCGGGGCGCCCTGGCTGATCTCGGCCGGCAGCATCTCGGCGCGTATGGCGTCTTGCGGGCCGCCCGGCGCCATGATGAGCAGCCAGTCCATCAGGTTCCGCAACTGGCGGACATTGCCGGGCCAGTCGTAGGCTTGCAGGGCGGTGGTGGCATCGGTGGACAGCTCGCGCCCGGGGATGCCGCTGGTCTCGGCGCTGCGCTCCAGGAAGTGCCGGGCCAACTCCGGCACGTCCTCGCGCCGCTCCTTCAGGCTCGGCATCCGGATCGGCACGACGGCCAGACGGTAGTACAGGTCCTCCCGGAAACGGGCATGGCTGATCTCGATGGCCAGGTCACGGTTGGTGGTGGCCAGCACGCGCACGTCCACCTTGACGCGGGACGAGCCGCCCAGGCGCTCGAACGTCTGGTCCTGCAGAGCCCGGACGATCTTGCCCTGGGTCTCCAACGGCATGTCGGACACCTCGTCCAGCAGCAGGGTGCCGCCATGCGCCCGCTCCAGCACCCCGGCGCGGCGGGGCTGGGCGTTGGCGTCCGCCCCGGCCTCCACGCCGAACAGCTCCTCTTCGAACCGGGCCGGGGCCAGCGTCGCGCAGTTCAGCGCCACGAACGGCCCGTCGGCGCGGCGGGACCGGGCATGGACCATGCGGGCCGCAACCTCCTTGCCCGACCCAGCGGGGCCGCTGATGAGCACGCGCGACCCGGTCGGCGCCACCCGCTCCACCGCGGCGCGCAGTTGCGTGATGGCGGAGCTGTGACCGGTTAATTCGGAGTCGAAGCCCGCGCGCAGCCGCAGCTCGGCGTTCTCCCGCGCCAGCCGCGCTGCTTCCAGCGCGCGGCGGACGATCAGCAGCAGGCGGTCGGACTTGAACGGCTTCTCGATGAAGTCGTAAGCGCCGTGCTGAATGGCGGCGACCGCGGTCTCGATGGTGCCGTGGCCGCTGATCATCACCACGGGAACCT
This sequence comes from uncultured Acetobacteraceae bacterium, assembly GCA_964250755.1. Classification (GTDB taxonomy): domain Bacteria; phylum Pseudomonadota; class Alphaproteobacteria; order Acetobacterales; family Acetobacteraceae; genus DASWOJ01. Next base: position 112,398 of record CAXUHB010000009.1, on the reverse strand, counting down.
GCGGCTCCTCCGAGTGGATCGCCTTCAGGATGCCGAGGCCGTCCAGCCGGGAGCCTTGCAGCCAGATGTCCAGGATGACCAGTGACGGGCGCCGATGACGGAAGGCGGCCAGGGCGGCATCGGAGTCGCCGGCTTGCCGGACGGTGTAGCCTTCGTCCTCAAGGATGCCCTCGATCAGCATCCGGATGTCGGGTTCGTCGTCAACGATCAGTATCTCGTGGGCCATGCGGCTCCTTTACGCCGTTGCCGCGTGGGCGGCCATCAATGGTAGCGTCAGCGTGGCGACAGCGCCGGGTCCGCCGGGGCGGTCGTCCAGGGCCAGGCCGCCGCCGTGGTCCTCCATAACCTTCTTGACGATGGCAAGACCAAGGCCGGTGCCCTTCGGCTTATGCGTGACGTAAGGTTCCGCCAGGCGGTCGCGGTCCGCCACCGGCAGACCCACGCCGTCGTCGGACACCTGCAGCGACACGACGCCATCTGCGGCGGCCACCGACAAGCTGATGCGGCCGGCCGGCTCGCCAGCTTCACGCGGACGCATGGCGACGGCGTCAGCGGCATTCTGCAGCAGGTTGGTCAGGGCCTGGCCGAGCAGGCGGCGGTCGCAGACGGCGATGGGGCCGCGTTCGGGTATGCTCGTCTCCCACATGATCTCAGGCCGGGCGCTGCGCTGCAGCACCAGCGCCTCCCGCGCGACCCGGCCCACGTCCTCCGGCCGCAGCACCGGCTGCGGCATCCTCGCGAAGGCGGAGAACTCGTCCACCATGCGTCCGATGTCGCCGACGTGGCGCACGATGGTGTCGGCGCATTGGGCAAAGGTCTCGGGATCGGAGGTGATTTCTTTCGTGAAGCGCCGTTTCAGCCGCTCCGCCGACAACTGGATTGGGGTGAGCGGGTTCTTGATCTCGTGCGCAATCCGCCGCGCCACGTCGGCCCAGGCAGCCTTGCGCTGGGCGGACTGCAATTCGGTGATGTCGTCGAAGGTCACGACGTAGCCTTCGGTTCGGGCGCCGCGGTTGTCAGTGCCGACCCGGACCAGCAAGGTGCGGCGGCGGGACGCCGGGCCGATCTGGACCTCCGCGGTGCGCGCGCGCTCAGGCGCTTCCGCCACCTCGGCCAGCAACGGCGCGAACTCCGGCACCACGTCCCCAAGGGAGGCGCCAATCGCGGCCATCAGATCCCGGCCGACCAGCTCGCTGGCGGCACGGTTGGGCAGCTCCACGTGCGCCCCGGCATCAAGGCCGATCACCCCTGCGGACACTCCCGCCAGCACGGTCTCCGTGAAGCGCCGCCGCTCGTCTATCTGGCTGTAGGCGTCCATCAACTCGGTCCGCTGCGCCGCCAACTGGCCGGTCATACGGTTGAAGGCGCGAGACAGGCCGGCCACCTCGTCCTCGCTCAGGATTTCCGGCACCCGCACGGCCAGGTCCCCGGCGCGCACGCGCTCCGCCGCGAGGATCAGCCGGCCGATGGGACGGGCAATCTGGTTGGCCAGCACCAGCCCGATCAGGACTGCAGCGGACAGCACCAGCAGGGCCACGAGCGCAAAGATCAGCGCGAACCAAACCTGCAGGCTCGACCGGTTCGCATCGAGCTGCTGATACTCGGCGACGGCCTGCTCCGTGCGTTGCTGGTGTTCCAGGATCGCCTGGTCAACCGGCCTGCTGATCAGCAGCATCAGCGGCGGCGTCATGTTGAGCTGCACCAGGGCACGGACCCGGCGGTCGTCCGGAGCTCCCAGCACGACGACTTCCCCGCCGCGTGCACGATCCGTCTCCTCCCACGTCGCAGGCTCGACTTCCTGCCCGTCCAGCTTGCTGACACCTGAAATCTCGTTCGTGGAGGGGTCGAACAGGATGGCCTCGGTCAGCCCGCGCAGGGCGGCCTGGGTCTTCAACTCCTGTCCAAACGTGAAGGGATCGCTTTGCGGCGTCGGTCCCAGGGTTGACAGGGTGATCGCCATGCTGAGGGCGTCGCTGCGTATGTTGTTGCGATGCTCCTCCAGGTATCCGCGCGACGCCTCCAGTCCCTCGTTCAGCGCGGTGCGGACGCGGTCATTGAACCAGGACTGGATGCCGAGGTTGAAGAACGCCGTCGCCATCACCGCCAGCACGATTGTCGGCGTGACCGCGACGACGCTGAACATCATCACCAACCGCACATGCAGGCGCGACCCGGCGGAGCCGCGCCGCCTCTCTACCCACACCCGCGTCAGCCGGCCCGCCAGCACCGCGCCTAGCAGCAGCAGCACGACCAGGTTGGACAGCACCATGCCGAACACCAGGTTCGGCCGCAGAGTCAGCGACGTGCCGCCCGACAGCACGATGAAGGTCGCCACCACCAGCACGAGCGCCACGGCCGCGAGCAGCAGAGTCACGAACTTGCCCAGCGCCGCGTCCAGCACGCGGCGCATCAGCGAGCGCGGCGGAGTCCCGGAGCCGATCTGGAACGGCTTGGTGACGGCGTTCATCGCCAGGCGGCCTAACCGATTCCGCGGACGACGGGTATGTCCAGGTCGCGTATCTTCTTGCGGAGCGTGTTGCGGTTCAGCCCGAGCATTGCAGCGGCCTTGATCTGGTTGCCGCGGGTGGCAGACAGGGTCATCTGGATCAGCGGACGTTCCACCTCGGCGATGACTTGGTCGTAGATGTCGCGCATCGGCATCCCGTCCCGGCTGGCAGCCAGGAAGGTGCGTATGTGCCGCTCCACGGCCAGCGCCAGCGGCTCCTGCCCGGCACCGGACGGAGCGTCGGCGGGATCACCCCCGATTTCCGTCAGCTCCGCCGTGATGACCTCGTCGCCGATGGTCTCCTGCGGATACAGGGCGGCCAGCCGGCGCATCAGGTTCTCCAGCTCACGGACATTGCCGGGCCAGCGGTGCTGACGCAGGCGGTCCATGGCGGCAGGGTCCAAGGTCTTGGCTTGCAGGCCGCTTTCACGGGCCTTCTCGAGGAAGTGCCGGGCCAGGACGGGGATGTCCTCCAGCCGTTCCCGCAACGGCGGCAGGCGGATGGGGACGACGTTCAGGCGATAGAACAGGTCCTCGCGGAACTGCCCGGCGCGTATGGCCTGGCGCAGGTCGCGGTGGGTGGCGGCGACGATGCGGACATTGGCGCGCACGGGCTGGCGCCCGCCGACGGTGGTGAACTCGCCTTCCTGGAGCACGCGCAGCAGCCGGGTTTGGGCTTCCGCCGGCATATCGCCGATCTCGTCCAGAAATAGGGTGCCGCCGGCCGCCTGCTCGAACCGGCCCTGGGCGCGGTTCATGGCGCCGGTGAAGGCGCCGCGCTCGTGGCCGAACAGCTCGCTCTCGATGAGCTCGCGCGGGATCGCGGCCATGTTGATCGCGACGAACGGCCCGCTGCGCCGCCGGCCATAGTCGTGCAGGGCGCGGGCCACCAGCTCCTTGCCGGTGCCGGACTCGCCGTTGACCATCACCGTCAGGTCGGTCGTCGTCAGGCGGGCGATGGAGCGGTAGATCTCCTGCATCGCCACGCTGCGCCCGATCAGCGGCAGCCGCTCCTCGGCGTCCCTCTCGGGCGGCGGGGTCTCGGGCGCGGCGGGCGGGGCGGCCAGGGCGCGGGCGACGACATTCAGCAGCTCCTTCAGGTCGAAGGGCTTGGGCATGTACTCGAAGGCGCCGCGCTGCGCCGCCTTCACGGCCGTCATCAGGGTGGACTGCGCGCTCATGACCACCACGCGCAGTTCCGGGCGGATGCGTTTGATGCGCAGGATAAGATCCAGACCGTTCTCGTCAGGCATCACCACGTCGGTGATGACCAGATCCCCCTCCCCGTCCTCCACCCAACGCCATAGAGTCGCGGCGTTGCCGGTGCAGCGGACCTGGTAGCCGCTGCGGCCCAGCGCTTGGGTCAGCACCGTGCGGATCGAGCGGTCGTCGTCGGCAACCAGGACGGTGGGCGGGGTCATCTTGGTGCTCTCACGTCGCGTGGATCAGGCCGGGTCGGCTTCGGTCTCGGTCTCGGTCACGACCGGCAGCGACAGGCGGAACTCGGTGCGCCCCGGCCGGCTGTCCACCTCGATCAGCCCGCCATGGTCGCCGATGATCTTGGCCACCAGTGCAAGACCGAGGCCGCTGCCCGTGGGCTTGCTGGTCACGAACGGCTCGAACAAGTGCGGGCGCATGTCGTCGGGGATGCCAGGTCCGTTGTCGCGGACGGTGACGACCAGCGGCAGGTCCAGCCGGTGCGGGCTGCCGGCGACGGCCAGGCGCACGCCATGCTGGTAGGAGGTGGTCAGCACGATCTCGCCCCCGCCGCGCTCCGACAACCTGGCGTCATCGGTGACGGCCTCGGCGGCGTTCTTGACCAGGTTGAGCAGCACTTGGACGAGCTGGTCGCGGTTGGCCCATGCCGGCGGCAGCGAGGGGTCGTAGCTTTCGGCAATCCTGACATGCGCCGCAAAGCCGCTGCTGGCCAGGCGACGCACATGCTCAAGCACCCGGTGTATGTTCACCGGCCGCCGCTCGATGGGACCGTCGCCGAACACCTCCATCCGGTCCACCAGGGCGCGGATGCGGTCGGCTTCGTCCCGGATCAGCACGGTCAGCTCGCGGTCGCCGTCCACGACGCTGGCCTCCAGCAGTTGCGCCGCGCCGCGTATGCCGGACAAAGGATTCTTGATCTCATGTGCCAGTATGGCCGACATGCCTGTCACGCTGCGGGCGGCGCCACGGAACTTCATCTGCCGGTCCAGCGTGCGGGCGGCGCTGCTGTCCTGCAGCGTCAGCAGCACGCACCCCGGCTCCTCCAGCATCGGGGCGGCCTGCACGGTGATGCCGCGCTTGTGCAGGCGCGGGCTTTCAAGCGTGAGGTCGTGGTCGGAGATGGTGGTCCCCACGCGGCGCACCTGCGCCAGCAAGGAGAAGATCGGGTTGTCCTCCGGCACCAGCGATCCCAGCGTCATGTTGCCAAGCTGCAGCAGCGAGACGCCCAGGAACTGCTCGGCAGCCTGGTTGGCGAAGCGGAACCTGTCCTGCCCGTCCAGCACCAGCACTGGCACCGGCAGCGCACTCAGCACGGCGTGGGAGTCCACCTCGGGCTGGACTGCCCGGGGCGTCAGCTTCTCGACCAGCTTGAGCCGGCCGCGGGCGAGCGCGCCCTTCATGCAGCCAGCGGCTCCTGCACGCGCGCGGCGCCGCGAGCGATCAGCGGGTCGAAGAAGCTGTCCACCAGCGCCACGACCGCTGCGGGGTCGGCGGTCCGCATGACCGCGGAGCGGAACTCCGCCGATCCGAACAGGCCGCGCGAATACCAGCTCAGGTGCTTGCGCGCCAGGCGCACCCCGGCGTCCGTGCCGAAGTGGGACAGCATGGCCCGGTAGTGCGCCATCATGGTCGCCTTCTGCTCGGCGAGCGCAGGCTCGGTCCCACGTGCCCCGGTCATCAGGAAGCGGGCGACCTGGGCGGGAAACCAGGGGCGTCCGTAGCAGCCGCGCCCGATCATCACGCCGTCCGCGCCGGACTGACGCAGCGCTTCCAGGGCGTCATCTTCGGTCAGGATGTCGCCGTTGGCGATCACCGGCAGACGCACCGCCGCCTTGACGCCGGCGATGAAGCGCCAGTCGGCTGCGCCGGTGTAGAACTGCTGCCGGGTGCGTCCGTGAACCGTCACCATCCGGATGCCGCTCTCCTCCGCGATGCGGGCCAGCGCGGGGGCGTTCAGGTTGGCATGATCCCAGCCCATGCGCATCTTGAGCGTGACCGGCACTGGGACGGCGCGCACCGTCGCCTCCAGGATGCGCGCTGCTGCGGCCTCGTCCCGCATCAGGGCGGACCCGGCGGCCTGGCCGATGGCGACCTTCTTCACGGGACAGCCAAAGTTGATGTCCACCAGGTCGGCGCCGTGGCCGACGGCGATGCGGGCGGCTTCCGCCATCGCAGCAGGCTCGCACCCGGCGAGTTGGACTGCGCTCGGCCCGCCGCAGCCGTCCACCTCCGCCATGCGGAGCGTCGCCCGGTTCTCACGCACCATCGCCCAGGAGGCGATCATCTCAGATACCACCAACCCAGCGCCTTGCTGCTTGGCAAGGCGCCGGAACGGCAGGTCGGTCACGCCCGACATGGGGGCCAGGATCACTGGCACATCGAGGGTCACGAGGTGCGCTCCGGTGCCCAGGGTGATCGGCGCCAGCTTGGGTGTGTTTTCTGGGTTGCCCATGATTTGAGCAAAGTAAAGCCTGCGTGGCCCATGTGCAATCATCCTCTGCACGGGCTGGATGAGTTGTGCATGGGTTGACGGCGGGTGCCGCGGCTGGCCAATGCACGCGCATGCAAATAGCTGCCCTACTCGTCGCCGCCGGATCAGGCCAGCGCTTCGGCGCGGGCCAACCGAAGCAGTATGCCGCCATCGGCGGGGTCCCCGTGGTGCGCTGGGCCGCGGAGGCGCTGGCACCGCACGTACACCTGCTGCAGCCGGTCGGCGACGCCGCGCAGCTTGGCTCGGCGCTGGCCGGGCTGGACCACCTGCCCCCCGTGGCAGGCGGCGCGGAGCGGCAGGACAGCGTGCTGGCGGGCCTGGAGGCGCTGGCCCCGCACGCGCCCGACCTGGTGCTGGTGCACGATGCGGCACGCCCCTTCGTGCCGCCGGGCACCATGGCCGCGCTGGTCGCCGCACTCGACACGCTGCATGGCGCCATTCCCGGCGTGCCCGTCGCCGACACGCTCAAGCGCGCCCGGGATGGCGTGGTCGGGGAGACCGTGCCGCGCCAAGGGCTGTACCGGGCGCAAACGCCGCAGGCGTTCCGGTTCGCGACGCTGCTGGATCTGCACCGCGCCGCCGGCCCGGGTGCGACGGACGACGCCTCCCTGCTGGAGCAGGCGGGTCTGCCGGTCGGGCTGGTGCCGGGGCACGATGACAACATCAAGCTGACCTACCCGGAGGACCTGGTGCGCCTGGAACGCTTGCTGCTGCCGCCCCTGGTGCCGCGCGTCGGCACCGGCTTCGACGTCCATGTGCTGGAGGCCGGGCGGCCCCTGGTGCTGTGCGGCATCACCGTCCCGCATGAGCGCGGCCTGGCCGGACACTCCGACGCCGATGTGGGCCTGCATGCCCTGTGCGATGCCATCTATGGCGCGTTGGCGGAGGGCGACATCGGGCGGCACTTCCCGCCGACCGAGGCGACCTGGAAGGACGCGGACAGCGCGCGGTTCCTGGTCCACGCAGCCGGGCGCATTGCAGCCCGGGGTGGGCGGCTGGCCAATGCCGACGTGACATTGATCTGCGAGCGCCCGAAGATCGCGCCGCATGCCGCAGCGATGGAGGCACGAATCACCGAGCTGATGGGGCTGGCGCCGGGCCTGGTGTCCGTGAAGGCGACGACGACGGAGCGGCTGGGCTTCGCAGGGCGGGGCGAGGGGATTGCGGCGCAGGCGGTGGCGACGGTGCTGCTGCCGGGCTGAACGGATGGTCGGAGCGGCGGGATTCGAACCCACGACCCCTTGTCCCCCAGACAAGTGCGCTACCAGGCTGCGCCACGCTCCGACATTGCGCTGCGTGTAGCAGGGTGCAGCCGGGGCTGCAACGCATGGGATCGGGATTGTGCGGCTGGCGATTGCACGACTGGCCCGGTGCCCCCTGCCCTGCTCCGGCGCGTCACGCCATCATGCGCGCGGCAAAGCCCTGCATGTCAGCCGCCACCACGTCCCATTTGCCCTCCGGCCCAAGGTCCCGCACCTGCAGCGGCCCGTACTCGGTTGGGCGCGGGATGAAGGCCGTCCGAAGCCCAAGCTTCTGCGCCGCGGCAAGGTCGTAGTTGTGGGCAGCGCACAGCATCACCTGCTCCGGGTTCAAGGACAGCAACCGGCAGGCGCCCAGGTAGGTTTCAGGATCCGGCTTGTAGTGGCCGAACACCTCGGCAGCGAACACCATGTCCCACGGCAGCCCGGCCCCGCGCGCCATATGCACCAGCAACGACACGTTGCCATTGCTGAGCGGCGCCAGCACGTAGCGGGGACGCAGCGCCTGCAGTCCGGGCACCGTGTCCGGCCACGGGCGCAGCCGCTGCCACCCGGCGTTGATCCATGCCATGTCGGACTCCGAGAGGCCGCCCGCGCCGAACCCCGGCGCAAGCTCCCGCAAGGACGCCATGTGCAGGTCGTCCAGCTTGGTCCAGGCCAGCTCGCCCCGGCGAACGCGGTCCATGCTGGGCGCATAGGCGCCGCGCCAGGCGTCCACCAGCCCGGTCCAGTCCGCCGCCATGCCACGTTCTGCGCCCCAGGCCGACAACTCGCCGATCAGGCTGCCGCGCCAGTCCACCACCGTGCCGAACACGTCGAACAAGATTGCCCGGACATCCATCGCCGCCCCCCTAATCGAAAATCTTGAACAACCCGCGCAGGAAGCCGGGGGTCAGCGCCGACAGCGGGTTGACCGTCACCGAGGCATCCTGGATCGGCCCGCGGTAGGTGTAGTTCAAGGCGACCAGGCCCCCTCCCCGCTCCGCGCTGAACAGGCGGCCAACCACCGGCAAGCGCCCGAGCGCCGAGTTCAGCATGTAGGCCGGGACCACCGTGCCGCGCAGGTCCAGCGTCCCGCGCCGCGTGTCCACCTGCCCCTCGGCGGTCAGCCCCAGGGAGGCGCTGAAGGCGCGGGCCTCCTTGACCGTCAGCACCCCGCCCTCCCAGCGGAACGGCGCCGCCAGATCGCTGAACAGCAGCCCCGGCCCGCTCATCGCCTCGCCGAGGCCATAGACGGTCAGCGCCTGCAGGAGCTTGCCGATGGCCTGGGCGCTCCGGACGTGGAAGCCGGTCAACGTTACCGTGCCGGACAGCGGCGGCTCCGGCCGGGAGTCGTCGTAGTAGCCGTCCAGCGCCAGCGTGCCGCCATCCACGCTGTCCATGATGTCCAACGCCCGGGCAAGGCTGCCCGCATCCGCGGTGCGGAGCCTGACCTCCCGCCTGGTTCCGCGGGGCGTGATGCTGAGCCGGATGGCTTCCCGCCCGGATGACTGCACCTGCAGCGCCCGCAGCCGGCGTCCGTCGCTCTCGGCATGGGCTGTCACGCTGCCGATGCCGCGTTCCCCGGTCAGCAGCACCTGGTCGAAGCGCAGGTCCGCGACGAACGGCGTGCCAGGCCCGTCCCGCACTGGGCCAGGGCGGGCCGGAGCCTTGCGGGAAAGCTGCTCGGAAAGGTCCAGCACGGTCCCGTCCAGCGTGGCGCGGATCGGCTCGCCCGGGCTGGCTGGCAGGCGGATGTCGCCACGGGCACGGGTTGCGCCAAGGCGAATGCTGTCCAGCACGAGGCGCAGCGGCCGGCCGCCGACCATCTCGGCCCGTCCGCGCACCTCCATGCCCGTGCCGTGCGCCTCGATCTCGCGGATGCTTTGCAGCTTGTCGTTCTGCAGCACGAGTTGGACGCTGGCGCTGGCCGGCAGGCCCGCGGCCTTTGTCCAGCCGGCCAGGGACAGTGCGGCGTCGTGCAGGTCCGCCTGCGCCGACACAGTGGCTTGCCCATCCCGCCGCGCCGCATAGGCGGCCTTGAAGCCGGCCTGCCCCGCGCCGATCAGGCTGCCGGGGTCCAGGCCGGCCGCTGCGAACTGCGTGGCCGTGGCCCGGCCTGCCGCCGCCGCCTGCAGCACGACTTGCGCCGGCCCGCCGCCGCGGTAGTCCATGTCAACCGACACCGCTGCCGGGATGCCGCCGACCGCCGCCTGGCCCGCCGCGTGTAGGCCCTGCTGCGTCACGTCCAGCGTGATGTCGCCCCGGTCGAGGTCGCGTCCGGCCACCAGGCCGCCCAGGCGCAGGCCGGTCAGCCGGCCCTTGGCGTGGATGCCCAGGTCCTCGAACTGGAGGTTGTGCTCCAGGGGCAGCGTGACCTGCAGCGTGCCGGCCAGGGTGCCTGCCGGACGCTGGATTGCCAGGGGTTTGCGGTCCAGCAGATGCAGCCGGGGATGCTTCAGCAAGGTCAGCACATCCGGCACTGCGGCCTGCACGTCGGCGGACAGCGCGAGGAACTGGTCCTTCACGGACAAGCCGGTGATCCGCACCAAGCCGTTGGACAGCGCCGCCGCGCCTTGGCGGGCGCTGCCGATCCTGATTTCGAGAGTGTCGGTACTCTGAAGCGTCAGCACGGCCTGCGCATGCTCGATGGGCGGAACCGGGCGGAGCCAGTGGATCGTCACGTCGTCGCCCAGCAGGCTGCCATCGGCCGCGGCCAGGCGCACGCCGGTGCCATCCGGTGCCGCCAGGACCGTCGCGGCGACGTGGCCGTTGCGGGCAATGCCAGCCGTCAGGTTCTCGGTCAGCCAAGGACGCGTGTGGCCGCCCCAAGCGGCCGGCCACAAAGCGGGCAGGTCGGCGAAGGCGACGTGGTCCAGCGTGGCTTGCACGTCAGCCCTTATCCCATCGAGGTCCCGCATCGCCTGGCCGGATGCCGCAACCGTCGTCGGCCAGCCACCCCGGGGAGAGGCCACGATGGCCTGCGCGCGGGCGACCTGCAGCCGGTCCGGGCGGCGCCACGCCTGCGCCCCGGTCCAGGTTGCTCCCGCAGAGAGGGACAGTCCCTCAAAGTCGAGCGATGCCTCGGTCAGCACGAGCCGCCCTGTTCCAGCCGTCATCTCCAGACCTGCGGCGCGCGGGGCCAGGCTGGGAGACAGATCCAGCGTGCCGGATGCGCCAATCAGTGCATCCAGCGGAGCCAGCGGCGCCAGGCCGGGCGCGGCATGGGCCAGGGCCGCCGGCGACACGGGCGTGAGCGCGGCGGACAGCCGCGTGCCCGCGCCGTCCTCCCCCAACTCGGCCCGCAGCGTCAGGCCGGTGGACACGTCCCCCACGGACAGACTGGCGGAGGCGCTTCCCTGGACGCCGCCGCCGGCTTGGCGGTGCAGGTCCACCCTGCCGCCGTCCAGGCGCAGGAGGGTTCCAAGGCGGCTGTCATGCACCTGCACCGAGACATCAGTGGCCCGCATGGCGGCAAGCTGCACGAGCATGGCGCCGATGCGGCCCCGCTCGCCAACCTTGTCCGTGGCAGGCCGGCGCAGCAGCGCGATCATGTCGGCCAGCGTTTCCGCTGGCCCGGCCGGGTCCGGCGTGTCCGGCGCCAGGCCGTCATCCAGTTCCACCTCGCCATCGGCATGACGCAACAGGCGCAGGCGCAGGTCGGCCAGCTCGGCAGCGCGGGGAGCTGCCTCGCCCCGCAGCAGCGCCCCAGGGGCAAGCAGCACCTGCGCGCGGGCCAGTTCCACGGCCGGCATGGCGCCAAGCCCGGCGATGCGGAGGTCCCGCACGTCCACCTCGACCGCCTGACCCTCGCCCTTGTCGAAGCCGTGCCAGCGCAGCGTCACGCTGCCGACTTGCGGGTGGTTGGGATGGGTCGGGTCGCCAAGACGGGCGGCTGCACGTTGCACCAGCCATCCCACTTCCACCGGTCCCTGCGCAGCCACGAAGGCCAGCGCCAGCGCAGCTGCCAAAACGAGCACCGTGGCGCCGAGCAGCAGGGACAATGCGGCGCCGAATAGCCATCCCAGCCCTCCTCGCAGCCGGCGAAGGACGGGGCGCCGCACGGGCGCCGGTTGACGCGGCGGCGGCGGGTCCGCAACCCTGGCGTCCGATGGACGCTCCTGCACCGCTGCCCCGCTCATGGCCCCGATCCGGCGACCCCGCGGCGGCGGAACGCCTGCACGAGCGCTATGCCGCGCTTGGCCCGAACCAGGCGGCCCTGGCCGCGATGCCCGAGGGTGCTGCCGCCCTGGCCGCCCTTGGCGGCGGCAGCCCCTACCTGGCCGACCTGCTGGTGAGGGAGGCCGACCTGCTGCCGCTCGTGCTGGCCGATGGGCCAGAGGCGGCGGCAGCGGCGGCGATGCAGGAGCTGGACGCCGTCCCGTTCACCGCGCCCCGCGCCCAGGTGGCCGCCGCCTTGCGTCAGGCCAAGCGCCGCGTCGCGCTTACGGCGGGGATCGCCGACGTGGGCGGCATGTGGGGCCAGGCTGGCGTCACGGGCGCCCTGTCCGACCTGGCGGAGCGTGCGCTGCGGCTGGCCGTCGCGCACCTGATGCGCGCCGCCCATGACGCCGGAGAGATCGCGCTGCCCGATCCTGCCGATCCCACCCGCGGCTGCGGCCTTGCGGTGCTGGGCATGGGCAAGCTGGGTGCGCGCGAACTGAACTATTCCAGCGATATCGACCTCGTGCTGCTGTACGACCCCGATGCGCAGCCGGGACGGGGTGACTCCCTGGGCGCAGTGTTCACACGCGCCGCGCGCGCGCTGGTTGCCATCATGGAGGCGCGGGACGCCAACGGCTACGTGTTCCGCACTGATTTGCGGCTTCGTCCGGACCCGGCGGCAACGCCCCCAGCCGTCGCCCTGCCGGCCGCCATCGCATACTATGAGAGCATGGGCCAGAACTGGGAGCGCGCCGCCATGATAAAGGCGCGGCCGGTGGCAGGAGACCTGTCCGTAGGCACTGGGTTCTTAAATGCCATCCGGCCCTTCGTGTGGCGGCGGGGCTTGGACTTCGCCGCCATCGCCGACATCCATGGCATGAAGCGGCGCATCAACGAGCACAAGGGCGGCGGCGCGTTGCCGGCGGACCTCGCGGGCTTCGACCTCAAGCTGGGGCGTGGCGGCATACGCGAAGTGGAGTTCGCGGCGCAAACGCTGCAACTGGTCTGGGGCGGGCGCGACCCGGCCCTGCGCGGCCCGGCGACGCTGCAAGCCCTTCGCCGGCTGGCCCGGGCCGGGCACTTGTCCCGCCCAGCATGCGCGGAGCTGACGGTGGCCTACCGCGTGCTGCGCCGGGCCGAGCACCGGCTGCAGATGGTCAACGACCGGCAAACCCACGTCCTGCCCGCAAAACCCGCGGAGCTGGAGCGCTTCGCCGCCTTCATGGGCTGTGCGGACGCCGCGGCGCTGCAAGCCCACCTCCGGCAGCACTTGACGCGCGTGGCCGCGCGCTACGCCGAGGTGTTCGAGGCCGTGCCGGACCTGCCGCCCGGCCTGGACGGGGACCGCGCGTGGCTCGACCTGAGCGGCATGGACGACCCGCCCGCCACGGCAGCAGCGTTGCAGGCACTGGGCTTCCGCAACACGGGCGGGATCATCGCCACCTTGCGCGGCTGGCACGTGGGCCGGCTGCGCGCGCTGCGCTCCGCGCGGTCGCGGGAACTGCTGGACGCCGTGCTGCCCGCCATGCTGCGGGCATTGGCGGCACAGGCCGACCCCGACGTGGCGTTCGCGCGGCTGGATGCGCTGCTGTCCCGCTTGCCCGCCGGGGTGCCGCTGCTGTCCATGATCCAGCGCAACCCGGCGCTGCTGGGCCGCATCGCCGCCGTCCTTGGCGCCGCGCCGTCCCTGGCGGACCACCTGGCGCGCGTGCCCGCCGCCCTGGAAGGCCTGCTGCATCCCGATGGCAGCATCCCCGACGCGCACGCCCTGCTGTCCGGCCGCCTGGCGGGAGCCGCCAGCCTGGAGGACGTGCTGGCCATCACGAGGCGGGAGGTCCGGGCCGAGGAGTTCCGGCTCTGCGTCGCGCAGATGGAGGGCTGGCTGGACGTGGACGGGGCGGGGCTGGCCCGCACCGCCCTGACGGATGCCGCGCTGTCCCTGCTGCTGCCCCCCGTGCTGGCCGGTCACCGCGAGCGACACGGCGCGCTGCGCGGCGGCGACATGGCGGTGGTCCTGCTCGGGAAGGCGGGCAGCCGCGAGATGATGGCCGGGTCCGACCTGGACCTGATGCTCGTTTATGCGCACCCGGAGCGCGTGACCGAGAGCGTTGGCCGCCGCCCGGTGCCGGCGAGCCAGTGGTTCATCCGCGCCGCCCACGCCTATGTCGCCGCCCTGACGGCGCCCGGCGTGGAGGGGCCGCTCTACGATGTTGACATGCGGCTGCGCCCCTCCGGCAACAAAGGCCCGGTTGCGGTATCCCTGTCGGCGTTCCGACGCTACCACGCCCAGGACGCCTGGACGTGGGAGCGCATGGCCCTGACCCGCGCCCGCGTCGTTGCGGGCGGACCTGCCATCCGCGCCCGGGTGGAGGCGGCCATCGCGGCGGCCCTGGCCGCACCGCGCGACCCCGCGGCGACCTTGGCCGATGCCGCCGCAATGCGCGGGCGGCTGTTGCGCGACCTGCCGCCTACTGGCCCGTGGGACACCAAGCTGCGCCCGGGCGGCGGCATTGAGGTGGAGTTCATCGCGCAGGCCCTGCAGCTTGTGCACGGTGTGCGCCCGCAATGCCAGGCGACGCGGACCGCTCTGGACGCCCTTGCCGCTGCCGGGCACCTGCCTCGGGCCGAAGCCGACATGCTGACGGCTGCGGATCGCCTGTGGCGCACGGTGCAGAGCATGGTACGGATCACGGCGGGCCGCGGCGCCGCGGAGTTGCCGCCGCCGGCTGCCGAGGCGCTGCTGCGGGTCGCCGGCGCCGGCTTGGACCTGCCGGCGCTGCGTGCCACGATGGACCGCACGGCGGCGCATGTGCGTGCCGCCTTCATCAGCCGCATCGGAGAGCTGGAATGACCATCGCGTTGGGCGACGCCGCGCCGCCGTTCGAGATGCCGGCCAGCGGCAATCGCACCGTCAGCCTGGCAGGGCTGCAAGGCCGGCCGTTCGTCTTGTACTTCTATCCCAAAGCCGATACGCCCGGCTGCACGAAGGAGGCCCAGGCGTTCCAGGATGCGCTTGGCGAGCTGTCGGCCATCGGCGTGGACGTGATCGGCGTGTCGAAGGACCCTATGAAGGCCATTGAGCGGTTCGCGGAAAAATATGCGCTCACCTTCCCCCTCGCCTCCGATCCCGGCGGGGTGACGGAGGCGTATGGGGCCTGGGTGGAGAAGTCCATGTACGGCAAGACCTACATGGGAACGGATCGCAGCACGGTCCTGATGGACCGGAATGGGCGTGTCGCGCAGATCTGGCGCAAGGTGAAGGTGCCCGGCCATGCGGCGGAAGTGCAGGCCGCGGCAGCCAAGCTGGCCTGAACGTCAGCCCAGCAGCGGCAGTGCGGCCCCGACGGCCACAAGCAGGGCTGCCGGTAGCACCAGCAGGGCCGCCCCGCGCGATACCGGCCAGGCGCGCCAAGCTACCGCTGCCCCGACCAGCACGGCGGCAGCGCCGCATGCGGACGCTGCCATGCCGAGATCGCTGATGAGCACCAGCGGATACACTGCCGCTGTCACCCAGAACAGATCAAGCAGCGCGCCGCGTCCGCTGCCGCGCAGCCAGTGCCGCCCCAGACCGAGCAGCCCGAACAGCGCCACCCCCGCCATCACCGGCCAGACGGGCGCCACGCTGTCCGGCAGCAGGTCATCGGCACTCCAGCCCAGCGTGAGGGCCGCCGCGGGGGCAGCGAGCGCGCCCAGCGCATACACCAGGACGGTGTAGGCCGGTCGCTGGCCGAACGCTCTCTGGCCGATGGTCCGCACCTCCACAGCCAATGCAGCGGCAAGGCCAAGCACCAGCACCAGCCCGGCGGGATGCACGCCGAACGTCACGTCGAACTCGCCGCGCAGAACCCGCATCGGGTCTATGCGGGTGCCGAAGCGATACCAGGCGAACTCGACGGCCAGCGTGATGGCTGCCGCAACCAGCGCCAGGCCCAGCAACGGCAGCGGCCCGCGGTCGCGCCCGGCAGGCAGGCCGCGCCACATCATCAACCACGCGAACACGCCCGCTGCCACGGTCGCCGCCGACACATCCGCCTTGGATTGCAGGAAGAAGTGCGCCGCCGCCAGCACGCCGATAGCATAGACCCACTTCTGCAACCGCTTCCAGCCAGCGCCCAGCCGCTTCACCCAATGGTCGCTGGACGTCCACGCCAGCACGCCCAGGCCCAGCAGGGCCGCAAACCCTATAGTGAGGTAGAACCGCATCGCAATCTCGGCCGCCACGGTTCCAAGCCGCCAGTTCTGGTCGGCGACGTACAGGATCAGGTGCAGCCCGGCGTACCCCGCGGCGCCAATGCCGATCTGGCGGCGCACCACGACCAGGTTCGGAAGGCCCAGCAGAGCCTTGGCCGGCGTCACGGCCAAGGCTGCGAGCAGCACCCAAACCGCCCAGTATCCCGTCGCGTGGATAGCGGCGCTCAACGGGCGCGCACCGAGCAGCCCGGCCCCAGCCCGGTAGGCCAGCCATGCCGCAGGCAGCAGCAGCAGTCCGAACACAGACGCGCGCAACGTGTTGAAGCGGCCCCGCCGGTCGGCCCATGGCGCACGCTCCGCCAGGAAGCGCTCGTAGGAAGACCGCGCCGGCGCAGGGCGTGCAGCGCCGCTCATCGCGCTGTCCGGGAGCTGGTGTGGGCGTAGCCGGAGGGGACGGCAAAGACGGAAGGATCCTGGGTTCCGTAGGCAACACGGTCGGCGACGACGAGGGTCTGCGCGCCGCGCCGCGCCCGCAGCAGCACGCCGTCAGCCGTGAAGCAGGCAAGCGTCGGCAACCCCGCAGTGTCCGCAGTCTCCCACTCCGTGCAGGCCAGCCCGGCGACCTGGTCCGTCCCGCGGCGGACATACGCCGCGCCGGCACGCCCCCCGGCGGGACCGCCTGGCACGGCGCCGGCCGGGGCCGGCATATCCAGCACGGCGCGCTCGGCGTCGCTCACCATCGCGAGCGTGCGGGCGCGGTAGTCCACGATGGCATAGACGCCGGGGGTCGGCGTATCCACGCGCAGGCGCTGGTCGGACGCGCGATACCTGGAGCGCTGCTGCACCGCCTTATCCCCCTGCCCGGCCCGGTAGATCACATCCACGTCCCGCGTCGGCGTCGTCGGCGGACGTTCCTGGCCCGAAGCAGGCCAGCCCGCCAGCACCGCAACCGCCAGGAGTGCCACCCGGTTCCGCATCAGCGGGCGAGGCGCGGGACGCTGAGCGAGAAGTAACCCGGCGGCGGAGCGAAGAGGTCCGGCGCGACCGCGCCAAAGCGCACGCTGGCCGCGGTGAAGGAGCCGTGCTTGCCATTCATGTCGCCCTCGCCGCGCAGCGCAACGCCGTCCGGCGTCAGGCAGACCGTCCCATTGCTCTTGGGAGCCTGCACCGCCCAATTGGTGCAGGTAAATCCTGCGACGCTGTCCTGGCCGCGCCGGGTCAGCCGCGCGCCAGCCAGCGTCAGCGCATGCAGGTCGCGCTCCCGCACGGGCAGCGGCACGGCGGCGCGCATCGCCGAGTCGAGCAGGATGGCCGAGTGCTTGGCCAGATCCAAGATGATGGCCTGCGGACGGCTGGCGGCGTCCACGCGCAGCTTTTGGCTCCCGGCATCCCACGACAGCCGCAACGGTCCGTCCACGCCGCCCGGTATGGCATCGGCGGCTGCGCCCGCGACGGTGTAGGTTACGGTCACATCCCGGGTAGGCTGCACCAGCGGACGCCCCGGCCCTTCCTCCGCCGATGCCGCCGCGGACAGGGCCATGACGGCGGCTATGACACCTCTCATCGCACGGGCGGTCCGGCGGCTGGTCCGGCCATGTGGTCGAACCCTGCTGGCGGCTCGTACTCGGAGGCGGATGCGGGAGTATAGGAAACGCTGATCGCCTCGATCAGGTTGCGCCGGCCCTGCGGGTCCAGGCTGACCGACTTCAGCACGACGCCCTCGTCGGTGATCCACATGATGCCGCGGCCACCATCGGCCACCACGTCCCAGGCAGTGCATCTGATGCCGGCCACGGTTTCCGGCCCGCGCCGGCTGAACCTCATGCGGCTGTTCAGCAGGAACTGGTCCTGCAGGCCGGGCTGCAGGGGCAGGTCCATGACCATCAGCTCCGTCGGTACGACCATCGCCATGCGCTTCTCGGCGGGATGCACCAACAGGTAGGTCTGATCCGGCAGGTCCAGCCGCATCGCGCCGCCGCTGGCCTGCAACGTGACGCGCACGTCGGCTGGCGGGCCGCCGCTGGCGCTGATGCGATACAGAACGGACGACTCCCGCGTCGGCAGCAGCGGCGGCCTGTCCGCTCCGGCAGGGCGCGGGCTGGGCGTGGCGGCAGCAGGCGTTGCGGGCGGCGCGGCGGCGGCAAACCCGGCACCTGCCGTCAGCAGCGCCGCGGCGGCAGCGGCAACCTTGCCCCTCATGCCAGCCCGGCTTCCGCCGCAGACCCGGCGGTCGGCGCCGCTGCGGCCCTGGCCGCGGATTGGGCGTAGAGCATCCTGATCGCATCCTCCAGCTTGGCCGGCTCCGGCGCAGGCAGCCAGCGCGCCTGCGCCGCTATGCCCGTTGCGAGCTGGGCCTTGTAGCGCTCCCGCGGGATTTCGTCCGCCCCGAACTGCGCGAGGTGGCTGGTCACGAACTGCGTATCCAGCAAGGTGTAGCCGCCCAGCCGCATCCGCGCGACCAGGTGGACCAGCGCCACCTTGGATGCATCCCGCGCGGTGCTGAACATGCTCTCCCCGAAGAACACGCCGCCGACCGAAACGCCGTACAGCCCGCCGACCAGCACGCCACTGCGCCGGGCCTCGACCGAGTGGGCGTGGCCCATTCGGTGCAAGGCGCCGAACAGCCGCTCGATGTCCGCATTGATCCACGTGTCCTGCCGGCCCGGCGCAGCCGCCGCGCAGCCCGCCACGACCTCGGCAAAGGCGCGGTTGGAAGAGATTTCATACTGGTCGGACAGCACCGTGCGCAGCAGCCGCCTCGGCAAGTGGAAACCGTCCAGCGGCAGCACGCCGCGCAGCTCCGGGTCGAGCCAATACAGCCGCGAGCCGTGCCGGGTCTCCGCCATCGGGAACAGCCCGGCGCGGTAGGCCCGCAGCAGCAGGTCGGGCGTGACGTCTATCGTGCGGCGCGACATGGTGGGGAACGTGGCGCGGCGGTGGGCCGTTGCCAAGCCGTCAGGCGCGCGGGGCCGCCACGAACCGCTCCAGCCAATGGATCGTGTAGTCGCCGGCCACGAACTCCGGTGCTTCCATGATGCGGCGGTGCAGCGGCAGGCTGGTCTTGATGCCCTGGATCACGAACTCGTCCAGCGCGCGCCGCATCCGGGCGATGGCCTCGGGGCGGGTCGGGGCGTGGACGATCAGCTTGGCGACCATGCTGTCGTAATAGGGCGGCACGACATACCCGGCATACAGCGCGCTGTCCACGCGCACGCCCAAGCCGCCCGGCGCATGGAACACGTCCACCCGGCCCGGCGCGGGCATGAACGTCTCCGGATCCTCGGCAATCACCCGGCACTCGATAGCGTGGCCCCGGAACGCCACGTCGGCCTGCGTGTATCCAAGCTCCTGCCCTGCCGCGACCCTGATCTGCTCCCGCACCAGGTCCACGTCGCAAACCATCTCCGACACGGGATGCTCCACCTGCAACCGGGTGTTCATCTCGATGAAGGCGAACTGGCCGTCCTGATACAGGAACTCCAGCGTGCCAGCATTGCGGTAGCCCAGCCTCCGTAGGCCAGCGGTCACGATGGCCCCCAGCGCATCGCGCTCCGCGGCGGTCAGGGCGGGCGATCCCGCCTCCTCCAGCAGCTTCTGATGGCGGCGCTGCAAGCTGCAATCGCGCTCTCCGAAATGCACCACGTTGCCGTGGGCGTCGGCCAGGACTTGCAGCTCGATGTGGCGTGGGCGATCCAGATACTTCTCGATATAGACGGCATCGTTGCCAAAGGCGTTGCGGGCCTCCGTGCGGGCCACGGTCCAGGCCTCCTCCAGCTCATCCGCGCTGTGCGCCACCTTCATGCCTCGCCCGCCGCCCCCGGCGGCTGCCTTGACCAGGATGGGATATCCGATGCGCCCCCCGACGGCCCGGGCCTCGTCCAGGTCGGCGACCTCCCCGTCCGAGCCGGGCACCAGCGGCACGCCTAGGGACGCCATCGCCGCCTTGGCGCTGATCTTGTCGCCCATCATGCGGATGTGGTCGGACGACGGGCCGATGAAGGTCAGGCCGTGCGCCTCCACCATCTCGGCAAAACGTGCGTTCTCCGACAGGAAGCCGTAGCCGGGGTGGATGGCGTCGGCCCCGGTGACGGCAGCGGCGGACAAGACGGCGGCAGTGTTCAGGTAGCTGTCGCGGGCCGAAGGCGGGCCGATGCACACGCTCTCATCGGCCAGCCGGACGTGCATCGCGTCCGAGTCCGCTGTGCTGTGGACGGCGACGGTCGGAATGCCCAGCTCGCGGCAGGCACGCTGGACCCGCAGCGCAATCTCGCCCCGGTTGGCGATCAGTATCTTGCGGAACATGGCGGCGCGCCGGGGCTATTCGATGACCATGAGCGGCTGGTCGTATTCGACAGGCTCGCCGCTGCTGACCAGGATGCGGGTCACGGTGCCGGCACGGGGCGCCTTGATCTGGTTGAAGGTCTTCATCGCCTCGATCAGCATCACGGTCTGCCCGGCGGACACGACCTGCCCTATCAAGACAAAGGGCGGGGATCCTGGCTCGGCAGACAAGTAGGCGATGCCGACCATCGGGCTGGGGATGGTGTTGGCAGGGCTGGGCGGCGTATCGGCGGCTGACCCCGAAACAGTCGGCGCGGGCGGTGCGGCCTGGGGCGGTGCGGCGTAGGTGACGGGCGCGACCACGGC
The DNA here is from genome assembly GCA_964250755.1 of uncultured Acetobacteraceae bacterium. GTDB lineage: Bacteria > Pseudomonadota > Alphaproteobacteria > Acetobacterales > Acetobacteraceae > DASWOJ01. The sequence goes on along the minus strand of CAXUHB010000009.1, from coordinate 91,943 downwards.
GGCGGCGGCGCGGACGACGCGGATGCGGCTGTCGGCCTCGACGATCTCGATCTCGGTCAGGCCGGTGTCGCTCAGGATGGTCGCAAGCGCCCGGATCGCCTCGGGGTCGAACTTGATGCGGCTCAACGTGGGTTCCTCGATGCCAGGCGTCGCCGGAGGGCTGCAAAGCGGGCGGCGCATCGGATGGGCGCGCCGCGTAGCATGGGCGCGGGGCCGGCGTCGAATCCCGACCAGCCGCACCAGGGCCGCACGAAGCTGGCCCGCCTGTGTTCCCTGCGGGTGACAGGTGGCGCCAGCGACCGGCGGGATGCCTTCGCCGGAAAGCCGCAGCGGCCTTGACGGCGGCCAGGCGCCCGGGACCGCGCGCTTGCCGGGCGGCGCCGCCCCTTCCATATGCTCCGGCATGGACGCATCCACGATCACCATCAACGGCACGCCCCGCCATGTATCGCCGGGCCAAACCGTCGCCCTGCTGCTGCAGGAGCTGGCCCTGGACCAGCGCAAGGTCGCAGTCGAGCGGAACGAGGCCATCGTGCCCCGCTCCCGCTACGGCGACACCGAACTGGCGTCTGGGGACCAGATCGAGATCGTGCATTTCATCGGAGGAGGCTAGGTCATGGACGGCTACCAGCAACAGGATACCTGGACCGTCGCCGGACGCAGCTTCCGCTCGCGCCTCGTGGTCGGAACCGGCAAGTACAAGAGCCTGGAGGAGACAGCGGCAGCCATCGAGGCGTCGGGGGCCGAGATGGTGACGGTCGCAGTACGGCGGGTGAACCTGTCCGACCCCGGCGCGCCGATGCTGCAGGACCACGTGGACCCCAAGCGCTACACCTACCTGCCCAACACCGCCGGGTGCCACACCGCGAACGACGCCGTCCGCACCCTGCGCCTGGCGCGGGAGGCCGGAGGCTGGAACCTGGTCAAGCTGGAGGTGCTCGGCCCGCCGCCGCACCTGTATCCCGACATGCGCGCGACGCATGAGGCGCTGGACGTGCTGGTGGCGGACGGCTTCGACGTGATGGTGTATTGCGCCGACGATCCCATCGCTGCCAAGCGGCTGGAGGAGGCGGGCGCGGTGGCCATCATGCCGCTGGGCGCGCCTATCGGATCCGGCCTGGGCATTCAGAACCCGGCCATGCTGTCCATGCTGATCCAGCAGGCGGGGGTTCCGGTGCTGGTGGACGCCGGCGTGGGCACGGCGTCGGACGCGGCCATCGGGATGGAGTTGGGCTGCGATGCCGTGCTGCTCAACTCCGCCATTGCCCATGCCCGCGATCCCATCCTGATGGCGCGCGCGATGCGGGCAGCGGTGGAGGCAGGGCGGCTGTCGCACCTGGCCGGGCGGATGCCGCGGCGCATGGGGGCCGACCCGTCCAGCCCGTTGGCGGGGCTGATCCGGTAGCGCCCGGAAACATAGCGTGAGGTTCGGACGGCGCGCCCTTGGGCGCGCCGTTTGTGTTTTCGGCGGTATTTGACGGCATCTCTGCTCGACTTGGCAGCACAAGTATTCACGCGGCGCCAACCTGTCAGTCACCGCACGATGCAAATAGAACCAGTGGCCAGTCAAACCCGGAACGAACGGCTTTTATCCCATGTTCTACCAGGAATTCTGAGGCATATACCTCTATTCCCGTCAGGCAAGACTAACGCTCAAGAGCATTTTACCAGTTGATCTCGGAACCCGCTTTGGTGTTCATGGCCCCATGAGCAACCAAACGAGGCCCTGGATGATCGCGTCAGCCACCCGTTTCCTGCCTGCTGTTGCCGTTGGCCTGCTGATGTCCGGAGGCGCCGCGCAGGCGCAGTACATCAAGCTCGGTCCGCAACAGGCGTGGCAGGAGGCTGGCCAGGCGAGCTGGTATGGGGGCCGCCACCACGGCCGGCGCACCAGCAGCGGCGAGATTTTCGACCAGAACGCCCTGACCGCAGCCCATCCCCGCCTGCCGCTTGGCAGCCGCGTGCGAGTCACGATGATGGAGACCGGCAGCAGCGTCGTCGTCACCATCACCGACCGGCAACCCGACCACGGCCGCCGCATCATAGACCTGTCCCGGGGCGCTGCCGCCCGCATCGGCTTGCTGGCCCGCGGCACCGGCAATGTCACTTTGGCGAGCGTCGCGCTGGACTGACCCATCCCGGACGCCTGCGGGCCGGTCCCACGGCAGTCCGCCCGGTGTGCGTCCAACACCTGTTCCCCGCACCTGATTGGGCGAATGATGCCTTGCAGCCCCTCGGCCGCCACTCGTCGAGACAGGTTTCAGCCGGCCCCGGCGACGCAGGCTCCGGACGGTGCCGGCGTCAGTCCTCGGCCACGTGGTCGGCCACGTATGCTCCACGCCGGCCCAGCGGCAACGGCGGACCTTCGGTGGAGTCCACCACCGTCTGCAGCTCCAGCTCGGCGTTCAGTTCGGCGCCGAGCAGGACGGCATACACCGTCACCCAGAACCACATCATGATGCCGACGACGGTCCCCAGCGGGCCATACGTCGCGTCGTAGCTGGCGAACTGCCCGACGTAGATCGAGAACAGCGCGGAGGCCGCAACCCACAGCACGGTCGCGGCAATGGATCCCGGCGTGACCCAGTGCCACCGCGGACGCTCCCGGCACGGGCCGTAGCGATACAGCAGCGACAGCCCCGTCAGGATCGCCAGCACCAGCAGCGCGAAGCTGGCGAGGCGGATGAGCGCCTTCTGATGCGATGCGAACCCCAGCTCGGTCAGCGCCGCCGGCAGGGCGACCAGGAGCGCCAGGCCGATCACCGCGCTGACGATGCCCAGGGCGGTGATCGTGAAGGCGATCATCTGGAACCGCACGATGCTCCGCCGCTCCTTCTCCTCATAGGCCAGGTTCAGCGCCGTGATGATGGATTTCACGCCGGTGGCGCTGCTCCAGAGCGTGATGGCGGTGCTGAACAGCAGATTCCAGCCCAACGACCCCGGCGGGCGCGCAACCAGCGTGTGGACCCGCTCCGCAATCAGCGTGTAGGCGGACGGGGGCAGCAAGCCGCGCAGCACCTCCAGCTGCGGCTCGACCGTATTGGGGTCGAACAGCATCCCGTAAATTGTGATGAGCATGGACATCGCCGGAAACAGCGCGAGCGTGCCGTAGAAGGCGCAGCCGGCGGCGACCAGGCTGACGCGGTCGGTCAGCATCTCGATCAGGGTGCGGCGCAGGACCGCCTTCCAGCCGAGCCAGGGGATTTCCGCTGGGGTTGCGGCGTGGCGGCCAAGGGCTTCGGCGCCGGGTTCGGTCGCGAGGCGCAGCGACTCGGGGCCTGGTCCGGCGGCGTCTTCGCGCGGACCGGGCGCTTGCGGGATCGGCTGCATCTCCGATGCAGCCGTGGCTTCAGCCAGACTTGGCTCGGGCTGGTGTGTCGAGGTCATGCTGCTTTGTTCATGGGATCAATACCTTGGCTCAGCAGCCCCCGCCCTTGCCTTGCTTCCCGCGAACGGCTGCGGATGGGCCAAAGAAATTTTTCTCTGTCCGGGATTATCACTTGCACAGGGGGGCATGTGGTCCTATTTCGGCGCTCACGCAGCAACGCACGTGCCTCTGGCCCCCGGGGTTACGCAACGACGTCAAGCGTTCTGGCACACCTCTTCCGCTGGTTCGTTCGACCGTTCCGTCAACCCGCCCTACCCGGCTCTGCCAGGTGGGCACGTCCCTACGCATCACGTGGGGCGTCCGACCCTGGAGACTAGGCGCGATGACTCCCAAGATCGCCTCCTACTTGGCTGACCATGCCCCGGCCACGCCCTGCCTGGTGCTGGACGTGGACCGCGTCGAGCAGAACTACCGCACACTGCTGAGCGCCCTGCCGCTTGCGCGCGTCTATTATGCGGTGAAGGCCAATCCTGCCGCGCCGATCCTACAGCGGCTGACCGCGCTGGGCAGCAGCTTCGACGCCGCGTCCATCGAGGAGATCGGGTTCTGCCTGGACGCCGGCGCCGCGCCCGGTGCGATCAGCTTCGGCAACACCATCAAGAAGGTGTCGGCCATCCAGCGCGCCCATGCCGCCGCCGTGACGATGTTCGCCTTCGACTCGGCTGAGGAGCTTGAGAAGCTGGCTGAGCATGCGCCCGGCGCCCGCGTTTACTGCCGCTTGCTGGTGCAGAACGACGGCGCCGAATGGCCGCTGTCCCGCAAGTTCGGCACCACGGCCGACATGGCGCGGGAGCTGATGATCCGCGCCCGGGAAATGGGGCTGGACCCGTACGGCCTGTCCTTCCACGTCGGCAGTCAGCAGACCACGACCGGCAGCTACGAGACGGCCATCGGCCGCGTGGCGATGCTGTTCACCGACCTGGCCGCCGCGGGCGTGAACCTCCGCATGGTGAACCTGGGCGGCGGCTATCCCGTCCGCTACCGCGACGAAATTCCCGGCATCGACCGCTTCGCGGACGCGATCATGCACGCGATGACGGGGCATTTCGGCAACGATCTGCCGGAAATCCTGGTCGAGCCCGGCCGTTTCCTGGTGGGCGACGCCGGCGTGGTCAGTACGGAGGTCGTGCTGGTGTGCCGCAAGGCGAAGGACGATCCGCTGCGCTGGGTTTATCTGGACATCGGGCGATTCGGCGGCCTGGCGGAGACGGAGGGCGAGTCCATCAAGTATCGCTTCCAGACGCCGCACGACGACGGGGAGACAGGGCCGGTGGCGATTGCCGGGCCGACCTGCGACGGGGCGGACATCCTGTACGAGCGGTCCAACTACCGCCTGCCGACCGCATTGCGGTCCGGGGAGCGGGTGCAGATTGCCTCCGCCGGAGCCTATGTGACGACCTACGCCAGCCAGCGCTTCAACGGCTTCGCGCCGTTGGCGGAGCACTACATCTAGGCAGTGCCGCTCTGCTCCCTCTCCTTCCAGGAGAGGGTCGGGGCGAGGGAGGCCGCAACCACTGCCCCGACCCCGCGGCAGGACTGTGCTTCACGGGCCAAGCCCAGCACCGGCCGCTTCCCTCACCCCGACCCTCTCCCGGGAGAGGGAGACACCAGCCATCTTCTGTCCCTGGTAGCTTACTGCTAAGCACCCGCTGCCTTGCAGGAGAGCCGCCCATGTCCACCATGACCATCACCGCCGCCGACGGCGCGGGAACCTTCGACGCCTATGTTGCCACGCCCGCTGGCGACGGCCCGCATGGGGCCGTGGTGCTTATTCAGGAAATCTTCGGCGTCAACGACTCCCTGCGCGAGACCGCGCGGCAGGTGGCCGACCAGGGCTTCCTCGTGGTCGCCCCCGACCTGTTCTGGCGCATCCGCCCCGGCGTGGACCTGACCGACAAGTCCGACGCCGAGTGGAAGGAGGCCTTCGCGCTTCTGAACGCCTTCGACCAGGACAAGGGGGTCGAGGACCTGAGGGCAACGCTTGCCGCTGTCCGCACTATGCCAGGCTGCAACGGCAAGGCGGGCACGATGGGTTACTGCCTGGGCGGGCGGTTGGCGATGATGATGGCCACGCGCTCGGACGCGGATGTAAACGTATCCTATTACGGCGTCGCGCTCGACAACCTGCTGGGCGAGGTCGGCAACGTGCGCGCGCCGCTGCTCCTGCACATTGCAGAGCTGGACAACTTCTTCCCGCCCGAGGGACGGGACAAGGTCATGTCCGCCCTGCAAGGCCACCCGCAGGCCCATGCCTACGTCTATCCCAACGCGGACCACGCCTTCGCCCGCGTGGGCGGGACTCATTGGCAGGGCCGGGCGGCGACCATCGCCAACGGACGCAGCGCAGAGGCGCTGGCTGCCGCACTCGGCTGACGCCGTGACAGCGGACGGCCTGGCGGCGCTGGTTCCGGACGGGGCGCTGCTGGCGCTGCCGCCGGACAACTCGCTGCCCTCCTGCGCCCTGGCCCATGCCCTTGTGCGCCGCGGCGCGCGGGGGCTTCGGTTGCTGGGCGTGCCGGTGTCGGGCTATGCCACCGACGTGCTGATCGGGGCCGGGTGCGTGGCGCAGGTCCAGACCAGCGCGGCGTCGCTCGGCGAGTCCGGCGTTGCGCCGCGCTTCGCCGCCGCGGTCCGGGCCGGCACCTTGGAGGTGCTGGACGCCACCTGCCCGGCCATCCACACCATGCTGCAAGCCGCCGAGAAGGGCGTGCCCTACATGCCCCTGCGCGGCCTGCTGGGCAGCGACCTGCTGGCGCACCGCCCCGATTGGCGCGTCGCGCAGAACCCGTTCAGCGACGCGCCGGACCTGATCGTGCTGCTGCCGGCGCTGCGACCGGACTTCGCGGTCTTCCATGCCGTGATGGCCGACGCGCACGGCAACGTCTGGGTCGGGCGGCGGCGGGAGCTGGCGACCATCGCCCATGCCTCCCGCCAGGCGCTGGTCACGGTGGAGCGGATCGTGCCGGGCAACTTCCTGGAGGATGAGCACCTGGCGCCCGGGGTCATCAGCGGCGCCTACATCACGCATATCGCCGTCGCCGAACGTGGAGCCTGGCCCATTGCGCTGATGGACGAATACCCCGCCGACGCCGCCCACCTGGCCGGCTACGCCCGCGCTGCCCGGACCGAAGCCGGGTTCCGCGCCTACCTGGACAACCATGTACTCCCGGCCGCCGCCGCATGATCCAGCCGGAGGAACGGCTGGCCGCCGCCATCGCACGGCTGATCCTGGACCCCGCGCAGCCCCCTGCCCGGCACATCGCCGTCGGCGCCGCCAGCCCCATCCCCGCCGCCGCGTGCTGGCTGGTGCGCCTGCTGGGCCACCCCGTCCGCCTGTCCCTGCTGCACCGCCCCCAAGGCAACCCGTTCACCGAGGGGTCACGGGAGCTGTTCGACCTGGCGGGCCAGGGACGGCTGGACCTGTTCTTCCTGGGCGGCGGCGAGATTGACGGACAGGCCAACCTGAACTTGGTCGGCACCGGCGGCTGGCCCGGACGCGATGTGCGCTTCCCCGGCAGCTTCGGCTCAGCGTTCCTATACATGATGGTCCCGCGCACCATCCTGTTCCGGGAGGAGCACAGTCCGCGCGTGCTGGTGTCGCGGGTGGCGCATGTCAGCGCGCCCGGCACGTCGCCGCCGGGGGTGTTCCGGCGCGGCACGGCGCAGGCCCTGGTGACGGGCCGGTGCGTGTTCAGCTTCGACGCCGCGGCGGCCCGGTTCCGCCTGGCGTCGCTGCACCCTGGCCAGGCCGCGGCGGACGTGCGGGCTGCCACGGGCTTTGACTACGACGGAGACGATGCGCCGGTGACGCCCGACCCGCCGCCTGAGTGGCTCGCCTTGCTGCGCGGCCCCGTTTGTGCGGAGATGCGGGCGACGTATCCGGCCTTCTGCGCCCGGGTCTGGGAGGGGATCGCGGCATGACGGACGGGTTGGCCACGCATCCCGGCGCGCTGGCCGGCTTGCGCGTCGTGGACCTGACCCGCGTCCTGGGCGGCCCCTACTGCACCATGATCCTGGCCGACCACGGGGCCGAGGTCATCAAGGTGGAGCCGCCCGCCGGGGACGAGACGCGGGACTGGGGGCCGCCCTTTCAGGAGACGGCGCCCGGCGAGCGGGATGCCAGCTACTTCCTGGGTGTCAACCGCAACAAGCGCGGCATTGCGCTGGACCTGTCCAAGCCCGCCGGGCGGGAGGTGCTGCTGCGCCTGATCGGCACGGCGGACGTGCTGATCGAGAACTTCAAGCCCGGCACGATGGAGCGCTGGGGCCTGGGCTACGCCGCCGACCTGCAGCCGCGCTTCCCCGGGCTGGTGCATTGCCGGGTGTCGGGCTTCGGCGCCGACGGCCCGCTGGGCGGGCTGCCCGGCTACGACGCGATCCTGCAAGCGATGACCGGGCTGATGAGCATCAACGGCGACCCCCAGACCGGGCCGCTGCGGATGGGCACGCCGGTGGTGGACCTGGCGACGGGGCTGTATTCCGCCATCGGCATCCTGATGGCCCTGCACGAGCGGCGGTCGTCCGGGCTGGGGCAATACCTGGACATGACGCTGCACGACTGCGGCATGGCGCTGCTGCATCCGCAGGCCGCCAACTACTTCCTGAATGGCAAGCGCCCGATGCCGCTGGGCAACCCGCATCCGAATATCGCGCCGTATGAGAAGTATGCGACGGCGACGGGCGACATCTTCATCGCCATCGGCAATGACGGGCAGTTCCGCAAGCTGTGCGAGCAGGTGGGCCGTCCGGACCTGCCGGGCGACCCGCGCTTCCTGACCAACGGCGACCGCGTCCGCAACCGTCCGGCGTTGGTCGAGCAGCTTGCGGCGGCCTTCGCGCCGCAGGACGGCAAGGCGCTGTGCGACACGCTGCTGCGCGCCGGGTTGCCGGCAGGGCCGGTGCTGGCGGTGGACGAGGCGATGCAGGCCCCGCACACGGCGGCCCGGGGGATGGTGGCACCGGTGCCGATGGAGGACGGCGGCACCTACCGCGCCCTGGGAACGCCGATCAAGCTGAGCCGGACGCCGGGCGGGGCGCGGACGCCGCCGCCGAGGTTCGGGGAGCATGGGGCGGAGGTGCTGGCGGGGTTGGGGTATTCCAAGGAGGAGGTTGAGGGGTTGCGGGCGGCGAGCGTTGTGTTCGGCTCTCGCCAGTGAGTGGGATGCTGGGCGGATACTGGGATTAATGGCGATATTGCCCTCTGACTGCTTACCTGCTGGCTTTCCCGTCACACTTGTCCGATGCTTGGAGGCATGAAGCCGGCGGAGTTGACCCGGCGTCTTCGACGGCTTGCGACCCGCCGTGGTTGGGTCATCGAGGTTCGGGAGGGTGGCAGCCATACCCGGATCATGCTGAACGGGCGGCAGACCACGGTGCCGCGCCACGCCAAGAACCTTGGAACCGGCCTGTTCCAGGCCATCCGCAAGCAACTTGGGCTGTCTGCCGAGGATTTGGAGTGACAACGATGCGTTACGCCTATCCCTACGAGGTCCGGCCCGAACCGGAGGGGGGAGTCTTCATCAGTTTCCCCGATGTGCCGGAGGCACTAACCGGAGCCGAGGCGGATGCCGACGTGCCCCGCATGGCGCGGGACGCGCTGGTTGCCGCGCTGAGCTTTTACGTTGATGGTGGACGCCCGCTTCCGGCTGCCTCGCCAGGGCAGGCTGTCGCGCCGGTGCCAGTCCTTGTGGCACTGAAGCTTGCCCTGCATGAGGCCATGCTGACGCAGGGCGTTTCCAACGTGGAGCTGGCCAAGCGGGCTGGAACCGACAAGAAATCGATCCAGCAAATGCGGGACTTGTTCCGAGCAACCAAGGTGGATGATTTGGAGGCTGCATTGCGCCTCCTGGGGCGGCGGGCAGAAGTCAGCGTGCTTGATGACGCTGCGTAAGTCAGCATTGCAATAGGAGGTGTCAAATGCCACAGGAAGATGCAGTCTGCCCGAGACCACATCCCGAGAACGTGCCAGGCGACTTCTACGTCAAGGGCGATTGCTGCATTTCCTGCGGGGTGATGCATGGCGAGGCGCCGAGTCTTCTGGGTTGGAGCTGTGAGTCCGAAATCCGACACTGCATCGTGGTGAAGCAGCCCACGTCGGCAGTCGAAGTGGATTGTATGTTGAGCGCGATGTTCGTCTCCGACATTGACAGCTTGCGCTATCGCGGAAGCAACCCTGAAATCATTGACCGCATTGCTATCATAGGTCATTCCGCATTGTTAGACCTTTCGCCGCAAGTTCATGGCGGGTCCAATGCGCGGTCCCATGCATCGTTTTCGGTCAAGGGCGGCTGGTTCCCGGCAAGCACCCAAATACTGGTAGAGTCGATCACCCACCACTTCACGGACCTTGATCCCTTCGTTTGGTCTAAATGGGTCGCGAAAGCCGTTATAATCAGCCGTGACCTCGCTATTATTCGGCTTACTGTGTGGCCCAGCATCCACCACATTGTGGAACTGCGAAGGTTAGGCAAGGGCAAGTGGCTTGCGACGACTGCACCAAATGCCAAACACATTGGAGCCTGGCGAGGCTTGTCTCGGATGGTAGAGGCATGGCTCCAGTCCGATCAGCGCGTCCATAACGTCCGCTGGTTTGCCGCTGATGAGTGGGCCGCTAGCGCACCGGGCCATCTTGCCGCGGTTTGATGCGGTCAGCCCACTAGTCGCCCATGTCCGCTCAACAGGTCTTAAAAGGCGCGGAGCGTATCCATAACAGGTTTGCGCTGCTTGGCTAAGATGGACTCCCGCTGACATTTGGCCCCCGCGCCTCCGCCGCCGCCCGCAGCCGGTGGAAGCTCCGCCGGCTCAGCACGATCATTCCCAGATAGATCACCCCCGCCCCTGCCAGCGCCGCCCAGGGGTCCGCCACCAGCACCGCCGTGAACGTCCCCACCCCCAGCAACAGCGGCAGGGCCAACGGCTTCGGCACCTTGAAGTTCTTGAAGCTCCACACCGGCAAGGTGCTCACCAGCAGCATCGCCGTCCCCACCAGCACCAGGGCGCAGAACGCGGGATGGTGCGCCAGCGCCACGACGCCGGGCAGGCCGAGCGTCCGCCCTTCCAGCCCCAGGAACAGCGGGAACAGCGCCAGCCCCGCCCCGCACGGCGCCGGCACCCCGGTGAAGAAATTGTAGGCATAGGCGTGGGCAATCGGCGGCGGCGAGTCTATCGCCGCGTTGAACCGCGCCAACCGCAGCGCCATGCACACCGCGAACATCAGGCACGGCGTGAACCCGAACCCGCCCCACGCCTGCAAGGACCATAGATACAGCACGAAGGCCGGCGCCACGCCGAAGCAGCAGAAGTCCGCCAGGCTATCGAACTCCGCCCCGAAGCGGGAGGTCGCCTTCAGCAGCCGCGCCAGCCGCCCGTCCAGCCCGTCTATGCACGCCGCCACGACAATGGCGACCGCCGCCGCGCCGAACCGCCCCTCCAGCCCATACCGCATGGACGTCAGCCCGGCGCACAGGCCGAGCAGCGTCATGATGTTCGGCACCATGCGGTTGAAGGACAGCCCGGCGAACCGCGGGCGGCTGCGCGGGCGGAACCGGCTCCGCAGCAGGTGGACCGGGCCGCCCCGATCCGCGCCGCCGCGCCCCGTGCCCCCCTGTTCCAAGCTAGGCCGCCAACTCGGCGATCACGGTCTCCCCGCCGATCATCGTCTGACCCACGCCGACCAGCGGCAGCACGCCCTCGGGAAGGTAAAGGTCCGTCCGGCTGCCGAAGCGTATGATGCCGAACCGCGCCCCGCTCATCACCGCCTGCCCCTCCCGCACCTGGCACACGATCCGCCGCGCGACCAACCCGGCGATCTGCACCACCGCCAGGCTGCGCCCATCCGGCAGGCGCAGGGCCAATGCGTTGCGCTCGTTGCCGTCGCTGGCCTTGTCCAGGCTGGCGTTGACGAACTTGCCGGGGCGGTAGGCGACGCGCGTCACGGTGCCGTCCGCCGGCACGCGGTTCACATGCACGTCCATCACCGACAAGAAGATCGCCACCCGCCAGCGCGGCGCATCGCCCAGGCCCAACTCGGCCGGCGGCACGGCTTGCAGGACGGAGACGATCCGGCCATCCGCCGGGGCGACGACAGCGCCGGGGCGCAGCGGCGCCACACGCTCGGGGTCGCGGAAGAAATACAGACAGAACAGCACGAACAGCACCGCCGGCCAGGCCAGCCAGGCGCTGACAAACAGGCCGATCAGGGCGACGATGACGCCGCCGATCAGGAACGGCCGCCCCACCGGATGCGGCGGAGAGAACACGGAGCGGAGGTTTTCAAGGAGGATCATTTGCGGACGTGTATGGGGACTGCGCGCGCCGCGGGCAAGCCGTTACGGCGGGCGCGGCCCGTCCGGCACGGCGAATGCCTGGCCGGGGTAGATCAGCTTGGGGTCGCGTATCTGCTCGCGGTTGGCCAGGTAGATGACGGTGTAGCGCACGCCGCTGCCGTAGGCGGCGCGGGCCATGCGCCACAAGGTCTGGCCGGGCTGCACGACCACCCGCCCATTGGCGAGGTCCGCGGCGGGCAGGCTGCTGCGCTGGAACGGCACTTCCACCCGGGCCTGCACGCGCCCGGCCGCGGCCAACTGGTCCACGCGCAAGCGGTGGACGCCCGTGGCCACAGCAGCAGGCGGCTTGATGCTCCAGCGCCCCATGGGATCAGCCACGGCATCGCCTGCGGGCGCGTTGTCCACATAGACCCGCACCGCCGCGCCCGGGCGCGCGGTGCCTGCGAACCTGATCTCGCCCTTGTCGTCGTAGTCCACGGTGGCCAGCGCAAGCGCAGTGCCGCGCGGTGCGGCATCTGACGTGTTCAGCATCCGCGCCTCTCCGCCAGGAGGCAGGACCAGAGCCGCCGTGGGGGGCGCCGCAGCAGCCATGCCGGCGGCCGGCGCAGGCGGCACTACCAGCAGGACGGTATCGCCCCGCAGCTCCGCCCCGTCCGGTGTCCGCGACACCAGGGTCAGCTCCCGCCCGCCCGGCGGAATCGGCGCGGCAGGGATCAGCACCCATTCGCCCCGCCCGTCGGCCTGGGCCTCGCCCACGGTGGAAGCGCCGTCCGTCACCACGACCCGCGCGCCGGGCTGGGCGCGGCCTGCCAGGACGGCTGCGCCGCCCGGGGCGACACGGACGACATCGAAGCTAGGTCCGTTGGGCGACGCGGCTGCCGGCGGCGCCTCCACACGCGCCGGTGGCGGAGGCTCGACGTGTCGGGAGGGCGCACGCATGTAGACCGCGGCGGCCAGGACCGGCACGGCCAGCGCCACCACGGCCATGCCGCGGAGCCAGCGCCGTCGCGTCTCTGGGCGGGGATCATCCATGATGTCGTACGGTAGCCCAGGCCGGCGCACCGTGACAGACTTATGATCGGCGGAGCTGGCGGGGGCGCCGGGCGTCCAATGCGTCGGCGCGGCGTCCACCCTGTCAGGCGGTATCGCGGCACCCCGTCCCGGACGCGCGAGGACAGCCCCTCACCGCCCAACCATCGCCGCCCCCAGCCAGGCCGCGCCGCTGGCCAGGACCGCCGCGCCGGCCATCGCCGGCGCCGGGCCGAGCCGGCGGAAGCGCCGGCCCAGCCGCCGCTCCAGGACGCCGGACAGGGCCGGCGCGGCGAGTGCGGCGACGCAGGCGATGTCGGCCCCGTTGATGCCGCCTTCAGGCAGCCGTCCCACTGCCAGGTCCGCCATCGCCAGCAGGACGGCGACCGTCAGGGCCGGCGGCAGGCGGGACCTGGCGTTCAGCAGCGCTGGCCCGGTCCAGGCCGCCGCCAGCACCAGCGCGGCAATGCCGAGCACTGACGGCGCTCCGGCAGCCCACAGCCCGCCCACCGATGCCGCCGCAATGGTCCAAGCTCGGCGCGCCTGTCCGGCCACCACCCGCACTGCCACCCAGGCCAGCACGGCCGCCGCCGCCCAAACCCGCCAGAACTCCGGGCGGCCTGCGGGCGAACCCGCCAGCCACCACCCGGCCAGCCCCGCCGCTGCAACCGGCGCCCACCACGCCAGCCGCCCCCGCAGCCGCGGCCCGATGGCGGCCAGTGCGGCAATGGCCAGCGCCGGGACCAGAAGGTGCTCCGGCATGGTGCGCGGCCATAGCGCCGCGCGCCACGCCAGGGCCGGCGGCAGCAAGGCGGCCCAGCCCAGCAACGCCGCCACAGCGCCTGGCAACCCCGCCCAGGCTGCCCATTTCCGGCGCGCAAGCAACGCGCCGCACGTCCCTGCCACGCCCGCCACGACTGCCGGCAGCAGCAAGAGGGCGCTGGCCGCGGCGGGACTCCAGGGAGCGGGGACCGGCAGGCTCATGCCCCTGCCCTGGCCGTCCCGTCCCGGGCCGTCAAGCGCCTTCCCCGCGCGCCGGCGCGGCGGCACACTGACCCGGCCCGCCGCCCGCGGCAGGCCCGCAAAGGAGCGACACCCATGGCAGCCGACCCGATCCCCTCCACGTCCCCTGCCCGCCCGGCCCGCGCCGCGCCGCGCCCTGCCGGGCCGCCCAAGCCGCGGGTGCCGAGCCTGCTCATGCGGGTCTGGGACGCGCCCACCCGGCTGTTCCATTGGGCCATCGTGCTGCTGATGGCGTTCAGCTATGTCAGCGTGCAGCGGGAGTGGATCCAGCTCCATTTCCTGTCGGGCTACACGGTGCTGGCGCTGCTGCTATTCCGGCTGGTGTGGGGCTTCGTCGGCAGCGAGACCTCGCGCTTCCGCCAGTTCGTCCGCAGCCCCGTCGCGGCGCTACGCCACATCGCCGCCTTCCGCGCGCGGGAGCCGGATACCGAGATCGGCCACAACGCCGCCGGCGGCTGGGCGGTGCTAGCGATGCTGGCGGCGCTTCTGATCCAGGCTGGCACGGGGCTGTTCAGCAACAACGACATAGATGCCCAGGGGCCGCTGGCCTACCACGTCAGCAAGCGGACCAGCGACTGGCTGACCGGCCTGCACGGCACCTCGTTCTGGGTGCTGCTGGGCCTGACGGCCCTGCATGTGCTGGCCATCATCGCCTATGCCGTCGTCAAGCGGCACGATCTGGTGCGGGCGATGGTGACGGGCCGGAAGCGCCTGCCCGCCAACCTGCGCCAGCCGCGCTTCGTCAGCCCGGCCGCCGCCGCGGGCGTGCTGGCGGCCAGTGCTGGCGTCGTGTGGATGCTGGTCCGCTTCGGCTGACCCCCGCCTGCCGCTCCGTGCCTCCAGCGGCGGGGCGGGTGCGGCGGCTAGTTGGTGCGGGCGCGGAAGTTGCGGTGGCAGGCGCCGCAGGCCTGCGTCGTTGCCGTGTACTGCGCCGCGAAGCCGGCCTTGTCGTTGGCCTCCGCAAGCGCAGCCAGCTTGTCCGCCTGGGTCCAGAAGTTCTCCGCCGCCTTCTCGAACCCGGTGCGGTCGGTCCACACCGCCGGAAGCGCGTGGGTGTCGTGGCCAGCCTGGGTGCCATCCGGGAACATGCCAGGGATGACGCGGCCCCAGGCCGCCAACCCCTTGGCCCCATCCCGAAGGCCCTTCACATCTGTGCCGGCGTCTATGGCCGCCTTCATGCCGGCAACGGTGCCGGCCTGAAGGTCGAACCCGGCCTGACGCGCCGCGATGATCGTGTCCGCAGGCAACGGCACCGCGGCGCCCTGCGCCAGCGCCAGGCCAGCCGTCCCCGCAACCACCACCGCTCCGAACGCCGCAACAGCTCTACGCATATTCCTGCCTCCTGGTTAGGTCCTTATAGGCTGATGCTTGCATCTCCGCGCCGCCTCCGCCATCCCGGTTCCGCCCTGGCGCCGGCGCGACCCCCCAATCTTGGAGGACCATCCATGCCGCAAGGCCAGCCCATACGCTCCGTCGCCGTCTTCTGCGGCTCCCGCTCCGGCGCGGACCCGGCGCACCGCACTGCCGCGGCGGCGCTCGGAGCCGGGCTGGCCGCGGCTGGGATGCGGCTGGTCTATGGCGGCGGCAACACCGGGCTGATGGGGGCCGTAGCGGATGGCGCGCTGGGCGGCGGCGGCCAGGTGCTGGGGATCATCCCCGACTTCCTGCAACGGCGGGAGGTCGCGCATGACGGCGTTCAGCGGATGGTGCTGACCGCCACCATGCACGACCGCAAGCATCAGATGTTCGAGGCCGCGGACGCCTTCGTAACGCTCCCTGGCGGCTTGGGCACCTTCGACGAAACCATCGAGATCGTGACCTGGCGGCAGCTTGGCCTGCACGACAAGCCCATCTTGATCTGCGATGTCGGCGGATGGGCGCAGCCGCTGCTTGCTTTGCTGACCGGGGCGGTGCGCCAGGGCTTCGCGGACCCGTCCACCGCCTCGCTGTTTGAGGTGCTGCCGGACGTGGACGGCGTGATGGACCGCTTGCGCCAGTGCAGCAACCCGCGGCACGGCCACTCGGGCTTCATGTAAAGAAGCATGATGGACGGCCCGCACCGAGGGGTCGGGGCTGAAGCGTCGGGGCCGCTTGCTCCCCGATCCAGCCGGGTCTATACCGCCGCCACAGTCGGGGCGTAGTACAGCCTGGTAGTACGCTTGCTTCGGGAGCAAGAGGCCGGAGGTTCGAATCCTCTCGCCCCGACCAACCGTTCTCCCCCTTCCAATCCGCCTAATCCGGCAGACGCCGTCCAGTGGCACGGTCGAACAAATGCAGTTCCTCCGGGGTCAAGGCGACCTCTACACGCTCGGCAACCGGCATGGCGCCCGGCAGCTTTGCCAATAGCGTCGTCCCGTCCGCCATGCGGCCATGCACGAGGGTTTCGGACCCCAGCGGCTCCACCAGTTCCACCTGCAGCGGCAATCCTCCGGGCGCCAGGGTCACATGCTCCGGCCGGATTCCAAGCGTGATGGCCGGGCCGCCCGCGCGGGGCGCAGGCAGCGCGACCTGGTGACCCCCGGGCAGCCTTACGGCGGCGCCCAGCAGCTCCGCCGGAAGCAGGTTCATCGCCGGCGCCCCGATGAACCCGGCAACGTAGGTGTCCGCAGGGCGCGCGAACACCTCCATCGGCGTCGCCAGTTGCACGGGATGCCCGCCGTGCAGCACCAGCAGGCGGTCGCCGAGCGTCATTGCCTCTACCTGGTCATGCGTCACGAACAGGCTGGTCACCCCCAGGCGGCGCTGCAGCCGACGTATCTCCGCCCGCATCTGCACCCGCAGCGTGGCGTCCAGGTTGGACAGCGGCTCGTCGAACAGGAACAGCTTGGGGTTGCGGACGATGGCCCGCCCCATCGCCACGCGCTGCCGCTGCCCGCCCGACAACTGGCGCGGCTTCCGGTCCAGCAAGGCGCCGATGCCCAGCAGCTCCGCCGCCTGGGCCACGCGGGCACGTATGTCGTCCCGCGCCAGGCCGCGTATCCGCAAGCCGTAGGCCATGTTGTCGAAGACGCTCATGTGCGGATAGAGCGCGTAGTTCTGGAACACCATCGCGATGTCGCGCGCCGCCGGGTCGGCATGGGTCACGTCGCGGCCATCCAGCAGGATGCGCCCGGCGGTCGGCACCTCCAGCCCGGCCACTAGGCGCAGCAGCGTGCTCTTGCCGCAGCCGCTGGCGCCGACGATGACCAGCATCTCCCCATCGGCCAGCGCGAGGTCTATGCCGGCCAGTATGGTGGCAGCGCCGAAGCTCTTAGTCAGGCCGTGCAGGTCCAGGGTCGCCATCTATTTGTCGGCCTCCGCCAGGCCCTTCACGAACCACCGCTGCATCAGCAGCACGACCAGCACGGGCGGCAGCAGCGCCAGGACGGCAGTGGCCATCACCCGGCCCCAGTCGGCCTGCGTTTCCGTGCCGATCATCTTGACGATGCCGATCACGATGGTGTCCAGCGACGGGTCGGTGGCGACCAGCAGCGGCCACAGATACTGGTTCCAGCCGTAGACGAACAGGATCACGAACAGCGCCGCCAGGTTCGCCGCCGACACCGGCAGCAGGATGTCGCGCAAGAAGCGCATCGGCCCGGCGCCGTCCATGCGCGCAGCCTCCACCAATTCATCCGGCATTGCCAGGAACACTTGCCGGAACAGCAGCGTCGCGGTCGCTGACGCAATCAGCGGCAGGGTCAGGCCGGTGAAGGTGTTGATGAGGCCCAAGCCTGCCATGACCGAGTAGGTCGGGATGATCCGCACCTCGACCGGCAGCATCAGCGTCAGGAAGATCACGCCGAATGCCAGCCCGCGGCCGGGCCAGCGGAAGAAGGCGATGGCGTAGGCGGACAGGACGGAGATGACGATCTTGCCCAGTGCGATGCAAACCGCCATTGCGAAGCTGACCAGCAGCATCCGCCAGACCGGCGTGTCGCCCCGCCCGCCCGCCCGCAGCACATCGGCATAGACCCCGAACCCGCCCAGGTCCGGCAGCAGCGACAGCTCGCCCCGTCCGATGGCGTCCGACGCCTGCGTGGACCCGGCGATCACCAGCCACACTGGCAGCGCGAACAGCGCGACCCCCAGCAGCAGCACGCCATGCGCCACCCAGTCAGTCCGCACGGCGGCGTCCCAGGAACCGGAACTGCACCAGCGTCAGCAGCACGACCGCCATCATCAGCACGACCGACTGCGCAGAGGACGAGCCAAGGTCCAAGTTCACCACCCCGTCCCGATACACCTTCACGACCAGGGTTTCCGTGGACTTGCCCGGCCCGCCCTCGGTCAGCGCCTTGATGATGCCGAAGGTGTCGAAGGCGGCATAGACCAGGTTGACTACCAGCAAGAACGCCATCGTTGGCCCCAGCAGCGGCAGGGTGATGGTGCGGAACCGTAGCCAGCCCCGCGCACCGTCCATACGCGCGGCCTCGACCACGCTGCGCGGGATGGATTGCAGGCCCGCCAGGATGAAGATGAAGTTGTAGCTGACCTGCTTCCAGGCGCTGGCCAGGATCACGACGCCCATGGCCTGCCCGCCTTGCAGGCGGAAGTCCCATGAGATGCCGTGCCGGTTCAGCCAGCGGCCGAGCAGCCCGATCTGCGGATGCAGCATCAGCAGCCACAGCACTGCGGCGATGGCCGGGGCGACGGCGTAGGGCCAGATCAGCAAGGTGCGGTAGAGCGCCCTGCCCCTGATCTCCCGGTCGGCGAACACCGCCAGCAGCAGCGCAACGCCGATGGCCAGCGCGGCGACGGCGGCGCAGAACAGCACCGTGCGCACGGCGCTGTCCCGATACAGCGGGTCGGTGAACAGGTCGGTGAAGTTCTCGGCGCCCACGAAGACCGAGCGCAGCCCAAAGGCGTCCTGCCGCTGCGTGCTCGACCAGACGGCCTGCCCAGCCGGCCACAGGAAGAACACCGCCGTCAGCAGCAGTTGCGGGAACACGAGCAGCAGCGGCAGAATCCGGCCGGGAAAGACGGTGCGCCGCTCCATGCTGGATCAGCCCGGTGCCGGACGCGGGCAGCGCAGCGTCGTCATGACATTTACGGAACAGGGCAAGGCCGGAACCGCTTTGACCAGGGCTTCAGCTCATGCGGCAGCAGGTCGCCTCGCCGCATCCGGCACCTACCCGGAACAGCGGCACTGCCACGGACGTGGGCCGCGCGGCAGTCCGCCATGCGGCGCTACGCCTTGTTCGCCCGCTCGAACTCGCGCAGCACGCGGTTGCCGCGGCTGACCACCGCGTCCAGCGCCGCCTTCGGGTCCTGCTTGCCCTGGAACGCGCCCTCGACTTCCTCGTAGATGATGCTGCGCAGCTCGGGCATCCGGCCCAGCCGGAAACCCTTGCTGTTGGGCGTCACGGTGCCGCGGGCAAGCTGCACGATGGGCACGTCCGCGCCGGGGTTCTTGTCGTAGAAGCCCTCGCGCTTGCTTTCTTCGTAGCCCGCGTTGGTCACGGGCACGTAGCCGGTGCGCTGGTGCCAGGCCGCATCGTTCTTCGGCTGCGCGATAAAGCGCAGGAACTCGGCGACGCCCTTGTATTCCTCCGCCGTCCGGCCCGGCGCCGTCATGGTCCACAGGCTGGCGCCGCCGATGATCGAGTTGAGCGGCGAGGCGATCAGCTCGGGGTCGTAGGGCAGCGGCGCCTCGACCCAGCCGAACTTGCTGTTCTTGATGACATCCCCACGGGAGCCGGACGACATGAAGCTGATCGCGGCCTCTCCGGTGAAGAACTGGGTGTTGGGCGCATCATCACGCCCGGCGTAGCGGAACGTGCCCTCCTTCTGCATGTCCACCAGCCGGGTCAGGTGCTTGACGAAGGCCGGCGCGTTCACTTGCAACTCGGTGTCCAGCCCCTCGAACCCATTGGACTTCGTGGAGAACGGCAAATCGTGCATCGCCGCATACTGCTCAAGCTGTATCCAGGAGAACCAGGCCGTGGTCATGGCCACCGGCGCGGCGGCCTTGGCCTTCAACGTCTTGGCGGCGGCCACCACTTCGGGCCAGGTGCGCAGGGGCTGCGCGGCATCCAGCCCGGCCTTGGCGAAGGCGTCCTTGTTCAACCACATCACCGAGGTGCTGCTGTTGAACGGCATGGACGCCAGGCGTCCGTCGGGCAGGCTGTAATAGCCGCGCACAGCGCCGATGTAGGCGTTGGGGTCTATGGCCACGCCGGTGTCCTGGATCAGCTGCCAGGTCTGCTTCACCGCTGGGCCGGCGGCCAGCATGGAGCCGGTGCCGACCTCGAACATCTGCACCAGGTGGGGCGCCTGGTTGGCGCGCCAGGCGGCAATGGCGGCGGTCAGGGTCTCGGGGTAGGTGCCCTTGAACACCGGGACGATCTCAGCCCCCTGCTGCGCCGCGTTGAACTCGGCGCAGATGCGGTTGACCTCGTCGTTCAGCACGCCGTTCATCGCGTGCCAGAACACGATGCGGGTGCGTCCGCCTTGGGCGCGGGCCGGGATGGCATGCGCGGATGCCGCAAGCGCGGCGGCGCCGGCCAGCAGGGTGCGACGATTCATGCAGGATCCTCCTTGAATGCCGGGCGTGGTAGCCGCGTGCGGTTGCAGCGATGTTGCAGGTTTATGGCAGCGGCGTGAAGCCCGGCGGGTCAGGCCAGACTTTCACGGCGTCACCGCTTGCCGGCGGCCCAGTACATCAGCCACCGCACTGGGAAGACCCAGACAACGCCGGCCACCAGCCAGTACAGCGCCTCAAGTGACCAGTGCAGCCGTCCCATATGGTCCGGCAGCGTGATCGCAGCCGCAACGTAGGCGGTGACGAAGGCGAGCGCGGCGATGGTGGCGATGGGACCTCTGGACATCGGCGGTGACGTAGCGCAAGCCGAAGGTGCGCGCCAGCGGGCCTGATGGTCTCGCCGACCTGGCGTCCCGTCGGCCTGTCCGGTATGCGCGAACCTGTGCCCCCATACACGGTCCGCCACGATGCGTTCGCCCTGGCCGCCGTATCGGCGTTCCTGCTGCGCCCGGCCAGCTACCGGCAAGTGCTGGACTGGACGGGTCCGCAGGAGCGGAGCTTCGACCTGCATGGCTACGGCCTGCTTCTGGACCTCGCGCTTCGCGCGCTGGAGGCGCCGCTGTTCGCCCATGTCCTGTATCGCGTCCTGCGCCGGGGCACGCTGGAAGCGCCGCTGCTGGCCACCGCCGCGACGTTTGGGCGCACCTCGCTGTCGTGGCTGGCCCTCCTCGTGCTGGGCACGCCGACTTGGGCGCAGTGGGATGCGATGACCAGCCTCACGATCCCGGTCGCCTGGCCGGTATGGGCGTCTGCGGCGTTCTGGTTCGGCATCGCCGCCATGATGCGGGCCGCCGCAGTTGCGGCTCCTTCCAAGGTGCCGTAGAGCGCCAGGTTGCGGCCGGATGGGCCGCGCGATACAGCGCGGCACACCCAGCACAGGCGGCGCTCACCCATGGACCTCAAGGACCACATCCGCGGCATCCCCGACTTCCCGAAGCCCGGCATCCTGTTCTACGACATCAGCACCCTGCTGCGCCACCCTGATGCCTGGCAGGTTGCGATGGGCCGGATGGCTGGGCTGGTGCGGGGCCACCAGCCGACCTTGCTGGCCGGCATCGAATCCCGTGGCTTCCTGCTCGCGGCCCCGCTGGCGCTCAAGCTGGGCTGCGGCTTCGTCATGCTCCGCAAGCGCGGAAAGCTGCCCGGCGCGGTCATTGGCCTGGACTACAGCCTGGAATACGGGACCGACCGCATCGAAATGCAGGCGGATGCCGTCGCACCGGGGACGCGGGTGGTATTGGTGGACGATCTGTTGGCGACGGGCGGCACGATGGCGGCCGGCATCGCCCTGCTTCGCCAAGCCGGCGCCGAGGTTCCTGCCGCGGCGGCGCTGATCGAGCTGACGTTCCTGGGCGGACGCTCGCGTCTCGATGTCCCATTCGAGGCCCTGGTCGCCTACGACTCCTGACGCAGGCTGGCGTGCAGGGCGGGCCGAGGGCTTGGGTCAAGCCAGCGCGCGCCGGCCCGCCGCGTATCTAGCGGGACCGGGTCAGGCCATCCACGGCAGGCTCCGGCGTCCAGCTATCCAGCGGGCCGGACCTTGCCACAGCCGCCGCAACCACCTGGACGCAGCGACGCATCACGGTCGGCAACGCCTCGCTGCCCAGGGCGTCCGCGGGGCGGAGCAGGCCATCGGCATTGATGGCCGGAACCGCCGCGGCATAGACATCCATACGCAGTTGGAAGTGCGTGAAGCCGTGCTCGGCCTGTCCGGCATGGCGCCACTCCGCAGTCTGCGGCGCGTGCGCTAGGGCATCCGCCTCCGGCCACCGCTCGGCTCGCCAGGGCGCGCCGGGAAGCTCCAGCATACCACCCAGCAATCCCGTGGATGGACGGCGGCGCAGCAGGACGTTCCCTGCAGTGTCCTGCAGCCAGAACTGAGCTCCGTGCCGCAGCGGCCTGAGCGGCTTCGGCGCTTTGCGCGGCAGCTCCTGGGCGATCCCCGCAGCCCGTCCGGCGCAGCCGTCCCGCCAGGGGCACAGGGCGCAGGCCGGGGCGCGCGGGGTGCAGATCGTCGCGCCTAGGTCGAACAGCGCCTGCGTGAAGTCCGCCGGGCGTGCGCGGGCGTCCGTGTCTTCGCCCAGCCGGGCCGCAGCGGCGTCCATCGCCCGCCGTGCGCCGGGCAGCGGCTCCGCGACGGCGAAGACACGCGCCGCCACGCGCTCGACGTTGCCGTCCACCGGAACGGCGGGTACGCCGAACGCGATGCTGGCGACGGCGGCGGCGGTGTAAGGGCCGACGCCAGGCAAGGCGCGCAACCCCTGGACATCGCACGGGAACCCCCCCATTTCCGTAACGCGCCTGGCGCAGGCGTGCAGGTTCCGCGCGCGGGCGTAGTAGCCCAGCCCGGCCCAGGCCTCCATCACCGCGGCCTCGGGCGCGGCGGCGAGGGCGTGGACAGTCGGAAAGCGCGCCAGGAACCGCGTGAAGTAGGGAATGACCGCAGCCACCGTAGTCTGCTGGAGCATGATCTCGCTGAGCCAGACCCGGTAGGGGTCCGGCGCCTCCCCCGGCACTGCGCGCCAGGGCATGGCCCGGCGATGGCGGTCATACCAGTGCAGCAGAGCGGCGGCGGGCGGTACAGGGAGCACGAGGGTGGGTATGGGCGAGCAGGCATCAGGCAGCAAGGTCACCCCGGCACCGGACGCGCCGCGCCATGTCTATGGCCCGCGGCTTGTCGGGATGCTGGTGCCGGGCATTACCCGGGCGGCGTTCAAAAAGCGCTCACCCGCGGGGGCGCAGGTGCTGGCCGACTGGGCTGACATCGCCGGACCGGACCTGGCCGCGCGCACGACGCCGCGCCGGCTGATCGGCGGCACCTTGACCCTGGCGTGCAGCGGCCCCGTCGCGACGGAGCTGCAGCACTACTCGAACGAGCTGATCGAGCGGGTGAACCGCCACATGGGCCGCATCCTGGTGGAGCGCCTGCGCTTCGTGCAGGATCCGGCCCCGCCGGTTCCGGCCTTGCAGCCGCCGCCCCGCCGCGCCGCGGCCGCCGTGGCCCTGCCCGGCATCCCGCAGGGTCCGTTGCGCGACGCGCTCTCAGCGCTTGGCCAGGTGGTTGCCGGGACCAGGACCGGCAGGGCATAACGCGGTGCCGCTTCAAGAGGTCGCCATGCCCGTCACACGCCGCCTGCTGATCGCCGCTGCCGCTGCACTGCCAGCCCTGCGTGCCGCCCGCGCCCAGGACGCCGACCCCCGCATGGCCGACCGGAGCCTGGGGTCGCCGGACGCCAAGGTGCGGGTGACGGAGTGGTTCTCGCTGACCTGCTCCCACTGCGCGGCGTTCCAGAAGGAGAGCTTCCCGCAGGTCCGCGCCAACCTGATCGATACTGGGCGCGTGCTGTACACCTGGCGCGACTACCCGCTGGACCAAGTGGCCCTGACCGCGGCAATGGTCGCCCGCGCCTTGCCGCCGGAGCGCTACGAGCCGTTTGTCAGCGCGTTGCTCGCCAGCCAGGACCGCTGGGCGTTCGCCCGCGGCGTGAACGCGACGGAGGAGCTGGCGAAGATGGCGGCGCTCGCCGGCATGTCGCGCGACACGTTCAACCTGTCCATCGGCGACGCCAAGCTGAAAGGTGCGATCCTGGCGGCGCAGGAGGAGGCGGAGAAGCGGGACAAGGTGACGAGCACGCCGACCTTTGTCATCAACGGCAAGCAGTTGCCTGGCGCCGTCCCCTACCCCGAGTTCGTCAAAGCCGTGGAGGCCGCCGCGGCCTGACCGGCCGCCGGGCGGCCCTGCAAACGTCAGGTCCGGCAAGCGTCAGGCGGCGATGGCCCGGCGTATCGCCTCGATGGCGGCGGGGGACGACCAATCCGCCGCGCCCTCCATCCGGGCACGCTCCTGTCCGGTTCGGTCTATCAGCAGCGTCGTCGGGATGCCCCGGGCGCCTAGGGCGCGCCCGGCTTCCCCGCGCGGATCCAGCAGGACCGGCAACGCGGTGATGCCGCGCTCCCTGTAGAAGCGTTCCACTGCCCGGGCACCGCCCCGGTCTGACGACAGGGCAAGCACGGCGATCCCGTCCGGGGCCTTGCGCGCCAGTTCGTCCAGCGCCGCCATCTCCGCGACGCAAGGCACGCACCAGGTCGCCCACAGGTTCAGCACCACGCCGCGTCCGGCAAAATGGTCCAGGCCAATTACCGTCCCATCCGCTTGCGTCAGCTTGAGCGCCGGGACCGGCGCGGGCGTGCCCGCGACAAGGCGGGGCAGCCCGTCGTCTGCCATCGCCGGTTTGCGCAGGACCGCCGCCGCCGGTAGGGTCAGGGCCGCCGTCAGCATGGTGCGGCGAGTGAGTGGGGTCATGGAAAGTCCTTGAGCAGCATGTCCGAACGCGGCCCCATCCTACCCGATGACACCCGGAATGCCGAAGCGAACGTGCAGTGGGGCGGCCGGTTCGCCCGCGGACCCGGCGTCATCATGCAGGAGATCAACGCCTCCATCGGCTTCGACCAGCGGATGTGGCGGCAGGACATACGCGGCAGCCTGGCGCACGCCGCCATGCTGGCCCGCGCCGGGGTGATCGCGCCGGGGGACGAAGCAGCGATCCGCGGCGGCTTGCAAGGCATCGCCGCAGAGATCGAGGCCGGGCGCTTCCCTTTCGTGGAGGATTTGGAAGACATCCACATGAACATCGAGGCGCGGCTGATCGAGCGCGTGGGCGAGGCCGGCAAACGCCTGCACACCGGGCGCAGCCGCAACGACCAGGTGGCGACCGATTTCCGCCTCTGGGTTCGCGATGCGCTGGACGGGTTGGATGCCCAAGCCGCCGACCTGATGCGGGCGCTGGTGGACCGGGCGGCAGAGTTCACGGACGCGCCGATGCCCGGCTTCACGCATTTGCAAACGGCCCAGCCCGTCACCTTGGGGCACCATCTGCTGGCCTATGTGGAAATGCTGGCGCGCGACCGCGGACGGCTGGCCGATTGCCGGCGGCGCATGAACGAGTGCCCCCTGGGGTCCGCGGCACTGGCCGGCACCAGCTTCCCCTTGGACCGGGACCACACCGCGGCAGCCCTGGGCTTCGACCGTCCGACGGCCAACTCGTTGGATGCCGTCTCCGACCGGGACTTCGCGCTGGAGTTCCTGGGCGCCGCTGCAATCTGCGCCATGCACCTGAGCCGGCTTGCGGAGGAGTTCGTGATCTGGTGCAGCGCGCCCTACGGCTTCGTGCGGCTGTCCGACGCCTTCACGACGGGCAGCAGCATCATGCCGCAGAAGCGCAACCCGGACGCGGCGGAGCTGGCGCGGGCCAAGACCGGCCGCGTCACGGGCGCGCTGGTGTCCCTGCTGATGGTGATGAAGGGCCTGCCGCTGGCCTACGCCAAGGACATGCAGGAGGACAAGGAGCCGGTGTTCGACGCCGCGGACGCCCTTGCCCTGTCGCTCGCGGCCACCGCCGGCATGGTGCGGGACATGCAGCCCGACCTGGCCCGGCTGCGCGCAGTGGCCGGGTCGGGCTTTTCCACCGCCACGGACCTTGCGGACTGGCTCGTGCGCGTCCTCCGCCTGCCGTTCCGCAGCGCGCACCATGTGACGGGCCGGCTGGTGGCGCGGGCCGAGGCGCGCGGCGTGGATTTGGCGGAGCTGACACTGGAGGAGATGCGGAGCGAGGAGCCTGGGATCACCCCGGACGTGTTCGGGGTGCTGACGGTGGAGGCCTCGGTCGCCAGCCGCACCAGCTACGGCGGCACCGCTCCTGCCAACGTGGCCGCTCAGGCCGCCCGGTGGCAGGCGGCGCTGGCGTGAGAATCGTGGTTCTGGTTGCACTGGCTCTGCTGGCCGCCTGCGGCAAGAAGGGTGTCCCGTCTGCGCCTGGACCGGCGTCGGAAATCACCTACCCGCGCAGCTATCCATCAAGGTAGGGGCACCTCTCATCCCGCTTCCTCCGCGAGGGAGGGACGGCGTGAGGGGATCCACACGACGCGACGTTGCTTCTTCAAGGAGAAGCGCGTGCGGGGGCGGCTGAGGCGGTTGCTGCCTCCCTTGCCTGAAACCCGACCCGCGTTGTGGCGCAAGCCTGGAAGGGGGAGGATGACGCAATCACGCCAATGCCGCCCGCAGCTCCACCAGTTCCGCCAGGACCTGACGCAGCACTCCGCGAAGCCGCTCCGTTTCGGCAACTGCCGGGTCCGGCCCGGGGTCGGGTGTAGCCTCGACAGGTGCGTCCCGCTCCACCTCCGCTGCTGCCCGCTCCGCCGCCGTCGCGGGGGGGATGTCATCCGCAAGCAATCCCCCGCCCTCCCGCAGCAGGCGCTGCACACCCTTGATGGTGTAGCCCTGGATGTAGAGCAGGTCCGAAATGCGCCGCAGCAGCAGGATGTCATCGGGCCGGTAATACCGGCGTCCTCCCCCGCGCTTCAGAGGCTTGATCTGCGGAAACTTCGTTTCCCAGAAGCGCAGGACATGCTGCGGGATGTGCAGTTCGTCCGCGACCTCGCTGATGGTGCGGAAGGCATTCGGGGCCTTCTTGGCGCGGGTGCGGGCACCGTCCTGAGCCGTCGGCAGGTCCTCGTCGCCATCGTCCGGCGGCAGGTCTGCGTCGCTCATGCCTCGTCGCCAGCATCGGCGGGCACTGCCGTGCCGTTCACGTGCGCCTTAAGCACCTGGCTGGGCCGGAACGTCAGCACGCGGCGCGGCAGGATCGGCACCTCCACGCCCGTCTTCGGGTTGCGTCCGATGCGGCGCCCTTTCTGCCGGACCGAAAAGGTGCCGAAGCCGCTGATCTTTACGGAGTCTCCCGACTCCAGCGCCGCCGCAACACGCTCCAGCACGGTCTCCAGCAGGTCTGCCGAGTCGTTGCGGGACAGGCCGACCTGGGCATAGATCGTCTCGGCCAGTTGCGCGCGCGTTACGGTGTTCATGGCGGCACGCTAGGTCCAGTGTCGCCTTGCGTCAAGCGAAGCTGCTGAAAACAATAATTACTTGTTTACGGCTTACAACCTGATCAGGGCCGCGCCCCAGGTCATGCCGCCGCCCAGCGCCTCGATCAGCACGGTGTCGCCCCGCTTGATCCGCCCGTCGCCATAGGCTTCCGCCATCGCCAGTGGAATGGATGCAGCTGAGGTATTGGCGTGGCGGTCCACCGTCACAACAACGCGCTCCGGCGGCAGGCCGAGCTTGCGGCCCATCGCGTCTATGATCCTGCGGTTCGCCTGGTGCGGCACCAGCCAGTCCACGTCCGAGTGCTGCAAGCCGTTGGCCTGCAGCGCCTCGTCCACCGCACCTGCCAGCTTGGCGACGGCGTGGCGGAACACCTCGCGCCCGTTCATCACCAGGTGGCCCGGGCGATCCGCCTGGCCCACCGCGCCGTCCACATAGAGCAGGTCGCCCAGCGTCCCGTCGGCGTGCAAGTGAGTGGACAGGATGCCGCGCCCCGCGTCGTCGTCCGCCCCTGCCGCCCGCACGAAGGCCGCTCCGGCCCCGTCGCCGAACAGCACGCAGGTGCCGCGGTCGGCCCAGTTCATGATACGTGAATAGACTTCGCTGCCGATGACCAGCACCCCTCGGGCCTGGCCGGTCCGGATCATGCCGTCCGCCACGGACAGCGCATACACGAAGCCGCTGCACGCTGCCGAGATGTCGAAGCCGAAGCCGCGCCGGATGCCAAGCTCGGCCTGCACCCGCAAGGCCGACGCGGGGAACGCCTGGTCCGGCGTGCTGGTCGCCAGAATTACGGCGTCCACATCTGCCGCGGTGCAGCCGGCATCGGCCAGGGCGGCAGCAGCGGCGCGGGCACCCATATGGGCGCAGGTCTCATGCGGACCCGCCAGGTGGCGCTGCCGGATGCCGGTGCGCTCCTGTATCCATGCGTCCGTCGTGTCCACCCGAAGAGACAGCTCCTCATTGGTCACAACCCGTTCGGGCAAATAGCCGCCCAGGCCGGCGACGATGCTTCGCGCTGGTGCGGGGCCGCCCAAGGATCAGCCCGCCACCGCAAGCTGCGGGTCGCGTCCCGCCATGCGCAGCGCCTCAATGCGGGCCAGCCCGTCGCGTATCTTCTCGTTGAAGCCATGCACGACCATGTCCATCGCCACGTCCACGGCATGGGCGAAGCCCTCTGCATCCGTGCCGCCATGCGACTTCACGACGACGCCGTTCAGTCCCAGCATCACTGCGCCGTTGTAGCGGCGGGGGTCCAGCCAAGTCCGCATCCGGTCCAGGCCGGGCCGGGCCAGCAGGTAGGCCAGCTTGGCCGCCAGGCTGCTGCGGAAAATCTGCTTGAGCAGGTCGCCTACCAGCCGCAGCGCGCCTTCCCCCGTCTTGAGCGCGACATTGCCGGTGAAGCCGTCGGTCACGATCACGTCGGTGGTGCCGGCAGCGATGTCGTCGCCCTCCACGAAGCCATGGAACTGCGGCGCGATATGGCTGCGGCGCAGGGTGTCCGCGGCCTGCTTGACCCGCTCGTCGCCCTTCAACTGCTCGCTGCCCACGTTCAGCAGCCCAATGGTCGGCGCCGGCAAGCCCAGGACGGTGCGCGCGAACACATCGCCCATGATGGCGAACTCGACGAGGTTGCGCGCGTCGCACTGCACGTTGGCACCGAGGTCGAGCATGACCACGTCGCCCCGCGCAGAGGGCGCGATGGCTGCCATCGCCGGGCGGTCAATGCCCGGCAGCGTCTTAATGATGATCTTCGCCAACGCCAGCAACGCCCCTGTATTGCCGGCGGACACGACGCCCGACGCTTCCCCAGCCGCGACCGCGTCTATTGCAATCCGCATGGACGATCCGCGGACGCGCAATGCCGCGGTCGGCTTCATCGCGCTGTCCACGACAGCAGGCGCGTGCCGCAGGGTGCAGGATGCCAGCACGCGCTTGCGTATCGCGACCATGGGCGCCAGCCGCGCCTCGTCGCCCACCAGCAGGAACCGCGCCGTGGGATGGCGCTCCGCCGCGATTGCCAAGCCGTCCAGCACGACTTCCGGCGCACCATCCCCGCCCATCGCGTCCACGGCCAGGGTGAACGGCGCGCTCATCGGAGGACTGTCCTGCCGGGCCAGCGGGTGCGCGGGCCGGTCGCGGTCAGACGCGGACCGCGCCCTTGAGCGCCTTGCCGGCGGCCACGACCTCACGCCCGTCGTAATGGCCGCAGTGGCTGCACAGGTGGTGCGGGCGCTTCAGCTCGCCGCAGTTGGAGCAATCGGCGTGGGCCTCGGTCCGTAGCGCGTCATGGCTCCGGCGCATCCCGCGGCGGGACGGGGACGTTTTCTTCTTGGGAACAGCCATGGGGACGCGCCTCTCCGGGCTATGGCACGCAGGCCGCAAAAGCGGCGGCGGCACAACAGGGTGCAATGGAGCCGCGGGGTCTAGCAGACCAGTCCAGCCCCTGCAAGCGGACCCTACCGTCGCAGGCGCAAGGCCGCGAGGCCGGCCAGGGCGCCCTGCACCACGTCGGACGCAGCCGCCGGCAGCTCTGCCCCGGGCTTGCGGGGATAGGGGTCCAGAGCCAGTGCAAGTTGCTCGACCGCCGCCTCTCCCAAATCCACGACCGCACCGTCGTAAGGTATCTGGTCAGGCGCATCAGGGTCAGGATCCTCGTCCTCCGACCCCGATGGCACAAAATGGACGGTGAACTCGTCCCCTACATCGTCCTCGAACTCATCAAGCGACACGACGCAGCGCTGGGTCAGCCGGGCCGACAACGCGCCCTGCGCTTCGATGACGCTGGCCCCAATTCGGCGCAGGCGGAAGGCGCAACGAAGCGCATGGACGGCCGGCACGCCCAGCCGGGCGGCCACGGCCGGGAGCTCCAGCGGATCGGCTTGGACATCAACCGACGCTCCGCCAGGGCCGGCGCGGTCCAGGGGAAACGGACGCGGCACCTCGGGCGTCATGCCGCCGCCTGTGCCCGCGGCAGGAAGCCTGGCTCGCCCTTGAACAGCCCAGCCACGGGCAGCGAAGCCAGGTGGCGGCCCTGGGCCAGCACGAACCCTGCAAGAGCGCTGGCCGAACCGTCGGGGGCGCCGCCGCGCCAGACATTGCGGGCGATGGCGGCCGTCATCGCGTCCCGGTCATCCGAGGCCAGCGCGGCAGCATAGGTTGCGGACCGGCCATTGAACGCCTCCCACATGTCCTTCACGCTCTTGGCGACCCGCATGTCGCTGATGCCGATCTCTCTGAGATTGATGTCCATGTCGAGGAACATCGCGTCGAACACCGCCTGCGCCAGCTTCCTGCCCTCGGCGGACTCGGCGTGCAACCGGTTCACGACCAGGAACACCAGCAGGCCCACCATGTCGAACCGCCCATCCAGGGTGTCCGGCACGCCGAGCGTGCTGAAGAACCAGGGGTCGCGCGCTGCCCGCACGGACGCCGTGTAAAGCTCGAACCCGGCGCGCTCGTACGGCTTGCGGCCAAACAGATTGAACAAGCCCATGCGACCCCGGTCTCCCGCGCCGCCGCGGTCCCGGTCGCATTTGACACGGCATCCCGCGCATGACACGCACCCTGCAAATAGGTCCTCCGCAGCCTCTATCAATGCGGCTTGCCTACCCAGCCAGAGACATCGCCGTGCGCCGAACCGCCCTCCCCCTCATGCTCATGATGCTCCTGGCCGCTTGCAGCGTGGTCGAGTCGCCGAAGCAGCTCCGCGGCAACCACGTGACCGACGACCAGCTCAAGGAATTGGTGCCCGGCACGTCCACCCGGGCGGATGCGACGTCGCTGCTGGGATCTCCGACGGCCAAGGCGACCTTCGACGAAAACACCTGGATCTACATCGCCGAGACCACGCGCAGCCGGGTCGGGCGCACGCCGGGCATTCTGCAGCAGGACGTGGCGGTGCTGACCTTCGACAATGGCGGCGTGCTGCGCGGCGTAAAGCGGCTGAACCAGGACGACGGCCGGGACGTGTCGGTGGTCAGCCGCGCCACCCCGTCGCCGGGCAGCGAGGCGTCTTTCCTGCAGCAGCTTCTGGGCAACGTGGGCAAGTTCAAC
Source organism: uncultured Acetobacteraceae bacterium (assembly GCA_964250755.1). Lineage (GTDB taxonomy): Bacteria > Pseudomonadota > Alphaproteobacteria > Acetobacterales > Acetobacteraceae > DASWOJ01. Next base: position 60,759 of record CAXUHB010000009.1, on the reverse strand, counting down.
GCGGGCGGGGCCACCGGAAGCAGCCGGACGCCGGGCGGCAGCGGAGCCTCGGGCAACCAGGGCCTGTAATGCTGATCGGCCTTGTTTAGCTTGCCGCACGGACGTGGGTCCATGCGCTTTTTGTTGGGTTGTTTGACGGCGGCGTGGACGGCGCGGGTGGGGTCGGCGGCGTCCTTGAACGTGTGCGCCTGCAGCGCCACAAGGTAGGCCGGCCTGTCCTGCGGCCGGACAGCGACCGGCAGGCATCCGCCGCGGATCAGCAGCAGGTTCATCAGCAGCCGCGCCGTCCTGCCGTTTCCGGCATTGAACGGATGGACCTTGCCAGCCGCCGGTGGGCCGTGATGGCCGTCCCCGGCGTCACAACGGACCCGCCCAGCCAAGCCGCGGAATCGCCCACGACGGCCGGCACCTCCGCCGGGGACGGAAGGGCGTGCCATCCCGCATCGGTCAGGATGAAGCGGCCCTGGTCGGCGTAGCGTCGGCATGGACGAGAACATGCCTGCCGGCACCATCAGGCGCGGCGCCGCGCCATCCGCATGCCCAACCGGGCAACCACCGGCCGCAGCCTTCTCCAGTAGGGATTTATGTATCCGTTATGCGTCCTGGCCAGGAATGGCATGGAGGCTTCACGCCCCGCGGTCATACCTGTGGCACCGGTCATCCAGGCAGCACGCCGCATGGTCGGCTTAGGCCGCAGGCTGCAGCGTCCCGGATGGTCCAATGCCTCACAGGAGCGACCTTTGGAACATAGGCCTGGTTTGACAGCCCTCGCGGTTGCAATGACGCATGGCGTCTCGGGTGGGCTGGCAGGATGTGGCGACCCCGGTTCTGCGCTCATCCGCATGGCCGGCGCCGCCTCCGACAGCCGCATCATCGTCCTGCTGCCCGGCGCCGTGGACCTCGCCTGCGCCCTGCTGCGGCAGGGCCATGACCGCGTCGCCACCGCGCGGCTGACCGAGCGGCCCCGCGCCGCCCAAGCCGACATCCTGCTGGTCCCGCACGCCTCCTGCAACGGCTTCCTGGCTGACGTGATCCCTTACGCCCGCCGCGTGCTGTCGCCTCTGGGCACTGTGGCGGCCTGCTTGGGGGACGAGGCGCCAGATGCGACGATCCGCATCCGCACCGCGCTGGCGCGGGCCGGCTTCGCGGTCGTGGCGTCGCGCAACGCCTTCGGCAGCTTGCTGGTCCGGGCCGACCTGCCGCTCGTGGGAGGCCTGCGGTGCGCGTGATGTTCCGTCCGGCCTTCGCCGCCAGGCCGTCATGCCGCACCATGGACGGCCTTGCCGGCCTGGGCGGTTCGATCACCGCGATGGTCACACCCTTCCATGCCGGTGCGCTGGACGCGGACGCCCTCGCCATGTTGTGCGACCGGCAGGTGCAGCGCGGCACCAGCGCGCTCGTGATGTGCGGCAGCACGGGCGAGGCAGCGTCGCTGACACCCTTCGAGCAGATGCAGGCCATCCGTATCGCGTGCGACGCCGCCGCCGGCCGGATGCCCGTGATCGCGGGCTGCACGGCCCCGGTTACCGACGCCGCGGTGTCCCTGGCGGAGGCCGCGGTCCGCAGCGGGGCCGGCGCGCTGCTCTGCGCCGCGCCGCCCTACATGCGTCCCTCCCAGGACGGGATCGCGGCGCACGTCCGCGCCGTCGCTCATGCCGTGGCGGTTCCGGTCATCCTGTATGACATTCCCTGCCGCACGGGCACCGCAATCGCCGACGGGACCGTGACCCGGCTGTTCGAACAGGGGTTGATCGCCGGGCTGAAGGACGGCTCCGGCGACCTTGCCCGCCCCGCAAGGCTGCGCGGGCTGTGCGGCCCGGGCCTGCTCCAATACTCGGCGGATGACGCGACGGCGCCCGCTTTCCTGGCGATGGGCGGCGACGGCTGCATGTCGGCGGCGGCCAACCTGGTGCCGGCCCTGTCCGCCCGCCTGCACCGGGCTTGGAAGGCTGCGGACATGGCCGAGGCTGCGCGCCTGCGGGACCAGTTGGCGCCGCTGCACCAGGCGCTCGCGCTGGAAAGCAACCCGATCCCCGTCAAGGCGGCGCTGTCCCTGGCCGGGCTGTGCTACGGCGAGATGCGGCTTCCGCTCACCCGGGCCAAGAACGCGACGCTGGACCACCTGGCGCTGCTGCTGCCCGCCCTGATCGAGGCCGAGGAAGAAGCGGCCCGTCCGCCCCGGCTCAGCCTTGTCCAGTAGCCGCGATGAAGCCGGGCAGCCTTGGAAGCGTCCTGGTTGCAGCCGTGGCGGCGCTGACGGTGGCGCTGCTGGCCGCCCCGGCCGTCAGGTCCATCACGATGGAGCTGTCGTGCCATCTTGGCATCGTGGAGCCTGGGTCCGTCAGACGCCTTCGTGCCTTGCCGGAACTGTCATGCCGCTCGCCCGGCGGTTCCGCGCCGGGCTTGCCCATACGCGCCGGCCGATGACCAGTAGGGCAGTTCAGTGAACACGTTCGGCAACGCTCGGCGTCCACGGCCAGGGTTCGGCCTGAGGCCGCGGAGGTTGTTGGCCAAGCTGGTGTTCGACATCCTCGCACGGGAGGCGGCAGTTGGGACGGCATTGTCGCTGTGCCGGGCTGCGAACAGCCCAGAAGGCATCCTGCTGGCAGCGGGCGTTTTTGCCCTCGTTATCATTGGCACACGGCGTCACGGCCTCATGCCGCACCGGAACTGGCGGGGGGCCGCCAACGAAAGCGTGCTGGTCTTCATCGGCGGGTTCTGCCTGGCCAACCTTATTGGATACTACGCCTACCACCCATAAAATGTGAGGAGGTTGCCAAGGAAGTCTCTGAACGTCTTCTTCTTCCCCTCAGCAGATAACTTCCTGGTGCAGAACTTGTACCATGCAATGAGCGGGAGACAGGCACAAAAGACTACCAGGTAGGCCACGCTTACCTTGAACAGCAGCTCCACCACAGCACCACCCCCGCCTCAGTCTTGTTGTCACGGGGACGAGTGCTTCTACCGCCACCCCAACAGCCACCGCTCCAACCGCCCCAGAACCCACGCCACCGTCAGTCCCAGCAAGGATAACACCACAATCCCTGCCAGCAGGTTATCGGTGTCATACAGGTTGCCCGCTTGCAGCACGAACGCCCCGATCCCCCGTTCCGCCCCGATCATCTCCGCCGCCACCAGCAGGATGATCGCGATGCCCGTCGTCACCCGGAACCCGCCCAGGATGGCCGGCAGCGCGCCGGGCAGGACGATCTTTCGCAGGATCGCGCTGCGGCCCAGCCCGAACGCCTGGCCCATGCGGATCAGCCCCCGCGGCACCCCGTCCACCCCGGCGGCCGTGTTCAGCACAGTCGGGAAGAACACGCCCAGCGCCAGGGTGGCGACCTTCGATCCCTCCCCGATGCCGAACCAGATGATGAACAGCGGCACCAGCGCGATCTTCGGGATGGGATACAGCGCCGACACCACCGCCATCCCCGGCGACCGCACCAACGTGAACAGCCCCACCCCGAAGCCCAGCAGGACGCCGCACACGGTCCCCAGCGTCCAGCCGATCGCCAGCCGATGCAGCGACGCGCCCAGGTGCCGCCACAGCTCGCCGGACGACGCCAGCGCCACCAGCGCGCGCACGATGCTGAGCGGCGGTGGCAGGAACAGCGTCGGGATCACCCCGGCGCTGGCACCGGCCTGCCACAGCGCGACCAGCACGACCAGCGTGCCCACGGCGGCAACGGGCACCAGCCGGGGCGCGAAGCCGCCGGCGCGGAACGGCACGGCGCCGGACAGCCTACGCACGGGCCGGCCTACGCATCCGCACGCTCCCGCTCCGCTGCTGCGGCGTCGCCCCGGATCATGTCCCACAACTGCGCTTCGATCCCCAGCAGGTCCGGGTCCGACGGCTGACGCCTGCCGATGGGGCCGGCAATCTCCACGACTGCCCGAACCCTGCCGGGGCGGCGGGACAGCACGGCGACGCGGTGGCCCAGGCGCACAGCCTCCTGAAGGTTGTGGGTGACATAGACCGTCGTGGTCCCGGCCCGCTCGATCAGGGCGGCGAACTCGTCCAGCAGCAGCAGCCGAGTCTGGGCGTCCAGGGCGGACAGCGGCTCGTCCATCAGCAGGCAGGCCGGGCGGACGGCGAGCGCACGGGCGATGCCGACGCGCTGGCGCATTCCGCCGGACAGCTGCCGCGGCCACGACCCGGCGAAGTCGGACAGGCCGGTCATCGCCAGCACCTCCGCCACCCGCTTGTTCCGCTCCGGCCGGGGAAGCCGTCCCTCCAGCACCAGCGACACGTTTCCGGCCACGCTGCGCCAGGGCAGCAGCGCAAAGTCCTGAAATACAGGGGTCAGCGTGTTCAGGCAGTCGTCCGCGACGGTGCCCTCATGCAGCACCGTCCCGTAGTCGGGCCGCAGCAGGCCGCCGATGATGGCCAGCAGGGTGCTCTTGCCGCAGCCGGACGGCCCCACCAGCACCAGCACGCGGCCGGGGTCCGCGACCAGGTTGATGCCATCCAGCACCTGCAAGCCGCCGTAGCTGTGCCCGACGTTCTGGATCGTGAGGCGGACGGAGGATGCGGTCATAGCACCGCGCACGGATGTTCCATCGTCATTGCAGGGAGCGTGGAGGCGCGGCAGTCCAGGGGCCGCCAGGACTGCACCCTGGTTCCGGCGGCCCCTGGACTGCCGCGCCGCGAGCAGCTCGCAATGACGGGTTCCAGCGGGACGGCAACACTGCGATGAGGGAAGACACCGACTGCATCACCCCTGCGGCAGCGCGCCGATGAAGCTGGTGTCCATGATGTCAGCTGCGTCCGGCGCGTTCTTGACCAGCCCCTGGTCAGCGAACCAGCGCAACTGCGCCGCGACGTCCCGCACGTCCAGCCGCCCGCCCTCGTCGTAGTAGCCCACGCCCTCGCTGATCTTGCGGGGACCGTCGGGGTCGCCGGCGTAGACGTATTTCTGGATCAGCGGATACAGCGCCTCCGCCTTCGCGTCCCGCACCGGCTGCCCAGCGGCGTCCAGCCGCAGGAAGGCGTCGCGGTAGTCCGCCACCCCGCGCTGGTAGGCCCGCCCGAAGCGGCGCAGCACATCGGGCTTGTCGGCGATCATCCGCACGGGCGCGAACACGGCGGTGATCTGGTAGGGCACGAGGTCCCCGGCCCAGCCGATGATCCGCGCCTCCCCCGCGGCGTCCAGCGGCCGGGCCATGCTGGCGACTGCCATCGTCGCGTCCACCTGGCCCGTCCGCACCGCGGCCACCATGTTGCCGACGCCCTGCAACGGACGCAGCGTGACCGATTTCAGGTCGAAGCCCTGCGTCTCGGCGATGCGCCCGACCATGTAGTGGAACGACGAGCCGAACTGCGTAATGCCGAAGCTGCGTCCGCCCAGCTTCGCCGGGCTGGTCAGCCCGGCGTCATACGCCTTGCGCGAGGCCAGGATCGCCGTGCCTTCATAGCCCCGCTGCTCATGCAGCCCGCCGCCGATCACCTTCAGGGTGCCGCGCCCGGCCAGGCTGAAGAAGCCGCCGGTCAGCGCCGTGATCCCCACGTCTATGTCGCCCGACACCGCGGCGGCGGCGATGGGCTGTGCGGCCTCGAAAAAGCGGAACTCGGCGGCCATCCCCTCGTCGGCGAAGAAGCCCCGCTCCATCGCGACATACAGCGGCGCGGGCGAAAGGGTGTGCAGCAATCCGATGCGGAGTGGCTCCGCCGCCCGTGCCGGGCGAGCCAGCAGCAGGGCAGGCAGGACCAAGAGGGCGCGCCGGGTCGGGGCTGGGGTGGGCAAGGCGGCTCCTCCGTTCGTTGCCTCCCATCTGCCATAGGTCGGCCGGGTTGCACAGGACGGGCCGGCGACCCATACCGGGCTGCATGGCCCCACCCCTTCTCCTGCTGCAAGACATCCGCCTCAGCCTCGGCTCCGCCCCCCTGCTGGACGGCGCCGAATTGGGCGTGGGCGCGGGGGAGCGCATCTGCCTGGTGGGCCGCAACGGGTCGGGCAAGAGCACGCTGCTGAAGGTTGCCGCCGGGCTGCTGCAGGCCGATGGCGGCACACGCTTCCTGCAACCCGGCACCACCGTCCGCTATCTGCCGCAGGAGCCGGACCTGACCGGCTACAAGACGACGCTCGCCTATGTCGAGGACGGCATGGGGCCGAACGACGACCTGCACCGGGCGCGTTCCCTGCTGGACCAGCTCGGTCTGACCGGGGAGGAGGATCCGGCGCGCCTGTCCGGCGGCCAGATGCGCCGCTGCGCCCTGGCGCGCACCCTTGCTCCCTCCCCCGATCTGCTGCTGCTCGACGAGCCGACGAACCACCTGGACCTGCCCGCAATCGAGTGGCTGGAGGCGGAGCTGAACAGCCTGCGCGCCGGCCTCGTGCTCATCAGCCACGACCGTCGCCTGCTGGAAACCCTGTCCCGCAGCATCGTCTGGCTGGACGGCGGCGTGACCCGGCGCATTGATCGCGGCTTCTCCCACTTCGAGCAGTGGCGGGACGAGGTGGAGGAACAGGCGGAGCGCGACCAGCACAAGCTGGGCCGGCAGATCGCGCGGGAGGAGGACTGGCTGCGCTACGGTGTCACCGCCCGACGCAAGCGCAACGTCCGCCGCCTGGGCGAGCTGGGCGCCCTGCGCCAGAAGCGGCGCGACTCCCGCAGCAGCGACGGCCCGTTGCGCCTGCAGGCCAGCGAAGCCGACCTGTCCGGCAAGCTGGTGGCCGTCGCAGACCACGTGACGCGGGCCTTCGACGGCAAGGAGGTCGTGCACGACCTGACCATGCGGGTCATCCGCGGGGACCGGCTGGGCATCGTCGGACCCAACGGGTCAGGCAAGACGACGCTGCTGCGTATGCTGACCGGCGTGGACCAGCCCGACGCGGGCACCATCAAGCTCGGCGCCAGCTTGGCCGAAGTCACCTTGGACCAGCAGCGCGCCGCGCTGGACCCCAACGCCACCCTGTCCGACACCCTGACCGGCGGCGGCGGCGACACCGTGCTGGTGGGGACAGAGCGCCGGCACGTCATCAGCTACATGAAAGACTTCCTGTTCAAGCCGGAGCAGGCCCGCACCCCGGTCGGCGTGCTGTCCGGCGGGGAGCGGGGCCGCCTGATGCTGGCTTGCGCCATGGCCCGGCCCAGCAATCTGCTGGTGCTGGACGAGCCGACCAACGACCTTGACCTGGAAACCCTGGACCTGCTGCAGGAGATGCTGGCCGACTATCCCGGCACCGTGCTGCTGGTCAGCCACGACCGCGACTTCCTGGACCGCGTCGTCACGAGCACCCTGGCTGCCGAGGGCGGCGGGCGCTGGGTGGAGTATGCCGGCGGCTACAGCGACATGCTGGCCCAGCGGGGCGTCCCGGCGGGCGTTGTCGCGGGCCGGGTTCGTCCCGGGGCGGCAAAGGCTGCGCCTGCCCGCGCATCCCTCCGCAAGATGGCCTTCAAGGACAAGCACGCGCTGGAGACCCTGCCGAAGCAGATGGAGGCGACGACGGCGGAGATCGCCCGCCTGCAGCGCCGCCTGTCCGACCCCAACCTGTATCGCAAGAACCCGAACGACTTCCGCACGCTGACCGAGGCGCTGACCAAGGCGCAAGCCGACCTGGCAGCGGCCGAGGAACGTTGGTTGGAGTTGGAAATGATGCGGGAGGAGCTTGGGGTGTGACAACTCGTGCCGCTGGTCGCCCAATGTCATTGCGAGCCGCGCTCGCGGCGTGGCAATCCAGGGACCGCCAGCGCGGCCCTTGCCGCCCACGAGGCCGCGCCGCCATGGTTCTCGAATTGACGGGCCAGCAAACCCGGCCGTTGGCATGACCTGCCCATAGGAGGAACAGCGATGCGCCTATCGAGCCGTGCCGCCTGCGGGCTGGCCCCCCTGCTGCTGATGCTCGCAGGCGGGCACGCCCACGCCGAGGGCACCGTCCGCATCGTCAGCTTCGGCGAGTTCAGCGTCGCCCGCGAGCTTGGCTTCCGCGACCCCGCCACCATTGACGGAGACGGAGAACCCGTGCGGACCGTGGACGGCGTGCGCGTCATCCAGCAGACCAGCCGAATCGAGGCGCGCCTGTGCCGCCGCTTCGGCATAAGATTTGCGCTGGAAGGCATGGGGCCGGACGGCGTCATGGACGTGACCATACGCACCCGCCATCCGCCCATGAACCGGCCCGGCGCACCCGGCGGCGAGGGCACGCAGTACAAGGCGTCCATCGGCGCCGAGCGCCCGGGCTGGGTCGGCTTCACCTTCGATTACCCGTATGAGCTAGTCCCAGGCAAATGGAGCTTCGCGCTGCTGTCCGGCGGCCAGGTCCTGGCGGAGCAGGTGTTTGACGTGACGGTCCCGCCGGACGCCGACCAGACGCCGCCGGGCGGCTGCGGCGCGGCGGTGTCGTGACCCGCGCCGCACCGGCCCGCAACGGAGGCGGCGTGACCTTCCCCCGCCTAATCGCCCTAATGATGCTGTTGTCTGGTCCGGCCGTCGCGCAGCAGGCGCCGCCCAGCGGGGCAGCACCCGCCCTGCACATCACCGGCTCGGGCGAGTTCACGGCCACCCGCGACCTCGGCCCCCGCAATCCCAACGGCACCGCGCCGGGCGACACCATCGTGATGGTCGAGAACCCGCGCATTGTCCGCCGTACATCGCGGATCGAAGCGCAGTTGTGCCGCCGGTTCGGCTTCATGTTCACGGTGGAGTTGCCGCCAGGCGCCACCCTGGACCTGCAGGTCCAATCGGTGCATCCGCCCATCCTCGATCCCTCCGGCGCTGTCAGCACCGGCATGACCTATGACATGACGGCCAGCAACGATCAGGAGGGCCTGGTCGGCTATTCCTTCGACGAGCCCTGGGAGCTGGCGCCGGGCACATGGACCTTCACTGTGCGGCTGGGCGGCAAGGTCCTGGCGGAGCAGTCCTACGAGGTCACGCCCTCCCCCGACCCGGCGCCCGCCACCGGCGGGGGCTGCAGCGCCGTCACATCCTGACCGGACGCGGGGCCAGCGCTACCGCCGCAGCCGGATCGGCAGCCCCTTGGCGATCCACCCGGCCTCGATAGCATCCAGGTCCGTCAGTCCCGACGGATTGGCGCGGGACGGGCGGGTGGCCAGCATCGGCGCGGCATCCCGTCGCCACAAGCCAACCAGCCGTGTCAGCTCCGCCAACGGGTCCGGGTGGTCGTCCACGCGCAGGTTCAGGTCCGGAAAGTCTTCGGACGTCGTCAGCAGCATCGCCGCAGACTGCCGGCCCCGCCGGTCGCCGCCAGCGGCCTCCCCGGCCAGCATCGCGGCGGCCAAGCGGTCCGGCAGCGGGCCGCCGCCGGCCAGCGCCGCCAAGGTCGCGCCCACCACGTCCGGTCCGGCCAGCATGTTGCCTGCGACACTGACCCCGGACGCGTTCACGCTGCCGCACCACTCGACGCAGTGGTCCCCGGTCCAGGCCGCCGTGCGCCCGTGCCCGTCCACGGCATGGACCTGGCGCAGGTGCTTGCCGTCGTCGCCCGCCAGCGCGCCCTGTATGGCGTCGGAAGGCGGCAGGCCCCGCGCCAGCCCGTCCAGGATCGCCGGGCCAAGATACCGGTTGGTCAGGGACTGAGTGGACACCGCACCCACGCCGGACCGCACGAAAGGGCAGCTTGCCCCTACGGCGAAGGCGCAGGTGGCGACCGTCACGGCGAAGGCGCCCGTTGCGGGGTCATGAAGGACGATTGACCACGTCATGGCGTCAGCCACCGCGCCTCAAGCTCCCCGCCGGGCCAGGCGAACGCCGCCCGGCGGTGCCCGCCAGGCGCCAGGTGCAGCCATTCCATGCCTTCCACCTCCACGGCGATCACGGCGAAGTTGGCGAAGGCGGCATCATCGGCCAACCGGTCCCGGTCGGCGGTGACGGGATCGTCCAGCGCCGCGCCGGGCGCCGGCCGGACGGAGTAGGTTGCGCGGGAGCCGGCCGGAAGCCGGTCCCACTCCGCCCGGGCCGCCGCAGGCGGCTGCACCGCCGCCATGCCGTCCAGGCGCACCTGGACTTGGTTGCCGTCGTCCCAGATATGCAAGGCCACGCGGGGGTCGGCCGCGACCTCCCTGACCTTCCCGGCCCGCAGGTCGCTGTGGACCACCAACCGCCGGACGGCCGGGTCGAAGCCGCGCAGCACGACGGTGCGGACCCGCGGGCGGCCATCCCTGCCCAAGGTCGCCAGGGCCGGGGTGCGGAACGGCGACCGCCGGTCGGCCACGCCACGGGACAGCAGGCGGAAGGCGCCGGCGCACACGTCGCGCAACGGAGAGGCGGCCGGGACGGGCATGAGCATCACCGCATTATCAACTGTGGATGCTGCACTGCACAGCCCCTCTCGACATCCGCCCGCGGCAGGGTCAAACAACGCCGGTCATCACGGGGATCAGGCTATATGGACAAGGTTGACGCGGCCGGGCTGCACGTCGCTCCAGAACTTCACGCCTTCATCGCGGAGGCGGCCGAAGGCACCGGAGTGTCGCCCGAGGCGTTCTGGTCCGGCTTCGCCGCCCTCGTCCGCGACCTGTCCCCCCGGAACGCCGCCCTGCTTGCCCGGCGGGACCAGCTGCAATCCCAGATAGATGCCTGGCACGCCAGCCAAGGGGCGGGGCCGCACGACGCCGAAGGCTACGCCGACTTCCTGCGCAGCATCGGCTACCTGGTGCCGGAGCCTCCGCCGTTCGAGGTGAACACGTCCGGGGTGGATGCGGAGATCGCCTCCATCGCCGGGCCGCAGCTTGTCGTGCCCGTGATGAACGCGCGCTACGCCCTGAACGCCGCCAACGCGCGGTGGGGCAGCCTGTATGACGCGCTCTACGGCACCGACGCCCTGCCGGAGACGGACGGCGCCACCCGGGGGCGCGGCTTCAACCCGGTCCGCGGCGCGGCCGTGGTCGCCCGGGCCAGGCAGGCGCTGGACGGGGCGGCGCCGCTCGCTCAAGGGTCCCATGCCGAAGCGACCGGCTACGCAGTTCAGGACGGCACCCTGTCTGTGACGACGTCATCCGGCGCCACGCCGCTGCGCGACCCCGCCAAGTTCGTTGGTTACCGCGGCGAGGCCGCCGCGCCGACCGCCGTGCTGCTGCGGAACAACGGTCTGCACCTTGAGATCAAGCTCGACCGCAAGCACCCGATCGGTGCGACCGACCCCGCCGGCGTCGCTGACGTGGTCATGGAGTCCGCCATCACCACCATCCAGGACTGCGAGGACAGCGTCGCTGCCGTGGACGCCGCGGACAAGGTGGACGTTTACCGCAACTGGCTTGGCCTGATGCGCGGCACGCTGACGGCGGAACTGGAGAAGGACGGCAAGGTCCTGGTGCGCCGCCTGAATCCGGACCGGGACTACACCGCGCCTAATGGCTCCACGCTGACCCTGCCCGGCCGCAGCACCATGCTGATCCGCAACGTCGGCCACCACATGCACACCGACGCCGTGCTGCTGGACGGGCAGGAGGTGCCGGAGGGGCTGCTGGACGCCGCCGTCACGTCTCTGATCGCCATGCACGACCTGCGTGCCGCGGGCCGGGTGCGGAACAGCCGCGCCGGGTCGGTCTATATCGTGAAGCCGAAGATGCACGGGCCGGAGGAGGTCGCCTTCGCAGCCGAGACCTTCACCCGGGTCGAGGACATCCTGGGCTTGCCGCCGAATACCCTCAAGATGGGCATCATGGACGAGGAGCGGCGGACCAGCGCCAACCTGGCCGCCTGCATCCATGCCGCCCGGGACCGCGTGGTGTTCATCAACACCGGCTTCCTGGACCGCACCGGGGACGAGATGCACACCTCAATGGAAGCGGGCGCGATGATCCGCAAGAACGAGATGAAGGGAACCGCCTGGATCAGGTCCTACGAGGACCGCAACGTGGACATCGGCCTTGCCTGCGGCCTGCGCGGCCGTGCGCAGATCGGCAAGGGCATGTGGGCCGCGCCGGACCGCATGGCGGAAATGCTGGAGCAGAAGATCGGGCATCCCCGCGCCGGCGCCAACACCGCCTGGGTTCCCTCCCCGACCGCGGCGACGCTCCACGCCCTGCACTACCACCAGGTGGACGTGGCAGCCCGGCAGGCGGAGTTGGCCGGGCATCCCCGCGGCACCCTGGCCGACTTGCTGACCATCCCCGTCGCCGACCGCCCGAACTGGGCGCCGGACGACGTGCAGCAGGAACTGGACAACAACGTGCAGGGCATCCTGGGCTATGTCGTGCGCTGGGTGGACCAGGGCGTCGGCTGCTCCAAGGTGCCGGACATCCACGATGTCGGTTTGATGGAGGATCGGGCCACCCTGCGCATCAGCAGCCAGCACATCGCCAACTGGCTGCACCACGGCGTGGTGACGGAGGCGCAGGTGCAGGAAACCATGCACCGCATGGCCGCCGTCGTGGACCGGCAGAATGCCGCGGACCCCGCCTACCGCCCCATGGCCGGCAATCCCGATGGCCCGGCATTCCAGGCCGCGTGCGACCTGGTGTTCAAGGGCCGGGTGCAGCCGAACGGCTACACCGAGTTCATCCTGCACGCCCGCCGTCGGGAGGCGAAGGCGGCATAGCCGCCTCTCCATCGGCCGCCGGCTCCGTCTGCACCACCACGCGCGACACCCGGCGGCCGTCCATCTCCGCAACCTCGAACCGCCAGCCGCCGAACACGATCCGGTCTCCGGCGCGGGGCACCCGGCGCAGCAGCGCCAGCAGCAGCCCGGCCAGGGTGTGGTAGCTGCCCTCTGCCGGCAGGTCGGGCAGACCCAGCCGCGCCTTCACCTCGTCCACCGGCGACGCGCCATCCAGCGTGACGGGCGCGGCCACGCCGTCCGGGCCGGGGGGGGCCACGGGCGTCGGGTCGGCAGGCTCGCCTACGATGGCTTGCAGGACGTCGGCGGCTGTGACCACCCCCTCGAAGCTGCCGTATTCGTCCATGACCAGCGCCAGGCCCAGGGGGTCGGCCTTCAGCCGCTCCAGCGCATCCAGGGCTGTCACGGTGTCGGGGATCACCATCGGCTTCCGCAGCGCCGCGGCAACGGACAGGTCGCCGCCGCCCAGGATGCGGTCCAGGATGTCCTTGGCCTGCACGACGCCGACCACGTTGTCCACGGTGCCGTCGCACACCACGAAGCGGCTGTGCGGGGTCGCCTTCAAGGTTGTGGCGATGTCGGCGCGGGGGTCGGTTCTGTCTATCCAGGCCAGCTCGGTGCGCGGCGTCATGATGGCGCGGACGGGCTTGTCGGCCAGGCGCAGCAGGCGCTCGATCATGTCGCGCTCCTCGGTTTCCAGCACGCCCTCCTCCGTGCCCTCGGCCAGCACGGCGCTCAGTTCCTCCTCGGTGATGCCCTGCCGCTCGTCGGCGTGGGCGCCGAACAGACGCAGGATCAGGCTGGACGATTTGCCGAGCAGCCAGACGATGGGGGCACCGATGCGCGACATGATGCTGAGCGCCGGGGCGACGATAGCGGCCACCCCCTCCGGACGGCGCAGGGCGAGCTGCTTGGGCACGAGCTCCCCGACCACCAGGGTCAGGTAGGTCGTCAGCACGACGACGATGGCCAGGGACAGGGACTCCGCGAACGGCTCCAGCGCCGGGACCGTCGCCAGCCAGAGTTGCAGCCGGGCCGCAATGCGGGCGCCGCCGAACACGCCGGCCAGCACGCTGACGAGCGTGATGCCGACCTGAACCGTGGGCAGGAAGCGTTGCGGGTCCTCGGACAGCAGACGGGCCGTGGCTGCGCCGGGCACGCCCTTGCGCTCCAGCACCACGAGCCGGGCGCGGCGGACCGAGACGAGGGCCAGCTCGCTCATGGCGAAAATGCCGTTCAGCACGATCAGGAGGAGTATGGTGAGGAGTTCGAATGTGAGGCCCATGCCCCCTCATACCGCCCCTGGCCCGCAATGGGCAGGCCGCGGCGGCGGGGGGCGTGCGGGTGTTGCGCCGGACGGGGTCGCCGGATAACCACCGGGGCTGACCTTCACCGAGGCACCGCATGACCCGGCCCCTGCCGACCTTTGCCATCCTGCTCGGCCTTGGCGGGCTGATCCCGTTCGCGGCGTGCAGCCTGGGGGCGCTCAGCCCGGATGCGGCGCTGGCCGACCGGGCGCTGCTGGCGCTGGTGGCCTACGGCGCGGTGATCCTGGCCTTCCTGGGCGGGGTGCATTGGGGGTTCGCGCTGGAGGAGGGCGGGCGCGTGCCGGTGCGGATGCAGCGGCTGCGCTACGGGCTGGGCGTGGTGCCATCACTGCTGGGCTGGGCGGCGCTGCTGCTGGCCTTCGCCGGCTGGCCGCTGCTGGGCGTGCTGGTGCTGATGGCGGCCATGGTGGCCGCGACGCTAACTGAGGCGCGCGCGGCACGGGCGGACCTGCTGCCGCATGCCTATATGCGCCTGCGCTGGGTGCTGTCCGCAGGCGTGCTCGTGTGTCTGTCGGCGGTGTGCCTGGTGCGGGGGTTTGGCGGGCGCATCGTCCTCTGACCGCAGGCCGTCAGGCCAGCCACGTCACGTCAACGACTGTTCGCCTCGACCTATCCCCAATCGAGACGCCTCTTTGGCAGTCCAGTAGTTGGCGACCGTGCTCTACGTGACCATCGCCCAGGCTACTGCGCGTTTGCGCCGGGTCGAAGCCTCAACCCCGGCCGCAGATGACGGAAGGGCAGCACCGCGGGATCAGCGACCACCGGGCCTGGCGCTGCCGCCACTATGATCCCGCGGGCTACTGGCCCGAAATCCGCGCGAAAGTGGACGGACGACTTCAGGGCCAGAATGCCCACCTCCGCCGGCTCCACCCCGGCGTGCCGCAGGATCGCCTGGTCGTAGGCCTGCATCTTACGGCTGACCACCAGCACACGCACGCCGTCCACACCGACCAGCGCGCACGGCCCGAGGTCTGCCGGGTTGCCGCCCGCCATCGGGCCGGTCGGCATGAAGCGCCCATCCGTCAGCCGCAGCACCGTCGCCCGCACCGCCAGGGGCGCCCCGTCCGACTTCCCGCCCAGGCTGAGGTCCACCGACGCGCCCTGCCCGGCGGCGTGGCACGCGGCGGCGCTGTCCGCGTCGTTGATGAGGCACAGAACTGCGCCAGTGGCGCCCTGGGCCAGCAGCTCCGCCAGCAGCCCCGTGGTATCACCGTGGCCGCCGCCGCCAGGGTTGTCCTGGGTGTCAGCGATCACGACGGAGCCGCCCGGCCCGGCGTCGCGGATCGCGGCGGTGACCGCGTCCGCGGCGGGGATGGCGTCCAAGCGGAACTCGTGCTCCCGTGCCAGTACGCAGGCATGCAGCGCGTCGGCGGCTTCGTCCGCCTCCGGTTGGGTCGCGGCGTAGGCGGCCAGGGCCGGGCCGCAGTCCAGGAAATCGGCGTAAGGAAAACCGAAGCACCAGGCCAGCTCCGCCGCCTCAGTGCGGGACAATATGGCGGCGCGTTCAGCCAGCACCCCTGCCATCGGCTCCATAAGCGTGCATTGGCTGCCGAGCGGCATGAAGAAATCCACTTGCCGAAATGCCTTGGCGTAGGGCGCACCTTGCCCGATGCGCCGCAGCAGCAGACGCATCGCCCGCGCCCCGGCATCCCGCATGTCCACATGCGGATAGGTCAGATAGGGCGCGAGGGCGTCTGACTCCTCCACCATCTGCCGGGTAAGGTTGGCGTGCGGGTCCAGGCTGGCCGTCACCGGCACGGCGCCCACGATGCAGCGGACGCGGCGCAGCAGCTCCCCCTCCGCGTCCGGAAAGCTGTCTGCAAGCGCGGCGCCGTGCAGATCCAGGCACACCCCGTCCAGCGGCGCGGAGTCCAGCGCCACGGACAGCTCGGCGCAAATCAGGGCCGCAATACGCTCAAATGCCTCGTCCTGCACCGGACCGGCAGGGTTGGCGATGCACCAGGCCAGAGGAACCAACGCAGCCCCAGCCGCCTCCGCCACAGCGATGGCGCCCGCCACAGCATTGGCGCGGCCGCGCACGGCAGGCAGCATGTCAGGCCCGCGGCACAGACGCGGGAAACCACCGGGCTGCACGAAGTCGGCATAGGTGGTCGGGCGGGGCGCGAAGGAGTGGCTCTCGTGCAGGAAGCCGCCGATGGCGATGCGAAGGGTCATTGGACTTAGGCTCCTGCGGGGGGCGCCCAGCCACGTCCGGGCACGCTGTCCAGCAGCGTGCGGGTGTAGCCATGCTGCGGGTTGGCGAACACCTCTCCCGTCAATCCCTGCTCGACGATGCGGCCCCGCTGCATCACGGCCACGCGGTCGCACACCTGGGCGGCGACACGGAGGTCGTGGGTGATGAACAGCATGGTCAGGCCCAGGCGGAAGCGCAGCTCCTCCAGCAACGCCAGGATGCCGGCCTGCACCGACACGTCCAGGGCGGACACAGGCTCGTCCGCCACCAGCAGCTCCGGCTCCAGCGCCAGGGCGCGGGCGATGCCGATGCGCTGGCGCTGGCCGCCGCTGAACTCGTGCGGGAAGCGGTCCGCGGCGCCCGGGTCCAGCTTGACCAGGCGCAGCAGGTCCAGGGTGCGGGCTTGGGCGGCAGCCCGCGTCGCACCGTGGGCCAGTGGCCCCTCCGCAATGATGTCTCCCACGCGGCGGCGCGGGTTGAGCGACGCGAACGGGTCCTGGAACACCATGCCGATCCGCTTGCGGTAAGGCAGCCAAGCCGCGCGGGACAGGCCGCGCAGGTCGGCGCCGTGGAAGCAGATGCTGCCCTGGTCGGGCGGCACGAGGTTCACGACGCACCGTGCCAGCGTGCTCTTACCTGACCCGCTCTCGCCCACCAAGCCCAGGGTTTCGCCGCGGCGGATGTGCAGCGTGGCATCCACCACGGCGGCGGTGCCGGGACGGCGGAGCAGGCCGGGGCGGCGGTAGGTCTTGCCCACGCCTTCCAGCGCCAGCACGACCTCCCCGGTCTCCGCCGGGCGCGGTGCGCGGGCGCGGGCGGGCACGGCGGCGATCAGGGCGCGGGTGTAGGGATGCTGCGGCCGGTTCAGCACCGCGGCCGCCGCGCCCTGCTCGACGATGACGCCCGACTGCATGACCGCCACCCGGTCCGCGATCTCGGCGACCACACCGAAATCGTGCGTGATGAACAGAACGCCCGTGCCCCGGCGGCCCTGCACGTCCCGGATCAGGCGCAGGATCTCTTTCTGCGTCGTCACGTCCAGCGCCGTCGTCGGCTCGTCGGCAATCAGGATGGCGGGTTCCAGCGCCAGGGCCATCGCGATCATCACCCGCTGACGCTGGCCGCCGCTGAGCTGGTGCGGGTAAGCGCGCAGCATCCGGGGCGGGTCCGGCAATTGCACGGACTCCAGCAGCCGCAGCGGGCGGCCGCCAACCGGCGCGCCGTGGACCTGCAGCACCTCGGCCAACTGCTGGCCCACGCGCATCAGCGGGTTCAGCGCTGTCATCGGCTCCTGGAAGATCATGCCCAGCCGTGCGCCGCGCAGGGCGCGCATCTGCGCCGGCGCGGCGCGCAGCAGGTCTGCGCCTTCAAACCCAATGCGCCCGGCGGTGGGACGCAGCACCGGGGGCAGCAGGCCCATGATGGCGGACGCCGACACCGACTTGCCCGACCCGCTCTCGCCGACGATGCACAGCACCTCCCCGGCGTCCAGCGTGAAGGACACGTCCGACACGGCATGGGGCCGGTCCGCGCCGAGCGGCAGGGCGACGGTCAGGCCGTCCACCTCCAGCAGCGCCATCAGCGCCGCCGGGCGATGCGGGGGTTCAGGGCGTCGGTCAGCCCCTCCCCGACCAGGTTCAGCGCCAGCACGGTCAGGAAGATGGCGACGCCCGGGAACACGCTCATCCACCATGCCAGGCGGATGACGCTCCGCCCGGCGCCGATCATGTATCCCCAGCTCATCTGGTTCGGGTCGCCCAGGCCCAGGAAGGACAGGGCGGATTCCAGCAGGATCGCGCTGGCCACCATCAGGCTGGCCAGCACCAGGATGGGCGACAGGGCATTTGGCAGGATATCGCGCACCAGGATGGACGCGTGCGACCGGCCCAGCACCTCGGCGGCCTGCACGAACTCGCGCGACCGCAGCGACAGCACCTCTGCCCGCACCACCCGCGTCACCGGCGGCCAGGATACGACGGCGATGGCGCTGACGATGCTGAGCAGGCTGGGCGTGAAGATCGCCACGATTACCACTGCCAGCACGAAGCCCGGTACGGTCTGGAAGAACTCGGTGAAGCGCATCACCAGGTCGTCCACCCAGCCCCCGGCATAGCCGGCGACGGCGCCGAGCGAGACGCCGATCACCAGCGCCGCCAGGGTGGACACGGCGCCCACCAGCAGGGAGACATGGGCGCCGTGGGCGATGCCGGCCGCCACGTCCCGCCCCAGGCTGTCCGACCCCAGCAGAAAGCCCTCCTCGCCGGGCCGGGCGAAAGGTGCGCCCTGCATGTCCCAGGGCGAGAACGGGAACAGCACCGGTGCCAGCGCCGCCAGCGCGCCGACCAGCAGCAGGACCACCAACCCGGCGGCAGCGCCCCGGTTGCGGAAGAAGGTGCGGATCACGCCGACGCCATCCGCGGATCCACGACCAGGTAGAGCAGGTCCGTCAGCAGGTTGAGCAGCACGACCAGCACGGAGGTGCAGAGGAACACCCCCAGCAGCAACTGGTAGTCCCGCGCCAGCAGCGCGTCGAAGGCCAGGCGCCCAATGCCAGGCCAGGCGAACACGGTTTCCACCAGGATGGAGCCGCCGATCAGCTGCCCGGCCTGGATGCCTGCGAAGGTCACGATGGGCAGCAGGGCGTTGCGGAGGATGTGCCGCCGCAGGATGCGCCCTTCCGGCACGCCCTTGGCACGGGCGGTGCGGACGAAGTCCTGGTCCGCGACCTCCAGCATGGCGGCGCGGGTCAGGCGGGCATAGACGGCCATGTAGAACAGACCGAGCGTCAGCGTGGGGAGGACCAGGTGCCGCGCCGCGTCGGACACCGCCGCCCAGCCGTGCAGCTCCATCCCGACCGTGCCAATGCCGAAGGCCGGCAGCCAGCCCAGCCACACGCTGAACACCAGCACCAGCATCAGCCCGACCCAGAAGATCGGCGTGGCATAGAAGGCCAGCGCCAGCACGGTGATGACGCTGTCCGCCCACCGCCCGGCCCGGCGGGCCGCCGCCGCCCCCAGCCCGATCCCCGCCGCCAGCGCCAGCACGAAAGCGGTGCCAGTCAGCAGCAGGGTCGCCGGCAGCCGCTCGGCGATCAGCGTGGCCACCGGGCGCCCCTGCCGGTGCGACATGCCGAGGTCCAGGGACAGCACGCCGCGGACGTAGATCCACAGCTGCTCCGGCAAAGGCCGGTCCAGGCCAAACTGCGCCCGCAACTGCTCGACAAATTTGGCGTCTGCCGCCCCGGACTGGCCGGCGATAACGCTGGCGGGGTCGCCGGGTGCGGCGTGGATCAGCAGGAAGTTGACGACGACGATGCCCAGCACGACGCCGAACATCTTGAGCAGGCGCAGCAGGGCAAGGCGGAGCAGGCGCATCCTACTGGGCACCGCTGCCAAGCACGGTCATTGCGAGGAACGAAGCGACGCGGCAATCCAGGGGCCGCAGGGGCAGGCTGTTCCCCCCGCCGTCCCTGGATTGCCGCGCCTCAAGCGGCTCGCAATCACGACGTTTCAGCGGCAAAGCTGGTGCCGAACCTTCAGGCGTCACGCCATGAACACATCGTCGAAGCTGGCGTGGACGCCGGTGCCAAGCTGGATGACGTTCCGCAGCTTGCGGTCGGTGATGGTCGGGAAGGCCATCTCCAGAATCCAGACCTGGGGGATTTCCTGCGTCAGCAGCTTCTGCACGTCGGCGAACGCCCGCTGGCGCACCGCCGGATCCGCGGCGGTGCGGCCTTCGGTGAACAGCGCGTCCACCTTCTCGTTCTGGTAGCCGCCGGTGTTGGTGAACAGCAGCTTCTTGATGTTGGTGCTGACGTAGGTGCGCTCGACACCAAGCGTCGGGTCGCCATACTGGTATAGGAAGTTGACCGTCGTGTCGTACTCCCAGGCCGCCACGCGCTGCGCCCAGGCGCCGGCGTCCGTGCTTTCCAGCGTCACTTCGATCCCGACCGCCTTCAGCGCGGTGCGGAGGTATTCGGCCAGCCGGGTCCAGACCTCGCCATAGGGCAGGGTCAGGTGCTTGATCGAGAAGCGTATGCCCCGGCTGTCCGGCTTCAGCCCGGCGGCATCCAGCAGCGCCGCCGCCGCCTTCGGGTCGTAGGCCGGCAGCTTGCTGGCGGGATCGTAGAAGCGCGTGGTGGAGGCCACTGGGCTGGTTGCCGGCTTGCCCACGCCGAACCACAGGCGGCGCAGCACGAAGTCCCGGTCTATGGCGTGGCTGATCGCCTGGCGCACCCGCACGTCGTCCAGCGGCTTGGTGCGGTGGTTCAGCTCCAGCCACATCAGCGGGGAGAAGTATTCCCAGCCCTTCGTCGTGACCTCCAGGTTCGGCTGCTCGCGAAAGCGGGGCACGTCGAACGGCTCGATGTCGTTGGCGGCGGTCATCTGCACCTGGCCGGATTGCAGGGCGATGCCGCGGGATTGGCTGTCCGGGACGATGCGGAAGATGATCTCGTCCAGGTAGGGCTGGCCTGGCTTCCAGTAGCCGTCGTAGCGCGGCAGGCGGATGAAGTTGCCGCGCTGCCATTCGCCGAAGCGGAACGGGCCGGTGCCGATGGGGGTCTGGTTGGCCGGGTTGTTGCGGTAGTCGGTGCCGTCATAGATGTGCTTGGGCACCATCGCGACCGTGGTCACGTCGAACATCAGCAGGAACGGGTCGAACGGCGTGTCCAGCGTCAGCTTGACCGTCAGCGGGTCCGGCGCGGTGGCCTCCTTGATTTTGGCGAAGATGCCGCGGGCGCGCGGGGACAGCTCCATGTGGAACTTCATGATGGAGAACACGACGTCGTCCGCCGTGAACGGCTTGCCGTCGTGCCAGGTCACGCCGTCCTGCAATCGGAAGGTGTAGGTCAGCTTGTCCGGCGACAGCTCCCAGGACTTCGCCAGCTCCGGCAGCGGCTCCAGCGTCGAGGAGTACTTCAGCAGGCCCTGGTAGATTTTGCTGGCGCACTCCAGCGTCGGACCCTGGCTATTGACGCCCAGGACCAGCACCGGCGGCTCGGGCACCAGCAGGGCGTTCAGGGTGCCGCCGCGCTTGGGCGCAACGCCCTGCGCCAGCGCCTGGCCCAGCGTCATCAGCACGGGCGCGGCGGCAGCGGTCCCCAGCAGGGCGCGGCGGGATGGTCCAGCGGGATGGGTGCTCATGCCTGGGTCCTTGCAAGGGTCGCGCCAGGGTAGGGCGGCGCGGGCGGGATAGACAAGCGGGACCTGGCTTCATAGCGTTCCGGCATGGGGCGGCGATGAAGGTCTTCTGGGACGGGGAGCAGTTGCGGCACGCGCCGGCATTCTTCCTGCAGCGCGGCGTCGTGCGGCCGAACTTCGAGGTTCCGGCCCGCGCCCTGGCCCTACTGGAGGGCTGCGCGTCGCTGGGCCTGCAGCCCACCGTGCCGCCGCCTGCCCCGGATGCGGTGGCCGCCGTCCACAATGCAGCCTATCTGGATTTCCTGCGCGATGGCCTGGCGGCTTGGGGGGCGTTCCCGGGAGCCGGGCCGGAGATGGTGCCCAACATCCACCCCTCGCCCGAGATGCTGGCGCAGGGCGCCCAGCCCGGCGCAGGCGTCGTGGGCCAGCTCGGTTGGTTCACGGCAGACACATCCTGCCCGATTGCCGCGCATACGCTGCCAGCGGCGTTGGCAGCCGCCTATGGTGCGGCCGCAGCGGCGGACGAGGCGCTGGCGGGCCGGACGGCCTACGCCCTGGCGCGTCCGCCGGGGCACCACGCCTATTCGGCGCGGGCGGGAGGGCACTGCTACCTGAACAACGCCGCCATCGCCGCCCAGCGCCTGCGGGACGGCGGCGCGGCGCGCGTGGCGGTGCTGGACGTGGACAGCCACCACGGCAACGGCACCCAGGGCATCTTCTGGGACCGCGGCGACGTGCTGTTCGTCTCCGTCCACGGCGATCCCGGCGGCTACTATCCTTGGTATGTCGGCCATGCCCGCGAGCGGGGCGTTGGGGCAGGCGAGGGCTGCACCCTGAACCTGCCGCTGGCGCAGGGCACTGCGGACGACGGCTGGCTGGCGGCGGTCGTCGCCGGGCTGGCTGCGGTGCGCCGGTTCCGGGCGGATGCGCTGGTGGTCAGCCTTGGCTTCGACCCGTCGGTGGACGAGCCGCTGGCCTTCCTGCGCGTGACCGCGGATGGGTTCGCGCGGGCGGCTGCGGCCATCGCCGGGCTGAACCTGCCCACGGCCATCATGCAGGAGGGCGGCTACAACACGGACACGCTTGGAAGCTTGCTGGCGGGATTCCTGGGCGCGTTCCGCCCGTAGTGCGGCAGCGCTCCGCCCTTGCCGGGCGGCATCTTTGCAGACGGCTCCTCGACCAGCCGGCTGAACCATTCCAACCCTTCATCAGTCAGCACGAAGGACTTCACCTTGCCCGGAGGGTCCTCCGGCACCCCGTCTGCGCGCAGCGCCCCAACACGTCCCAGTCATGGCCCTTCCAGGCGCCGCATCCCTGATGCAGCCTCAGTTGCAGCAGGGCCAGCACGATGTCGTCTGTGCGGTCCTTCTCCCGGTCTGTCGCGCCACCCTTGTGCCCGTAGAATAAAGCCAAGTTTCGTCATCCGCTTCCAGCTCTTCCTTGACGAGCCGGCCGGGGCTGGGCGTGATGCCTGGGGTTTCAGTTGGAGCCGAGTCCGCCGGACACGCTTGCACAGGGGGGATCACGGCGCTGGATGACATGACACGGACGGTCTCCGACCCACGGCTCAGCGCATGACCCTTGCCCGCAGCCGCAGCTTCGCCTTCTCCGGCATTGAGGCCGTGCCCGTCGAGGTTCAGGTCCAGATCAGCAACGGCCTGCCCGCGTTCCTGATCGTCGGCCTGCCCGACAAGGCCGTGGGCGAGGCGCGGGAGCGGGTGCGGGCGGCCATGACCGCCATGGGCCTGTCCCTGCCGCCCAAGCGCATTCTCATCAACCTGGCGCCTGCCGACCTGCTGAAGGAGGGCAGCCACTTCGACCTGCCTATCGCACTTGCTGTCCTGGCCGCCATGGACGTGCTGCCGCGGGACGAGGTCGCAGGCTATGCCGCCCTGGGCGAACTGTCCCTGGACGGCAGCATCAACGCCGTCGCAGGCGTGCTGCCCGCGGCCATGTCCGCCTCCGCTGGCGACCTCGGCCTGATCTGCCCGGCGGCGCAGGGTGGGGAAGCCGCCTGGTGGCATAAACTATTAATGTCCGTGTTTGCGTTTCCAGTGTTCTCATGGGTTTTGCTGCATACATGTATGACGTTCGATTAATATAGTCGGTGTCGTTTCATCTCACCCATTGCACCACAAACTCTATTAACTTAAAATATTGTCGGTGTTCAAGCTAGGCACGAGGTAGACATGAGAGACTGAGGGCAGCGTCTGCTCTCTATGTAGCACACACCGGCGCACACGCACATGCAACGTTGTCTTCTCGCTTGTGTGTGAGGCCCGGCCTTACGGGATCGAGCAAAGCTCATCCAAGCCAGTCAGGATGGCGAGTTTCAAGCCGAAGACAGATTGCCGGAACAACCCACCATGGCCATCGATTTCGGTCACTACTTCCCGAACCTGGTTGAATTCTAAAGCGAGATATTCGGTGACCTTGTTGAAGTACCGTTTTGACCTTGAACGCGCAAAAATTGGAAGCGAGCTGTGTCTGTCAACGTAGAGGAGGGTATCTGGCACCCAGTAGTCGTTGCTCGCACGTGCCTTGAGGGAAAGCAATAGATCTGCCTGGCCGACGTCCACCATCGTCAAGCCTGTGCCAGCGATGCGCTGGCTAATGAGTTCAGCGCGGTAGGATATCTTACGCTGGTTGCTCTGGTGATTGATGTTCTCAATCGTATGCATCTCCTGCGTTTGAAGCACCGTGAACGAAACAATGGATTTACCGCTGAACCTCGTCACGGCTGGAGCAAAATACTCCTGATTTATGAGCGCCCCAGCAAACGCGAAGTTCTCCTGCTTGAAGGCAGTGGCGACCGAGAGAAGAAAAAGCTCATAGATGGCAAACCTGAAGTTGTCGAACTCGGTTGATTTGCATTGATTCCTCCCCTCTTGCACTACAGTGTAAGGAAGAAGCCGCTCCACGAAGCGTTGAACCTCATCGTAGGCCCCGTCGAGGGCATTCTGCGAAGCCACTGTCTTGATGACCTCAAGCGCTTCGTTGCGGTATGGAACGAAGGATTGGATGCTTTTCAGGAAGTCGTCGGCGTAGGTTGGGCCATCTGGGATGCGCAGGCCTTCGAGGCCGTCTGCGAACGTGTCGAAGTAATCCTTCAACGCTGACTTCCAGAATGGCGTGTGGTTCTTGACGGCGTCGATGGCGCGCCGAGCCCGGCTTGCTGTCCCCAGCGCCGGACCGGTCTCACCCTCGTTCAGGTAAGACGGCCGCCGCCCCAATGTCGGCCTAACGAGGAGAGGCCTGTCGTACACCCACCTTACTAGCTCCTCGACCTTCTCTGAACGCTTCTCGGCGTCGCTGAAGTCGATGTAGATGCGCGACGCGTAGTAAGTCGGCAGGTATGGCTTGCCCTCATCGTCCACCTCGGACACCACGGCGCAGAACTTGGTGTTCTCGCGGCTCCGGTAGAGTTCGGGCGAAAGGATTTGAGCTTCGGTGCCCGCACCGCCGCTGCGCGCGTCCGCCTTGGTCTTGTATGCCTTGTCGCAGACCATGATGACCTTGGTGATAGTCGAGTCGTTGACGATGCGCTCCATGAAGTGGTTCGCGTCCTCCCCCGGCCTCAGGTCCCACCGGTCGATGATGACGTGTATGCCATGCTCCACCAGCTCTGTGGCCAGGTTGAGCACCCACTGCTGGTGGTCAGGGCTGGTCCAGCTATACGACACGAACGCACGCGTGATGGCAGCTTCACTCAACGGCAGCACCTGTGTCGGAGTCTGATGTGTGCCTTTCAGTGCCTCGGGTGCCGCGCCGTTGCAAGCCTACAAGGCTTGGGGCAGTGTCTCAGTCTGAATGTCGGCTTCTGGTGGGAAGGCGACGGTCTGGTTTGGGACAGCGGCGAGAAGGACTAGACATTCGGCGTAGGATGGGTTGCGGTTAGCAACCCACCCTTGTGTCTCCCATCAGATGATGGGGTGCCAAGTGCAGCCCAGCCTATGCTTGCTGGTACAAGTCATTAGCGAATACATCCGACCTGTCCGGCACGTCGCCGCGCTACTGAGTCGGCCAGGCGGGGCGGATGGTCTATGTGGTCGACGATCCCAATGAGGCGCAGCCTGCATACTTAGACGCACGCACTGGCGCCGGGTTCGAGATGGGTCAAACGTGGTGTAGAGTTCCGGGGATTAGCTCGGGAACGGCGCGTGGTCAGTGATCTATTTGGCGAAGTGGTCTTAAACGGCGCTTACGTGAACAGACTGCGAGTGTCTATGCGCGGAGCGATTGATTTCGCCCGGCGCCGTCAGGCAACGCGGCTTTCAAAGGGCAAATCAGCCGTCGAGGTGACCCTCACTCTCGAAGAAGCAGTGAGTATCTTGCGAGATCAAGATTATCGATGCGCTCTCACCCGCATGCGGTTCTACTCCTTGAGTGGCGATAGCTACGGCCCAAGCCGACCGAGCTTGGACCGCATCGAACATTCGGGACCATACAGTCTCGGCAACATCCGGGTCGTCTTCTTGGGGGTCAACAGTCTGCGTGGGACGGGCACAGACCGAGATATGTACGAGATCGCCAGGGCTCTCGCGGCCAATGCGCGCATCTGACGGAATCGCTACGGATCGTGCTCCGGCCCCCAATCAGGCATGATGTCTCCGAAATCCAGCGGCGGCACGTCATCCAGGATTCCGACTTTATCCAGTTCGAGCCCGTCCTCTCCCTCCAACTCCAGCAGCACATTCATCTCACGGGTGAATGATCCCGACTTCGAACGAGATCCAAGGGAGAACGTGTCCTTGTCGATGCTATCGTAGCCATAGAGTGAGAACTGAGCTCGGGCGCGTAGATCTGCTTCAATCTCGCACGTGACGCCGATCGAGCCCGGATGCGCTCGGACGATCTTAAACGAGAAATTTCCGTCCGACCCCCTCTTAAACGAAAGTTGCCGAACCTCGATGTCGAGAGCGTCGACTTCCGTTTCCACAATACCTGATGTCTCGACTTCGATACCGCCGCCTTCAAGCTGCTCTTCTAGCAGGTTACAAAGTCGCAAGTATGTCTCCAAATCATCCGCCCTCTGCACCTCCTCGATGTAATTTTCCACCAGCCTAGTAGCGGTTTCGTTGATTGCGCGTTGCTCTTCCTCTTCGATCTCTCCCCCAAGGTGGAGTTGAGCAAGAGCCAGCGCCTCTGAAAGATCCTGCACAACTTTGATGCGCGTGCTCTGGTTCGCGTAAGCAATCCAGCCGCTGTCCTTCGAGACGGCCAGGATCCGGACATCGTTCTTGGTCGCGAACGCTTCTAGAGAGAACAGGGCGATCGCATCCGGGAACTCGGCCTTCTTGTCCTTGGTCGCGGCGAATGGCGGGGTGACCCCGAAATAGGCGTCCACCAACGCGCTCGCATTGATCAGGTCAGCCGAGACGACCTCGGCACCAATGTCCTCAATGAACCGTTGGACCCGGCTGTCCGCTTCAGCCTGCATATCGCGCTCCAGAGCGGCATCTACCTGCTGGGCAAGCTTTTCGGGGAACAGCCCCGTCTTGGTGAGCTCAGTCCGTGCAGTCTCCAGTTTGCCGCGCGCTGTCCGGAGCCATTGAGCAACGTGGCCCGTGATCTCACGGACAACGATGTCGGCGAGAACGATCCGTTTTCGCCGCCCTTTGAATTGACGGAGCTGAGCCAGCAAGCCGCTGTCGAAGGCGAAGCTTGCTTGGTCCACCACCTGCGTATCGAGGCTTAGAAGGTCAAAATGTCGTGCTGGTGGTGACTCGTTCATGCCAGGGAAGCCTAGCCTGCGTGTCTCCGATCGGCAACCCAGCGCAAGCTGAAGCAGTGAACATCAAATCCACCGCGCTATCCGACAAGATTCCATACACTATCCCTGCCCACTAATGTCAGCTTCCGCGAGCATGGCGAAGCCAGCGGAGCGCCGGAGTTTGGCGCATAGCCGTCGGCGTGGCGCACGTGGCAATGTCTGGTTCCGGGAACGCCGGACGCGACCGCCAACGGCGTGGTTGGGTCGTAAGCCGACATTCAAACTGAGACACTACCAGGCTTGGCGAGCCAGGCACACGTCTGACCGGTTCCGTCTCGCCCCGAGTCGCCTGGCTACGGCCGGAAACGTTGCAATGCCATGCTGACCAACTCTATGGACCAACGACGACCGACCCACGCCAACATGCTCACCATCGTCGCTGACCGTTCTCCCGCATCCATTCCCGGTCGTGCTTCATCAGGTAGCGATAAGCCGCGAATGCGGGTCCTGGCATCCGCTTGATCGGCACCCGCACGCCTGCGGCGACGTAGGCGGTCCATACCTCCCGGTGGTGGGCCAAAAGCCGAGCGGGCTTGGTCGCCTGCCGCAGGCGCACCTTGGGCCGGTCCTTCCACTCCGGCCGCCATAGGCCCAGACGCCTCGCGTGCCGCATCACGGTGATAGGCGCGCTCTCAAGCCTCCGAGCTGCTGCCCGAAGGCTCATCCCTGGATCGGACAGCGTCTCAGCCAGCAGGCCGTCCCAGGAAGGCGAGGTTTCGACGACCGCCGCCGTTCTGGGGCGTTGTGGACTCCAGGAGTACGTGAAGCCGCAAGCGGGGCACCGGGCGTGGACCGAAACCTCTATTGCGAGCACCGCAGGCTGGGAGACCACTGGTCCCAGGTGCAGACCGCACGCCGGATTGCCGCATGGCAGGTCGTCGCGGGTGCCGGGCTTCGTCCTCACGTCCGGCACCCGGCCATCAGGTTCGGGCTTCGGAGGCGCTGGTGCAAGCAGGTCATCGATTGTGGCTCCAGCAAGCCTGAGCACGATCAGCACCAGCAACGGGTGCTTGGCGACCTGTTCACGGTAGAGCAGCCTGTTCAGTGCAGTTGCGAGTTGCCCGTCCGTCCAGCGCACCTCTATGGCCACCATCAGATTTCTGACGGCGGCGTCCCGGGTGAACGCAGCGGCAAGGTCCGCCGACGCGATCAGGCTGGGCGCACGGCTCCATCGAAAGGCCCGCAGCAGGTCGCGCAGGCGTTGTTGAAGCCAGGCCATGTCGCACTCGTCCAGGGGCAGATCAAGCAGACGCGCGCTTTCCTGCGCGAAGCTCAGGAGGTCGCGCTTCTGCTGCCTCGTAAATGTGCTTGGAGCGGCGTTCCTGACGACCTCGGGAGTGAGTGCCACAAACGCTGTCGCCCCTCGCCTACCCTGGCGTGCGACCTGGCTCGCGTGCAGGGCAACGCCGTGTAGAGGGCAGACCAGGACCCCAGGCAGTTGGTGCGTTCGGCGCCATGAAGAGATGTTCCCACCAAGGTCGGCCCGCGCGCAGGCAGTGCACAGTATAAGGTGGCCAGACATTTTGAATGCAGCGGCTGTGACCCCAACCTGCGGTGGCCGCCTGCCTTCGCCGTCCAGAGCCCAGTCACGCGCCCTGCTGGCCAGCTCCGCAGGGGCGAAGCGGAACGAGTAAGGGAACAGGGTGTGCCCCTGGATTAGGACCATCGGGTCCACTGCCTCCGGCAACCTGGCTGCGAACCGGCCCATGCCACCCGGCAGATCGACGGCGGTGGTGTTTGTGGGCGACCCAAAGAACTCGCGCGTGAGCGTCCTGCCGTCACCTTGCCCAAGTATCGCGCCGTATCGGGCGATGACGCTGTAGATGAGTTCATCATCGCCCAATCGCGGCAGGAACCCTGGCATCGTCAGGCCCTTAGCGCTTCGGCACCCAGGGACCGGACAAATCCAGCCTCCCAAAGCGCCCCGTGCACGGGCACCTCGTTGCGGATTGCTTCCTGGGCGACCTGAACGAGCTTGCAGAGCGACTCTTCGCCTGTCCGCCGACGAACCACGCGCTTCCTCACCCCGGACACTTTCTTGGAGGCCTGGGCCGTGGCCTGATCAGGCCCTGGCTGCACCGGCAGCGCCTTGGCAGCCGTCTGCTGGATGCGGGGGACAGCCTTCGGAAGCGCGGCGGGCTTCGAAGCGGCGTTGCGGGCGATCAGCATCGCCGCGTCCCAGACGCCGTCGCTCACGTCTTGTCCGTTGCGCATGGCTTCAAGGAATGGATGAAGGAGCCCGAAGCAATCGTCATAGACCTCTTGGAAGAGCCCATCCGAGAGACTTTCGACGCCGCACGCGAGCGCACGTGACTGGGCCTGCGTGAAAATCTGCACGACGATGTCGGTGACGCCCTGGCTCAGGTGGTACAGCAGCTTGACGGTGCTGGGGGTGACCGCAACCGGCGAGCGCAGGTACTGCGCCTCGAACAGGCTTTCGAGAAAGAACTCGAAGTTGTCGTCAGGCTTCATGGGCTCGAATAACGGGATGCCAGCGTGGCGCCGCGCGACTTGGAAGTCGCCGCCAAGGACGCTCACCGCCGCCTTGGTACCGATGAGCAGCATCGGCACCTTCATGACGTCCCTCAAAATTTTGAAGAAATTCATCATCAGGCGGTCGCCGCCTGACTTGGCTTCGTTCAGGTTCTGGATCTCGTCCACGACGAGCAGTCCGAGACCATGGATGAATGCGACACGCGCCATTCCGGACCGCAAGCGGTTAATCGTGGTGCGGCTCGGCGCGTAGACGGTCCCATAGTCTGTGCCGAGCAGACGGTCGATTTCCTCGAAAAACAAATGGCAGAGCTCCTTGATGGAGCCGTCATGCGGACATGAAAGCTTCAACCAGACGACCTGGAGCACCGAGCGCAGCGAGCCGTGCATGCGCGGATGCCAAATCACCTGGGGGTAGCAGCGGAGCACAGCCTCGATGGCGGTGGACTTGCCCACTCCGCTCATGCCGATGAGAGCGTGACCCGAACCGGGACCCATGTTCTGCTGCGAAGCTTCGGAGCCGGTCGAAGCCTCAAGCTCGCGTACCCCCGCCAGGAGGGTGCGAATGAACTCAGGGCGTGACGGGTCGCGGTGGACGTATCCGCCACGGATCAGGACGGAGACGGTCGAGAACAAGGCAACGTGAGCGTCCAGCGGCTGGAGGAACGACTTGGCGATGGTCTCCACCATGTGCAGCCGCACTTGTGCCGGTGCGGCACGCTCCGCTTCATCGACATCCACTAGCCTCTGCATACGGTCAATCGCCTGCTCCCGTTCCAGGATGAGCGGCAGCGCCTCAATCCAGCGGTTTCCGCGATACTTCTTGAACTCCTGGTCGCGGTAGACAGCCTCAGGGAACGATGAATGTGGGTACATGACTATTCCGTTTCAGTGGCGCGAGCTGCGGCACGGCGCGCGCGCAACAGGCTCAGGTTGTTCGGCTTCAGCACGATGACCTCCGCGGACGCAGGTTGAGACACGGGCAGTGCGACCGGCTCCGGAGCCGCAACAGGTGTGGGTTCAGACGTCCAGGCTCCATCGCTGCGGACCTGCCGCACTTCCTTGGCGCGCAACTCCTTGTCTCCGGCAGCACGGGGCTTGATGAGCTGCGCCCCACCGAGCTGTGCTCGCGCCCGCTCATCAAGTTCCGCGATGGCCGCCTGGTGCCTTGAGTCAATGGGACGCCTGTCATCCTCGGCGATCCGCTTCGCAATGCGCTTGCGGGCGAAGTGGTCAGCCACCTCGTCGAAGGTCCATCCCGCGTACTGGCGGTCAGCCTCACTCAGCACGCACCGCTCGAACTCGGTTCCACCGTCCAGCACCAGGAAAATCGAGGCAGCGTCCCTCGGGTCGAACCGGATGTCGCGTTCGTGCCACTTGCGCCCCTTCACGCGCACGAACCAGTCGAATTTCTTTGGGTCCGCGGGGATGTAGTGCAGCCCGCGGAACCGCAGTCCCTGGTCGGATTCGCGTGCGACGCCGACATGCAGCAATGCCTTTCGCACCCGGTCGGGGTCCGCGATCTGCGGAGCGGCACATGCCTGGACACCAAACTTCCAGAGCACCTCCGGCGTTGGGGCGCGACCGTCCGTCATGGGGTAGTTGTCGGGTGGATTCTGCACGGCGAAGGTGGCGTTGTGACGCAGGATGCAGCGCGCCATGAACTCGGTGAAAGTGTCGAGCGTGTAGACGCCGTCCAGCTTGTGCTTCGGGTCGCCACGTTCCCGGCTCTGACTGGCTCCGGGAGCGAACTTGATGTCGTTGTGGTCGAGCAACTCAAAACTGTCTTCCACTAGCCCTTTGAGGTTTGGTTGGTAAGGGGGAAGGTTGGCCACAGTGTAACCAAGGGCGGCCGCGGCCTCACCAGCGTTCTTGCCCAACTGGTCCCATCCGCGGTCGCCGGTGATGCGACTGCACAGATGCTTGCTCGGCCACTGCTGCTCATCAATACTGATGCCGAGCCCCTGACAGAACAGAACCTTGTCACTGTAAGCGTTCTCAAGCGCGAGCTTCCCAACTTCCCAGGAGGGACCGGACAAGCCAACCGTGAAGCCGATAATCATTCGGCTGTATTGGTCGATGACAAGGTAGAGTACGGGCCTGCCAATCAGCCGTGTCGCATCCAAACGGCTACGAAGATAGATGTTCGCAATCGTAGCGTCGATTTGATAGATTGCGCCAGGACCAGAGGGCAGGTTCCTCGCCGTCCCCGTTCGCGGCTTGTGTTTGCGCGCAAAACCGGCCTCGCCCAGGATGGCACGCTGGACGTCACCACGACGGAGAGCTTTGCCAGCCCAATATTTGAACTGCTCGTAGCTCGGCAGCTCGTCCAATGGAAGATGCCGGTCTCGGCGCAGCCCGTCCTCAATCACCTGCTGGCTGAAATGCAGCAGCAGAGTCTTTTCGTAGGCTTGGTGCCATGACATTCCCTTCTTGACAAAAGAGATGCCGTCCTTCAGTTTTTCTGCCACTTCAATGTCGACGTTAATTCCGACTGGAACCTCTACTCCGCTGCCAAAGCGGGGGCGACCACGCTTGGCGGCTCCGGCAGCGCGCTCCTTGCCTGGTGCACCACACCGGTCGTAGGCAGGGACGAGCGCATTGGGGAGTTGTCCCAACTGCCACCACAGACGCAGGTAAGTGTAGATATGATGTGCGCTGACGTTCAACTCGCGTTCGCGCTTCTTGATCAATCGGCTGCGGAAATCCTTGTCGAGGATGAGGCGTTCTGGGTCGTTCACCAGTGGCTCGATGACGCCGAAGCGACGGTCCCGAACGTCGCGCTCCAACGTCGTGAGGCTGCTATCTGGCTTCAGGTGTGCGGACGCGGGGTCGCTGTCATACCGCGCGATCTGGTTCGCCTCAATGCTGCTAATGAGTTCGGCGTAAGGTTGCCAGACCGGCATTGCGCCCTTCTCGCTAAGGACGATGAGGCAAACTTCCAGACGTGCCGCGGGCACGAACAGGACACGTCGAAGACGTTCCTTCCCGACGTCGGCAATGTCCGTCAGGACCTCGTTCTCGAAGAGACTTGTGAAGGTATTCGTCTTCATCGAATTCCTCATGCCGCCATGGTTGAAAGCTTGCCTTCCGCCCAGGCAAGTTCGGGTGGGGTGCCAAGCGGAGCAGCCGGGACGATTCGCTGGTCCAATGGCAAGCGCCAGCGCTTACGGGCCAGCGCATGGCGGAACACTCCAAGGCAGGTGCCGGGAGTTTGGCCAAGCCGGTCGTCGGCTTCGGCGCAGACCACGTTCAACGGGACATCAGTTGTCGAGGTCAACTTGTCGAATAGATGCGCCTCAAACCGCGGGATTTGGTCTGGCGCAATCGTCTCTGGAGTGATTTCGTAGTAGTCGTTGAGCCAGACGAGATTGGCTACGAACGCCTCGGGCAGCTCCCGTTCGGTCACAATCGACCAAGGGACGCCAAGGCCTTTCCAGTACACCCGCTCGATTTCCAGCTTCTCCAAGACGCGCGTCTCGCAGAGCTTGTCCGCCGGTTTGATCGCAATCGCCTCCATCCCCCCGTCACGGGTCGTAAGGAGGAGGTCTGTGGTCATGAGCACGACCCCACCCTTGGGATGGATGGAGTGGTTGATCGCCAGACTCTCTGCAACCGCCTCGGTTGCCTCAAGGGGCCAGAGCGGGAACTGCTCCCGAATGTCCACCACATCGTCCAGCCACTGGGCGGCAAGGAACCCGTTCCGTTCGATGGTGCTGAACAACACATGCTGGCGTCCCGTCGTCCGACCGTTCATTCGAAAGGTGACCCCCTGTGACGGCACGTCATGCGCCTGGAGCCAAGGCCGGTAATCCCGCCCCTCCCCTTGCCCAAAACCTTTGGCATATCGCGCCACGACCTGTTCACGCGTCATTGGCCGCATCGATGTGCCTCCGAACGGGAGGAAATCTTCCACGACACCGCTTGTCGCCACATGATTGCGTAGTCAGCAGGCTGCGGCTCCAGGTGAGCAAAGCGCAGCCACGACACCCTCCGGTAAGAGGGCAGAATTTCAAAAGAGGGCATGACCACAATGACTCCGACAAAGTCCTTGGCCCAGCCGGACTTTCGTCTATGCTGGCCTTCGGATACTCAGATTGAAAACTCGACGAATTCTCGTAAGCCGGTCAGGATGACCGTATGCGAGAAAACGACATCTGAGAAAGCGGTCGGCACCAAGGCAGGTACGAGCATCCAGGCCCCATCTTTTGAATGAGGCCGCACAGGACCTCAAATACGCGGCTGGAGTAATGTGTCATGTAACCGCCTGCACGGACTGGCGTCGCGCAGTCAAACGCAATCGTAGGCCGCCGTGCGTCGCAGTTGGTTGCATGGACAGGCGCAGTTTCCGCGGCGCAGCCTCGAAAAGACCGCGTGCCAACGAGAACCATGGCGAAGGCAGTGGAGTGCAATGAAAGCAAGGTCGTTCCTTGGTCGTGCGTGTGCGTTCACACGCTTCCGACACCATCAAGGATGGCAGAAGCGATTATCCGCTTTGTGCTATGACCTGTTTCATGATGCGCCACCTATCACACCGGATCAGGTTTGTCGATCCTTTTCTGCTCGGCAAAATGTGCCATGCCTCCGCGTTCAGTTCCCACACCGGTCCATGCAGGACCTGATCTGCCGCCAGCCAGTTTGGGGAACAGTGTGCTCTGGGCCAAACCCTTGGATGTCTATCACCTTCACGTCGCGCATTTTGCTGTCAGGAAGCTCGGACCAGAACCGACCTAACCACGACCGGTTCCCAACCTTCTGGATTGCAGGAGACAGATGCCCCGGAGTGGCCAGCACCGCACAGTGAGTTGGCCTGCGTGGAGGACGTCGCCTGTCAGCTATAGACAGGACTCGGTCGAGGCAGCGACGATCAACAATCCTTTGTATCTCACCACCTGGGCGGGCCTGATTTGAGCAAGAATCGTTTGCATGTTCGCCTGGGTGCTCGGCTTCGCGCGGTGCGCCGCGACGCAAGAACCACCCAGGGAGCTCTTGCTGACGTCGTCGGTTGCTCACTGCCGTCTATCACGCAAGCGGAGAACGGCAGCGGTGGTTCGGCGCTGTTCATCCGGCTTGCGCGTGCCCTCGGCTACGAACTTGTTGGGCGCTCATTTGGCAGGCAGGTGACGGTAGGACATGGGCTGACTGCGTTGCGGCGAGACCTAGGCCTGTCGCAGCGTGTGGTCGCCAACCTGGCCAACGTCTCTGTACCCACGGTCGCAGCCGTCGAGCGGGGAGCAAATAGCCACTTCAGCAACTTGGCGGACGTTTCGGTTGTTGTCGGTGCGGGACTGGAGTTGCGACTTGCCGGTGAGGAGGGTCCGTCCAGAGACGAGGCAGAGACGTCGAGTACACAGGTGACGTGGACAACCCCAGGGTGCTTCTTGGACAAGCTTTACCCTGTGATCGGCGGCGCATTCACCCTCGACCCTTGCTCTCCTACCACGGATGGGCGGACTGCGCCGGTGCGTGCCAAGGTGTATTTCACAGCGCTTGAAGACGGGCTCAGTTTGGACTGGTTTGGGCAAGTGTTCTGCAATCCACCCTATGGCCGATCTATTTCCGCTTGGGTGGCGAAGTGCCGAAACGCCGTCGAGGGCGGCCAGGCGGAGCTCGTTTTTGCTCTTGTTCCGGCCCGCGTCGACACGAGGTGGTGGCATGCTGACGTCGCAGGCCGTGCCGACATCTACATGCTCAAAGGCCGATTGACCTTCGGTGGTGTAGCAGCACCAGCTCCTTTCCCGAGTGCACTGGTATGCTTTGGATTGAACGAAGGCCTCCGAACAGCCGTTCAAAGAGCACTCCCAGATGCTTGGCATATTCCCCGGGTCTGGCCTGCTGCTGCCTGAGCAAACGCAAAACGATTGTGCCCTGAGCTCATGAAGACGCTTTCCCAAGTCTTGTTGGACCGCAAGCGCGAGAAGGTACGCCAACAGGTGTCTGAGGACGTCGCGCGGTGGATGTCGGGTGGTCCGTTCCGAAACTTCGCCCACCCACCCTCGGCTTCGCAGGCAGTCGAGATGATACTGGCCAGCCGCTTCGGTCCTGGGGACCCGCTCTCGGCGGGCGGTGATAGCTTCCTAATCGAGTACTTGCTCGACGAGCTTTGGAGCGATGTGACGGACGTCTATGGCAAACTACTGTCCGGCAACGTCAAGCACCTCGACCCGGACGGCACCGCGCTGCGAGTGGTGTCCTCGCAGGACGAACAATGGGCCAACATGATCTTCGTCATGGACGTGGACTTCGACCTGGCACGTCATTGGGCGAAGTTGGTTCCCGAGGACTTCGACATCGTCAAGGACGGCGACCTCGAATATGCAGTGGAACGGGAGACCCGCGCCTTTGGATTTATCGTAGGCGTGACTACTATGGTTCCGGCAAGCGAAGCGGTCGCGGAATGGGCCGACCCGGTCCATTTTATCCCGCAGTTCACGCCGAGCCGTTGGAAGGCCAGTGACAAGGTCACAATCTACCAGATGACGGTTGGACCGCTTGACCGGCTGTTGACGCTGGAGGAGCGGGCGAGGCACGAGGTGTCCGCGTTCGACCGCACCTTGGCGTCGGGCCGGACCACACGGGTGCGTCCGCACCAGCGTCGCAACCCGCGTCGATTGGCTGATAGGTCGCAGAACCTGGACGAGGTGGCGCACGTGGCCTACCGCGCCTTCGACGCCGACGGTCGGGTCCGCTACTACGGCGAGGGAACCGCCGCACGCCCCAGTCACGTCAACTCCGGCGCGTCCCACAACTACAAACTGAATGAGCACTTCTTCCGGCGCGGTCCCATGCGTGTCGAGGTCTTCGCCAACGGGTTGTCCAAGGACGAGGCGCGCGCCATCGAGCGGCTTTGCATCCGGGGCCACACCGGGCAGCACGAATTGTGGAACGTCAAAGATTACGAGCCAGGACTCTGAACCACAACCACCTGCTACCCCAACAGACCTTCTATCGACATGTCAACGTTCAAGGAACGTCGGAGGAGACCGCGATCTCGGCCGTGGTCTTCCGGAAGCTTTCCCGGTTCACGGCACCCGCGATCGCTGTCAACTGGGAGCCGTCGTAGGACTGGATCCCGTGCGTGGCGCAAAGCTTCAGGGCATCGTCGCTCACGCGCCCGGAAGTCACGAGTAGCCCGCGCACGGCTTGGCCATCGTCGTGTCGCACTGCGACCATTGCTCCCATCAGCTCACGGACGATGCCGGGTCCGACTGGGTTGCGATCCGAGTAGTGCTTGCATTGCACCACCCACAGCTCGGTGCGCCCGCCAGAGGCTCTGGTCGCCAGCACGTCGATGCCTTGATCCCCTTTGCCGCGAACGGCCCTGTCAATCACCGTGAAACCGAGATGGTCCTCAAGCAGCTTGGCAATCGACCGTTCGAAGTCGAACCAATTTCCTCCGGTCTGCGTCGTGGAGGCTCCAATGCCGGACGGGAGCACTTCATAGAGCAAATTCATCGCGCTGCGGCTTCGGTAGACTGCTTGGCTCTCGCCTCCGCCACGGTAGTGTCCTTGGACCCATGTGTGACCGGCTGGAACCTCGACCCGGTGGCGCCGGGCAATCTCGGTTTGAACGGGCGAAGCCTGGGCCTTGCGCAGGAACGGGCGCACGTAGTGCCGGGACCGCTCGGCGTTGAGGAGGCCCGACGATAACCGGGCCAATCCGACACCTGAGTTGCCGTATCGAACCCTGGGCAGGTACACCACACGAGGTTCCTGGCGTTCCCGCCCCGGCTGGCGTTGCTGCCGGTTTGTCGAGACGTCGAAGACGGCCTGGCGTTCCTCAGCAACCCAGAAATCCCTGACCAACGCCGCCATGAGGAGGCGTATCGAAGCATCGACCGAAGGCCCTTTTTGGTGCGGGTCGGTCATGAACTGGCTGTAGAAGGTGCATTCGCGTACCCCGACGCTGGTGATCCAGTAACGGCCCGTTGCCGTCCTCCAGGCGAAGTAGACTTCGTCGCCAATCTCCGTCAGCTCCACGGCTGCGAAGGGACCGACGCGCATCGGCACGCACGCTCGTGGCGGAATCGTCCACCGCCTCAGCGAAGCCGCCTCGGCGACCAGGCCACGAATCGGCGCCTCCACCAAAGCAGGATCCACGCTGACCGTCTCCGCCTCCCAGGCCGCTGACAGATCCCCTAAATTGGCTGGCATGTCCCAGGGGTCGAGATATGAGGGGGCATCAAACAGCAAGTCTAGCGCTGATGCGGTCCAGTACTGCTGCGCGTCCTCGTCGTGTTCAATTGGGAAATTGGCGAAGTCGATATCGAAGCGACCGTCCTCAAGACTGTAACCGTCCGTGAACGCCTGCCGTCGCCCGCTATCACTAGTAGTGCGACCCAATGAACGTGCGCCCCAAACCAACCCTAGCATGGTAAGTGCGCTTGCAGCGAACTGCTGCACACCCTCGTCCTGCTCAGCTTGCCGTTTGGAGACCCCGTGCAAGTCACGGACGAAACCGGTAGCCCAGCGGGCGTCGTCGAAGGCGTCGCAAAGTGAGCGCAGGCGCTCGGAAGGATCTTGAAGGACTGCTGCGGTCAACAAGGCAGCCAAAATAGGAAAGTCGGCTATTCCGTTCCATGAGGACATCTCCGCTGCGGCAGCGGGAAGGTCGGAGATGGCCCGCATCAGTGCCGGGTAGTGATCCCGGCAAGCTCGAAGCCAGCCCACTTGGAGCCAGTCCAGACGAGTGTGCCATCGCTCGAACAGATTGCCGAACGAGTTATCGAGGACGCGCCCACGGTCGAAAAACACCCCAGGGTCCAGCGAAAGCTCCTCCTGCCCACGCTCCGCGTCGGCGGCGATCTCGGCCAGGATTACCGCGTGATCGGTCCGGCGGTAGTCGAATTCCAGCGCCTCTTGCAGCTTCCCGCTCCGCCAGAAGCCGATGACGATTCGTCCCGCCTTGAACGCATCGAAGTCTGGGTCACCCGGCAGAATGACGAACTGCCGAATGCCCGTCGCCAGTTCTACCACGGCGCGGACGCACATCCCGAAAGGCGTTCCCCAGACGAGGAACCAAATACGGGGTGTTCCTTCCTTCGGACGGCCCGCGAACGCTGCAAGCAACCTGCCATCGGGCAGGACGGCGGTCTTCGCACGGAAGCGCTCCAGACCGTCCTGGCGGACTTGCAACAGGGACGGTTCCGCCTTTGCGGCCCGCGCCACCATCCAACGCTCCGCGCCAAGCACGGCTCTTGGTGTTGGGCCATGATCTCGGAGGAATGCGGCACGTGCCGACGCAAGGCGATCTGCTTCATTCATTGCAGATCTAATACCGCGACCCCGGTCACTCACTCCACCCATCTTGGAAGGCCATCATCAGTCTAGCCTCTCAAGGTGGGCAGTTGCCTTGTATGGTGATATTCCGCCAGTCAGGCACAGCATCATGGTGCTCCAGATTGCCAGCGTCACCCGCGTCCATCAAGCCAAGCCAACACCAGAGGCATCGGCTGCGGTACGTGGATCATCCTTCCACCAGGCAGCATCAGCAATACCCCGTCCTCGGTCTGGCAGATGGCGGCGACAGACACGGCTGCAACCGCGTGGGTGGTGCCATCTGTGTCCCGCAAGATGACAAACCTCCCGACCCGCTCACCTTCCTCCAGCGACGCCCTCTCATCATGGTCCGACATCGGCGAACCCCCACGTATGCAGGGTATAGGCTGGGTGGTCCTGGAGGCTTGGAGGCAGTTCCCGCCTATCATTGAGTTCGAGTAGGCCCAGAGCCGAGCGGACGGGATCGGCTTTTATGCGGCATCCGGACCGACTCTCTTTACGTGAATCCGGAGATTCGTAATCAGAGACTTCAGAGGATGTATGATATCCGACATATTGAAGGAATTTCGGCATAGGAAACCT
This sequence comes from uncultured Acetobacteraceae bacterium, assembly GCA_964250755.1. GTDB lineage: Bacteria > Pseudomonadota > Alphaproteobacteria > Acetobacterales > Acetobacteraceae > DASWOJ01. The sequence goes on along the minus strand of CAXUHB010000009.1, from coordinate 21,445 downwards.
TTGGGCCAGCGAGTGGACGTGCATAGACTGCGAATGGCTTAAGCAAGGTTATCCCTATCGATATTGCAATGCGGCGCGATAGCACGGTCACGATGTTCTCCACCTCTAACAAGATTTGGGTTGCTTTGCGAGGGCTTAAGCTTGTCCGTTCAGCAACGCAACTAGAAATTGCTCGGCAGACAGTTCTTTTCAGGCATTCTCCCGAGATCTGCAAGGAGCATGCTGAGGTATGACTCGAATAGCGCTTCTCCAAGCGGGTTGTCCACCATCCGCCTGGCCAGCGCAGGTCGCGCAAACGCAAAGCTGTTGCTTAGACTAACCCCGCGTGACAGGTGAATTTCATACTGTCGGAGTCTACCTGATACCTGGCACCACTTTAGTAATTTATTAACCCACTGACATGGTCTTCCTGGTCGTCCACATATCCAAGAGACCATAGGATCTCATTGACACCTCGATGTCCTATGCATAGGGTGTCATTATGTCCAAGGCACCTGCACTCCGCTCCGTCCCGCGCGCACCTGTTGACCTGACTGACCGCGCCTACTGGGCGGGCACCATCAAGATGGCGTTGTCCAAGTTCTTCGTGCTGCGCGTCCTGCATGACGGCCCCTCGCACGGCTATGACATCGCGCGTTCGGTCGAGCGGACCACGTGCGGCTGCTGCTCTCCGTCTGAAGGCGGGCTGTATCCAGTGCTGCGGGAGTACGAGCAGGGCGGCTACGTCACTGCGGAGACCAAGGTCGTCTCTGGCCGCGAGCGCAAGGTTTACACGCTCACCGACAAGGGCCGCGAAGCGTTCAGCGTCGGCGTGGCCGCCTGGATGGACATCACCGAGGCCCTGGTCGAGACCAAGCGCGTCGCCACCAAGCGGAGCCAGACATGCAAGTGCTAGAGCAGGCCAATTTGCGTGTATACATCACCCTTCTATGCATCGAAGCCAGCTCTGGTGGAGTCTCAACATGACCTCCTGCTGCTCACCCGCTGCTTCCGCTCACCCCCGGTCAACCAATGCCGCCCGGAGAACGCTGCCGGTGGCCGTCATCGGTGGCGGCCCGGTTGGTCTTGCCGCTGCCGTGCGCTTGCTCCAACGCGGGCTGGAGCCGGTCATCCTGGAAGCCGGTGCCACGGTGGGGTCGGCAGTCCGTGGCTGGGGGCATGTCCGCATGTTCAGTCCATGGCGCTACAACATGGACAAGGCCTGCACCGCCTTACTCGAAGGCCACGGCTGGGCAGCACCCGATGCCGAACAGTTCCCAACCGGGCGCGAGTTGGCCAAACGCTACCTTGAACCTCTCGCCAGCACGCCGGAGTTGACGGACCGCCTCCGTCTGGGAACCCTGGTCACAGCCGTGACCAGGGTGGGCCTAGGCAAGGTCACGAACGCCGGACGCGACCAGGCACCTTTCGAGATACGGTTTGAGGATGCGAGCGGTCGCGAGGGACGGTTGCTGGCCAGCGCCGTTATTGATGCGTCGGGCACCTGGGGCAATCCAGGGCGTGCAGGCGCAAGCGGGCTGCTTGCAATCGGCGAGCGTGCCGCGTCCGAGCACATCCGCTACGGGATGCCGGATGTGCTCGGTGCCGACCGTGACCGGTATGCCGGACGGCGCACGATGGTGCTGGGGTCCGGAGACTCCGCATTGGGTAACCTCATCAGCTTGGCACGGCTTGCCAGCGAGGTGCCTGGGACCACCATCGTGTGGGCTGCCCGGACTAACGACCTTACGCGGTCACTCGGCGGTGGCGTAGCCGACCAGCTTCCCGAACGCGGTGCTCTGGGAACGCGGGTGCGGGACTTGGCCGCTCGCGGAGTGCTGAGCATCGTGAAGCCGTTCGCAGTGAACGAGATTGCGAATGCTACAGAAGGCAAGCTTCTGGTCACGGGCATAGGCCTGACCGGCATCGAGACAATTGCGGCGGACGAGATGATTGTCGCGACCGGGTTCCGTCCGGATCTCGGCATGTTGGGCGAGGTCCGCCTAGACTTGGACCCGGCACTCGATTGCCCCCGTGTCTTGGCACCCCTCATCGACCCCAACCTGCATAGCTGCGGCACGGTGCGGCCACATGGCGCCGCCGAACTTCGGCAGCCGGAGACGGGCCTGTTCATCGTCGGCATGAAGAGCTACGGCCGGGCGCCCACGTTCCTGCTGGCAACAGGATACGAGCAGGTGCGCTCTGTCGCCGCGTTCCTCGCCGGTGACATTGAGGCGTCACGGCGGGTGGAACTGGATCTGCCACAAACAGGTGTTTGCAGCAGCACTTTGGTCATGGACGACATCGCCTGCTGTGGCGGTCCCGCCCCGGCACAGGAAGCTGCCTGCTGCGTGCAAGACGCTGAAGCCAAGCAGGCGGGAGCCAGTGGCTGCGGCTGCTCTAGCCCAATCAGGGAAACGGTCGAAGCAGCGGCATGAACTCGGACATAGCTGGCCAGGTGCCTGTGTCCACCCGCCACCCCAGGATGGTCGTCATCTCCGTGATTGGGACGGCGCAGATCCTGGCCTGGGGCTCCTCGTATTACCTGACCGCCGTACTCGCCGGGCCGGTGGCGGCTGACACGGGCTGGTCGTCTTCGTGGATTGTCGGCGGCCTCTCGCTCGGCTTCCTGGTCAGCGGCTTGGTCTCGCCCCGTGTCGGCCGCTTGATTGACCAGCGTGGGGGGCGTCCGGTGTTGGCTAGCAGCGCATTGTTGCTGGCGGCGGGGCTGCTCATCCTTGGCATCGCTCCCACGCTGCCCGTGTTCGTGGCTGGCTGGTTAGTCATGGGTCTTGGAATGGGAGCGGGCCTCTACGACCCTGCCTTCTCGACACTCGGGCGGCTCTACGGCGACACCGCCCGCAGCGCCATCACCCACGTCACCCTGTTCGGCGGCTTTGCCAGCACGGTGTGCTGGCCACTCAGCGCCTTCCTAGTTGACCACTTGGGCTGGCGGGCAGCCTGCCTGACATATGCGGCAATCCACATCGGTGTCGTCCTGCCGCTTTACCTGTTCGGCGTGCCTCGTGAGACGCCACGGTGGCTGCAAGCGGCTGAGCCAGCCACCAAGGTTGCCATCGGCCATGTGCGGCCCGACCAGCGGGTGGCATTCATTCTCCTCGCTGCCGGTTTCACCCTGGCTGCGGTGATCATGACCGTAATCTCTGTCCACCTGTTGACGCTGTTGCAGTCGCAGGGCCTCGCGTTGGCGGCGGCAGTGGGCTTGGGTGCCCTGATTGGACCGAGCCAGGTCGGCGCACGGGTGCTTGAGATGGCGTTTGGCAGGACGGCGCATCCAGTTTGGAGCCTGCTCGCATCGGCAGTGCTGGTCGCGGTGGGCTTGGCCATGCTGGTCGGCGTGCCGGGCGTCGCAGCCGCTGGCATCGTCCTCTACGGGGCAGGCAGCGGCATCCGGTCCATTGCCCGGGGCACTGTTCCCTTGGCCCTGTTCGGACGGAAAGGTTACGCCGTCCTCATGGGCCGGATTGCGATGCCGACCCTCGTTGCCCAGGCGGCATTGCCGTCCATCGGAGCCTGGCTGCTTGGCACCTTCGGTGCCACGACGACGCTTGAGGTCTTGTTCGGGGCGGCGGTGGTCAACATCGTGCTGGTGGTGGCCTTGCTGCCGTTTGCGCTCCGGAGCGGCAGGGTGAACAGAGCGCCCGGATGACATGTGTGTCGTTGTACGTGGGACAACGTCCGTGCGTCTAAAGTTGCTGAACGAGGCCCTATCTCCGAGAGCAGAACCTTGTAAGTAAAGGCCATCAGTGAACAACGGGGATGTGGATGGCGGTAGATTACGATGGAACCTTGAAGGTCCTTGTGGACGGCAACGCTTCTGGCTTCTACCGCCTTCTTGGCAGCGACGGCCCGCGCACCTTGCTATCGACCGAGTTCAACGGCCCACTTAAGGGCCGAATGGATCACCTATCCAGAGGACCTGGAGGGTTTCTCCATGTGGAATTTCAGTCTACACCAGACCGAATGAACTGGCGCATGATAGAGTATTACTGCGCGATAGCTCGGGAGTTCAAGTCAGTACTGGCGGGTAGAGAGAGCGTGCTGCAATGGGTTCTTTACGTAGGCAACAACAATGTTAGGTTTCAAAATCATATCGAACAGGACTCGCTCTCGTTCGAGTTTAGAACATGTGACATTCGCGATCTAAATGGCAGTCACCTTTTAGATAGCCGGTTGCTGTCCGAAGCAATTCTTGGGCTTTTTTGCATACAAGTCGTCCATCTTGATTATTGGGAACGCGTGCTTGAGCGGATTGAAAGCACGGCGGCAACATCACTGGTCATTGCAAGAGACGCTCTGGCTATGCTGTTAGCAGCAATAGCGATCCGAGGGGCTCCTGCGGCGATACAGAAACGGACAAGGACACTTGGAATGCGCGTAAATATATCACAGAGCGAAGTTCTAAAGGAATTAGTTGATGAAAAATTTGATGCTGGAGCTGCTGTTGGCACCCGTGATGCGCTTCGTCTGCTTGCGGAAAGCAAAAAAATAGTCTTGGAGAGTGATGACAGCGATTTTATCGATACCTTATCGACCACGGCTGCACAGCAAGCTATCATATCATTAGCCAAAGATGAGGACTGGTATGATATCAAAGTTCGCCTGCGGACAGGGTACGACTATTAAAAACGCGCTTGAAATTTAGTTCGCCGTAGCACCGAGCGCTCTAGCGCGTCATTCAGCCACCCCGGAGAGAAGCGCCTGGTCGGCCTTTACCTCCTTCGCCGCTCGCTCCTTGCGCTCGCTGTAGCGGTCCGTCAGGTATCCGGCCCGGTCGCGCGTGAGCAGCGTGAACTTCATCAGCTCCTCCATGACGTCCACCACGCGGTCGTAGAGTGGGGACGGCTTCATCCGGCCTTCCTCGTCAAATTCCTCGTAGGCCTTCGGCACGGACGACTGGTTGGGAATGGTGACCATCCGCATCCAGCGGCCGAGCACCCGCAGCGCGTTGACCGAGTTGAAGGACTGGGAGCCACCTGACACCTGCATGACCGCTAGGGTGCGGCCCTGGGTCGGGCGGACACCCCGAAGCTCCAGCGGCAGCCAGTCAATCTGGTTTTTGAACACGCCTGTGATGGTCCCATGGCGTTCGGGACTGCACCAGACCTGACCCTCGGACCACAATGACAGCGCCCGGAGTTCGGCGACCTTCGGGTGGTCAGCGGGCACGCTGTCGGCCACGGGAAGCTCTCGGGGGTCGAAGATGCGCGTCTCGGCTCCCATGCGCCGCAGCAGCCGCTCGGCTTCCAGTGTCAAGAATCGGCTATAGGACCGCTCCCGCAGGGAGCCATAGAGCAGCAGGATGCGGGGCGGATGGTCGGCACAGCCAGTCGGCGTCAGCTTGCCCAGCTCGGGAACGTCGAGTTCGCGTTCAGACAGGTTGGGCAACGAACGCGCCCCGTCAGCTTGGTCAAACATGGGCACCACGCTCATACCAGTTCCGGCTGCGCATCACGATGTGCACGACAGACAGCATGACCGGCACCTCGACCAGGACGCCGACCACCGTCGCCAGGGCTGCCCCACTCTCGAATCCGAAGATGCTGATTGGCGCGGCCACGGCCAACTCGAAGAAGTTGCTGGCACCAATGAGAGCCGAGGGTCCCGCCACGCTGTGCGCCGAGCCACACTGGCGGTTCAGTAAGTAGGCAACGCCCGCGTTGAAGTAGACCTGAATGATGATGGGCACGGCCAGCAGCAGGATGACCAGCGGCTGCGCCAGGATCTGCCGACCCTGGAACCCGAACAGGAGCACCAACGTCGCCAGCAGCGCCACCAGCGACACCGGCCCCAGCGACTTCAGGAGCCGGGCCAGCGCGCCCTCGCCACCGGACCTCAGCAGTGAACGCCGCCAGACCTGCGCCGCGATGACCGGCACGATGATATACAGGATGACGGACAGCAGCAGCGTGTTCCAGGGCACGGTGATGGACGACAGTCCCAACAGGAGCGCGACCACGGGCGCGAAGGCCACGACCATGATGGCGTCGTTCAGGGCAACCTGGCTCAGCGTGAAGTTCGGCTCTCCATCTGTCAGGCGGCTCCAGACGAACACCATGGCCGTGCAAGGTGCCGCTGCGAGCAGGATGAGACCGGCGATGTAGCTGTCGATTTGTGCGGCGGGCAGCCAGGGGCGGAACAGCCAGCCGATAAACAGCCAGCCGAGCAGTGCCATCGAGAACGGCTTCACCAGCCAGTTGACGCCGACGGTGACGGCGATGCCCCGCCAGTGCTGGGCGACCTGGCCCATTGCGGCGAAATCGACCCGCAGCAGCATGGGCACGATCATCAGCCAGATGAGCACCGCCACCGGGATGTTCACTTCAGCGACCTTCATGTCGCCCAGGAGGTGGAACACGCCGGGCATGGCGGCCCCAAGGGCGATGCCAGCCACGATGCACAGGGCCACCAACACAGTCAGGTAGCGTTCGAACTTGCTCATGGCGGCACCACGCGGTGCCTGGGCGGCCTGGGCCTGAGATGGGGCGCTCATCCGGCGTTTCCCTTGTCCACCCGGCGCCCCTGGTCGTCGATGACGGGTTCTCCGTCTTCCTTGTTGAACGCGCCGTCCTGCTCCCGTGTCAGCAGGTTCAGCACCGCTTCGGACGGCCTGCATAGACGCACGCCGAGCGGCGAGACGACGATGGGCCGATTGATGAGGACGGGATGGGCCATCATGGCATCGAGTAGCTGGTCGTCGGTAAGGGTGGGGTCATCAAGACCAAGCTCGACGTAGGGCGTGCCCTTGCGCCGGAGCAGGTCGCGGACTGGGATGTCCATGCGCCGGATCAGGTCGACAAGGTGCTCGCGGCTGGGCGGAGCCTTGAGATACTCGACGACGACCGGCTCCTCGCCTGAGTTGCGGATGAGTGCCAGCACGTTGCGGGACGTGCCGCAGTTCGGATTGTGGTAGATGGTTACCGACATCTTTGTCTCCGACGGAAGATCGCGGGCTTCCATGTTGCTTGAGTGCCGTTTGCCTCATCCAGCCGTTGGTGGCGTGTGCATCGGCTGGCGGCTCCGCTCACCAACGCCAACGGGTCCTGCGCCGATGTCGTCCAGTCGGGCGCGGATGGCCATACGGTCCAGGGCGGCAAACGGCAGATTTATGAAGATGTTGATGCGGCGGTGCAGGCTGGCGTAGAGCTCGTTCAATAGGGTGGACCGCTCAGCAGGGTTGCCGCTGAACTTGGCGGGGTTTGGCAGCGGCCATGCCCCGGTGATGGCCTTGTGGCCGAAGTCGGGACAGGTCTGGCCCTCTAGGGTGTCGCAGAGCGCGATGACGAAATCCATGTGCGGCGTCTCGGGTCCGGTGAACTCGCTCCATGATTTGCTGCGCAGCGCCGCCACTTCGTGTCCGAGCGCCTTCAGCTTCTCCATCACCTCGGGCATTGGCTGCCCCGCGGGGTCCGATCCAGCCGAATAGACGTTGAACCTGTCGCCGCCGAGCTTCTCCAGGATGGCCTCGGCCATGATGGAGCGCCCCGAGTTGCGGGTGCACAGGAACAGGACGTTGAAAGCCGGGGTCATCGGGGCGTGCTCCTGCGGGTTGTCAGGCATCAGCCTGCCGATGTCGCCGCAAAGCTCGGGGTGACCGGAGCAGCAGGTCTCGGTCAGGAAGGCGATGAGCTCGCGCAGTGCCGAGATCTTGACCGCATGGAGGATGTATCGGCTCTGCCGGGTGGACTGGGTCAGCCCGGCACGCTCCAGCGCGGTCAGGTGGAAGGAGGCGGTCGATGGTGGAACGCCGAGGCGGTCGGCAATCTCCCCAGCCGGGATGCCGTTCGGTCCAGCCGACACGAGCAGCCGCAGCACGGCCAACCGCGTCTCTTGCGCGAGGGCAGCGAAGATATGGGCAACCTCTGATACTTCCATGTTTCTATGATAACCGTTATGTCAGGCAAAGGCCAGCACAGACTGCCATCCACTGTGTGGACTGTTGGTCTCAGGAATGGCTGCTGTTAGGGCCTAGGCGCCGGGCCAATGGAGTAGCAGAGGACGTGGCCTCTCAGGGCCGGTGCGGTGCCCGCTTCTGGAGCTGGGCAGGTGCAGGCTGGGGAACACCTGACGGAACTGAAGAAACGGACTTGCCAACTCCAGTCGCCTGCTGCGACCGGGGCGGCTCTGGGTCAAGGGGCGTTGTCGCAGCCAGCATAGATGCCACGGAGGGTGGCAAAAGATCAGCCCGCCCCCGCGTCGCCATGCCCCCGAGAAGGACGACTAGGGCAACCGCGGGCACGAGCTTCGCGAGGAGACCCTGCGCTGGTCGCCGTCTTGCCGATGCCTCCCCGGTCAACCTACGCACACGGGAACGGGCGATCTGGCCCGCTGTCAACCAGGCAAGCGGCAGGGGTAGGAGGGCCATCGCCGCCGTCGTGGCCGCCCAGGTTTCGTCCAGCCCGGATGGTGGCACCCCGAAGTGCATCAGCGGCACCGTCGCCAACGAGAGCGCTGGAACTGCGGCGGCCCACACGAGCAACGGCAGCGCCGCAATCTTCCAGACTCGGGAGGCTGTCGCCGTTCCCAGGCCATCATAGGCCGCGCGCAACGAGCGCACCGCGCTGACGAACGCATGGTCCCTGATTGCCTCCATCCACTTGGATGGCACTCCGGATGGCACCTTGCCACCACCCGTCGCGGCGTCGAGGGCATCGCGCGTGAGCCTTGACCCCTGCGCCAGCGTTATGGCTTCGAGTGGCCTGCCATCCCGAGACTTGATGCCAATGCCCCCGAGGCGGTCGCGCAGCAGGCCTTCCAGAAAGTGCGGCATCGACCACGGCACCGCGGCGACGCCGAGGAAGTCGAAGGCATGCCTGGCGATGTTGCCGAACGCGACCACGAGCTGGACCTGCGGGAGCTTGGCCGGGATGTTCACTCGCACCCAGCCCGGTCCATGCAAGACCTTCGGCGTCCCGACCAACGCCTGCTTGAGGGTCTCCGTGGGTTTCCACTCCCTCGTGGCTGCGGTAACCGCCCCAGAGGCACCTGCGGCGACAGTGCATTTCCGCTCTGGATTAGCCTTGAGCCAGCCCACCAGGGAGCGGGTGAACCAGCCATGGCCGCGGCAGCCGTTACACCTGACCTCGCCGGACCCGCCACAGGTAACGCATCGGACCACAGCGGCGCCGGTGCATACCGCACAGCTCATGGAGGAGCGGCCCCTGCCACCGCACTGCGTGCATGTCCTTTGGACACTCCTATATTGGGTGCAGTTCGCGTGGGAGTCCCAATAGCTTTCCTGGATATGTTGCGTGCCGTTCGAGCAATGCTCACATTTCTGGTGCCCGGTCTGGTTGCAGTGAAAGCAGGGGGTGGCGCACTTGTATCCCACGGGCCATTTTGCGAGGTGGATGCTGTTCACCGTGTGGCAGCGCACGACGCCCCTTGTGCCACACTTCTCGCAGCCCTCGTGGCAATGACATGCCAACGACGCCGTGCCGACGCGTGCGCCGTCAGCCAGCGTTTCGAACCAGAGTCTGGGCGACCTCATTCCCTCGGTCGCCAGGGCAGCCGCGACCTCCGCTTTTTCGGACAGCGTGTTCAATCCGTCCTCAATCCACACCTGCGCGGCACCGGCGTCCTGGAGTTCGGTGGACCCGGCAGGGTTGCTGGCCCCATTCGTGACGGAGGCCTTCCACTCCCAGCCGATGGCGACCAGCATCTCCAGGGTCAGGGGATGGTCCTGGCGTGACGCTTCGACGACCTGGACCGACTTCGCGTCCATGTCGTTTCCGTCCGCGAGGCCGATGACCGTTTGCGTCGCGAAGGCGACGAGCGGATCGGATGTCACCGCTGGAGTGAGGTCTTCGGGCATCGCTTGCTTGCGCCGCTCTCGCTACCCTACTTAGTTGCAGGTGAACCTGGTGCCGTTCGTGTAGCGGCACAGCGAGAGACCCGGCGAGAGCTGGATGAGTTTGGTGCTGGCGGTGCCATGATAGGTGCAACGGGCGAAGTACGGGCCGGAGCTGTCACCGACCGCGTACGTGTTCGGCCCGGCAGGCGTCCCGGGAGCTTGATGTGCGTTCTCTTCGGGCGGTCCCTGGTAGAGCTGCGCTCCTTCGGCACGATGGCCGCCCAACGATGCCGGGCAGGTGGAGGCGACCTGAGTCCCACCTCCACCTGCGGGCGGCACCGGCGCTGTGGCGGCCGTGCCTGAGCTCGCTGCACGTTGATAGACGCCCTCGAACTCGACGCCCCCGCCGTGCCACTGATGGCAACCCTGGCTCTCGGCCACCGACATGGCGTCAGCCTGTCCACGGACCGGGGACATTTTCAGAACGCAGGCAGGACTGCCACCCATTGGGGGTTGCGTGATGATGATATCCGGCCCGCGCCGGACGGCCATGCCGCTGATCTGTCCGGAGCCGACTCCAGGGGCTGACGTGACGACGGACGCCGTGAAGGAGCCGTCTGGCCGAGGGGTCAGCATGATCCTGCTGCGGATCGCGACCTGCCCAACCAGAGGCATGTGGCTGTTTTGGTAGACGACCTGACCGCTGGCCGGACCGGGTCCATACGTCCCCGTCATGGTGGCGGGACCCGGAGGGAATGGCGCTTGGGCGAAAACGGGTTGCTGGCAGGACGCGAGCAGCAAGGAGCCGCACGCGAGGACGGCACGGCGCATCAAGGATGACATTGGACGCTCTCTTCGCACGCCCCGCAGCAGGCCCAGAAGCGAGCCCTTCGACAAGGCGTATTGTTCACAGAACGTGTGTGTCAGTCAGCATCATTCGTGTCAATTGAGGTGGCGCGGAAGCTTCCGATGCTCTCGATGACATGCACTGCCAACGCGAGGTTGCGCCCCCTGAGCGCGCTCAGTGCTCCGGTGCCGCGGGCGACCAGGCGCTCGTGCGGGGAGTCCTCGGTGACGCTGCGTCCGAATCCCAGAACGGCGTCAGGCGTCGTCGCCAGCGCCCGGCATATGCGTGCGAACATACGCAAGTCAGGCTCACGAATGCCGTTCACGTAGTTCGAGTAGCGGTTGGCTGCGAGACCGACCCGGCGGGCTACCTCTGCGTCTGGGATGCCAAGTTCTCGTGCCCTGCCTTTTAGCCTGCTCGGCCAGCCGCTGGACGGGTCCGGAGACACGACCTGCTCTGCCGCCGGTTGTGGTGGTCGCCGTCCCATGCTGCCCCGCCCCTGTTCGGGCAGCACGCTCCGCGGGAACATGGGACAGCGATATTCCCGTATCGTGTCGGCATGAACCCATGACTCGTGACTAAGCAGTCTTTGGACTCACGCCCAGTCAGTTCCAGAGGGTCCTTGCGCCTGAGCAAGGAACCGAGGCGCGGTTATGACGGAAGCCTTGGCTCCGCTGGTATCCTGAGAAGCCAGGCAATGCCGTCTGAGGTGGCTACCCCACCTGCGCAAGCCTTGCCTAGTTCTGGAAACGTTCACGCCATGCTAGCTGTCTATGCTTCACAACCCCGATTCGCATGCCAAGCCATGATGGACACTCCGCCACACTCCGGGACGTACGAACATTGGCCTGATGAAGCCATGATGGCCGCTATGATGGCCGGGCAGCAGCACGAGAGCTTCTCTGGCCTAGCCAAGGCATACCCGGCAGCAGTCCGTGGCATGGGTTCGTGTTGCCCCACGAGCACCGCTGCAACGATTGCACGCATGCTGACCGAGCCGCCGTTGCAGGCGAACTGCCTCATTCTGGAGACGATGGTCCACCTGGCACTGGGTCGTGGGCGCGGGCAGCGGACACCAAAGCAGTCAGAGGTTGCAGCTTGGTTCCAGGCCCTGCATCGGGGGCGCCTTGGCCGCATGCAGGATCCATCCGAGGACGTGTTCGTGTCCCGCGTCCCAACACGCCTGGGCAACTTCCGCATCTTCGAGGGTATCTGGGAAAAGTCGGGGTTCTACCTGCTGCGTCTGTTCAACGCTCTTCACACGGCTCCCGCAGGCGAACCGTGGGACAGCATCCGGTTGAGCGTGCATGCCATGCTCATCTTGTCCGAGGCTGTAGCGGAGCGGGCCGGGGTACTGGGTAATACCGCTGGAGGCGAGATGCCGTTGAAGGCTCTACCGTCCAGCGGCCCTGGTGGAAAGCATGTTTCGCCTAATCCTATATGCTTCTCACCTGAAGACTTTGCAAAGCTCGCAATCAAACCCGGAGTGCTGGATCCGTTCATTCTCGAAGCTGTCAACTGGCCTCGGTTGGGTGATGACAGTCTGGGGCACACAGCACTTGAGCGACGACCCTTGGTTCGCGCAGGCCGAAATCTTCTTCTGCTCCTACCTACCGCTGCAAGCTCAGCAATCCGCCGTTATATAATTGAGGAATGTATCGCCACTGGGTATTCGAATGCTCTTGAGAGTGCGCTTGGCAAGGAATATGCAAATTTCTTTGCAGGTCTGCCCTTATTGGGCGGCAGAGGCCACATACCTCTTAAGTTTCAGAAATTGGAAGGCGTCCGCATTGCACAGGTTATCCAGCGTGTGGATGAGGGGCGTTACTACAACTGGGTTTTCCATACTGATACATTCGAGGGATACGACGATGGTGGCCTGGTAGGCTTCAACTCTGACCCAGATCACCTTGAACGGGTCCTTAACGGTGCCGTCATGCGTGGGCAGCGCGAAGCTGCAACGATACCGGGCTTCCAGTCAGGCATCACCATAGTGGTGTCATGCGGTTGGGGCCGTGGGCTGGTCACGTCGCTGCCGACCGCCTCAGCAAATTGGCGTGTGCAGTCCATTAATGCCGCGGATCTCGAAACACTCAGCCTCGTGCCAGACCGGAAACCTCTGTCACTGTGGCGCACCCTGGCTTCAGTCGAGGCCGTGCGCCGTGCCGGGATGGAGCTGACATGTCCCAATGGGCTGCTCAACCTCGTCGCTTGGGAACACTCTCTCGGCGGCAGCATCGCGCCGCACGCGGACTTGCCTGTGGACTTTGGTCATGACGGAACCACGGGCGTGCTCATGGTTCCGCAGAATGGCCTCCTGGCACTTCGGCTTGAAGTTGCTGCGGCGGAGGATGCGCGGATGGTCAGGGACGGCGCTGGCCAGCAAGTGCTGATGAGACGACGCGAGCGCAGCGCGTTCAAGGAAGGCGCAAGGCGGGCAGCATTGTACGAAAGCCTGTCCGACGCCGCTGAAGGCCGGTTGCGGGCTGCATGCGTCTCTGGGAAGCGGGCTTGGTGGATTGACGTGGATGCTCCCGAGGACGCACCAGCACGCATTCTAATCGAGCAGTGGGAGATGCTGGGAACCTGGCTGGCCCATGCGGTCTCCGTGCTTGAGGCGGCGTTTCCGGACTTACCGCCGAAGCCTGTCACGTGGAAGGTGCGTTTTGCGGTCCTGCGAGAGTCTGCCCATGGGGACGAGGAGCCACCAGAACGAGCCGCGATACCGCGGCTGCTTACCGTCAGCGTGGATGGCTCGTCATCAACAGTCCACCTGGATGTGGCAGCAGGATTCGACTTTGCCTTCCACCATCCGGACAACGTTGCCGAAGTGGCACTGGTCACCGCACTCGTGGAGGGCACGGCGCGTTTGGCCGGTCAGACCCTGGACCGGGACAGCCTAGCTGCGCTTGTGGCCAGGATCATTCCATCCGGAGACGCCCGGCACATCCACTTCTTCCAGGCACAAGGATTTCGGGACTACATCGCACAGTGCTTCCAAGTGCATCCCATAATGATTGAGCGGCAGGACACCGCACTGGTACAAATCGGGCTTGCATGGCTCGCCAACCCGCGGGCCAGGGGAAGGATTGTCGCTGGCAAGGCGGACTGCACCAAGTTGCTGAACGAGACCGTCACCGCCGTCGAAGCGAAGCTCTGCTCGGACCTGAGGCGCTTCGGACGGCGGGCGGCGCTGGTCGCCATCCTACAAAATCACGAGGCAGCTTGCTTTCAACGCGACCGGTGGCAACGCACGGCCGCGGCCAACGTCGGGTTGAGGCCAGACCGGGCCGAGGCGGTAGGCGTCATTTCCGAGCATCAGATGCGTCTGAACACCGTCACTATGGCGTCCAGGATCTTGGCTGAGGCGGCGATGTGCGAGTGTCCGGACGAAGGCCTACGTCTCGGTGAACTCGATATTTCCAGTTTGATGGCTTCAGCCATGCTTCTGTTCCGTCTCGGCGGCTGGTCAGACGCGATCCGCTGGGATGCTATGGAACCGCGTTTGAAGCTCTCCGCCCTGGGCAACATCATGATCTCCGGCGACTTCGACGACACGGTGTTGGACCCATTTGGTCGATTGAGCGGAGACGTGCGGGTCGAGCACGGCATAACCACATATGCTGGAAATTATCAGCGCCGAGAACGGCCGGACAGCGTGGCAGACACATTGCCTGACGGGTTCATGGCCGCCTGGCGAACTGAGTTCGGGTTTGACCTTGATGAAGTCCGGAGCTTCCTCGGCGAGCTTGAGAGCTTGGGTACAAAGGAACAAAGAGCCGTTATCGAGGTGCGGCGCTCGGACCTTGTCCGGATTTGCGTGTCGTCAGGTTCTCTATCAGAGGAGACCGCCGGACGTATCCTGGCCAACTTCACCCTGAACAGGCGCACGGAGTGGCGAACGACCCCATCCGGGTTCTCGGACCGTGACCGGCAGCCATGGAAATTCCGGCGGCGGCTCTCTTTGATGAGGCGACCCATCATCGAGCTGGATGGTCCGGATCACCTAGATCCAAGATTGTTGGTTATGCCTGGCATGGTCGGCGAACACCTGAGATATCTCATGGCTGGCCTGCTCCGAAACGAGTTCCCGGAGAACTACTTCAACTCCACCTCTATGCGGTCTTGGATCGGAGGCGAACGCACCAGGGCAGGACACGCATTCAACGCAGAGGTAGCCGCCCGCATGCGTGAACTTGGGTGGGAGGTCTTGACTGAAGTCTCGTTGCCTCACCTGCTCGGGCGCCCACCGGGCAAGAACTTCGGAGATGTGGACGTGCTGGCGTGGAAGCCGCTGACCGGCCGTGTGCTCATCATGGAGTGCAAGGACCTTCAGCTTCGGAAGACGCCTGGGGAGGTGGCCGAGCAGCTTGCTGACTTCCGGGGCGGGTTGGACAGCCGGGATAGGCCTGACCTCCTGCTGAAGCACCTGCTGCGATGCGAGCAGCTTGAGGCTGCGCCTGACTCTGTTGGGCGTCTTCTCCGGCTGACTGCCCCACCATGCTTCGAGCGATATCTCGTGTTTCGGAATCCGGTGCCGATGCAGTTCGCGTGGCACCGATTGGAAGCCAAGTCGTCACTTACGCTACTAGATCGCTTGCAGGAGCTCTGATGATTGCTTCCTCGTCACCGGACGCACACTTCGCCCAACAACGTCGCTATACAGGCCAGGCACAAAGCGTAACTCTGTCGAACGTCATCGTTCAACGCGGAGAGATTATCGATTCTAAGTATATGGTATCATCCAGCAGGAGGAAATCGCGATGATCATCGACTACGATGAAATTGCCGACTGGGGACCCATGTTCGCCGCCACCGTCGAAGAGATTGCCTCGCCTGACCTGATGCGTGATCTGCGGGCGCTAAAGCCCAAGTTCATTGACGACGCCGAAGATTGGTTGCTTGCACACCTAGACCGAGACGCAGTTGTCCACCACTTGAATGCTCGCCTCCACGATTGCCTGGTCCGAGTCTACCACGGGACGCGCCTGACCGCCTCAGAGGTCGAGAGTGTAAGGAACACCGGTCTGCGTCCGTTGACGCTGCTTGATCGTCGGACCGCGCTGGTTTCCATTTTCGAGAAACACGAACGTTGGGATGAGCACAAAGAGAAGCTTGATACCGTCCTGGTTCAGATGGGGCCAGGCGGTCGTGCTGGGACGCGGGAGGACGGTTGCGTGCATGTGTGCTTCTCGCGAGCCGGTCTTGTTCAGGGCTGCAACCATTATCTCACCCATGGTGCGGAGGTGGACGGACATGTCGCATACGAACTGTTCGGCGACGAGTCCGCTTATCCGCTGCTGCAAAACAATAGACATCCCAAGCTCATCACATTCCTTGCGCCGTTCCCTGAAACCGCGAGGGCGGCAAATCCTTACGGTTTTCCAGACGACGGGATGCCCTCGCTACTAGGGATACTTTTCAGGGCGTGGGCTTACCATGAAACTACGCCGACGTTCTCTGTCGCCAGCTTGCAAGACTGCACCGCAGCACGCTTCCCAAGAAGTGTTCCCGCGGACCAGATTGAGAGCATCCTGGACGTTTCCGACGCCGAGCTTGGCATGTCTTAGATGATTGAGGGTGTCACAGATCCCAAGAGGCCATCTACTCGCCAGATGGAGTCCGAGGAGTTCTCGACTATGAAAAACCTTGTTGGTATCTGCTCGAAAATACCTTGTGAATGTTCTTATGGCAAAGCAGAGCACTGTGACGAAGACGCTCTTTAGAAAAGAGACGCGGCAGCAAGGCTGCTTAGCGCTGAACATCAATCAATTAAATACAGCACTATTGTTGATCCGTCGCACGAGTTCATCAATCTCTGAAAGTAATTCCGGACGCAAGCCCTTCTGCCGGTTTGCGCCAAGTATGAGCTTCGCCCGAGTACATGAATCAGCGCCCTTGCCAATAAATTGGTCTGCGGCCCACTGGATTTGTCGTCGTTGGAACGTGAGCTCATCCTCCACGGACGCTGCAAGGGCTTGTGATGTCATAGGCAAACGTTGCATGCAATGGACGATTCCCGGAAAATCCAATGAATAGACGAGACGCGTCCGGGAGATTCTCCGTGGACGTCCGAGTGCCCGCAGCATCTCGGCCGCATTCCGTAGCACCTTAGCTGCAAGTTCTTCATCACGTTGGGCCCAGTCAAGCGTTTTTCCGCCCGCTGAGTGTTGAGGAAGTTGATCGTCCAGCCACTCTCTATCATGGTTCCGCAAATAACAGACCGTCCAAGAATGTTTTGCGGTCACATCCTTACGAGATGCACCCGGCATCACTGATAGAAACGCTCTCACCTTAGCTCTGTGTTCAAGTCTCCTAAGTTCAAATCCGGCTCGCGGTTGCGATGCGGCGATCACTCCTGCTGCCCTGGGGCGTTCGGGAGTCGACGTCCGCTCATCTAGTCGAGCATCAAAGAGGTGGGATGAACTCAGACCAAGAAAATTCAGCAACAGTAGGTAGTGTAGTGGGTGCTTCTGAGAGCCACGAGCTGTCGCATAAGTCTGGGTGGACCATGATCGCAAGCTTGGATTTATACCAAGGGCTTGAAGGCACTTAGCACCATAATGCTCCAGGATGGCTTGACGGAGATCTTCACTGGCAATATTACCTCCCCTTCCATACATCCAGCCCTTGTCACCAAGAAGACAACGCACTCGCCTGCGTAATGTAGCAATGCCGACTGCTTTCTGCGGATGCGCGAGCAGCCATGCTGTAGAGGATGCGATGCTCAAAGCGATGGTCGCCGGAAAAGGGTTGAGGATACGTCTTGCCGTGACCTCATATCCGGAAGGAGAAATTAGCACCTTGGTGCGACTAGAGGAAATGTCGCTTTCAAGAAGTTCGGTTCCATGTTCAGGGCAAACGAATACACCTGGGCATTGATGTAACCGACGCCATCCAGAAATTCCAGCCATCTTTTTGTCAGCGTTGACACAATCGGCGCAAAACCGTAAGTATTTTGAACGACCGATTGGGGATAGTTGGCGCTTAATATGTCTCACGCCAACTCCCGTCCAGCCCTCCGCTGCTATCTGGCGTGCATGCGCGTACGCAGAGCAGTCAAGGAATCCCATATAGTAAGCGTATAGCGTATGGCGTTCGATCAGGTCATCGCACGACATAACCTCGTGACCTATGCAAGTTGCGACTTGGTTTAGCCTGAGCGGAAGGTCAACGGTCACCCCGGCTCCATCGTTGCCCAAGAACATGTTGATCACGGCGTGATGCGACAGATCTGTCATCTCACGAACGCGTGCCATGAGACTGTACAAGAGTTCGTCTTCGAACGGCTCAGGGAAGAAGGAGAAGCCCACTATCGGCGCTGTTCCAAGGCGTGGAGCCTCGACTGACCCTGTGGCATGCCATGTTCGCTAAGCGCTGCCTGTTCATGTGTCTGGCATCGGTGCACCATCTCCGGATGATGGCAGAGGTGTTCCAAGCAACCAAGGCCCTATCGTCAAGCTCCGGCTTGCGTCCCCTCCGCCGAACCGCTCAACGTGGCGTCCTCAGCAGGTCATCTCTTCCAGAGAAGCCCGATCTGACGTATTCTGGGCATGCTTACAAGGACGCTGGACATCACCAGCTATGAGGAAGTGGCTGAAACAGCATATGCGAGAGGTTGTAATATGCTGATGTTGTTCACTTTACGTCACAATGTAATTCGGAAATCGGTACATACATTATTATTCATGAAAGTGATACCGAATATATTACTTAATCACTGACATTATTACTAGACACCGACTATATTACCAGACACCGACATTATTAGTCTATGCCACCTGGGCCGGGCGGATCGAGGTGCTGGCGGCGCCGGACCTGCTCTCCCTCATCAACCACTTCCGCGGCACCCAGGTCCTGTCCCCGCCCGAGCCTGCAGGCGTGCGCCCCGCCCTGCCCGGCCTGGACCTGGCCGATGTGCGCGGGATGGAGACGGCGAAGCGCGCGCTGGAGATTGCGGCAGCCGGGTCGCACAACCTGGTGCTGATCGGCCCGCCCGGCGCCGGCAAGTCCATGCTGGCGGCCTGCCTGCCCGGCCTGCTGCCCGACCTGACGCCGGAGGCGGCGCTGGAGGTCAGCATGATCCACAGCGTCGCGGGGATGCTGGACGGCGGACGGCTAGTGATGCGCCCGCCCGACCGGTCGCCCGCCAGCGGCACGTCGCAGGCAGCCCTGGTCGGCGGCGGCCAGCGCGCCAAGCCCGGCGAGGTCAGCCTGGCGCACCGCGGCACCCTGTTCCTGGACGAGTTGCCGGAGTTCCCCCGCATCGCCCTGGAGGCTCTGCGCCAGCCGCTGGAAACCGGGCGCACCACCGTCGCCCGCGCCGCCGCGCACGTGACCTATCCCGCGCGCTTCCAGCTTGTGGCCGCGATGAACCCGTGCCGCTGCGGCTACCTGGGCGACGCCGGCCGGGAGTGCGGCAAGGCCCCCCGCTGCGGGGAGGACTACCTGGCCCGCATCAGCGGCCCCCTGATGGACCGCATAGACCTGACGGTGCAGGTGCAGCCCGTGCCCCCTGCCGAACTGTCCCGCGCACCCCGGGGTGAACCCAGCGCCGCCGCCGCCGCCCGCGTCGGCCAGGCCCGCGCGGCGCAGCGCGCCCGCTACGGCGCCGGCCCGGCCACCAATGCAGAGGCGGAGATGGGCGGCGTCGAGATGCAGCCCGACGCCCGCGTGCTGGCGGAGCAGGCCGCGGGCAAGCTGCGCCTGTCCGCCCGCGGCTTCACGCGGGTGCTGCGGGTGTCGCGCACAATCGCCGACCTGGCCGGCGCGCCACAGGTGCGACGGGCGGACGTGGCGGAAGCGTTGGCCTACCGCCACCGTGTGCCAGGACGGGGGCCGTAGGGGGCTTACGCCTTTATCGGCGTCAAACTGCGACGCGGCGTGCAGCCGGGTCACGCAGGTCCTGTCCGTGAGCGGCGGCATCGCCGGCCCGCTTCGGCCATCATCGTTTCAAGAGCAGCCCGCAGAGTGTTCTTCCGGGCGACGACGCATCCGACATTCCTTTGTCCTGCCCCGTTGCCTTCCCCGTCCAGCAAGCGCAAGTGTCGGATTCGCTGCGTGCGGGGGATGGTCGGGCCGATGATGGCGGGGTCGCATGTGGCGCTTGGGGCGGCGGCGTGGCTGGTGGCCGCGCCCCGCCTGGGCCTGCCTGCCCTGTCCCCGGCTTGCATGGCGCTGGCGCTGGCGGGATCGCTGCTGCCGGACGTTGACCACCCGAAGTCATGGCTCGGCCAGCGCCTGCGTCCACTGTCCCGGGCCGTGGCCGGACTGTTCGGGCACCGCGGCATCACCCACTCCGCACTGGCCGTCGCAGTCTGCCTCTGGGCGTTGCTGCACAGCGGCGTGCCGCGGTGGATTGCGGCGCCGCTGGCCATTGGCGCCCTGTCCCACCTTGCGGCGGACCTGCTGACCCCCGCCGGCCTGCGCCTGGCCTGGCCGATGCGCCGCACCTTCTCGCTGCCGCTGTGCCGGGCCGGGTCGGCGATGGAGCCGCTGGTGGTCGCGCTGCTGCTGACCGTCGCAGGTTCAGGGGGCCAGGTGCCGCCGGTGCTGCGCCAGGCGTGGCAGGAGAGCGGGCTGGCCCGGCTCGCCACCCCGGCTTGTCCCGCCGCCGGTTGCGCCAAGCCGCCCTGTCCCCGGAACTGCGGGCCGGGACGGGCGGGTTAGCCGCCCTGCGCCGCCCGCCGCTCCTCCACCACCGTCGTCTCGTCTATCGAGCTGTCGGCGAACAGAATCTTTGCGACCACTCCTGCCAGCATCGCCCCGGCAACCGGCGCGACCCAGAACAGCCACAACTGCCCGATGGCGCCTCCGCCCGCGAACAGCGCCGGCGCCGTGCTGCGCGCCGGGTTGACGCTGGTGTTGGTGATCGGGATCGAGATCAGGTGGATCAGCACCAGCGCCAGCCCGATCGGGATGCCCGCGAACCCTGTAGCGGCACCCTTGGACGTCGTGCCGATGATGACCATCAGGAAGAAGAACGTCAGCAGCAGCTCCGCCAGGAAGCACGACACCAGGCCATACTTCCCTGGGCTGAGGTCCCCGTAGCCATTGCTGGCGAAGCCCGCCGGCACCCACTCCGGCTTGCCCGACGCGATCAGATACAGCGCCGCCGAGGCGCACACCGCGCCGATCACCTGCGTGACGATGTAGGGTACGACATGGATGTTGGCGCAGCGCCCCGCCGACCACAGCCCCAAAGTCACTGCCGGGTTGAAGTGCCCGCCCGAGATGTGCCCCACGGCATACGCCATCGTGAGCACCGTCAGCCCGAACGCGAACGACACGCCGACGAAGCCGATGCCAAGCTGCGGGAACCCGGCGGCGATCACCGCGCTGCCGCACCCGCCAAACACCAGCCAGAACGTGCCGAGGAACTCGGCCGCCAGCCGCCGCTGCATGTCGTTTTGCATGTTCCACCCCACTGATCGTGACGGAACGTTAGCAGCCAAGCCGGCGTTCACACAACCGCGATCCCGTCGCGTCCGCAACGTGCGGTTGCAAGAAACGGCACGCACTTCGAGCAGCAAGGTCCGTCCACGCAGTCGTGGCGTGCAGCCGTTACGCCAATGCGTGGTGACCGTCGGCTCTGGTGCCAGCCCACGTCAGCTTCTAGCTTAGCCTGCGCAGCCCGCAGAACCCCAGCCGGAGACCCCCTTTGGACGTACGCGCCGCAGTCGCCCACGCCGCAGGCCAGCCCCTGACCATCGAGACCGTCCAGCTCGAAGGCCCGCGGGAGGGCGAGGTACTGGTCGAGATCAAGGCCACCGGCATCTGCCACACCGACAAGTTCACCCTGTCCG
>CAXUHB010000008.1:0-143325 GCA_964250755.1 uncultured Acetobacteraceae bacterium | reverse complement strand
GCGAAGCCGCCCCGTGGCCACCTATCCCGGCGAAACTTCGTCCCTAGACCCTAGTGTGGCTGCCACTAGATCGCTCATCAAAACCGACTGCACATAGAGCTGCATGGGCATGGCTTCCAGCATACGCCGAAGTTTCCATACAGCGTCAACTAAGTTAGGGTGGTGCGCTGATGTGAGGTGTTCTGTCATCCCTTCACACTGTCTCTGCTTATGATTTTTGAGGCCCTCCTCCGTCTCCATCGTCATGTCAATCGCGCAAATGTAGAGGATCGCATCACGCTCGAAGAGCAGATCCACAAGTGCCTTGAGGTGTTGAACATCCAGAGTGCCACCTTTCAGCTCACCGCTAGGCGCTCTCGGCCAGTCTCGCGTCAAATAGGCAACTTTCCTACGAGCCGGGCCAGTCTCATTATGCGGTATAGATAATGAACAAACAATGCTCCACCCCGCCGTTTTCGTAAATTGCCCTGCTTCGTCAACAAAGATTTCCACAGCGTCACTTAATCCTTATACTAGAAAGGTCCACATGGAAAGCCGCATCATAGCTTGATGAAGCTATGATCACAACCATAAGAAATCAATGAAAAGACAACTCAATACCCCCGCCCCGCATCATACAAGTTCCCCACCACCTCCCCCCGCTCAAACGCCCCAATCGCGTCAGCCACATACCCCGCCCGCGCCCGCCGAGACGCCAACGACCCCACATGCGGCGTAACAATCACCCGCGGATGCCTCCAAACCGCCGCATCCCCCGCCAACGGCTCCACCTCGAACACATCCAGCACCGCCCCCGACACCCGCCCCGCATCCAGCGCCGCCAGCAGGTCCCCCATCACCACATGCCCGCCCCGCCCCGCGTTCACCACCCCCGCCCCAGCCGGCAGCAGGGCAATCGTCTCCGCCCGGATCGCCCCCCGAGTCTCCGCCGTGTCCGGCAGCAGGCACACCAGGATGTCCGCCCCCGCCAGGAACGCATCCCGCTCCCCCGCCCCGACGAAGCACCGAACCCCCGGCACGCTCTTCGCCGTCCGCGACCACCCCGAAACCTGGAACCCCAGCCCCCGCAGCATCCCCGCCGCCGCAGCCCCCAGGTTCCCCAACCCCATCACCCCCACCCGCGTCTCGCAAGCGGTCCGCCCCCCCGGCATCTCCACCCACCGCCGCCCCGCCTGCCCGGCAATCGCCGTCGGCAAGTCTCGCAGCAAGGCTAACGCCGCCAGGCACACCCACTCCCCCATCCGCTGCTGCGTCTCCGCCCCGCCCATCCGCACGATCGGCACATGCCGCGGCCACGCCGGGTCCGACGTGATGTGGTCCACCCCCGCCCCGCTGCTCAGGATCAGCCGCAGCCCCGGCAACCCCGCCAGCCACCCCGGCGTCGGCGCCCAAACGAACGCATACGGCACCGCCGCTAAATCCACCGAAGGATCCCGCCACCACCGAACATCCAGATGCGGCGCCACGGCCCGGAACTCCGCCTGCCACTCCGGCACCGCCGCCTCCCCGCCCGAGTTCACCAGCAGGATCATTCAGCCTCCAACACCGCGCAGCACACTCTGACGACCCCCCCACTCCCCTGTCGAGTGCCCGCGCCAGACTAAAAGGACGCGCCGCTGCCCCCACAGGGCGTCACCAGTTCACAAGGCGCAACGACGGCCTGAACCTGGCATACTGGCCTGCACAGGTCCTGGCTTGCCGCTGGGTCATCTCGGCCAGCGCCTCGGCGGCACGAGAAGGATGGGCCAATTCTTATGCCGGCCTGACACCAACCGCCGAAAGTCTTGCCCCATGCCCGGCTACGGACAGGTAGGGCGGATAAGCGCAGCGCCATCCGCCACGGGGAGGCACCGGCCCGTTGTCGGAAGGCGCTGACGCCGTTCCGCCCTGCATCCAGCAAACCGCTGCAGGTCAGAGCCTCACCCACCGCCTGAACGACCTCGATCAAACGCTCACCATGCTCCAAAGCCGCAATGCTGCCCGGCAGCACACCCTCAAACCACGCCAGAAGCGCACGCCAGAAGCGCACGCCGGCGAGTGTTCGGCACTCTGATCCAGGCTACAGCCGCACCCTGCCCGTCCAAAGCCCTGCGCTGCTGGAAGTCCTCATCCTTCGTGATGACGACGGCATCGTTGGCCAACGCATAATCCCAGATCGCGGCATCGGACGCCGCCTGCATCCCGATATCGCCGACATGCTCCGCACGATGCCCCATGCCGGCCAGCAATCGGGCCAGAGCCGGAGGAAGCTGCGCGTCCACCAAGAACCACACTACGCGACGTGCAGCACCGGATGATCGGCCTGCCGAGCCGCATATTGCTGCGATGCCGTAATGTCCCCCGCCTCTAGCATCGGAAAGTCCTCCAGCACCTCCTCCCGGCTGGCCCCGGCCGCCAGCAGGTCAAGCACATCCCGTACACGGATGCGCAGCCCCCGCAGGCAAGGCCGCCCGCCGCATTGGCTAGGGTCAACGGTGATCCGATGCGTCTCGTCCATGGCAACCCCAAACAACCCTAAGCACTCGGTGGATATGCGTACAAGTGGAGACCCTAACGCCAGTCGAGGTTGTGGACCGACGTTGCCACCCATCGCACCTCGCCCGAACACTCAACCCCAATCCAACCCTTGACCCCCAACCCCCAACAATGTTCTTGTTCCGTTCATGGCGTTAGAAGCACCCAACCTCAACCTCCACGGCACCCCCGCCGACCCGGCAGGGGCCACCCACCCCCACCGCCCCGTCCTGGACCGCCTCATCCAGATGGGCGACGACTTCGCCCGCGCCCTGCACGCCCAAGCCATCCCGCAGCCCCCCACCCCAGCCCCTCAGCCGCCCGCCCCGAACACCCCGCCACCCCCCAAGCCCGACGCCAGCACCCTGATCCCCCTGGCCGCCGCGTTCGCACAGATCGCCCGGGCCGTCCGCCGCTGCATCATGCTGGCCCGCGTCCTCGACGCCCCGTCCCCACCCGCCCCCGACCCAGCCCGGCACCGAGCCGCCGCCCGCAAGCAGATCATCCGCCAGGTCGAGGACCGGATCGGCCACGTCCGCGACGGCGCCACCGCCGACGCCCTGCAAAACGAACTGCGCGAGCGCCTGGACGCCCCGGACCTCGACGACGACATCGCCACCCGCCCCGCCGCCAACATCATCAAGGAGATCTGCCGCGACCTCGGCCTCTCCTCCACCCCCGGCGACACCCCCTGGAAGCGCCGCACGCCCGATGACATCCGGCAGCTCGGCGCCCGCGCCGCCGCCCCAAGCCGCGCCCACCAGCCCAGCCCGGCGCCGCCCAGCCCAACGCCGCGCAACCCGGCGCACGACGCAGCGCAGCCCGCCCCCGGCCTCCAAGCCGACCGGGATGCCGCGCCCCTCGCGCCGCCCAACCCCATCCACCCCGGCGGCACCCTGCCGGAGGACCTGGCCAGCATCGTCGCCAGGCTCATGCGCCCACCCGCACCCACCGACGCCCGATGGCGCCCCCCGCCGCTGGGAAGCTGACCACCCTCCGCACCGGCGCGTGGCGCCGCGCCGCGCCCGCCCCAGCTCCGCAAGATGCCCCTGGCGCAGACCAGGACGGCCAGCGTCGGCAACGCCGCGCCGGCCCGCAGTCCCGCGCTGTCCAGGCATTGCACCCCAGCCGCGCCAGGGCGACAACGCGCCCATGACGCCCGCCCCTGCCCGCCTGGACGCCCTGCGCCGCGCCCTGCACAACCTGCACGCCGGGCAGCACGCAGCAGCGGCAGCAGCCACCGCAGCCCTGGCGTCCGACCCCGCGGACATCGAGGCCAACCTGGTCCACGCCCTGGCCCGCGCCGCCGCCGGAGACCTCGCCACCGCCCCAGCCCTGGCCCGCATCGCCCGCGCCCGCCCGGACGCCAACCACCCCGTCCAGGACCTGCTGGACCTGCTGCACCGCGCCGGCCGCCCTGCCGACGCCGCCCCCCACCTCCGCTCCGCCATCGCCGAGATGCCCGGCGACCCCCGCCTCCCCGCCCTCCTCGGCGCCCTCCTGGCCGAGCACGGCCCGATGCCGGAGGCGGTCGAGGCCTTCCGCCAAGCCGCCGCCCTGCAGCCCACCGCCGCCGCCTGGTCCAACCTGGGCAAGGCCCTGGCCGCCGAGGGCCGCTTCACCGAATCCGACACGGCCTACGCCAATGCCTTGGCCCTAGCCCCCACCGACGCCCAGCTCGCCCTCAATCGCGCCGTCGCCCTGCTCAAATCCGGACGCCTGGCCGAGGGCTGGGAAGCCCTCGAATGCCGCTACCGCCTCCCCCGCCGCCCCAAGCCCCTCCCCGGCCCCCGCCTGACCACGCTCGACGGCCTGCAAGGCCGCACCGTCCTGCTCTGCCAAGAGGAAGGCCTGGGCGACACCCTGCAGATGATCCGCTACGCCCCGCTCCTCGCAGCCCGGGGCGCCCGCGTCATGGCCTGGGTCCCCGCCGCCCTCCAACGCCTGATCGCCACGGTCCCCGGCATCGCCGGCGTGGTCCAAACCGGCGCCCTGCCCCGCTTCGACCTGTGGTGCCCGATGCTCAGCCTCCCCCGGGCCTTCGGCACCACGCTCAGCCAGATGCCCCCCGCCACTCCCTACCTCCACGCCGACCCGGCGGACACCGCCCGCTGGGCCGCCCACCTGCCGCAGTCCGGCCTCCGCGTCGGCGTCGCCTGGTCCGGCGGCCTGCACCCCAACGACCCCACGGCGCCCCTGACCGACCGGGTCCGCAGCATGGCCCCAGCCCACCTGGCGCCCCTGGCCACGCTGCCCGGCATCCGCCTGGTCAGCCTGCAGCTCGGCAAGCCCCCGCCACCCGGCATCCCCATGCTGGACCCCATGCTCAACGTCCGGGACTTCGCAGACACCGCCGCCATAGTCGCCAACCTGGACGCGGTCGTCAGCGTGGACACCTCCGTCGCCCACCTCGCCGCCGGCATGGGCAAGCCGGTCCTGCTGCTCGACCGCTACGACGCCTGCTGGCGCTGGCTCCACGCCCGCACTGACAGCCCCTGGTACTCCACGCTAAAAATCTGCCGCCAATCCACCCCAGGCAACTGGAAGAGCGCCGTCGAAAAAGCGGTTGCAGCACTGTCAAACACGCCGCTGTCCGCTCCCTCTCCCTCCGGGAGAGGGCCGGGGTGAGGGAAGCCACAGGAGCCAACCTCGTCATGCAGCAGCGCATCGTCCGTTCAGAAAGCGCCAGGCAACGTCCGCGCAGTCCTTCGCTTACCCCTCACCGAAGGCAGAGAAGGCAAAACCCTTTAGTGTATTTCCCCCGATGCCTTCAACGCCGTCCGAAGCTTGGCCGGGCTGAAATCCGCCGCCCCGCAAACATCCAGGATCACCCGCTCCCGCCGCCCGATCAGCGCAATGGCCTCCGGCAGCTTCCGCACCGCCTCTGCCGGAATCACCACCGCCCCATGGAAATCCGCATGGATCACGTCGTCATGCACCGCATTCATCCCGAACACGTTCACCGGCTTCCCAAAGTCCACGATGTGAACCCAAGCATGGCTCGGCCCAATCCGCCCGCCAACGATCTGAAACTCCGGCGCCAGCATGTCCACATCTCGGAAGCTGCCATTGGTCACGCATCCCTGCGCGCCCAGAGCCTTATGGATCGTGCTGTTCACCTCCCCCCACCAAGCCCCATACCCCGGCCGGTCGTCCAGGTCCTGCAGCACCACGACGGTCGGCAGGTCCGCCGCCCCCACGTAGTCATACCAGTCCATCCGCTCCGCCACCGGCGCGCGCGGAGCCTCCTTGGCGCGCAGCGTTCCAACCCGGGCCAGCCCGACGATGGGCTTCAGCGTCCGGTCCGCCGCCGCCATCGGCTCGACCGTGAAGCCCACAGCCCGCCGCTCCGGCACGATCAGCTCCAGCCCGTTGCAGATCGTCGGAGTGTCCCAACCCCGCAGAACCTCAAGGTCGGCGGCACTGAACAGGCGGTCGGTCATGGCAGTCTCCACCCCGGTCTGATGCCGGGCGGGACCACGATACGGCACCGGCCGCGGGTGGCAAGGCAGACGCCTGGGCGTATCCAAGGAGCACCGCACTCGTCACGGGGCGTTTTGGATGGCCCTGGACAGGCAGTCACGCCAGGGCGCGGCCTCATCCAGCGAAGCGCCGAGGCGAATATGGTGCGGGATCAATCACCGGCTGCGACCCGCTCACCAAGTCCGCCACCAACCGCCCCGTCACTGGCCCGGCAGCCAGCCCGACATGCCCATGTCCGAAAGCATGAACCACGTCGGCGCACCCGCTCGCCGGCCCGATCACGGGCAGCGCGTCGGGCATGCTGGGCCGATGCCCCATCCAGACCGCCACCCGGTCCGCCGGCAAGTCGCGCGGCAGGTTGGGAAAGGTCCGCAGCGCGAAATCGCGGAGTATCTCTGCCCGTCGCCAATCCGGCGCAGCCTCCAGCCCGGCCAGTTCCACCTGCCCGGCAATTCGCAGCCCACCCCGGGTCATCGTCACAGCCATCTTGCCGTCGCTCGGCATCACGGGATGCCGCGGCCCAGTACCAGGGTCGGCGATCACGGCATGATATCCCCGCTCCGTCTCCAGCGGCACCCGGTCCCCGACCGCCCGCGCCAGCAGGCGGGACCGTGCGCCCGCGCAGATCACCGCGGCGTCGCAGGCAACCTCGCCATCACCGGTCCGCACGGCCCGCAGGCGCCTGCCCTCAATCTCGAATCCCGACGCGCTCTGGCAGAGCAGCACCGCACCCTGCCCGGCAGCGTGCCGCACCAGCGCCGCCACGTAAGCTCCGGGATCAGTGCAGTTGCCCCCGGCCTGCACCAGCACCCCAAAGGTGTAGCGCCGGTCCAGCTCCGGCTCCTGCTGCCGTAGCTCGTCGGCGTCCAGCTCCAGCCACTCTACGCCGTTGTCCCGCCGCAGCCGCCAGGCCAGCGCCTCGCGCTCGAAGTCCGCACGGGTTGGATAGATATACAGCAGCCCCCGCCGCTCAATCAGATCGCTAACCCCCGCCTCCTCGGCGAGCGCCCGATGCCGCTCCGGCGCATCCACAACCAACGGCCGCAACGCCCGCGCTGTCGCCTCAACCCGCACCACGGTGGACCCGGCCCGCACGAAGCGCGCGAGCCAGGGCATCAACCGCGGCAGGTAGCCCCACCGGATCGCCAATGGCCCCAGCGGGTCCGCGAGAAACCCCGGCACCCTCCGCCACAACCCCGGCATGGACGGCGGCACGACGGACGACGGGCTGAGCCAAGCGCCGTTGCCATAGCTCGCAGCCTGCTCCCCGCCCGGCTCCCCTGGTTCGATGATCGTGACTCGGTGCCCTTCCCGCAGCAACTCAAGGGCGCAGGCGGCACCGACGATGCCCGCCCCGATCACCGCGACGTGGCGGGGCGGCACCATCAGCTACCGGCGGACGATAGCCTTCTCCTGCCCCCACTTCTCCGGGCAGCGTATGCGGAACGGACCGTCCACCAGGTAGGTAAACACCTTGCGCTTGGGATCTTCGGGTGACCGCCGCCACGCCTGAATAGTGCCGCCGTAATACGCTTCCTCGGCCCGGGCCGCGTGCAGGTACAGCCGCCCGCCGACGGCTTCCTCGGCCACCTCGTCCGTCACCGGCCAGGTGCCGGTCTCATACCGCGTCGGCTCGGGGCCGACGCGCTTGTTGCGCTGTCCTTGCTTGCACAGCAGATGCAGGTCCACAACCAACCGTCCGAACTCCCACAACAAAAGGCGGGCCGCCCAGGGACAGTTCCCCGGCAGCCCAGGGCACTATGCCCCGGCGACGGCCCGCCGGGCCATCACGCCAATAAGGTGGGCACGATACTCCGGACTGGCGTGAATGTCGCCATTCAACCCGTCGGACGGCGTGACGATGCCGCTGATCGCCTCCGGCGAGAAGTCGGCAGCCAGCGCCTGCTCCATCGCCGTGTGCCGGAACACCCCGTTCTGCCCGGCGCCGGTGATGGCCACCCGCACGCCGAAGCTGCCCTTGGCCACGAACACCCCCACCATGGCGTAACGGGACGCCGGGTTGCGGAACTTTTCGTAGTTGGACCGCTCCGCCACCGGGAACTCGATGGCGGTGATCAGTTCGCCCGCCTCCAGCGCCGTGGTGAACATGCCCTGGAAGTAGTCCTCCGCCGAGATGCTGCGGCGATCCGTGTGAATAGTGGCGCCCAGCGCCAGCACCGCCGCCGGGTAGCAGGCGGACGGGTCGTTGTTGGCCAAGGACCCGCCCATTGTGCCGCGGTGCCGCACCTGAGTGTCCCCAATCAACGCCGCCATTTTGTGCAGCCCGGGTATTTGCGCCTTGATTTCCTCCGACGCCTCGATGGCATGGTGTGTCGTCATCGCGCCGATGGTAATCTTGCCCGGCTCCGCTGCAATGCCGGTCAGGCCGAGCGCCGACAGGTCCACCACCACATTCGGCTTGTTCAGCCGCTGCTTCAGCACGGGGATGAAGGTCTGGCCGCCGGCCAACGGCTTGGCGTCAGGGTCGGTCCCCAGCGCCTTGACGGCGTCGGGGATGGTGGACGGCTTGCTGTAGCTGAAATCATACATCGTGGTGTTCCTACTCGGCCGCCATGCGCGGCTGGTTGGCTTGGATGATGGACCACACCTTCTGCGCCGACGCTGGCATGTCCAGGTGACGCACACCGTAGTCCCGCAAGGCGTCCACGACGGCGTTGATGACGGAGGGCGGGCTGCCAATGGCCCCCGTCTCCCCGCAGCCTTTGGACCCCAGCGGGTTGTGGGTGCAAAGCGTGTTCTCGGTCGCGGTGTTCATCTGCGGGAAGTCATGGGCGCGGGGCATCTGGTAATCCATGAACGACCCCGTGACCAACTGCGCCCCGCTGTCATAGACGGCGTTCTCCATCAGCGCTTGGCCGATGCCCTGGGCGACGCCGCCCTGCACCTGGCCCTCGACGATCATGGGGTTGACGACCCGGCCCACGTCGTCCACCGCCGTGAAGCCCACCACCTCGACGATGCCGGTCTCGGGATCAATCTCGACTTCCGTGATATGGCAACCGCCGGGAAATGTGAAGTTCTTGGGGTCGTAGAACGCGGTCTCGTCCAGACCCGGCTCCAACTCCTCGATGGGGTAGTTGTGTGGCACGTAGGCGGCCAGGCTGATCTCGGTCAGGGACTTGCCCTTGTCCGTGCCGGCGACAGTGAAGCGGTTGTCCTTGAACTCGATGTCCTCGACGGAAGCCTCCATCAGATGGGCCGCGATCTTCTTGCCTTTGGCGATGATCTTGTCCATTGCCTTGACCATCGCCGACCCGCCTACCGGCAGGCTGCGGCTGCCGTAGGTGCCCATGCCGAAAGGTATCTTGGCGGTGTCGCCATGCACGATGTCAATCTGGTCCATCGGCACGCCGAGCTGGTCGGACACGAGCTGCGCGAAGGTCGTCTCGTGCCCCTGGCCATGACTGTGCGTGCCGGTGAATACGCTGACGCTGCCCGTGGGATGCACCCGGACGTTCGCGACCTCATACAGCCCGGCGCGCGCGCCCAACTGCCCCACCAGCTTGCTTGGCGCGATGCCGCACGCCTCGACGTAGGTGCTCATGCCGATGCCGCGCAGCTTGCCCCGCGCCGCGGCAGCCTGGCGCCGGGCCGGAAAGCCGCCCCAGTCTGCCGCCTCCATCGCGACACGCAGGGTCGTCTGATGGTCGCCGCTGTCGTAGTTCAGCGCGACGGGCGTCTGATACGGGAAGGCCTCGCGCGGGATGAAGTTGAGCTTGCGGATCGCCACCCGGTCCAGCCCGGTGTCGTGCGCGATCACGTCCACCAGCCGCTCCAGCAGATAGGTACTCTCCGGCCGGCCGGCGCCGCGGTAAGCATCCACCGGGACGGTGTGGGTGAAGACCGCCTTGACCTCGGCATAGATGGCCGGGGTCGTGTAAACGCCGGCCAGCAAGGTTGCGGACAGGTAGGTCGGTACCGCCGGAGCGAAGGTGCTGAGGTAGGCGCCCATGTTGGCCAAGGTGCTGACGCGCAGCGCCAGGAAGCGGCCATCCTTGTCCACCGCCATGCTGGCCGTGCTGGCGCAATCCCGTCCGTGCGCGTCGCTGATGAAGGCCTCGCTACGGTCTGCGTTCCATTTGACGGGCCTGCGCAGCTTGCCTGCGGCCCACGTGACGACGGCCTCCTCGGCATAATGGTAAATCTTGCTGCCAAAGCCGCCGCCCACGTCGGGCGCCACCACGCGCAGCTTGTTCTCGGGGATATGCAGCACGAAGGCACCCATCAGCAGCCGGATCAGATGCGGGTTCTGGCTGGTGGTGTACAGCGTGAAGTCGCCGGACGACCGGTCGAAGTCGCCGATGGCGGCTCGCGGCTCCAACGCGTTGGGGACCAGGCGGTTGTTGGTCAGGTCCAAGGTCACAACGTGGGCCGCGTTGGCGAAAGCGGCGTCTACGATAGCCTTGTCGCCGATGTGCCAGTCGAAGCAGAGGTTGCCGGGCACGTCGTCATGCACGAGCGGCGCGCCGGGCGCCACCGCGTCCTTCACGCCCGAGATGGCGGGCAGGTCCTCGTAATCCACTTGGATCAACTCGGCAGCATTCTTGGCGTGCTGCCGGGTGTCGGCGATAACGGCCACAACGGGGTCGCCGACGTGGCGCACCTTGCCGGTGGCCAGGACGGGATGCGGCGGCTCCTTCATCGCGGAGCCGTCCTTGTTGTGAATCTGCCAGCCACACGGTATGCCGCCGACGCCATCCGCCGCCATGTCGGGGCCAGTGTAGACGGCCAGCACGCCCGGCGCGGCCTTGGCCGCCGCGGCGTCAATACCCAGAATGCGGGCGTGGGGCCGATCCGCGCGCAGGAACACGCAGTGGACCTGCCCCGGACGGTTCAGGTCATCGGTGTAGTTGCCAGCGCCGCTCAGGAAGCGGTGGTCCTCCTTGCGGCGCACGCTGGCACCGATGCCCTCGAAACCCATGATGCGTCCTCCCGATTGGTGGCCTATGCCTTGTTATCCGGCGTTGTTGTCCGGTGGCGTTCAGGCGTCTGGCGCTTGCAGGCAGCTACTCGGCGGCTTGCGCCAACTGCTTGCCGTGCATGATCGGCCAGGCCGCCGCGATGGCCTTGACGATGTTGTGGTAGCCCGTGCAGCGGCACAGGTTGCCCTCCAGCCCATGGCGTATCTGGTCCTCGGTCAGCCCCTCCGGATGCATCTGCACCAGATCCACGGCCGACATCACCATGCCCGGCGTGCAGAAGCCGCACTGCAAGGCGTGATGCTCGCGGAACATTGCCTGCATCGGGTGCAGCGTGCCGTCGTTGGCGGCCAGGCCCTCGATGGTCAGCACGTCGGCGCCATTGGCCTGCATCGCCAGCATCGTGCATGCCTTGGCCGACTTGCCATTCACGTGGACAACGCAGGAGCCGCACTGGCTCGTGTCGCAGCCGACATGGGTGCCCGTCAGCCCCATCTGTTCGCGTAGCAGCTCCACCAGCAAGGTCCGGCCCTCGACCTCGGCGGTGTGGCTGCGTCCATTCACTGTCAGCGATACCTGCGGCATCGTTCGCTCCCCTGAAATCCATCTGCGCATCCAGGCACAGCCCAGCGCCGGCTTCCGCCTGGCTTGCACGCGACGTAGTGTGCGGGCCGCGGAGCGTAAGGGTCAAGGGACGGCTGCGTTGCAACAGCCCGCACTGGCCCGGCAGGAGGCAGGTCGCGTGTCACGGCTGATCCTGGTGATGACCCCGCACGACCGCTGGCCGTCCTGGACCGGCGCGCCCCCTGCCGGGGAGCAGGACCTGGAACTTCCCTACCGCCTGCTGCGCCAGCGCGGCTATGACGTGCGCCGGATGGACACCTTCGGCCTGCCTTGGAACCCGGCGGCCCGCGCGCACCCGCTTCTGCACGCGCTCGATCCCCTGCGCGCCTTGCGCGTGCTGCTGCTGCTGCGGCGGTGCGAGGTCGTGCTGTGCAACTTCGAGTCATCCGCCCTTGTCGTTCTGATGCTGCGGCGCTTGCTGCGCTTCCGCGGCAAGGTCGTCGTGATGGACGTGGGAGGGCTAGGCTGGCGTCTGCGCCGGCTGGTGCTGGACCGGGTGGTGCCGCGGGCCGATGCGCTGCTGGTGTACACGGAGCACCAGGCAGCGATCATCCGCCAGACCTGGCCCGGTGTGCGCCGGGTCAAGACGGTGCGGCCGCAGACTGACACCCTGTTCTTCACAGCC
Organism: uncultured Acetobacteraceae bacterium; assembly: GCA_964250755.1. Lineage (GTDB taxonomy): Bacteria > Pseudomonadota > Alphaproteobacteria > Acetobacterales > Acetobacteraceae > DASWOJ01. The sequence goes on along the minus strand of CAXUHB010000008.1, from coordinate 131,139 downwards.
GCGCCCGACTGCCCCAGCGGACCCGTGCTGTCCGTGGGCGATGACGGGTCCCGCGATTACCCTACCCTGCTGGCAGCCCTGGACGGCCTGGGACACCCATCGCTCATCCGCACGAAGATGCCGCTCGGCCCCCTGCCGGATGGGGTGTCGGTGCTGGCTGAGCCGATGCCGCTGGTCGCCTACCGCAGCCTTCTGGCGGGCGCCGCCATCGTCGTGCTGCCGCTGCACCCCACGCAGACGCCGGGCGGCGTGTCCGTGCTGATGCAGGCCATGGCAACCGGCAAGGCCTGCGTCATCTCGGCGTCGCCGGGCCTGACGCCCTATGTGCAGGACGGCGTGGATGGCCTGGTCGTGCCCGTCCACGACCAGGTGGCCCTGCGTGCGGCGGTGCAGCGCCTGCTGTCCGACACCGGGCTGCGCCAGCGCCTGGGCGCCGCGGCCCGGCAGACGGCGGAGCGGGAGTTCTCCTATGCGGCCTGGGCGGACGAGTTGGAAACCGTCATTGACGAGGTGACGGGCCAGGAACAGCGTTGAGAGTTATGTGCTTGTCCCTTTCCGCGCCAGTGCAAAGCGCGTTTGATCCGCCGCACAGGGACGCCGAACGGGCTGCGCTTGCGGCCCATGGTTTGCCGCGTCGCTGCGCTCCTCGCAATGACAAGGTGACAATGAGGAGATGGCTTATCGGCTCAATCACCTTGTTGAGCAGACTGGACGCGGCGCAGGGCGCCCCGCGCCTATGCCGCCTCCGGCACCACATGCAGCTCCGGCAACTCGTCCAGGTGGCACGCTGCCGTCTGTACAGGACCGACCTCCCGCAGCACCGGTTCCTCCGTCCGGCACCGGTCGAACACGTAGGGGCAGCGGGTGTGGAAGCGGCAGCCGCTGGGTGGATTGATCGGGCTGGGCACGTCCCCGGTCAGGATGATCCGGTCGCGTCGCGCGGTGGGGTCTGGCACCGGCACCGCCGACAGCAGGGCGCGGGTGTAGGGATGGCGGGGGTTGGCGAACAGCGTGCGGCGGTCCGCGACCTCCACGATCTTGCCCAGGTACATTACCGCAACCCGGTGGGTCAGGTGCTCGACAATGGCCAGGTCGTGGCTGATGAACAGCAGCGCCAGCCCAAGCTCGTCCTGCAAGTCGGACAGCAGGTTCACGATCTGCGCCTTGACCGACACGTCCAGCGCCGACACGGCCTCGTCGCAGATGATCAGGTCCGCACCGGGCGCCAAGGCGCGGGCGATGCCGATGCGCTGGCGCTGGCCGCCGCTGAACTCGTGCGGGAAGCGGTGCATGGCGTCGCGCGGCAGGCGCACGGTGTCCATCAGCGTGGCCACCCGGTCTTCCAGGTCGGACCCGGACGCGGCAATGCCGAAATTGCGGAGGGGTTCGGCGATGATGTCCCGCACCCTCATGCGCGGGTTCAGGCTGCTGAACGGGTCCTGGAACACCACCTGGACCCGGCGGCGCAGCGGACGAAGCTGGTTGGCCGGCAGGTTGTCTATGCGCTGCCCGTCCAACAGCACCTCCCCCGCGGTGGGGTCGGTCAAGCGCAGGATGGCCTTGCCGACGGTGCTCTTGCCGCAGCCGCTCTCGCCCACCAGGGACAGCGTCTCCCCCTTTGCGATGTCGAAGCTGACGCCATCCACCGCATAGACCTGCCCGGTGACGCCCCCCAGCAGCCCGCCACGCAGGGCGAAGTGCTTCTTCAGGCCGCGCACTTCCAGCAGCGGCGTCATGCCGCCGCCTGTTCGCCAGGGGGCATGGCGTATTCAGCATAATGACAGGCGACGCTATGGCCGGGGCGCTTCTGCTCAACGGCGGGGGCGACGGTGCGGCACAGGTCGGTGGCGCTCAGGCAGCGTCCCGCGAAGGCGCAGCCGACGATGGGCTTGCGGAGCGATGGCACCAAGCCGGGTATCTCCGCCAGCTTGCTGCGCGCCGCGCTGCCCAGCGAGCTGCCCAGCCGCGGCACCGCGCCCAGCAGGCCGCGGGTGTAGGGATGCTGCGGGTTGCCGAACAGCTCCGCTGCCGTCGCCTCCTCCACCTTGCGCCCGGCATACATCACCACCACGCGCTGCGCCATCTCCGCCACAACCCCGAGGTCATGGGTGATGAGCAGGATGGCCGAGCCGATGCGGGTCTTAAGATCGCGCATCAGATCCAGGATCTGCGCCTGGATGGTCACGTCCAGCGCCGTCGTCGGCTCGTCGGCGATCAGCAGCTTCGGGTTGCAGGCTAGGGCCATCGCGATCATCACGCGCTGGCGCATCCCGCCGCTGAGCTGGTGCGGATACTCGCGCACTCGACGGCCCGGCGCGGGGATGCCCACCAAGGTCAACATCTCCACCGCGCGGGCCTCCGCCTGGCTGGCATTCAGGCCCTGGTGCAGGCGCAGGGTCTCGCCAATCTGCCGGCCGATGGTCAGCACCGGGTTCAGGCTGGTCATCGGCTCCTGGAAGATCATGCTGATGTCGTTGCCGCGGAGCTTCCGCATCTCCGCCTCGCCCAGCTTGAGCAGGTCGCGCCCTTGGAAGCTGATCTTGCCCGCAATGCGGCCCGGCGGCTCCTGGATCAGCCGCAGGATGCTCATGCTGGTTACGGACTTGCCACACCCGCTCTCGCCCACGATGGCCAGGGTTTCGCCGGCGTCTATGTGGAACGACAGCCCCTCGACCGCGCGCACGACGCCGTCCGGCGTGCCGAAATGGGTCTGGAGCCGCTCGACTTGCAACAGGGGTTCACCACTCCGCGGTGGGGGAAGCGCCATGCCGCTAGACTTTCATCACTGTCAGCAAGTTCCGGCTTCGTAGGGTGGAAAAGCGAAGCGCCTTCCACCAGGCATTGGCGCGTGCGGGACGGTGGAAGGCGCTGCGCTTTTCCACCCTACAATCGAGGTGCGCCACCGTCAGACCCTCTTGGCCATGCGCGGGTCCAGTGCGTCGCGCAGGCCGTCGCCCAGCAGGTTCACGGACAGCACCGTCAGCGACAGGAAAACGGCAGGGAAGAATACGATATAGGGCTTCACCTGCCACAGCGCCCGCCCTTCCGCCATGATGTTGCCCCAGGACGGAATAGTCGGCGGCGTGCCCGCGCCGATGAAGGACAGGATGGCCTCGGTGATCATCGCCGAAGCGCAGATGTAGGTCGCCTGCACCGTGATCGGCGCCAGCGTGTTGGGCACGATGTGACGCCAGATGATGACGGGCACGCGGGTGCCGGACGCCACCGCAGCCTCGACATAGGGCTGCTCTCGCAGACTCAGGACCACGCCGCGCACCAGGCGGGACACGCGGGGTATCTCGGCGATGGTGATGGCCGTGATGACGTTGCCGACGCTGCCGCGCGTCAGCGCCGTCAGCGACACCGCCAGCAGGATGGGCGGGATAGACATCAACCCGTCCATCACCCGCATGATGACGCTGTCCGCCCAGCGCACGAAGCCGGACACCAGCCCGATCAGCATCCCGATCCCCGTCGCCAGCACCGCGACCGAGAAGCCGACGATCAGTGACACCCGCGCGCCGTACAGCACGCGCGAGTAAACGTCCCGTCCCAGCATGTCAGTGCCGAACCAGTAGATTGCCGAAGGCTCCCGCGTGCGCTTGGCGGGTGCCAGCGCGGTCGGGTCCGCCGTCCACAACAGCGGGGCCGCCACCGCCAGGAACAGGATCAGCGCCAGCAGCACGCCACCCGCGAAGATGGTGGGATGGCGATGCATGAAGCCCCGCAACGCCCCGCGCCGGCGCGGGACCGGCAGCACATCGGGCAGCACATCGGCCGGGGTGACGTGCGGCACGGCGGACACCGCGGCCGGCGCGTCTGGGGGCGCATGGGGCAGGAGTGTTGCGCTCAATAGCGTATCCTCGGGTCGAACACGGTATACAGCATGTCAACGCCCAGGTTCACCAAGACGTAGACGAAAGCAAACAGCAGCGTGACACCCTGAATCACAGGGTAATCGCGCCGCAGGATGGCATCTATCACCAGACGGCCCAGGCCGGGGATGGCGAACACGCTTTCCGTCACCACCGCGCCACCGATCAGCAGCGCCACACCCAGGCCGATGACGGTCACGACGGGCACGGCGGCGTTCTTCAGCGCGTGCAGGAACAGGATGGTCCGGCCCCCGACGCCCTTGGCTTTGGCGGTGCGTATGTAGTCCTGGCTCAGCACTTCCAGCATGGTCGCCCGGGTGATGCGGGCGATCAGCGCAATATAAACTCCGGCCAGCGCCACCGCAGGCAGGACCAGGTTGTTCAGCCAAGGCCCGAACCCGCGGGCCAGCGGCGTGTAGCCCTGCACCGGAAACCAATCCAGTTGGAGCGCGAACACATAGGACAGCATGTAGCCGACCACGAACACCGGTACCGAAAAGCCCAGCACGGCAATGGCCATCAGCACCCGGTCCACCCAGGTCCCCTGCAGCCACGCCGCCAGCACGCCCACCGGCACGGCGATGCCGATGGACAACAGCAGTGTCAGCACCATCAGGGAGAACGTCGGCTCCAGCCGCTGGCCGATCAGCTTCGAGACCGGCAGATTGCTGAAAATGGACACGCCGAGGTCCCCGTGCAGCACGTTCCAGGCCCACTCGGCGAAGCGCACGAGGAACGGTCGGTCCAGCCCCAGCCCAGCGCGGATGCGCTCCACGTCGGCCGGTGTCGCCTGGTCTCCCGCGATGATCGCGGCGGGGTCGCCGGGCGCCAGATACAGCAGGCTGAACACGAACAGCGCCACGATGGCCATGACGGGGATGGTCGCCAGGATGCGGCGCAGGAGGTATCCGGCCACCGGTCAGCCCTCTGCCCGAGCGGACGCGGAACGCGTCGCGTGCCCCCAGCGCCCCGTCATGGCGAGGAGCGCGGCGACGGAACAATCCAGGGGCCAACAGAGCAGTTCTGTCGGCCTCTGGATTGGCGCGGCACAAGGGCGCCTCGCAATGACGGGTGTCCGGTTGCGGCCATGTGCCCAACCGGGCCAGTGGCGTCGGCAGTGCGGCACGAGCCAGGTGCGGAAGGATTGCAGGCGGTCATGCAGCGGTCACGTTTTCTGCACGCCCCAGAACACGGGGAACGGCGCCTTCACGACACCGCTGATGTTCTTGCGCCACGCCTGATACATCAGGAAAAAGCCGGTCGGGATGTACGTCACGTTTTCCATGCTTGCGGTGTTGACCGCAGCCATCGCCGCCTTCTCGGCTGCTGCGTCCGGCGCGTCATACCAAGTGGTGATGGCGTCTTGCACCTTGTCCGACTTGGGCCAGCCGAACCACGCCTTGTCGCCGCCGGCGTCCAGCGCGGTGTAAGGCGCCGGGTTGATGCAGTCGGCGCCGGCGTGCCAGGTGTGGAAGATGTTCCAGCCGCCCTGGGCCGGGGGATCCTTCTTGGCGCGGCGGGCGCCGACCGTGCCCCAGTCCAGCGCCTGGTAGTCCACCTTCATGCCGATCTTGCCCAGCAGGTCCGCCGTCACGTCGCCCTGCGCCTTGGTGATCTGCACGTCGGTGGCGACGCACAGCACCACCGGCTCGCCCTTGTAGCCGGACTCCGCCAGTAGCTTCTTCGCCTCGTCGTACTTGCGCGGGCCGGTCAACAGCTCGCCGCCCGCGTCGCTCCAGGACGCGGTGCCCGGCGTGAAGTAGCTCGGCAGCACTTTCCACAGCGCGTCGTCATCCCCGACCACCGCGCGCATGTAGTCCTCCTGGCTCAGCGCCATCATCACCGCCCGGCGCGCGCGCGGGTCGTTGAACGGCGGGTGCAGGTGGTTGATCCGGAACGAGCCGATGTTGCCCAGTGGGTCCGAGATATCCACCGAGACGTTGCGGTTGCGCTTCAGCAACGGCACCAGGTCGGGGATCGGATTCTCCCACCAGTCCACCTCGCCGTTCTGCAGCGCAGCGGCCTTCGTGGCATCGTCCGGCAGGATCAGCCACTCGATCCGGTCGAACATCATTCTTTTGCCGCCGGACAGCCACTCCCCAGCCTCGGCCCGCGGGTTGTAGCCCGCGAAGCGCTCGAACACCGCTTTGGAGCCGGGCACCCACTCATCCTTTTTGAACACCATCGGGCCGGAGCCGACATACTCGGTAATGAGTTGGAACGGGTCGGTCTTGGCGATGCGCTCCGGCATGATCTCGGCGACGGGAGCGTTGTTCTTGCCCAGCGCGAACAGCATTTTGGGGAAGGGCTTGGTCAGGCGCAGGCGGACCGTGCGGTCGTCCACCGCCTCCATCGCGGCCAGGCTCGCCTTGATGCGCTGACCCATCGTGTCGCGCACCATCCAGCGGTTCAGGCTGGCCATCACGTCGCGGGACAGCACAGGCTCGCCATCGTGGAAGCGCAAGCCCTCGCGCAGCTTGAAGGTCCAGGTCAGCTTGTCCGGGCTGAGGTCGTAGCCCTCCACCATCTGCGGCTTGGGGTCCAGGTTGCTGTCCACGCCGAACAGCGTGTCCCAGATCAGCAGGCTGGCGTTGCGCACCACGTACTGCGTGCCGGCCACGGCATCCAAGCTGCTCAGGTTGGCCTGCGGCACGAAGCGCAGCACGCGGGCGTTCTGCGCAGCCGCAAGGCTCGGCATCGCAAGGCTGCCCGCAGCGGTGGCAGCGGTGGCGAGGAAATCACGACGCTTCATGCCTGTTCCTTCAGTATTGACCCACGGCGGTTGGCTTGGGCACCCACCATGCCCAACCGCCCCGTCCGCAACAAGCAAGTTCCGGGCCGATCCGGCTCACGCAGCAACGGTAGGCGCAGCTGCGCGCACTTTGCCAATGCAAAGATCGCATCAGGCCGGGCGCAGCCCCCAGAAGATCGCGAACCCGTTCACCCGGTCCACCAGATCCCGCCGCAGCGCCGTCATGCTCTGGTAGCCGCCCACGGGTATCCAGGCGACCTCGTCCACCACGGTGCGCTGTATGTCCGCGCAGATCGCCTTGCGCGCCGCGGGGTCGGGCGCGTCGAACCAGGCGTCCCGCAGCGCCTCCAGCCGGGGGATCGTCGGCCAGCCCGGCCAACCCTGCACGCCGTTGCCGCGCGCGAGGGTGTGGGTCGCCGGATCCACGAAGTCGTAGCTGGTGAAGCTGGTCAGCAAGGCCGACCAGCCGCCCTTGTCCAACGGCTCCCGGCTGGCGCGTCGCTGGACGACGGTGCCCCAGTCCGATAGCGCCAGGTCCATGTTGAAGCCCAAGCGGCGGAACAGGTCGGCGGCCACCTGGGTCATGGCGCTGGGCGCCAGGATATCGGTCGGCCCGATCAGCCGCATCGGCTGGTCCGTGTAGCCTGCATCCCGCATCGCCGCCCGCGCAGCATCCAGGCTGCGCGGGGACAGCAGCGGCTCCAGCCCGGCCTCGCTGGCATTGGGCGTGCCCGGCGTGAACGCCCCGGCCCGGGCGTTGAACATGCCGGGGTCAGTGCCGACGATGGCAGCCATGAAGTCCGCTTGGTCCACCGCAGGCAGCAGCGCCCGGCGCAAGGCACGGTCATTGAAGGGAGGGTGCAGGTGGTTCAGCCGCAGTACGCCCATCAGAGGCAGCGGGTCTATGGCTTCCACGGCGATGTTGCGGTTGCGGCGCAGCAGCGTCTGCAGCTCCGGCGGCGGCTGCTCGAACCAGTCCACCTCTCCCTGCTGCAGCGCAGCGGAGGATGTGGCGGCGTCGGGGATGATCCGCCACTCGACCCGGCCGAAGTGCGCCACCTTGCCGCCTGCCGTCAGGCTCGGCGGACCCTCGGCGGGGACGTAGGCCGGGTTGCGCTCATAAACTGCCAGGCTGCCGCTGTTGAACTCGTCCGCCTTGAAGCGGAACGGGCCGGAGCCGACGGGGCTGCCGATCTGCTTGAACGGGTCCGTCGCCGCCACCCGCGCCGGCATGATGAAGGCCGGCGTGCTGGTCACCGCAAGCGCGTTGAACAGCAGCGGGAACGGCCGGGACAGCCGGAACACGACGCGGCTGTCCCCATCCTCCGCCAAGTCGTCCAGGATGGATGCCAGCTTCTGCCCGAACGGGCTGCGCGCCATCCAGCGGCGCAGGGACGCCACCACGTCGCCCGCGCGCACCGGCTCCCCGTCATGAAATGCCAGCCCGCCGCGCAGGGTCACGGTGACCCGGCGACCATCGTCCTCAATCAGGTGGCCCGCCGCCATCTGCGGCGTCGCCTCCAGCGCCGCCGTCAGGCCGTACAGAGTGTCGTAGATCATGAAGCCATGGTTGCGTGTGACGTTGGCGGTGGACCAGATCGGGTCCAGCGACCCCAGGTTGGCCTGCGGCACCATCCGCAGCACGCGCTGGAACTGCGCCACGGCAGGCCGGGCCAAGGCCGCCGCCCCTGCCCCGGCCAACGCCCCTCGCCGGCCGATCATGCCCGCTTCACGTTCCAGAACAGCGCAAAGCCGTTCAGCACGCCTTGCAGGCTGTCCCGGTAGGCCGTCGGCTGCAGATACTGGCCCATTGGGATGTAGGGCACGGACTGGAACGCCTCGCGCTGGATGTCCGCGCAGATTGCCGCCTGCGCCTTCACGTCCGGCGCGTCGAACCACCCGTCGCGCAACTGCTCGATCCGCAGGTCGGTCGGCCAGCCGATCCAGGCCTGCTCGCCATTGGCCCGCAGCGACAGGTGGCCGGAGGGGTCCAGGTGATCGGTCCCGGCCCAGGCCGTGCAGAAGGCGCTCCAGCCGCCCTGCTCCACCGGGTCCTTCTTGGCCCGGCGGGTGACGACGCTGCCCCAGTCCGTGCTCACGTAGTCCACGTTCATGCCTGCGCGCTTCAGCATGTCCGCCGCCACGTCCGCCATCGCCTTCAGCACCGGGAAGTCGGTCGCGGCCATCAGCACCACGCGCTCCCCGTTGTAGCCGGCGGCCTGCAGCTCCCGCTTCACCTTGTCCATGTCGCGCGGGCTGGTCAGCGCCTCCAGGCCCACCGCGCTGGCCATCGGCGTGTCGGGGCAGAAGTAGCCGACGCCGGTGCGGGACATCTTGGGATCGGTGCCGACGACGGCGGTCACCACGTCCTCCTGGCTCACGGCGCCCAGCAGGGCGCGGCGTATGCCGGGGTTGTTGAACGGCGGCTGCAGGTGGTTGAAGCGCAGGATCGGGATCTGCCCCGATGGCTCCTGCACCACGACCTTCACGCCCCGGCTGCGCGCCAGCAACGGCATCAGGTCGGCGGTGGCGTAGTCCCACCAGTCCTGCTCTCCATTGATAAGAGCCTGGGCCGCCGTGGTCGGGTCGGGGATCGTGGTCCACTCCACCCGGTCGAAGTTCACCACCTTCGGCCCGCTGGTCCAGTCGGTCGCGCCGCCCTCCCGCGGCTTGTAGCCGGCAAAGCGTTCATACACGGCGCGGGCACCCGGCATCCGCTCGTCGGCCTTGAAGCGGTAGGGGCCGCTGCCGGTCATATCCGTCACCTGCGTGAACGGGTCGGTCTGCGCGATCCGCTCCGGCATGATGGCGGGCATATACAGCGGCGTCTTGGCCAGCGCGTTGGGCAGGAGCGCGAACGGCTTGTTCAGGCGGAAGACGAAGGTGCGGTCGTCCTTCGCGGCCAGCTCGTCCGTCCGGGCCATCAACGCACCGCCAAAGGCGTCCCGCTTGCCCCAGCGCTGCAGGGACGCCACGCAGTCACGGGCGCGCACCGGCTCCCCGTCGTGGAACATCAGGCCCGGGCGGAGCGTCAGGGTCCAGGTCTTGCCGTCGTTCTCCGTCGCAAACGACTCCAGCATCTGCGGGGATGGGCGGTACTGGCTGTCCTGGCCGAACAGGGTGTCATAGACCATGAAGGCATGGTTGCGGGTGACGTAGGCGGTGGTCCACATCGGGTCCAGCACCGTCAGGTCGGCCTGCGGGATGAAGCGCAGCGTGCGCGCGGCCTGGGCGCGTGCGATGCTCGGCAGAGCCAGGACGGCCGGGGCGGCCAGCAGGGTTCGGCGTTTCATCCGTGTTCTTCCTTCATGTGCAGGCTTCATGTGCAGGTTTGATGCGCAGCCGTCTTGCAGGCTGACCAAACCACGACGGCCGCCGCCGCGCCAGCGCCGCCCGGCCAGCCCGGAGACCGCCTTTCGCCCTGGTTGACGGGCCTGCCCCTGTCCTGCTGCAACAGGCTGTGCCTTGGAGGGGAACAGATGATCCGGATTGCGGCAACCGCCGGCCTTCTCGCGCTGTCGGCGTGCAGCTCCCTGGTATCGGAGGGTGCGGCGGACGTGGCCGGGATCGCAGGTGCCGGGGCAGCCAGCGCCGTCACGCGCAGCGCAGCGGGCGCCGCCGCCATTGGCCTGGGCGTGCGCTCCCTGGCGTCTGAGGGCGTAAAGTATGCCGCCCGCCGCATCCACCGGACGGAGCAGGACGCCATCGCCCGCGCCGCCGGGCCACTCGGCGCCGGCGCCATCGCGCCCTGGTCGGTAAGTCACAGCTTGCCGTTGGAGGACGACGCGGCGGGCCAGGTCTCAGTCAGCCGCGAGTTCGGCGCGGGGGCGTTCCGGTGCAAGGAGATCGTATTCTCGGTCGAGGCGCCGTCCCGGGACGGCCCGCGGCGCAGCTTCTACACCGCCGCCATCTGCCGGGACGGCGCGGCCTGGCGCTGGGCCACGGCCGAACCGGCGGTGGCGCGGTGGGGCGGGTTGCAATGAGGTCGGCTGCCCTTCTGCCCTTGCCGTTGCTGGCCGGGCTGGCCCTGCCGCTGCTGGCAGGATGCAGCTTCGTGTCGGACGTGGCCGGGCTGGCGGCAGGCGGCGGAGCCGGAGCTGCGACCGCCAACCCGGCCGTCGGCTTCGTGGTCGGCGTCAGCGTACGTGCCGGGGTGGACGAACTGGGCAAATACCTGACCCGCCGGCGCCACGGCGCCGAGCAGGACGCCATCGCCGAGGCGGCGGGCACCGCCCCGCTTGGAGCGCACCTGCCCTGGCAAATCCGCCATGCCATCCCGGTCGGCAACGCCCACGGCACGCTGACGCCCATCCGCGACATCCCCACGCCCCTCGCCTCATGCCGCGAGGTGCTGTTCACCGTCGAGGAGGACGGAGCTGCCGTGCCCTTCACCACGACCGTGTGCCGGAACGAGGACCGTTGGCGCTGGGCGCAGGCGGAGCCGGCGGTGCCGCGCTGGGGCGTGCTTCAATGACCGATCCGGCACGCCACGGGACATCCGGTCACTGAACGCCTCCTCCAGCCACAGCCGGCAGGGGAAGTCCTGCCCAGTCCAAGGCGATGATGATGCAGAACGTTGCCACCACAACGGCCGTGAAGCATGCAAGCCGCCGTGCCCCGGCGTAACGTGGGTCCAGCCGCCGGCCGCGGCTGGCAACCGGCCCCGTCCAATGCAGTCCGTCCATGATGGCTTCCCCCTTCAGCCGCGGTCCCGTCAGGCATCGCTTCAGCCAGGCAGCGGCCAGGTCGTCCCGATCTCGTAAGCCGCCATCACGGCCCCGCTCAGGATCGCCACCAGGACGTAGATGAGCACCACAGCAGCCAGGGTGCCGCGCCCGCCTGGCACGACATGCGGAACCGGGGCGGATCGCGGCGGGATGCAGGAGGGGACGGGTTCGACGAGACCGGCACGGCTGATCCGCATGACAGCGCTCCTCCTTCGGCGACGCCCCATCCAAGCGTCCCACCCACCATGCACGCAGGCTAGGCGCCGCACAGTGACGGGGGTCACACGCCGGGGCCTGTAGGAGGCGAGGTGGCCTGGCCAGCCGGTTTCAGCTACCTGGTGCGCATGAAGGCGCTGCTCCCGTCCATGATGACTCCAGCCCGGCTGGTGCTGGCCAGACAACTCCTGCGATTCGGCGTGGTCGGGTTCGCCGGGTTCCTGGTGGACGCGGGCGTGGTCTATGGCCTGAAAGACTTGGTGGGGCTGATCCCGGCGGGCCTGCTGGCCTACCTGGCCGCCGCTACGACGACCTGGGCGGGCAACCGGGCCTGGACGTTCGCTGGGGCACAGCAGGGCAGCGCCCTCCGGCAATGGGCGCTGTTCTTGGCCGCGAACGGGGTAGGTTTCGTGCTGAACCGCGGCACGTTCACGTTGCTGGTGCTGCTCGTGCCGATGTGCGCCGCGCATCCAGTTCTGGCGGTGCTGGCCGGTGTCGCGGCAGGCATGGGCGCCAACTTCCACCTGTCCCGCAAAGTCGTGTTCGGACCGGCGGCATGACGCCGCGCGTCGCAGTGCTGATCCCCTGCTACAACGAGAAGGCGGCCATCCCCGCCGTCGTCCACGCCTTCCGCGCCGCCCTGCCCAGCGGCGCCCTGTATGTTTATGACAACAACTCCACCGACGGCACGGCGGACGCGGCGCGGGCGGCTGGCGCCACGGTGCGGACCGAGCGGCTGCAGGGCAAGGGCAACGTCATCCGCCGCATGTTCGCCGACATCGAGGCCGACGCTTACGTGCTGGTGGACGGGGACAACACCTACGACGCGGGCGCCGCGCCGGGCATGGTGGAGATGCTATTGCGTGACCGGCTGGACATGGTGAACGGCGCCCGGGTGTCGGACGCGCAGGCCGCCTACCGCCCCGGCCACCGCCTTGGCAATGCCGTCCTGACCGGGCTGGTTGCGCGCATCTTCGGGGACCGCGTGACCGACATGCTCTCGGGCTACCGCGTGTTCTCCCGCCGCTTCGTGAAGTCGTTCCCCGCGCTGTCCGGCGGCTTCGAGACCGAGACGGAGTTCACGGTCCACGCCCTGGAGCTGCGGATGCCCATCGGCGAGGCCGCGACGGCCTACAAGGAGCGCCCAGCGGGATCGGTCAGCAAGCTGCGCACCTACAGCGACGGCTTCCGCATCCTGCGGACCATCGTGTTGCTGGTGAAGGAGGAGCGTCCTCTGCCGTTCTTCGCCGCCATCGCCGCCGCCCTGCTGCTGCTGGCGGGGGTGCTGATCCTGCCGGTGCTGGCCGAGTTCCTGCGGACCGGCCTGGTGCCGCGCCTGCCGACGGCGGTGCTGGCGACCGCCCTGGTGCTGCTGTCCTCCCTGTCCCTGACCTGCGGCCTGATTCTGGACAGCGTGACCCGTGGGCGGAAGGAGCTGAAACGGCTGGCCTACCTGGCCATCCCGGTGTTCCAGCCGGACGCTTAGTCGCCGCTACTCCCCATATCCGCCGGGATGCGCCACCCGCCAGCGTGCCGCGGTGCCCACGATGGCGTCCAGCTCCGCGAACTGCGGCGCCCAGTCCGCATCCTGCTTGATGCGCCCGCTCGCCGCCACCAGCACCGGCGGGTCGCCGGCCCGGCGCTCCCCCAGGACCACCGGCACCCGCCGTCCCAGCACGCGCTCGACGGAGGCGATGACCTCCCGCACCGAGTGGCCCTGGCCGTTGCCGAGGTTGTAGGTGACGCTCCGGCCGTCCAACTGCCGCAACGCGCAGAGGTGGGCGTGACCCAGGTCGGTGACGTGGACGTAATCCCGGATGCAGGTTCCGTCCGGCGTAGGGTAGTCCGTGCCGAACACCGTCACGGGCGGACGCCGCTCCAGGGCCGCATCTATCACCAGCGGGATCAGGTGAGTCTCTGGATCATGGTCCTCCCCCAACAGGCCCCGCGGATCGGCTCCGGCGGCGTTGAAGTAGCGCAGGCACGCGCTCCGCAGGCCGTGCAGCTCCCCGGCCCAGAACAGCGCCCGCTCGATCATCAGCTTGCTCTCGCCATAGGGCGATGCCGGGGCGATGCGCGCATCCTCGGCAATCGGCACGCTGTCGGGCAGGCCGAACAGGTTGGCGGTGCTGGACAGCACGAAGCGTGGCACCCCGTGCCGGATGCAGGCGTCCACCAGCCGGATGCCCAGCGCGGCGTTGTCCAGCAGGTAGCGCATCGGCTCCCTCATGCTCTCCCCCACCAGGGACAGCGCCGCGAAGTGGAACACGCCGTCCCATGGTCCGGCAGCCAGTGTCTCCTCCACGGCCGCCGCGTCCGCCAGGTCGGCGACCACCAGCTGCACGCCGTCCGGCACCGCCGCGCGGTGGCCCTGGCGCAGGCTATCCAGCACGACGACCTCGGCGCCCTGCTCGGCCAGCAGGGCGACCAGGTGGCTACCGACGTAGCCGGCGCCGCCGGTGACAAGATAACGGGATGCCATCAGGACCTCATGGGACTGGACGGCGCCGGGCTGCCAAGCGGCCCAGGCCTGTGTAGGGTGGCGCGGCCCACGGACGCGGAGCGCTGGCCATGCGTATCGCCCACTGTCTAACTGCCTTGGTGCTGCTGTGGAACCCAGGTCTCGTTGCGGCCCAGCAGGCTGTCCCACGCAGCATCCCGGTTTCCAGCACCGCCCCCCGAATCGTCGGCGGCCCCGGCGGCGGCTGCATCGCGGGCGCGGTCGAGCTGCCGGCGTCCGGGCCGGGGTACCAGACCATACGTGCCAGCCGAAGCTGGTACTGGGGGCATCCGGACACCATCGCGGCCTTGCAGGCCCTTGCAGCGCAGGCGGCGGCAGCGGGTCTTCCGACGCTTTACATGAACGACATCTCCCGCCCCCGCGGCGGACCGATGGCAGGCATCCACGCCAGCCACATGCTGGGGCTGGACGCCGACGTGTGGCTGGATCTGCTGCCGAAACCGGTGCTGACGCCTGCGGAGCTGGACCGCGTCGAGGTCCGCAGCCTGGTTGCCGCGGACGGACGCGGTGCCGACCCCGCTGTTTGGCTGCCGGAACACGGCACCCTCATCCACCTGGCGACCACCCTGTCCGGCATTGACCGCGTGCTGGTCAACCCCGCCATCAAGGCGCAGCTCTGCCGCGTCGCCACGGGCGACCGGTCCTGGCTGCGCCTCGTTCGGCCCTGGTACGGGCACGCTGCCCACATGCACCTGCACTTCCGCTGCCCCCCGGGCCAGCCGGAGTGCCGGGACCAGGCCCCGCCGCCGCCGGGCGAAGGCTGCGACGCCTCCCTGGACTGGTGGTTCGCGCAGTTGGACCAGTCGCCGCGTTCAACTGGGCCGCCGCCACGCCCGCCAGTGCTGCCGGCCGCCTGCGCCGCCATCCTGGCCGGGCAGCCGCCGGGGTGACCGGACTTGCCACCCGGCGGCGGGCCGGGGTGGCCGCGGCTGGGCTTGCGACCTTCATCAACCTGTATGCCACCCAAGCCATCCTGCCCACGCTGGCCGGGGAGTTCGGCGCCAGCCTGCCGCGGGCCGGGCTGACGCTGACGGCGACGTTGCTGGCTGTGGCGCTGGTGGCTCCGTTCGTAGGCGGCCTGTCCGACGCGCTCGGGCGGCGGCGGCTGATCCTGGGGGCCAGCGCCCTGCTGGTCGTCCCCACCCTGCTGGCCGCCGCGGCGCCCGGGCTGGACGCGTTGATCCTCTGCCGCTTCCTGCAAGGGCTTCTGCTGCCCTTCATCTTCGCGGTGACGGTGGCCTACATCGCCGAGGAGTGTCCCGGGGCCGAGGGCATCCAGGTCACGGGCGCTTACGCGATGGGCACGATCTTCGGCGGCTTCCTGGGCCGCTTCACCGCGGGCTGGGTAACGCAGTATGCCGGCTGGCGCGCGTCGTTCCTGGTGCTGGGGACGCTGACCCTGGCCTGCGCCGGCGCGATCCGGGCGCTCCTGCCTCCGGAAGTCCGCTTCCAGCCCGTCAGCGGCATGGCCCGGACGCTGGCCGGGTTCGCCGACCAGCTCCGCAACCGGCAGGTGATGGCAACCTGCGCAGTAGGGTTCGCGGTCCTGTTCTCGATGGTGGCGACGTTCACCTACGCCAGTGTGCTGCTGGCCGGGGCGCCATACGGGCTTGGCCCGGCGCAGCTTGGGTCGGTGTTCGTGCTGTATCTGGTGGGCATGGCGGCAACTCCCGTGGCGACCCGCCTGGCGCTCCGGTTCGGACGCCGGCGGACGGTGCTGATTTCCGTGGCCGTCGCGGTGGCCGGGCTGCTGCTGACGCTGCTGCCGTCCCTTCCCGCCATCCTGGCCGGCATGGCGCTGGCGGCGGCAGGCATCTTCACGGAGCAGGTGCTGTCCCTAAGCTACGTTGCCGCGGCAGCGCGCGGGTCGCGCTCGACGGCCGTGGGGCTTTACGTCACTTGCTACTACGTGGGCGGCAGCCTGGGCGGAGTCCTGCCCGCAGGCATCTGGGCGCATCTGGGCTGGCCGGGCTGCGTCGGACTGGTCCTGGCTGTGCAGGCCGCGGCGGCCGCCGTCACGCAGCGGGTCTGGCCAGGCCATCCAACGCCGGGGCAGGCTGGCGCGGCGCCCGCGCCGTAAGCCGCCGCATCGTTGCCGTACCGGCACCTCCCGAGTTGGCGCCCTTGGTGGCCCGCTGACGCGCCGACGCCTCCTTCAGCGGGCGTGCCTACCGGCTTGCCGTCCGGAGATGCCGGCGCAACTGCACCTCGTTGCAGCGCGCATGCTCCAAGGCGCCCGCGACGGCCCCGGCAATGCCGCCCAAGCGCCCGGCCATTGCGCCGCCGGCGGGCGCGAGGACGAAGTTCAGCTCCATGCCGTGGCCCGCTTGGGACAGCAGCAGGCGCCACACATCGCGGCGCGCGTCGGTCATTTCGTCCTTGCTGAGCAGGTTGACGACGTCCGGCTGGGCCTCGAACACGATCCGGGTGTCCCAGAACACCGGCACGAAGCCTGTGGCCCGGCACAGCGCCGGAATGAAGCCCGCCGACAGCATGTGCAGGTGCTGCGGGAAGTGCGCCCACCAGTTCTCGCGGAAGCCTTTCAGCACGGCGTTGGCGAACATCGCGTTCGGCACCGCCACGAACAGCAGCCCGTCATCGGTCAGCCTGTCCCTGCAGGCCCGGATCACCTCGAACATCCGGGGGTCATGCTCCAGCGTATGTACCGAGTAGATCAGGTCGAACGATGCCCCGACCCGGTCCAGCGCGTCCCTGTTGCTGGCATGGAAGATGCGGCTGTTGCCCTTCGCCGCCCCACCCTGCGCGACGGCGTCGGCGTTGATGTCCGATCCTCGGGCGTCAACGCCGCGCGCCGCCATCTCCGCCACCAGCCCGCCATAGGCGCAGCCCATCTCGAACGACGTTGCGGGCTGGCGTCCGGCCAACGCCTGATACGCCTCCAGGATGCGTCCGGCGTGGTAGCCGTTCTTGCCGGGTTCATAGTCGGTGTCCACGGTGTAATAGCCGGTCTGGCTGCGCGGATACTCGACTTGATAGTACTCCGTGAGCTCGTCGTGGGGCGGAGCTTCGAAGAACACGTAGCCGCTCGCCGGGTCGCTCAAGGCCGGCACCTCTCTGCCGCGGAATGCCATCGTCACGGGGCGGCCGAACTCTACGAGCGGAACTGCGTCCAGGGCTGGCGTCATCTGCGGGACCTTGCAGGTTGGGCGAACGCAGCGCCCGACGGGCTTGCCGCAGTCCGGGTCACTAGAGAACAGCTGGCCCCACCGCAAGGCTCCGGGCTGCTTCGGACGGCGGCGCCGCGCCGCGCAGGCGTGTCGCGCCGAGGCTGAATCAATGGCTGGCCAGCGGCGCGATGAACCCCAGATCAGGGTCTGACCTCCATCGGAGCGGCTCCGCATGAATGCCTACCTCGACCCGGCGCACGCCAAGTTCGCAATCGGCCAGCCTGTCCACCGCAAGGAGGATCCGGTGCTTCTGCGCGGCGAAGGCCGCTACACCGACGACCTGAACCTGCCGGGCCAGGCCTATGCCGCCGTGGTCCGCAGCAGCTACGCTCACGGCACTCTGCGGGGCGTGGACCGCGCAGCGGCGCAGGCGATGCCCGGCGTGCTGGCGGTGCTGGTGGCGGAGGACTTGCGGGCCGGCGGTATTGGTCCGATGCAATCCGCCCAGGGCAAGAACCGCGATGGCTCCGCCACGCCGCGCCCGCAGCAGATGGCGCTGGCCGAGGGCAAGGTGCGCTACGTCGGCGACCCCGTGGCGGTCGTGGTCGCCGAGACCGCGTCGCAGGCGCGGGACGCCGCGGAAATGGTGTTCCTCGATGTGGACCCCCTGCCCGCCGTCACCACCGCCCGTGCCGCTGCCGCGCCGGATGCGCCGCTGGTGCATGACGAGGCCCCTGGCAACCTGGTCATGGACTACCATCACGGGGACGCCGCCGCGGTCGCCGCCGCCTTTGCACAGGCGATGCACGTCACCCGCCTGTCCATACGCAACAGCCGCGTCGTGGTCGGCGCGTTGGAGCCGCGGTCGGCCCTGGCCGAACACGACGCCGTCACGGGCCGCTACACCCTTCGCCTGGGTTGCCAGGGCGTGTTCGGGATGCGCGCGTCGCTCAAGGACGTGCTGGGCGTCCCGGCGGAGCAGGTGCGCGTGCTGACCGGCAACGTCGGCGGCTCGTTCGGCATGAAGGCGTCGGTGTACCCCGAGTATCCCTGCATCCTGCTTGCCTCCCGCCTGCTGGGCCGGCCCGTGAAGTGGACCGACGACCGCAGCGGCAGCTTCCAGTCCGACAGCCACGGGCGGGACCACGAGGTGGACGCCGAACTGGCGCTGGACCGCGACGGCCGCTTCCTGGCCATCCGCGTCACGGGCTTGGGCAACCTGGGCGCCCACCTGAGCAACGCCACGGTGATCCCGCCGACCGTCAACACCATGAAGAACATGATCGGCGTCTATGCCACCCCGCTGATCGAGGCGCAGGCGCGCTGCGTGTTCACCAACACCACCCCGGTCGGCCCATACCGCGGCGCGGGCCGTCCGGAGGGCAATCTGTATATGGAACGCCTGGTGGACGCCGCCGCAGCCGAGATGGGCATTGATCCCGCCGACCTCCGCCGCCGCAACCACATCCAGCCGGGCCAGATGCCCTACAAAGCGCCGTCCGGGATGCACTACGACAGCGGCGATTTCCCCGCTGTGCTGGACCGGGCGCTGGCCGCAGCAGACTGGGACGGCTTCGCCGCGCGCCGCGCCGAGAGCCGCCGCGCCGGCAAGCTGCGCGGGCGCGGCATCGGGCAATACCTGGAGGTGACGGCCCCGCCGCAGCAGGAGATGGGCGGCATCCGGTTCGAGGAGGACGGCACCGTCACGATCATCACCGGCACGCTGGACTACGGCCAGGGCCATGCCTCGCCCTTCGCGCAGGTGCTGTGCGACCGGCTGGGCGTGCCTTTCGACCGCGTGCGGCTGCTGCAAGGCGACAGCGACCAGTTGATCGCCGGCGGCGGCACCGGCGGGTCCAAAAGCATGATGGCCAGCGGCGCAGCCATCGCCGAGGCCAGCGCCATCTGCATCGAGCAGGGTCGGCATGCGGCTGCGGAGGCGCTGGAGGCTGCGGCGGCCGACATCGAGTTCGGCCAAGGGCGCTTCACCATCGCCGGCACCGACCGCGGCATCGGCATCATGGAACTGGCGGCCCAGTGCCGCCTGCACCCCGGCTTTGGCACGCTGGACGTGCAGCACGTCCACGACTCCGCCCCCTCTGCCTTCCCCAACGGCTGCCACGTTGCAGAAGTCGAGGTGGATCCGGAAACCGGCGTGATCCAGGTCGTCCGCTACGCCACCGTCAATGACTTCGGCGTGCTGGTGAACCCCATGCTGGTGGAGGGCCAGGCCCACGGCGGCATCGTGCAGGGGCTGGGCCAGGCGCTGATGGAGCGGGTGGCCTATGACGAGGACGGCCAGCTCGTGACGGGATCGTTCATGGACTACGCCCTGCCCCGGGCGGCGGACGCGCCGGATCTGGGATTCATCAGCCACCCTGTCCCGGCGCGGACCAACGCGCTGGGCGTCAAAGGTTGCGGCGAGGCCGGATGTGCCGGGGCGCTGCCAGCGGTGATGAACGCGGTGCAAGATGCGCTGCGCGGGGTGGGCGTCGACTACATGGACATGCCTGCCACGCCGGAGCGGGTGTGGGCGGCGATCCAGGTGGCAACGGCGGCGTAGAGTTTCTGCTTTCCTCCTCTGGGAGAGGGCTGGGGTGAGGGGGCCTTGGTTGCGGAGCGGGGCACTGCCGGTGTTGGCATCGCTTGGTCCCGTTTCGGTAGCGTCAGCGCCGCAAGACCCCCCTCACCCCAACCCTCTCCCGGAGGGATAGGGGGCAGACCTGCCGACCCTAGCCGTCCGCCGCCGCCCTCGGCATGGTGCGTCCATGCAGACTCAACCCGTGCTAGACCACATCGAAGCCAACCTGGACGCCGCGCGGGAACGCTGGTTCAGCTTCCTCCGCATCCCCAGCGTCAGCGCCCAGCCCGCACACGCCGGGGACTGCGCCGCCGCGGCGGCCTGGGTGCAGGACCACCTGGCAAGCATGGGCTTCGACGCCCAGGTGCATGACACCCCTGGCCACCCCATCGTGCTCGGCCACCACCCCGGCCCCGGCGCCCACGCGCCGCACCTGCTGTTCTACGGCCACTACGACGTGCAGCCGGCGGAACCGCTGGAGTTGTGGGACAGCCCGCCCTTCGACCCCGTGATGGCAAACGGCCCGAACGGCCCCCGCGTCGTCGCCCGCGGCGCCGTGGACGACAAGGGGCAGGTGATGATGTGGCTGGAGGCCCTGCGCGCCTGGCACGCCGTCCACGGCGCCCTGCCCTGCCGAGTGACGGTGCTGGTGGAAGGCGAGGAGGAGGTCAGCAGCGAGAACCTGGAGCCGTTCCTCGTTATGCACCGGGACGCGCTACGCGCCGACGTGGCCGTCATCAGCGACACCGGGATGTGGGACATCAACACCCCGGCCATCACGACGCGCCTGCGCGGCATCGCCTACATGCAGGTCGTGCTTCATGCGGCGTCGCGGGACCTGCACTCCGGCATGTACGGTGGCTCCGCCCTCAACCCGGCGACGCTGCTGGCCCGCATTCTGGCGGACCTGCACGATGCGGACGGGCGTATCCAACTGCCGGGCTTCTACGATGGCGTGGCCGAGCTGCCCGCCGCGCAGGCCGCGGAGTGGGCGGCGCTGGGCTTCGACGAAGCCGGGTTCCTCGGCGGCATCGGCCTGTCCGCGCCGGCGGGCGAGCGCGGGCGCGGCGGGTTGGAGCGGTTATGGGCACGCCCGTCTTGCGACGTGAACGGCCTGTGGGGCGGCTACGCCGGGCCGGGCAGCAAGACGGTCATCGCCGCACAGGCCGGGGCCAAGGTGTCCTTCCGGCTCGTGCCCGGGCAGGACCCCGCGCAGGTCGTGCAGTCGTTCCGCGACTTCGTGCAGGCCCGCCTGCCACCCGACGCCCGCGCCGTGATCGAGGAGTTCGGCGCGGCCCCGGGCGTTGAGGTGCAATCAAACAGCCGCTGGGTGCAGGAGGCGCAGGCGGCGCTGCAAGAGGAATACGACCGCCCCGCCGTGCTGATCGGCTGCGGCGGCAGCATCCCGGTGGTGGAGTCCATGCGCCGGCTGCTCGGCCTGGACAGCCTGCTGATGGGCTTCGGCCTGGACGACGACCAGGTCCACAGCCCCAACGAGAAATTTGACTGGCGCTGCTTCCATCACGGGATGCGCGCCCATGCCCGCTTGCTGGGGCGGCTGGGGGCGGTTCAGCCCTGATGCAGCAATGCGCGTGCGATGGCCTCCCACTCGGCGTCCAGCGGCAGGGTACAAGCGGGCTGGTGCGCCTGGCGATACCAGTAGCTAGCGTTCTCGGGGTCGCCTTCTACCCGATGCAGGTAAGCATGGACCCAGGCCGCATCCTGTCCGACGTCGGACTGCGCGGCCTCGTGCGCCCGCTCCCAGTCGTCCCGGGCGGCCCACCACAGGGCTTGCAGCGCAGGGGAGGCCGGCGGCTGGTCCAGGCGCTTCAGGTCGCCGGGCGTCGTTGGGAACGTCATTGCGGGTCCTTCTCGGGGGAGCATTCGTGACCTTGCGGCGGTTCGCCGATCTTGCGGCAGCGCCGTGGCGCAACGGCCTAGGCATCAGCCGGGACGTCGTGACCGTGGCCAGCGGAGATGGCGCCCTGCTGTGGCAGGTGAGCCTAGCGGAGCTGGCGGGTGATTGCGACTTCTCCGACTATGCCGGGTTCGACCGGGTGTTCACGCCGGTCCTGGGTGAGGGCATCACCCTGTCCCATGACGACGGCCCGTTTACGCTCTCCCCACTTCTGGTGCCGCGCGCCTTCCCAGGCGAGGCCCGGACGCGGTGCCGTGTGGGCGGGGGCACAGGGCGGGCGTTCAACGTGGTCACAGCACGGGGGCGGCACAGCGCCGAGGTCCTGGTTTTGCGCCTCGCAGCCGGAGACCCCCTGCCCAGCGGCACTGCGGTCCATTGCTGGTCTGGGGAGCTGCGGTCCTCAGACGGCTCCGCCGGACCCGGCGACACCCTGCTGGACGCCGCTGCGATTGCGGCGTGTATGTCCGTCGCCCTTCTGGTCCGCATCAGCCCTGCATGACAGCGGCGGCCTACTCGCGCAGTTCCAGCATGGCGCGCAGCGCGTCGGGGCGGCGCAGGATCAGATGGCCATCCCGCTCCCCCAGCACGCCGGCATCATGCCACTGGCGCAACTGCTTGTTGACCCGCTCCCGCGTTGCGGCGACCTGCGCCCCGAGGTCGCGTTGCGATAGGCGCAGCCGCAGTCGTATGCCGTCCGGCCCCGGCGCACCGTGCGTGCCTGCCAGCGCCAGCAGCAGCCGCGCCAGCCGGGACGGCAGCGGTGCCAGCGCCACATCCTCGTATGCCGCGCTGGCCCGGCGCAGCCGGTCGCAAAGCAGGTCCATCAGCCGCAGCATCAGCTCCGGACGCGCGCGCAGGAAGGGCAGAAAGCTCGCGCGCTCCACTTGCAGCAGCAGGCTATCCAGCATTGCAACGACGTCCATGCTGCGCGGCCGCCCGTCCAGCAGCGCAATCTCCCCTAGGACAGCGCCCGGCTCCATCAGGCCGATCGTGACCTCCCGCCCGTCGGCGGACGTCGTTCCCGCGCGCAAGCGGCCGTGGACCAGGACGAGCAGGCTGTCTCCGGTGTCCCCGCGCCGCACCACGACGCCGTCGCGCGCAACCTGCCGTTCGGTCGCCAACTCGGCCAAGGCATCCAGCTCCACCTTATCCAGGTGCTGGAACAGCGGCGTGGCGGCCAGGACGTCCCGCCGCGCAGCGCGGGCCATCAAAGCCATACCGGTGCTCGCAGGATCGAAAGCTGCATCGGCCCAGCTTGTCCAGCAAACCCGGCCAGTTTTCCAGCGGGATCAGCGTGGTGCGCTGGCCCACTTCCATGCCGTCCCTGGCCGATGCGAAGCCGTGGGGAGTCCACATGGGGCAGAGTGACCCGAACGACGCTCTTAAACTGATACAGCACGGCAGAGTCATGCCCTAAATCGTTGATCGAGGGCTTGCAAGGGATGAGTGCCTGATTGAGGGTTCCCTCGACAAGATGCTCCTGCTTACGTCATGCGGCATCCGATGTGTATTGCCATTTGGTGACGTGCGCCGGGACCACTCGAGGGAACATCGTGAACACAGCAAAACTTGCTGAGTATATCGCCGGCCAACGCCGCGGCGAGACTGGCCCCGAACCTTGAGGGCAAAACAGCCTACTGACCCCGCGCGGCACAGTCCGTTGCCGGCCCTGGTTAGGCGTCGAGAAGTCTGGGCGGCTATCGCCCAAACCAGGCAGGCTTGTCTTCTCTTGAGAAGGTTGGTGGCGTCCCGTAGGGGATTCGAACCCCTGTTACCGCCGTGAGAGGGCGGTGTCCTAGGCCTCTAGACGAACAGGACGTGGCCAGGCGGGTTATCTAGGGCAGGGCTGCGGGCAGATCAACCCTCTTTACCGGACTTGCGCCGTGCGGCCTCCCTCTTCCCCGTCCGGCATGCGTCCGAGCAATATCGCACGTCGTCCCACGTCCTCGCCCACTTCTTGCGCCATGTGAACGGACGCCCGCACGCTGTGCAGAGCTTCGTGGGCAGGGTGGCTTTCAAGTGGGCCATCAGTGCGCCAGCTCGACCCGGCCGAGCACATGGCCGGTGCGGATGTCCACGACGACTACGCGGTCCGGCCCGCCGCCCCGCAACTGCACCATCAGCCGATCCGGCGCAGCGGAGATGCCCGCAATCACCGTCCCGATTGGCTCGTCCAGCTTGGCACTCGCAATCGGCCCGGCAACGGACGACATGCGCTGCGCCAGCACGGTGAACAGCATGATGACCCCCGCGACGATCAGGACTCCCATGGCCACCACCGCAAATTTCAGCCCGCGCACCCGCAATCCCCTCCATGTCTGACCCCATATCAGGCATCCTGCCGGACCGGATCGAAGTTGTGGCCGGACCGGACGCCGCCGGGCAACGCACCGACCGCTTCCTGGCGGACGCCATCGGCACCCTGTCGCGCACCCGCGTCAAGGCCCTGATGCAGGACGGCGCCGTCCGGCGCGATGGACACCTGGCCCGCGAACCCGCCGAGGCCGTGCTGCCCGGCGCCCGCTTTGCCGTGCAGCGCCCGGCTCTGGCCTCCGCGGTTCCGTTGCCCCAGGCAATCCCGTTCCCAATCCTATACGAGGACGGGGACCTGATCGTGCTCGACAAGCCTGCCGGCCTGGTCGTGCATCCCGCGCCGGGCAACGAGGACGGCACGCTGGTCAACGCCCTGCTGGCCCATTGCGGCGATGCCCTGCCCGGCATCGGCGGGGAGCGCCGTCCCGGCATTGTCCACCGCCTGGATAAGGACACCAGCGGGGTCATGGTCGTGGCCAAGACGGAAGCGGCGCTGGCCCGCCTATCCGCCGCCTTTGCGGCCCGCGACCTGGATCGCGCCTACCTCGCGCTCACCTGGGGCACGCCGGCCGCAGCGTCCGGGGAAGTTGAGGGCGCGATTGGACGCGACCCGCGGGACCGCAAGCGAATGGCGGTCGTCGCGCGCGGCGGCAAGGCGGCGCTGACCCGCTACCGCACGCTCCGCACCTGGGTGCCCGCGGCGGCGCTGCTGGAGTGCGTGCTGGCAACAGGGCGGACGCACCAGATCAGGGTCCATCTCGCGGGACTCGGGCACCCCCTGGTCGGCGACCCGGTGTATCTGCGGCGGGTGCCAGTCGCGGCCAAGTCGCTGGCGGGGCCGGTCCGCGGGGCGCTGCTGGACTTCCCACGCCAGGCGCTGCACGCTGCGCGGCTGGGGTTCGCGCATCCGCGCACGGGCGTGCCGCTGTCGTTTGAGCGTCCGATGCCGCCGGACATGGCGGCGCTGGTGTCAGCCCTGGACAGGATGCCCCAGGACCTCTGATCAGCTTTGACAGGACCGCGCCGGTCCTGTATAAGATGCGGACTGGCGCAGCGGGCGTGCCGCGCTAGGGTCTGTCCGGGGTTCAGCCGCTGCGGGGCGGTCTCCGGGACGTGATGAACATCGTCGCGCCTGCTCCTGTTTCCGTCGCAACTGACCTGTCTGTCTCGCCGTATAGGGTTACAGATCGTCAACTGACGAGTGAGGCCGAACCAATGGCTGCTGCTGTTATCAACGTTGCCCCCGAGGGCAACCTCTCCCGCTACCTGCAAGAGATACGCAAGTTCCCCATGCTTGCGCCCGAGGAGGAGTTGGCGCTGTCCCGCCAGTGGCGCGACCATGAGGACATGGATGCGGCCCATAAGCTCGTCACCTCCCACCTTCGCCTCGTGGCCAAGATCGCGATGGGCTATCGCGGCTACGGCCTGCCGGTCGGCGAACTGATCAGCGAGGGCAACGTCGGCATGATGCAGGCGGTCAAGCGGTTCGACCCTGACCGGGGCTTCCGCTTGGCAACCTACGCGATGTGGTGGATCAGGGCCGCGATTCAGGAGTATATCCTGCACAGCTGGTCCTTGGTGAAAATGGGCACTACCGCCGCGCAGAAAAAGCTGTTCTTCAACTTGCGCCGCCTGAAAGGCCAGATGCAGGCCATAGAGGACGGCGACCTGAAGCCGGAGCAGGTGGCGAAGATCGCCCGCATGCTGGCTGTGCCCGAGCAGGACGTGGTCAGCATGAACCGCCGCTTGGCGGCGCCGGACAACAGCCTGAACGCCCCCGTCCGCGCCGACAGTGAGGGCGAGTGGCAGGATTGGCTGGTGGACGAGAGCGCCAGCCAGGAAAGCGAGTTGGCCGACCGCGAGGAGCTGACGGGCCGCAAGGCCTTGCTGAGCGGCGCGCTGAAGACGCTGAACGAGCGCGAGCGGCACATCCTTATCGAACGTCGCTTGAAGGACAACCCGACTACGCTGGAGGACCTTTCCCAGCAATATAACATCAGCCGGGAGCGCGTGCGGCAGATCGAGGTTCGAGCGTTCGAGAAGCTGCAGAAGGCCATGAAGACTCAGGTGGCCGAACGTCGGATGGCGCAGGCGGCGTAGGACGATTCCAGCTTGCTAGTTGATGAGGCCCGCCGCGTGTTGCGGCGGGCCTTTCGTTCTCCGCAATAGTCGCTTTCGCAGCTATGCTGCTCCCACACCGATCTGATGTGCCGGAAATTCGCGTGCATCGGAGGTAGGCGGATGCGTTGCAAGCCCATACTGCTTCTGACGTCAGAAGTCCCAGGCTGGCCGTTCAAACCGGCAAGTGGTAATGACGACATTGGAACCACCTCACCGTCGTCGAAGTTTTCCGGTCCGGGCGGAACAGGCGCACCAGTTGGGTTCCTAGGGACCGCGTCCCGAGCCTGCTGCCAGCGTTGAGATGAAGGCTCCAAGTGCTGCAATCGCACCATTCCTACCCTCGTAAAACCGAGGAGACGCTCGGAACATCCTCCCAGGGGTGGGGACGAGCGCAAGCTGCCTAACCCTCGAACGGGTCGCGCATCAGGATGGTGTCGTCCCGCTCGGGACTGGTGGACAGCAGCGTGACGGGAACCTCCACCAGCTCTTCAACCCGGCGCACATACTTGATCGCCTGCGCCGGCAGGTCGGCCCAGCGCCGGGCACCGCGGGTGCTGCCGGTCCAGCCCTCGATGCTTTCATATACTGGAACTGCCGCGGCCTGGGCCGCCTGCCCGGCCGGCAGGTGCTGGAGCCGCTGGCCGCCGATCTCGTAGCCCACGCCGATCTGCAGCTCCGCCAGCCCGTCCAGCACGTCCAGCTTGGTGAGCGCCAGCCCCTGGATGCCGCCCACCTTGCACGCTTGCCGCACCAGCGCAGCGTCGAACCAGCCACACCGCCGCGGCCGTCCCGTCACCGTGCCGAATTCATGCCCGCGGGTGCCCAGCATCTTGCCGATGTCGTCGTGCAGCTCGGTCGGAAACGGTCCGGACCCGACCCGAGTCGTGTACGCCTTGGCGATGCCCAGCACCATGCCGACCTGCGCCGGCCCGACGCCCGACCCGGCAGCAGCCGTTGCGGCGATGGTGTTGCTGCTGGTCACAAAGGGGTAGGTCCCGTGGTCCACGTCCAACATGACAGCCTGCGCGCCCTCAAACAGGATGCGGCTGCCCGCCTTGCGCGCAGCGTCCAGCCGCTCCCACACGGGCTCCACGTGCGGCAGGATGCGAGGCGCCAGGCCCAGCAGCAGATCCAGCAGCGCCTGTTTCTCGAACGGCGGGGCGCCCAGGCCCGTCAGCAGGGTGTTGTGGTGCAGCAGCAGCTCGTCCAGCTTGGCTGCCAGCGTCTCCGGCTCGGCCAAGTCGCAGACACGGATGGCGCGGCGGGCCACCTTGTCTTCGTAGGCCGGGCCGATGCCGCGCCCGGTGGTGCCGATCTTGCGGTCGCCGCGCGCCGCCTCCCGCGCGCGGTCCAGCGCGCCATGCACGGGCAGGATCAGCACGGCGTTCTCGGCAATGCGCAGGTTGTCCGGCCCGACCGCGAC
Organism: uncultured Acetobacteraceae bacterium; assembly: GCA_964250755.1. Classification (GTDB taxonomy): domain Bacteria; phylum Pseudomonadota; class Alphaproteobacteria; order Acetobacterales; family Acetobacteraceae; genus DASWOJ01. The sequence goes on along the minus strand of CAXUHB010000008.1, from coordinate 103,564 downwards.
GCCCTGGGCGCGCACCCGGTCCATCTCTGCCAGCAGCGCCTCGGGGTCCACGACCACGCCGTTGCCGATCACGCCCAGCTTGCCGCGCACCAGCCCGCTGGGCAGCAAGGACAAGCGGTAGGTCTGGTTGCCCACCACCAGAGTATGCCCGGCGTTGTGCCCGCCCTGGAAGCGCACGACGATGTCGGCCCGGCTGGCCAGCCAGTCCACGATCTTGCCCTTCCCCTCGTCCCCCCACTGGGCACCGATAACGGCGACGTTGGGCATCTACTTCTCCATGTTGACGGGCACGGGGCCGCCGTCCCGCAGGATGTGGGTGCAGCCGAGGCGGCGGGCTTCTGCCAAGGGTTCGGGCAGGTCGCCCAGTGCAGGAACAGTGGCGTAGCCCTCGGCCCGCAGCGCCGCCCCGGCCTCTGCCGACGCACCCCAGGGAAGGAACGCGCGCGGCCGGGCCGGCGCAGGCGGCAGGGCGCGCAGCAGTGCATCGGGAAACAGCGTCAACCCCGTCGCCGGCTCGGCCTCGCCGGACACATAGCGCCCACCCCGCCCCAACTCCTCATGCCGCCCAGGCGCATACACCGTCATGCAGACGCCGGTGTGGTAGCGGAAGCCGCGGAACTCGATGGGGTCCAGCGTCAGCAGCAGCCCCGGCACCTGCGCTTGGATGGCAAGCACAGTGTCGCGCAACCGGGCGCACAGCACGGCAGCGGCGGGCGGCAGGTTGGCAGCGGCCAGCACGCTCAGCGCCGGCCCAGCTGGCCCGGCTGCCAGCAGCAGGTCGGTCAGCAGCCTGGCCAGCGGCCCGCCATGCCGGGCGACCTCGGCGACATCCTTCCGGTCCAGGGCATGGGCCAGGGCACGGCGGGCCGGGCCAGCAATCCCCGCCCCGTCCAGCAGCGCCGGAGCCAGCGGAGGCAAAGTCAGGTCGAAGCTGATCCGGTCCAGCCCGATGGCGGCCAGGGCCGCGGCGCCGAGCACCGCGATCTCGGCGTCCGCCGCGGGCGAGTCCACGCCGATCAACTCGATTCCCGCCTGCGCCACCTGCCGGTCCGGAGCCAGGCCCAAGCCGCGCACCAGCAGGCACTGCCCAGCATAGGACAGGCGCAGCGGCCGGGGGTGCCGGGCCAGGCGGGTCGCGGCGATGCGCGCCACCTGCGGCGTCATGTCCGCGCGCACGCCCATCATGCGGTGAGTATCCGGGTCCATGACGCGGAACGTCTGGTCCTGCATCGCCGCGCCGGCACCGGCCAGCAGACCGTCTTCGAACTCCAGCAGCGGCGGCTTCACGCGGTCGTAGCCGTGGGCGGCGAAGGCGCTCATCAGGCGATGCACCGCCGCGGCCTCCGCCTCCGCATCGGGCGCAAGCAGGTCGTGCAGGCCGGCCGGCAGCAGCGCCGGGTGCGGGGGCGGGTCGTCGGTCATGCCGGGCAGGCTATAGACTAGAACTGCAGGGGCGTCGCCTGCACCACCAGCGGCAGGGCGCGCATCTGCGCCAGCACCGCCTCCGGCACCGGCCCGTCCACGGACGCCAGGCAGATCGCGTCGCCGCCCGCCGCGGCACGGCCAAGGTGGAAGGTGGCGATGTTGATGCCCGCGTCCGACAGCACCGCGCCGAACCGTCCGATGAAGCCGGGACGGTCCTGGTTGGTCACATACAGCATGTGCCGCCCGAAGTCGGCCTCCACCTTGATGCCCTTGATCTCCACCAGACGCGGCCCGGCGCCGCCGAACAGCGTGCCCGCGACGCTCCGGGTCAGCCGGTCCGTCGTCACCGTCAGCCGCACCAGCGCCTGGTACTCGCTCGGCCGGTCATGCACGGTCTCGGTCACGTCCACCCCGTGCTCCCGTGCGATCACCGGCGCGTTGACCATGTTGACCCCCGCCATCATCGGGCCGAGCAGCCCGGCCACCGCCGCCGCCGTCAGGGGCCGGTGGTTCAGCGCCGCCGCCTGCCCATCATACTCGACGGTCACGCTCCGCAGCGCCCCGCCATCGGCGGCCGTCATCTGCCCGGCAAATGCGCCCAGCAGCCGGCACAGCTCCATGTAGGGCCGCAGCCGCGGCGCGTCCTCCGCTGATACGGACGCCATGTTGATGGCGTTGGACACCGCGCCGGTCAGCAGGAAGTCGGCCATCTGGTCCGCCACCTGCAGCGCCACATTCTCCTGCGCCTCACTCGTCGCAGCGCCCAGATGCGGGGTGCAGACGACGTTGTCGAATGCGAACAGCGGGCTGCTGGCCGCCGGTTCCGTCTCGAACACGTCCAGCGCCGCGCCGGCCACTTGGCCAGTCGCCAGGGCGTCGGCCAGCGCCGCCTCGTCCACCAAGCCGCCGCGGGCGCAGTTCACGATGCGGACGCCCCGCTTGCAGGCGGCCAGGGCGTCGCGGGACAGGATGTTGCGGGTGGCGTCGGTCAGCGGCGTGTGCAGGGTGATGACGTCGGCGCGGGCCAGCAACTCCGGCAACTCCAGCTTCTCGACCCCCAGCGCGACGGCCCGGGCCTCCGTCAAGTAAGGATCGTAGGCCACCACGCGCATGTGCAGGCCGGCGGCGCGGTTGGCGACGATGGCGCCGATGTTGCCGCAGCCGATCAGGCCCAGCGTCTTGCCCGTCAGCTCGACCCCCAGGAAGCGGTTCTTCTCCCACTTGCCCGCCCGGGTGCTGGCCGTCGCCTCCGGGATCTGCCGGGCGAGCGCGAACATCATGGCGATGGCGTGCTCCGCCGTGGTGATGGCGTTGCCGTTGGGCGTATTCATCACCACGACGCCGCGGGCGGTCGCGGCCTTTACGTCCACGTTGTCCACGCCGATGCCGGCGCGGCCCACCACGCGCAGGCGCGGGGCGGCGTCCAGCACCTCCCGCGTCACCTTCGTCGCGCTGCGTATGGCCAAGCCGTCATACTCGCCGATGCACGCCCGCAACTCGGCAGGCGTCAGGCCAGGCCGAACATCCACCGACACGCCGCGGCGGCGGAACACCTCGACGGCGGCAGGGGACAGCTTGTCGCTGACCAGGACGCGCGGTGCTGTCACGCTGCGGCTGCCGCGCCGGCTTCAACGGCAACATAGGCGTAGGCCCACTCGATCCAAGGCAACAGCGCCGCGATGTCCGACGTTTCCACCGTGGCGCCGCCCCAGATGCGGAGACCCGGCGGCGCGTCGCGGTAGGATGCGACATCGTAAGCCACGCCCTCCTTGTCCAGCAGCCCTGCCAGACGCTTGGCCGCCGTCGCCTGGCCATCGCCGTCCAGGGCGGTGAACCACGGCGCTGTGATGCGGAGGCAGATGCTGGTGCAGGACCGCGTGGCCGGGTCGGCGGCCAGGAAGTCCACCCAGGGCGTCCGCGACACCCAGGCGGCGACGGCGGCCAGGTTGGCTTCGCTGCGGGCGATCAGGCCGGGCAGGCCCCCGACCGACTCGGCCCAGCGCAGGCCGTCCAGCGCGTCTTCCACGCACAACATGCTGGGAGTGTTGATGGTCTCGCCCCGGAAGATGCCGGCGGACAGCTTGCCGCCGCTGGTCATGCGGAACACCTTGGGCAGCGGCCAGGCAGGCTTGTAGGTCTCCAGCCGGGCCACGGCGCGCGGGGACAGGGCGATCATGCCGTGCGCGGCCTCCCCACCCAGCACTTTCTGCCAGGACCAGGTGACGACATCGAGCTTGGCATACGGCATCGCCATCGCGAAGGCGGCGGATGTCGCGTCGCAGATCACCAGCCCGTCCCGCTCCGTGCTGATCCAGTCGGCATGGGGCAGCCGCGTGCCGGAGGTCGTGCCGTTCCAGGCCAGGACCAGGTCGCGTGCGGGATCAATGCCCGTCAGGTCGGGCAGGTGTCCGTAGGGAGCTGCGCGCACGCGGGCGTCCGGCAGCTTGAGCTGCTTCACCACGTCCGTCGCCCAGGCTTCCGAGAAGCTCTCGAATGCCAGGATGTCCACGCCGCGGGCGCCGAGCATGGACCACATCGCCATCTCGACCGCGCCGGTGTCGGACCCCGGCACGATGCCCAGGCGCCAGTCCGCCGGCAGGCCGAGGATGGCGTGGGAGCGGTCAATCACTTCCTGCAGCCGCGCCTTCGGCCCGGCGGCGCGGTGGCTGCGGCCCAGCAACGCGCCGGACAGCGCCTGCAAGGACCAGCCCGGGCGCTTGGCGCAGGGACCGGAGGAGAAATCGGGGTTGGCTGGACGAACGGAAGGCTTCGCCAGTCCGGCGTCGAGTACGAGCGGCATGTTCGCTCTCCCTTACAGAAGAGAAGCGTCCCGGTGGGGGGACGTGGCCCGCCGTCCGTGTAGGACGCGGCGGGACGCGGAGCAAGGTTGGGGGGCGTGCGGTGGGCCGCCCGGACGCGGGTTAGGCCCTTGCGGCTTCCCTCACCCCAACCTTGTCCCGAAGGGGTAGGAAGCAGGCGTGGTTCAATGGCCCGTGGCCGGCGCCCAGGCCGGGAGCGGCCAGGATGGCAGCATGGACATAGGCGCCTGCGCGCAGCACTGCGTCCCGCAGCGGCATCCCCTGGGCTAGCCCGGTTGCCACGGCGCTGGCCAGGGTGCAGCCGGTGCCGTGGGTGTGGCGGGTGCGAACGCGGGCGCTCTCGATCACCTCGATCCCATCCGCGTCTGCGAGGATGTCCTGCACGACCGGGCCGTCCATATGGCCGCCTTTGAGCAGCACTGCCTTTGCGCCCAAGCCAAGCAGCGCACGGGCCGCGTCCAAGGCGGCCGCATGGCGGGAGATTGTCCGCCCAAGCAGCGCTTCCGCCTCCGGCACATTGGGCGTCAGCACCGCCGCCAAGGGCAGCAAATCGTGCCGCAACGCCGCAACGGCATTGGCGTCCAGCAGGCTCGTGCCGCCCTTGGCAACCATCACCGGGTCCACCACGATTGGAACCGCCACCCCGCGCAAAACCTGCGCCACCGCAGCCACCATCTCAGCGGTGCCCAGCATACCGGTCTTCACAGCGTCGGCGCCGACGTCGTCCAGCACGGACCGCATCTGCTGCCGTACGAAGTCGGGCGGCACGGCCAGCACGCCCTGCACACCCACCGTGTTTTGCGCCGTCAGCGCCGTGATCGCCGTCGTGCCGTAGCCGCCCAGCGCCATGACCGTCTTCAGGTCCGCCTGTATGCCCGCCCCCCCGCCCGAGTCCGACCCGGCGACGATCAGCACGCGCCCCAGCGGCGCCGTCATGCCGCCTGGCTGGCGCTGGCCCGGATCACGTCGCACAGCTCCAGCACGATCCGGTCCACCATCGCCCGGTCCTCGCCCTCCGCCATCACGCGCACGACCGGCTCGGTCCCGCTGGGGCGGAGCAGCAGGCGGCCAGTGCTGCCCAGCTCGGCCTCTGCCGCAGCGACGGCGGCCAGGACATGGGGATGGTGCAGCGGCGATGGGCCACTGAAGCGTACGTTGCCTAGGCGCTGCGGCAGCGGCTCGAACAAGCGGCAGGCTTCGCTCGCCGGACGACCTTGCTCCACCAGCACGGCCAAGACCTGCAAGGCCGCGACCAGGCCGTCGCCGGTGGTGGCGTAGTCGGACAGAACCATGTGGCCCGATTGCTCGCCCCCGACGTTGAAGCCGTCCGCGCGCATCCGCTCAACCACGTAGCGGTCGCCGACCTTGGTGCGGTGCAGCTGCAGCCCCTGCCCGCCCAGGAACCGCTCCAGCCCCAGGTTGGACATCACCGTCGCCACCACGCCGCCGCCCGACAGCCGCCCGGCGCGGCGCCAGCTTTGCGCGATCAGGCCGAGTATCTGGTCGCCGTCCACCAGTTCGCCGCGCTCGTTGGACAGCAGCAGCCGGTCGGCGTCGCCGTCCAGCGCTATGCCGAGGTCCGCCTTGTGCTCCAGCACCTTGCCGCACAGGTAGGACGGCACGGTGGAGCCGCAGCCGCTATTGATGTTGAAGCCATCCGGCTCCACCCCGACCGGGATGATCGTCGCCCCAAGCTCCCACAGCACCGTCGGCGCCACGCGGTAGCCCGCGCCGTTGGCGCAGTCCACAACGATCCGCATCCCGTCCAGCGTCAGGCCCCGCGGGAACGTAGCCTTTGCCGCCTCAATGTAGCGCCCGCCCGCGTCGTTCAGCCGGGCGGCGCGGCCCAGCTTGGTCGGCCCCGCCAGCCGGGACGCGCGGTCGCCGGCCATCAGCGCCTCGATCTCAAGCTCCGTCGTGTCGGACAGTTTATAGCCGTCGGGACCAAACAGCTTGATGCCGTTGTCCTCAAACCCATTATGCGACGCCGAGATCATGACACCGAGGTCGGCCCGCAAGCTGCGCGTCAGCATGGCAATGGCCGGCGTCGGCAACGGCCCAACCAGAATCACGTCCATGCCTGCAGAGATGAAGCCTGCCACCAGCGCCGGCTCGATCATGTAGCCGCTCAGGCGGGTGTCCTTGCCGATGACAACCTGGTGCCGATGGTCACCGCGCACGAACAGCAGCCCGGCGGCCTGGCCCAATTGCAGCGCCGTTTCAGCCGTCATCGGGTCCACGTTGGCCAGGCCACGTATGCCGTCCGTGCCGAACAACCGTCGCTTGCTCATCGGCAAATCCCTGCTCCGTTCGATTAGGCTTAACCTAGCCGGCCAGGCCGTGCCAGACCCGGACGGCCTGCACCGTCGCCGCGACATCATGCACTCGCAGGATGCTGGCTCCCCGTGAGAGCGCGAACAGCCCAGCGGCAATGGAACCCGCCACCCGCAGAGCCGGGTCCGCAACGCCGGACAACTCGCCGACCATTCCTTTGCGCGACACCCCGGCCAAAATAGGGCAGCCCAGGACCTTCAACGTCCCGAGGCCGCGCAACATGGCCACATTGCCCCCAAGTGTCTTAGCGAACCCTATCCCGGGATCAACTGCGATGCAGGACCGGTCAATGCCCGCGTCTTCCGCCTCGGCCACCCGGGCCGAAAGCTCGGCCAGGACCTCCCCGGGCACGTCGGCATAGCGGGCATAGGCCTGCATAGTGGCCGGCGTGCCGCGCATATGCATCAGCACGACCGCGCAACCGCGTTTCGCGACCAGTCCAGGGGCCGCGGGATCGTGCCGAAGCGCCGACACGTCATTCACGATGCTTGCTCCAGCGTCCAGCGCTGCGGCCATCGTCCCGGCGTTGCGTGTGTCCACGGACACCCGCGCCCCGGCTCGCGTCAGCGCGGCGATCACGGGCAGGATGCGGCGTCGCTCCTCGCCCGAGTCAATGGCCTCCGCGCCCGGACGGGTGCTCTCGCCTCCAATGTCCAGGATCGCGGCACCGTCCTCAAGCATTTGCAAGCCGGCAGCCACCGCCCGGCTGGGATCGGCATGCAAGCCGCCATCGCTGAAGCTGTCCGGCGTGACGTTCAGGATGCCCATCACCGCCGGTCCTGGCAGCAGTCCAGCCCAGCCGCCCGCTGCGCCGGACGCCGCGCCAGACAAGGAAAAGGCCGGCCCCGCTTTCGCAGGGCCGGCCCATGTCCCCATCAAGCCAGTTAGCCCGGCTGCGGCTGCGGCCCAAGCCCGCCCGTGGGCGGCGGCGCCAGCGGACGCCCGGAAGTCGGGACCGATGCCCGGCGCGTCTCGGGTGCAGGCTCGTCCACCACGGTCTTGATGATGGGTTCGCCCCGTATCACCGCCCTGATCTCATCGCCGGACAGCGTCTCATACTCCAGCAGGCCGCGTGCCAACCGGTGCAGGTCTTCCAGGTGCTCCGTCAGGAGCGTCTTGGCACCCGTGTAAGCCGTGTCAATGATGCGCTTGATTTCGGCATCAATGTCCTGCGCCGTCACCTCGGACACGTTCTTGTTCTGCGTCACGGAGTGCCCGAGGAACACCTCCTGGCTGTTGTCGCCATAGGCGATCATGCCGAGCTTGTCGCTCATGCCCCACTCCGTCACCATCACGCGGGCGATGCGGGTCGCCTGCTTGATGTCGCCGGACGCGCCGTTGCTCACCTGGTCGGCACCGAAGATCAGCTCCTCGGCAGCCCGGCCGCCCATCGCCATGCGCAGCCGCGCCAGCAGCCGCGCCTTGCTCTCGCTCAGGCGATCGCCTTCCGGCAGGCTCATGACCATGCCCAGCGCACGTCCGCGGGGGATGATCGTCGCCTTGTGGATTGGGTCGCAGCCGGGGTCGTTGATCGAGCAGATGGCGTGGCCGGCCTCATGGTAGGCGGTGTTGCGCTTCTCGTCCTCGGACATGACCAGCGACCGGCGCTCGGCCCCCATCATGACCTTGTCCTTGGCAAATTCGAACTCCGCCATTGCCACAACCCGCTTGCCCATGCGCGCGGCCACAAGCGCGGCCTCGTTGATGAGGTTGGCCAGGTCCGCGCCGGAGAAGCCGGGCGTGCCGCGGGCGATCACCTTCGGGTCCACGTCGCTGGCCAGCGGCACCTTCCGCATGTGGACGCGCAGTATCTTCTCCCGCCCGTTCACGTCGGGGTTGGGCACAGTGACCTGCCGATCGAACCGGCCGGGACGCAGCAGCGCCGGGTCCAGCACGTCCGGACGGTTGGTGGCGGCGATCAGGATGACGCCCTCGTTCGCCTCGAAGCCGTCCATCTCCACGAGCATCTGATTCAGCGTCTGCTCGCGCTCGTCGTTGCCGCCGCCCAAGCCCGCGCCGCGATGCCGGCCCACGGCGTCAATCTCGTCAATGAAGATGATGCAGGGAGCATTCTTCTTGCCTTGCTCGAACATGTCGCGCACGCGGCTTGCGCCGACGCCCACGAACATCTCGACGAAGTCCGAGCCGGAGATCGTGAAGAACGGCACGTTCGCCTCGCCAGCGATGGCGCGGGCCAGCAAGGTCTTGCCGGTGCCCGGGGGGCCGACCAGCAGCACGCCCTTGGGTATCTTGCCGCCCAGGCGCTGGAACTTCTGCGGGTCTTTCAGGAACTCGACGATCTCCTGCAACTCACCCTTGGCCTCGTCAATGCCGGCCACGTCCTCAAACGTGACGCGGCCCTGCTTCTCCGTCAGCATCCGGGCGCGGGACTTGCCGAAGCCCATGGCACGTCCGCCGCCCGACTGCATCTGGCGCATGAAGAACACCCAGACGCCGATCAGCAGCAGCATGGGGAACCAGCTCAACAGGATGTGGAGCAACTGGTTGTCGCTCTCCTCCTGCTTGGCCTGTACCCGCACCCCCTTGTCGGTCAGGCGGCTGACCAGGGACGGGTCCTCAGGCGTGTACGTCTGGAAGGTCGTGCCGTCGGCCCGCGTGCCGGACACGGTGCGGCCCTGGATCACCACGTCGCGCACCTGCCCGCCCTGCACGGCGGTGATGAAGTCCGAGTAAGCGACGCGGTTGTCCGCGCGCTGCGCCGCATTGGGCTGGAAAAAATTGAACAGTGCCACGAGCAGAAGGGCTATGATGACCCAAAGCGCGAGGTTGCGGCCGAAATTGCTCATCATGTGATCCTGGCGATCCCATCGTCATTCCCGGGTCCTGGGCGCAGCAATGGATCGGACCCGGCCATCCCCTCCGGACCCAACACGGGCCGGCGCCACAGCGTGGAGTTGCAGATAGTGTGCCCCTGCCCGGTCCGCATCCCCGCGCGGCCTAGCTTGCCGCAAAAGCAGCAGGCCCGGCTGGACGTCCGGGGCAGAACAGGACCGGCGCGGCGCGGCAGGCCGCGGCGTCCGGGTAGAGCAAGTGCGGCACGGCAACGATAGCACCATCCCTGCGCAGCGTTGGCAAGGTCCGAAGCAGCGCCGCCGGCAGCATGGACCAGCGCCGCAACCGCGCGGCGTCGTCGCCCAGCGCGCCCAGTGTAGTCCCGTCCGCCGGTTTGGACCCGCACGCCGTAGCAGCGGCTTGAAACCGCCCGTCCCAACGCTGTGCAACAGGCACAGGCTCGGCCATAGCCGCAGCTTCCCGCCCCAGCAGCCATCCCCTGCCCGATCCCGCAGGCAACAGCCGCACGCCATGCAGCGTCGCCGAGCTGCCGAAACAGGACCGCATGGCATCTGCCAACCGGGCGACCGCCGCAGGGGCAGGCGGGTGAGCGGCGCCGGACAGAGACCAAACGAGGTGGGACAGCGTGGCAGGGCGAACGGCACGGCGCATGTGCGCGGTTCCGTCCGGGCGGACATCCACCTCGGCAGCAAGCTCCGCCGCCACGTCGCGCTCGCCCGCGGCCCGCATCACCCCATAACGTGCAGCAAGCGCCCCCAGCGTTGCCGCGTCCCGTCCATCCACCGCGGGCTGCGCCCGAAGCCGGGCGCGCGGCGTCGCCGGGTCGCGGTTGCTGGGGTCTTCTACCCATTCAACCGCGGCGACGTTCAGGGTCGCCCGCAGCCGGCCTGGGTCCACCCGAAGCAGCGGGCGCAGCCGGCGCACCGCGTCTGTATGGGCGGCGCCGGCCATGCCGGACAGGCCCGCCGGCCCGCTTCCACCAGCTTGCCGCAGCAGCAGCGTCTCCGCCTGGTCGCGCTGGTGATGTCCTAAAGCGAGGTCGGCCAGGCCCAGCGCGCGGCAAGCCTCGTCCAGCAGCCGGTAGCGTTCGGCGCGGGCGCGCTCCGCCAGTCCTGGGCCGTGCCGCAGGCTGGCGCGCAGCAGTCGGGCGGGGATCCTCAGCGCGTCGAGCCGGCGCAGCGTCAGTTCGGCCTCCCCCGCCGCCTCCGCCCGCAACCCGTGATCCACAACCAGCGCGGTGGGTCGCCCCCATTCCCGCAGCAGCAACGCAAGCGCCATGCTGTCCGCGCCGCCGGACACGGCGGCTGCAATCCGGCGGTCCCCGGCGAATGGCCCCAGCGGCGCCATCAGCCCGGCGAACTCCGCTGACGTGACAGGAGCCGCGACGGGGGTCAGCGGCAGCCGGCGCGGGTCCGCACAGTGGCCGCGGCGTCACGTATGTCGCCGCGCGGCGACGGGAACTCCGCCCGCAGCTTGTCCAGCGTCGCGCAAGCGGCCTGCCGTTCGCCCAAGCCGGTCAGCGACGCCGCAAGCCCGACCAGCGCGTCAGGCGCGCGGGATCCCGTGCGGGAGCGGTTGTATGCGTCATCATACGCGACCGCTGCCGCTTGATAGTCCCGCTTGCCCGCCAGCGCCTGCGCCAGCAGAAACTGCGCGTCGCCGGCGCGCGGCCCGGCGCGGTTGCTGCCCAGCACCTCCCGCGCCGCGGCCTCCGCCGCCGGGTAGTCGCGGCGGGCCAGGGCGGCGTTGCCCTCCTGCATCGCCAGCTCGGGCGGACGGCGGCCCGGCGTGGCCGGCGCGTCGGGGGGCGGCCCTTGCCGGGGATCGCGCAGCCCGGACGCGGGTGGCGGCGCCGGGTCGCGGGGCGGTGGCGCAGGATCGCGCACGGGCGGCGGGGTGCCCCGGGCCGAGGCGTTCTGCAAGCGGAAGTTCAGGTCGGCGATCTGCTTGGACAGGTCCTCGTTCTGGCGGCGCATGGCGTTCGCCTGCTCGTCCAACTGGCCGCGGATGCGGCGAACCTCCTCCTCCATCGTCTGCACCCGGTCCAACAGCTGCGGCGCCAGCTCGCTGCCGCCGCCGCGGTAGCCATCGCCACGGTATCCCTCGCGCGGCGACGGCGGGGGCAGGCCGCCGCGCCCACCTTGCAGCTGCTGCAGGTCGCGCCGCAGCTCCAGGATTTGGTTCTGCAGCACGATGCCCTCGCGGCTGTCCATCTGCGCCGCGGCCGGCCCAGCCGCAGCCAGGACGGCAGCCATGATCGGTAAGGCCGTCAGCAGGCCGGCGTGGCGCATGGCAGGCCTAGCGGACCGAGGTCGTGGCGTTGCGGTTTTGCGCCCACGCCTGCTCGTCCGACCCGGTCGCGACCGGGCGTTCCTTGCCGTAGCTGATCGCGCTGACCCGCGCCGACGACACGCCGCGCGCGACCAGGTAGTCCCGCGCAGCGTTGGCACGGCGTTGGCCCAGCGCCAGGTTGTACTCCGTCGTCCCGCGCTCGTCGCAGTTGCCGCCCATCTGCACCGCCACCTGCGGATACCGCGACAGCCACGCTGCCTGCCTGTCCAGCGTCGCCTGCGCGTCGCTGCTCAGGGTCGAGCTATCCAGGGCGAAAAACACCTTGTCGCCGACATTGTTCGCCAGGTCCTCCTGGCTGCCAGGCACGGCGCCGTTGCTGCTCAGGCCGGCGCCCGCGCCCGACCCGGCGGCGTTGGAGGCGTCAGCGGTCTTGTCGGCGCAAGCGCCCAGCAGGGCGGGCAACGCCAGTGCGGCCAGGGCGGCGGCGATCTTGAGGTTCATGGGGCAGGGCATCCCTGTTGCGGCGCCCGTGCAGGGGTCGCCAGGTTCGGCGTCAAACCGGGCCGATAGGCCCGGCGGTCGTCATGGTCAAGCGGGCCGCGCAGCCGCGTCATGCGAGCAGCGGCGACCACGCCGGGTCGGACGCATCGGTGCTGGTCGGCACCGGACGCTCGTTGAACCCCGTGATGTCTATGGACACCAGGCGGGACGAGTAGCCGGCCCCCCCTGCCCCCGCGGCGCTGCTGCGGTAGAACATCAGCACGCGCCCGTTCGGCGCAAACGTCGGCCCTTCGACCGAGAAGCTCTCGGACAGGATGCGCTCGCCCGACCCGTCCGGGCGCATGACGCCAATGCCGAAGGTGCCGCCGTTCAGCCGCGTGAAGGCGATCAGGTCCCCGCGCGGGGACCACACGGGCGTGGCGTAGCGCCCACGGCCGAAGCTGATGCGCCGCACCCCGCCGCCGCCGCTGTCCATGACGTATAGCTGCTGGTCGCCGCCGCGGTCCGAGTTGAACACGATCTGCGACCCGTCCGGGCTGAAGCACGGGCTGGTGTCAATCGCGCCGCTGTTGGTGAGCTGCCGCCCCCGCCCGCCGCCCGCCCCTGCTGTCACGATGTCCGACCCGGCGCCGCGCGTCACCGACATCACGATCTGGTTGCCATCCGGCGCGTAGCGCGGCGCGAAGGTCATGCCGTCATACTCGCCCAGCAGCCGCTGCGCCCCGCTGCCAAGCTCAAGGGTGTAAACCCGCGGGCGGTTATTCTGGTACGACATGTAAACCACCTGGTCGCGCGTCGGATGGAAGCGCGGCGTCAGCGCCAGCCAGGCGCCGTCGGTCAGGAAACGGTTGTTGGCGCTGTCCTGGTCCATGACCGCCAGGCGCTTGACCCGGCGGTCGCGCGGGCCGGTGCCGGCGATATAGACGATGCGTGTGTCGAAGTAGCCCTTCTCGCCCAGCAACCGCTCATAGATCACGTCGCTGATGATGTGGGCGATGCGGCGCCAGTTGGTGCTGGTGGTGGTGTAGGCGGTGCCCTGGATCTGCTGGCCGGGCAGCACGTCCCACAGCCGGAATTCGACCCGCACGGCGTTGCCGCCGCCCTCCACCTTGCCCGTCACCAGCGCCTGCGCGCCGGCAGCCTTCCAGGCTTGGAAGTTGGGGGTGTCGCCGGTGTCGCCGCTGCCAGCCACGGGGCGGAACAGGCCGGACCGCTCCAGGTTGCGGGTGATGACGCCAACCATGTCGGTGCCAAGCTGGCTTCCGGGAAAGTTGGGGATGGCGATGGGGATGGGCGCGGTGCGGGCGCGGTCCACCGTGATCTCCGGCTGCTGGTTGCCGGTGCCGACGCCCTGGGCGCGGCCGGCCAGCGGCAGGGCGGAGACGGCCAGGCCCGCAAGCAGGGCGCGGCGGTCCAGCAGGGCGCGCAAGGCGGCAGTCATCGGAGTGGTGTTGGTCATGGCGGGTCTCCTTGGTGCCCATGTGGGCGGAGCGTGATGGCGAATTTGTGGAAGCGCCAGGTCGGACCTGAGCCGCTACGGCCAGCCGTGATGCGCCTCTGCTCGCTGTTCACGGCCGGAACGTGATGTCGAAGGTGTGGACCTGGCCCAGCATGTTGCCCGGCAGCGGAAGCCGGCTGCACTGCGGGTCCAGGGCCGCCCGGCGGGCGCGTTCGGCGAAGGCGCGGGCGACCCCGGTCCGGGATGCGTCGGGGCCGGCCAAGTCGGCAATACGTATCACGCCCGCGGCGTCCGTCGTGACCCGCAGCTGGACCGACTGCTTGTCGAAGTCCAGCGCCGCCCGGTCACCGGTCCAGCACTCCCGCAGCCGCTCTCCGATGGCGCCCCGCGCCGCCGCGCTTAGTTGCGCGTTTTCCGCGCCCGACGGGCTGCCGCCGCCGGGTGCGCCGGTGCGGGCGGGGGCGGGGCGGGTGTCGCGCTGGCCGGCTTGGGACTGCTGCGAGCGTAGCCGGTTCAGCACGTCGCTGATGGCGCTGTTGTCGGCGGTGGTGGTGCGGGACGGCGCGGGCTGGGTGGTTGCGGCGCTTGCCGCCTGGCTCGGTACCGGAGCCGGCGGGCGCGGCGGCGCGGTGCGGGCCGGCTGCGGCGCAGGCGGAGTCGGCTGAGGTGCAGGCCGCGGCTGGGCCGGGGCAGGCGGGGCCGGCGGCAGCGGACGCGGCTGAGGCGCAGGGACCGGGGACGGTGCAGGCGCAACAGGCAAAAGCGGAGGCGGAACTGGGCGGGGCCGCGGCGCAGGCGCCGGCGGCGGCGGAACTGGGATGGGTGGGGCAGGCAAGGGCGGAGCAGGCGCCGGCGGGGGAGGTGTCGGCAGGGCCGGTGCTGGCGGAATAGGCGTCGGCGCAGCCGGCAGCGGCGGCGGGGGCGGCGGCAACGGCAATGGAGGTTCTGGTCTCGGCTGGTCAGGCGCGGCCTGCTCGACGGGCGGCTGCGGCGAGGCCGCTGGCGCGGGAGACGGTGAGGGTGTGGGTGCCGGGGCAGTGCTGCGCTGCGCCGGGCCTGGGGTCACAAACTCGACTTCGATCCCGTTCTCCTGCCCCATCTCCGGGATGTGCTTCGGCAGCGCCAGCAGCAGCGCCAGCAGCAGCGCGGCATGGAGGCCAAACGAGATGGCGCCGCTGCGCCCCATAGGCCGGTCGAAGGTGGTCATGCCGTCATGAGGGCTGGCCCGGCGGGCACGCGGGCCTAGCCGCGCCCCTGCCGGCGGGTGCCACCTGGCGGGACCGCGGCGGCGGCCGGCGGCGTGCCGGCACCGCGTGCGGCAGGAGCAGCAGCAGGGCCGCCCGTCTGCTCCGCCAGCAGCGCAACTTTGGTGAAGCCGCCCTGGGTGATGGTGGCCATCACCTCCATGATGCGGCCGTAGCTGATGCCTTTGTCGCCGCGGACGTAGATGCGGCGGTCAGTCTTGCCGTCGCTGGCCGCCTGCAGCCGGGCCACCAAGTCGGGCAGCGCCGCCTCCGTCTCCTGCAGGAACACCTTGCCCTCGGCGTTGACGGATACGGTCACGGGTTCGCTGTCCTGGGTCAGCGGCGCGGCGCTGGCCTTGGGCAGGTCCACGTTGACGCCCGAGGTCATGAGCGGCGCGGCCACCATGAACACGATCAGCAGCACCAGCATCACATCCACCAAGGGCGTGACGTTAATCTCCGCCAGGGGCCGGTAGCGCCCCTTGCCCCGCCCGTAATTGCCGACCCCGCCCGCCATGGCCTACGCCCGCTCCTCGGACTGCCGGGACAGGATGCCGGCGAACTCGCTGCCGAACCCCTCCATGCGGGACGCGAAGCGCGCCAGGTCCGTGCTGATCTTGTTGTAGGCCAGCACGGCGGGGATGGCCGCAACCAGGCCGATGGCGGTGGCGAACAACGCCTCCGCGATGCCCGGCGCCACCACCGACAGGTTGGTGTTGCGGCTGGTGGCGATGGCCGAGAACGACCGCATGATCCCCCACACCGTGCCGAACAGCCCGATGAACGGCGCCGTGCTGCCGACGGACGCGAGGAACACCATCCAGCGCTCCATCCGGTCCATCTCCCGCTGCACCGTCACGGTGATGGTGCGGTCCACGCGGTCGCGGACGCCGCCGCGGCTCACGTCCGCGCCGGCCACCTGGTTGCTGCGCCGCCATTCCCCCATCGCAGCGCCGAACACGGCGGCGACGGGGTGGGTGGGGCGCGCGCCCTCTGCCTCATACAGCTCGTCCAAGCTGCCGCCGGACCAGAAGCGGTCCTCGAAGGCCGTCGCGGCGCGGTTCACGCGGCGGAGCGTCGCCGTCTTCTCGAACACGATGGCCCAGACCCAAACGCTGGCGGCCAGCAACAGGACCATCACCGTCTTCACCACCAGATCCGCCTGCAGGAACAGGCCAATCAGGGACAGGTCGCCGCCTGCCACCGTCGTATCCACACCGCCCAAACGACCCACTCCTAGCTCAACGCAGCCCGCCAGCGGTCCGGGATGCGGGCCGGGCGGCCATCGGCCCGGCGCACGCAGGCCAGCTTGACCAGCAGCGACCCCACCCTCTCGTCCGCCCCCACGGCAACCCGCGTGAACACCTGCCGGACCTCTACGGCCGCAGCCCCAAGCGCCCACGGACCCGTCACGACCGTCAACTCGTCGTCAAGCCGGGCGGGCCGCAGATAGTCCATTTCCACGCGATGCACCACGAAGATCAGGCCGTAGCCGTTCACGAGTTCCTGGTGGGGCACCCCGGCCTGGCGCAGTGCCTCGGTCCGGGCGCGCTCGGCAAAGGCGAGGTAGCGGGCGTGATAGACGATGCCGCCGGCATCGGTGTCCTCAAAATAGACGCGCACGGTGTGGGTATAGGGCGTCACCTTGCTTCTCCCTCTCGCTCCGGGAGAGGGAGCAGGCAGAAGCCCTCACTCCACATCCCCAAGCAGATCAAGCTGCGGCATCGCCCGCGGCACTTTCAGGCCCAACTGCTTCCACCCGGCTTCCCCCAGCATACGCCCTCGGCTGGTCCGCAGGATCAGGCCCTCCTGAATCAGGTATGGCTCGATCACGTCCTCCAGCGTGTCCCGCGCTTCGGCCAGCGCCGCCGCCAGCGTCTCCACGCCCACAGGCCCACCATTGTGATGCTCAGCGATTCGCCGCAGGTAGCGTCGGTCCATCGCGTCCAGGCCCAGGCGGTCCACCTCCAGCCGGGTCAGGGCTGCGTCCGCCAGCTCCCGCGTCACGGGGGACTGCCCGGCAACGGCGGCGAAATCCCGCACCCGGCGCAGCAGGCGTCCGGCGATGCGCGGCGTGCCGCGGGACCGTCGGGCGATCTCCGCGGCACCGTCCGCAGTCAGGTTGAAGCCCAGCTTCTCCGCGCCGCGGCTGACGATCATCTCCAGCTCCGCCGGAGTGTAGAAGATGAGCCGCAACGGAATGCCAAAGCGGTCCCGCAACGGCGTTGCCAGCAGCCCGGCGCGCGTCGTGGCGCCGACCAGGGTGAAGGCGGACAGGTCTATCCGCACGCTGCGCGCCGCTGGGCCTTCGCCGATGATGAGGTCGAGCTGGAAGTCCTCCATCGCGGGATACAACACCTCCTCGATGGCGGGCTGCAGGCGGTGGATCTCGTCAATGAACAGCACGTCGCGCGGCTGCAGGTTGGTCAGGATGGCGGCGAGGTCCCCGGCGCGCTGGATGACGGGACCGCTGGTGGCGCGGAAGCCGACGCCCAGCTCGCGCGCAACGATCTGCGCCAACGTCGTCTTGCCCAGGCCCGGAGGCCCGTGCAGCAGCACGTGGTCCAGCGCCTCCCCACGGCCGCGGGCGGCCTGGATGAAGATGCGGAGGTTCTCGCGGCTGGCCTTCTGGCCGATGAACTCTGCCAGGGTCTGCGGGCGAAGGCTTGCCTCCCCGGCGTCCTCGTCCATGCGGGACGGGGTGATGTCGCGCTCGTCGCTCATGGTATCGCCAGTGCAGGGCGGATAGGCGGAACGCCGTCCGCCAATGAGGGGAGTATCTGCGCGGCCAGGCGGAAGACGCTTCGCTCTTCCGCCCTACGAAGCCGGGCACTACGCTGTTCGTCAGGGCTGTCATCGCGAGGGGAGCAGCGACGCGGCGACGGGGGGGCCGCCAAGATCAAAACCCAACGCCCGTGGTCCCTGGATTGCCGCGCCGCAAGCGGCTCGCAATGACGGAGTACATGTGGCCAAACCGCTTCTGCCAACAGGGCCATCACTTGGTCGCCAGTCCCTGCAGGCTCTCGCGGATCACCTGCCCTGCCGGCGCGTCCTCCCCCAGCCGCTCCAACACCCGCATGACGACAGGGTACGCCTCCGCCCGGCGGTAGCCGAGGTTGACGAGCGCCGAGATCGCATCCGCTTCCGGCCCTGCCGGCATAGGCGCAACGGAGATGCTGGCGCCGGTCGGCATCGCGCCCGCCTTGTCGCGCAGTTCGGACAGCAGGCGGATCGCCAGCTTGGCGCCGACGCCGGGCGCACGGGTCAGGCTCGCCTTGTCCCCGGCGGCGATGGCGTTGATGAGGTCCTTGGGCGACAGCGCAGACAGGATGTTCAGCGCCACCTTGGCGCCCACGCCCTGCACGGTCAGCAGCAGGCGGAACCACTCGCGTTCCGCCGGGTCGCTGAAGCCATACAGGGTGATGGCGTCCTCGCGCACCTGGGTCTCGATCAGCACGCGCTGCGCCCCAGCCGCGGCGGACAGGGCGGACAGGGTGCGGGTGCTAGCTTGCACGAGGTACCCGACGCCGTTCACGTCCACGATGCAAGACGCGGCCTCGATCCCCTCGACCCGGCCCAGCAGCATGGCGATCACGCCCGCCCCCTCATGCCCGCACCGTCATGCCCACACCTTCATGCCATGATCGTCCCGGACATGACGCGCAGCCGGCTGGCGCGGTGATGGGCGTGGCAGATGGCGACGGCCAGGGCATCGGCCGCGTCGGCACGGCGCAGCGTGGCGCCGGGCAGCAGGCGGCGGACCATCAGCGCCACCTGCTCCTTGCTGGCGCCGCCCGTGCCGACGACGGCCTGCTTCACGCCCATCGCGCCATACTCCGCCACGGTGATCCCCGCCAGGGCGGGTGCCAGCAGCGCGACGCCGCGGGCATAACCGAGCTTCAGCGTGGCGGTGCCGTTGCGGTTCACGTAGGTCTCCTCCACCGCGGCCTCGTCCGGGCGATGCTCCTGGAACAGCAGGGTCAGAGCGTCGTGCAGGAACTTGAGGCGGTGCGGGACGGATTCGGCGTTGTCGGTGGCGATGACGCCGTCGGCCACGTGGCGCAGGCGATTGCCATGCACGTCAATGACGCCCCACCCGGTGAAGCGCAGGCCTGGGTCTATGCCCATGAGGCGGGCCATCAGGCGGGGCGGCCTGCGCCGCTCCCTCCCCCTCCGGGAGAGGGCTGGGGTGAGGGAAGCCGCATGCGCGGACTGTCCTGATCTAGACGTGTCCGGCTGTCCAGCAGCGTCCTGCATGGCCCCTCCCTCACCCCGACCCTCCCCCGGAGGGAGAGGGAGAAGCGAAGCGTCCTCACGCCGACAGCGCCTGCATCACGTCCTCGGGGATGTCGAAGTTCGCATAGACGTTCTGCACGTCGTCGCTGTCCTCCAGCGCGTCTATCAGCTTCAGCAAGCTCGCCGCCCGGCCCTCGTCCAAGGTGACGGAGGTGGAAGGACGCCAGTCCAGCTTGGCCGACGACGGCGGGCCGAACCGGGCCTCCAGCGCGTCGCGCACGGCGAACAGGTCGTCCACGGCGCATGTCACCTCATGCCCCTCGGGTCCGCTCGCCACGTCGTCCGCCCCAGCCTCGATAGCCGCTTCCAGCATGGCGTCCGCGCTGGCAGCGGCGACGGCATACTCGATCACGCCCATGCGGGTGAACATGAAGCTGACGGAGTTCGTCTCCCCCAGCGCCCCGCCGTGCTTGTTGAAGGCGGCGCGCACGTCGGATGCCGTCCGGTTGCGGTTGTCGGTCAGTGTCTCGACGATCACGGCGACGCCCGCAGGTCCATAGCCCTCATAGCGGACCTCCACATAGTCGTCCCCGCCCCCGGCGCCGGCCGCCTTCTTGACCGCACGCTCGATGGTGTCGCGCGGCATGTTGGCCTCGCGGGCGGCGGACATGGCGGCGCGCAGGCGGGGGTTGAAGGCGGGGTCGGGCAGGCCCTGGCGGGCGCTGACCGTGATCTCGCGGATCAGCTTGGCGAAGTGCCGGGCGCGCTTGGCATCCTGCGCGCCCTTGCGGTGCATGATGTTCTTGAACTGGCTATGGCCAGCCATGGGCGGAATCCGTTGTCTGGTGGGCCGGAGTGCCCTTCTAGCATTGCGGCACCGCCTGGGACAGCCGCCCACCCTGCCGCACCGGCTCGGCGCTGAGCGCCAGGCCGGTGGCGTCGTCCGTGACCACGAACAGGCCGCACAGGGTCGCCGGGCCGTCTGCAGGGCCAAGGCGCTCGCCGGGCACCTTGCGCCAGAAACGGGCGGCGCTGCCCTCCTTGGTCATGCCGATCACGCTGTCGTAGTCGCCGCACATCCCGGCGTCCGACTGGTAGGCGGTGCCGCCAGCCAGCACTTGGTGGTCACTGGTGGGCACGTGGGTATGGGTGCCCACCACCAGCGACACCTGGCCGTCGAAGCTGTGAGCGTAGGCCAGCTTCTCGCTCGTGGCCTCGGCATGAAAGTCGCAGACGATGGCGGCGACGCTGGCGCCCAGCTTATAGCGGGACAGCAGCTCGGCGGTGCCGCGGAACGGGCAGTCCAGCGCGTCCATGAACAGCCGGCCCATCGCATTCAGCACCAGCGCCTTGCGCCCGTCCTGCAAGGTCACCGCCACTGACCCCGCCCCGGGCGTGCCGGGCGGATAGTTCAGCGGCCTCACGATCCGCGGCTGCCCGCCGATGTAGGGAACCAGCTCCTTGCGGTCCCAAGAGTGATTGCCCAGCGTGATCGCGTCCGCGCCGGCGGCCAGGATCGCCTCCGCCATATCGGGCGCCAGGCCGAATCCGTGGCTGGCGTTCTCCCCGTTCACCACCACCAGGTCGGCGCGGAGGTCGGCGCGCAGCTTGGGCAAGCCGGCAGCCACGGCGTCACGGCCGGAGCGGCCGACGACGTCGCCCAGGAACAGGATTCTCATGCGTGCAGCAGTCTTTCAGGGCTGGAACGGGATCGGTTGCATATAGGCGGGAACGCCAGGCCGTCACGCGTGGCTGCGGTCGAACCAAGTCACGCCGTTCTCGGTCGCCACCGCGTCCAGCGGCATGTCATGCGGGCCGGACGGGACCTCTGCGACTTGCTGGGCGGCATAAGCGCAGCCGATGGTGCGGCGGCCCGGCAATCCGGCCAAGGTGCGGTCGTAATAACCCCCCCCGTAGCCGAGCCGCCTGCCCTGCCCGTCCCAAGCCAGCAGAGGCACCAGAAGCACGTCGGGGACGCCGGATTCACCGATGGGACGGACGGTGCCGAAGTGTTCGGTGGGCATGTCGTCGCCAGGCCGCCAGCGGCGGAACGTCAGAGGCTGGCCACGGGGCGGGGTGACGGGCAGCAGGACGGGATTGCCGCGGGCGTGCAGGGCGTGCAGGAGCGAGCGTATGTCTATCTCCTGGCCCATAGGCCAGAAGGCGGCGACGGATTGCCTGGGGTTGGGCGGGGCGTCGTGCAGGACGTGTTCGGCCAGACGTGCGCCCAAAGCTGGATCCTGCGTGGCGCGCAACGCCAGCATTGCGGTGCGGAGCGCTTGCTTCGCTTCGGTCATTGGCCGGCCTTGCCCCGCTCGGCTTCCTTCCCCCCGACCCTATCCCGGAGGAATAGGGGGAAGGCGGCTTGCTGCATGGGGTGGAGCCGCCCTGGCCGTTGGCGTCTCACCCTCCCAAGGCCTGCTTGCGCAGGTGGGCGCCGGGTACCATGACCACGGTCATGGCAGCGCCAGCTCCCGGGAGAGTGCTTATTGGCCCTGGGGGTGAAGTGCCTGACGCACCGGGCAGCCCCGATCCCACACTTAGGCCCGCTCCATCGCCGCCGCAATGCTTTCCGCCCGCGCTGCCAGTTTCGCCAGCTGCGCCGGTGCCACGGGTGCCGGCAGGGCCGTTGCACCCGGCGCCGGGCGGGGCTGGCCCAGCGCGTCGGCCAGCTCCGCCGCCATGTCGTGCAGCTCGTCGGCCATCAGCAACGCCGCCAGAACCAGCAGCCGGCTCTCACCGCTCTGGCCGCCTAGCGCCTTGATGCGGGTCATCCGCTCCTCAATGGCGGCCGCCATCGCGCGCAGGTGCTCCTCTTGTCCGTCCTCACAGCCTACGGTGTAGGCATAGCCGTTGATCTTAAGGCTGA
This sequence comes from uncultured Acetobacteraceae bacterium, assembly GCA_964250755.1. Classification (GTDB taxonomy): domain Bacteria; phylum Pseudomonadota; class Alphaproteobacteria; order Acetobacterales; family Acetobacteraceae; genus DASWOJ01. The sequence goes on along the minus strand of CAXUHB010000008.1, from coordinate 81,571 downwards.
TTTGGGCCATCGGTAGGTCCCTCCTCGTCCAGCGCCGCGCGCAGTTGCAGGATCAGGCCGTCCAGCCGGGCGGTCAGAGCCGGATCGGGGCCGGGCAGTGGCGTGGGCGGGCGGGCGGCAAGCTGGGCGATGCGCTCCAACGCAGCCTCCAGGCGGGCGGCGGGGTCGTTGGGGCTGCTGTCCGTCATGCTGCGTCGTGCCGTCCCTTGCGTCGCCAGGTTGTGGTGCCGGATGAAGCTTTCGCGTGCAACTGCTTGAAGGTCAAGCATGACCCTGCCGCCGGCCATCATCATCCACGGACTGCCGCACGCCCTGGCGGCGCTCGCGCCGGGCCTGCCGGTCACGCTGCTGTCCGCACCAGGGGCCGCGTCCTACGCGGGGTGCGGGTGGTGGCGGGCCGTCGTCGCGGCAGCGCTACGTGCCCAGCCCGGCGCTGCCGTTCTGGACGTGCTGGACTGCGCCGACGCGCCAGGACGCGCGATGGAGGCACTGTCCGCCGGATGCCGCCTTGTCGTGCTGCATCCAGGTCGAGCCTGGACGGACATCGCCGCACGCGCTGCGGCATCGGGCGCACGGCTGCTGGCGGACGCGCCGCCTTCGCTGGACCTGGCCCGGCGCGGCGCGGACCGCCGCATCATGGCGTGGCTCATTGGCCCAGGCGTCGCGCCGCCCGCTGGTGACACCGGCGGCCCCATCGGGTAATCCGCCCGCACATCATGGAAACGCCCGGGGGCATCATGCAAGTCACGCCAGCTGTCAAAGCCATCCTCGACAACTACGAGTCCGACAACCCCGGCACCAAGGCGAACCTCGCCCGCATCCTGATGGCCGGCAAGCTCGGCGGCACCGGCAAGATGGTGATCCTGCCGGTGGACCAGGGCTTCGAGCACGGCCCGGCCCGCTCCTTCGCGCCCAACCCGGCGGGCTACGATCCGCACTACCACTTCAAGCTGGCCCTGGCCGCCGGGCTGAACGCCTACGCCGCGCCGCTGGGCATGATCGAGGCCGGGGCGGCCACCTTCGCCGGCGCGATCCCGACGATTCTGAAGGTCAACAGCAGCAACAGCCTGGCAACCGAGAAGGACCAGGCCGTCACCGGCTCTGTTTCGGACGCCCTGCGGCTCGGCTGCTCCGCCATCGGCTTCACGATCTACCCGGGCAGCGAATACGCCTTCAAGCAGATGAACGAACTGCGCGAGTTGGCGGAGGAGGCGAAGTCCGCCGGGCTGGCCGTCGTCGTGTGGTCCTATCCGCGCGGCCCGATGCTGGACAAGGCCGGAGAGACCGCGGTGGACATCTGTGCCTACGCCGCGCACATTGCCGCGCTGATGGGCGCGCACATCATCAAGGTGAAGCCGCCCACGTCAGTCATCAGCCTGGAAGCGGCCAAGAAGACCTACGCCACACAGAACATAGACGTGTCCACCATGGCCGCCCGCGTGCGCCACGTCGTGCAGGCCTGCTTTAACGGCCGCCGGATCGTGGTGTTCAGCGGCGGCGAGGCCAAGGACAGCGTGGATGCCATCTGCGAGGAGGTGCAGGGCCTGGCCGACGGCGGCGCCAACGGCAGCATCATGGGCCGCAACACCTTCCAGCGTCCGCACGACGAGGCCATCGCGCTGCTGACGCGCATCATCGCCATCTACAAGAAAGCTGCGGGCTAGGGATGGCAGGGGCCGGGCCGGCGGGCGATCCCTGCCGGCTCTACCTCGTGACGCCCACCGCCGCCGGGCCGGCGTTTGCAGACACGCTGGCCCTGGCCCTGGATGCGGGCGACGTGGCGGCGGTGCAGCTGCGGCTTAAGGAGGCCGCGGACGACGAGTGGCGGCGGGCCATAGACGCGCTCCGGCCCGTGGCGCAGTCCCGGGGTGTGGCGTTCTTGTTGAACGACCGCGCCGACCTGGTGCAGCCCACCGGCTGCGATGGCGCACACGTCGGCCAGACCGACACCCCAGCGGACGAAGCCCGCCGGCTGATCGGCCCCGGGCTGACGCTGGGCGTCACCTGCCATGACAGCCGGGACCTGGCGATGCAGGCCGGGGAGGCCGGCGCGGATTACGTCGCCTTCGGCGCGTTTTTCCCGACCACGACAAAAGACGCCCCGACACGGGCCGACCCGGACATCTTGGCTTGGTGGAGTGACCTGATGGAGCTGCCCTGCGTCGCCATTGGCGGCATCACGCAAGGCAACTGCGCGCCGCTGGTCACGGCTGGCGCCAGCTTCCTGGCCGTGGTCGGCGCGGTGTGGAACCACCCGGACGGCCCGGCAGCCGGCGTGCGCGCGATGAACGCCGCCATTGCAGCCGCCCCACCGCCTGCCGCGCCCGGCGCGGCCCTACTTGGAGCTTGACGCGCCCGATCCACCACGGGTGCCGGTGATCGGGTTCTGGTTGGACGTGCTGGCTTGGCCGGCTGGACCGGTCGGAGCCACGCCACTGCACCCGGCCAGAACCGCGAGCAGCAAAAGCACTGTTGGACGCATCGAGGGTCTCCGTTCGATTTGATTGGCCTGTTCAGCCTGTAGTTGAACCCCACGCCGGCGGGTCTGCGCCCCGCGCCGGGAGCAAGCCTTAGTTGGCCGCCCCCGACCCGCCGCGGGAACCGGTCTCGGGGTTGACGTTGGACGCGCTGGCCTGCCCTGCCGGGCCAGTCGGCACGACGCCGCTCCCGGCGCATCCCGCCAAGAATGCAAGGATCGCGATAGCGACCGCAACGCCGCCCACCCGGGCCGACAGCTGAAGGATCATCGCCGGTTGCCCCCGCCATTGGCAAAGCCCGGCTCTGCCGGGTTCACGCGCCCTGCCGGGCTGGCCTGAATGCCGCCGGCGTAGGTGCCATCACCCGTCTGTGCGCAGGTGACGGGCAGCGCCAGCACGGCAAGGCCCAGAAGCGCGGCGCGGCGGAAGGCATCGAAGTTCATCATGCCAGCGGCAACGCGGGGCGGCGGTGCCTGTTCCCGAACCACCAAACGGTGAACCGCGGCGAACGGTGCGTCGGCAACGGCCGGGATGGCCCACCCGTGCAGTATAGGCTCGTGCCGAAGCGGCTGGCCCACCTGGAGCATGTTCGGATCAACCGGCTTCGCTTGGGCCGAACAGATGCTCGCATCAACAAAAGCTAGAGCGTGTCCGATGCTTCCATCTGCACCGGACACGCTCAGAGCAGCCTGCTGCGGCTTGTCATCCATATGGCCGCTGGCCGTGGCAATCCGCAGAAGGCTGCTCAGGTCTTCATCCCTGCGCAGATCTCCAGAGGTCCGATTAGCCGCACGCGTTGCCCCGCAGCGCCCACGACGCAACACGGCCACCGACCACTTCGACCGTCGTTTCGCACCCGCGCTCGATCACTTGCGCCGGAAGGCCGCCGAAGCCGCCATAGCCGTATCCGAAGTAGCCAAACCCGCCGATGAACGGACCGCCGGGGATCACGTCAGTGCGGCGCTCGTCATATGCCAGGAACCGGCGCCCGCCGGTCTCGAACGTCCGGCTGGGCACGCCGAATACGCGCACGACATCCGCCTCGGGCTGGCCCACCAAGGTTGCCAGGACCACGCGCCGGTCCGGGCCGGTGGTGCAAGCGGCAGCGAGCAGGCAAAGCGCAAGGACGGCGGGGCGGATCGTCATGTGCCGGTAGCTGGCACGGTGCGCGCCAGGTTTCAATCACGGCCACAGTCTTGCGCCGCCACAGTCTTGCAGCGCCTCAGTCTTGCGGCAGCCATTGCACCTGGCTGATCCGGTCCGCGCCCGCCGCCGCCATCGCCAGCCGGTCGAAGCCCAGCGCGATCCCCGCTGCTGCCGGCATCCCATGCGCCAGCGCCGCCAGGAAATCCTCGTCCAGCAGCCAATCAGGACCGTAAAGCGCGTGCCGCCGGGCGCGGTCGTCCACGAACCGGGCGCGCTGCTCGGCGGGGTCCGTCAGCTCCTCGAAGGCATTGGCCAGTTCCATGCCGCACAGGAACAGCTCGAACCGCAGCGCAACCCGGGGGTCCGCCGGGTCGCGCCGGGCCAGGGCGGCCTGCGCGGCGGGCCAGTGCGTCAGGAAGGTGGGGTGCGCCTGCCCAAGATGCGGCTCCACCCGCTCCAGCAGCAGGCGGAAGAATAGGTCTTCCCACCCCTCGCCACAGCGCAGCGGCGTGCCGGCCTCCGTCGCCAGGGCGCCTGCATCCCCGGCAGTCGCCAACACGTCCACCTCGGCATAGCGGCGGAATGCCTCGGCGATGGTCAGCCGCTCAAACTGCCCCAAGCTCGTGCTGACGCCGCCGCTGCGGACCGTGGGCGGCAGGACCGCGCGCAGCAGGGCCTCCGCCTCCTCCATCAGCCCCTCGAAGGACAGGCCGGGACGATACCATTCCAGCATCGTGAACTCGGCGGCGTGCCGGGCGCTGCCCTCGCCGTTGCGCCACACCCGCGCGAGTTGGAACACCGGCCCGGCGTCCGCCACCAGCAGGCGTTTCATCGCGAACTCCGGGCTGGTGTGGAGCCACAGCGGGCGCGTGCTGCCATCCGGCGCTTCCTGCATCGTGCGGAAGGCGCGCAGGTGGACTTCTTCCCCAGGGGCCGGGACGGCATAGGGGGTCTCGACCTCCATGTAGCCGCGCGCATCAAAGAAGGCACGGACGGCCTGGGTCAGCAGCGCCCGCCGCCGCAGGAACGGCAGGCGGGCGGCAAGGCTTTCGGGGTGCCAGGGCGGAAGCATCTGGGGAGGGGCACCACGGCCCCGCCTCAAATGCAAGCGCACCAGGCCCGGTACGGGACGCCGGACGGAAAACGCATAGAAGGCGCGCGGCCTTGGACACCGGCGGCTTCCGCGCTATCTCCTGGGAATGGGAACATTGCCGGAACCCTTTGCGGGATGGTTCGCCCGCCGGGGCTGGGCACCGCGCGCCCACCAGCTTGCGATGCTGGCGGCAGCGGAGGCCGGCGACAGCGCCCTGCTGATCGCGCCCACTGGCGGCGGCAAGACCTTGGCCGGCTTCCTGCCCAGCCTGATGGACCTAGCGGTGCATCCGCGCCCCGGGCTGCACACCCTGTATGTCAGCCCGCTGAAGGCGCTCGCCACCGACATCGCCCGCAATCTAGTGGCCCCCATCGAAGAAATGGCGTTGCCCGTGACGGTCGAGACGCGCAGCGGTGACACCCCGGCCAACCGCCGCGCTCGGCTGAAGTCCGCTCCGCCCAACCTGCTGCTGACCACGCCCGAGAGCTTGGCGCTGCTGCTGTCCCAGCCCGATGCGGCAGCCCTGTTCGCCGGCCTGTCCACCATCGTCATAGACGAAATCCATGCCCTGGCCGGCACCAAGCGCGGGGACCAGTTGGCGCTATGCTTGGCCCGGCTGACCACCATCGCTCCCGGCGCGCGCCGCGTCGGCCTGTCCGCCACCGTCGCGCACCGCCAGGCGCTGCTGGACTGGGTCGGCGCGGGCACCCCGCCGCGGCTGGTGGAGGAAGCCCAGGGCGCACCCCCTGCCCTGTCCATCCTGCTTCCGAAGGACCGGCTGCCCTGGTCCGGCCACATGGGGCTTGCGAGCGCCGGCGCGATCCTGGAGCGCATCCGGGCGGAGGCCATGACCATCGTCTTCGTGAACACCCGCGCTCAGGGGGAGTTGCTGTTCCAGGCGCTGTGGAAGATCAACGCCGACACCCTGCCCATCGCGCTGCATCACGGCAGCCTTGACATCGGCCAGCGCCGCAAGGTGGAGGCTGCGATGGCCGAGGGACGGCTGCGCGCCGTGGTGGCGACCAGCTCGCTCGACCTCGGGATAGACTGGGGCGGCGTGGACCAGGTGATCCAGGTCGGCGCCCCCAAGGGCACCAGCCGGCTGCTGCAACGGGTGGGCCGCGCCAACCACCGCATGGATGAGGTCAGCCGCGCCATCCTGGTGCCGGCAAACCGCTTCGAGCTGCTGGAGTGCGAGGCTGCCATTGAGGGCGTGGCCGCCGGCGAGCAGGATGGGGAGGTCCCACGGCCAGGCGGTCTGGACGTGCTGGCGCAGCACCTGCTGCTGGCCGCCGCCGCCGGGCCGTTCCATCCCGACGCGATGCTGGCCGAGGTGCGCCGCGCCCAGCCCTACGCCGGGCTGTCCCAGCAGGACTTCGACGACACGCTGCGCTTCGTGGAGGACGGCGGCTACGCCCTGCAAGCCTATGACCGCTACCGCAAGCTGTTCCGGGACAGCGAGGGCCAGGTGCAGATCATGGGGGAGCGCGTGGCCCGGCAGGCCCGCATGAACCTGGGCACCATCGTGGAGGCTCCCCTGCTGAAGGTCCGCCTGGCCGGCGGACGCGGCGCGGCGCGTGGTGCGTCCTTGGGCGAGGTCGAGGAGGGTTTCGTCAACATGATGACCCCCGGCGACACCTTCATGTTCGCCGGCCGCCTTCTCCGCTACGTCCGGCTGCGGGAGACGACGGTGGAGGTCGCCGAGGGCGGCAAGGGCGAGCCGATGGTGCCCGCCTACGCTGGCAGCAAGTATCCGCTCAGCAGCGGACTGGCCGCCCGGGTCCGCGCCATGCTGCACGACCCCTCGACCTGGCATCACTTCCCGGAGCAGGTGCGGGACTGGCTGGGGATGCAGACCATCCGCTCCGAGCTGCCCGGTCCCGACGACCTGCTGGTCGAGACCTTCCCGCGCAACGGGCGCTGGTACACCGTCGCCTACTGCTTCGAGGGCCGGAACGCCCACCAGACGCTTGGCATGCTGCTGACCCGGCGCATGGAGCGGTTCGGCTACGCCCCGCTGGGCTTCGTCGCCACCGACTACGTGATCGCCGTCTGGTCGGCGGAGGAGCCGCTGGACGTGCCGGCGCTGTTCGAGCAGGACATGCTGGGCGACGACCTGGAGGCTTGGATGGCCGAGAGCAGCATGCTGCGCCGCACTTTCCGCAACGTTGCCGTCATCTCCGGCCTGATTGACCGCAACCTGCCGGGCGCCGAGCGCAGCCGGCGGCAGGTGACGGTCAACACCGACCTGATCTACGACGTGCTGCGCCGGCACCAGCCCGACCACGTGCTGCTGCGTGCGACCCGCAACGACGCCGCTGGGGGCCTGACCGACCTGGGCCGCCTGTCCGGGATGCTGGGCCGCGTAGCCGGCAAGGTGCGGCACAAGCGCCTGTCCCGGGTGTCCCCGCTGGCCGTCCCCGTGCTGCTGGACATCGGCCGCGAGACCGTGCGGACCGGCGGGTCGGAGGACGAGCTGCTGGCCGAAACCGAGGCATTGGTCGCCGAGGCGACCGGGGAGGGCGAGGTCAGCCAGGCGCCGATGCGCGTCGCCTTCGTGCATCGCGCGAACCTCGCTATCCTGCAGCGCAAGCCGAAAACGCCCAAGGAGCTGCCAGCCGAATGACTGCCGCCAGCCTGCACTTCATGGGTGAACGCCTGATGCTGGACCCGCTGGGCGCGGTCTGGTGGCCGGCAGCCGGGCTGCTTGCCGTGGCGGACCTGCATTTCGAGAAGGGATCGGCCGCAGCGGCGCGCGGCCAGTTGGTGCCGCCGTGGGACACGCGCCTGACCCTGGACCGTCTGGCGCTGCTGCTGCGCCGCTGGCAGCCGCGGACCGTGGTGGCACTGGGCGACAGCTTCCACGACGCGCACGGGGCCGCGCGCATGGCCGCTGGCGACGCGGCGCGGTTGCGCGCGATGACGGACGCCGCCGAGTGGGTGTGGGTCCTGGGCAACCATGACCCGCAGCCGCCCGCCGGCCTGCCCGGCACGGCAGCCACGGCATGGACCATGGGACCCCTGACCTTCCGGCACGAGGCCCGCTCCGGTGCCGTCGGGGAGCTGTGCGGCCATCACCATCCCAAAGCGGCCATCGCCACCCGGGCCGGCGTGGTGACACGCCCCTGTTTCGTGACCGACCCGCGCCGGGTCATGCTGCCGGCGATGGGCGCCTACACCGGCGGGCTGGACGCGGCGCACCCGGCCATCGCACGGCTGTTCCCGCGCGGGGGACGGGCCTTCCTGCTTGGAGAGGGACGGCTGTTCAGCTTCACGCTGGCCCAGTTGCGCGGCGCGGCGGAGGGCGGCCGTGCCGGCGCTTGAGCTGTCCGCGCTGCTCGACCCGGCCACCATCCGCCGCCCACCGCGGCGGCTCCTGCTGGCTGAGGCGGCGTCGCTGCTTGCGCGACGGCCCGGAACGCCGGACCCCGCCTCCCTGCCGAATGGCACGGGGCGGACAGTGCTGGTGCTGCCGGCGTTCCTGGCCGGGGACGGCTTCACGCGGGACCTGCGCGCCTTCCTGCAAGCCTGCGGCTTCCGCGCGCTTGGCTGGGGGCTGGGGACCAACTGGGGTCCGACGCCCCGCATCCTGGACGGCCTCAACCGCCGCCTGGACGTGCTGGCGCGGTCTGGCCCGGTCGGGCTGGCCGGCATCAGCCTGGGTGGCGTGCTGGCCCGCAACCTGGCCTATGAGCGCGCGCCGGACATCTCCCACGTCGTGACCATCGCAAGCCCGTTCCGCCTGCCCGCCGCGACCAGCATCGGGCCGCTGATCCGGGTGTGCGCGCGCCGCTACACCCGGGACATGGACCCGAAGCGCTTGAGCCTGCCGCTTCCAGTGCCCTCGACCATGATCCTGACCAGGGACGACGGGATTGTCGCGCCTGAGGACTGCTGGATGGCGCAGGCGGGCGGCCGCGTGGTGCGGCTGCGCGGCCCGCACATGACGCTCGCGCGCAACCCGGACGCCTTGCGCGCTGCCGTGGAGGGCCTGGCGTCCGGTCAGGCCGTGACCGCGATGCCCCCGGACAGGCCCGAGAGCAGCGCCACGACCTCCGCCTGACGGGTGCAACCGGTCTTGTCCAGCACCTGCCGCAGCTGCGTCCGCACCGTGTTGCGTGACACCCCGCCGCTGGCGGCAATGTCCTCCAGGCGTTCGCCGGCCAGCAAGGCGCAGGCCACCCGCGCCTCCGCCGCCGTCAAGTCGAACAGCGACCGCACGAGGTCCGCGGGCGGTGCCTTGGGCATCGTCACCGGCGTCAGCACGAGGATGGAGGCGCCCGCCCCGAACACCTCCCGCGCCGTCAGCCGCACCGGCACCAGATGCGCGACCAGGGCGGCCCGGCCATCCCCTCCACGCACCGGAAACGACCGCAGCACGGGGGCGCCGCTGGTGTCCGGCCCGGCCAGGGCCTGCCGCATCAGCTGGTCCGCTGCCCCATCCAGGAAGTGAACCCGGTCACGCGCGCCCCAGCGCAGCACGTCGTGCAGCCCCTCCGCCAGACCGTTCACTGCCAGCACGGCGCCGCCGCGGTCCAGCACGATGGCCGGCAGGCCGACGCTGGCCAGGGTGCTGCCCACGGCCTCGGCCCGCTCCAGCCTCAGACGCGCCGCCATCAGGGCGCTGCGGGCCAGGTGGGGCCGCAGCTCGTCCAGGCGGCGTATGCCCGCGGCGTCCACGGGTCCGCCGGCATACTCGCGCTCCAGGCTGAACACCACCTTGTCCCCGGTCGGCAACGGGATCGCCATGCCGGCGGACCATCCCAGCCCGCGCGGGCGCAGGAAGTCGCGGTAAACCGGGTTGGCGTCCAGCTCCTCCTCCGTCCACACATCCTGCTCGACGAGGAAGCCCGGACGGGTCTCGCATAGCCAGCAAGCACGCCGGGTGCAGCGGCGGAGCCAGCCGTCGTTCAGGTAGGCGGCGAAGGTGTCCTGCAGTTCAGTGGATGCAGTCCAATTAAGCACCTGGGTGTTGGCCGCGAAGAACACGCCGCCCCGCGCTCCCGCGATCCCGGCCAACTCATCCAGCACCGAGGGCCATAGCGCGGGCGTAAAGGAGCACTCGTAGATGCGGTCGACAAGGTCCTGGTCCATGCACATGGCTCCCCGGCACGTCCATGCCGCCGGCTGGCGGGCCGGGGCGCCCCAGAGAGGCGTTGGACACTACCGCATTTCATTCCTGTACGCCACCGATGGGATGCCACCCTGGCAATCGCGGTATCAAGGGTTTGAAGCCGCCTGCTATGGACGACGCCGCCGGGTGGTCCCAATTTGAAAAGCTGACCGAACCTTATCTCCATGAGGACACGACATGACCAAGCGGCCCGGCACCGCGGGCGGTCCGCCCCCAGCCCTGCTCTGGTTCCGCGGCGACCTGCGCCTGCAGGATCATGCCGCGTTGAACGCCGCCCTGGCTGGCGGCCGCCCGGTCGTGCCGATCTATGTGTTGGACGACGGCACGCCGGGCCGGTGGCGTCTGGGCGGGGCGTCGCGCTGGTGGCTGCACCACAGCCTGGCGTCGCTCGGTGCCGACTTGGCAGCGCGGGGCGCCCCGCTCGTCCTGCGTCGCGGCCCGGCAGCCCAGGTGCTGGCAACCTTGGCGCGGGAGACCGGCGCAACCGAGGTCCATGCCGGACACCAGCATGAACCCTGGGCACGCCGGGCGACGGAGGACGCGGTTGCCGCGTTGCACGCTGCCGGAGCGGCGCTGCGCCTGCACCGGACGCAGACCCTGTTCGACCTTGATGGCATACGCACCAAGACCGGCGGCATCTACGGCATCTACACGCCCTTTGCCAACCAGCTCCGCACCCGCGGCAGTCCCGGGGCGCCGACGCCGGCGCCGGACCGCATCCCGGCTGGCCCCGCCGTGGCGTCCGACAGCCTGGCAAGCTGGGACCTGCTGCCGACCAAGCCCGACTGGTCCGGCGGGTTCAACGTATGGCAGGTGGGGGAGGGTGCGGCGCATACCCGCTTGCGCGCCTTCCTGGACCGGGCCGTCCACGGCTACGACATCGGACGCAACCTGCCGGGGCAGGAGGGCACGAGCGGCCTGTCCGCCCACCTGCATTGGGGGGAGATCAGCCCCCGCCAGGTCTGGCATGTGGCCGAACAGGCGGCGCAGGGCACCGGAAAGGGCCTGGACACCTTCCTGAGCGAAATTCTGTGGCGGGAGTTCTCGGCCTACCTGCTGTTCCACAAGCCGGAGATGCCCGAGCAGCCGATGCGCCCCGCCTTCGCCGCCCTGCCCTTCCGCCACGCGCCGCAGGAGTTGCGCGCCTGGCAGCGTGGGCGCACCGGCATTCCCATCGTGGACGCAGGAATGCGACAGTTGTGGCGGACGGGCTGGATGCACAACCGCGTCCGCATGATCGCGGCGTCGTTCCTGGTCAAGCAGTTGCTGGTGGACTGGCGGGCCGGGGAGGACCACTTCTGGGACACGCTGGTGGACGCGGACCTCGCCAGCAACGCCGCATCCTGGCAGTGGATCGCCGGGTGCGGCATAGATAGCCAGCCCTTCTTCCGCGTGTTCAACCCGGTCAGCCAGGGCGAGAAGTTCGACCCCGACGGCGTTTACGTCCGCAAATGGGTGCCGGAGCTGGCCAAGCTGCCCCCCAAGCACATCCATGCGCCCTGGACCGCCCCGGATGCCGTGCTGGCGCAGGCCGGCATCGCGCTGGGCACGACCTACCCGACGCCACTGGTGGACCTGGCCGAGGCCCGTGGGCGGGCGCTGGACGCCTACCGCCGCACCGTGAAGGGCGCGGCACCTGCCGAACCTGATGCCGACCCGGTGGCCGCGTGATCCCACCAGGGGTCGGGCTGCGCGTCGTGGGCGACGTGCATGGCGACATCCGGGCGTTCCGGGCTGCGACGGCGACGGACCGCTTCGTGGTGCAGTTGGGCGACCTGAGCGACCACGGACCGGACAGCGCCGGGGTGCTGCGAACGATGTTCGAGCTGATGGACCAGGGCCGCGGGCTGTTCATCCTCGGCAACCACGACCGCAAGCTGGGCCGTGCCTTGGCCGGGCAGGCCGTGCGGATGGATGCCGCCCTGGAGACCACCCTGCGGGGCCTGGACGACGCGCTTCGCAACCGTGCATTGCAGGAAGTGTCCCGCGCCCCGGCCTGGCTGTCCCTGGGGAGCATCGCCTTCGTCCACGGCGGCTTCCACCCCGCGATGCTGCACGAGCCGCCACCGCCGCCGCTGGGCCGGGTGGACCCGCTGCTGTCCCGCGCCCTGTTTGGGGAAACCACCGGGCGGATGCAGGCCGATGGCTACCCGGAGCGCGTGCTGCGCTGGGTGGACCGGCTCCCCTCTGGCCTGACGGTCTATTGCGGACACGACCAGCGCAGCACGGACGGACGGCCCTATGTGCGGCAGGGCGCAGGTGGCGGAACCGCAATCTTCCTGGACACTGGGGCCGGCAAGGGCGGGCATTTATCATGGATAGACCTGCCGCCCGTGCCGCAAGCAGGACCGCTGGCATGACGCTGCGGCGAAGACGGCCCTTGCAGGAGGCGGCCTCCTAAACCCTCTCCCCGGCGTCCAGCGCCGCCAGGAACCCGGCCGCCTGCGCCCGCAGCGCCGCCACCCGCTCCGGCTCCATCTTCGCCAGCGTCCGCAGCGGCATGGCGATCCGGGGGTGGCGGGCGAAGCGCTCCTTGTGCCGGTCCATGAAGTCCCAATACAGCGCGTTGAATGGGCAGGCCCCCTCCCCCGTGCTGCGCTTCACGTCGTAGTGGCAGTGCTGGCAGTAGTCGCTCATGCGGTTGATGTAGGCGCCTGACGAGGCGTAAGGCTTGGACCCCATGATCCCGCCATCGGCGTGCAGCGCCATGCCGCGCACGTTGGGCAGCTCCACCCACTCGTAGGCATCGGCGTAAACCACCAGGAACCACTCGCACACCTGGTCCGGGTGCAGGCCGGCGAGCAGCGCGAAGTTGCCCAGCACCATCAGGCGCTGGATGTGATGGGCATAGGCATGGTCCCGCGTGTCCGACACGGCGTGGTGCAGGCAGTTCATGCGGGTGTCGGCGTCCCAATACAGCGCTGGCAGTGGCCGGGTCGCGTCCAGCCCGTTCAACGCGCCGTATTCCGGCATCCGCAGCCAATAGACGCCGCGCACGAACTCCCGCCAGCCGACGATCTGGCGGATGAAGCCCTCCACCGCGTTCAGAGGCGCGAGGCCGGCGTGGTAGGCGGCCTCCGCCGCACGGCACGCCTCCACCGGGCACAGCAGGCCCGTGTTCAGCGAGGTGGAGATCAGGGCGTGGAACAGCACACCCTCCCCCGCCCGCATCGCGTCCTGCCAGTCCCCGAACTGCGCCAGGCGGTTCTCCACGAAGTCCGTCAGCGCCACGCGGGCGTCCCGTCCGGTGACGGGCAGCGCGAAGCCGTCCACGCTGCCGAAATGCTCCGGGAAGTGCCCGGCGACCAAGTCCATCACCTCCCGCGTGACCTCGTCCGGCGGGAAGCGGGGGACCGGCGGCGGCGAGACCCGGCGGGGCAGCGGCTTGCGGTTCTCGGGGTCGTAGTTCCACTGCCCGCCCTCCGGCTCCGTGCCGTTCATCAGCAGGCCCGTCTGCAATCGCATGGCGCGGTAGAACGTCTCCATGCGGAACGCGCCGCGCCCCCGCGCCCAGGCGCGGAAGTCCTGGATGCGGGACACGAAGCGCGTGTCGTCCCGGATGTCGCATTCAATGCCCGCGGCTTCGTGCCAGGTCCGCATGTCCTCCAGCACGCGCCACTCGCCGGGTTCGGTGGCGACGATCCGGCCGGGCTGCAGGCGGGCACAGGCACGCAGGACCTCGCCGCGGAAGGAGCCGGTGTTCGCCGGGTCGTCCAGTCGGGTGTATTCCACCCGCACGCCGCGCGCCTGCAATGCGCGGGCGAAGTGGCGCATGGTGGACAGGATCAGAACTATCTTCTTGGGATGGTGCGGGACGTAGGTGCATTCCGCCATCACCTCCACCATCAGAACCCAGTCCGTCGCGGGATCCAGGTCCTCCAGTGCGCTCAGGCCCGGGGTGCATTGATCACCCAGGACGACGCGGAGCGTCCTCATGCCGCAGGGCGGACGTGACAGGTCAGGGCGTGACAGGTCAGGGCGGGTCGGGGCACGGGTCGGTCCTTCCGGGGCCGCGCCGGATGCGGCCCGCACGAGGTGGGGCGGAACCGGCGGCGGGCAATGGCGGCAGAGGCTGGCTCAGGACCATGTGCCGGCCTTGCCGTGGTCCCCGGGCGCGGGCAGTCTGGCGCCATGCGCCAACTTCTCCTGCTGCGCCACGCCAAGTCCTCCTGGGACGATCCGGGCCTGACCGACTTCGCGCGTCCGCTGAACCCCCGCGGCCGGGCGGCAGCGGCGGCGATGCGCTTGGCGATGGCCGGCCTGGGCCTGGCGCCGGACCAGGTGCTGGTCTCCACCGCCAAGCGCACGCTGGAGACCCTGGACGCGCTGCAGCCGTGGGACCAGACCCCGCTGATCGAGCCGATGGACGCCCTGTATCTCGCCCCGGCATCGCAGCTGCTCCGCGCGCTGCAGGAGGTGCAGCCGACGGTCCGCAGCGTCATGGTGGTCGCGCACAACCCCGGCCTGCACGAGTTGGCGCTGGAGCTGATGGGCACCGCCGGGCCGGACAGCGCCGATGCGCGCCGCGTACAGGAAGGCTACCCGTCCGGCGCGCTGGCGGAGTTCCTAGTCACCCCGCCCTGGGCCGGCCTGGCTGCGGGCGGGGCGCGGCTGGTGCGCTTCCTGTCCCCGCGCGACCTTCCGCCCGCCGCGTGACGCGCCACCATGCCGGACGACGGCCCCGACGCCGGCACGCATGAAGCCCCGCCCCTGGCCGCCAGCCCCGGTGCGGCCACGGATCGCCCTGACACGGCGGTGGAGTTCATCCTCGCGCCGGAGGAACTGCCGAGGCTGCTGCGCCTCCCTGGCCTGACACGCATCGGGCGCGCCTCCCGGGCCGAGCTGTCCTGGCTGGACACGCCGGACGGCGCGCTCGCCGGCCGCAACCTGGCCCTGTGTGCCGACCACGGCGCGGGCGGCGCGTGCCGGCTACAGGCGCTCAGTCCATCCCCGGACAGGTGGTGGCCCGCGGCGGCCCCAGCGCCCGTGCAGCAGGAGGCGCCAGGTCCGGCAATCCTCGACCTGCCCTTGCCCCTGCCCCCAGCCACGCCTTTGTCGGCCATTGCCGAGTTCCGGGGCCGGCGCCACCGCTTCCTGGCTGGGGATGGCGTCACGGCAACGGTGCTGGAGGGCCACCTCCGCGGCGGAACCACCATACGCCCGGCGTGCCGGGTCGTGCTGCATGGACCCGCCCAGGCGCTGGCAGGCCACGCCGCGGCCATCGCGGGACAGATGCGCCTGGCCGTGCCCCGGGCCACGCTCGCAGCAGAGGCCCGCGCCGCCGCCCGTGGGACCGTGCCGCCGCCCCGCACGGAGGCGCTGCCATGTCTTAGGGACGGCGAGATGCTGACCGAGGCCATCGCGCAGGTGGCGGGCACCCTGCTGGACGCGATGCTGCACTGGTCCGCGGGCGCGGGCGACGGCGCAAGTCCCATCCCTGTCCATCAAATGCGGGTCGCGACGCGGCGGCTGCGCTCGGCTCTGTCCATCTTCCGCCATGCCGCGGCCTGCCCGGAGCTGGACCCGCTGTCCGCCGCGCTGCGGGACACCGCCGCCCAGCTCGGTGCGGCGCGGGACTGGGACGTGTTCCTGGCGGGAACGGGCGCGCAGGTCGCGGCGCTGTTCCCGGACGACCGGCGCGTGCAGGCGCTGCTGGCGGCAGGCCAGCGGCGGCGCAAGGCGGCTTATGCCGCCCTGCGCCTGCACCTGGATAGCCCGGCGTTCCGCACGCTTGCGGTTTCGCTGGCCTGCGCGACGGCGCTGCGTCCGTGGGAGGGCCGGGGCGCGGCGCAGGACGCAGTGCTGCAAGCTGGGACCAGGAGCTTCGCCGCCGCGGTCCTGCACCGGCGGCTCCGCAAGGTCCGCCATGCCGGACGCGGGCTGCGGCGGCTGCCGCTTCCGGCGCTGCACGAGCTGCGGAAGGACTGCAAGCGGCTGCGCTACGCCGCCGAGTTCTTCCAGCCGCTGTTCCCCGAGAAGCCGGCCCGGCGGTTCGTCCGTCACCTGGCGGAGCTGCAGGAGGTGCTGGGACTGCTGAACGACGGCGCCGCCGCGTCTGGCCTGCTGGCGCAGTTGGGCCGGACTGGGGATGGTTATGCCGCCGGGTTGGTGAACGGGTTTGTCGCGGCCGGCACGGCGGTGTTTCGAACCCAGGTGCGCGCGGCCTGGCACGGTTTCCGCCACGCCGACCCGTTTTGGAGGTAGCGCTGCCCGGCAGCGCGGCAATGGCCGCAGTTGCGCTGGCGGTCCCGGGCAGGCTAGGCGTGGCCTCATGAGAGCACCGCGCCGCATATTCCGCAGCCAGTCCAAGCTGCAGCCCACGCTGATCCGGCCGCTGCTTGCGGGTGCCGCGGCCGTCGTGGCTGCCGTGGCAACGGCGGGGCTGTCATCGAGCCTGTTCGGCCGAACCCCGCCGGTGCCGGACGGCATATCGGCCGACCCCGCCCATGTCGTGGTGATTGACGGCGAAACCCTGCGCCTGGGCAGGCAGGTGATCCGCCTGCGGGGGATCGAGGCGCCGCCGCGCGGCGGCGTGTGCAGCGGCGGATGGGACTGCGGCAGCGCCGCGGCATCTGCCCTCGCCGCGCTGGTGCGGGACCGCCGGGTGGACTGCCGACTGACGGGCAGGGACGGCCAGGGACGCCCGGTTGCGGCATGCGACGCCGCTGGGGAGGACCTGAGTGGAGCCATCGTGGCCGGTGGCTGGGCGCGGGCCGCATCCGGCGCGCAGGAGCTGGCCGACCTGGAGCGGCTCGCCCGCCGCCAGCGCATCGGGCTGTGGGCGGCCCAGGCGAACTGAGCCGTTGGCGGCAGGCGCGGTGCGGGCAGGACAGGCGCCTCTGCACACGGGACGAAATGCTGCAATTGCGAAGGTTGCGCGCAGCCCCGCCCCGCCCCTATTTTGCCATCAAGTCCGGTGCGGGGAATTCCTCGTCCGTGGCCGCACCGCAATGGGGATCAAGCACGATGGACGCAATCACCAACCAGACCGTCACGCTGACGATGGACGGCACTAACAAGTCGCTGTCCCTGCCCCTGAGGCACGCGACCATCGGGCCGTCCGTCGCGGACATTGGCAAGCTGTACAGCCAGCTCGGCATCTTCACCTACGATCCCGGCTACGGCACCACTGCCGCCTGCGACAGCAAGATCACCTACATTGACGGCGACGAGGGCGTGCTGCTGCACCGCGGCTATCCCATCGAGCAGCTGGCCCAGCAGAGCACCTTCCTGGAGGTCGCCTACCTCCTGCTGAACGGCGAGCTGCCCAACGAGGCCCAGCGCCACGAATTCGAGCACGGCGTCATGCGCCACACCATGCTGCATGAGCAGCTCCGCCGCTTCTACGACGGGTTCCGCCGGGACGCGCACCCGATGGCGGTGATGTGCGGCGTCGTCGGCGCGCTCAGCGCCTTCTATCACGACAGCCTGGACATCACGAACGACGAGCACCGCCGCATCAGCGCGTTCCGCCTGATCGCCAAGCTGCCGACCATTGCCGCTTGGGCCTACAAGTACACCATCGGCCAGCCCTTCATGTATCCCCGCAACGACCTGGGCTACGCCGAGAATTTCTTATACATGATCAACGCCGTTCCGGCCGAGCCGTATCATGTGAACCCTGTGCTGGCCCGCGCGATGGACCGCATCTTCATCCTGCATGCAGACCACGAGCAGAACGCGTCCACCAGCACTGTGCGCCTGGCCGGCTCCACCGGCGCCAACCCCTTCGCCTGCATCGCCGCGGGGATCGCCAGCCTGTGGGGACCCGCGCACGGCGGCGCGAACGAGGCCGTGCTGAAGATGCTGGCCGAGATCGGCAGCGTCGAGAACATCCCCGCCTTCATCGAGAAGGTAAAGGACAAGAACAGCCACGTCCGCCTGATGGGCTTCGGCCACCGCGTGTACAAGAACTACGACCCCCGCGCCAAGATCATGCAGGAGACCTGCAAGGAGGTCCTGGCCGAGCTGGGCATCAAGAACAACCCGACGCTGGACATGGCGGTCGAGCTGGAGCGCATCGCGCTGCACGACGAGTACTTCATCAGCAAGAAGCTGTATCCGAACGTGGACTTCTATTCGGGTATCATCCTGAAGGCGATGGGCTTCCCGACCAGCATGTTCACCGTGCTGTTCGCCGTTGCCCGCACCGTCGGCTGGATCAGCCAGTGGAAGGAGATGATCGAGGATCCGGCGCAGCGCATCGGCCGCCCGCGCCAGGTCTACACGGGGTCGCCGCGCCGCGACTTCGTGCCGCTGGCCGACCGGGCCTGAAGCATGATCGCATCAGGCTGCCTGGTCTGAGCGACAACCCGCTCGCAGAAACAAGCGCTGTCGCGCGGTTGGTTCATCCACCTGAACCAATCGCGCCATAGCCTTGCCCGGGCCGCTCCGCATCAGGGCGGCCCAGCAGAGTCAGGGCGCGGTCAGCAGAGTCAGGGCGCGGTCAGGCCAGTCGGAGATCAAGCCGTCCACGCCCCAGTCCATCAAACGCCGCATGTCCTCGACGGCGTTGACGGTCCACGGCAGCACCCGCAGGCCGAGGTCGTGGGCGCGGTTCAGCATCTCCTCGGTCAGGTCGGCGTGATGCGGCGCCCAATGGCCGCCGCCCTCCGCCGCTACGGCGTCCGGCACGTCCGCCATGGCGGCGACGTGCCGGCCCAGCCAAAGCGGCGCGTCGGCAACGGTGCCGGCCACCGTCAGCCATCCTACGGCGATGGCGGGCCGGATGCGCCTGACATGCCGGGGCGCCCGCCAGTCGAAGCTTTGCAGCGCCACCCGTGCCCCGGCGCCGGCTGCGCCCACCACGTGCAGCACGCGCTCCGCCATCTCCTCCGGCGCAATGGTCCATTCGGGACGGCTGGGCATGATCTTCAACTCGATGTTCCAGCGTAGGGCCGCGTCCAATGCCAGCACCTGATCCAGCGTCGGCACCTGCGCACCATCCTGCGGCGCCTGGCCGGGATGGGCTTCGGCATAGGCCGTCCCCGGGCGAAGGCGGCCCACGTCGTATTCGCGCAACTGGGCCAGCGTCAGGTCGCGCAACAGCGGCCCGGCCCCGTCCAGCCACCGTCCCCCGCCGTTCCGGGTGGTATCCGGGTTCAGGGCGGGATCGTGGTGAACCACGACGGCGCCGTCGCGGGTGGTGCCCACGTCCAGCTCCATCGTGCGGACACCTAAGTCCGCAGCGGCGCGGAAGCCATGCAGGGTGTTCTCGGGAAACAAGCCACGGGCGCCGCGGTGGCCTTGCAGGTCGAAGTCGGGGTGGGTCATGCCCATCCGTGTGGCTCGTTAGGGTGGCGGTATCAACATCCCACGCGAAACGATGGCGATAAAAGGGGCTTTGCCCGTGCGGGCGTGTCTGACGAGGCCAACGCTCGCACCTAGCGTTTTCAGCGCAGCGGCCCCGACCCCACGACATCGAACGGCTTGCCAACCATAACCTGCCATCAGAGGAGCGAATCAAGGGGAGGCCCGCCGATGATGCGTCCCGCTGGCCGTGACCAATCGCTTCTGACAAGCTGCTGCGGAGCCGTCCCCAACCCCGAAGGCAGCACCGTGCCATTCCCTGCGTTCAAGTCGGAACTGAAGCTTCGCGACCTTGCACTGGACCGCATCCTGCAAGGGGTCTGCGTGTTCGACGGCCAGCAAAGGCTTCTGCTGTCGAACAGGCGCTACGTCGAATTATACAAGCTCAGCCCTCAAGATGTCCGCGTCGGCATGACGCTGCGGGACATCGTCGGCCTCCGCTGCCTTGCTGGCACCGGCCCGATGATGCCGCCGCAGCACTACACGGCGTGGCGGGACCGGATCGGGGCCGCCGACCAGGTCGTGGATACCGAGGTCACGCTGCAGGACGGGCGCGTGCTGGCCATCCACCACGCGCCCTTGGCGGATGGCGGCTGGGTCAGCACGCACGAGGACATAACGGAGCGCAGCCGTGCCGAAATGCACATCCGGCACATGGCCCACCATGACGCCCTCACGGGCCTGCCGAACAGAACCTTGTTCACCGACCGGCTGGGCCGGGTCCTGCGCCGGTTGCGCGGCGCGGCCTTGGACGACCACCGGACCGTGCCTGTTGGGACGGACTGGCTCATTGCCGTCTGCTTTCTCGACCTGGACCACTTCAAGGACATCAACGACACGTTGGGCCATGAGGCAGGCGATGAGCTGCTGCGGACCGTGGCCGAGCGCATCCGGCCGTGCCTGGGTCCGGACGACCTGTTCGCAAGGCTGGGCGGCGATGAGTTCGCCATCCTGATGGACCCGGCCGTCACGGAGGACAGCGTCGCTGCACGGGCGCAAGCGGTGATCGCCGCCGTAGCTGCACCCGTGCAGGTCGGCGGAATGGAGGCGCAGGTTGGGGCGAGCATCGGGGTCGCGATGCACTCCATCCACGCATCAGCGGCCGAGCCGGCGCTGTTGCTGCGCCAAGCCGACATGGCCCTGTATCGTGCCAAAACGGAAGGGCGCAATGCAGTGCGGTTCTTCGACGACAGCCTATCCGTGCTGCTGCACCGCCGCACGCGGATGAAGGCCGACTTGGAACATGCCTTGGCCAGCAACGGCCTGCACCTGGCGTTCCAACCGATATTCGGCCTGGCCTCCAACGTCTGCGAAGGTGTGGAGGCGCTCGCCCGGTGGACGCACCCGGCGCATGGGCCGGTTCCGCCATCCGAATTCATCCCGCTTGCCGAACGCACCGGCCTCATCGGCCGCATCGGCGCCTGGGTCCTGCGCACCGCGT
The DNA here is from genome assembly GCA_964250755.1 of uncultured Acetobacteraceae bacterium. Classification (GTDB taxonomy): domain Bacteria; phylum Pseudomonadota; class Alphaproteobacteria; order Acetobacterales; family Acetobacteraceae; genus DASWOJ01. The sequence goes on along the minus strand of CAXUHB010000008.1, from coordinate 60,971 downwards.
GCGAACAGGCCGCGGTTTGGGACAAGGTCAGCTTGGCGGTGAACCTGTCGCCCGAGCAGGTTCGGCGTCCCGGCTTGGTGAATGCCGTAACGGCCACCCTGGCTGAAACCGGCCTGCCGCCGGAGCGGCTGGAACTCGAGATCACCGAAACCGTGCTGCTCGACAACACCGCGGCGACGCTCTCAACCTTGGGCGATCTCCGGCACCTTGGTGTCGGCATCGTGCTGGATGACTTCGGGGTGGGATACTCAAGCCTCAGCTACCTCGGCCAATTTCCGTTCACCAAGCTGAAGATAGACAAAAGCTTCATTGGCCAGATTGGAACGGGACCACGATCCGCCGCCATCATCGGCGCAGTGGTCGCCCTGGGCCAGGGTCTGGACATCGCCGTGACGGCAGAAGGAATAGAGACGCCGGAGCAGCTTGCCTTCGTGCGGATGATCGGGTGCAGCCAGGCGCAGGGCTATCTGCTGGCCAGGCCGTGCGGCGCCGACGAGGTCGCTGCGGCCCTGCTCGCCCCGCTGCCGTAGCCAGGCGGCATCCCCCGGCTGTGTCGCGCGGCCAAACCTTGCCACCGCATCGTGCGGCTGAATTGCCCGTCCGCATCATGCGGATGGCCTGATTAGGGCTTCGCTGCCGTCCCGAACACCCGCTGCTCCACCCGGTCCCCGACCCTGATCCCCAACCGCTTCGCCGTCCCCGCAGCCAGTTCCAGCGTCGCCCGCACCGGCCCACGGCTCTCAATGACGGCCAAGCTGCCCGGCACCGTGTCCTCCGCGATGCGGCGAATCATGCCGTCCGCGTTGATGAACAGCATGTCCAGCGGCGCCACCGTGTTCCGCATCCACATCGTGCTGTCCCGCGGCGTGCCCCAGTCGAACAGCATCCCGCCATCCGGCGGCACGGTCGGGCGGAACATCAGGCCGACCGTCTGCTGTTCCGGCTGCAGGGCCATTTCCACCAGGAAGTCGTGCCGGTTGCCATCGCGGGTGACGATGACCAGCTTCTCCCTCGGCAGCTCCGGCTGCGCCTTGCTGGTGTCAGGCATCTGCGCCCAAGCTGCAATGGGCACGGAGGCCAACAGGGCGATCAGGACGCGGCGGCGCATAGGGAGGTCTCCTGCAGGGTCAGTTCGGCGAGCCGCGCCACCTCGTCCCGCACCGGCCCGGGGCGGGGAGCGTCGCGGATGGTGGTGAACCAATGTTCGGGCGGGTTGCGGCCGGCGGCGCGGTTGTAGGTCAGGGCGCGCAGCACGGCATCGGCCGCCGGGGTCGTGCGATCCGGGATGGGAATGCCGTTCAGGCTGGCCCAGACGCCGGCCCAGCAACGGCCCACCGTGTAAGGATTGTAGCCGCCGCCGCCCGTCACCACCAGCCGCGGGGCAAGGTCCATGGCGGCCCGCACCACCGACCAGTGGGCGTTGTTGGACAAGGACAGCCGGGCCAGCGGGTCCTCCTCCAGCGCGTCGGCGCCGCATTGCAGCATCAGCGCCTGCGGCCGGTGCGCCTGGACAACGGGCACGATGGCCCGGCGCAGGAGCCATTCCATCTCGCTGTCATTAAACCCGACGGGCACGGGAAGGTTGCGGGCCTGGCCCCCGGCTCGGTCGGCAGCGGCGCCGGTGCCGGGCCAGCGCCCGGCCTCATGGACGCTGACCGTCAGTACACGGGGGTCGTCCGCAAAGGCGTCCTGCACGCCATCTCCGTGATGGGCGTCTATGTCCAGGTAGGCGATCCGCTCCAGCCCCTGGTCCAGCCACGTCAGCATGCCAAGCACAGGGTCGTTCAGGTAGCAGAAGCCGCTGGCCCGGTCTGGGCGCCCGTGGTGCGTGCCGCCGCCCGGGCAGTGGACGATGCCGCCCTCAGCTGTCAGCCGTGCCGCCAGCATGACGCCGCCGGCCGATGTCATTGGGCGGCGATACACCTCGGCATAGACCGGGTTGCCCTCGGCGCCGATCTTGTAGCGCGTGCGGTCGTCGTCCGACACGGCCTGGTCGGCCTCCGCCCGCTGCAACGCGGCCAGGTAGCCCGCGTCGTGGAAGCGCAGCACGTCGGCAGGGTCCGCCATCGGCGCCGTACGAAACTGGCCGTCATCCAGCCAGCCCATCGCGCGGCACAGGTCGGTGCAAGTCGTGACGCGCGGGATGGCCAGCGGGTGCGTCGGGCCGTAGGTGGAGCGGCGATACAGCTCGCTGCCGATGTAGAGCGGGCGGTCCAGCATCACGCCCGCTGCGGCATCCCCTGCGGCACCACGGTGCCGACGATGCTCTGATCCAGCGCCTCGTATCCCGCGTAGTCAATCGTCGCGTAAAGCTCCGCCCTGGTCTGCATCCGGTCAACCAGGTTCTGCGTGCCCCCATCCCGGCGCAGGGCGGCGTACATCTCCTCCTGCGCCTTGTTGGCGATGCGCAGCGACGACACCGGCCAGATCACCATGCGGTAGCCCATCGCCTCGAACTCGGCTGCGGTGAAGAACGGGGTGCGGCCAAACTCCGTCATGTTGGCCAGCAAGGGGACGCCCGGCATGCGACGCGCGAACTCGCGAAACATCTCGGCGTCGTGCAGCGCCTCGGGGAAGATCGCATCTGCGCCGGCGTCCATGTACAGCTTCGCCCGCGCCACGGCGCCATCCATTCCTTCGCTCGCGGCGGCGTCTGTGCGGGCCATGATATAGAGATGCCGGCGGGCTTTGCGTGCGGCGGCGACCTTGTTGGCCATGTCGTGCGCGTCGGCCAGCTTCTTGTCGTTCAGGTGACCGCACTTTTTGGGCAATATCTGGTCCTCGATGTGGACGGCCGCCGCGCCCGCGTCCTCGAAGCTGCGGACCATCGCCATGACGTTCAGCGCCTCGCCATAGCCGGTGTCCCCGTCCACCAGCACCGGCAAGCCGCTGGCGCGCGCGACTTGCCGAATGAAGAAGCAGACCTCGTCCACCGTGATCATCCCCAGGTCCGGCAGCCCCATGCTGGCCGTCATGGCGGCACCGGACAGGTAGGCCGCCTTGAACCCTGCGGCCCGGGCCTGCAGCGCCGCCATGCCATTGTGCGTGCCCGGGATTTGCATGATGCCGCCCGCCCCCGCCCCAGCCTCCACCAGGGCGCGGAAGCGCAGCCCGGCGGGCTCGGTCGGCAGGTCGGCGGCAACGAGGTATGTCATGCGGGCAGCCTCCGGAACGCTTGGGGGTGCCGCCGTTTAGCACCTCCGCCGCGCCGCGTCAGGTGGGGCGGTTGCACCTGCACCCCCCTGCCGGTAGGGTCCAGCGCATCAGACGGAGCACGCGGATGGACATGACAGGCGAGCGGCGCATCCCCGCGCCGCGCCAGAAGGTATGGGACGCGCTGAACGACACGGAGGTGCTCCGGTCCTGCATCCCCGGTTGCGAGACGCTGGAACGCCTGTCCGACACCGCCATGAAGGCCACCGCCGCCGTCAAGATCGGCCCAATCAGCGCACGGTTCACCGGCAACATCGCACTGTCCGACATGGACCCGCCCAACAGCTACCGCATCAGCGGCGAGGGCCAGGGCGGCGTCGCCGGGTTCGCCAAGGGTGGCGCGAACGTGCGGCTGACCGATGACGGCCCGTTCACCGTCCTGTCCTACGACGTGAAGGCGCAGGTCGGCGGCAAGATTGCCCAGCTCGGCGCGCGGCTGATTGACGCGACCAGCAAGCAGATGGCGGACCTGTTCTTCGACCGCTTCACGGCCGAGGTTTCGGGTCCGCAGGAGGTTGCGGCGCAGGGACCCATTATTGCCCCAGCCGTTGCCGCGGCGTCCGCGGCCGGCCTGTCCGCAGAAGGAACCGCCACGCCGATGCCGCAGCAGACCAGCCCCGCCCAGCCCGCCGCAGCCGTTGCGCCCGCCCGCCAGCGCACGCCTGCCCCAGCCCTGAGCCTGCTCTCTTTGATCCCCAAGGAGATGTTCGGCCTGCCCATCGTCGCCATCATCGGCATCGTGCTCTACATTCCGGTGTTCATCCTGGTCGCGAAGGTCTGGGTGTTTGGCTGACCTGCCGGCGGGCGGCGCGCTGCCCGCGTCCGTCGCGGACACCGCGGCGCTACTGGCCGCCGGCGGCTACATCGCCGACCCCGCGTTGGCCGTCACCGTCCACCTGGCCTTGGCGATGCGCCGCCCCCTGTTCCTGGAGGGAGAGCCGGGCACTGGCAAGACCGAGATCGCCAAGGTGCTGGCCGCTGGGCTGGGCCGCCGCCTGGTGCGGCTGCAGTGCTACGACGGCATGGACCTGTCCGCCGCCGCCTACGAGTGGGACCATGCCCGGCAACTGATGGCTATCCGCCTGGCCGAAGCCGGCGGGGACCGGGACCAGGGCCGCCTGGCCGCCGCCCTCCACAGCCGCCCCTACCTGCTGGCCCGCCCCCTGCTGTCCGCCATAGACCCCGACCTGCCGCCGGCCGTGCTCCTGATTGACGAACTGGACCGCGCGGACGAGCCGTTCGAGGCGTTTCTGCTGGAGCTGCTGGCCGACTTCCAGATCACCGTGCCGGAATACGGCACCATACGCGCCAGCATCCCGCCAGTGGTGATCCTGACCAGCAACCGCACGCGCGAGGTCCACGACGCCATACGCCGCCGCTGCCTGTATCAATGGGTGGACTACCCCACGGCGGCGCGGGAGCGGGCGATCCTGGACGCCAAGGCGCCGGGCCTAGCGCCGCGCCTGTCGGCGGAGGTCGTGGCCTTCGTGCAGCGCCTCCGCAGCACCGACCTGTTCAAGCTGCCCGGCGTCGCCGAAACGATAGATTGGGCCGGCGCGCTGCACTACCTGGATCAGAACGAGCTGACGGCAGGCGGCGTGGACGAGACGCTGGGCGTCCTGCTGAAATATCAGGACGACATCGCCAAAGTCCGCGGAGCCGAGGCGGCGCGGCTGCTGACCGAGGTGCAGGGACAGGCTGTTCCTGCTCCCTCTCCCTCTGGGAGAGGGGCGGGGTGAGGGGGTCTTGCGGAACTGCCCGTGCCATCGCGAGGTCTCTGACCCACGGCACCGTCGCGCTTAAGCCCCCAACCAAGACCCCCTCACCCCGCCCCTCTCCCGGAGGGAGAGGGAGCAGGACGTGACCGCGCTTCCCGCCAACATCGTCCACTTCGCCCGCTTGCTGCGACGGGCCGGGCTGCCCGTCGGCCCAGCCGAAGTCATTGCAGCCGGACAGGCGCTGGAGCAGGTGGACCTGGGCCAGCGCACCCAGGTCCGCGCCGCCCTACGCAGCCTGATGGTCCACCGGCACGAGCACCTGGAGCTGTTCGACCGCGCCTTCGACCTGTTCTGGCGCGACCCGAACGCGGCGCAGCAGGCGATGGCCCTGGCCCTGTTGGACGGCACGCCGCCCAAGGAGGAACAGCGCCCCTCCCCCGGCAGCCGCCGCCTGGCGGAGGCCCTGGCCCCGCCCCGCCCGCAGCAGCGCCCGCAGGAGGACACGCCGCCGGAGCTGGACGCCGTCATGACGGTCAGCGAGCGCGAGCGGCTGCAAACCATGGACTTCGAGCAGATGAGCGCCGACCAGGTTGGACGCGCCAAGGCGGAGATACGCCGCCTGCACCTGCCATTGGACCTGCGCCGCACCCGGCGGCTGCGCCCGGACGCCCGGGGCCCGCGCCTAGACTTGGCCGCAACCCTGCGCCGCAGCCTGCGCCGCAGCGGGGAGATCGTGGACTTGTCCCGCAGCGCCCGCGTCGTGCGCCCGCCGCCACTGGTCGTGCTGTGCGACATATCCGGCAGCATGGCCCGCTACGCCCAAGTGCTGCTGCACTTCCTGCATGCGGTCGCCAACGACCGGGACCGCGTCCACGTCTTCCTGTTCGGCACCCGGCTGTCCAACATCACCCGGCAGCTTCGGTTCAGGGATCCGGAAGTCGCGTTCCAGATGATCTCCCACGCCGTTCCCGACTGGTCCGGTGGCACCCGCATCGGCGAGGCCCTGGCCGAGTTCAACCGCCGCTGGTCCCGCCGCGTGCTGGCGCAGGGCGCCGTGGTGCTGCTGGTGACGGATGGGCTGGACCGGGACGGCGCCGCCGGGCTGGCGGAGGAGATGGACCGCCTGCACCGCTCCTGCCGCCGCCTCATCTGGCTCAATCCGCTGTTGCGGTGGGACGGCTTCCAACCCAAGTCCGGTGGGATCCGGGCGATGCTGCCGCATGTGGACGAGTTCCGGACCGTCCACAACATCGCCAGCCTGCGCGCCCTGGTGGACCTGCTGTCCCAACCGGCCCGCCCGCGCGGGCTGGCCGTTGCAAGGGGCCTGACATGACCGACACGCTGCCGAATACTCTTGATGTGCTCGATACCGCCGCAGGCTGGCTGGCGGAGGGCGAGCAGGTCGCCATCGCCACCGTGACGGAAACCTGGGGCAGCAGCCCGCGCCCGCCCGGCAGCCAGTTGGCCGTGACGGCAAGCGGGCGCATGGCCGGATCGGTCAGCGGCGGCTGCATCGAGGGCGCTGTGGCCGACGCCGCCGCCCGCACCATGCGGGATGGCGTGCCGCAACTTCTGGACTTCGGCGTGACAGACGAGCGCGCCTGGGAGGTCGGCCTGGCCTGCGGCGGCAAGCTGAAGGTGTTCGTCGAGCGCCTGGGATGAACGCGGAGCTGCTGGCGCGGCTGCGTGAGGCGCGGGCCGGTGGCGTGCCAGCCGTGCTCGCGACGCGCCTGCCAGACGGCGCACAGCTCCTGTTGCCCGATTCCACGGCGCCCCCGGCCCTGCAAGGTCCGGCTGCCGAGGCGCTGCGGTCCGACCGCAGCGGGACCGTGCAGGCGGACGGCGAGACCTGGTTCCTGCACGCCTACAACCCGCCGCTGCGCCTGGTCGTGGTCGGCGCGGTCCACATCGCGCAGGCGCTGGTGCCCATGGCGGCGCGGATGGGCTACGGCGTCGTGGTGGCCGACCCCCGCCGCGCCTTCGCCACCGATGAGCGGTTCCCCGGCGTGACCGTCAGCACGGACTGGCCGGACGAGGCGATGGACGCCCTGCGCCCGGACTCGCGCACCGCCATCGTGACGTTGACCCACGACCCCAAGCTGGACGACCCGGCCCTGGACCGCGCGTTGCGGTCGCAAGCCTACTACATCGGCGCCCTCGGCTCCCGGCGCACCCATGCGGCGCGGCTGGAACGGCTGAGGTCTTTGGGACATGACGACGACGCCCTCGCCCGCATCCAGGGGCCGGTCGGCCTCGACATCGGCGCGGTGACAGCGCCGGAGATCGCACTGTCCATCCTCGCCCAGGTCGTCGCGGTGCGGCACGGCAAGACAAACGACAAGGCATGAGGTTCGGCCCGGTCCCGCTGGCGGAGGCCGAGGGCGCCATCCTGGCCCATACGCGGCGGCTGCCGGGCCTGGTGCTTAAAAAGGGCGTGGCGCTGGACGCAGCGGCCATCGCGGCGCTTGCCGCCGGCGGCGCAGTGGAGGTCATCGCGGCCCGGCTGGACCCGGGGGATGTGGCGGAGAACGAGGCAGCGCGGCGGTTGGCCGACGCCCTGCTCAGCCCAGGGCTGCGGGCGTCGAAAGCCAGCACGGGCCGGGTCAACCTGCACGCCGCCGTTTCTGGCCTGCTTCGGGTGGACCGGGCGGCGCTGGACGCCGTCAACGTGCTGGACGAGGGGCTGACCGTCGGCACCCTGCCCGACGCCGCCGCGGCACCCGCGGACGAGATGGTCGCAACGGTCAAGGTGATCCCCTTCGCGGTGCCGGAGGCGGCGCTCGCGCAGGCGGAGACGGCAGCCCGGCGGCGCCCACCGATGCGCCTGCACCCGTTCCGCCCGCTGCGCGTCGGCCTGGTGATGACCACCCTGCCCGGCCTGAAGCGCAGCATCCTGGACGGCACCGCCGAGGCCACCGCGGCGCGCGTCACGGGCCTGACCGGCACGCTGCTGCCGCCGCGCACCTGTGCCCACGACGCCGCCGCCATTGCCGCCGAGCTGCGCGCACTGATGGAGCAGGGGGCGGACCTGCTGCTCGTGGCCGGCGCCAGCGCGGTCGTGGACCGGCGGGACGTGGGTCCGGCGGGCATCGTGGCCGCGGGCGGCCGGGTGCTGCACTTCGGGATGCCGGTGGACCCCGGCAACCTGATCTGTCTCTGCGCCATCGGGGAGCGCCCGGCCCTGGTCCTGCCCGGCTGCGCCCGCAGCCCGCGGCTGAACGGGATAGACTGGGTGCTGGCGCGGCTGTTCGCCGGCCAGCCGGTGGACGGGGCCGTGCTGGCCGGGATGGGCGCAGGCGGGCTGCTGCAGGACCCCGGCCAGCGCCCGCTGCCGCGCGCTCGCGCGGTCGGGGCGCAGAGCCTGGGCGGGGTCGCCGGACTTGTCCTGGCCGCAGGCCAGAGCAGCCGCATGGCGCCGCACAACAAGCTGCTGGTGCCCGGGGCCGATGGCCGGGCGATGGTGGCCCGGGTGGTGGACAACCTGCTGGCGACCACGGCACGCCCGGTCCTGGTCGTCGTCGGCCACCGCGAGGCCGAGGTCCGCCATGCCCTAGCAGGCCGCCCCGTGCAGTTCGTGGCCGCGCCGGACCATGCCGCCGGCCTGTCCGCCAGCCTGCGGGCCGGGATCGCAGCCGTGCCCGGCGGCGCGGCGGCGGTGCTGGTGTGCCTGGGCGACATGCCGCTCGTTACCGGGGCGATGATGCAGCAGATCATAGGGGCCTATGATCCCGCCGAGGGCCGGCTGATCGTGGCCCCGGCCTGCCGCGGCAAGGTCGGCAACCCCGTGCTGTGGGACCGACGCTTCTTTCCGGACATCCTGGGCCTGGCCGGCGACGTGGGCGCACGTCGGCTCCTGGACCGCCATGCGGCGCACGTCGCGGTGGAGGAGCTGGGTGACGACGCCGTACTGCGCGACTTCGACACCGTGGAGTCGCTTGCATCCCTGCCCGGCAGTGTCATACCCGCGGCCTGAACCGCCCGCCCGTTGCCGGCGGCGACGAAGGAACGCCGAATGCCGAACATGCCCGGCCTGGCCTTGCCTGCCGTAGTAGCCCTGCCTGCCGCACTGGCGCTGTGCGCCGTCCTGGCCCGGCCCGCCGCCGCAGCGGACCAGCCTGACATCTTCATCGCGCAATACGGGGAATACACTGTGCAGCGTGAGGACCCCCTGTCCGGGACGCCCCAGGGGTCCAGCGGCGTGACCGAGCGGGTCAGCAGCGTCGGCGCTCGATTGCTGCGCCGGACCGCACGGATCGCCGCCGGGCCGTGCCGCCGCTTCGGAGTTTGGTTCCAGGTGCGTCCGCCCGTGCCGGCCTGGGGCGTGCCGATCACCACGCGCCTGACCCACCCCGTCATGATCCGCCCGGACGGCCAGAGCGGCACGGTCGAAACCGATGAAGGCCTGCTGTTCGAGGAGCCGGCGCTGTCCGGCTTTAGCTTCACCTATGATTGGGAGATGGTGCCGGGCACCTGGACCTTCTCCGTACTGTCCGGGGGCAAGGTGCTGGCGGAGCAGGCATTCGAGGTCACGGCGCCGCCGGCCGGCACCGCCCTGCCGCCCGGCGGTTGCGACGCGCCCGTTTCGTGACCGGGCCGTCCCGCCTCCCTGCGTCAGCAATGGATCAAGCGGACCGCAGCCGCCGCGTCCCGGAACCCGTGTCGGCGCAGGCCGACGGTCGCGCGGGGCAGCACCGGCAGCGATCGCAAGGACTGGACGGAGCGGGCCGGCATCCAGGACCTGCAGGCGGCGGGTCACGCCATCCGCAGGTTCCGGCCGCAAGGCCGCAGGCTGGCGCAAATGGGTTGGGAAGGCCATGTTGCCGGACAGCATGGACCACGCCCCGCTCCCGATCCGCACCGCACGCCTGCGCGACGGCACCCTGACATACCTGGTGGACCTGCCGCCCGAGGCCCTGCCCCCGGTGCGCTGCCAGGACCTGGCCGACGCCTGGGATCAGGCACGGGAAGCCGCGACCGGTGCCGCATGGGGCGCAGCCCGGCTGTTCCGCTTTCGCCGGCGCGACGGCGGCACCACCGACCTGGCCCTTGCCGACGAGGATGCTTGCTGCTGGGCTGCCGCCGTGGATGCGACGGTTGGGATCGGCACTAGCCATGGCCTGTCGCTTTGCCTCCGTCTGCTGGCGCTGGTGGACCTGCTGGGCCGGGCCTCCTGGCTGGCTGGATTGTTCTGCATCGGACGCAGCGGCACCACCCTGCACCCAGTGCTGCTGGCCACGGCGGCAACGGTGCCGCTGGATGCCAACGCCCGGTTCGATGAAGCCCGTTTTCGGGCGCGGCTGGCCCGGCCCTTGGCCGATGGCGCCGTGCTCCCCCAAGGAGTCCCACCATGATCCCACGCGTACCGGCTCTTGGCCTCATTCTGCTACCGGCCTTGCTCGCAGCCTGCACCGGCGCACCGCAACGGTCCAGCGGCGACCGCGCCATCGCCGCGGCGTGCCGGCAGGAGGTGGATCGCGTCTATGCCGCGCAGAACCGGCGCGAGCTGTCCTTCCGCGACCAAAGAGACACGCCGTTCGCCTCGTCATACAACTCCGGCGTGACCAGCGCCGGGTTGGGCAGCCTGTTCGGACGCGACAGGGACGTGCAGTCCTGCGTCGGCCTGAACCGGCCCGGAGCCACCGCCGGGGAGGCCGGGACCGGCCCGACCTTCTCTCCGTCCGCCCGCTGACAACCTCCATCAATCCAGGAACGCCCGCATGAGCAAGATCATCAGGACCGAGCCGAATAAGGTGCTCGCGAAGGCCGTCGAGTATCACGGTTTCGTTTTCACCCAAGGCGTGACCGCGAAGGACCTCAGCAAGGACATCACAGGGCAGACCCAGGAGGTGCTTGCTGGCCTGGACGAGATTTTGGAAACACATGGCACGGACAAGACCCGGTTGCTGCAGGCCCAGATCTGGCTGAAAGACATCCGCGACCGCGACGCCATGAATCAGGTCTGGTCGGCCTGGCTGCCGGACGGCGGCGCTCCCGCGCGCGCATGCGTGCAGGCGAACATGGCCGACCCCCGCCATCTCGTGGAGATCATGGTCACCACCTGCAAGTAGGTTTCATGTCCTAATATTTGGGGTCTGGGGAGGTTTTGCCTGGCCGGTGCCAGCCGGCCACTTTCGCCAGTTCAAGAGGCAGGGCTAGTGCAGGGGCGTGGCCACACAGGCACAGTGTTGCTTGTTGGACGCACCTGAAATATTCTGTTTCGATGTCTTATCACGCGGCTGTGATTAAGATTTCTGTCCCACCTTGGATGTTTGTCCACACCCTGATTTGCCGAAAACGCGGGGGTTGGGCCGCAACTCGCCCATGCCGGGTTGCCAGCTTGCTCGCGCCGACGTTACCCAATGTTTCAGAGCCTGCTCACGCGGGCGTGAACAAAAAGGGCATTCGGCATGACGTCATGGACCCGCGGCCAGGTCGCAGCAGTCGGCGCAGCACTCGCGATGGCAGCCCCGCTCTGCGCCCAGCCCGCCCAGGCCTCGCGCTATGGCGGTTGGCAGGGGTCGTATGCCGCCCAGGCCATCTACGCCGGGGCGGCCCGCTACCGCAGCTATGGCGGGGCGTTGCAGTGCGTGCCGTTCGCCCGGGAGAACACCGGAATCGAGTTGGCGGGCAACGCCGTCAACTGGTGGGAGAACGCAGCCGGCGTCTACGAGCGGGGCGCACGGCCAGAGGTCGGCAGCATCCTGAACTTCCGCGCTACGGGCCGGATGCACATGGGCCATGTGGCCGTGGTGTCCAACGTCGTGAACGCCCGCAACGTGCAGATTGACCACGCCAACTGGTCCGGGCGCGGGGTCGTGACCCGCAACGTCACCGTCGTGGACGTGTCGCCGGCAAACGACTGGACGGCGGTGCGGGTGGCGCTGGGCAACGGCGACTTTGGCAGCGTGTATCCGACGTTCGGCTTCATCTACGACCGTCCCGACAAGGGCATGATGGTGGCCAACGCCGGCGTGCGCGCGGGGACGCCGGCCGCCGCGGCCGCTCCTGCCCCCATCGTGATCGCCATGCCGCGCGCCTCGATGGCGCCGCTGGACCTACGCCCCGCGGCGATGCCCGCAGCCAGCGTGCTTGCTCCGGCGGAAATGGACGTGGCGGAGGCCGACAGCTTTGCACGCCCGCGCCGCTTCGCGGCCGCGGCCATGCCGGTCATCCACTACGGACCCATTGTCCGGTACGGGCGCGAATACTTCCAGACCGCACGATTTAACAGGACCGAGGGCGCAGCCCCGCGCCGGGGGGAGATGCTGGCGGCGCACTTCAGCCGCGGTGCCGAGCGCATGACGACTGGGCGCTTGGTGGGCAGCCAGGTTCTGTTCATCGGCCGTGCGCCGGCGGGCGCCGCCGGACGCGGATATTCGGGGATGGTGCAAACCGCGAGCACGCAGGGCAGCCGCGGCGGAGCGTTGCGCCCCATAAAGGCCGAGTCCGGCGCACGCCATCACGGGCGGCGGGCCTAGCGCGCGTCACCTGCCCCGGCCGCGCACCCGCTGGCCGGAGCGGCTTTCCAAGCAGGCCCCCTAGCCCGCACCCAGCATCCCAAGCACCGCGCCTCCGGCAAGCAGCCATAGCGGGTGCAGACGCGTCAGCAGCACGGCAGCAGCAACGCCCCCGGTGATGGCTGCCGTGGGCCACCCCTGGGCGGTGGAGGAGGCGAGCAGCGCTGCCCCGGCGGCCACTAGACCCACCGTCACCGGTACCAGCCCGGCTTGCAGCGTCCCGCGCCAGGGACGGTCGCGGAACCGGTGCCACGCGCCCGCCACGGCCCAGGTCAAAACGCTGCTGGGACCAATCAGGCCAAGGGTTGCCGCCAAGGCGCCGGACCAGCCGGCAACCCGCCAGCCAACCAGGGTGGCAACCAGCATGTTCGGGCCTGGGGCGGCTTGGGCCAGGGCGTAGAGGGCGGCGAACTCGGACGCGGGCATCCAGGCATGGACCTCTATGACCTGGCGCTGCATCTCCGGCAGGACCGGGGCCACGCCGCCCACCGCGAGCAGCGAGAGCTGGGCGTAGATCAGGGCGAGCCAACCAGTGTCGGTCATAGCGCCCGCCGGTGCAGAAGGATGCTGAGCGGGGCCAGGATCAGCATCGTGGGCAGCAGGGGCAGGCGCGCAACGGCGATGGCGGCGAAGGCAGCCAGGGCAACCGCGACGGACAGCCCCCGGGCGCGCATGGGCCAGGCGATCCGGCAGGCCATGGCCACCACCAGGCCCGATGCGGCCGCAGCCAAGCCGGCAAAGGCGTGGCGGACAACGGGATGGTTGCCATACTCGGCATACAGCGTGCCAAGGCCGATCACGATCAGGATCGGCATGGCCAGCAAGCCGGCCAAGGCTGCCAGCGCGCCGGGGACGCCGCGGAAGCGGGCGCCGATGGCGACGGCTAGGTTGACCACATTAGGGCCGGGCAAGAACTGGCAGAGGGCGAGCAGGTCCAGGAACTCGGCGGCGGTCAGCCAGCCCCGCCCCTCGACGACCATCCGGCGCGCCCAGGGCAGCACGCCGCCGAAGCCGGACATCCCGATGCCGAAGAAGCCGCCGAACAGGTCTCCAAGGGTGGGCTGCATCCCGAGAGGGTAGCGGCGCTGACGGGCCGGGGACAATCGGCTAGCTTCGCCCAAATCAAGGAGGACCGCCCGCCATGCCCGACAGCTTCCTGGCTGCCCGCGACCTGCTGCTGCGGCACCGCGCCGACCTGGAGGCGGCCCGGCGGGAGTTCCAGTGGCCTGAACTGGACCGGTTCAACTGGGCGCTGGACCACTTCGACGCGATGGCGGCAGGCAACGACGCCCCGGCGCTGCGGTTCATCGGGCCGGGAGGGGCCGACGACTCCGTGACCTTCGCCGAGATGGCCCGGCGGTCCAACCAGGTGGCCAACCACCTGCGTGGCCTGGGTGTGCGCCGGGGCGACCGGGTGCTGCTGCTGCTGGGGAACGTGCAGCCGCTCTGGGAGGCGATGCTGGCGGCAATGAAGCTGGGCGCGGTGGTGATCCCGGCCACGACGATGCTGACGGAGGATGACCTGCGGGACCGGTTCGACCGTGGGGGCGTGCAGCACGTGATCGCCGCCCGGGAACTGGCGGGACGGTTCGCGGGCATACCCGGTGGATACACGCGGATCGCGGTGGGGATGACCAGCGGCGGCAACGGTGCGCCGGAATGGCTGGCGTTTGAGGACGCCTACGGGGCGGTCGAGGGCTTCGTGCAGGAGGGGGAGACCCGGGCGACCGATCCGCTGCTGCTCTACTTCACGTCCGGGACCACGTCGAAGCCCAAGCTGGTGCTGCACAGCCATCAGAGCTACCCGGTGGGGCACCTGACGACGATGTTCTGGGTCGGCCTGCTGCCGGGCGACGTGCATCTGAACATCTCGTCGCCGGGGTGGGCGAAGCACGCCTGGAGCAGCGTGTTCGCACCATGGAACGCCGGGGCGACGATCCTGATTCTGAACCAGGCGCGGTTCGATGCGCGGGAGCTGCTGCGGGTGCTGGACCTGGCGCGGGTGACGACATTCTGCGCGCCGCCGACGGTGTGGCGGATGCTGGTGCAGGAGGACTTGACGGCGCATCCGGTGCATCTGCGCGAGGCCGTAGCAGCAGGGGAGCCGTTGAACCCCGAAGTGATCGCGCGGGTGCGGGAGGCTTGGAGGGTGGGCATCCGCGACGGATATGGCCAGACTGAGACGACTCTGCAGATCGCCAACACCCCCGGCCAGGTGGTCGAGGCCGGCAGCATGGGGCGGCCCCTGCCAGGCTACGAGGTGCGGCTGCTGGACCCGGATGGCGGGGAGGCCGAGGAGGGCGAGATCGCGCTCAGCCTGGACCCGCCGCCGCTGGGGCTGATGCAGGGCTACTTGCAGGAGGACGGCAGCGTGCGGGCACCGGAGGGCGCCTGGTATCGCACCGGCGACGTGGCGCTGCGGAACGAGGACGGCACGCTGACCTATGTGGGCCGGTCGGACGACGTGTTCAAAAGCAGCGGCTACCGGATCAGCCCGTTCGAGCTGGAGAGCGTGCTGATCGAGCATCCCTTGGTGGCGGAGGCCGCAGTTGTGCCCTCGCCCGATCCCACGCGGACGGCCCTGCCGAAGGCGTTCGTGGCGCTGGTCGAGGGTGCGCCGCAGGACGGGGCGACGGCGCAGGCGATCTTCGCGCACCTGCGGGCGCGGCTGGCGCCGTACAAGCGGGTAAGGCGGATCGAGTTCTACGAGTTGCCGAAGACGATCTCGGGAAAGATCAGGCGGGTGGAGCTGCGTCGGCTGGAAGCTGGGCGGCGGACGGCTGGGAGGACGGGGGCGGCGGAGTTCCTGGACGAGTGACGGGCAAGCCGGAAGATGCGCGGGGTCTCGACGGCGCAAGGCCGGGCCGTGGCGTCGTGGGATCAACTTCGACGGGCGAATCAAATCGGGAAGGCCGGAGTCCGGAGTTCAAGACGGGATGTGACTGGCAACCGTGCAACCGCCTATTCCGGACAGCCTTTTATCAATGCTGCAAGCCGCAGAGGGGTGTCATGGCGCGTTGGGGCAGAGGGCTGATTTGGGCTGGTGTCATGGTGGCAGTCCTGGTGCCGGGCCAGTCGGGGGCGCAGGCGACGCTGACGGACAAGGCGCGGCGGGACGAGGTGGTCCGGCTGCCAAGGAACGATCCCGCGATGGACGAGGCGTTCCGGCGGGCGCGGGCCACGTTGCCGGACTTCTACAAGGTGCTTGATGCGCCGGGACCGGGCATCCGGAACCTGACGGTGAAGGTGGGGCTGCCGACTCCGCGGGGAGGAAGGGAGTATGTCTGGCTGTCCGACCCGTTGCGGAAGGGCGACCAGATCGTCGGTACGATTGACAACACGCCGGTCGATACCCAGGCCTATCGGAAGGGGCAGCAGGTGGTGTTTCCCGAAACGGCCGTCGTGGACTGGGCCTATCGCGAGGGCGACCGGATGCGCGGGAATTACACGGCCTGCGCGCTGACGAGCAAGTTCTCGGCGAAAGAGCGGAGGCGGTTCGAGGAGGAGTACGGGATAGACTGCTCCAAGTAGGGGCGGCGGCGCTGGGCTGGCGGCTGGCGCGGAACTGCATCCGCTGTGGCGTGACAGGGCGGTCTTGCCTCCTGGGCGGCGGGTGGGGAGGGTGCGGTTCAGGTTTCTGCCTGGGGAGGGGCGGGTGCTGACGAATGAGCCGCGCCGGGCGTGGCTGGGCCTGCGCTGGCAGTGGCTGCGGGTTGAACCGCTGAGGTCAGCAGACAGCGCGCGGTGCGATAGCGCTACCTGATGCGCCGCCCAGGAGGAATGGCCGGCTCTGCCGCAGCCGCGTTCGGCAGGCGGGGTGGACGCCTTGCCCCGCCGCACCTATGGCGTCGTCGGTGATGCCGAACATCCCGCCGCTGGTCCGCCTGCAGGACCTCCGCAAGACCTTCCCCGGCGCGCCACGCCCGGCGCTGGACGGCGTGTCGCTCGATATCCGGCCCGGCGAGGTCTTTGGCGTTATAGGACGGTCAGGCGCCGGCAAGTCCACCCTGGCGCGCTGCGTCAACCTGCTGGAGCGCCCAGACAGCGGCCAGGTCTTGGTGGACGGCCAGGACCTGGCCGCACTGGACGGCCCGGCACTGGGCACAGCGCGCCGGCGCATCGGCATGGTGTTCCAGCACTTCAACCTGCTGTCCGGCCGTACCGTGGCCGCCAACGTCGCCCTGCCGCTGGAAATTGCCGGCATCCCCGCGCAGGAGCGCGCGGCCCGGGTGGCGGACCTGCTGCCAATGGTCGGGCTGGCCGACAAGGCCGACGCCTATCCCGCACGGCTGTCCGGCGGCCAGAAGCAGCGCGTCGGCATCGCCCGCGCCCTGGCATGCAGCCCGCGCCTGCTGCTGTGCGACGAGGCGACCAGCGCGCTGGACCCCGAGACGACAAGCAGCATCCTGGATCTCATCCTCGACCTGCGCCGCCGCCTGGACCTGGCCGTGCTGCTGGTGACGCACGAGATGTCGGTCGTGAAGGCCGCCTGCGACCGGGTAGCCGTAATGGAGGACGGGCGCGTGATCGAGCAGGGCCGGGTGTTCGACGTGTTCACCCGCCCGCAGGCCGCGACGACCCGGCGCTTCATCGGCGAGGTGATCGGGGACGCCGTGCCGCCGGGCACCGTGGCCCGCCTGCCGCCGCCTGGCCCGGGGGAGGCACGGCGCATCTTGCGCGTGCTGTTCGCGGGGCCGGCCAGCACGCGGGCGGTCATCAGCGAGACGTCGCGGCGGTTCAGCGTGGACCTCAACATCATCTCGGGCCGGATCGACGAGATCGGGGGGGAGCCGTTTGGGCTGATGGCTTTGGCGGCCTATGGCGCCCCGGATGCGGTGGCCGCGGCGGCGGACTGGATGACCGGGCTTGGCCTGCAGGTCGAGCCGGTGCCGGAAACAGCGTGAGCGCCCGCGAGTATCCCGCCCGTCCGCTGGTCGGCCTGGGCGTCGTCATGCTGCGGCCTGGCCCTGCCGGCCCAAGCGTGCTGCTGGTCCGGCGCGGCAAGCCGCCCGCAGCGGGCGCATGGAGCATCCCCGGCGGGGCGCAGAAGCTGGGCGAACTTGCGGAAGCTGGGGCGCGGCGGGAGCTGCTTGAGGAGGCCGGCCTGCGTGCTGGGCCGCTGCACCTGGCGGCGCACGTGGACAGCATCACGCGGGACGCCGCCGGGGCCGTGCAATATCACTACACGATCCTGGACTTCGCGGCGCTGTGGGCGGGAGGCGAGCCGCAACAGGGCGGCGATGTGACCGACGCGGCATTTGTGCCGCTGGACAAATTGGCGGCGCTTGGGCTGTGGAGCGAGGCGCACCGGGTCATCGGGATCGCGCGGCGGCTTCTTGGAGTATAGCCGCACGCACAGATGGTGGGCGCTGTTGGGTTCGAACCAACGACCCGCTGATTAAGAGTCAGCTGCTCTACCAACTGAGCTAAGCGCCCGCTGTGCGGAGGCCGCGGTATAGCAGCCGTCCCCCAGCATTGCAAACGGCCCCTGCCCCCACATGGGCGCTTGCATGGCTGCCCTGCCAGGTGTTCTCTGCATCGGTCGCACCCGCAGGAGACGCCTTGGCCTACGCACTGGAGCAGCTGATCAACGGTGTCGCGCTGGGCATGATCTACGGGCTGATCGCGCTCGGCTACACCATGGTCTATGGCATCATCGGCATGATCAACTTCGCCCATGGCGACGTGTTCATGATCGGCGCGTTCCTGTCGCTCATTGCGCTCACGGCGCTGTCCGCGCTGGGCATCTCCTCCGTGCCGCTGGCCCTGATCCTGACGCTGGTGTTCGCCGCCGGCATCGCGTCGCTGTATGGCTGGAGCATCGAGCGGCTGGCCTACCGCCCGTTGCGCGGCAGCTTCCGCCTGGCGCCGCTGATCAGCGCCATCGGCATGTCCATCGTACTGCAGGCGTTTGCCCAAATAAGCCAGGGCGCGCGCAACAAGGTCATTCCTGCGCAGATCACCGGGGCGATCCCGCTGGTCACGGTGGACGGCTTCACGGTGCAGATCAGTTGGATGCAGATCGTCATCGTGCTCACGACCCTGACGGTGCTGGCCGTGTTCACCTACCTGGTCACGCAGACGCCGCTGGGCAGGTCCATGCGCGCATGCGAGCAGGACCGGAAGATGGCGGGGCTGCTGGGCATAGACACCGACCGCACGATCAGCCTGACCTTCGTGATCGGCGCGGCGCTGGCGGCGGTGGCCGGGCTGCTGTTCCTGCTGCGCTACGGGGTGATTGACTTCTTCATCGGCTTCGTCGCGGGCGTGAAGGCGTTCACCGCCGCGGTGCTGGGCGGCATCGGCTCCCTGCCCGGCGCCGTGCTGGGCGGCCTGGCCATCGGCCTGATCGAGACGTTCTGGTCCGCCTACTTCAGCGTGCAATACAAGGACGTCGCAGCGTTCAGCGTGCTCATCATCGTGCTGATCTTCATGCCCACGGGCTTGCTGGGCCGCGCGGACGTGGAGAAAGTATGAGCGCCGCTGCCACCGCCGCCCCGGCCCGCAACGCCCCGGCTGCACTGCTGGACGCCGGGCTGTCCGCCCTCGTCGCCCTCGGCCTGTTCGGGGCGATGCTGGGTCTGAAGTCGGAGGCGACCCCGTCCGGCGTCACCCTGCTGCCGCGCCCTGACCTGCTTGCCTACGCCGTAGCGGCCGTGTTCTTCGGACGCCTGGCGTTGCTGACGCTGAAAAGCCGCAATCCCGCCGGCTACCAAGTGAACCGTGCCCTGGCGGAGAACGTGACCCGGGCCGGGCGCTACGTCACGCCCGCCCTGCTCCTGTTCGCCGTCGCCCTGCCGCTGATCGTTGGCCGCTACGGCATAGACGTCGGCATCCTGGTGATGACCTACGTCATGCTCGGCTGGGGGCTGAACATCGTCGTAGGGCTGGCGGGCCTGCTGGACCTGGGATACGTCGCATTCTACGCGGTGGGCGCCTACTCCTACGCCTTGCTGGCGCAGACCTTCGGGCTGGGCTTCTGGACCTGCCTGCCGCTGGCCGGCATCCTTGCGGCGCTGTGGGGCGTGCTGCTGGGCTTCCCCGTGCTGCGGCTGCGGGGGGACTACCTGGCCATCGTGACGCTAGCCTTTGGAGAGATCATCCGCGTCGTGCTGCTCAACTCCGTCAGCATCACCGGCGGACCCAACGGCATCAGCGGCATCCCGCGCCCCACGCTGTTCGGCCTGCAGTTTTCCGCCGCCGGCGGGCCCGGCACCTTTTCGGGCTTCTTCGGGCTGGACTACAGCCCAACGCACCGCGTCGCGTTCCTTTATTACGTCATCCTGGCTTTGGCGCTGTTGACCAACTGGGTGACGCTGCGCCTGCGCCGCGTGGCGCTGGGCCGGGCATGGGAGGCGCTGCGGGAGGATGAGGTCGCGTGCCGCTCGCTGGGCATCAACGTGACGGTGACGAAGCTGACAGCCTTTGCTATCGGTGCCGGGTTCGGCGGCCTGGCCGGCGCGTTCTTCGCGACGCGCGCCGCCTTCATCAGCCCGGAAAGCTTCACCTTCTTCGAGAGTGCAATCGTCCTGGCCATCGTCGTCCTAGGCGGGCTTGGCAGCCAGCTCGGCGTGGCGCTGGCCGCCATCGTCATGATCGGCGGTTTGGAAGCGTTCCGCGACCTGCAGGATTACCGGCTCCTGATTTTCGGCTCGGCGATGGTGCTGACGATGGTGCTGCGCCCGCGCGGGCTGGTATCCGGACGCACCCCCAGCGTCGCGCTAGGGCAGCGGCGGGAAATATCCGCCGAGCTGGTGGCGGAAGGCCGTGGCTGACCCCTTGCTGCAGGTCACGGACCTGACCATGCGCTTCGGCGGCCTGACCGCCGTGAACGCTCTGTCGTTCGAGGCGCGCGAGGGCGAGATCACCTCCGTCATAGGCCCCAACGGCGCCGGCAAGACCACCGTGTTCAACTGCATCACAGGCTTCTACAAGCCGACCTCGGGCGGCATCGTGTTGACGCATGGGGCCGGCACCTTCCCGCTGCAGTCCCTGCCGGGCCACCTCATCGCCCGCCGGGCCAAGGTGGCGCGCACGTTCCAGAACATACGCCTGTTCGCCGGCATGACGGTGCTGGAGAACCTGCTGGTCGCCCAGCACAACGCCCTGATGCCCAACGTCGGGTCGGGGCTGCTGTCCGTCTTCGGCCTGGGCGGGCACCACCGGGCGGAGGTCCAGGCGTTGGACCTGGCCCGCACCTGGCTTGCCCGCATCGGCCTGCTGGCCCGCGCCGACGACCCCGCAGGCGACCTGCCCTATGGCGGCCAGCGCCGGTTGGAGATCGCCCGCGCCATGTGTACCCGCCCCGTCCTCCTGTGCCTCGACGAACCCGCTGCCGGCCTGAACCCGCGGGAAAGCGACGAGTTAGCGGCGCTGCTGAAGTCCATCCAGGCCGATGGCTGCTCCATCCTGCTGATCGAGCATGACATGGGCGTCGTGATGCGGATCAGCGACCACATCGTCGTGCTGGACCACGGCAAGCGCATCAGCGACGGCGACCCGGCCCATGTGCGCGCCGACCCCAACGTCATCGCCGCCTACCTGGGCGAAGGCGACGAGGACGATGCCGACGCCCCCCTCGCCGCCCCCTCGGCTGCCGCGGAATGACCGCGCCCCTGCTGAAGCTGGAAGGTGTCGAGACCTTCTACGGCGCCATCCAGGCCCTGCGCGGCGTGGACCTGGACGTGATGCCCGGCGAGATCGTGACCCTGATCGGTGCCAACGGCGCCGGCAAGAGCACCCTGATGATGACCATCTGCGGTAGCCCCCGCGCCCGGCACGGCCGCATCACCTACGACGGCCAGGATATCACGGCGCTGCCCACGCACGAGATCATGCACCTCGGCCTCGCGCAGTCGCCCGAAGGCCGCCGCATCTTCCCGCGCATGTCCGTGCACGAGAACCTGCTGATGGGTGCGCAGGTCGTGAAGATGCGGAACTACGAGGCCACGCGGGACCTCGTGTTCACCCTGTTCCCCCGCCTGAAGGAGCGCCTGGCCCAGCGCGGCGGCACCCTGTCCGGCGGGGAGCAGCAGATGCTCGCCATCGCCCGCGCGCTGATGAGCCAGCCGCGCCTGCTGCTGCTGGATGAACCCAGCCTGGGCCTGGCGCCGCTGGTCGTGCGCCAGATCTTCGGCGCGATCCGGCAACTCAACCGGGACACCGGCCTGACGGTGCTGCTGGTGGAGCAGAACGCCTACCAAGCTCTGCGCCTGGCCCACCGCGGCTACGTGCTGGTCAACGGCGGAATCACCATGTCCGGACCTGGTGCGGAGTTGCTGGCCCGGCCCGAAATCCGTGCGGCCTACCTGGAAGGCGGGCACTAGACAGACTTCTGGAGGCCTGTGCACGCATGCCGGCCTAGCATACTGGTCCGCTGGCCCCCTGCGTCAGCGCGAACACCGGACGAAGCTTCACGCCCATCCAGCTTCCCGCTAGGGCCAGCACCATCCAGGCCCATCCCGACAGATTGCCCGCCGCGATGGCGCTGAAATAGGCTCCAATGTTGCATCCGTTGGACAACCGCGCGCCGTAGCCCATTGCAATTCCGCCCAACAGCGCTCCGGCCCAGGCCCGCCAAGTGCCGCCCCAGCTCGGACGGAACACCCCAGCAGCCGCTGCGGCCAACGCCGCGCCGATCAAGATCGCGCCGTCCATCACCGAGGTCGTGTCCAGCAACACGGTCCGGTCCAACTGCGCGCCGAAGCCGGGCCGCTGCCAGTAGGCCCAGCCATGCGCATCCCAGCCCAGAGACGTCGCCCACTTGGACCCCCACAGGGCAAAGGCCGAGGTCTCACCCCAGGGCTTGCCGGACAGCACCAGGACCACCGCATTCAGCACCGCCAGCGCCACCCCGCCCCAGACTAGGACCGGCACCGTCGCAAGGCGGCGACGCAGGCCGGATGCTCCAACCTGCCCCCGCGCCGGGCTGAACCGCCGTGCCGCCCACCACAGGCCGCCCAACGCCAGAAGTTGCAGCGCGATTGCTGGGCCATAGCCGACCAGGCCCTGCGCCGTCGCTGCCGACAGGGCGGGCAGCGACCACCAGAACCCCATGTGCGCCGCCCCTATGGCCGACCCCACCACGAAGCCGAACAAGGTCCCAATCAGCCGGGCGTTGCCGCCGCCCAGCGAGAACAAGGTGCCCGACGCGCAACCGCCGCCCACCTGCATCCCCGCTCCGAACAGCAGCGCCCCCACCGCAAAGCCGACGCCCACGGCCGTCGAGCCGCCCGCCATCGGCTGGCCCCACAGGCTGCCCAGCGCCAGCAGCGGCATCATCAACACCGTCGCCACTGCCAGCATCACGGCATGGGCGCGGAAGCCCGAAGCATCCCGCATCTCGATCAACGCCCGGAACGCCCCGGCGAAGCCGAACGTCGTCCGCAGCAGCACCGCCCCGATGGCGGCGCCCGCCAGCACCAGCGCAGGCGTCCGCCACGTCGCCTGCCCCTGCAGGGTGACCGCCAGCATCAGCCCGGCGAGCAGAGACCAGCCCGCGAACAGGACGATGCGGTTTGGATCGAGCCGGCCCGCCGCGGGCCGGGTCAGGAGTGCTGCGCCAGACATGCCGTCTCCACTGCCGGAGGGTCCGGCTTCGCCAACGGATTAGTGAACATCTTCCGGCTGCCGCAATGCAGGCTGGGCATATAGCAAGAAGGCCGCTGTCCGGATGTGCCGCGGAAGAAGATTTGCGCTGCGGTTCCGTTGGTCCGGGGAGCCCCGTTCCGGCCCGTCAGCGTCGCCCAAAGGCTGCAAAGCCCCGCAGCGCCGCCCAACGGTCCCGCCATGTGCCATGCAGCAGCGCCGTCATGTGCGCAAACAGGATGGCGTCGTTCGGGGTCACCGGGTTCAGATGCGGGCGGAACCAGCCCCGGCGTATGCTGACGGCCTTGGGCACCGTCATTTCCAGCAGGCCCAGCTCGCCGCGAGTGCTGCCGAAGCCGCTGCGGCCTCGTCCCCCAAACGGCAGGCGCGGGTCGGCGGTCGGCACGATCAGGTCGTTGACGCACACCGACCCCGCGCGCACCCGCCCCGCAAAGGCCCGCGCCGCCGCAACCGGCCCGAAGATGCTGGCCCCCAGCGCATAAGGGCACGCCTCTGCCGCCGCCAGCGCCGCCTCGGTATCCGTCACGGGCACCAGCGCCAGCCAGGGCGCGAACACGTCCTGCTGCAGCAGCGCCATGCCCGGACGTGCCGCGGCGACCACCGTAGGCCGTCCCGCGCCCTCGGCAGCCAGCCGCGCGCCCCACTGGACCGCCTGCTCCACCAGGCCAGCCAGCCGTGCCGCGACCACATCCGGGACCGCCGCATCCGGGATGCCCGGCAGCAGCGCCATCAGCTTGGCCTCCAGCACCGCCGCAATGCCGTCCGGCACGAACACCCGGCGCGGCGCGATGCAGGTGGCGCCGCCATTCAACCGCAACCCATACGCCAGGCAGCGGGCCACCAAATCCACATCGGCACCGGGCAGCACGAACACGGCGTCCGACCCGGACAGCTCCATCGTCGTGGGCGTCAGGTGGCTTACGGCGGCGGCCAGCACCTGGCCGCCCGTCTCCGCCGATCCCGTCAGCACGATCCGGTCGAAGCCGGCTCGGGTGGCGGCTTCCCCGGCAGCGGGGTCCAGCAGGCATAGGACGCCGCCGGGCAGGCCGGCCTCCGCCAGCAGCCCTGCCAACGCCTGCATCGGCGCCTCGCAGCCCGGCGCCGGCTTGACGCACACGCCGTTGCCGGCAGCCAGGGCCTGCAATGCCTGCACGCCGGGCAACAGCAAGGGATAGTTGGACGGCGCCAGGATCAGCACGGTACCCTGAGGTTCACGCCGGAGTTCCGCACGCACTCCCAGCAGCCAGAGCGGCGCTGCGCCGCGCAGGCGCGCCGGACGCAGGATGGCCCGGCCGTGCCGCGCCAGGAAGCGCGCCGCCTCCGCCAGCGGCAGCACCTCCGCCACCAGGGTGTCGGCGGCATTGCGCGGGATGGTGGCGGCCAGGGCGGCTGCATCCCGGGCGATCAGCTGCCGGACGCGAGCCATAACCTGCATCCGGTCACCAAGCGGTTGGGCGGCCCAGGCGGCGCCGGCCTTCACCGTCCGGGACAGCGCCGCCGCAACGTCGGCGTTCAGGCCGGCATCGCCGGAGGCTTGTCGTGGGATGACAGATTGGTGCATGGCCCCACCTTAGCCCTGTATCTATCCGACCATCGAGAGAGAGGCTACGTTCCGCCGCATGTTGTGCTGCACCATCGTCCCGCCTGCGTGCCTGCCTCCGATTGGGATGGCGCCCCGATGACCCGCCGCGTTGCCATCGTCGGCGCAGGACCCGGCGGCCTGGCCTCTGCCATGCTGCTGGCCAAGGCCGGCGTGGATGTGACGGTCTTTGAAAGCCGCGACTGCGTGGGCGGGCGGTCCAGCACCATCGCTGGCAGCACGGACCGTGGCACCTTCCGCTTCGACATGGGGCCGACCTTCTTCCTGTATCCCCGTGTGCTCAGCGACATCTTCACCGCCTGCGGCCGCCGGCTGGAGGATGAGGTCGAGCTGATCCGCCTGGACCCGCAGTATCACTTGGTGTTCGAGGGCGGGGGCGACATCCAGGCCACCGGCGACATGGCGCGCATGGCGGCGGAGGTCGCGCGGTTCTCGCCCAGCGACGCCGCCGCCCTGCCCCGCTTCATGGCCGACAACCGCAAGAAGCTGGCCGCCTTCCGCCCGGTGCTGGAGGGTGCGTTCAACTCCATGCGCGACCTGATGCGCCCTGACGTCATCAAGGGCCTGTCCCGCCTGCGCCCGCACCGCAGCGTGGACAGCGACCTGGGCACCTACTTCCGAGACGAGCGGGTGCGGCTGGCCTTCAGCTTCCAGTCCAAGTACCTCGGCATGTCGCCGTTCCGGTGCCCAAGCCTGTTCACCATCCTATCCTTCATGGAATACGAATACGGCGTCTATCACCCGCGCGGCGGCACCGGGGCCGTCATGGCGGCGATGGCCCGGGTGGCGCGCAGCATGGGCGCGAAAATCAAGCTGAACGAACCGATTCAAGACTTGCTGTTCGAGGGCAAGCGCGCCGTCGGCGTCCGCACGGCATCCGGGGAGGCGCGCTACGATGCGCTGGTGATCGGCAGCGACTTCGCGCAGACCATGACCAAGCTGGTGCCCGACAGCATCCGCCGCCGCTGGTCCGACCGCAAGATCGCCAGCAAGAAGTTCAGTTGCAGCACCTTCATGATGTATCTCGGCATTGAAGGCGAGGTGCCGGACCTGTCGCACCACACGATCTACCTGGCCGAGGATTACAAGCGGAACATCGCCGAGATCGAGGCCGGGCTGGCGCCGCAGAATCCCAGCTTCTACGTGCAGAATGCCTGCGTGACTGACCCGGCACTGGCGCCGCCTGGGCACTCGACGATCTACGTGCTGGTGCCGGTCGGGCACCGCATGGACGGCGCTGCCGAGTGGGGTCCGGCCGACACCGCCCGTTACAGGGCGCTGACGCTGCAGCGCCTGGCGCGCATCGGCATCCCCGACTTGGAGCAGCGCATCCGGTTCGAGAAGGTAATGACGCCGATGGATTGGGAACGGGACCTGCAGATTTACCGCGGCGCAACCTTCAACCTGGCCCACAATCTCGGGCAGATGCTGCATTTCCGCCCGCGCAACCGGTTCGAGGATTTGCAGAACGTCTATCTTGTCGGCGGCGGCACCCACCCCGGCAGCGGCTTGCCCGTCATCTTCGAGAGCGCCCGGATCACCTCGCGCCTGATGGCAGAGGACCTGAACTTGGATGCCCATTGGGAAGCGCCGTCCGCCATGGCGTCCGATCACTACGAGCCTGCCATCGCGGAGGCGCTTTGAAGGGCGGCTTCCGCTTCCTCTTCTTCCGGGAGAGGGCCGGATTGAGGAAGTCTTCGGGAGACGCCCTCGCCCAACTCGGACCAAGCGCCGCCGGCACCGTTGGTTTCCCACGCCGCAGCCGCCACCCCCTCGCCCCGACCCTCTCCCCGAGGGATGGGGAGCAGGCGCCGTCCCTGCACCCACTGATCGCCGAGGCCCCATGAACGCCATCACCCACCGCCCCGAGCTTCCCATCGGCGTCATCGGCGCCGGCCTGGGCGGCCTGGCCGCCGCCTGCACCCTGGCCGCGCGCGGCCACAAGGTCATCCTGTTCGACAAGAACCCCTGGCTGGGCGGCAAAGCCGCGTTGCTGGAGCAGGACGGCTACCGCTTCGACATGGGGCCGACCATCCTGACCGTCCCCGGCGTGCTGGAGCGCGTGTTCTCCGAGGCCGGGCGCCAGATGTCCGACTACCTGGACCTGCGCCGGCTGGACCCGCAGTGGCGCTGCTTCTTCGACGACGGAGCGGTGCTCGACCTACAGGAGGACGTGCCGGCGATGGCAGACGCCATTGCCAGGTTCGCGCCGGGCAGCGAAGGGGGCTACCGCGACTTTATCGCCATGTCCGAGAAGCTGCACGGCGTCAGCGAGAAGTTCTTTTTCTGGAAGTCGGTGGAGGGCATCACCGACACCCTCGAGTTTAAGGGCATGAACCTTGCGACGCTGAAAGATGTGCTCAGCCTCCGCATGGGCACCTCCGTTGCGCAGCAAATCAGGAAGCGCGTACCGGACGGCCGGGTCAGCCAGATGCTGGACCACTTCGTGCAGTATGTCGGCAGCTCCCCCTACCAGTCCCCCGCCGTGCTGTGCAGCATCGCGCACATGCAGACCGAAAAGGGCGTCTGGTATCCGATGGGCGGCACCCGCGCCGTGCCGCTGGCGCTGGAGCGGCTAGCGGGCGAGCTGGGCGTGGACCTGCGTCCCGGCACCGGCATCAGCCGCATCCTGTCCGACGGCGGGCCAGGCAACGGGCGCGTGTCCGGCGTGCTGACCGAGGGTGGGGAGACCGTCGCCGTGTCCGCCGTGGTCAGCAACATGGACTCCGTCCGCACCATGAAGGAACTGGTCGGCGGCAAAGCCCAGGCCGGCTTTGGCCGGCGCTGGAAGCGGGAGCCGGCGTGCAGCGGCGTGGTGCTGTATCTCGGCCTCGACCGCCGCTACGACCATCTGGCGCACCACGACTTCGTGTTCAGCAAGGACCCGGAGGAGGAGTTCAATTGGATCTACGGCAAGGGCGAGCCGGCGCCGGACCCGACGTGCTACGTCGCCGCCCCGTCCGGCACGGAGCCGGGCGTGGCGCCGCCAGGTGGAGAGGCGCTGTATGTCCTCGTTCACACGCCGTTCCTGCGCCCGCACCATGACTGGTCCAAGATGTTCGGCCCGTATCGCCAAGTGATCCTTGACAAGCTGAAGCGCTGCGCCGGGATGGGCGACATTGAGGAGCGGATCAGGTTTGAGCACCACCTGACGCCGCAGGACATCCACGAGCGTTACCGCGTGCTGAACGGCGCCATCTACGGCCTGGCCAGCCACGGGAAAGTCAACGGCGCGTTCAAGCCGGGCAACCGGTCGCGCGACATGAAAGGTCTTTACATGGCCGGCGGTGCCGCGCATCCCGGGCCGGGGATGCCGATGGTACTGATGTCCGGCTGGATTGCCGCGGACAGCCTGCACCAGGATGTCGCCGGGTCCGGGGCTGGGGTGGGGGCGTCCAGCCCGGTCAGTGCCTGACATCGGCCAGCCGGCGGGTGCCGTGCCGCGCACCCGCCACCCCGTTGCCGTGGCAGAGGCCGACCCGCTCGCCGCCCGGTCGGACCGGATGTTCTGGGCATTCGGCTGGTATCTGCGCTGGTACTTCTACCTGCGGTTCCACGCGGTCCGGGTGTCCGGCACCGGCCATCCGGCGGACATAGCCGGGCGGCCCGTCATTATCTACAGCAACCACCCATCCTGGTGGGACCCGGCGCTCTACATCCTGCTCTGCACCCTGCTGTTCCCCGGCCGCCGCGGCTACGGGCCGATGGACGCCAAGGCCTTGGGCAAGTACGGCCTGTTTGAGCGCATGGGCGTGTTCGGCATCGCGCTCGACAGCCCGCGTGGGGCGGCGCGGTTCCTGTCCACCAGCTTGCGCGTGCTGTCAGATCCCACAAGCATCCTATGGATCACCGCGGAGGGCGAGTTCACCGACCCGCGCCGCCGGCCCATTCAGTTGCGGCCCGGCATCGCTCATCTGGCCCGGCGCGTTCCCGGCGCCGTCATCCTGCCGCTGGCCGTCGAATACACTTTTTGGAACGAGAGCAAGCCTGAAGCGCTGGTGCGCTTCGGCCCACCCATCGAAACCGGCAACGGCACCGTGGCTGAATGGACAGCTCGGCTGGAGATGGAGCTGACCCGGACGATGGACGCGCTGACGGCCGAATCCCTGCAACGGGACCCTGCCCTATTCCAGCCGTTGCTGCGCGGCCGGGCCGGCGTGGGCGGCATCTACGACCTGTGGCGCCGCGGGCGCGCATGGGCCACCGGACAGCGTTTCGACCCGCGGCACGAGGAGCGGGAGTGAGAGTGCGTGCTTCCTGCTCCCTCTCCCTCTGGAAATGGGGTGGGGTGAGTAAGGCCACAGGCACGCTGCCGCGTATTGGAAGAACTCTCCCACGACCGATGCTGGTCCGTGCGGTCTTTCCCTCACCCGAACCCTCTCCCGGAGGGAGAGGGAGCAGGACAGCACCCGCATGACCACTCTCGCCTGGATCGCCCTGTTCCTGGCCGTTGGTCCGCTCCTGCTCGGCCTTTGGAACCTGACTCTCTACCGCGTGCCGGCGCCTGCTCAGGGCCGCCCCGCCGTGTCCGTGCTCATCCCCGCCCGCAACGAAGAGGCCAACATCGGCGAGGCATGCGCCGCCGTGCTGGCCAGCACCGGCGTCGAGGTCGAGTTGATCGTGCTGGACGACGCCTCCACAGACCGCACGCCGGACATCCTGCGCGCCATCGCCGACCCGCGCCTGCGCGTCGCGTCGGCGCCGCCGCTGCCGCCGGGCTGGTCGGGCAAGCAGCATGCCTGCAGCGCCCTGGGCGCTCTGGCCCAGCACGACCTGATGGTGTTCGTGGACGCCGACGTGCGCCTGGCGCCCGACGCGCTGTCCCGCATGTCCGGCTACATGGCCCGGCATCCAGTGGGACTGGCCAGCGGCTTCCCCCGGCAAGTCACGGTCACTTGGTCCGAGCAGTTGCTGCTGCCGCTGATCCACTTTCTGCTGCTGGGCTTCCTGCCGATGGCTGCGATGCTGCGGTCGGGATCGCCTGGCCTGGGCGCCGGGTGCGGACAGTTGTTCATCGCCCGGCGGGACGCCTACGTGCGTGCCGGCGGTCACGCGGCGATCAAGGCGTCCCTGCATGACGGGCTGATGCTGCCGCGGGCGTTTCGCCGGGCCGGGCTGATGACCGGGCTGTTCGACGCGACCCCGTTCGCCACCTGCCGTATGTATGCCAACGCGGCGCAAGTCTGGGAGGGCCTATGCAAGAACGCGACGGAGGGCATGGCGAAGGCGGCGGCGCTGCCGGTTTGGACCTGCATCCTGTTCGGAGGCCAGGTGCTGCCTGCGGTGCTGATGCTGGTGTCGCCAAGCATTCCCGCGGCCCTGGCGCTGGCGGCGTCATCCGGCCTGCGGCTGACGCTGGCGGCGCGGTTCCGCCAGCCGTGGCTGGCCGCCTTGCTGCACCCGCTGGGCGTGCTGGCGGTGCTGTTCGTGCAATGGTCGGCGCTCGTGCGGGCGCTGCGTGGGCGGCCCGCCACCTGGCGCGGGCGTGCCTATACGGCGCAATGATGCTGCCCACCGCCGCGGGCGCCGTGACGCTGGAGATCGTGGTGGCCAACGTACGCAACAACAACGGCCACGTCCGGGTCGCCGTCTGCGCAAGGGAGGACTTCTTGAAGGAGTCCTGCCGCTACAACGCCGAGGCCCCGTCCCGAGCGGGCGAGACGACCGTGCGGGTTGCGGTGCCGCCGGGCACCTGGGCGGTGCAGGCCTACCAGGACGAGAACGACAACGGCAAGATTGACCGCGGCCTGTTCGGCCGTCCGACCGAGGGCGTCGGCTTCAGCCGCGACGCCCCCTTCCGCTTCGGGCCGCCCACCTATGAGGACGCGGCCTTCCAGCTCGGCGCAGGGGGCGGACGTATCCGCCTCACGCTCCGCTACTTCTAGGATCATGTCATGGGCATGCCGCTGCCATCCGATCCACCGCCCTACTTCGACGCACACCTGTTCGTCTGCACCAACCGCCGCCCGGACGGCCACCGGCGCGGGTCGTGCGCTGCGGGCGGGGCCGAGGGGCTGCGGGACTACATGAAGGCGCGCGCCAAGGAACTGGGCATTCCCAACCTCCGGGTGAACAGCGCGGGGTGCCTGGACCGGTGCGAGTTGGGGCCATGCCTGGTGATTTACCCCGAAGGCGTCTGGTATCGCCTTGGCAGCACAGCCGACGTGGATGCAGTGCTGCAAATGCACGTGATAGAGGGCGGGCGGGCGACGGAGCTGATGCTGCCGCCGCGGTAGGAGCCGCGGCCCGCCTGCGGCTCTGCCCCGTGGGCACCGGTTTGGCGCCGTGCTGGTCCTTCCCAAGCCCCTCGTCATTGCGTGCCGCTCTCCTCGCCCCGGCGATTCAGGGGCAGGCAGCCCTATCGGCTCGATGGTGTGGATGCCGTAGACTTTTACGGATGCGCCGGCTCGGGACCGAGGACGCCGGGGGTCAGGACGCCCAGGCAGCGGGCCGGGACGCCGCTGCGGTTATCAAAGCCGTGGACGACGCCGCGGGGGATGAACAGGATGTCGCCCGGCCCAATGGGGTGGGGGGTGCCGTCCACAATGAAGGTCACGGTGCCTTCGAGGCCGTAGGCAGTTTCGTCCCAGTCGCGGTGGTAATGGGCGACGGGCATCTGGCCGTCCGGGGGGACCAGCATCTCGAACATGTCCAGGCTGCCGTGGGTGTCATGCTTGTCGCGGAGGAAGTGGAGGACGAGCGGGCCGATGTGGATGGTTTCGGGCATGGGACCTTGCCGTGCTGCTGCGGGAAGTCGTGATGCACGGCGTGGTGGTGAGTCAAATGACAGATCTGGAGCGCGGGTCCTGGGCGGAGGTGGCTTCAATACCTGGCGGGTGTTGGCTGTGTTGGCTTGGCAGCTTGCCTGGAGCATGGCCGGTGCGGCACGCCGCAGCCAAGACCCCTTCACCCCGACCGTAAACCGCTTCGCGGTTTGACCCCATAGGGAGAGGAAGCAGCATCCGCGGCTCCTTCTCTGACTTCGATCATGCGCATCAAGGTTTCCAGGCGATCGGCTTCCTCAGGCGGCTTGTCGGGGCGGAGGCGGGCGACGCGGGGGAAGCGGAGGGCGACGCCGCTCTTGTGGCGATTGCTGAGCTGGGCGGCATCGAAGGCGATCTCCAGGACCAGGCCGCGCTCGACTTCGCGCACCGGGCCGAAGCGGTGGACGGTATGGTTGCGTATCCAGCGGTCCATCTGAACCAGCTCGGCGTCGGTAAAGCCGGAATAGGCCTTGCCGACGGGGACCAACTCGCCGTCGTCGCGCCAGAGCCCAAACGTGTAGTCGGAGTAGTAGCTGCTGCGCTTGCCGTGGCCGCGCTGGGCATACATGACGACGGCATCAATGGTCAGAGGGTTGCGCTTCCACTTCCACCATTGGCCCTTGGGGCGTCCGGGCACGTAGGCGCTGTCGGCGCGCTTGAGCATCAGGCCCTCGATGCTGGCCGCCCGGGTGCCATTGCGGATGACGGAGAGTTCCTCCACCGTACGGAACGGGATCATGGGGGAGAGGTCCATGCGGGCGGGCCGGTGCAGGTCGAACCAGGTTTCCAGCCGGGCGCGGCGCTCATCGAAGGGCAGCGTGCGCAGGTCGGTCACGCCGTCGAAGAGCAGGTCGTAGAGGCGGACCCAGACGGGGAAGCCGTGCAGCATCTTGGGGCCGGGCGACTTGCGGTTGAGGCGCTGCTGCAGGTCGGCAAAGGGGGCGACCTCGCCATCGCGGACGACCATCAGCTCGCCGTCGAGGACGCCCTTGAAGGTCATGGCGTCGAGGATTTCGGGGAAGGCGCCGCTGATGTCGTCGGCGCCGCGGGAGTAGACGCGGCTGCCGTCGGCGGTGGCGACCAGTTGGACGCGGATGCCGTCCCACTTCCATTCGGCGCGGTAGGCTGCGGGGTCGAGGGTGGCTAGGTCGGGGGCTTCGAGCGGATGGGCCAGCATGGGGGGGCGGAAGACGGGGGCGCCTGCCGGGTCGGGCTTGTCGCCACGGCCTTCCAGCCAGGCGAATAGCCCGGCGTAGGGCGGGGCGAGGCCGTGCCAGATCTCCTCGATTTGGTCGGGCTCGACAGGGTGGGCGGCAAGTTCGGCGAGGGCGGTCTTGGCGAGCCGAGCGGATGCGCCGACGCGCAGCGAGCCGGTGATGAGCTTGAGCAGGGCGTAGCGGACGGACGCGTCGGAGGCGTCGAGCCAGCCGGCCAGGAGGCGGGGGAGGTCCGCCTTGGGGGTGGTCAGAAGGGCCTGGACGACCTCCGTCATTGTCGGTGGAGCGGCGTTGGTGCGGGCAGCGGGCCAGATGAGGGCGACGGTCTCCGCGAGGTCGCCGACATAGTCGTGCGACATGGCGAGCAGGACGGGATCGGTCCGTTCCTCGGCGAGGGTGCGGATCAGGAGGGGCTTGGCAGCGTCGAAGGCGAGTTCGCCGGTGAGGGCGGCAAGGCCGAAGCCGCGGTCGGGATCAGGCTGGGTCGCGAAGTAGCGGCGCAGGAGCGCGATCTTGGCCAGGCGGCCTGGGGTGAAGACCAGACGTTCCAGGAGTTCGGCGAAGGCGATCATGGGGTAGGGGCGGTGCTGACGGTTTTCCTCACCAGTCCCCTCTCCCGGAGATAAAGGGGACTGGTGCAGCCTGTTTGAACAGGTGCGCTCACGAGGGGGGTAGAGCCGGGTCGGGGGTGGCGTCTTCGTCGTCGTCGCCATAGCCGACGAGGCGCAGAGCGCGGCCGCGAATGCCGCGTTTGGCGGCCTCGTGGATCAAGGCTTCCTCGCGGCCGTGCGTGACCCAGACCTCCGGGGCGGCCACCTCGTCCAGGGTGGCGTTCAGCTCGTCCCAGTCGCTGTGATCGCTGATGACCAGGGGAAGTTCGACGCCCTTGCTGCGGGCGCGCTGGCGGACCTGCATCCAGCCGGAAGCGTTGCACACCACGGGATCGGCCATGCGGCGTGCCCAGGGGCCGGTGATGGCGCCGGGCGGGGCAATGACGATGGCACCGCGGAGCTGGTCCTTATCGGCTTTCGACTTGGCGGTGGCGGGGCGGAGGTCGCCGAGGGGGATGCCCATGCGTCCGTAAGCCTGGCACAGCGGGATCTGTGCGCCGTGCAGGTAGATGGGCTGGTCCCAGCCGGCCTGGCGCAACAGGGCGATCAGGCGCTGGGCCTTGCCCAAGGCGTAGGCGCCGATAACGTGGGTGCGGTCCGGGAACAAGGCGACGCTGTCCAGGAGCTTGGCGACTTCGTGCGCTGCCGGGGGATGGCGGAAGACCGGGAGGGCGAAGGTGGCTTCGGTCACGAACACGTCGCAGGGGATGGGTTCGAAAGGACGGCAAGTCGGGTCGGGCTGGCGCTTGTAGTCGCCGCTGACGACGGCGCGGGTGCCGCGCCATTCCATTGCCACCTGAGCGCTGCCAAGGACGTGGCCAGCGGGTTCCATCCAGACGCGGACACCATCCAGGATTATGGGTCGGCCATACTCAAGGGCTTGCTGTTCGGCCCCTGCCCTGCCCTGGCCCATGCGGACATCCATGAGGGCGAGGGTCTCAGGGCTGGCGAGGACCGCACCATGGCCAGGGCGGGCATGGTCGGAGTGGGCATGGGTGATGATGGCCCGGGGAACGGGACGGACGGGGTCTATGTGGAAGCCGCCGGGTTCGCAGTACAGGCCGTCCGGGAGGACCTTCAGCCAGGTTTCGGGATGCGGCATGGAGATGGAACCCGGGCCGGCGGCCCGGGTTCCAGCCTGGCCTAGCCCTGCTTGCGTGTGCCGTCTGCGCCCAGGGGCACGGGAACCCAGCGTAGGCCCTCGCCGCTCTGGACAAGCATCAGAACGGTCTTGCGGTTCTGCTTGCGGTAGCGGTCCATGCGCTCCTGCACGTCGGCGGGGGTGCTGACGGGTTCCTGCTGGACCTCCACGATGACGTCGCCGGGCTTCATTCCGCGTCCGGCGGCGGGGCCGTCCGCGGTCACGTCGGTGACGACGACGCCCTTCTGGTCAGGGCTGATCTTGTACTTCTCGCGCAACTCGTCGGTGATGGCGGACAGGCGTGCGCCGAGGCCGCTGATCTCCGTGTTGCGGGGCGCCGCGGGGCGGGTCGGGGCGGTGTTGGCTGCGACCTGCTGCGGGGCATCGGGGAGCTCGCCGACCTGGGCCTGGACAGTGACCTGCTTGCCGTCGCGCCAGAGCACGACGGGCACGTCACGACCGATGACGGTCTCGGCGACGATGCGCGGCAGAGTTTTCATCTCCTTCACGTCCTGGTTGTTGAAGCGCAGGATGACGTCGCCGTTGCGAATGTTGGCCTTGGCGGCCGGGCCATCCTCGGTGACGCGGGCGACGAGGGCGCCGCTGCTATCCTTCAGTCCAAGGCTTTCGGCGATGTCGGGGGTGACCTGCTGGATGTTGACGCCCAACCAGCCGCGGCGGGCGCGGCCGAACTCGCGCAACTGGGCGACGACGGCCTTGGCCATGTTGGAGGGGACGGAGAAACCAATGCCGACGGAGCCGCCGCTGGGGGAGTAGATGGCCGTGTTGATGCCGATGACCTGGCCGTCCATGTTGAACAGCGGCCCGCCGGAGTTGCCGCGGTTGATGGCGGCATCAGTCTGGATGAAGTCGTCATACGGCCCCTGGCGGATGTCGCGCCCGCGGGCGCTGACGATGCCGGCCGTGACGGAGCCGCCGAGGCCGAAGGGATTGCCGATGGCCAGCACCCAGTCGCCGACACGCCCGGTGTCGCTGTCGCCGAACGGGACGGCAACAAGGGGCTTGTCGGTCTCGACCTTCAGTAGCGCGAGGTCGGCCTTGTCGTCCTTGCCGACCAGCGTCGCCTTCAACGTGGTGTTGTCCTGCAACGTGACGCTGATCTTGTCCGCGCCGTCAATCACGTGGTTGTTGGTGACGATGTAGCCGGCGGTGTCAATGATGAAGCCGGAACCGAGGCTGACGGCACCCTCCCCATCCCCATGCGGGCCTTGTGGACCCTGCTGCGGACCACCACGACGGCCTTGCTGGCCCGGGCGGTTGCGCTCCATGAAGTCCTTAAAGAACTGCTCGAACGGGCTGCCCGGCGGGAACTGCGGAACTTCGGGGCCGCTGTCGCGGTCAGCGCGGGCCTCGGCCTTCTGGGTGGAGCTGATGTTTACGACCGCGGGCAGCAGCTTGGCGGCAAGGTCGGCGAAGCTTTCGCCGCCAGCGCGAGCCACGGCGGGCCGGGGCACGAACACGGGGGCCAGGGCAGGGACGGCGAAGACGGTGGCGAGCGCCACAGCGCGTATGGTGTTCAGGCGCATGTCAGAACCTCCAGGAATGGGCCGGTTTGGGGCCAGTCGTCAGGCTACATATGAAGGCGAAGCCGCTTGCAACAGGGATCACGGCTTTGGGGCCTCGCGCAGCAGGCGCAGGAAATCGCCGTCAGGGGTCAGGACCAGCCGGGACTGGCCGGTGGCGAAAGTTTCGCGGTAGGCCTGCAGGGTGCGGTAGACGCTGAAGAACTCGGGATCGCGGCCATAGGCGTCCGCATAGATCTTGGTGGATTCGCTCTCACCCTCGCCACGGAGACGGTCGGACTCGGCGCGGGCGCGGGCCAGGAGGACGGTCTTGTCGCGCTCGGCGTCGGCGCGGATGCGCAGAGACGCCTCGGCGCCCTCGGCGCGGAGTTGGCGGGCGATGCGCTCGCGCTCGGACTTCATGCGGTTGAGGATGGCGGTGGTGTTCTCCTCGGGCAGGTCGGCGCGGCGAAGGCGCACGTCCTCGACCGTCACGCCGAATTGGCGCATCTCGTCCGTCACCTGGCCGCGGACCAGGCCCATGATGCGGCCACGCTCGTTGGACAGGACGTTCAGCAGGGTCTCGTTGCCGAGCACGCGGCGGAGGGCGGAGGTGACGACGGAGTTGAGCCGGGCGCGGATGTTGTTTTCGGAGGGACCGACGGTCTGGAAGTAGCGCAGCGGATCGGTAATGCGGAAGCGGGTGAAGCTGTCCACGATCAGGCGGCGCTGGTCAGAGAGGATAACCTCCTCGCCGGGGGTCTCGTAGTCCAGCAGGCGGCGGTCGAAGCTGATGACGGTCTGCACGAAGGGGACCTTGGCGTGCAGACCCGGCTCGGTGATGACACGGCGGGGTTCGCCGAATTGGGTGATGAGGACCTGCTGGGTTTGGGCCACGGTGAACAGGCTGGCGGCGGCGAGCACGAGCAGGACGGCGGCAACGATGCCAACGGCGGCAAGGCGGTTCGTGGGGAGGTTCATCGGGCGGCTCCCTGGGCGGGCTGGGCCGGGCCAGCGGGCCTTACAGCGTCCAGCGGCAAGTAGGGAACGATGCCGCGCAGGCGGTCGTCCACGACGATGCTGGGGGACTTGGTGAGGATCTCCTGCATAGTCTCGATGTAGAGACGGCGCAGCGTCACATCCTTGGCTTGGATATAGGCGTTGTAAACGCTAAGGAATCGCTGGGTCTGGCCTGCGGCCTCGGCGATGTTGGCCTGGCGGGCGCCGTCGGCCTCGGCGGTCAAACGAGCGGCATCGCCGCGGGCGCGGGGGACAATGTCGTTACGGTAACTCTCGGCCTCGTTGCGGGCGGTCTCGGCGTCGGTGTTGGCGCGCTGCACGTCGCGGAAGCTCTCGATGACGGCGTTGGGCGGGTCCACCTTCTGCAGCTGGACCTGGGTGATCTCCACGCCGGTGCCGTACTGGTCCAGGATGGCCTGGGTGCCGGCCTTCACCTGCTCCTCAATGCGGGCGCGGGCTTCGGTCAGGGCGGGCTGAATGGGGGTACGGCCGATGACCTCGCGCATCATGCTCTCGGCGGCGGACTTGACGGTGTATTCGGGGCGGCGGGCGTTAAAGAGGTAGGCGCCGGCGTCGCGGATGCGCCAGAAGACGGAGAGGTTGATGTCTATGATGTTCTCGTCGCCGGTCAGCATCAGGGCTTCCTGGGGGACGTCGCGGGTGGCGGTGCGTCCGCCCTCGCGGCCCGTGTCGCTGCCGGGGTAGGTGCGGGCGGTGTCGGGTGCGCCGCTGTAGCCGACCTCGATGCGGTTGATGAGGGTGGTGGCGGGGGTCAGCGCGGTTTCGACAGGCCAGGGGATGTGGTAGTTCAGGCCGGGAGCGGTCTTGCCGACGAAGGCGCCGAAGCGGAGAACGACGCCCTCCTGGTCTGGCTGGACGCGGTAGAAGCCGCTTGCGAGCCAGGCGACGACGCCGACAAGGGCGATGAGGCCGATCAGCCGTGGATTGGCAGCGGTGCCGCGGCCGCTGCCGGGTCCGCCGGGCAGGGCGCGGCGCACACCCTCTTGGATGCGGGCCAGCATATCATTCAGGTCCTGCGGGCCGCCGCCGCCGCCCCAGGGGCCGCGTCCAGGCGGGGTGGGCTTGCGCGGGGGCGGGTTGCCGGGCGTCCCCCATGGGGAGGGGCCGCCGCCGTTGTTCCAGGACATAGGGGTGGGGTGGCTCCAGACGTTTGCGGCGCGGCGGTTCGCAGCAGGACTGCGCCCTCGCCATATCGGCGCGATGCGGTTCCGCCCCATATTGACCGCGACTAGGGGATATACAAGCAATGAGCACCGCTTCCACCGCCCGCCCGACCGCCGACGCCTTGCGGGAGTGCCTGCGCACGCTGGCCGACCCGCGGACGGGGCGGGACATCGTGGCCGCCGGGCTGGTGGACAGCCTGGAGGCGCGGGACGGGCTGGTGCATCTGGCGCTGCGGGCCGACCGGGAGGCTGCGGCGGCGCTGGAGCCGGTGCGGGCAGCGGCCCAGGCGCTGCTGGGCCGGCAGCCCGGGGTGGTGAATGCGACGGCGGTGCTGACGGCGCATCGGGCGGCGGTGGTCCCTGCCCCGCACAGCCACCGTCCGGCGCCGGCCGGCAAGGCGGAGAAGGCGCTGCTGCTGCCGCAGGTGAAGCACATCGTCGCGGTGGCGTCGGGCAAGGGAGGCGTGGGCAAGAGCACCACGGCGGTGAACCTGGCGGTGGCGCTGGCGCAGCAGGGACTTGCAGTGGGGCTGCTGGATGCGGACGTCCATGGGCCAAGCCTGCCGCGGATGCTGGGCCTGTCCGCCAAACCGGAGGTGCGGGACGGCAGCATGGTGCCGCTGCGGGCCTGGGGCCTGGAGGCGATGTCGGTTGGGTTCCTGGTCAGCCCGGACACGGCGATGATCTGGCGGGGGCCGATGGTGATGGGCGCGCTGGAGCAGATGATGGGGCAGGTGCTGTGGGGGGCGCTGGACGTGCTCGTGGTGGACATGCCGCCGGGCACGGGAGACGCGCAGTTGACGATGGCTCAGCGGGTCAGCCTGTCAGGCGCGGTGATCGTCAGCACGCCGCAGGACATCGCGCTGATTGATGCGCGGCGCGGGGTGCGGATGTTCGAGAAGACGATGGTGCCGGTGCTGGGACTGGTCGAGAACATGAGCACCTTCAGTTGCCCGAACTGCGGGCACGTGACGGAGCTGTTCGGGCACGGGGGCGCGCGGCGGGAGGCGGAGGCGCTGGGCATCCCGTTCCTGGGGGAGGTGCCGCTGCTGCTGGACATACGGGTGACGGGGGATGCGGGGACGCCGATCACGGCGGCCGCGCCGGACAGCGCGGCGGCGGGGGCGTTCCGGGCGATAGCGGCGCGGGTTTGGGATGGGCTGGCGGGGCGGCAGGCTGCGGCCGCACCGCGGATCGTGATGGATTAGGGCTGATGGACGGTTTGACAGGCCGGACGACGGACCGGGCGGACCTGGTTACGGACGGGATGCTGCGGGGGTTCTGGTATCTCGCGGTGGCGGGCAAGGCGGTGCGGCGGGGACGGACGCTGCCGGTGCGGCTGCTGGGGGAGGACCTGCTGCTGGGGCGGCGGCCCGATGGAAGCGTGTTCGCGGTGGGGGACAGCTGCCCGCACCGGGGGATGCCGATGCGGCATGGGTCCTTCGACGGGGAGAGCCTGCGATGCTGCTACCATGGATGGGTGTTCCGCAGCAGCGACGGGTGCTGCACGGAGATACCGTCGCTTGCGCCGGGCGACGGGACGGACCCGGGGCGGTTCCGGCTGCGGACGCGGCCGGCGCGGGAGGTGCAAGGAAACATCTGGGTGTTCGTGGGGGATGGGGAGCCGGGGGCGGTGCCGGAGGCGCCGGGGTTTGGGGATGCGGTGCCGCAGGTCTCGACCACGATGCGCTTTCCGTGCGGGGTGGACCTGGCGGCGATGGGGTTCTTCGACCCGGGGCACCCTGCGTTCGTGCATACGTCGAGCTGGTGGAAGCGGAACCCGGCGGCGAACCTGCGGCTGAAGGAGAAGGAGTTCGTGCCGGACGGCATGGGGTTCCGGATGCTGCGGCATCACCTGAAGCAGGGAGGGAACCCGTATCGGCTGCTGGGCAAGGATGTCCACATAGACATCAGCATCCAGTTGCCGGGGGTGCGGATCGAGCACATCCATGGGAGCCGGCATAGCGCCTGCATCATTGCGGCGGCGACGCCGATCTCCGCGACGGAGACGGACGTGCATTACTGCGCGTATTGGACGATGCCCTGGCTGGCGCCGGTGAAGCCGCTGATGGCGTGGATGGCGCGGGACTTCCTGGGGCAGGACCGGACGGTGGCGGTGCGGCTGATGGGCAACCCGGCGCCGCCGCCGCCCTTGTTCGTGGGGGACCCGGATACGCAGGTGCGGTGGTATATGCGGTTGAAGCGGGAGTACTTGGCGGCTCGGGAGGAGGGGCGGGATTTTGTCAATCCGTTGCGGGGGCAGGTGCTGCGATGGCGGAGTTGATTAGGGGTGGTTGCACCCAGCCTTGCGCGATATAAGGTAGGACCAGGATGCCGGTTTTAACTGCCGTCAGCATCCTGATTAGCTTATTCATAATCCAGGTGACTGATGTTGCGCGGTTGCGCCTCCGGAGCCGGGTGCTGGCTATGGCGGTGCCTGGTTCGCCCGAGGCAGCACGCGCTCAGCCACAGGCTTCCACTCCGTGGAGCGCCGACAGCAGCGTCGCAGATGATTGGTCTGCCCGTAACATGGGCGCCTGGTGGATGTGGCGGGCGCTTATGTGTCTGCTGCCAGGCTGCGCGGTTATACTGATCCAGTGGACCTATGGTGGATCAATCACCTTCTTCATGCTTCTCATCTGGTTTGGCATCTACGACCGATGGAAGGCATTATGTCTCCTCAAGGCTGACCTATCCAACTTAGAAGCCAACAGCGTAACAGGTCAGCAAGGCCTCTGAGCTTTAAGCTCGCAGGAGCCGTTATCCTTACATGCTAAGCGACGTAGCACGTTGATCCAGAGTGTGGCGCCACCGCGGGGCTAAGCATCCCGCCCAAGAACCTCCATCAATTCGGCCCACTCGCGCTTCGACAACCTGCTTCCGGCCTGGTCCACCAGTTCGCCAGCCAGCATCTGCCGCACTACGGCAAGCATCCCTGCGGAGAGGGTGACGGCGCCCATGCGGTAGTCTTGGAAGGCTTGAAAGGTCAGGGGGACCCAGGCTTGGACGGCGTTCAGCATCACGTCGGCGTAGGCCCTGATCTCGTACTGGGCGTGGCTGTCGGCGCGGAGGGAGAGGAAGCCGAGGAGGTTGTGGAGGTCGGCTTTCCAGTACCATTGTGTGTAGGTGTTGAGGGTCAGGTTCATGCGGGCGAGTTCGCGGGCCAGGCCCTGGCGGGCGGGGTCGGCAGGTTGGCCGTCGGGGGTCTCGTTCAGCATGTGGGCGTAGTGGTCGTAGGTCTGGGTGGCGTCCTGGCGGAGAAGGTGCAGGACCTCGGCGGCTTCGTCGCCTTGCAGGACCTCGCCGCGGCCTTGGCGGTTGATGCTGCTTTGGGCGGCGAGGTGCTCGGGGGCGGGGATGTAGAACTCGCGGTCGAGGATGGAGTAGCGGGCGGAGTATTCGTTCACGTTGGCGGTGCGGTGGCGTATCCACTGCCGGGCCACGAAGATGGGAAGCTTCACGTGGAACTTGATCTCGCACATCTCGAACGGCGTGCTGTGGCGGTGGCGCATGAGATAGCGGATCAGGCCGGCATCCTCGGAGACACGGCGGGTGCCGCGGCCGTAGCTGACGCGGGCGGCTTGAACGACGGCGCCGTCGTCGCCCATGTAGTCCACAACGCGGACGAAGCCGTGGTCCAGGACTTGGAGAGGTTGGTAGAGCATGGCCTCCAGCGCGGGGACCGTGGCGCGTAGGGTGGGGTGCGCGGCGACGCGCTGGGCGGCGACTTCGGCGAGCTGGTCTTGGGTCAGGGGCATGGGGTGAGAGTAGCACTGGGGTTCCGGGATTGGGAGTAGTGCCGCTCTTGGCGGACATGGCGCTGCTTGGCTTCCCCCACCCCGGCCCTCTCCCGGAGGAGGAGGGAGCAGGCAACGTGCCTCTTGTTCTAGCGGCCGGAGTGGCCTACATCGAAGGGGCTGTAACAACGGCTATGGTGATAAACGGCAGTTGGAATAAGCGTTGTGGACCCGGGGGCAGTGCCCGGCGCCTCCACCATCCCTTCCCGGGGTGGATGCGGGGGCGACACAGGCTCGACACGCGTAGTAAAGACCTGCCTTTTGCCCGGCATGATACCGCCGTTATCGGGTCATATCACAAGTGCCAATGACAATCATGAGGCGCTCGCGATCGCTGCGTAAGCAGTGACACGCGCGGTCCGGGGGGTACCGGGCAACAGAAACCCCCCACTATCCCCGCGTCACGTTCCAGAACACCGGCATGCCCGGCAGGATGCCCGTGAGTTCCGCACGGTGCGCCGTCTGCTGGAACTGCTGGCCGAGCGGGACATAGGGCACGTCCTGGAAGGCCTGGAGCTGGATGCGTTCGGCCAAGGTGCGCTGGGCTGCAAGGCCGTCGGCACGCAGCCAGTCCTCCCGCAAGGCTTCCAGTGCCGGGCTGCTGGGCCAGCCGGGGGCGGCTTGCAGGGCGTTGCCGCGCAGGAAGGGGTGGCCGGCGGGGGTGGCGTGGTCCAGGCCGGACCAGCTGGTTTGGAAGACGCTCCAGCCGCCGCGGTCGGGCGGCTCCTTGTTGGTGCGGCGCTGGACGGCGGTGCCCCAATCCATGGT
Organism: uncultured Acetobacteraceae bacterium; assembly: GCA_964250755.1. Lineage (GTDB taxonomy): Bacteria > Pseudomonadota > Alphaproteobacteria > Acetobacterales > Acetobacteraceae > DASWOJ01. Next base: position 18,290 of record CAXUHB010000008.1, on the reverse strand, counting down.
TTGGGCGTCCAGGTTGAGGCCGAGGCGGCGGAACAGGTCGGCGGTGACCTCGGCCAGGGCGTTGGTGCTGGGGATGTCGGTGGGGACGAGGAGGGTGACGCGCTCACCGGCGTAGCCCGCGGCCTCCAGCTCGCGGCGGCTGCGGGCGAGGTCTCGGGGGGCGGTCAGGGCTTGAAGTCCCGCGGCGCTGGCGAGGGGGGTGCCGGGGCAGAAGTAGCCGACGCCGTCGGCCCACAGGGCGCGGTCGGGGCCGGAAACGGCCTGCATGTGGTCGGCCTGGGTGACGGCACCCAGGATGGCGCGGCGGATGGCGGGGCTATCGAAGGGCGGGTGGAGTTGGTTGAAGCGCATGGTGCCGATGATGCCGGTGGGGTCCTGGGTGCGGACGACCAGGCGGCGGTCGGCGCGCAGGCGGGGCAGCAGGTCGGGGTTGGCGGCCAGCCACCAGTCGGCCTCCCCGGTTTGCAGGGCCGCGCCGGAGATGGCGGCGTCGGGGATGACGAGCCACTCCACCCGGTCGAACCCGGCGCGCTTGGGGCCGGCGGTGCGGGAGGGGGTGCCGCCTTCGCGCGGGACGTAGCCGTCGAAGCGGACGTAGGCGACGCGGGCGCCGGGGATGCGCTCATCGGGCAGGAAGCGGTAGGGGCCGCTACCGGTGGCGTCGGACACCTGCTTGAAGGCGTCGGTGGCGGCCAGGTGTTCGGGCATGATGCAGCAGGGGCTGGGGGCGGTCTTGGCGAGGGCGTCGGGGAGCAGGGGGAAGGGGCGGCTGAGGCGGAAGATGATGGTGCGGTCGTCGGGGGCGGACAGATCGTCGGTGGCGGCGAGCAAGGCCTGGCCGAAGGTGTCGCGGGCGCCCCAGCGGCGGATGCTGGCCACGCAGTCCCGGGCCAGGACGGGCGTGCCGTCATGGAAACGCAGGCCGGGGCGCAGGCGCAGGTCCCAGCGCAGGCCGTCGGTGGACGGGCCGGCGGCTTCAAGCATCTGCAACTGGGGCGCATAGGCGGCGTCTTGGCCGAACAGGGTGTCATAGACCAGGAAGGCATGGTCACGGGTTTGGTAGCTGGTGGTCCAGACCGGATCCAGGACAGCCAAGTCGGCTTGCGGGATGAAGCGGAGCGGACGGGCCTCGGTCCCGCGGGCAATCCGCGGGGCTGTCAATGCGGCCAGCCCGCTTGCCAGTGCCGTGCGCCTGTACATCCCCTGCCCTTTCCTGCGTGACCGGGTTCAGCGTGCCACATGACGGCAGGCGCGGCACCCCGTTCCAATCCGGCCCGGGAGGCGGTAAAGCAGGTGGGATGGAAGATAACGACGACGGCCCCGCCGGGCGCCCCGACAGCCTGCTGCCCTATGACGCCTGGACGGAGGAGGCGCTGCGCCACGTCGTCGTGCGGGCGCTGGCGCATGTCGGCGCGCAAGGGATGCCGGGCGATCACCATTTCTATATCAGCTTCCGCACCAACCGGCCCGGCGTCACCATCCCGGCCCGGCTGACGGCGCAGTATCCGCACGAGATGACCATCGTGCTGCAGCACCAGTTCTGGGATCTGCAGGTTGACGAGGGCGAGGGGTGGTTCAGCGTAGGCCTGTCGTTCGGCAACATCCCGACGACGCTGGTGATCCCGTTTGAGGCGGTGACGGCGTTCGCGGACCCGCATGTGCAGTTCGGCCTGCGGTTCCGCCCGCCGGGGGACGAGGCCGCGAACGACGAGAGCGAGGCGCCCCCTGCCCCGGCGGCGCCGGAGCCGCCTGCGGACGGGCCGGCGGAGAAGCCGCAGGTCGTGAGTCTGGACGCTTTCCGCCGGCGCCCGCCCCCCAAGGACTGATCCCAGGACCAATGCGATGAATGCACCCGTGACGCCAGCGCAGACGCGCCCGGCCACCTTCCTGTACTCCCCGATGTTCCCGCTCGGACCGAGCCAGACGCCGTGGCGGAAGTTGGACATCGGGGGCGTCAGCACCGCGTCGTGCGACGGGCAGACGGTGCTGCGGATCAAGCCGGACGCGCTGAGCGAGCTGGCGTTCCAGGCTTACAAGGACGTGTCGCACCTGCTGCGGCCGGGTCACCTGGCGCAGTTGCGGCGGATACTGGACGACCCAGAGGCGTCGGCGAACGACCGGTTCGTGGCGCTGGACCTTCTGAAGAATGCCAGCATCTCGGCGGGTGGGGTGCTGCCGATGTGCCAGGACACCGGGACGGCGCTGGTGTTCGGCAAGAAGGGGCAACGGGTCTGGGTGGAGGGCGACGAGGAGGAGGCGCTGTCCTGGGGGATCGCGCGGACCTACACGGAGACCAACCTACGCTACTCGCAAATGGCGCCGCTGACGATGTATGACGAGGTGAACACCGGAAACAACCTGCCCGTGCAGTTCGACATCATGGCGGCGTCGGGCGGGCACCACGCGGACGAGATGTTCCTGCAGTTCGTGGCCAAGGGCGGGGGGTCGGCGAACAAGACGTTCCTGTTCCAGGAAACCCGGGCGGTGCTGAACCCGGAGAAGCTGGTGGCCTATCTTTCAACGAAGATCAAGACGTTGGGGACCTCGGCGTGTCCGCCGTATCACCTGGCCATCGTGATTGGCGGCACCTCGGCGGAGTTGTGCCTGAAGACGGTGAAGCTGGCGTCCACGCGGTATTTGGACGCGCTGCCGACAAGCGGGAGCCGGGCCGGACATGCGTTCCGGGACCTGGAGCTGGAGCAGAAGGTGCTGGAGTTGACGCGGGCCAACGGAATCGGCGCGCAGTTCGGGGGCAAGTACTTCTGCCACGACGTGCGGGTGATCCGGCTGCCGCGGCATGGGGCCAGCCTGCCCATCGGAATCGGCGTGTCGTGCAGCGCGGACCGGCAAATCCAGGCCAAGATCACGCCGGAGGGGGTGTTCCTGGAGCAGTTGGAGACCGATCCTGCGCGCTTCCTGCCCGAGGCGACGGAGGATACGTTGGGCGAGGAGGCGGTGCGGGTGGACCTGCACCAGCCGATGGACGCCATAAGGCGGCAGTTGTCGGGGTATCCCGTCAAGACCCGGCTGTCCTTGAGCGGCACCGTGGTGGTCGCGCGGGACATCGCGCACGCGAAGCTGAAGGAGCGGCTGGATCGTGGGGAGGGGTTGCCGGGGTATATGAAGGATCATCCGGTTTATTACGCCGGGCCGGCGAAGACGCCGGCGGGGTATGCGACAGGAAGCTTCGGGCCGACGACGGCGGGACGGATGGACAGCTACGTGGCGGAGTTCCAGCGCGCGGGGGGTAGCTTCGTCATGCTGGCGAAGGGCAACCGGTCCCGCGCCGTGCGGGACGCCTGCAAGGCGTATGGCGGGTTCTACCTGGGCAGCGTGGGCGGCCCGGCGGCGCGGCTGGCGCAGGACTGCATCCGCAAGGTGGAGGTCTTGGAATACGAGGAGTTGGGCATGGAGGCGGTCTGGCGGATCGAGGTCGAGGATTTCCCGGCCTTCATCGTGATTGATGACAAGGGCAACGACTTCTACGACGGGATGGAGTGATGCGGTTCACCGTGGACCGGTTGGACCATCTGGTCATCAACACGTCGGACGTGGAGCTGGCAGCGTCCTGGTATCAGCGCGTGCTGGGAATGGAGCGGGAGGAGTTCGGGCCGGACAACCGGACGGCGCTGAAGTTTGGCGGCCAGAAGATCAACCTGCGTCCGCATGACGCGGATCGGCGCAGCTGGTTCACAGGCGTCAACAGCGGGCCGGGAGCGGCGGACCTGTGCTTCGTGACCGCGGTGGGACCGGAGGACGTGGTGGAGCACCTGCATGATTGCGGCATTGCCATCGAGGCCGGGCCGGTGGCGAAGGAGGGAGCGCTGGGGACGATCCAGTCGGTCTATTGCCGGGATCCCGACGGGAACCTGATCGAGATTTCGTCCTACCTGGACCGCTAGAGGTGGGACCGGTGACGGCTGCATTACCCAACGGGCGGGCCATCGGCTGGGCGGCGCTAGCGGCGTTCCTGTTGTGCGTGCCGCTGGCCAACTGGATGATCCAGCATGTCGGGACGGTGTGCCCGCCGGAGGGGCCGTGCCTGGTGCCAGTGGCGCCGGGGCTGATGGCGCCGTCAGGCGTGCTGACGGTGGGTGCCGCGCTGGTGCTGCGGGATGTGGTGCAGCGATACTTGGGCACGGCCTGGGGCGTGATGGCCATTGCCGCGGGGACGGCGCTGTCGGTGGCGATTGCGCCGGCATTCCTTGTGCTGGCATCCGGGGCGGCGTTCCTGCTGAGCGAGTTGGCGGATTTCGCCGTTTATACTCCGCTGCAGCGGCGGGGGCTCGTGCGGGCGGTGGTGGCGAGTTCCGCGGCGGGGCTGGTGGTGGACAGCCTGGTGTTCCTGCTACTGGCATTCGGCAGCCTGCAATTCCTGCCGGGTCAGGTGGTGGGCAAGGCGTGGGCGGTGCTGCTGAGCGTGCCGTTGATCCGGCTGCTGCGGCGGGTGGCGCCGACGCCGGCCTAGATGTGGTAAGGTCGGCCCATGAACGTCGTGCTGCACCCTGCCCTGCCCTTGCCCACGATGACCCAGGAGCAGTTCCTGGACTGGGACGGGCACCTTGATGCGAAGTGGGAGTTCGATGGCGTCCGGCCTGTTCCGATGACCGGCGGATCACCCATCCACTGCGAGATCGTTGCCCGCTTGGTCTTCGCGCTGCTGAAGCGCTTGGACGGCACGGGGTGGAAGGTTCTGGTGGATGCCGGCCTGGGCACCGTGGGCAACAAGGTACGCTACCCCGACGTGCAGGTGACGCGGACGCCATCGCCTTCGGCCACCAAGCTCGTCCTGGGCACGGTGGTCGCGTGCGAGGTCATCAGCCCCGGCTCGGTGCGGACGGACCGGGTGGACAAGGTGCGGGAGTATGCGGCCGTTCCGTCCCTCCGCCGCTATGTCATGCTGGAGCAGGCTGCGCCCGTGCTGACAGTCCTGCACCGGGCGGATGGCGTCGCCGAGTGGGGCACGCTGCCGCTTGGCGGCGGCGATGTCCTGGAATTGCCGGAGCTTGGCATCGCGGTGCCGGTGGACGAGATCTACGCGGGGGTGGCGTTCGCCGGGGACGACGCGCCCGCCGAGGCCTGACATGCGGCTGTCCGAGTTCGACTTCGAGCTGCCGCCGGGCTGCATCGCCCACGCTCCGGCCCGACCGCGGGACACCGCGCGGCTGCTCGTGGTGGGGGAGACGCTGCAGGACCGGATCGTGCGCGACCTGCCGGGCCTGCTGCGGCCGGGGGACGTGCTGGTGGCCAACGACACGCGGGTCATACCGGCGCAGTTGGCGGCGCGGCGGGACGATGCGCGGATTGGGCTGACGCTGGACCAGCCTGGGGCGGATGGAACTTGGCACGCGCTGGCGCGGAACGCTCGGCGGCTGCGGGCGGGGGATACCTTGGCCTTCGACAAGGCGGGGGACCTGGCAGCGGAGGTGGTCGCACGGGATGCGGACGGCGGGGTGACACTTCGGTTCAACCAGGCGGATGCGGCGTTTGCGGATGCCCTGCGCCGGGCCGGGGCGCTGGCGCTGCCGCCCTACATCCATCGTCCGGATGGGCCGACTGTGCGGGATGCGGAGGACTACCAGACGGTGTTCGCCGACCGACCCGGCGCGGTGGCGGCACCGACGGCCGGGCTGCACTTCACCCCTGCCCTGCTGGCGGCGCTGGAGGCTGCGGGCGTGCCGCGCGTGCTGGTGACCCTGCATGTCGGCGCGGGAACATTCCTGCCGGTCCGCACGGATGAGGTGTCGGAGCACCGGATGCATCCGGAGCGCGGGGAGGTGACGCAGGAGGCTGCGGACCGGATCAACGCAGCGCGGCGGGTGGTGGCGGTGGGGACGACCACGCTGCGGCTGCTGGAGTCTGCGGTGGGCAGGGATGGGAGGGTGCGGGCGTTTCGGGGGGACACCAGCCTGTTCATCACGCCGGGGTTCCGGTTCCGGGTGGTGGATGCGCTGATGACGAACTTCCACCTGCCGCGCAGCACCTTGTTCATGCTGGTGTGCGCGTTTGCCGGGCAGGCGCGGATGCAGGCGGCTTATGCCTACGCCATCGCGGCGAGGTATCGGTTCTACTCCTATGGGGACTCGTCCTTGCTGGAGCGGGCGTGACGGCGGCGGGCGTGACGGCGGCGGGCGTGACGTTCGGGCACACGACCGTGGCCACGGACGGGACGGCGCGGGCGGGGGTGCTGCATACGGCGCATGGGGCAGTGGAGACGCCGGTGTTCATGCCGGTGGGGACGGCCGGGACCGTCAAGGCGATGACGGCGGACCAGGTACGGGCCACCGGGGCCGGAATCGTGCTGGGGAACACGTATCACCTGATGCTGCGGCCCGGTGCCGACCGGGTGGAGCGGCTGGGCGGGCTGCACCGGTTCATGGACTGGCCCGGGCCTATCCTGACGGACAGCGGCGGGTTCCAAGTCATGTCCCTTTCAGGCTTGCGGAAGATGGACGAGGGCGGGGTCACGTTCCGCAGCCACCTGGACGGGACAGGGCACCGGCTGACGCCAGAGGGCGCGACCGGCATCCAGCGCCAGCTCGATGCGACCATCACGATGGTGCTGGATGAATGCACCCCCTTCCCTGCCACGCATGAGCAAGCGCGGGCCAGCATGGAGCTGTCCATGCGCTGGGCGGCGCGCAGCCGGGCGGCCTTCGTGGCGCGGCCGGGTTACGCGCAGTTCGGCATCGTGCAGGGGGGCGTGTTTCCCGACCTGAGGGCACGGTCGGTGGAAGCGTTGCAGGGCATCGGGTTCGAGGGTTATGCGGTGGGCGGCCTTGCGGTTGGGGAGGGGCAGCCGATGATGCTGGGCGTGCTGGACGCCACGGTGCCGCTGCTGCCGACGGACCGTCCGCGCTACCTGATGGGGGTGGGCACTCCGGATGACCTGGTGGCATCGGTGCAGCGAGGTGTGGACATGTTCGACTGCGTGATGCCGACCCGGGCCGGGCGGACGGCGCGGGCCTTCACGAGCCGGGGCGTGCTGAACATGCGGAACGCACGGCACTCGGACGATGACGGGCCGGTGGACCCTGCCTGCGGCTGCACCGCCTGCGCCCGGCACAGCCGGGCCTACCTGCACCACCTGTTCCGGGCGAAGGAAATCCTTGGGCCGATGCTGCTGACGCAGCACAACGTCACATATTACCAGGACCTGATGCGCGGCCTGCGCGCGGCCATCCTGGCGGGCGGCCTGGCGGGGCACGTTGGCGCCGTGCGCGCCGGGTGGGCGGCCGGCGACCTTGGATGAGCAAGGACCCCGAATAAGCGAAGGTTCGGCATGAGCGACTACAGCGTACTCACCCAGCTCGGCGTGCCCACCGAGGCCCCGGCCAACCCGGACGACGCCGTGCTGGAACGGGTCGGCAACCCGCAGCCGGGAATGGACTACCTGGTGCGGTTCACGTGCCCGGAGTTCACGTCGCTGTGCCCGTTGACGGGCCAGCCGGACTTCGCGCACTTGGTGCTGGACTACGTGCCGGACGAGTGGATCGTGGAGAGCAAGTCGCTCAAGCTGTTCCTGGCCAGCTTCCGCAACCACGGGGCGTTCCATGAGGCGTGCACGATGCAGGTGGCGCAGCGGCTGGTTGACCTGCTGACGCCGCGGTGGCTGCGGATTGGCGCCTACTGGTATCCCCGTGGGGGCATCCCGATTGACGTGTTCTGGCAGACGGGTGCGCCGCCTGCAGGGGTTTGGGTGCCCGAGCAGGGCGTCGCACCCTACCGCGGGCGGGGCTGATCCGGCGTGGCGGCAAACACGGTACTGCTGCCAAGGGCTATCCACATGCGGCGGCTGCCCAGATAATCGCTACCAATGATCATGTCTCCGGCCTGGGCCGGCAGGTCGGCCACGTTCAGTAGGGGATCGGCGGTGACCTCGCCGCCGACCTCCAGGGTGCGGAAGCGGCGGGGGCGGACGACGATGCCCTTGGCGTCCACGCTTTGGATGACGCTGGCCGGGCGGCTGAGCAACTGAGCCTCGGTCAGGCCTGTGGCGGCAGCGGCGGGCAGGCCTACAGTACTGCGGCTAGCGCCGGTGTCCAGCAGGGCGCGCACCGAGACACCATCCAACACGGCGGGAATGAACAGGTGGCCGGACCCCTCCTTTTCGACTTGAAGGCGCACGTGTCGTCCGGTCCAGGGCGGCGGCGCCCCGGCGCAGGCGGGCGGACGAGCGCGGTAGAGCGACACCGTGCCGTTCGGGGCATCAAGGTCGAGGTCAAAGGCAGCCAGCGCTCCAATCCCAAGAACCCCGTCTATTGGCGGTTCTAAACCACGTCCCACCACTGCGGGCACATCGGCAAGCTCCGTGTCGCCCAACTGGACAGTGGCAAGCACCGCCGAACTGCTCCGGGCCTTGCCGCCGATGCCATCCAGTTCCTCGGTCAGCCTCTTGTCGAACGGCACGCCCAGACGTCTCGCCGCAGACCGGCTTAGAAGAGTGATGTCGGAGCCGATGTCCAAAAGGAGGGCAGCGGGACGGCCGTTGATGCCGACCACGGCTACTGGCACACCGTCCACCAACTGCACTTGAAGAGTTCCTACAGGCACTAGCGCGCAACCTTCGTTGCCGCCAGCACAGGCAGACAGCAGCAGCAGGAGAAACATGACTCTCATGAGCGGAGAATGATGCCGAGACGGCCTTATGGGAAGCGTTGCGGCGGTATGTCTGGGTTACATGCACTCTACCGGGATGCTGCGCCCACGCCAGCAATGGCACGCGGAGTGGCAACCCTGCGCCTACGTGGAGCGTGGGCTGACAACGTCAGAAGACGCGGGACGTAGCTGGACCCTCGGCTTAGGGTCTGTCGCCGAGGTGCGTCTGTTGCTGCCTAGCTTCGGAGACGAAAATCGCGCTGCCGCCGAGGGCGAGCCATGTCCGGTGCCGCGCAAAGTAGTCATTGCCGACGATCAGCATATTGTTACGGCGTCCAAAGTCACTGACGTTGAGCGTCGGACCTCTCACGATGTCGGTACCGATCTGTAGTTCCTGGAACTGAGCCGGATATGCAGTCAGGTCCGCATCGTCCAGGACCTGGACCGTCCTACTGGGTCCGCTTCGCAGCCTGGCAAGGTCAACATTGGTCTTGGCAGCGGCTTGCAGCCCAACTGTGGTGCGGGATGCGCCGGTGTTCAGCAGGCCAGGCACAGGCTTGCCGTCCAGCTTGGCCTGCGTGTACAGGCCGCTACCGAGCCGGAACGTGGGCAGGCGTACGAAAGACTCGCGGTCTGGTGGCGTGTGGTCGGCGCAGTTGCGTAGGGGGTAGAAGGTTGCGACCCGGTTCGGGATATCTAGGTCGATCTCGAAGGCGGACAGGACATTGAAGCCCAGTATGCCGTCAATTGGTTGACGTATGCCCTTTCCCACGCCGGCCCGGCGGTTGGGCAGCTGTAGTCCACCCAGCGTGAGCCTTGGGAGGGTCACTGGACTGAGAGGGATAGAGCCGACCAGACCGGTAAATTTTACGGTTGGCGCGGCGTCGAATGCGACCTCCAACCGCGTAGCTGCTTCCCTGCTGAGCGTAGTCAGATCAAGACCAGTGCCAAGAATCATCGCTGCGGGTCGGCCATTTACGTATGCCACGACGACCGGGACGTTCCCGATCATCCTGATGGGCGATGCAGACCCGCTGCCTAACTCGCATCCTGCTGGGGCGACCGCATTACAGCCCATGAGTAGCAGCAAGATCACGAGCAGACGCATCGGGCCACAATGACCAGTGTTGGATTGATTGGGAAGCCTGACCCTCAGTCGTTGATACGCGCCAAGGCGCTGGCGCTCGGCTTCCATGCTGTCGGGTTCGCCCCGGCGTCGCTGGGGGTGGAGGCACGGGAGCGGCTGGCGGTGTTCCTGGCTGCCGGGCAGCACGGAGACATGGGGTGGATGGCGGAACGGGCGGAGAAGCGGGCGCATCCGCAGGCGCTGTGGCCGGAGGCGCGGAGCGTGATCGCGTTGGGCCTATCGTATGCTCCGGACGGCGACCCTTTGGCGACGCTCGGCAGGGCGGACCGGGGCAACATCTCGGTCTATGCGCGGAACCGGGACTACCATGATGTCGTGAAGGGGATGCTGAAGCACTTGGCGGCTTTTATCGTCAGCCGGTTCGGGCCTGAGGTTAAGGTGTTCGTGGACACCGCGCCGGTGATGGAGAAGCCGCTGGCGCAACGGGCCGGGCTGGGGTGGCAGGGCAAGCACACCAACCTGGTGTCCCGCGCGCACGGGTCCTGGCTGTTCCTGGGGGAGGTGATGACAACCCTGGAGCTGCCGCCGGACCCGCCGCACGCCGACCGGTGCGGGACGTGCAGCCGTTGCCTGCACGCCTGCCCGACCGGTGCATTTCCGGCGCCGTATCGGCTGGATGCCACGCGCTGCATCTCCTATCTGACGATCGAGCATCGCGGGCCGATCCCGCACGAGCTGCGGCCCCTGATGGGGAACCGCATCTATGGGTGCGACGACTGCCTGGCGGCGTGTCCGTGGAACCGGTTCGCCCAGGCCGCGCATCCCAAGCTGCAAGCGCGGGAGGATCTGCGGGCGCCGGGGCTGGCGGAACTGGCGGGATTGGACGATGCCGGGTTCCGGGCGCGGTTCGCGGGGGGACCGGTCAAGCGGATCGGGCGGGACCGGTTCGTGCGGAACGTGCTGGTGGCCATCGGCAACTCCGGCGACCCGGCGCTGCTGCCCGCAGCCCGCGCCCTGACTGGTGATCCCGATCCGGTGGTGGCGGAGGCAGCCAGTTGGGCCGCGGCGCGTTTGTCGGACGTATGCATCGGAGAGCCGCCATGACCCGTACCGAAACAGACAGCTTGGGCACCATCGAGATTGCCGCGGAGCGCTACTGGGGACCGCAGACCGAGCGTGCCCGGCTGCTGTTCCGGATCGGCGTCGAGCGTTTCCCGCCCGTGCTGATCCGGGCCGTGGGATTGCAGAAGCAGGCCAGCGCGGAGGCGAATGAGGCGCTCGGGGAGCTGCCGACGGACCTGGCCCGGCCCATCGCCGCCGCTGCCGCGGAAATCGCCGCGGGCAAGCGCGACGCCGAGTTCCCGTTGCCGGTATGGCAAACGGGGAGTGGGACGCAGACGAACATGAATGCGAACGAGGTGATCTCGAACCTGGCGAACGAGGGGCTGGGCCAACCGCGCGGGAGCCGGGCGCCGGTGCATCCGAACGACCACGTGAACCGGGGGCAGAGCAGCAACGACTCGTTCCCGACCGTGATGCACGTCGCGGCGGCGGAGGCGGTGCGGCATCGGCTGATGCCGGCGCTGGGGACGCTGCACGCCAGCCTGGTCCGGCGGGCAGCGGAGTGGGCGGAGATCGTAAAGGTCGGGCGCACCCACATGATGGATGCCGTGCCGGTGACGCTGGGCCAGGAAGCGGCGGCGTGGGCGCGCCAGGTGGAGCTGGGGTTGGCGCGGCTGGAGGATGCGATGCCGCGGCTGCTCAGCCTGCCGCAGGGCGGGACGGCGGTGGGCACGGGGCTGAACCGGCACCGGGACTTCGACGGGGCGTTCTGCGAGCGGATGGCGGCGCTGACAGGATTGCCGTTCACGGCCAATCCCAACAAGTTCGAGGGCATGGGGGCGCATGACGCCTTTGTCGAGCTATCGGGCGTGCTGAACGTGTTGGCGGTGTCCTTGAACAAGCTGGGGAACGACGTTCGGTTGCTGGGTTCGGGACCGCGGTCGGGCTTGTCGGAGCTGACGATCCCGGCGGACGGGCTGTCGTCGTCCATTATGCCGGGCAAGACGAATCCGACGCAGAGCGAGGCGCTGACGATGGTGTGCGCGCAGGTGATGGGCAACCACGTCGCGGTGACGGTGGGCGCGGCGCAGAGCTTCCTGGAGCTGAACGTGTTCAAGCCGCTCATCATCCACAACGTGCTGCAATCGGCGGCGCTGCTGGCGGATGCGGCGGAGAGCTTCGCGCACAACATGGTGGACAAGCTGGAGCCGGCGCGGGAGCGGATCGCCGAGAACCTGGCGAAGTCGCTGATGCTGGTGACCGCCCTGAACCCGCGGATCGGCTACGACAAGGCCGTGCGGATCGGCAAGCTGGCGCTCGCGGAGAACATGACGCTGCGGGACGCCGCGTCGCAGCTTGGGTATGTGACGCCGGAGGACTTCGACCGCTGGGTGATACCGGCCGACATGGTGCAGCCCGGCGCGACGCTGGGGGAGTGACGGCTGCCTGATGACGGCCGAACAATGTCGGACGCGCGCGCAGGTCTGGTGAAGCGGAGCTTCACGTTGGCCGGGCACCGCACGAGCGTAGCACTGGAACAGGAGTTTTGGGCCGTGCTCGACGGGATGGCGGCCGATCAGGGAACGGCGCTGGCGGCGCTGGTGGCGGAGGTAGATGCCGCCCGCGGCCCGGGACGGCCGCTGGCATCGTCCCTGCGCGTTGCCGCGCTCGCGTACGAACAGGCGCGGGCCGGTTAGCGGTCCGATCCGCGGTCCGGTGATGCTTTCCCCGCTAGGCAACCCAATAGGAGCTGCCCGACCGGGGTTCGGATCATGACTGCGTCTCGTGTTCGGCTTGTCAGCTCGCTGCAGTTTGCCGACGAGATGATCCGGCTCGCACAGGGGGCGAGGCGTGCGGGGCTGATGCGGTCGGCGACAGACCCGGTTGCCCTGGTCTATGCCTTATTCAACGACGGGCCGGACCTTGCGCCGCGGCCCGGCCTCGGGGAGCGCCGCACGACAGGCTGACGGCCCCGTTCGTCCCTGCCGTGCAGCGCGGTGGTGGACGACGCGGCCGCGTGAGCAGGTCTGCACTGGGGCTGCTTGGGCGGTTGCACCAAGTTCGGCCGCAGCAAGTCTTACGGCGTTGGGTCGGCGGTTCATGCCCGGATTTGCCGTGCGGGCTAGGGGCGCTCCGCAAGCCAGCGCAGGACGCCGGCCAGTTCCGGGGTGCGTTGGGCGCCGTAGGAACCAGTCAGCAGCAGGCCGGCCTCTGGTCCAGGCTGGGGGTCAGGCGCGGCGGGACGGAGCAGCAGGCGCAGGTCTGCTGCGCCGAACAAATCCACGGTCCCTGTTACCTTGCCCTCACCGCCCTCTCCCTGCAACTGCCCGCTGACGGCGGCGGTGCCGCGTTGCAGGTCGAGCATCAGGGCCAGGCGGCCCAGCCGTGTCGCGCCGCCCAGCAGCGCCGAGCGGACCCCCGCGGTAATCTCGGCGGGGTCGGCCAGGGTCAGCGCGGACGAGGCCGCCGGCAGGTCCAGACCCGTGACCATCCCACCCTCGACCGTGATCTCGCCGCGGCCCGCAGCGGTGGCCAGGAGGGCAGCGGGGCTGTAGCCGGTGGCGTCCATCGCCAAGTGGGCGTCCAGGGTGCCGCCGGACAGGTCCAGCGGGGCGTCCAGCAACGCGGCTGGCAGCGTCGCGCCTCCGACCTGGACGGTGACGGCGAGGTGCGGCGGATCGGCAGCGGAGTCCAGCAGCACCGTCCCGGACAGTGCGCCGCCAAGCAGCCAGGCGGTCAGCCGCGGCAGGCGCAAGGCGCCGTCGCCCAGCGCGACGTCGGCTGACAGGGATTGCAGGGCCGGCGTGCCGCCCAGCAGCATCTGGCTTGCGTCCAAGCGGATGGATGCCTCCCACCCGCGCAGCGCTGCAAGCGGCAGGGGGTCGCGGCTGCGGGGGTAGGGCAGAGGCAGAGGCAGCGTCTCCGCGGCGACCTGCCCGGTGATTCGCCTGCCGCCCACCGTGACCTGGCCGGAGGCGCGCAGCGCGCCGGCCACGAGGTCGAAGCGGGTCAGCGCGACCTCGCCGGGCTGGGCGGTCATCTGGGCCAAGAGCGAGAGGGAGCCGTCGCCCAGCCAAGCAGCGGTTCCTGGCAGCCCCAAGGTCTCCAGGAGCCTGGGTGCTCCGGGATGGTGGAAGGCGACCGGGCCTGACCAGCGGCGGGCCGCGAGGGCGATGATGGGCTGCGTCTCCAGGCGTATGCTGCCACCTTCGTAGGATGCGCGGACTGCGAGCGCGTCCGGCGGGCCGGCGGCGGCCAGCGTCAGAGTGCCGGCGCCGCGCAGCAGCGGGGCCAGGAGCGTGCCGGGCGGCAGCAAGGCCCGCAACGGCGCAAGGTCCGGGGCGGCGATGTCGAGCGTGCCGTCGGAGAGGCGCCCGCCCTCGTTGACGGTGCCGGACGCAGCAAGGCGTGCGCCGAGGGGCGCGGCCTCCAGCCGGCGCAGAGTCAAGCGGGCGGCGTCCGTCTGCGCGTCCAGCAGGACTGGGCCGAGCGGCAAGCCGCGCAGAGAGGCGGCCTTCACAGCAAGCCGAAGGTCGGCGTCGGCGCCGTTGGCCCGGGCCAGCAAGGCCGTCATGCCCTCGGGCGTTGCAAGGGCTGTTGGGTCAGGGAACCAGGGGTCCAGCACCAGCCGGTCCAGTGACAGCCCGGCGGATAGGCCCAGCCTTGGTCCGAAGCGCAGCGACAAGCCGCCGGTCACGGCACTTCCGTCCACCATGCCGTCCAGGTCCGTCAAGGACGCCTGGCCGGGGCCGGCCGTCACGGCGGTGGACAGGTCGGCGGTCCGCAGCACCCCGGGCGGCAGAGCGCCGGGTACAAGGGCGGAGGGCAGCAGCGGGGCCAGCCAGTCCAGCGTGGCCCGCAGGTCGGGTGCGGCCAAGCGGCCTCGGCCGGCGAAGGCCGCAGCGCCGTCGCGCGGAAGGCGGCCGGAGAGGGTGAGCGCGGCGTCGCCGGGCAGCAGCGCCTCGCCACCCCGGAGGGTGACGCCGCCAGCGTCCAGGTCGAAGCCGCCGCGCATCCGGCGCAGGGTGCCGCCGGCCAGGGTCGCCGCTTCGGCGGACAGGTCTATGCCGGTGGGCAGGGCGGGGGCCGCGCCGCGGGCCAGGACGGGAAGCCAAGCGTCCAGGTCCAGCCGGCCCGCGGCAAGGGAGAGGTCGAGGCGGGGATCGGGCAGCACGCGCAAGGCGACCGCGCCGCGGGCGGGCGAGCCTCCGATGGAGAGCGCCAACTCGTCCGCCACGGCCAGGCCGCCGGCGGCGTTCAGGCGTCCGTCGGCCCGCCACGGCACCGGGGGGGCCGGCATCAGGCCGGACAGGTCCGGCCCCCGCCCGGCGACGCGTCCGGACAGCGCGCCGTCGTTGGCCAGGGTCCCAGCGAAGGTGCCACCGGTATCCTGCAGCTTCCCTTGACCGTCCAGGCTGGCATCCAGCGTCGCGACGCCGTCGCGCCCGGGCCGGCCCAGGCGAGCCGTGAAGCGCCACGCACGCCCGCCGAGCGTGCCCACGCCGGAGGAGGAGAGGGTGCCGGTGTCGGGGTCCGTCGCCAGCCCTGCGGCTACGCCGATGACGGCGAGGCCGCCGACCTGGATGCGGCTGTCCTCGACCCGCGCTTGCAGGGCGGACAGCCAAGTGGGCGGGCGCTGGGCCAGCGCGCCCGGGGCAGGCGGCCAGGGCAGGTGCAGGTCCGCGCCGCGCAGCACCAAATCCCGGGCGTCCATCCGTCCGGCCAGCAGCGGGCCGAGCGCAACCCGGAGGCGCAGCTCCTGCGCGGTCAGGGTCACGCCGTCGCCGCCATCATCCACCTCGATTCCCGCGGCGGTCAGGACGGGCTGCGGCAAAAGGTGCAGCGTGACCGCGCCGCTGATGCGGACGGGGCGGCCGATGCCTGCGGCGGCGAGGCCGGCGATGCCCTCCCGATAGCGACCCCAATCCAGCAGGCCCGGCACGACCCAGATGCCGCACAGGAGCAGCACGAGCAGGATCGCCAGGCCGGTCAGGACGGTGCGCAACCCACGCATCTAGGGCAGACCCGGCGGGGAGGCGGACATCGTCATTGCCCGGCGTACTAGTGTTGCGGCGCGCACGGGCGCAAGTAGCGCGGGGCATGCGCGCGGGCGCAAGTGCCGCGTGGCCTTTCTCCTGCGGCGTGTTACCGTGCTGCCATGAGCTATTGGGGACGGGTGCTGGGGGGGATAGCCGGGTTCGCGGTGGGCGGCCCGTTCGGCGCGGTCCTGGGCGCGACGCTCGGCCGCGCGGCGGAAGGCGGCGCACCCTGGCTGAGCCTGGGCGACGCCGGGGCCTTGCAGGCGCGGCTGGCGGCGGCGGTGGGCGGGAAGGAGCACCTGTTCGCGATGTCCGCGGTCGTGCTGTCGGCCAAGCTGGCAAAGTGCGACGGGCCGGTGGTGCGGTCGGAGATTGACGCCTTCAAGCAGCAGTTCCGCATCCCTGCAGAGCAGGTGCGGGAGGTCGGCCGGCTGTTCGACCAGGCGCGGGACAGCGGCGAGATGTGGCAGCCTTATGCGGCGGCGCTGCGGGAGCGGTTCGGCGCGGACCGGCCGCGGCTGGAGGGACTGATGGCGGCGCTGTTCGCCATCGCGCGGGCCGACAAGCCGCTGACGGTGGCGGAGCAGGACATGCTGCATGGGATCCATGCGGCGCTGGGCTTGGACACCTTGGCGTGGGACGAGGCGCGCGGAGCCTCGGCGCGGCGGGTGTCGGGAGCGGATGACCCGTATGCCGTGCTGGGCCTGCCGGCTTCGGCGACGGACGAAGAGTTGCGCCGGGCTTGGCTGGCGCTGGTGCGGGCGAACCATCCCGACGGCTTGGCGGCACGGGGCGCGGGGCCGGAGCAGGTGGTGGAGGCAAGCGGCAAGGTGGCGCGGATCAACGCCGCTTGGGACCGCATCAAGCGCGAGCGGCGGCTTTGACGCTGGGGCCGTTGGTTGGGTGGCCTGCTCCGGACGGCCCGGAGATGCTCGACCTGCCCAGCCCGAACCAGGATGCGCGGCCGGCGGAAGTGCCATTGGACATGCTGATCCTGCATTACACTGGGATGCCAACGGCTCAGGCGGCGTTGGACCGGTTGCGGGATCCGGCGGCGGCAGTGTCGTCGCACTATGTCGTCGAGGAGGACGGGCAGGTGTGGCGGCTGGTGCCGGAAGGGCGCCGGGCGTTCCACGCCGGGGTGTCCCACTGGCGGGGGCATGAGGCGCTGAACGGACGATGCATCGGGATCGAAATCGTGAACCCGGGACACGAGTGGGGCTACCGGCCCTTCCCCGCGTTGCAGATGGCTGCGGTATGCGACCTGTGCCTGGGCATCCTGGCCCGGCACCCGATCCCGGCGCGCAACGTGGTGGGACACAGCGACGTTGCGCCGGACCGCAAGCAAGACCCGGGAGAGTTGTTCGATTGGCAGGGGCTGGCGCGCAACGGCGTGGGGCTGTGGCCGGGGCCGGACGGGGCGCCGATAGGTGATGCGCGTGCGGCGCTGGAGGCCATCGGCTATGCCGTGCCGGACTTGGCTGTATCATTGCTGGCGTTTCAGCGGCACTGGCTACCAGAGCACCTTAGTGGGGAATCCGATGCGCCGACGCTGGCGCGGCTGGGTGCCGTCTTGGCCGCTACGGTAGGCTGACCTTTCCCGCCCCTGACGGCAGTGGTCTCCGTGGGAGGGTAGAGATGGACGCGGAACTTCGGCTGACATGCAAAGACTTGCGCACGCTCAGTAGCCCGGATGCGCTTGCCTGGTTGTTGGACCGATATCCGCCGGGGTCGCGTGACGTTGGACGGGTCCTCCAGATCATCGGACACCGGTCCTGGTCCAAGCGGGAGCAAGCTGCTTCGTACGTGGCCTACTTTCCACTAGCACTGGTGAGCACACGACTGCTGGAGGTGTTCACCAGCTTCATGTCGCCCGCCGCTCTGCTGAGCCGCATCAGCGCCAGCATGGAGGACATGCCGGTGGATGACCGCAGGACACGAGGGCTGACCGCCGGTCACTTGCGCTGGTTTCGAGGGCGTCTCCCCCAGTCGATAGAGGAGTCCATCCTGCTACCGTTGCTGGCCAGGCTGATCGGCGACGATGACGAGGATAATCCACTTAGTGCCAAGGCACCATCAATGTGGCATTGACGTCGTAAGTCGCAGCGCGCACACCCCGGCCTGCCAGACGGCCGGACGGCCGCTGCCTGTGCCGCGGCGCGCGAGCGCTCCGGTTGGGGTGGAGGAAAGTCCGGGCTCCACGGGAACACGGTGCCGGTTAACGGCCGGCGGGGGCGACCCCAGGGACAGTGCCACAGAAAACAAACCGCCTGCTGCGCCGGGGTAATCCGGTGATGCAGGCAAGGGTGAAACGGTGCGGCAAGAGCGCACCGCGCCCCCGGTAACGGGGGCGGCAGGGCAAACCCCACCGGGAGCAAGACCGAATAGGGGCAGCCGGCGGCGAATCGGGGAAGCCTGTTTCGTGACGCGGGGGCGGTCTCGCCCTGTTGCCCGGGTTGGTCGCGTGAGGCGCGCAGCGATGCGCGTCCCAGAGGAATGGCCGT
>CAXUHB010000007.1:0-149319 GCA_964250755.1 uncultured Acetobacteraceae bacterium | reverse complement strand
GCCCGGGTTGGTCGCGTGAGGCGCGCAGCGATGCGCGTCCCAGAGGAATGGCCGTCCCGGTCCTGAACACGCAGGTGGACAGGGCCGGACAGAACCCGGCTTACAGGCCGTCTGGCACTTATCCCGCTTTCTCCCGACCTTATCCACGATGTTACCCACAGGAACGAAACGGGGCAACTGTGTCGTTTCTGACGTGGGTTTCGACTCATGCTGTTCATTACCTTGAGTTAACTGAATCTATACAGGAATTTTTTGCGGCCGCTCCCGTTGCAGGTTGCAATCCCTTTGACGCCCATGTTTCCCCATGATAGCCCATGTCATCCCACTGCCACGCCAGGTTGCGAGTGCTGTGGGGGGCGGCCCGCAGCAGGACGGGTGATTGGTGGTGCGGGGACCTGCAGGGATGACCCAGTTCCTTGGCACGCATCAGAACCGGTTGGATGCGAAGGGGCGCGTGTCGGTTCCCGCTGCGTTCCGCACGGCGCTGCGCGGCACGGATGGGATTGCCGCCCTGGTGCTGCGTCCGTCGCACAAGCATCCCTGCATCGAGGCATGGCCGCCCAGCGCCTTCCAGGCGCTTGCGGCGCCGGTGGACCAGCTGGACACGTTCAGCGACGCGCAGGACGACCTGGCGACCAGCCTGTATTCCGACGCGACGCCGGTCGAAGCCGACCGGGAGGGGCGCATCGTGCTGCCCGACGCGCTGAAGGCCCATGCCGGGTTGCAGGATGCCGTCGTGTTCATGGGCATGGGACGCATCTTCACGATCTGGGAGCCAGCAGCGGCCGAGCAGCGGCGTGCCGAGGCGCGGGAGCGGGCGCGCACCCGGGGCTTCACCTTGCCGGGCACGCCGCCTGGGGGGCGGGCATGATGCAGCATGTGCCCGTCATGCTGGCCGAGGTGCTGCGCCTCATGGCGCCGGCGGCGGGGGAGGTCGTGCTGGACGGCACGTTTGGCGGCGGCGGGTATGCGTCGGCCATGCTGGACGCGGCACCCTGCACCGTCTGGGCGATTGACCGCGATCCCGACGCCATCGCGCGCGGGGCGGCGCTGGCGGCGCGGCACCCCGGACGGCTGCACCTGGTGCAGGGACGGTTCGGGGACATGGTGGCGCTGCTGTCGGCGCGGGGCGTGGCGGCGCTGGACGGGGTGGTGCTGGACCTGGGGGTGTCGTCCTTCCAGATAGACGATCCCGCACGGGGCTTCTCGTTCCGGGGCGACGGGCCGCTGGACATGCGGATGGGCGCCGGTCCAGACGACCGCGGGCCGACGGCGGCGGACCTGGTGAATGGGCTGCCGGAGGCGGAGTTGGCGGACACGTTGTATCAATTCGGGGAGGAGCGGCTGTCCCGCCGCATCGCCAAGGCCATCGTCGCCGCGCGGACCGAGGCGCCGATCGAGACGACGCTGCAATTGGCCGAGATCATACGCGGCGTCGTACCGCCCGACCGCAGCGGCATTCATCCGGCCACCCGCAGCTTCCAGGCGCTGCGCATCCGCGTGAACGACGAACTGGGCGAGATCGAGCGGGCGCTGGCGCAGGCCGCCGGGCTGCTGGCGCCGGGCGGGCGGCTGGTGGTGGTGTCGTTCCACTCGCTGGAGGACCGGCTGGTCAAGCGCTTCATGCAGGAAGCGGCGGGGCGAACGCCCGCGCCGTCCCGTCATGATCCGCGCGGGCTGGCGCCACGGGCTGCGGCCGGGTTCGCGCTGCTGACGCCCAAGGCGCAGCGTCCCACCGCTGCCGAGGCCCATGCCAATCCGCGTGCGCGGAGCGCCCGGCTCCGCGCGCTCACCCGCAACACCGAGACCTTCGACCACGAGGCTGCGCTGCCATGATACGTCCCTTCACCGCGATCTGCATGTTGGCTGCCGGGGCGTCCGGCCTGTTCCTGTATCAGGCGAAGCACCGGGCGGTGATGCTGGACAGGCAGATCATGGGCGTCCTGAAGCAGACTGAGGCGACGCGGGAGCGCATCGGCGTGCTGCGGGCGGAGTGGGCGCTGCTGAACGAGCCGGAACGCCTGGCGGAGCTGTCCAGCAAGCACCTGGGGCTGCGGACGCTGATGCCGACGCAGTTCATCGCGGTTGCGGACCTGGGCAGCCGCCTGCCGCCGCCGGCCCCGCCGGGCACGCTGATGACGCCCGAGGATTTGCCGGCGCCCGTCCCGGTCGCAGCGGCTGATCCCGTGCCGTCCCCTGTGCCGAGCGCAGCTTCGGTCCCAACGCCAGCCGGGGCCACGCTGCCGGCGCGAGGCTTGGCGCGCGCCCCGGCAGCGCCCGTCCAGGTGGCGGCAGCGGCGCGGACGGCGGCTCCGTCCCGCGTGACACGGACGGAAGTGCGGGAGGCGGCGGCGGCGGCGCGTGTGGCTCAGCCCACCAGCCCACCCGTCCCATCGCGCGTGGCGGCAGCAGCCAGCCCGCAGGCTCCGGCGCAGCAACTCCCACTGCAGCCGGCGGCGGCATTGCCTGCTCTCACACCGATGCCCCGCCCCTTGGCGCCGGTCGTGAGCGTCAGCGCCGCACTTATCCAGGCCGCGCCCATTCAGGCGGCACGCAGCCCGGCGCTCGGCATCGGCGAGGCCGTTGCCGCCCGAGCGGCGTCGCGCGCGGCAAGCGTCGGTGCGCAGCCGGCCTGGACGCCGGCGCCGGCCTACACGGCGCAGCCGGTTTCGGCCAGCGCCGGATACACGCCGGCGCAGTCCGTTCTGGGCGGCCCGCGGGCGGCGCTGCCTCCGCCCGTGCCCTACGGCACGCAGCCGCGCTGAGGCGCCCCAATGTCCGCATCCCCGCCTTCCCCCTGCGCCGAGGCGCCGCCCCCGGGCAGCCCGCCCCGGCTCGGCGCCGCCGTGCCGGCGGAGACCGTGCGGGTCACTGCCCCAGACCTGGCCCGGCGCGCGGCGCTGGAGCGGACGCGTGGGCGGCTGGTGATCGCAGCCGGCGGATTTCTCGTGTTGTTCGCCGCCGTGGTGGTGAAGCTGGCCGGGGCCACGGTGGTGTTCCCGATGGCGTCCCGCCGGCTGGAGCACATGGCCCGCCTGCCCGATCCCACGCCGGTCCCAGCGCCCGGCGCCCCCGCCGCGGCCGCGCCCGCATCCGATACCGGGCCGCGCACCCGGGCCGTCATCACTGACCGCAACGGGGAGATATTGGCGATCTCGCTCCCCACCGCCGGGCTGTATGCCAACCCGCGGGAGATGATGGACACGGCCGAGGCTGCGGCGAAGCTGAAGGCGGCGATCCCGCGGCTGGACCTGGAGACCGTGCGCGCCCGGTTGGCGAGCGAGAAGCAGTTCGTCTACCTCGCGCGGAACATCTCGCCGCGGGAACAGCTGGCGGTCAACAACCTCGGAATCCCCGGCATCTATTTTCAGCCGACCGAGCGGCGGCGGTACCCGCAGGGGCGGGTGGGCGCGCATGTGATCGGCGGCGTGGACGTGGACGCGCACGGCGTTGCGGGGGTGGAGCGGGCGTTCGAGGACCGGCTGCGGGACGATCCAACGCCGTTGCGGCTGTCCCTCGACATCCGGGTGCAGGCGGCGGTGCGGGACGAGCTGATCAAGTCCATGACTGAGTTCCACGCCATCGGCGCCTGCGGGATTGTGATGGACGTCCGAACTGGCGAGGTGATCGCAATGGTCAGCCTGCCGGACTTCGATGCGAACAAGCCCGGCGAGGCCACGCCGGAGGAGCGGTTCAACCGGGCGCTGACGGGCATGTACGAGCCGGGCAGCACCTTCAAGCTGCAGACGGCCGCGGCGTCGCTGGACAGCGGCGCGGGGCACCTGTGGAACAGCTACGACGCCGGGCACGACATCAAGATCGGCCGCTTCACGATCCAGGACTTCCAGGGCAAGCACCGGGCGCTGACGTTCCCGGAGGTGCTGGTCTATTCCAGCAACCTGGGCGCGGCGCACATGGCTGTGGCGCTGGGCACGGAGCGGCAGCAGAACTGGTTGCGCGCGATGGGCATGTTCACGCGCGTGGGGATCGAGCTGCCGGAGCAGGGCCAGCCCATCGTGCAGCCCATCGCCAATTGGAAGGAGATCGCGACGATGACCGTGGGCTTCGGCCACGGGATCGCGGTCTCGCCGCTGCACGTCGTGCGCGG
Source organism: uncultured Acetobacteraceae bacterium (assembly GCA_964250755.1). Lineage (GTDB taxonomy): Bacteria > Pseudomonadota > Alphaproteobacteria > Acetobacterales > Acetobacteraceae > DASWOJ01. The sequence goes on along the minus strand of CAXUHB010000007.1, from coordinate 145,211 downwards.
CACGGCGGCGCTGGCGAATGGCGGGCTGGTGCTGAAGCCGACGATCCTGGCGGTAGATCCGGCTGCGGCTCGGGAGGCTGGGACGCGGGTGATGCAGCAGTCCACGTCTGACATCATGCGGAAGCTGATGCGGCTGATCGTGACGGATGGGTATGGCAAGCCGGCGGACGTGCCAGGCTACTTCGTGGGCGGCAAGACCGGCACGGCCGAGAAGACGATGGGCCACGGCTACCGCAAGCACGCCAACATCAGCGCCTTCATGTCGGTGTTCCCAATGAACGCACCGCGGTATGCCGTCTATTTCATGCTGGACGAGCCGAAGGGCAACGCCAGCACCGGCGGCTACTCGACGGCGGGCGCCGTGAGCGCGCCGGGGGCGGGGCGGGTGATCGCGCGGATCGCGCCGATGCTGGGGCTGATGCCGGAGACGGTGACAGCGGCAGCCACGCAGGCTTCGCTGGCCATCGGGATGTCGCACGGGCGGCCGGCAGGCGGGCCAGGGGGCGGGGCGGCCAGCACGCCCGTGGCCCACGCACCCGGGCCGCGTCCGGCCCCCGGTCCCGTGGCGCCGCAGGCGCGGGAGCCTGCGCTGCCCGTGCGCGACCCGGCATCGGCGACGTCCGTTGCGGCTCGGTGAGATGCTGGCCGGGTTGGGCATCGCGGCGCCGGCGGGGTTGCCAGCAGGCATGACGGGGATCACAGCGGATAGCCGGCTGGTGCGGCCGGGCATGGTCTATGCGGCGTTGCCGGGGACACGGGCGGACGGGCGGGCGTTCATCGGGGACGCCGTGGCGCGGGGAGCGGCGGCGGTGCTGGCGGGGCCAGGCACGGCTTGGCCGGAGGGAGTGCCGATGCGTCCGCTGATCGTGGATGCGGAGCCTCGGCGGGCGCTGGCGCGGCTTGCGGCGCTACACGCGGGGCCGCAGCCGCGGACGGTGGTGGCCGTGACGGGGACCAACGGCAAGACCAGCACCGCCGAGTTCGTGCGGCAGTTGATGGCGCTGGATGGGCGGCGGGCGGCCAGCCTAGGGACGCTGGGGCTGATCGGTCCGGATGGCGCGTCCGGGCCGGGGCTGACGACGCCGGACCCGGTGACGCTGGCGGAAACCTTGGCCGCGCTGGCGCGGGACGGGGTGGATGGGGTGGCGATGGAGGCGTCGTCGCACGGGCTGGAGCAGCATCGGCTGGACGGGGTGCGGCTGGCGGCGGCGGGGTTCACGAACCTGACGCGGGACCACCTGGACTACCACGGGACGATGGACGCCTATCGGGCGGCGAAGCTGCGGCTGTTCCGGGATGTGCTGCCGGCGGGTGCGCCCGCGGTGGCGTGCGCCGATCTGGAAGCGGCGACGCTGGCGGCGCTGCGGGACGCCGGGCTGGCACTGCATACGACGGGCGAGGACGGGACTCTGATCCGGCTGCTGCGCGCGGCGCCGCAGCCGGGGGGACAGGCGCTGGAGTTGGAGAGCGGCGGGGTGCGGCGGACGGTGCTGCTGCCTCTGCCGGGGCGGTTCCAGGCCGACAACGCGCTGCTTGCGGCGGGGCTGGCGCTGGTGACGGGAACGGTGCGGGCACTGGACCTGCTGCCGGGCTTGCAGGGCGTGCGCGGGCGGATGGAGTTGGCGGCCACGCTGCCGAACGGTGCGGCAGTCTATGTGGACTATGCTCATACGCCGGATGCGCTGGAGCGGCTGCTGCGGGCGTTGCGACCGCACACGCAGGGGCGGCTGCATGTGGTGTTCGGCGCGGGCGGGGACCGGGACCGGGGCAAGCGGCCGTTGATGGGCGCGGCTGCGGCGGCGCTGGCGGACTGCGCCATCGTGACCGACGACAACCCTCGGACCGAGGACGCAGCCAGCATACGCGCCGCCGTACGGGCCGCCGTCCCCGGGGCACGGGAGATCGGCGACCGGGCTGCCGCCATCGCCGCGGCGCTGAACGACCTGCGGGCCGGGGATGTGCTGGCCGTGGCGGGAAAGGGGCATGAGCAGGGGCAGACCGTCGGGACCGAGACGCTGCCCTTCGACGATGTGTCGGTCGTGCGCGGCCTGGTGGGGGCGGCATGACGCCGCTGTGGACCGCCGCCGCGCTGCGGGACGCCACGGGCGGGGCGATGCCGGTGCCGTTCGACGCGGCAGGGGTGTCCATAGACACGCGCACCTTGCAGCCGGGCGACTTGTTCGTGGCGCTGGTGGGCGAGAGGGACGGGCACGCGCATGTGGCGGAGGCGCTGGCGCGCGGAGCGGCCGGGGCGATGGTGCATCGGACGGATAGTCTGGCCGAGGACGCACCGGTGCTGGTGGTGGGGGACACCCTGGCCGGGCTGACGGCGTTGGGCCGAGCCGGGCGGGCGCGGTTCGGTGGGCGCGTGGTGGCCGTCACGGGCAGCGTCGGCAAGACCACGACCAAGGAGATGCTGCGGGCGGCGCTGTCGGCGTCCGGGCCGACGCACGCGGCGCAGGCGTCCTACAACAACCACTGGGGCGTGCCGCTGACCCTGGCGCTGCTGCCGCCGGATGCGGCGTTCTGCGTGGCGGAGATCGGCATGAACCATGCCGGGGAGATCGCGCCGCTGGCCCGGCTGGCGGCGCCGCATATAGCGCTCGTGACCGCCATCGCGCCAGCGCACATCGGCAACCTGGGCAGCTTGGAGGCCATCGTGGACGAGAAGGCCTCCATCCGCGAGGGGTTGCAGCCCGGCGGCGTCCTGGTCCTGCCGGCGGACGGCCCGTTCTTCGGCCGCATGGCTGCTGGCGGGGTGGTGCGCAGCTTTGGGCAGGCTGGCGGGGACGCCCGGCTGCTTGGCTGGGAGGGCCGGGTGCGCGCCTTGGTGGGCGGGCAGGAGGTTGCGTTCACGCTCGATGCGCCCGGGGAGCACATGGCGTCCAACGCCGTTGCCGCCCTGGCCGTGTGCGAGGCGCTGGGGCTGGATGTGGCGCGGGCGGCGGCGGCGCTGGAGGGTTGGTCCCCGGTGGCGGGGCGCGGGCAGCAGCGCCGGGCCGGGGACATCCTGTTGCTGGACGAAAGCTACAATGCGTCGTCCGCATCTGTCCGTGCGGCGCTGGGCGTGCTGCGCGGGATGCCGGGCCGGCGGGTGGCGGTGCTGGGGGACATGCTGGAGCTGGGTGCGTTCGGCCCCTCCGAGCATGAGGGGTTGGCGGACGCGGTGGCCCGGGACGCCGACGTGCTGTATGCGTGCGGCCCCTTGATGCGCCGACTGTATGACGCGGTGCCGGACGGCCACCGCGGCGGCCATGCGCCGGACAGCGCGGCCTTGGCGCCGCTGGTGGCCGGCGCCGTCCGGCCCGGCGATGCCGTGCTGGTCAAGGGAAGCCTGGGCAGCCGGATGCGGCTGGTGGTTCAACGTCTTGAGGGCCTGCAGCCCGGAGCACGGGTCTGATGCTGGTCTATCTCACGCGCCTATCCACGGACCAGTTCATCCTGGCCAACCTGTTCCGCTACCTCACGTTCCGCTCGGGGGCTGCGTGCCTGACGGCGCTGGTCCTGAGCCTGGTGCTGGGGCCGTGGGTCATACGCTGGCTGAAGTCGGTGCAGAACGGCGGGCAGCCGATCCGGCTGGACGGCCCGGCGCGGCACCTGATCGAGAAGAAGGGCACGCCTACGATGGGCGGCGTGCTGATCCTGGTCGCCCTCACCTTCTCCACTCTGCTGTGGGCGGACCTGCGGAATGGATACGTCTGGGCGGTGCTGCTGCTGACCCTGGGCTACGGCGCCATCGGCTTCGTGGACGACTACCTGAAGCTGACCAAGCGCAACACCAAGGGCGTGTCGGCGCGGGGCAAGCTGGTGGCGCAATTGCTGATGGGGCTGGGCTGCGCCGTTTGGATCTGGCTGCTGACGCGGGAGCCGCTGGGGTCGTCGCTCACGGTGCCGGTGTTCAAGGAGGTGCTGATCCCGCTGGGCTTCGCCTTCCCCCTGGTGGGCATGGTTGTGATGATCGGTGCCAGCAACGCGGTGAACCTGACGGACGGGCTGGACGGGCTGGCCATCGTGCCGACCATCATCGCGGCGGCGGTGTTCGCGCTGATCGCCTACCTCGTGGGCAACCGGGTGTTTGCGGACTACCTGCAGCTGCATCCCGTGGCCGGGGTGGGGGAGCTGGGGGTGTTCCTGGCGTCCCTGGTGGGGGCGGGGCTGGGCTTCCTATGGTTCAACGCGCCGCCGGCCGCGGTGTTCATGGGCGACACCGGCAGCCTGGCGCTGGGCGGGGCGCTGGGGGCGGTGGCAGTGGCGACGAAGCATGAGCTGGTGCTGGCCATCGTCGGCGGGTTGTTTGTCGTCGAGACCGTCAGCGTCATCGTGCAGGTATTCTGGTTCAAGCGGACGGGGCGGCGGGTGTTCCTGATGGCGCCGTTGCACCACCATTACGAAAAGAAGGGCTGGTCCGAGCCGACCATCGTGATCCGGTTCTGGATCGTGTCCATGATCCTGGCCCTGGTGGGCCTGGCGACGTTGAAGATACGATGACGGGCGCGACCGCCCCGACCTGGCCGGGACACCTGTTCGCCGGGCGGCGCTACATCGTGGTGGGCCTGGGGCGCAACGGCCTGCCAGTGGCGCGGGCGCTGCTGGGCATGGGCGCGGGCGTGGCTGCATGGGACGACCGTGCGGACCTGCGGGCTGCCAGCGGCCTGCCTCTGCATGACCCGGCATTGGGGCTGGGAGGCTTCGACGCGCTCGTGCTCAGCCCCGGCATCCCGCACCTGCTGCCTGCGCCGCATCCCGCAGCGTTGGCGGCGCGGGCGGCCGGCATTGCGGTGCTGTCGGATGCGGAACTGCTGTTCCAGGCCGTGCGCGCCGCCGGGTCCGGCGCGCGGTTCGCGGGCATTACGGGCACCAACGGCAAAAGTACGACGACGGCGCTGCTGGCGCACATCCTGGATGGGGCCGGGGTGCCCAATGCCGCAGGCGGCAACCTGGGGACGGCGGCGCTGACGCTGCCGTTGCTCGGCGACGCCGGCGTATATGTGCTTGAGATGTCGTCATACATGCTGGAGCGGTTGCAGGCGCTGCGCTTCGATGCGGCGGCGCTGCTGAACATCAGCCCGGATCACCTGGACCGGCATGGCGACATGGCGGGCTACGTTGCTGCGAAAGCGCACATCTTCGACCGGCAAGGACGCGGAGACTTTGCCGTGGTCGGGATTGATGATGCGGACGACGTCGTCTTAGCCAGGGCATGCGGGGCGGAATGGCTGATCAAGATATCGGGCCACCAGGCGGCCGATGTGTGGTGCGACGACGGCGTCCTGCGTGATGGCAATGGGGGGGCGATTCTGGCGATGGCGGACGCCCCTGCCCTGCCAGGCCAGCACAATGCGCAGAACGCCGCCGCAGCGGCGGCACTGGCATTCGCGCTCGGGGTGAAGCAAGACGCCGCGGCGCGCGGCATCGCGACCTTCGCCGGGCTGCCGCACCGGCAGCAGCGCGTGGCGGTGGTGGACGGTGTTGCCTGGGTGAACGACAGCAAGGCCACCAACGCGGACGCCGCAGCGCGCGCGTTGGCCTGTTATGATCGCCTGGTCTGGATTGCGGGCGGGCAGGCGAAGGCCGGCGGCATCGAGGCGCTGCGGCCCATGCTGCCCCGCGTCGCCCATGCCGAGCTGATCGGACGGGATGCGGCGCAGCTTGCGGCGACGTTGCGGGACGCGGGGGTGCCGCACCACCATGCGGGCACGCTGGACGCCGCCGTGCCGCTGGCGGCTGACGCCGCGCGGCGGCTGGGGGCGCCGGTCGTACTGCTCTCCCCGGCTTGCGCCAGCTTCGACCAGTTCACGGGGTTCGAGGCGCGGGGCGACCGGTTCCGCGACTTGGTGCTGAAGCAAGCCGCGCCGGCACGCGCCATGCAGGGAGCGGCGTGATGCCCGCACTCTCCCGCAGCGACACCTCGACGCTTGGCCGCTGGTGGTGGACGGTGGACCGCTGGACCTTGCTGGCCGTCGCGACCTTGATCGGCTTCGGCTACGTGATGATGCTGGCGGCGTCGCCTGCGGTGGCCGAGCGCATCCACCAGTCGCGTGACGTGTTCATCCTGAAGCAGGTGGTATTCCTGGCGCTGGCCGGGATGGTGGTGGTGGGCACCTCCTTGCTCTCCCCGCGCGGAGTGCGGCGGCTGGCGATCCTGGGCTGCGGGGCGGCGCTGCTGCTGACGATGGCGACGCTGGTGATGGGCGTCGAGATCAAGGGCGCCCGCCGCTGGATCAGCGTGCCCGGCATGACGGTGCAGCCCAGCGAATTCCTGAAACCTTGCTTCGCCGTGACCGCCGCCTGGCTGCTGGCGGAGGGCCAGCGGGTCCGGCGCTTCCCAGGCATGGTCCTGGCTGGCGGGGTGTTCGTGCTGATCGCACTGCTGCTGAAATCGCAGCCGGACATGGGGATGCTGGCGGTGGTGACAGCGGTGTTCTTCGCGCAGCTATTCGTGGCCGGGCTGAACCTGGTGTTCGTCGGCGTGGGCGTGGGCGCGTTGGGTGCGGCGGCAGCGGGCGCCTACACCTTCTTCCCGCACGTGCGGAGCCGGGTGACTCGGTTCCTGGACCCTGCCTCGGGCGACAGCTACCAGGTGAACACCGCCTTGGAGGCATTCGGCAACGGCGGGTTGCTGGGGCGCGGCCCCGGCGAGGGCCGGGTCAAGGACATGCTGCCCGACGCCCATGCGGACTTCGTGTTCGCGGTGGTGGGGGAGGAGTTCGGGCTGGTCGTGTGCGTGATCGTGCTGGCGCTGTTCGCGTTCATCGTGCTGCGGGGGCTGCTGCGTCTGCTGGCGGAGGGGGACCTGTTCATTGTCCTGGCGTCCGCCGGGCTTGTGACGAGCTTCGGCTTGCAGGCGTTCGTAAACATGGCGTCGTCCCTGCACCTGATCCCGACCAAGGGGATGACCTTGCCGTTCGTGTCCTATGGCGGGTCGTCCGTGCTGGCGGTGGCGCTGGGGATCGGGATGCTGCTGGCGCTGACGCGGCGCCGCGCCCGGGCCGAGCCGGTGTGGGAGGGCGCGCGATGAGGGGACCTGCGGTGCAGACGGTCGTGGTGGCCGCGGGCGGCACGGGCGGGCACCTGTTTCCGGCAGAGGCGCTAGCGGCAGAGCTGCGGACGCGCGGGCACCGGGTCGTGTTGATGACCGATGAGCGCACAGCTGGGCGGCACGGGTTTGAGGTCGGGGAGGCCTTCGTGCTACGCGGGGCGGGGATCGCCGGGCAGGGCGTGCTGCGCGGTGCGTCGGCGATGCTGGCGCTAGCGGCGGGCACGGTGCAGGCGCGCGGCATCCTGGTGGGGCTGAACGCGGTGGCTGTGGTGGGCTTCGGCGGATATCCTAGCGTGGCCCCGGTGCTTGCCGCACAGACGTTGCGGCAGCGGCTTGCCGTAGTGCTGCATGAACAGAACGCCGTGCTGGGTCGGGCCAACCGGGGCCTGGCACGGTTCGCGAACCGTTTGGCGTTGGGGGTTTCGGAGACGCAGCGGCTGCCGGCCGGCGTTCCTGCCGTGCATACGGGCAATCCTGTCCGGCCGGAGGTGCTGGCCTTGGCTGGCAAGGGTTACGCGGCGCCGGAAGCTGATGGGCCCATAGAGTTGCTCGTCACCGGGGGAAGCCTGGGCGCGCGGGTGTTCAGCGATGCCGTGCCCCCCGCGGTTGCGTTGCTGCCGCAAGACCTGCGGAAACGGCTGCACGTCGTGCAGCAGTGCCGGGCGGAGGACCTGGAGCGGGTGCGCGCTGCCTACGCCGGTGCGGGCGTGCCTTGCCTGCTGGAGACGTTCTTCGCCGATCTGCCCAGCCGCATGGCCGCCGCGCACTTTGTCATTGCACGTGCCGGAGCGGGGACGGTGGCGGAGCTTTGCGTCATCGGACGTCCGGCGTTGCTGGTTCCGTTGCCAGGCGCGATTGACAACCACCAGGCATTCAACGCTCGGGCGTCGGGGGCGGAAGTGCTGGACCAGACCATCGCCGCAGACCCTGCTGCCCTGGCCGCGGCGCTGGCGCGCGCACTGCTGGACCCTGCCAGGCTGGCGGACGCCGCCACACGGGTGGCCAGCTACGCCGTCCCCGACGCCGCCGCGCGCCTGGCCGACCTGGTCGGGCAGGTGGTCCAGACACGCATGCAAGGAGCCTCGGCATGAGGGCGCTACCGCTTGGGATCGGCACGATCCACTTCACCGGCATTGGCGGCATCGGCATGTCGGGGATCGCGGAGGTGCTGCACACGCTGGGATATGCGGTGCAGGGCAGCGACATCAGCGACGGGGCCAACGTGCGCCGGCTGAAGGAAGCGGGCATTCCCATCGCCATTGGGCACGACGCCAAGAACGTCGCCAACGCTCAGGTGGTCGTGGTCAGCACAGCCGTTAAGAAGGATAACCCGGAGGTCGTGGCGGCGCGGGCCAAGCTGGTGCCGGTGGTGCGGCGGGCGGAGATGCTGGCTGAGCTGATGCGGCTGCGCTGGGCCGTGGCCGTCGGCGGCACGCACGGCAAGACCACCACCACCAGCCTGGTCGCCTGCGTGCTGGAGGCGGCCGGGCTGGACCCCACCGTCATCAACGGCGGCATCATCAACGCCTATGGCAGCAACACCCGCCTGGGCGAGGGCGAGTGGATGGTGGTGGAGGCCGACGAGAGCGACGGCAGCTTCCTGCGCCTACCCGCCTGCATCGCGGTCGTGACCAACATGGACCCGGAGCACCTGGACCATTGGGGCACGGCGGAAGCCATGGTCGCAGGCTATGACCAGTTCGTGTCCAACGTGCCGTTCTATGGCTTCGCGGTGCTGTGCATAGACCATCCCGGGGTGCAGCAGATGATCCCCCGCCTGAGCGACCGGCGGGTCATTACCTACGGCTTCAGCCCGCAGGCGGACGTGCGGGCGGAGCGGATGGTGATGGACAAGCTGGGCGCGACGTTCGAGGTGCAGTTGACCGACCGGTTCCGCAACCGGACGCGCCGGATGGGGCCGTTCCGGCTGCCTATGCTGGGGGCGCACAACGTGCAGAACGCGCTGGCGGCCATCGCCATCGCGGTCGAGATGGATGTGGACGACGCGACGATGCGCAGCGCCTTCGCCGGGTTCCGGGGCGTGAAGCGGCGGTTCACGAAGACAGGGGAGAGCGGCGGGATTACGGTGATCGACGACTACGGGCACCACCCGGTGGAGATCGCGGCGGTGCTGAAGGCGGCGCGGCAGGCAGGCGCGCGGGACGTGGTGGCGGTGGTGCAACCGCACCGCTACAGCCGGCTGCAGAGCCTGTTCCCGGAGTTCTGCGCCTGCATGAACGACGCGGGGACCGTCATCATCGCCGACGTGTATGCCGCCGGGGAGGCGCCGATCCCCGGGGTGTCTCGTGACGCGCTGGTGGACGGCTTGCGGGCGCGGGGGCACCGCAGCGTGGTGCCGCTGCCGGGGCCGGAGCATCTGGGGGAGATGGTCCATGCCATCGCACGGCCCGGCGACTTCGTGGTCTGCCTGGGCGCCGGCACCATCACCACCTGGGCCGCAGCGCTGCCCGGCGAACTGGCCGCACTTCAGGCCGGCACGACGCGGCGGGCCGGATGAGCATGGTGTCTGCCTTGGCGCAGCCGGCTGGACCGCATCTGGCGGAGCGCTTGCCGGCGCTGCGCGGGCGGGTGCAGGCCGATGCGCCGCTGGCGCCGGCGACCTGGTTCCGGGTCGGCGGAGCGGCGGAGGCGCTGGTGCGCCCGGCGGGTCCGGCTGACCTGGCAGAGTTCCTGGAGGCGCTGCCGCTGGATGTGCCGGTGCAGGTGCTGGGCGCGGCGAGCAACGTGATCGTGCGGGATGGCGGCATCCCGGGCGTGGTGGTCCGGCTGGGGCGGGGGTTCAACGAGATCGGCCTGGAGGCGGACGGCATCGTGGCCGGGGCGGCGGCGCTGGATGCGACGGTGGCGGAACACGCGGCGCAGGCGGGGCTGACAGGGCTGGAGTTCCTGTCCGGCATCCCCGGCAGCATCGGCGGTGCCGTGGCGATGAACGCCGGGGCGTATGGCGGGGACGTGGCGGCGTGCCTGGATTGGGCGGAGTTCGTCACTCGGTCCGGCACGCAAATCCGGCTGCCCGCGTCGGCGCTGGCGTTCGCCTACCGCCATGCCAGCTTGCCGGCGGGCGCCGTGGTAACGCGCGCACGGTTCCGGGCGCGTCCGGGCGATGCCGGGGCGATAGCGGGGGAGATGGCGCGCATCCGGGCCAGCCGGGAGGCGACGCAGCCCGTGCGGGCGCGCACCGGCGGGTCCACGTTCCGCAACCCGGAAGGCATGAAGGCGTGGGAGCTGATCCATGCCGCCGGGGGGCGCGGCCTGGCGCGCGGCGGGGCCGTGTGCAGCGAGAAGCACTGCAACTTCCTGCTCAACACCGGGGACGCCACGGCGGCGGACCTGGAGGGGCTGGGGGAGGAGCTGCGGCGGCGGGTCCATGCGGCGTCGGGCGTGGCGCTGGAGTGGGAGATCAAGCGGATCGGGTTGCCCGCCCGCGCCGGCAGCGCGTGGGGGACGGCATGAAGCGGGTTGCGGTTCTGTATGGCGGCATCTCGGCGGAGCGGGAGGTCAGCCTGGCCAGCGGGCGGCAGGTGATCGCAGGCTTGCAGGATGCGGGGTTCGAGGTGGTGCCGGTGCTGGTCGGGCGGGACCTGGGCGCGGTGATCGCGGCGCTGACGCCGGCGCCGGACGTGGTGTTCAACGCGCTGCACGGGCGGTTCGGGGAGGACGGGGCGATCCAGGGCGTGCTGGACTGGCTGGGCATCCCCTACACGCACTCTGGGATGCGGGCGTCGTCCGTAGCTATGGATAAGGAGGCTGCAAAGGCGGTGTTCGCCGCCGCCGGGCTGCCGGTGGCGCGGGGGCGGGTGGTTGACGTGGCGGAGCTGGAGGCGGCGGACCCGATCCCCCTGCCCTATGTCATCAAGCCGGTGAACGAGGGATCGTCGGTCGGGGTGGAAATCCTGCGGGACGGGGACAACCGCCGGGCCGCCATTGCCCGGACGTGGCGGTTCGGGCGCAGCGCGATGGTCGAGGAGTTCGTGCCAGGGCGGGAGCTGACGGTCGGGGTCCTGGGGGACCAGGCGCTGGCCGTGACGGAGATACGCGCCAGCGGCGGCTTCTATGATTACGACAGCAAGTATGCCGAGGGCGGGTCCCGGCACGAGATACCGGCGGCGGTGCATCCGAATGCCTATGCCCAGGCAATGGAGGTTGCGTTGGCGGCGCACAGGGCGCTGGGGTGCCGCGGGGCGACGCGGGCGGACCTGCGCTACGACGACACTGCCGGGGAACCGGGGCGGCTGGTGCTCCTGGAGGTGAACACCCAGCCCGGCCTGACCACGACGAGCCTCCTGCCGGAGCAGGCGGCCTATCTTGGGATCGGCTTTCCTGACCTGTGCGCCTGGATGGTGGAGGACGCATGCCGCGCATAGGCCGCGACGACGCAGCCACGGGCCTTGACCGCGGCGCGGGCCGTCCGCCGCTGAGCGCGCCGGTCGGGCGCACGCCGGCCAAGCCGCCGCGCCCACTGGAGGAGCGCGCGCGTGCGCGTCCGGAGCGTCCGCGCAGCGACCGTCCGACCCGGTGGCAGTTGCTGCGGCGGCGTCAGCGGCGGCTGCTGCGTCCAGCAGCCTGGGCACTGGCGCTGGCTGCCATCGTCGGCGGTGCGGCAGTGCTGGCCCGGGGCGCACAGCCCGGCGCGGTGCTGGCGACCATGCGCGAACGGATTGCTGGAGCGACCAGCCTACGGGTGGAGCGGGTGGTGATCGAGGGGCGGACGAGCACGCCAGAGCCGCTGCTGCGGGCAGCGCTGGGCGTGTCGCCAGGGGACAAGCTGCTGGGCTTCTCCTTGGAAGCGGCGCGGGCGCGGATCGAGGCGCTGACCTGGGTGCAGCACGCGACGGTGGAGCGGCGGCTGCCTGGCACGGTGGTGGTGCAACTGACGGAGCGGCGGCCGTTCGCGGTGTGGCAGAACGCCGGGAAGTTCGTGCTGATTGACCGGGCGGGCCAGGTAGTGGCGGACCAGGACCCGGTGAAGGACGCCGCCGCCTTCACTGTGCTGCCGCTGGTGGTGGGTGCGGGTGCGCCGGAGGGGGCGGCGGCGCTGATGGACCAGTTGGCGGCGCAGCCCGGCCTGAAGTCTCGCGTGGTGGCCGCGGTGCGTGTGGGCGAGCGGCGCTGGAACCTGCGGCTGAGCAACGGCGCCGACGTGCTGCTGCCCGAGGGGCAGGAGGCGGCTGCAATGGCCAAGCTGATGGAGCTGCACGCCGCGCAGGCGCTGCTGGACCGTCCGTTGCAGATGCTGGACATGCGCCTGCCCGACCGGCTGGTGGTGCGCCCGCAGCCGGAGCCACACCTGTCCGTCCCCTCCGGCCCGAGGCGCCCGACATGATGGGGCCAGCATGAAGGGTGAGGCATGAACGACATCTCGCGCCAGGGATCGTCCTTGCCAAAGCTGCCGCCGGGGATGCCGCCGGACCCGCCGGCGCGTCCGCGGCCGCTGCGCGCCGGGCCGTTCGGCGTTCTGGACATCGGCAGCAGCAAGGTGGTGTGCCTGATCGGGCGGGTGGACGGGGACGGGCAGGTCCGGGTGCTGGGGGTAGGGCACACCCAGTCCCGCGGCGTGCGCGGCGGCGGCGTGACTGACCTGGATGCTGCCGAGGCCTGCGTGCGCGCGGCAGTGGGCGATGCGGAGAAGATGGCGGACCTCCGCCTGCGCTCGGTGATGGTGAACCTGACATGCGGACGTCCGGAGAGCCGGATGTTCCACCTGCAATGGCCCGTCGGCAACCGCCCGGTGACGGAGGCGGACGTGCGGCGCGTCGTGCAGGAAGGGCGCGGGCGGGCGGCATGCGAGGGGCGCGACACGATACACCTGCTGCCGCTGGACTTCGCGGTGGACGACACGCAGGGGGTGGCCGACCCGCGCGGCCTGCACTGCGACATCTTGTCAGCCCGGCTGCATGTCGTGGATGCCGGGGCCACAGCGCTGCGGAATCTGCAGCTTACGCTGGAGCGGTGCGAACTGGACTTGGCGGAGCTGGTGAGCGCGCCGATGGCATCGGGCCTGTCGTCCCTGGTGGAGGACGAGAGGCAGTTGGGCGCGACCTGCATAGACATGGGCGGCGGCACCACGGACATCGCGGTGTTCAGCGAGGGGCAGTTGCTGCACACGGCGCAGCTTCCGGTGGGAGGCAGCCACGTCACCAACGACGTGGCCCGGCTGCTGTCCACCCCTGTGGCTGACGCCGAGCGCCTGAAGACCGTGTACGGCAACGCCGAGGCCAGCCCGGACGACGAGCGGGAGATCCTGTCCATGCCGCTGGTGGGCGAAGAGGACCACGACCTGCAGCGGGTTCCGCGCAGCCGCCTGGTAGCGATCATCAAGCCCCGGCTGGAAGAGACGTTCGAACTGGTGCGCGACCGCCTGGACAGCGCCGGACTGGTGCAGGAGGCCGGAACCCGCGTGGTGCTGACGGGAGGCGCCAGCCAGCTTGTGGGCGCGCGGGAGATGGCCGGCCGCATCCTGGGCCGTCAGGTTCGCCTGGGCCGTCCCGCGGGCCTGCGCGGGCTGCCCGACCGGGCATCCGGCCCGGCGTTTGCGACCGCCGCCGGGCTGCTGACCTGGGCGACCGGAAGCGGGCGGCACCTGGCCGACATGGACCTGGCCGATGACCGGCCGCGGTCGTCCTTGCGACGTTTCGTGAACTTCCTGCGCGACCGGGTGTAGCCCGCGCCGCCGCTCTGTTGCCTGTATCGCCCGCCCCGCAATGCACCTAAGAACATCCTTGGAGGCCCTGAAATGACCCTGAACCTGACTGTCCCCGTGCAGAACCATACCGATTTCACGCCGCGCATCACGGTGATCGGCGTCGGCGGGGGCGGCACCAACGCGGTGGACAACATGATCGCGCTGGACCTGCAAGGCGTGGAGTTCATCGTCGCCAACACGGACGCGCAGCAGCTGCAGCACAGCCGGGCCGAGCGTCGGGTTCAGCTTGGGCCGCACCTGACGCAGGGGCTGGGCGCGGGTGCCAAGCCGGAGATCGGGCGCGCGGCGGCCGAGGAGGCGGCGGACGAGCTGATGCGCCACCTGGACGGCACGCACATGGTGTTCATCACCGCGGGCATGGGCGGCGGCACCGGCACGGGTGCCGCACCCGTCATCGCACGCATGGCGCGGGAGCGCGGGGTGCTGACGGTCGGCGTCGTGACCAAGCCCTTCACGTTTGAGGGGCAGCGGCGGACCAAGGCGGCGGATGCGGGAATCGCCGAGCTGCAGCAGTACGTGGACACGCTGATCGTGATCCCGAACCAGAACCTGTTCCGATTGGCAAACGAGGCCACGAGCTGGAAGAACGCCTTCAAGATGGCGGACAACGTGCTCTACATGGGCGTGCGCGGCGTGACCGACCTGATGGTTGCACCGGGCCTCATCAACCTGGACTTCGCCGACATACGCACGGTGATGGCGGAAATGGGAAAGGCGATGATGGGCACCGGGGAGGCTGACGGCGACAACCGCGCCGTCCGCGCCGCGGAGGCCGCGATCAACAACCCGTTGCTGGAGGACACCAGCATGGCAGGCGCGCGAGGCCTGCTGATCAACATCACGGGCGGCGACGACATGACCTTGTTCGAGGTGGACCAGGCCGCAAACCGCATCCGGGAGGAGGTGGCGGAAGACGCCAACATCATCTTCGGGTCGGCGATTGACGACAACCTGAACGGGCGCATCCGCGTGTCCGTGGTGGCAACCGGCATAGACATGGCGCAGAGCGAGGCGGCGAAGCCCCGGCTGGTTGCGGTCGGGGGCGCCGGCATGACGCACGCCATCAGCACCGCGCCCCTCGGTGGACACGGTCCGGCGCCGACCGGCCCGACCAACCCGGCCCCTGCCCCGATCCCGGCGGTGCTGCTGACCCCGCGGCCGGTGCCGGCCGAGCCGGCTGCCGCCTCTGAGCCGGCGCAGGCCATGCAGCCTGCACAGTCCGGGCCGCAGCCGCAGCCTCGGGCAGCCGTGCCGGTGCCGGCGCAGCCGCGCACGGCGCCCGGGGTGCGGCACAGCTCGTTGTTTGCAGAGGTCCGGCCCGAACCAGCGCCGGCACCAGCACCGGCGCCGGCACCGCAGGGGCGCAGCCTGTTCGGGATCATGACTGGCGCAATGCGGAAGACCCGGCCCGCCGTGCCCGAAATGACCGAGCCGCAACGCGCCGACCCCGCGTTCCCCGGGCAGCAGTCCAACCCGCCCGCGGCGCCGCGCCCGGAGCAGGCCGACGAGGCGCTGGACATCCCGGCCTTCCTGCGGCGGCAGCAGTCCTAGGCAGGCGGCAGGACCGGCAGGGCGTCCCGTGCGGAAGCGCACGGGACGCCCTCTTTGTTTGGGTGCGTACAATGTACAAACATTTCAATTATTTGCAGAGCAACACGGCGAAACATTGATTGACTTGGCCTGCTTGGCGGTCCCGGCGTTAGGTGATCCTGCAAGCCGCGGCCCGGGCGAGTCCGGCCACGGCATCGCAAGGAGCGCGGCGATGGACGGACTGCACGAAGTCACGGGGGCGACAGCCTCGCTTTTCCAGTCCATGCGGGATGCGCCGGTGCAGCATACGCTTCGGTCCGCCATCTGCTGCTTCGGCACCGGCCTGCACAGCGGACGCCGGGTCCGGGTCACGCTGTGTCCAGCCGCCGAGGACGCGGGCATCACCTTCCACCGCACCGACCTGGGCGTCAGCATCCCGGCGCGGTTCGATCTAGTGGCCGACACCCGGCTTTGCACGGTGCTGGCCAGCGCGGCGCATCCGGAGGCGCGGGTCGGCACGGTCGAGCATCTGATGGCCGCCCTGCACGGCTGCGGCGTGGACAACATCACGGTCGAGGTGGACGGGTCGGAGCTGCCGGTGCTGGACGGGTCTTCGGCTCCCTGGCTGTTCCTGCTGGACTGTGCAGGGCTGGCCGCGCAGGAGGCGGCAGCGCCGGTGGTCCAGGTCCTGCGGACCGTGCGCGTCCGCGAGGGTGAGGCGTTTGCAGAGCTGCGCCCGGGCGCCGGGCCTGGGCTGGACCTTGCGGTGTCCATAGACTTTGCCGCTGCGGCCATCGGACGGCAGGCGCTGACGCTGGCGCTGGATGAGCAGGGGTTCCGGACGGGGCTGGCGGACGCGCGGACCTTCGTGCACGCAGAGGAGGTGGCAGGCCTGCGTGCCGCCGGATTGGCGCTGGGCGGCAGCCTGGACAATGCGGTGGTGGTGGATGGCGCGCGGGTGCTGAACCCGGCGGGCCTGCGGCACCCGGACGAGTTCGTGCGGCACAAGATGCTGGATGCGGTGGGCGACTTGGCGCTGGCCGGGGCGCGGCTGCAGGGCCGCTTCGTTGGTCACCGGACGGGCCATTCGTTGAACAATGCGGTGCTGCGCGCCCTATTCGCGGACCAGGCGAACTGGCGCTGGGCGCCTTCCGCCGCAGATTGGAGCCGTGCGGCGGCGTAGGTCCAGCCATCGGCGCCGCACGCCGCGCTTCGCTTGGCGGAACGGCGTGTTATAAGGGGCCATCATGACGCCATCACGCACCCGTCGCGCCGCGCTCCGCCTTTTGCCCGGCTTCCTGGCCCTTGCCGCCCTGCCCGGCTGCGAGACGCTCAGTTCCATCGCCCCCTGGACCGGGAAGTCCGACGACCTGAGGGTCAAAGTGGACCCGGCCAGCAAAACCGTCGAGGAACTCTACAACAACGGCGTGGATGCGCTGAACCAGAAGCGCTACGGGACGGCGGTGGCGCAATTCGACGCGGTCGAGCAGAACTACCCCTACTCGTCCTGGGCAGTGAACGCGCAGTTGATGCACGGCTATGCCGAGTACCTGCAGAACCACTACACCGAAGCGACGGGGGCGCTGGACCGCTACATCCAGCTTCATCCCAGCAACTCCAACATCGCTTATGCCTATTACTTGCGCGCGCTGTGCTATTACGAGCAGATCGCGGACATCCAGCGGGACCAGCGCGGGACGCAGCAGGCGATGAGCGCCTTGCAGGAGGTCGTGAACCGCTTTCCGGAGAGCGCCTACGCCCGGGACAGCCGCTTGAAAATCGACCTGTGCCGCGACCACCTGGCCGGCAAGGAGATGGAGGTCGGGCGGTTCTACGAGAACCAGCGGCTCTACACCGCCGCCATCGGGCGGTTCCAGCGCGTGGTGGACGACTACCAGACCACGAACCACGTGCCGGAGGCGTTGCATCGCCTGACCGAGATCTACCTGCTGCTCGGCCTGACCGAGCAGGCCAAGAACACCGCGGCGGTGCTGGGCCACAACTACCCCGGCAGCCCCTGGTATCAGGACAGCTATGCAACCCTTGCGGACAATGGCATCGCCGCGCCGGCCAGCACCGGGCGGCCCGGCAGCGGCCCTGGCTTCCTGTCGCGGACGTTCGGCAGCCTGTTCTAGCCCGCTGTGCTGACCGCGCTCTCGATCCGCGACGTCGTCCTGATCGAGCGGCTGGACCTGCACTTCGACGCGGGGCTGACGGTGCTGACCGGGGAGACCGGGGCGGGCAAGAGCATCCTGCTGGACAGCTTGGGCCTGGCGTTGGGCGCACGGGCGGACAGCGGCCTTGTGCGCGCAGGTGCCGAGCAGGCAAGCGTGACCGCGTGCTTCCTGCCGCCCGCCGGCCATCCCGCTCTGGAGATGTTGGCCGAGCAGGGCGTGGTCATGGAAGACGAGCTGGTCGTGCGCCGCGTGGTGTCGCGCGATGGGCGGTCCCGCGCGACGATCAACGATCAGCCGGTGGGCGTTGCGCTGCTGCGCCGGGCCGGGGCGCTGCTGGTGGAGGTGCAGGGCCAGGGCGACCAGATGGGGCTAGCCGATCCGGCAGTTCATGCGCGGCTTCTGGACGCCTATGGCGTGTCGCCGCGGGTGCGCGCTGCCGTCAGCGCGGCCTGGCGCACCTGGCGCGACGCTGCCGCGGCGCTGGATGCCGCGCGGACGGCCATCGCCGAGGCGCAGCGGGAGGAGGAATGGCTGCGTCATGCCGTGGACGAGCTGAGCGCCTTGGCGCCCCGGGATGGGGAGGAGGACGAGCTGGCGGCGGAGCGGCAACGGCTGCAAGGCGGTGAGCGCCGGGCTGAGGCGATTGCTGCGGCGCTGGCGGAGATCGCTCCGCGCGACCGGCGGAACTCCGGCCCGGCCAGCAGCCTGCGCGGCGCGGCGCGGGCGCTGCAGAAGCTGGTGACGCCGCAGCAGCCCGAGGCCGAAAACCCGGCGCAGCCTGCCCTGGCCGCGCTGGAGCGGGCGGAGGAGGCGCTGGCGGAGGCCGAGACGCTGCTCAGCCGGCTTGCGGCCGAGGTGGACACCGATCCGCGTATGCTGGAAGCGGCGGAGGAGCGGCTGTTCAGCCTGCGCGCGGCGGCCCGCAAGCATCAGACTGTGGTGTCGGAGCTGCCGGCCTTCCTGGCGCGGCTGCGGGGGCGTCTTGCAGCGCTGGACAGCGGGACGGCGGAGATCGAGTCGCTGGAGGCTGCGGCGGAAACGGCGCGGCGGACCTACGCCGACGCGGCGGCGACGCTCAGCGCGGCGCGGCAGGCTGCAGCCGGGCGGCTGCAATCCGCCGTCACGTCGGAGCTGCCGCCGCTTCGGCTGGACAAGGCGCGATTCGTGGTGGAGGTGCAGCCATTGGACGAAGCGCGGTGGAACGCGGCAGGGGCGGACAGCGTGCGCTTCCTGATCGCCACCAACCCCGGCCAGGCGCCAGGGGCGCTGGACAAGATTGCGTCCGGAGGCGAGCTGTCGCGGCTGATGCTGGCGCTGAAGGTCGTGTTGGTGAGCGGCGGGTCGGTGCCGACGCTGGTGTTCGACGAGGTGGACAGCGGCGTGGGCGGGGCGACGGCGGCCGCGGTGGGCGACCGGCTGGCGCGGGTGGCGGACCGGGTGCAGGTGCTGGTGGTGACGCACAGCCCGCAGGTAGCCGCACGCGGCGGGGCGCACCTGCGGGTGGCCAAGCAGGCCCGGAGTGGGCGGGCGGAGACGATGGTGCTGCCGCTGGACCTGGCGGCCCGGCGGGAGGAGATCGCGCGGATGCTGGCGGGGGAGACGGTGACGGAGGCGGCGCGGGCGGCGGCGGACAGCCTGCTGGGGGCGGCTTGAGGAGGGCTTGCTGCTGCTCCCTTTCCCTCCGGGAGAGGGCTGGGGTGAGGGAGGCCGCGCGGACTAGTTTTGACTCGGAGACGGTGGCGTTGGTCTCCGCATCGGACGGGGCGGCGCGTGCGACTTCCCTCACCCCGACCCTCTCCCGGAGGGAGAGGGGGAAGGGCAGCGCCGTCCTTTGACGCGGGAGGAGGTTGGGGCGGAGCTGGCCCGCTTGGCAGTGGAGATCGCGCGGCTGGACCGGGCGTATCATGAGCTGGACGACCCGGCGGCGACCGATGCCGAGTATGACGCGCTACGGGCGCGCAATGCCGCGTTGGAGGCGGAGTTTCCGGACCTGGTGCGGGCGGACAGCCCCAGCCGCCGGGTCGGGGCTGCGCCGGCGGCGGGGTTCGCCAAGGTGCGGCACAGGGTGCCGATGCTGTCACTGGACAACGCCTTTGGGCCTGAGGACTTCACGGAGTTCTGCGCGCGGGCGCGGCGGTTCCTGAACTTGGCGGGGGATGCGCCGCTGGGGTTCGTGGCGGAGCCGAAGATAGACGGGCTGTCCATCAACCTGCTGTACGAGCGGGGCCGGCTGGTCCGCGGGGCGACACGCGGGGATGGGGCGGAGGGGGAGGACGTGACCGCGAACCTGCGGACCATCACCAGCGTGCCGCAGACGTTGCGCGGGCCGGCGCCGGCGCTGATCGAGGTGCGGGGCGAGGTGTTCATGTCCAAGGCGGACTTCCTGGCGCTGAATGCGGCGCAGGCGGCGGCGGGGGCGAAGGTGTTCGCCAATCCACGCAACGCAGCAGCCGGGTCATTGCGGCAGTTGGACCCGGGCATCACGGCGACGCGCCCGCTCTCCCTTTTCGCCTACGCCCAGGGTGAGGCGAGCGAGGCGGTGGCGGATACGCATGGTGCCTACCTGGAGCGGCTGCGGGATTGGGGGTTCGAGGTCAATCCGCTGTCGCGTCCAGTGGCGGACGATGCGGAGGCCGCGGCGTTCCAGGCGGAGACGGCGCTGGCGCGTGCGGGGCTGCCGTATGACATTGACGGGGTGGTCTATAAGATCAACGACCTCGCATGGCAGCGGCGGATGGGCTTTGTTGGCCGGGCGCCGCGGTGGGCCATAGCATGGAAGTTCCCGGCGGAGCGGGCTACGACGGTGCTGGAGCGGATCGGCATCCAGGTCGGGCGGACGGGCGCGCTGACGCCGGTGGCATGGCTGGCGGCGGTGAACGTGGGCGGCGTGCTGGTCACGCGCGCCACCCTGCACAACGAGGACGAGATCGCGCGCAAGGACGTGCGGGCGGGCGACACCGTGGTGCTGCAACGGGCAGGCGACGTGATCCCGCAGGTCGTCGAGGTCGTGCTGGAGCGGCGGCCAACGGATACCCTTCCCTGGATGCCGCCGGAGGTCTGCCCGGCGTGCGGCAGCCTGGCGGCCCGGCCCGCGGGGGAGGTGGTGCGCCGCTGCACGGGGGGGCTGTCCTGCCCGGCGCAGGCGGTGGAGCGGCTGATCCACTTCGTGAGCCGGCTGGCCTTCGATATCGAAGGTTTGGGCGAAAAGACCATCCAGGAGTTCCATGAGCTGGGCTGGCTTACGGGGCCGGCCAGCATCTTCCACCTGCGGGAGCACCGGGAGGAGTTGCTGCTGCGGGAGGGATGGAAAGTGAAGTCGGTGGACAACCTGATGCGCTCCATCGAGGCGCGGCGGACCATCGGGCTGGACCGGATGATCTACAGCCTGGGCATACGCCGGGTGGGGGAGACGAACGCGCGGCTGCTGGCGCGGCACTACACGA
This sequence comes from uncultured Acetobacteraceae bacterium, assembly GCA_964250755.1. Classification (GTDB taxonomy): domain Bacteria; phylum Pseudomonadota; class Alphaproteobacteria; order Acetobacterales; family Acetobacteraceae; genus DASWOJ01. The sequence continues at coordinate 124,298 of CAXUHB010000007.1, read as the reverse complement.
GTTTTGCGGAGTGGCGGGCGCGGATGCTGGCGGCGACGGTGGTGGGCAGCGACGAGCGGCTGGCGCTGGGGAGCATCATCGGGGTGGGGCCGGCGCTGGCGGAGGAGTTGGCGGGGTTCTTCACGGAGCCGCGCAACGTGGCGGCGCTGGATGCGCTGGCGGCGGAGTTGGTGATCGAGAACGCGGTGCGCCCTGCGACGGCGGATGGGGCGCTGGCGGGCAAGAACCTGGTGTTCACGGGCACGCTGGAGACGATGAGCCGGACGGAGGCGAAGGCCCGGGCGGAGGCGATGGGCGCACGGGTGACGGACAGCGTGTCGAAGCGGACGGACCTGGTGGTGCTGGGGACGGATGCCGGATCGAAGGCAAAGAAGGCGGCGGAGTTGGGCGTGCGGACGGCGACGGAGGCGGAGTGGAGGGAGATGGCGGGAATGTGAGGGCCTTGCGGTTACGGCCTCACGCTTCGTCTGCTTTGGCTGCTTTGGCGCGCACTCTGCGAACTCGACTGCGCCGGCGGGAACTACGGCCACTTCGCACCGTTGCACCCCATGCCAGCCTGCTGCTGGCGCCATGCATGGTGGGCGGCACCTCCGTTCGATCAGGAGACACCGTCGCCCACACCACTGCTACTTGTAGAACGGCATCAGCCTTTTGTAGATGTCGTGTATCTTCTCCAGCCCCATCTCGACCCCGGCGAGCTTGACCTTCTCCTTCGGATCAGTGCTCGCCTCTTTCTTGAGATGCTTCTGCGCCATGACCAGCACCTTCATGTAGGCGCCGCCCTTGTCCGCTGCTTTCTTGGCCGCGGCTTCCATGCTCGCTTCGAGCTTGTCTCCCTTCGCATCCGAGCCGCCGTAGTTCTCCCACGCATCGTAAGCCTTCTCGAACACATCCAGTGCCGGGCCAAAGCCGGGCTTGTCGGCCACGCCCTTCACGTCCACGCCGCATTCGGCCAGGGCCTTCTTGGCGAGCTTCCACTCCTTCCGCATCTCTCCGATGCTCTTCCCGGCGACCTTCTTGTCCAACCCAGCCATCCCGTCCTCCAGCGTAACCGCGTGCGAATCTAAGCGCACTCGACACATGAACGCAACGTCCTGGCGTGGCTTTGCGCAACAAACCTCCGCTCCCGGGCGGGCAGGCTCGCGTGGGCGGGCGGGTGTGGGCTAGACAGGGCCAAACTGGAGTACCGTCCATGCCGCCGCATCCCGCCACGCCTGGCAGCACGCCGTCGAGGGCGCATCACATCGTGGTTGTCGGCGGCGGCGCAGCGGGGCTGGAGCTTGTGACCAAGCTGGGCAACACGCTGGGCAAGCGGGGGCAGGCGCGGATCACCTTGGTGGAGAAGGCGCGGACACACCTGTGGAAGCCGCTGCTGCACTCGGTGGCGGCGGGCAGCATTGACCGGTCGCAGCACGAGCTGAACTTCCTGGCGCAGGCGCACTGGCACCACTTCACCTACCGCTATGGCGAGTTGGCCGGGCTGGACCGGGCGGCCAAGCGGATCAGCCTGGCGGCGACGCGGGACGACGAGGGGCGGGAGATCACGCCGGCCACCACGCTGGGCTACGATACGCTGGTAATCGCCATCGGCAGCGTCACCAACGACTTCGGCACGCCGGGGGCGGCGGAGTTTGCGGTACCGCTGGAGACGCCGGACCAGGCCAGCCGGTTCAACAAGCGGCTGGTGAATGCCTGCCTGCGGGCGAACGCGCAGGAGGGGCCGGTGCGGCCGGGTCAGTTGCATGTGGCGGTGATCGGCGCCGGGGCGACGGGGACGGAGCTGGCGGCGGAGCTGCACCGGACCGTGCGCGCCGTGGTGGCTTACGGCCTAGACCGGATCGACCCGGCGCGGGACATACGCATCGTGCTGATCGAGGCCGCGCCGCGCATCCTCCCTGCCCTGCCCGAGCGTATCAGCGGTGCGACGGAGGGGCTGCTGGCGAAGATCGGCGTGATCGTCCGCACCGGGGCGCGGGTGGCGGAGGTGCGGGCGGATGGCGTGCTGCTGGCGGGCGGGGAGCTGATCCCGGCGGAGCTGGTGGTGTGGGCGGCCGGGGTGAAGGCGCCGGAGGTGCTGCGGGGGATCGGCGGGCTGACGACCAACCGAATCAACCAGCTCGTGGTGACGCCGAGCTTGCAGACGGACGATCCCGACGTGTTCGCGCTGGGGGACTGCGCGGCGTGCCCGTTGGGGACCACGGGGGGCACCATTCCACCGCGAGCGCAGGCGGCGCACCAGCAGGCGTCGCACATGGTGTCCACCATACGCCGCCGGCTGCGTGGGCTGCGGCCGGAGCCGTTCGTGTATCGGGACTTCGGGTCGCTGGTGTCGTTGGGGCGTTACAGCACGGTGGGGAGCCTGATGGGGTTCGTGGTGGGGCGGAGCCTGTTCATTGAGGGGTATTTCGCGCGGATGGTGTATCGGTCGTTGTACAAGATGCACCAGGCGGCGCTGCATGGCGGGACGGCGGTGCTGTGGCGTGCGGTGGCGCGGTATGCGGCAAAGAGTCCGGAGCCGGGGATCAAGCTGCATTGAGGTGAGGTTGCGGACGGACGGGCCGTTGCGGGTGGGAGGCCTGCCTGGTGGCGCCATTCGGCGTCAGCGTGTCCGCCGCGGCCAAGTGGCCGGCCCGGTCGCTAGTGTATCGCCGCCGTCCCTAACCTGACGCTGCGCGTGGTCCGGGCCGAGCTGTCGGCGTGCGGCGTCATGGTAAGCCTGTGGGCGGCCTGATGGTTCCACAAGGCAGAAGGGATCGCCTTTGGATATGTGAATGCTGGCCGCCATGTAGGAGCGTGAGCCTTGCCAGCCGTCGGCGGCGTTGGGCACGGCTGGAGGCCACGGCAGACGCCAAACGCCTTGTGTTGGTTTATGAGACCTGGGCCAAGACGAACACCATGCGCCTGTTTGGACATATCGCGCTTGGTCAACTCAGCACTGGCTAAAGCCGAACTTACGCACCAGTGAATGCGACGCCATACCGTTCGCACACTGCGGCGACGTGCGCCGGGTTGATCCCGTCGTGTTGCCGACGCGTCAGATCGGCAAGCTCGGCGAACATCGCTCCGATTCCAGTGCCGGGCGACACGAACACCAGCAGCTTGGCTGTCCCGGTCCCCTCGCAGCGGAAGCCGTGCGTCCGTCCACGCGGGCCGTAGAAGAAGCCACCCGCATCCAGGCTGACGCCTTCGCCGCACCCGTCGCCTTCGATAACGACGCGGCCGGCCAGCACGTAGAATGCCTCGTCCTCGTCATTATGCCGGTGCGGCGGGACACCCTGGCCAGGTGGCACGATGATCTCGGCACACACGAGTTGACCGCCAGTCTCGGCTCCCTCCGCTTTATAGATCATGGTGGTGCCAAGGACCGCCTCGACGCGCCCTGCCCCTGGCCAGGAAAAGTGATTGCGCCCGCCCGTAACAGTGCTGACACCACTCATTTACGTTCCTCCCAATCTCCTGCTTCGTGCGCCGTTGTGGGTCTATTCAAGCCGCCTGCCTCAAGGTCGCAACCTCCGCCACGCAGGACGGTCGCGCGGCGTCGTGCCGGGCCAGCACAGCGTCCTGAAAGCCGCGCTCGTAGCCACGGGCCAGCAGCCGCGCCACTTGGTCCCGGCGCAGCCGGGCCAGGGTGCGGATGCAGCCGGCCAGGGTGTCCTGCCAGACCTGCTCGCTGATAGCGCCGACGCTGCGTGTGCGCCAGATGTTGTGCGCCCAGTTGAGATACATGAACAGCACGGCGTCGTCAGGGCAGCCCACGATGGGGTCCTGCAGCCGGCCCAGCACGGCGCAGGCCGCGGGCTGGTTAACCACGGTGGTGTTGACCAGGTTGGCCAGCGCGTTGCTCTCGTTGATGAGCGACATGCGGCTCTGGCGCCGCTGATGGCGGAAGGTGGCAACCGCGATGGACACTGCGATTCCGGCCGTCAGGAGTTGGCCAACAGACCCGGCCGTTTGCAGGAGGGCGGACAAGTCATGCAACGTAAGTGAGGGCACGGTGCGTCTCCGAGACGGGGCCGCCCGATGCGGCCCTGACAGGGCGGCGTGCTATCCCTGTTGGCGCGTTGGCGCTGTGACGCACGTCACAGCCCGGTACAGGTTCCGCACAGCGCAACGTGCATCACTTCCAAGTAGGGGCACGCTACGAAACAGGGGTCTGGGCACCTTGTGACGACGCCAATGAGCACGCTGGGCTGCCCTGGGGTTCAATCTGCAAGTCAGCATCCCATCATCAAAAGTGGCCAAGATTCGAATGGGCAGAGCTGCACGGATCGCAGCAGGGATCAGCACCAGGAGGCTTGGGTTGGATCACGACGCAGATGGTGGAAACCTTTCTCCTGTGCCGGCTTGCCTCTCGCCTGCCCACAATCATTCCTTAGACCCGGCTAGCAAGCGCTTCTATTGCAAACGGCTTGGTCCTTTGCAGAACTTCTGCTTCGCAACGGCCCCTTTCTACACCATGGCTACGATGAACAGCAGGCATGCAAGGTCTGACTCCATCGCCGAAACTGTCAATGCTTATCCTACTGCCCCGTTCCTTTTCGATATGAGCTTTGCCCCGCCTCCCTGACGACAGCCGGCGTCGTAACTACGTGAAGGCCTGCCTCGGTGCTACCATACCCGGACGATGGAAGCAGCAAAGGGCACCTCATGTAACAGAGGACAGATTACAGAGGACCAACTGAGAAGCCGTAGCTTGTGCTGGCCTGGCGAGAGTCACACCGACGCGCCACTGCTGGCCTGTGCAGGGTCTGCCTGCTCCTGTTCGATCTGCTCGCGTGCCCTTTCCCAGAACTCCAGGTCGCCGCCCTCAGGCCGGCCCGCCTGCTCCCACAGTTCATAGGCGCGCTCCCGGATCGGGGTCAGTAGATCGTTCCTGGCCATTGCCGCACCCGCCTGCGCCTGCACTCATGCTCCGAGGGGACAGCGCGCGAGAGGCATTTGGGTTCGTGCGGGCCAGTGAGGCGGCAGGGCGGGGCGACCAGCCCAGGGCCACGATCTCCTCATTGTGCTGGCCAGCGGCGGGCAGGCCGCGGCGCAGGGGCAGGCGCTCGCCGTCCAGGGACAGCGGCAGGGCCGGCAGGGGAAGGATCTGGCCGTCCGGCAGGGTCAGGGGCACTAGGCCATCCGAGCCGAGCAGGTGCGGATCGTCGAACAGGTCCACCGGCTCGGCGATGGGGGCGTAGGGCAGACCGAGGGCCTCGCACCGGGCCATGAGGGCGGGCTTGTCGTAGGCGGCGAAGGCGGCGGCGATGCGGGGCAGCGTCCAGTCGCGGGCAGCCACGCGGTCGGTCTGCGCGGCCAGGCGGGGGTCGGCAGCCATGTCGTCCAGGCCGAATGCCTTGCACATGACCTGCCACTGCGTATCCGTGACCACGCCGACGAAGACCTGGGCGCCCTCTGCGGTGTCGAAGATGTCATAGACGGCCCAGGCCGGGCGGCGGATGCCCATGGGGGGCGGGGCCTCCCCCATGATGCGGGCCTGGGCCATGTGCTGGGCGACGAGGAAGGCGGTGTTCTCGAACAGGCCGGCCTGAACGTGCTTGCCGCGTCCGGTGCGGTGCCGCTCCTCGACCGCGGCCAGCACGCCCAGGGCGGCGAAGGTGCCGCCCATTAGGTCGTTGACAGAGGACCCGGCGCGCATGGGCCTGCCGGGCAGGCCGGTCATGTAGGCCAGGCCGCCCATCATCTGCACGACCTCGTCCAGCGCGGTGCGGTGGGCGTAGGGGCCGGGGAGGAAGCCCTTGCAGCTTGCGTAGATCAGGCGGGGGTTGGCGGCGGACAGGGCCGCGTAGGAGAGGCCGAGCTTGTCTAGCGCGCCGGGGCGGAAGTTCTCGACCAGCACGTCGGCGTCCTGCAGCAGGCGCAGCACCAGGGCCAGGCCGTCCGGCGATTTCAGGTCCACCGTCAGGCTGCGCTTGTTGCGGTTCAGCATGGCGAAGAACCCGGCGCCGGCGTTCCGCAGGCGGCGGGTGTTGTCGCCTGCGGGCTTCCCGCCCTCTGCCGCCGGCTCCACCTTGATGACGTCCGCGCCCAGGTCGGCCAGGGCCAGGCCGCAGGCGGGTCCCATGACCATGTGCGTGAACTCGATCACGCGCAGGCCGGCGAGGGGCTGCTGCATCAGGCGGCGGACGGTGTGGCGGCGGCGCTGGCTGGCACGAAAGTGCGCGGCAGGCCGGCGCGGGCCAGGGCGCCGTGCAACGGCTCGTCCGGCAGGGCGTCGTGCAGCAGGGTGCGGGCGGCGACCAGGCGATCCAGGTTGATGCCGGTGTCGAAGCCCATGCTTTCCAGCATGAACACCAAGTCCTCGGTCACGATGTTGCCGCTGGCGCCGGGGGCGAAGGGGCAGCCGCCCAGCCCGGCGAGGGAGGCGTCGAAGTTCCGCACCCCCTCCTCCAGCCCGGCCAAGGCGTTGGCCAGGCCCAGGCCCATCGTGTCGTGCAGGTGCAGCCCCTCCAGCTTGGCGCCGACTGCGTTGCGGACGGCACGGACGACAGCGCGGATTTGCGCGGGGTGGGCGTAGCCGACGGTGTCCGCCAGGGCCACGCAGTCCACCCCGGCCTCCACCAGCGCCGCCGCCGTGCGCACGACGGCGTCCGTCGGCACGGCGCCGTCTATGGAGCAGCCGAAGGCGGTGCTGCATGCGCCCTCGATCTCCAGGCCCGGGGCTTCGGCGCGTGCCCAGGCAACGATGCGGCCGACCTCCGTCACCTGGTCCAGGGTGCCGCGGTTGGTGTTGGCGCGGCTGTGACCCTCGCTGACGCTGACGGGGATGGTGACGCGGTGGGCACCGGCGGCGTGGGCGGCTTGTGCGCCGCGGAGGTTGGGGGCCAGGGCGACGATGACGCAGGGCAGGCCGCGCACGGCCTGCACGACCTCTGCCGTGTCGGCCATCTGCGGGATCAGGCGTGAGGGCACGAAACTGCCGACCTCGATCTCCGGCATGCCGACGGCGGCGATGGCCTGTATCCAGCGTATCTTGGCGTCGGTGGCCATGCGCGTGCGCGACATCTGCAGGCCGTCGCGCGGCCCGACCTCGCACACGGTGACTTTATCCTTCATCGCCGGCCCCTCCCATTAGGGTCCAGGGTGCGGCGGGATGAGGATGCGTGCAAGCCTCGCACGCTTGTGCTGCACTGCCGTAGACCTACCTGGCGTATGACCGCCTGATAGAACCACGATTGTGACAACGATGCCGTATCGCCCCTTGCCCGCCGTGGCGCTTGCTCTTGCCGTCCTGGCCGTGCCGACAACCTCTGCGGCCTTGGCGCAGCCGGGTCCGCAGGGGCCGCCTGCGGTGGGAGTCGCGCAGGCACAGCGGCGCCCGGTGGTGGAAACGAGCGAGTTCGTAGGGCGCGTTCAGGCCGTGAACCGGGTGGACCTGGTGGCCCGCGTGACCGCGTTCCTGCAGGAACGCCGGTTCCAGGAGGGGGGCGAGGTCCGGGCCGGGGACATCCTGTACCGGCTGGAGCGCGCGCCGTTCGAGGCGCAGGTGGCGGCGCAGGCGGCGCAAGTCGCGCAGGCCAACGCCGTGCTGCAGAACAACAGCATCAACCTGAACCGCGCCCAGTCGCTGTTGAGCGGGCCGGCTGGGCAGCAGAGCCGGGTGGACGATGCGCTGAGCGCGCAGCGCAGCCAAGCCGCGGTGCTGGCGGCCGCGCAGGCGCAGTTGCGGCTGGCGCAGACCAACTTGGACTACACCGAGATCAAGGCGCCGATAGACGGCAAGATCAGCCGCACCCTGGTGACGGAGGGCAACGTGGTCAGCCCCAGCACCGGCGTGCTGGCGACCATCACCAGCCAGGACCCGATGTATGTTCTGTTTCCGGTGTCGGTGCGCGCGGCTGAGGACTTGCGGGACCGGTATGGGGAGAAAGGCGGGTTCAGCGCCGTGAAGGTCAAGCTGCGCCTGCCCAACGGCAAACCTTACGAGCAGGCGGGCACGCTGGACTACGTGGACCCCACGGTGGCGCCGAACACGGATACGCTGACCTTGCGCGGGCGCATTCCCAACCCGGTCCGGCCAGGGATGCAGGCCGGTCAGCCCGGCGACCGCGAGCTGTCGGACGGAGAATTCGTCACCGTCGTCCTGGAAGGCGTGCAGCCGGTCCAACAGTTGGCCATTCCGCGTGCCGGCGTGCTGTCGGACCAGCAGGGCAACTACGTCTGGGTGGTGGGCGACGGCAACAAGGCGGAGCAGCGGCGGATCACCCTGGGGCAGAGCACGCCGGACCAGGCCGTGGTGTCCGCCGGATTGAAGGAGGGGGAGACGGTGGTGGTGGACGGCGTGCAGCGCGTGCGGCCCGGCGCGGTGGTGAACCCGGCGCCGGCCAACGCCGGGGCGGCGATGCCGCCCACGGCGCCGAGGATCTAGCGCCATGATCTCCGGCGTTTTCGTGGACCGGCCGCGGCTGGCCATCGTGATCGCGTTCATCACCAGCATCGCCGGCTACCTGGCGCTACAGGTGATCCCGGTCAGCCAGTTCCCGGACATCGTGCCGCCGCAGGTGCAGGTCACGACCCGGTTCCCAGGCGCATCGGCCTCGGTGGTGGAAGCTACGATCGGGCAGCCGCTGGAAGCGCAGGTCAACGGCGTGGATCAGATGCTGTACATGAAGTCCAACTCGGGCAACGACGGCAGCTATGGCCTGACTGTCTCCTTCGCGTTGGGCACCAATGCCGACATCAACACGGTGAACGTGAACAATCGTGTGCAGGCCGCCTTGAGCCGTCTGCCGGCAGAGGTGCAGCGCAACGGCGTGACGGTGCAGAAGCGGTCGTCCGCGATCTTGGAGTTCCTGGCGTTCAGCAGCGAGGGTGGGAAGCAGACGCCGTTCGACATTTCGAACTACGTCACGATCAACGTGCTGGACCGGCTGAGCCGGGTGCAGGGCGTAGGGTCGGCGTCGCTGTTCGGGGCGCTGGACTACTCCATGCGCATCTGGTTCGACACCAACCGGCTGATTGAGCTGGGGTTGGCGCCGAGCGACATCATCACGGCTATCCAGCAGCAGAACGTGCAGGCACCGGTCGGCCGGGTAGGCGCCCGCCCGGCGCCGGACGACACGCAATTTCAGTTGAACCTGCAGACAACGGGCCGCCTGACCAAGCCGGGGGAGTTCGGCAACATCGTCATCCGCGCCAACCCGGACGGCTCGGTGCTGCGGGTGCGGGACGTGGCGCGGGTGACGCTGGACCCCGCCAACCAGGACAGCGAGAGCCGGCTGAACGGCAACCCTGCGGTGACGATGGGCGTGTACTTGGCTCCCGGCGCGAACGCCGTGCAGACGTCGGCCCGCATCCAGGCGGCGCTGGACGATCTGGGCAAAAGCTTCCCCGAGGGGATGCAGAGCAAGGTGTTCTACAACAGCAGCACCTTTGTCGCCGACACCATTGAGGAGGTGAAGAAGACCCTGATCGAGGCGTTCGTGCTGGTCGCGGTCGTGGTGTTCGTGTTTCTGGGAAGCGTGCGGGCGACGCTGATCCCGATCATTGCGGTGCCGGTCAGCCTGATCGGCACCTTCGCAGTGCTGCTGGTGCTGGGATATTCGGCCAACACCGTATCCCTGTTGGCGCTGGTCCTGGCCATCGGCATCGTGGTGGACGACGCCATCGTTGTGGTCGAGAACGTGGAGCGCGTGCTGGAGGAGGAGCCGGACCTGTCGCCCAAGGAAGCGACGAAGAAGGCGATGGGGCAGATCACCGCGCCGATCATCGCCATCACGCTCGTGCTGCTGTCTGTGTTCGTGCCCATTGGGTTCATTCCCGGCATTTCCGGCACCTTGTTCCGGCAGTTCGCGGTCACGATCAGCGTGGCCATGCTGATCTCGGCTACCAACGCGCTGACCTTGTCGCCGGCGCTGTGCGGTGTGCTGCTGCGGCACAGCGGGCCGCGGCGCGGGATCATGGGGCGGATCGGCCGGGGCATTGATTGGGTGCGGGACGGCTACGCCAACCTGGTGGCCCGGCTGCTGCGGATCGGCATCGTGGCCGTCGTGCTGGTGGCGGCCTGCTTCGGCGGCATCTACGGCCTGACGCTGCGCACGCCGACCGGCTTCCTGCCGGAGGAGGACCAGGGCGCGTTCTTTGTGGCGATCCAGTTGCCGGAAGGCGCCAGCGTGACGCGCACGCGGGAGGTGGTGACGCGGGTGGAGGGCATCGCCAAGGGCATCCCGCAGATCGAGAACGTGCTGGCCATCGTCGGCTTCTCGCTGCTGGACGCGGGCAACCAGTCCAACGCGGCGTTCATGGTGATGCGGATGAAGCCGTTCGCGGACCGCAAGGCGGCGGCGGACAAGGTGCAGGCGCTGATCGGGCGCATGGCGCAAGGGCTGGGCGGCATACGCTCGGCCATTGCCTTCCCGTTCAACCTGCCGCCGATCATCGGGCTGAGCACCGGCGGCGGCTTCGAGTACCAGCTGCAAAACCTGGAAGGGCGCGAACCCGTCGAGATGGGTGCGGTGCTGAACGGGCTGGTGGCGGCGGCCAACCAGGACCCGAAGATCGCCCGGGCGTTCAGCACCTTCAGCGCGACGACGCCGTCCATCTTCCTCGATATCGACCGGGAGAAGGCGCAGGCGCTGGGGCTGTCCATCAGCGACGTGTTCACGGCGCTGCAGGCGACCTTGGGCGGCATCTACGTCAACGACTTCAACCTGTATGGCCGGACCTGGCAGGTGAACATTCAGGGGGAGGCCGCGGACCGGACCGACATCCCGGCGATCTGGCGCATCCATGTCCGCAACAAGCAGGGGACGATGGTGCCGCTGCGCTCCATCGCGGATGCGCGGATCGTGCTGGGGCCCCAGACGATCAGCCGCTACAACAACGTGCGGTCCATCACGGTGCAAGGCACGCCGAAGCCCGGCGTGTCGTCCGGCGATGCATTGGCGGCGATGGAGACGGTGAGCCAGCAAACCCTCCCGCCGGGCTACAGCTACGAGTGGACTGGAACGGCCTTCCAGGAGAAAACGGCGGCGGGGCAGACTGGGAAGATACTCGGGCTGGCGATCCTGTTCGCCTACCTGTTTCTGGTGGCGCTGTATGAAAGCTGGGTGATCCCGGTGCCGGTGCTGCTGTCGGTGAGCGTCGGCATCCTGACGGCTTTCGTGGGGATGCAGGTGGCGAGCCTGTCCCTGGACCTGTATGCGCAGATCGGGCTGGTGGTGCTGATCGCGCTTGCGGCCAAGAACGGCATCCTGATCGTGGAGTTCGCGAAAGACCAGCGGGAGCAGGGCAAGAGCATCAAGGAGGCGGCGCGGCTGGGGGCGCAGACGCGGTTCCGGGCGGTGATGATGACGAGCATCGCCTTCATCCTGGGGCTGATCCCGCTGGTGACGGCCAACGGCGCGGCGCAGGTCAGCCGGCGGGCGGTCGGGACGCCGGTGTTTGCGGGCATGATCGGGGCCAGCACGATCGGCATCTTCCTGATCCCGATGCTGTATGTCGTGTTCCAGACGATGCGGGAGCGGGTGAAGGCCCGGTTCGGCGGGAAGGGCGGTGGGGACGGGCATGGTGCGCCGGTCGCGGAAACGCCAGCGCCGGCGCCGCCGCGGCGAGTGGTGGAGGCTGTGGGATAGATGCCTCTGCTCCCTCTTCCTCTGGGAGAGGGTCGGGGTGAGGGAGGCAACCTGCACCGGCCCTGGGCTGTTTAGCGCCTCTCACGTGAGGCAACCTGCGCTGCCGAGTCTCCCTCACCCCAGCCTTCTCCCGGAGGGAGAGGGAGCAGGAAGCAATCACACCCCTTCCCCTTTGCGCCCGGCACCGTAATTGTAGCCTCGACCGTCCCACCATGAAGGAAACGCACGCATGACAAAGTTCGGCATGGCCCAGCCCGTCCGCCGCGTGGAGGATCCTCGGCTACTCATCGGCGACGGCAGGTACACCGATGACATCCACCTGCCCGGCGAGGCGCATGGTGCCGTGCTGCGCTCTCCGCATGCCAACGCGCGCATCCTATCTCTGGACACCGCGGCGGCAAAGGCGGTGCCGGGCGTGCTGGCGGTCATCACCGGGGCGGACCTGCAGGCGGACGGGATCGGCGGGTTGCCCTGCGCCATCCCGCTGAAGAACCGCGATGGCAGCAAGCGCGCGGACGTGCCGCATCCCGTGCTGGCGACCGAGCAGGTGCGGCATGTCGGCGATCCCGTTGCGTTCATCGTCGCCGAGACGCAACAGGCCGCGCGGGACGCGCTGGAACTGGTCATGGTGGACTACGACATCCTGCCGAGCGTGACCGACCTGGGCGCCGCGTTGGATGACGGCCAGCCGCAGGTGTGGGACGGCGTGCCGCGCAACCAGTGCTTCGACTGGGAGACCGGGGACAAGGCGCGCACCGACGAGCTGTTCGGCCAGGCGGCGCACGTCACGCGCCTGACGGTCGTGAACAACCGCGTGGTGGTGGCGAGCCTGGAGGCTCGGGCTGCCGTCGCCGAGTATGATGCGGCGAGCGAGCGTTGGACGCTGCACACCAACACGCAGGGCGGCTGGAGCGTGAAGTCCATGCTGGCCAACGCCGTGTTCCAAGTGCCGGAGGACCGGTTCCGCGTCATTACGCCCGACGTGGGCGGCGGGTTCGGCATGAAGCTGTTCCTGTATGCCGAGCACGCGCTGACCTGCTACGCCGCGCGCAAGCTAGGCCGCCCGGTGAAGTGGGCGAGCGAGCGCAGCGAGGCCTTCCTGTCCGACACGCACGGGCGGGACAACATCATGCAGGGCGAGATCGCGCTGGACGCTGCCGGCAAGTTCCTGGCGATGCGGGTCCGCAACGTCGCCAACATGGGCGCCTACCTGTCCAACTACGCGCCGATGATCCCGACGATGGCAGGGACCAAGGTGCTGGCGAGCGTTTATGGGTTCCAGGCGATCTACGCCAACGTCATCGGCGTGTTCACCAACACCGTGCCGGTGGACGCCTACCGCGGCGCGGGCCGTCCGGAGAGCAACTACATCGTCGAGCGGCTGATTGATGCCGCCGCGGCGGAGGCTGGGATCGACCGGGTGGAGCTGCGCCGCCGCAACATGGTGCCGCCGTCGGCCATGCCGTACGTGACGGCGATGAAGCAGACCTATGACAGCGGCGACTTCGGCAAGGTGCTGGATGCCGCGCTGGAGAAGGCGGATTGGGCCGGGTTCGAGACGCGCCGGGCCAGCAGCGAGGCACGCGGGATGAAGCGCGGCATCGGCATGGCGTATTACCTGGAGGCCACCGGCGGCGCCCCGAGCGAGCGGGCGGAGATACGGTTTGCCGAGGACGGCTTCGTGGACGTGTATGTCGGCACGCAGAGCACGGGCCAGGGGCACGAGACCGCCTACGTGCAGTTGACGGTGGACCAGCTTGGTGTGGACGGCGACAAGGTACGCATCCGCCAGGGCGACACCGACACTATCCCGTCCGGCGGCGGCACGGGCGGGGCGCGCAGCCTCTACTCCGAGGGTCAGGCGATCCTGGTGACGGCGGCCAGCGTGATCGAGAAGGGCAAGCAGGCGGCGTCCGAGGCGCTGGAGGCTTCGGTGGCGGATATCGAGTTCGCCGGCGGACGGTTCAGTGTGGCCGGCACGGACCGGGGCTTGGGCATCCTGGAGCTGGCGGCGCAGCAGCGTGCCCGGGCTGCCGAGGGGGCGACGCAGTTGGACGCTGCTGAGGTGGCGCAGATCGACAAGCACACCTTCCCGAACGGGTGCCATATGGCGGAGGTCGAGGTGGACCCGGAGACGGGCATCATCTCGGTCGTGCGCTACATCGTGTGCGACGACGTGGGCAAGGCGGTGAACCCGATGATCGTGCGCGGCCAGGTGCATGGCGGCGTGGCGCAGGGCGTGGGCCAGGCGATGATGGAGCGGACGTCGTATGATCCGGAGAGTGGGCAGTTGCTGTCGGGCAGCTTCATGGATTATGCGCTGCCGCGGGCGGCGGACCTGCCGGACATCGAGGTGGACTTGATTGAGGTGCCTTGCTTGACGAACCCGCTGGGGGTGAAGGGCGCTGGTGAGGCCGGGGCAGTGGGCAGCCCGCCGGCGATGATCAACGCCATCGTGGATGCGCTGCGCGGGGCTGGGGTGAAGAGCATTGACATGCCGGCTACGCCTGAGAAGGTTTGGAAGGCTATTCATATGGCGCAGGCGGCTTAGAGCCCAAAGCGAGATCACACAGAGAGGCCAAGGGGTTAGGTTTACCCCTTGGCCTAATGTAACGTTGATGCTTTTACTTTCATGTCACGATTTTGTCTAATCAGGCTTTGATAATCACCGAAAGTTGGCCGGTCCTCGTAGTTTTGAGAGACATCAGCCTCTGAGCTACCGCTCTCCTGGTAGGCTGGGTTGTAGAAGCGCCGAACCACTTTCACCCAGCCTCTCTCCTCAAAGTTATATGCAACGGCGCCAGCCAGTTCCGCCGAGCCTTCGACGAAGGTCCTGTCTACAATTCTCCTGAGAAATAGACGCTTGGCGTGAATGGGAACGAAGTCATACGTCAGGTATTCGCGAGCTTCTCTGTCTATGAATCCAACTGAGACATGGGCACCATAGAACCTCAAAACCGCGCGCTCGCCCTCCTCGCAGTCCAGTATCGCTGCAAATGGCTCTCCAGCCGCGTATCTCGCGCGAGCTTGTTCCTCCGAGAAATTGACGACGCAAGCGGTGCCGTGAAACCATTCAAGAATGTAGCTGACCCTGCCGGTCATGGATGCATGCTTCTACTTACAGTTGCGACCTCTTGGGGAAGAGTGAGGTTAATACACCAACGGTCTGGCGTGTCTAGCACACAATAATTCCGTGGGACAAAGGCAATTATGCACGCAATCATCCTAGCAACGCTTGCGCGCACGCATCCAGGATAGCGTCAGTGTCCAGGCCGTATTCCCGATACAGGTCCGGCAGGTCGCCGCTTTGGCCGAAGCGGTCCACGCCGAGGGGCACCACGCGCTGGCCGCGGACGGCGCCGAGCCAGCTGTGGGCGGCGGGGTGGCCATCCAGGATGGTAACGAGGGCGGCGTCGCGGGACAGGGGGGACAGGATGTGCTCGATGTGGGACGTAGCGGGCCTGCCGCCGCGGCGAGTGCGGGCGGCGGCGGTCCAGCCGGCGTGCAGGCGGTCGGGGCTGGTGATGGCCAGGAGGCCGGCATTGGGGACCTCGGCTTGCAACTCGGCGAAGGCGGCTTCGGCCTCGGGCGCGACCGGTCCCTGGTAGGCCAGGGCGATGCGCGCCCCCTGCCCCGGCGGCACCACCCAGTGCGCGCCGGCGATGACGTGCGCCGGGTCCAGCACGCGGTCGGGCTGCTGCAGCGCGCGGGTGCTGAGGCGCAGCCAGGCGGCAGAGCCGTCCGGGGCCTGCATGTGGGCGAAGGCGTGGCGCAGCAGGATCGCCAGCTCGTCCACATAGGCCGGCTCGAACGACGCAAGCCGGTCCGCGGCCATGCCGATCAGGGGAGTGTTGACGCTCTGGTGCTGGCCGCCTTCCGGCGCCAGGGTCAGGCCGGACGGGGTGGAGACCAGCAGGAACCGGGCGTCCTGGTAGCAGGCGTAGATCAGTGCATCCAAGCCGCGATTGACGAAGGGGTCATACACCGTGCCGACCGGCAGCAGCCGCGCGCCGGTCAGGCTGTGCTGCAGGCCGGCGGCGGCCAGCAGCAGGAACAGGTTCTGCTCGGCGATGCCCAGCTCGATATGCTGGCCGCTGGGGGCCATGCCCCAGCGCTGAGCGCTGGCCAGCTTGGCGTCGCGGAACACGTCGTTGCGGGTGTGGCGGTCGAACACTCCGCGGCGGTTGACCCAGGGGCCGAGGTTGGTGCTGACGGTCACGTCGGGGCTGGTGGTGACGATGCGCCGGGCCATCTCGGCGTGCTCGCCCTGGCCGCGCCCGACCTCGGCCAGGATGTCGCCGAAGCCGGCCTGGGTGCTGGTGCGGCGGCCTGCCAGCTTGGCGACGGGCAGTTCGGCGGGGATGTGGACAGTGTCCGACGCCAGCCGGCGTCCGGTGGGGGTCAGGGCCTGGGCGAAGGGGGCGGCATTCAGGACGGACTGGAACTCGGCGGGGGACAGGTCCAGCCCTTCGGCCACGTCCCACTCATGGCCGGGCCGGACGCGCATGTCCGCCTGGAACGCTGCCATCTGGTCCCGCGTCATCAGGCCGGAGTGGTTGTCCTTGTGCCCGGCAAACGGCAGGCCCATGCCCTTCACGGTGTAGGCGATGAAGCAGGTCGGCTGGTCCCCGGCAGCGTCGGCCAGGCGGAACTGCTCGATCAGATAGTCCACGTCGTGGCCGCCCAGGTTGGTCATCAGGGCGGCCAGCTCGTTGTCGGTCAGCGGGTCCAGGATGGCGCGCACCGCGGCGTCCCGGCCCAGCTCGGCCAGCAGCGCCGCGCGCCAGGCCGCGCCGCCCTGGAAGGTCAGGGCGGAATAGAGGCTGTTGGGGCAGTC
The DNA here is from genome assembly GCA_964250755.1 of uncultured Acetobacteraceae bacterium. GTDB lineage: Bacteria > Pseudomonadota > Alphaproteobacteria > Acetobacterales > Acetobacteraceae > DASWOJ01. The sequence continues at coordinate 107,885 of CAXUHB010000007.1, read as the reverse complement.
GTCTATCCAGCGCTGCAGGGCCTCGCCGCCCGGGCGGACGAAGGCGGCTTGCAGCAGGCGGCCATATTTCAGGGTGACGACGTTCCAGCCCATGTCGCGGAACAGGCCCTCGATCCGGCCGAACAGGCGGTCGGGGACGACGGAGTCCAGGCTTTGGCGGTTGTAGTCTATGATCCACCAGACGTTGCGGACGTCGTGCTTCCAGCCCTCCAGCAGGGCTTCGTAGATGTTGCCCTCATCCAGCTCGGCGTCGCCGGCGATGGCGACGCAGCGGCCCGGCGGCAGGCCGGCGTCCAGGCCGTGCAGGCGCACGTAGTCCTGCATCAAGGCGGCGAAGCTGGTCAGGGCCACGCCCAGGCCGACGGAGCCCGTGCTGAAGTCCACCTCCGGCCCATCCTTGGTGCGGCTGGGGTAGCTTTGGATGCCGCCCATGCGGCGCAGGCCCTCCATGTTGGCGGCGTCCTGGCGGCCCAGCAGCAGATTGACGGCGTGGAACACCGGGCCGGCGTGGGGCTTCACGGCCACGCGGTCCTGCGGGCGCAGCACGTCGAAATACAGCGCGGTCATAATGCTGATGACGCTGGCGCAGCTTGCCTGGTGGCCGCCGACCTTCAGGCCGTCTCGGTTGGGGCGGATGTGGTTGGCGTTGTGAATGGTCCAGGCGGACAGCCACAGCAGCTTGCGCTCGACCTGGTGCAAGCCGTGCAGGCGCTCCTGCGTCAGGGCCGGCGCGGCCGGGCCGGCGCTGAGAATGGGTGCGTTCACGACCAGCCCCGGGACAGCTTGCGGACGGCGGTGCTGGCATTGCGCTTGCCTTCGCCTGCGTAGTCCTCGTGGTAGTCCTCGATATGCGGGGGGTCGTAGAGGTAGTTGACCATCAGGGTCGCGCTCTCCCGTGCGCCTTTGCCGCTGGTGTCGGCCAGGGCCATGATGCGCTCCACGCGGGCGCCGTTGGACAGGTGGAAGTGGGCCACGGGGTCCAGCGCGCGCTTGCCGCGGGACTCGACCAGCAGGTAGCGGGCGGCCAGGCGGACCAGGACGGGTTCGGCGGCGCGCAGCATGGCCGGGTCGCGGAACCAACTGCGGTGGCGGAGGATGGCGGCCAGGGCCTGCGGGCCGGTGGGGGACGCCGGTGCCTCGGCAGGCGCGGCGGTGCGGAGAGAGGATGACTCCTCCTCGCTTAGCAACGCGAGATCGTCGGCGTCCAGCCGGGCGTCCAGCCAGCGGCGGAAGCCGGGGATGGGGGAGAGGGTGGCAAAGGCTTTCAGGTTGCGGAAGTCGCTGCCCAGCAGTTCGACCACGCGCTTGATGAGGAAGTTGCCGAAGCTGATGCCAGCCAATCCCTTCTGGCAGTTGCTGATGGAGTAGAAGATGGCGGTGTCGGCCAGGGCGGGGTCGAGCAGCGGCGCCTTCTTGTCCAACAGGCCCTGCACGCTGCCGGCCAGGCCGCGAGTGAGTGCGACCTCGACAAAGATCAGCGGCTCGTTCGGCATCCGGTGGTGGAACAGGGCGTAGCAGCGGCGGTCGCTGTCCAGGCGGTTTTTCAGGTCGGACCAGGAGCGGATTTCATGGACGGCCTCGTAGCCGACCAGGCGCTCCAGCAGGACGGCGGGGCTGTTCCAGTCTATGCGCTGCAGTTCGAGAAAGCCCACGTCGAACCAGCTTGCCAGCAGGGTGCGGAGGTCGCTCTCCAGGGCGGCGAGGTGCGGGTCGCCGCGGGTCAGGTCCAGCAGGGTTGCGCGCAGGTCCACCAGGAACTTCATGCCGTCGGGGATGGTGGTGAATTGAGTCAGCAGGCGGACGCGCGGCGGCTCTAGCGCGCGGCGCAGGGCGACCTGGGCGGTGGCGCGTTCCGCCGGGCCGGGGGCAGATTGCACGGCCTCGTAGGCGCGGGCGACAGCGTCGGGGTCGCTGTCGAACTTCGCAAGCTCGGCCAGGAAGTCCCGGCGTCCGGCGTCGTCCAGCACCAGGTAGGCCTGGGCCAGCTTGGCGGTGCGGTTGCGGGCGCTGACCTCCCCGCCGCGGGCGTGCAGGCAGGCGCGCATCTGCTGGGGGATGCCGCCGTCCTCCTCGGGGCCGACGCGGTCGGCCATGTCGCGCCAGACGCCGGCGATGCGGCGCATGGCGCGGTCGAACAGGCCGATGGGGGCGGGGGCTGCGATGTCGCTCATGCTGCTGCGCTCATGCCGTCGTTGCCTCGGGATCGCTTCAGCCCGTTATAGCGCGGGCCCGCGTGTTGCGCCGCCATCTTTGCCGAGAGCGGCGACGATGGCGAGTGGGATCAGCGGCACCAAGTCCTCGGCGATCAGGCCGGGGCCGTGCAGCCCGGCGGCGTGGCCGTGCAGCCAGGCGCCGGCACAGGCAGCATCCCAGGCCGGCATCCCCTGCGCGAGCAGCGCGCCGATGATCCCGGCCAGCACGTCCCCTGCCCCGGCGGTTGCCAGCCAGGGCGGGGCGTTGGCATTGATGGCGGCGCGACCATTCGGGGCGGCGATCACGGTGTCCGCGCCCTTCAGCAGCACGACGGCGCCGACCTGCCGGGCCGCGGCGCGTACGGCGGCCAGCTTGTCCCCGCCAGGCCGGCCGAACAGGCGGGTGAACTCGCCCTCATGCGGGGTCAGGACGGTGCAGCCGCGCAAGGCCTCGGGCTGGCCGGCGTGGGCGCCGAGGGCATCGGCGTCGGCCACCACCAGGCGGCCGGCGGCGAGCAATGGCGGCAGGGCGGCACGGGCGGCGTCCTGGCCCAGGCCGGGGCCGCAGACCCAGGCGTTGCGGCGGGGGTCATCCAGCAGCATGGCCAGGGGTGCGTCGGTCACGACCAGGCCGGGGTCGCCGGTGCGATACAGGCTGCCATGGCCCGCGGCGGCGATGGACACCATCCCTGCCCCGGCCCGGCGCGCGGCGGCGGCGGACAGTCGGGCGGCGCCGGTCATCTCGGGGCCGCCCAGCACGGTCAGGTGGCCGCGGGTATATTTGTGGCTGGCCTCGCCGGGTTGGGGGACCTGCCACCCGTCCGGGGTGTTCCGCCAGGTCTGGGGCGCGATGGCGTCCAGCACGGTGGCGGGCAGGCCGATGTCGGCCAGAACGACGGCGCCGCACAGCGCGCGTCCGGGCAGCAGGAGGTGGCCGGGCTTGAGGCGGAAGAAGGTCACGGTCAGGTCCGCCGCGCGCATGCGGCCGAGCGGCTGGCCGGTGGCGCCGTCCAGGCCGCTGGGCACGTCCACCGCCAGCACCCGGCGGGCGGCGGCCAACACGTCCGCCGCCGCATCCGGCAGGGTGCCGCGCATTCCTGCGCCGTAGGCGGCGTCTATGACCAGATCAGCGCGGGCGGCTTCCCGCGGCGTGGCAGGGAGCAGGGAGCCGCACCATGCCGCAGCCGCGGCGGCGGCGTCCGACCCGGGGCGCGGCGGCGCCAGCCGTGCAACCTGCACCGGCCAGCCCCAGCCGGCCAGCAAGCGCGCAGCAACGTAGCCGTCCCCGCCGTTGTTGCCCGGCCCGCACAGCACCAGCGTCCGGCAGGGGCCGAAGCGGCGGGCGGCACGGGCGACGGCGCGTCCCGCCGCCGCCATCAGCGCGGGACCAGGCACACCGGCTGCGGCGGCGAGCGCGTCGGCCCGGCCCATCTCTGCAGGGGTCAGCAGGGCGCTTCGATGGTCGGGGCTGAGGGAGAACATGGCCGCCATCCTTGGACAGCCCGGGGCCGGCGTGCAATGAGCGCAGCTGCTTTGGCAAGGGGGCGGCCCATGGCGGTGGTGATCACGGTCGCGCAGCAGAAGGGCGGCGCGGGCAAGACCACGCTGGCGGCCAACCTGGCGGCGGCGCTGGCGCCCACGCGGCGGGTGGCGGTGCTGGACATAGACCCGCAGGGCAGCCTGGCGCGGTGGCACGCGATCCGGCTGGCGCGGCCCGTCCCCGCGGCGGCGCTGGCGTTCTCGGACCTGTCGGGATGGCGGCTGGCGGGCGAGCTGGAGCGGCTGCGGCGGGGCCATGACGTGGTGATCGTGGACAGCCCGCCGGTGATAGACAGCGACGCGCGGCGGGCCATCCGAGGGGCGGACCTGGTGGTGGTGCCGGTGCAGCCCAGCGCCCCAGACATCTGGGCGGCGGAGGGCACGCTGAAGCTGGCGGCTTCCGAGAAGCGCCGGGCATGCCTGGTGCTGAACCGGGTGGGCGCGGGAAGCCGGGCCAAGGAGGCGGCGATGCGGGAGCTGCAGGCGCACGGACTGGTGCTGCTGCCGCCGGTGCTGGGCAATCGCGCGGCGTTCAGCCAGGCGTTTGCAGCGGGGCTTGGGGTAACGGAGGCCGCGCCGCGCGGCGTGGCGGCGGCGGAACTGCGGGCGGTGCTGGAGAAGATACTTGGGATGGTGGACGCTGCTCCTTCCTCTCCCTCCGGCGCCAAACCGTGAAACAGTTTGACGATTGGGTGAGGGAGGCTGCAAGCCCGTGCATCGCCTCAGCTGAGGCCTGCTAGGTTCTGGGTGGAATGGCCTGCCTCGTGCTGCGGGGCCTCCTTCACTCCACCGTCAAACCGTCTCGCGGCTTGACGATGGGGGAAGAGAGAACGGTAGAGGGACGGCTCTCCAAGCGCCAGGCATACAGCCCGGAGGCGACCAGGATGGCGATGCCGGCGAACTCCCAAGAACCGGGGACCTCGGCCCAGATCAGCCAGCCCAGCAGCACCGTGTAGAAGATCGCGCCGTATTCAAAGGGGGCCAGCATCGTGGCCTCGCCGCTGCGGTAACCCTCGGTCATCAGCACCTGCGCCAGGGCGGAGACGGCGCCGACGCCCACCAGGGCCAGCAGAGTCGGCAGGTCGGGCGTCACCCAGACCGGAATGCACAGGACGCCCGCGATGACGCTGCATCCCAGGCTGAATAGCAGCACGATGGTGACGTTGCGCTCGCCGGCCTGGCCCATGCGGCGGATGCTGATCATGGCCAGCGCCCAGCACAGCACCCCGGCCATCACCAGCGCTGCCGGGCCAAGCGGCAGCTCCGCCCCGCCCTGCCAGGGGCGCAGGACAATCAGCACGCCCACCAGGCCGGCTGCGACCGACATTGCCCGCCCGGCGCGCAGCCGCTCTCCCAGCAATGGAAAGGAGAGCAGCGCCAGGAAGATCGGCATGGAAAATCCCAAAGCCGTGACCGTCGCCAGCGGCAGCGCGCCGTAGCCGTAGAAGGAGCCATACATCCCGGCCAGCCCCGCCATCAGCCGCCCGGCGTGGCCCAGGGGCCGCCGGGTCCGCAGCGCCGCCCAGCCGCCCTGGGCGCGCAGCATCGGCAGCAGGCACAGGGCGGCGACTACGCTGCGGAACAGCACGATCTCCGAAACGGGAACATGCGGGGCAACCCACTTCACCAGCGCCGCAGCAACGGTGAAGCAGGCGGAGCTGCACAGCACGCACAGGATTGCGCGGCGGCGGCCCCGGGCAGCGGCTTGCGCCGCGAGCCGGCCCGCGTCCTGGGCGAAGCTTGCGGCGGAACTTGCGGCGGAGTCCGGGGCGGAGGTTGGGACCGCTGCGGTGGGTGGGTCGGGGAGGCCAGCGTCCATGCGCCTACACTACCCCACCCTTGGGTGTTAGGCGACGGCAAGCGCCGGCTGACGCAAATCCATCACGGCTTCCACCACGTCCGGCTCGTCCGGCAGGCGGCGTATGGTGAAGCCCATGCGGCGCATGAAGGCCAGCATCGGCCGGTTCTCCGCCAGCACCTGGCCCGTGATCTCCGTCATGCCAGCGGAGCGGCCCCAGTCCATGATGCGCTGCATCAGGCGGCGGGCCAGGCCGCGGCCCTTCATGGATGGTTCCACCAAGACGGCGAACTCGCCGGCGGTGGTGTGGGGTTCGCGCACCAGACGGCAGACGCCGACGGTCTCGCCGGTCAGGGCGCGCACCGCCACCAGGGCCATCTCACGGTCGTAGTCCACCTGAGTCATGCGCGCGACCTGCTCCGGCGACAGCGCGCGCAGCATTGAGAAGAAGCGGAAGCGTATGTCCTCCGGCGTCAGGCGGCCGAACAGGGCGGCGTGGGCTGCCGCATCCTCCGGACGGATCGGGCGGATGGTCAAAGCTTCGTCCCCGGCGGACCAGTGCTCGATCAGCTCTGCCGGGTAGGGAGCGATGGCGAGGCGGCCGGCCTCCCCGGGGGGACGCAGGGCGATCCAGGCGTCCCCGGCAGAGACGCCGTCCGCGTCGGCGAACACCGGGTTGAGGTCGAGCTGGGCGATCTCGGGGAAGTCCACGACGAGCTGGCTGACGCGCACCAGCACGTCGGCCACGGCGGCGCGGTCGGCGGCGGCCTGCTCGTGCAGCTCGCCCAGCGTGCGGGCGGCGCGGGTTTGGGCGATCAGGGCGCTGGCGAGCGCCAGGTTGAGCGGCGGCAGGTCCACGGCCACATCGCCCAACAGGTCCGCGGTGCTGCCGCCGCTGCCGAAGGAGATAGCGGGGCCGAACTGGGAGTCGTCGGCGACGCCGATGCGAAGCTCCCGCGCGCGGCCCATCTGGCGCTGCACTAGGAAGCCTTCGGCCAGCCCCTCCCCGCCCAACCGGTCACGGCGCCGGTCCAGCTGCGCCGCGGCCTGGCGCACGGCGGCGGGGTCGGGCAGGTCCAGCACGACGCCGCCGGGTCCGCCAGGGCGGGGCGCGCCGGTGCGGCGCAGCTTGACGACGGCGGGGTAGCCCAGCACGTCCGCGGCGGCTGCGGCGTCGGCGGCGGACAGGACGGGCCTGCTGGGCACGGCGGGGATGCCATAGGCGGTCAGGACCTGCAGCGCCTCATCCTGCAGCAGCCCGGTGCGCCCGGCAGCGCGGGCGCCCGCGAACAGGCGGGCGACGGCGGCGCGGTCGGGCGCCAGGGTCAGCACCGTGCTGGCCGGCAGCTCGCGCGCGGCGGCGCGGGCGCGGCGCTGGCTGACGAGCTGGCCGAAGCCGCGCATCGTTTGCTCGGGTGTCGCGAAGACGGGTACGCCGGCATCGGCCAGGATGCGGCGGTGCGGGGCGCCCGTGGTCTCACCCAGGATGCAGGCCAGCAGGGGCACACGCATGGTTGGCAGGCAGGCAGCCAGGGCCTGGATCGCGGCGGCATCGCCGGGGCCATTTGGGGACATGACCACGACGACGCCCCCGACCTCCGGAACGGCGGACAGCATCGCCGCAGTCTCCGCCAGGCGTATGGCGTTGGTTGCGCCGGTCCAGACCATGCCGGCATCGGACGGGCCAGGTGGAAGGTTGAGGCTAAGGACCTCACGCGTGGCGGGTGTGAGGTCTGCCAGGGGCAGGCCGAGGGCGACGGCGGCGTCGGCGGCGAGTTGCGCCGGGCCGATGGCGTTGTGGACGATGGCCACGGACTCGCCGCGCGGCGGCTTGGCGCGGGTCAGGGTTTCGGCGGCGGCAAGCAGGTCGGCCAGCCGCTCCACCCGGATCACGCCGGCCCGGCGGAGCGCGGCGTTGAACACCTGGTCGGCCCGGCCTGTTGGGTCGGACAGGCGGCCGCCGGCGTGGATGGCGACGACCGGGCGCAGGCGCGAGGCGGCACGGGCAGCGGACAGGAAGCGGCGGCGGTCGGTGATGCCGCGTATGTCCAGCAGGATGGCGCCGGTGTCGGGGTCGCGGGAGAGCCAGTCCAGCACCGCGCCGAAGCCGATGTCGGCGTTGCCGCCGATGCCGGCGATGGTGGAGAAGCCGACGCCGTTCGGCTCCGCCCAGTCCAGCACCGCCCGGCACAGCGCGGCGGATTGCGACACCAGCGCAACCTTGCCGGCACGGGGCTGCAAGTGGCCGGAGGAGGCGTTGAGGCCAATGGCGGGCACGATCAAGCCGAAGGCGCTCGGGCCGGCCACACGCACGCCAGCGGCGCGGGCTGCAGCGAGCAGGTCCGGGACGGGCTGCAGGCATATGGCGGCAAAGGTGCCGCGCGCCGCCAGGGCCAACAGCGCCGGGGCAACCTCAGGCGCATCGGATGCGATGACGGCCAGGTCAGGGGCAACGGGCAGGGAGACCGCGTCAGGGTAGGCCAGCACGCCGTTGATCGCCGACGTGCCCGCCTGCACCGGCAGGATAGCCCCCTTGTAGCCGGCGCCGAGCAGGTTGCCCATGACGGCTGCGCCCATGGTACTGCCGGCACCGATGACGGCGACGGACTCCGGGCGGAACAGACTGGCCGGGCGGAAGCGCCCGGCACCGGCGGGGCGTAGGAGGGGCATGGCGTCCAGCTTCGTTGTGCAGTGCAGCATAACGTGGGGCCGGCGGCTTGGCTTCCCTTAACTGCCGATCAACGCAATCGTCATTCCCACCGGAAACACCGGGTTCGGTTAAAGTATGATCCGGAGCTTGGCTGCGATCTCTCCGACGATGCCGCGGCGGAACAGCAGCACGCAGACGACGAAGATGAATCCCTGCGCCACCGTGACCCAGGAGCCGTAGCCGGACAGCGCGCTCTCGGTCCAGACGATCACCCCTGCCCCGACCACAGGCCCGAAGATGGTGCCCAGCCCGCCCAGCAGGCTCATGAGCACGACCTCGCCGGACATGGCGTAATTCACGTCGGTCAGGGTCGCGATGCCGAACACCAGCGCCTTGGTGCCGCCCGCGATGCCGGCCAGTGTGGTGCTGAGCACGAAGGCGATCAGCTTGTAGTCGTCCGTGCGGTAGCCGAGCGAAGTCGCGCGCGGCTCGTTCTCGCGGATCGCCTTCAGCACCTGGCCGAAGGGGGAGTGGACGATGCGATGGATCAGCAGGAAGCAGATCAGGAACACCGCCGCCACGAACGCGTACATGGCCATGTCGCCCCGCAGCGAGAACAGGCCGAATAGCGCGCCGCGGGGCACCTGCTGGATGCCGTCCTCGCCGCCGGTGAAGGGGGCCTGCAGGCAGAAGAAGTAGTTCATCTGCGCCAGCGCCAGGGTGATCATGGCGAAGTAGATGCCCTGGCGGCGTATGGCCAACCAGCCGAAGGCCAAGCCGAGCACCGCCCCGGTCACGCCGCCCAGCAGCACCGCGAGTTCGGGCGTCAACCCCCAGGTTTTGGCTGTCCAGGCCGCGACGTAGCTGCCCAGGCCGAAGTAGGCCGCATGGCCGAAGCTCATCAGCCCCACGTAGCCGATCAGCAGGTTGAAGGCGCAGGCGAACAGGGCGAAGCACAGCAGCTTCATGAGGAAGACGGGGTAGATCAGCCAGGGGCAGGCAATGATGAGGCCGACCAGAACCAGCAGCGCCCCCGCCTGCGCGCTGCTGAAGCCCAGCAGGTTGAAGGGCCGGCGGGCCGGGGCGACCGCGGGATGCAGGGTGGTGACGCTCATGCTAGGCGGCCTTTCCGAACAGCCCGGCGGGCCGGGCCAGCAGCACGATGACCATGACGACGAAGATGACGGTCTCGGACCCCTGCGGGTAGTAAACCTTCGTCAGCCCCTCGACGATGCCGAGCATGAAGCCTGTGACGATGCTGCCCAGGATGCTGCCCATGCCCCCGATGACGACGACGGCGAACACCTTGATGATGAACACAGACCCCATGTTGGGATTGACCGAGTAGATCGGCGCTGCGAGCACGCCGGCGAAGGCGGCAAGCGCGATCCCGCCGGCATAGGTCAGGCTGATCATGCGCGGGACATTGACGCCGAAGGCCTGGACCAGCCCAGGATTCTCGGTTGCGGCGCGCAGACGGGCGCCCAGCTGCGTCTTCTCGATCAGCACCCAAGTCAGCAGGCACATGCCGGCGGCGGCCACCACGACCCATAGGCGGTATTTCGGCATGAACATGAAGCCGAGGTCCACCGGGCCGCTCAGCGCCTGAGGGATGCGGTAGGGCAGGCCAGAGCTGCCGAAGGCGTTGCGGACCAGCCCCTCGAAGATCAGGGCCAGGCCGAAGGTCAGCAGCAGGCCATACAGGTGGTCGAGCTTGTATAGGCGGCTGATGATCGTCCTCTCCAGCCCCAGGCCGAACAGCCCGACGATGAGTGGCGCGATGATGAGTGCCGGCCAGTAGCCCATCTGCAGCCACTCCGGCGCGGACAGGCCCAGCATGGGCAGCCAGATGGCGGGGAAGGCCAGCGCCCAGGCGGTGAATGCGCCCAGCATGAACACCGCGCCGTGGGCGAAGTTGATGATGTTCAACATGCCGAAGATGACGGCCAGCCCCAGGGACAGCAGCGCGTAGAACGCGCCGTTGATAAGGCCGAGCGACAGTTGCCCCAGGATGGCCGGCAGCGGGCGGTAGAGCCGGATCAGGCCCGTTGCGTTCAGGGTGAACAGCAGCGCGGCGATGCCGGCGATGACGCCCATCGTGCGGAGGGGCAGGCGCTCGCCGAGGGGGCGCAAGGCGCCGGCGGTGGTGGCGGACATGGCGGCTAGGTCCGCACCAGGGCGCAGCCGCCCTCGGAGAGAGGCTTCCAGGCCTTGTCCGCCGGGGTGGCGACGACTTGCTTGAAGTAGTCCCAGGCATACTTGCTCTCGGACGGAGCCTTCACCTGGAACAGGTAGGAGGGGAACATCGCCATCCCGTCCTGGCGTATGGTGCCAGGGCCATAGGCGTCGTCGTCGGTGGGCATCGCCTTCATCTGCGCGACGACGGCGGCGCCGTCGGTCGCCTTGGCCGCGCCGCCCAGCGCCTGCACCGCCTTCAGGAAGTGGAGCGTGCCGGAGTAGGCGCCCGCGTTGGTCATGTTGGGGACGACGCCAGGCATGCGGGCCTGGAACCGCTTGGTGAAGGCGCGGGTGCGTTCGTTCATGTCCCAGTAGAAGCTCTCGGTCAGGTAGAGGCCCTGCGCCTGCTCCAGCCCCAACCCGTGAACGTCGTTGATATACATCAGCAGGGCCGCGATCTTCATCTTCTGCGTCAGGCCGAACTCGTTGGCCTGCTTGATCGCGTTGACGGTGTCCGCGCCGGAGTTCGCGAGGCCGATCACCTTTGCGCCGCTGTTCTGCGCCGACAGCAGGAACGAGGAAAAGTCGCTCGTGCCGGGGAACGGGTAAAGCGACGCGCCGGTGACCTTGCCACCGGCGGCGTTGACCAGCGCGGCCGTGTCCCGCTGGAGCTGCTGGCCGAACACGTAATCGGCGGTGATGAAGTACCAGGTGTCCCCGCCGGCGGCGATCATCGCGCCGCCGGTGCTGCGGGCCAGCATATAAGTGTCATAGGACCAATGGACGGTGCAGGGCGTGCATTGCGCGCCGGTCAGGTCGGTGGTGGCCGCGCCGGTGTCGAGGAAGGCTCGGTTCTTCTCCTTGGCGACGTTGTTGACCGCAAGGGCGACGGAGCTGGTGGGAACGTCCACGATCAGGGCGACGCCTTCCTGGTCGTACCACTGCCGGGCGATGCCGACGCCGATGTCGGGCTTGTTCTGGTGGTCGGCGAACAGCACCTCGGCCTGCAGGCCGGCGCCGGACTCGGCGACGGCCTGCCGCACCGCGTTGACCGACAACTGCCCGCCGATGTCGCGGTAGGGGCCGGTCTGGTCGTTCAGCACGCCGATGCGGATCGGGCGGGCCTGGGCGCGGGCGCGGTGCCCCACCAGCGGGGTTGCGGCGGCAGCGGCCAGCAGGGTCCGGCGGTCGAGGGTCATGGCGGTGCGCTCCTTCCTATGCGTGGGTCGATGCGCCGGCCTATGCGCCGGGCAGGGCGCAGGCGCCCTTGCCGAGCGGGCGGAATGCCTGGTCGGCCGGGGTGCTGGCGATGGGCTTGTAGTAGTCGTAGGGGCCTTTGCTCTCGGCCGGCGACTTCACCTCCCAGAGATATGACGGGTGTATCTTGCGCCCGTCCGCCCGGATGCTGCCAGCGCCGAAGCAGTCGTCGCTGGTCGGCATGGCCTTGAGCGCCTGCACCGTCGCCGCGCCGTCGGCCTTCATGAACGGCACGCCCTTGTCGGCCGCGGCCTTGAGATAGTGCAGCACCGAGGAGTAGACGCCCGCTTGCACCATGGTAGGGCGCTGCGCCGGGGCCTTGGGCTTCAGGCGCTCCGCAAAGGCGCGGGTGCGGTCGTTCAGGTCCCAGTAGAAGCTGTTGGTCAGCACGATGCCCTGCGCCGTCTCCAGCCCCATGGAATGCACGTCGGACAGGAACACAAGCAGGCCCGCCAGCTTCATGGTCTTGTGGACGCCGAACTCGTGCGCCTGCTTGATGGTGTTGATCGTGTCCGCCCCGGCGTTGGCGACGCCCAGAACCTTGGCACCCGACGCCTGGGCCTGCAGCAGCAGGGAGGAGAAGTCGGTCGTGCCCGGGAAAGGATACTTGATGCCGCCCACGATCTTGCCGCCGGCATCCGTCACGAAGCCCGTCACGTCCCGTTGCAGCGCGGCGCCGAAGGCGTAGTCGGCGGTGATGAAGAACCAACTGTCGCCGCCGGCCTTCACCATCGCGCCGCCGGTAGACTTGGCGAGCATGTAGGTGTCGTAGGCCCAATGGATGGTGTTGGCGTTGCAGTTGGCCGCGGTCAGGTCGGAGGTCGCCGCACCGGAGTTGATGTAGACCTTGTTCTTGTCCTTCGCGACGCCGGCGACGGCCAGGGCGACGGCGCTGTTCGCGACCTCCACGATGATGTCGACGCCGTCCCGGTCATACCATTGGCGGGCAATGCCGGCGCCGATGTCGGCCTTGTTCTGGTGGTCCGCTTGGACGATCTCCACCGTCCAGGACTTGCCGGCCATGCCGAAGTCCTCGGTCGCCAGGCGTGCGGCGCTGACCGCCAGTGGGCCGGCCAGGTCCTGATAGGGGCCGGACAGGTCGGTCAGGACGCCGATCTTGAGCGCGTTGGCGCCCGCGCTGGTGCCCTGGGCGCGGGCCGCGCGCGCGCCGCCGATCAGCGGGGCGGAAGCGGCGGCGGCAAGCAGGGTGCGGCGGTCGAGGGTCATTGGGGGGTCCTTGCGGTTTTCGGGTCAGCTATGGACGAGGGAGCAGCCGCCCTTGTCGAGGGGGCGGAACGCCTGGTCGGCGGGCGTCGTGGCGACGAGCTTGTAGTAGTCCCAGGGACCCTTGCTCTCGCCGGGCTTCTTGACCTCCCAGAGGTAGGCCGGGGAGAGCTTGCGGCCGTCGGCGCGGATGCTGCCCTGGCCGAAGCAATCGTCGTCGGTCGGCATCGCCTTCATGGCGGTGATGGCGGCGGCCCCGTCCGCCTTCATGAACGGCACGCCCTTGTCGGCGGCCGCCTTCAGGTAGTGCAGCACGCTGGCATAGACCCCGGCCTGCACCATGGTCGCGCGCACAGCGGGCGCCTTGGGCCGCAGGCGTTCGGAGAACTTGCGGGTGCGGTCGTTGGCGTCCCAATAGAAGCTGTTGGTCAGCAGCAGGCCCTGCGCGACCTCCAGCCCGATAGCGTGAATGTCGCTGATGAACACCAGCAGGCCCGCAAGCTTCATGCCCGGCGTGATGCCGAACTCCTGCGACTGCTTGATGCTGTTGATGGTGTCGGTCCCGGCGTTGGCCAGGCCAAGTATCTTCGCGCCCGACCCCTGCGCCTGCAGCAGCAAGGAGGAGAAGTCGGAGGTGCCCGGGAAGGGATACCGGACGCTGCCGACGACCTTGCCGCCGGCCTGGGTCACGAAATCCGTGGTGTCCCGCTGCAGGGCCGTGCCGAAGGCATAGTCTGCAGTGATGAAGAACCAACTGTCGCCGCCGGCCTTGACCGTGGCGGTGCCGGTGGACTTGGCGAGCTGGTAGGTGTCGTATGCCCAGTGGATGGTGTTGGCGTTGCACTGCGCCCCGGTCAGGTCCGAGGTGGCGGAGCCAGAGTTCATGTAGGCCTTGTTCTTGTCCTTGGCGACGCCGGCGATGGCCAGGCCGACGCCGCTGTTGGGCACGTCCACGATCAGGTCCACGCCGTCGCGGTCGAACCACTGCCGGGCCACGGCGGCGCCCACGTCGGTCTTGTTCTGGTGGTCGGCCTGCACGACCTCGACCGTGAACCCCTTGCTGGCGAACTCCTCCACCGCCTGCTGGGCGCAGAGGGCGGACACGGGGCCGCCCACGTCGCGGTAGGCGCCGGACATGTCGGTCAGCACCCCGATCTTGAGCGTGTTGGCCTGCGCGCGGGCGCGGCGGGGACCGAAGAGCGCTGCGGATGCGGGAAGCGCCGCGGCGGCACCGATCAGGGTGCGACGGGACAGGGTGTTAGAAGACGGGGCGTTCGAAGACGGGGCGTCTTTGGAAAAGGTGTCTCGGGATTGGGTCATGGGCGTCTCCATCAAGCGCCGGGCAGGTCCTGCCCCGGTTGGCGTCGGTGCCGGGCGTCAGACGCCCAGGTAGTCGTGCAGCTTGTCCATGTTGTCGGACAGCTCGCTGTTGGGGATCATGTCCACGATGCGGCCGTGGTCCATGACGTAATGGCGGTCGGCAACGGTGGCGGCGAAGCGGAAGTTCTGCTCCACCAGCAGCACGGTGTAGCCGCGCGCCTTGATCTCCCGGATGGTGCGGCCGATCTGCTGGACGATGACCGGGGCCAAGCCCTCCGTCGGCTCATCCAGCAGGAGCAGGCGGGCGCCGGTGCGCAGGATGCGGCCGATGGCGAGCATCTGCTGCTCGCCGCCGGACAGCTTGGTGCCCTGGCTGCCCGCGCGCTCCTTCAGGTTGGGGAAAAGCTCGTGGATTTCGGCGACGCTCATGCCGCCCGGGGCGATCTGCGGCGGCAGCATCAGGTTTTCGGTGACGGTCAGGCTGGCGAAGATGCCGCGCTCCTCCGGGCAGATGGCGATGCCGGCGCGGGCGACGCCGTCGGGGCGCATCTCGATGGTCTCGTGCCCGCGGAAGCGGATGCTGCCGGCGCGGCGGGGAACCAGGCCCATGATGCTTTTCATGGTGGTGGTCTTACCGGCGCCATTGCGGCCCAGCAGGGTCACGACCTCGCCCTCGGCCACCTGGAAGTCCACGCCGTGCAGGACGTGGCTCTCGCCGTACCAAGCCTCCAGGCCGGACACCTGCAGCATGGCTCCATCGCCGAACGCTGGGATGGCAGCGGCGGGCGTGGGGGCGTCAAGCATCGGGGGACCCCAGGTAGGCGGCGACGACGTCGGGGTTGCGGCTGACTTCGGCGTAGTCGCCTTCTGCCAGGATCTGCCCGCGGGCCAGCACGGTGATGCGGTCGCACAGGCCCTCGACGACGCTCAGGTTGTGCTCGACCATTAGGATGGTGCGGCCGGCGCG
The DNA here is from genome assembly GCA_964250755.1 of uncultured Acetobacteraceae bacterium. Taxonomy (GTDB): domain Bacteria; phylum Pseudomonadota; class Alphaproteobacteria; order Acetobacterales; family Acetobacteraceae; genus DASWOJ01. The sequence continues at coordinate 92,760 of CAXUHB010000007.1, read as the reverse complement.
GATGCGACGGATCAGGGCGACGATGCGATCCACGTCCTCGTGCGTCATGCCTGCGGTGGGTTCGTCCAGCAGCAGCATCGTTGGTTCCAGCGCGAGGGTCGTCGCGATCTCCAGCGCGCGCTTGCGGCCGTAGGGAAGCAGGGCCGCCTGCTCGTCCTCGTATTCCGACAGGCCCACGTCGGCCAGCAAGGCGCGGGCGCGGCCGTCGTACTGGTGCAGCAGGGTTTCCGGACGCCAGAAGTCGAAGGAGTTGCCGCGGGCGCGCTGCAGGGCCAGCCGCACGTTTTCCAGCGAGGTCAGATGCGGGAACACGGCGGATATCTGGAAGGAGCGGACCAGGCCCAGGCGGGCCACGTCGGCAGGCTTCTGGCCGGTGATGTCTTCGCCCTTGAAGCGTATGGCGCCGCGGGTGGGCGCCAGGAACTTGGTGAGCAGGTTGAAGCAGGTGGTCTTGCCGGCGCCGTTGGGGCCGATCAGGGCGTGGATGGTGCCTTCCTGGACGCGCAGGTCCACGTTGTTGACGGCGACGAAGCCGCGGAATTCCCGCGTCATGCCTGACGTTTCCAGAATGGCGCCTGAACCAGCAGCCCCCACCGCGACGCTCCCCATTTTATGCAGGTCTTGCCAGACTGATTTGCATATCGCGCGGGTGGGCGCAAGATTGCCGGGCAAGTCCGGACAGCCGCCGCAGTGCCGCCCGGGCCACCAGGAGGCCGCACCATGACCCCGCCCATGAAGCTGCGCAGCCTGCTGTTCGCCCCGGGCGACAGCCCGCGCAAGATGGAGAAGGCAGCCGGCACCGCCGCGGACGGGGTGGTTCTAGACCTGGAGGACTCGGTGGCGCCGGAGGGCAAGGACGCCGCCCGCGCCGCTGTGGGCGTGCTGGCGCCGTCCATGCGCAGGTCCGGGGTGGTGATACGCGTCAACGCGCGGGGCACGCCCTGGCACCTGCATGACCTCGCCACCGCCGTCCCGGCCCGTCCAGCAGCGGTCATGCTGCCGAAATGCACAGGGCCGGGCGACCTGCACGCGCTGGACCACAACCTTGAAGCGCTGGAAGCCGCGTTCGGCCTGCCCATTGGCGGCATCGGCGTGCTGGCGCTGGTGACGGAGACGGCGGCGTCCCTGATGCACATGGACTACACGGGCGCCCCAAGGCGGCTGCTGGCGCTGTGCTTCGGGGCGGAAGACCTTTCGGCGGACCTGGGCATCGTGCCGCGCGCCATGGACGGCGCACTGTCGGCTCCAGCGGCAGTGGCGCGGGCGCAGACGGTGCTGGCCGCCGCCGCCGCGGGCGTCCCGGCGCTGGACACGCCCTGGCCGGACCCGCGCGATCCCGCCGGCTTGGCGGCGGAGGCTGCCGCAGCGGCGCGGGACGGGTTCGGGGGCAAGCTGTGCATCCACCCGGACCAGGTTGCGCCGGTGAACGCCGCCTTCACGCCGTCGGCAGATCGGGTGGCCTGGGCGCGGGCGGTGCAGGACGGGTTCGCGGCGCGGCCCGGGGCCGGGGTGTTCGCGCTGGATGGAAAGATGATTGACCGGCCCCATTTGAAGCTTGCTGAGCGCATCCTGGCCGCCGCACCGTCCTGACTGGAACCGTGGGGTCGGCCAGGCCGGCGCGTATCCAGCACACCCCGCAGGCCCCCTGCCCCAGGCTCGATCCCATGCCGGACCACATGCCAGATCCCATGCAACACGACACACCCGACGACCTGCTGATGGCGCGCACGGCGGCGGGCGACCGTGCGGCCTTCGACGCGCTGGCCGCGCGCTATCTGCTGCGGCTGCGCCGGGCGGCGCTGCGCGTGCTGGGCGACCCGGCGGCGGCGGAGGACGTGGCGCAGGACGCGCTGTTGCGCGCCTGGACCCGCGCGGGGTCCTACGACCCGCGCCAGGCGGCGGTCAGCACCTGGCTGCACCGGATTGCTGTCAACGCCGCCATTGACCGCCTGCGCGCGGCCCGCCCATCCGGTGTAATGCCCGAGGACCTGGCCGACCCCGCCCCAGCCGCAGACGCCGCGCTGATCCTGCGGGAGCGTGAGGGCTTGCTGGCCCAGGCCATCGCCACGCTGCCCGACCGCCAGCGCACGGCCATTGCGCTCACGTATGAGCAGGGCTGGTCCGGCCAGGACGCCGCGCGGGCGCTCAGCGTGTCCACCCGTGCGCTGGAAGGGCTGCTGCACCGCGGCCGCAAGGTGCTGCGCGCCTACCTGGAGGCGCACGGGGCATGACCTTGCGCCGCCTTGAGTGGGCGTTGCGCGTCCGGGGCACGCTGATCCCTGATTGGCCTGCGCCGGAGCGGGATGCGGCGCTGGCGCTGCTGCGTCACAGCCCGGCGGCCCGCGCCCTGCTGGCGGACGCGCTGGCGCGGGAGGATGCGGAGCCGACGGCGCTGGCGGATGGCTGTGCGCTGCTGCGGATGCAGGGGGCGCTCTGCCGGGCCGTGCTGCAATTGCCGCCTCTGCCGTTCGCGGTGCGTTGGGGCGTGCTGGCGGGATGCGCGGCGGCCGGGCTTTACCTGGGCATCGCGGGCGTCAGCCGGGACGCCTGGGCTGATGCAGGTGCCGATGCCGCCGATGCGTTCGCGGCGGTGCAGTCGGTCACGGTCGCCAGCGGGTTCTGATGCAGGGGACAGCGGCCCGGCGCGGCGGCCCGGCGGGCGCCGCGGCATGATCCATTTGCGCGACCCCTGGCGGACCCGGGTGCTGTGGCTATCGCTGGCCGGCAACCTGTTCGCGGGCGCGCTGATCGCGTCCCACCTGGCCATGCGCCGGCCTTCCGGCCCGCCGGGGCTGGAAGGCGCGGTGGAGCGGATGGCCCGTTCGTTGCCGGCCGAAGACGCGGCGCGGTTCCGCGCCACCTTGGATCATGAGCGTCCTTGGTATGACTTGGCCCGGCGGCAGATGGACGACGCCCGGGCGCGGCTGTCGCAGAGCATTGCGCAGCAGCCGTATGACGAGGCCGTGGTGCGCGCCAGGATGCAGGAGTGGCAGGCGCGGTGGCTGGAAACCAGCAACCGCTTCGGCGACAGCCTGCTATCGGCCATCGGCGGCCTATCGCCGGAGGGCCGGGTGAAGCTGGCCGAGGCCTCGCTGCGGCCGGAGCGGCGGTGAAGCGGATGGCGCTGTTCGCCGCGGCATCCGTGCTGGCCGGCTGCACCCTTGGTCCTGCCTATGAGCGGCCGAGCCTGGATGTGCCCGCGTCGTTCCGCGCCACGGCGGACACCGCCGCGGCAGCCTGGCCATCGGCGGAGTGGTGGCGCAACTTCCGCTCGCCGGAGCTGGACCGGCTGATCGCCACGGCGCGGGCCTACAACACGGACCTGGCCGCCGCGGCTGCGCGGGTGGTGCAGGCAGACGCGCAGGTGCGGATCAGTGGGGCGCCGTTGCTGCCGTCCGTGGAGGGCACGGGCGGCTACCAGTATCAGCGCAGCGGCACGGGCACGAGCCGGACCCGCGGCGTCAGCCTGTCCAGCCTGGTTGATCCCATCACGGGCCAGCCGGTTGCAGGCGGGGGTGGGGGCGGCAGCACGCAACGCTACTTCGACTCCCGTAGCTACAGCACGGGCCTGCAGGTGTCCTACGACCTGGACTTCTGGGGCCGCAACCGGGCGCTGGCGGAGTCGGCGCAGGCCAGCGCGGTGGCAACGCGGTTCGACCAGGAGACGGTGGCGATCACCGTCGTGACCTCCGTCGCCAACACCTACTTCCAGGTGCTCGCGGCGCAGGACCGGCTCCGGGTGGCCGAACGCAACCTGCGGGATGCCGAGCGCGTGCTGGCGGCCTTCCAGGCGCGGCTGAGCGTCGGCACCGCCAACGCACTGGACGTGTCGCAGCAGGAAGCACTGGTGGCCGGGCAACGCGCCAACATCCCCAATTTCCGCAACAACGTCGAGCAGCAGCGGATCGCGTTGGGCATCCTGACGGGCCAGCCGCCCGAGCGCCTGGACGTGAAGGGCGGGTCGCTGGAGCGGCTGCCGTTGCCGCTGGTGGCGCCGGGCCTGCCAAGCGAACTGCTGGCCCGCCGCCCGGACGTGGCCAACGCGGAGGCGCAACTGCAGGCGGAGAACGCCAACATACGCGCGGCCCGCGCCGCCTTCTTTCCGTCGGTGCAGCTCACGGCGTCGGGCGGGCTGACCTCGGCGGCGCTCAGCACCATCACAGGGCCGGGAACGCTGGTGGCGCAGCTTGCCGCGAACCTGACGCAGACCATCTTTGACAACGGGCAGCGGCGCGGGCAGCTCGACCAGGCCAAGGGCCGGTATGACGAGCTGCTGGCCACCTATCGCCGCGCGGTGCTGCAGAGCTTCACGGACACCGAGCAGGCGCTGACGGCGCTGCGCTTCACGACGGAGCAGGAGGCGCTGGAGCGGCAGGCCGTCGCCGTGGCGCAACGCTCGGCGGACATCGCGCGGGCGCAGCTCGAGGCAGGGACCATAGATATCATCACATCGCTGAACACGCAAAACACCTTGTATAACGACCTCGATCTTCTCACGCAGGTTAGGCTGGCGCGGTTCCAGGCGCTGGTGAACTTGTACAAGGCGCTGGGCGGCGGTTGGGACGGCGGCGCGCCGGCGGCGGCGCCATGAAGCGGCTGTTGCTGATTATGCTGCTGCTGGGCGCGGGCGGGGGCGCCTACTACTGGTATGTCATGCGCGAGCAGCCCGTTGCCGAGGCGTCCGCCGCCACCACCCAGGCGCAGGGCGGACGGCGCCGCCGCGGCGGTGCGGATGGGACCCCGGTGCCGGTGCTGACGGCGCGCAGCGAGGCCAAGGACGTGCCGGTGTGGCTGGACGGCCTGGGCACGGTGCAGGCATTCAACCTGGTGCAGGTCCGTCCATTCGTGGACGGGCCGTTGCTGGAGGTGCGCTTCCGCGAGGGCCAGGACGTGAAGGCTGGCGACGTGCTGGCGCGCATAGACCCCCGCCCCTACCAGGCCAGCCTGGACGCCGCGCTGGCCAAGAAGCAGCAGGACGAGGCGAACCTGGCCAACGCCCGCCTGGACGTGGGCCGCTACGCCAAGCTGGCCGCCGGGCAGTACAGCAGCGGCCAGCAGGTGGATACCGCGCGCGCCCAAGCTGCGCAGTTGGAGGCGCAAGTGCGCGGAGATCAGGCGCAGATTGACACGGCGCGGACCAACCTGGGCTACACCACGATCACTGCGCCCATAGATGGCCGGGTCGGCATACGGCAGGTGGACGCGGGCAACCTGGTGCGCGCCGGGGACCTCAATCCGCTCACGGTGCTGACGCAGTTGAAGCCGATCTCGGTGGTGTTCACGCTGCCGCAGCAGTCCTTGCCGGCGGTGGCGGCGGCGATGTCGGACGGGATGCCGGCGGTGCTGGCGCTGCGGCAAGGCGGCGATGCCGCCAATCCGCTGGACCGCGGCCAACTTGCCGTGCTGGACAACCAGGTGGACCCGGCGACGGGCACCATCAAGCTGAAGGCGACGTTCCCCAACGACAAGCTGCTGCTTTGGCCCGGCGGCTTCGTCAACGTGCGCATGCTGGCGCAGACGCTGCGCGGCGTGACCACCGTACCCACCGCCGCCGTGCAGCGGGGTCCGCGAGGCTCCTACCTGTATGTCGTGGGCACCGAGGGGCAGGCACAGCGGCGCCAGGTGAGGGTCGGACATGAGGATGACGGAACCAGCGTGATCGCCGAGGGCGTCAAGCCCGGTGAGCAGGTGGTGACGGACGGCGCGCAGCGCCTGACGGAGGGCGCCAAGGTCGCCGTCGCCGGGCCGGACGGGACCGCGCCGGATGCGGTGCCGCGGGAGCGCGGAGCTCCCGGCACCGGCGGCGGCGGGCGGCGAAGGACGGCGGGGAACGGGTGAACATCTCGGCCCCCTTCATCGCGCGGCCGGTTGCCACCTGGCTGCTGGCTCTGGCGGTGCTGCTGGGCGGGATCATGGGCTACCGCGCGCTGCCGGTCTCGGCGCTGCCGACGGTGGACTTCCCGACCATCCAGGTTACGACACAGTTGCCCGGCGCGGGGCCGGACACGGTGGCGACGCTGATCACCGCGTCGCTGGAGCGGCAGTTCGGGCAGATCACCGGCCTGGCCGTGATGACCAGCACGAGCAGCGAGGGCACGAGCCAGATCACCTTGCAGTTCAACTTGAACCGCAAGCTGGACAGTGCCGCGCAGGACGTGCAGGCCGCCATTAACGCTGCCACTGGCACCCTGCCGACCAGCCTCCCCTACCCGCCGGTCTATGCCAAGGTGAACCCGGCGGACGCGCCGATCCTGTCCATTGCGCTGACCAGCGACACCATCACCATAGACCGCATCAGCGACGCCGCCGACACGCTGCTGCAACCGAAGCTCAGCCAGATCGAGGGCGTGGGCAAGGTGTCCGTCCAGGGCGGCCTGCGTCCCGCTGTCCGCGTGCGGCTAGACCCGGCGCGGGTTGCGGCATACGGCCTGTCCCTGGAGGACGTGCGGACCGCCATCGCCGCGGCGAACGTGAACGGCGCGAAAGGCGGCTTCGATGGGCCGCGGCAAGCCTATGCCCTGGGCGCCAATGACCAGCTCGTGACGCCGGACGCCTACCGGGATCTCGTGGTGTCCTACAAGAACTCGGCCCCGGTGCGCCTGTCCGACGTGGGCAGCGTGGTCGGGGGGGTGGAGAACGACCGGGTGGCCGGCTGGTACAACGGCACGCCCGCGGTCGTGCTGGACATACAACGCCAGCCCGGCGCCAACATCGTCAGCACCGTCGCGGCGCTCAAGGAGGCGCTGCCGGGTCTGCAAAAGGCGATCCCGGCCGCAATCAGCATGACCGTGGTGACGGACCGGACGGAGACCATCCGAGCCTCCGTGGCCGACGTGCAATATACGCTGGCCCTGTCCATCGTGCTGGTAGTGGGGGTGATCTTCCTGTTCCTGCGCAGCGCGCGGGCGACGGTCATTCCGGCGGTGGCGCTGCCGCTGTCCCTGGTCGGCACTTTTGGCGTCATGGCGCTGTGCGGCTACAGCCTGGACAACCTGAGCCTGATGGCGCTGACCGTCGCAACTGGCTTCGTGGTGGACGACGCCATCGTGATGATCGAGAACGTGGTCCGCTTCATCGAGGATGGGGAGACGCCTCTGCAAGCCGCCTACAAGGGCGCGGCGCAGATCGGCTTCACCATCGTGTCGCTCACGATCAGCCTGGTGGCGGTGTTCATCCCGCTGCTGTTCATGACGGGCGTCGTCGGGCGGCTGTTCAACGAGTTCGCGGTGGTTCTCAGCACCTCGGTCATCGTGTCCGCGGTGGTGTCTCTGACGCTGACGCCGATGATGTGCGGGCGGTTCCTGCGCGCAAACGACAAGCCGAGCTGGCTGACGGGATGGTTTGAGCGCGGGTTCCTCTGGACGACGCGCGTGTATCGCCGGACGCTGCTGGTTTCCCTTCGGCATCAGGGGCTGGTGCTGCTGGTGGCCCTGGGCACGCTGGCGGGCACTGTGGCGCTCTATCTGGTCACGCCCAAGGGCTTCCTGCCGCAGCAGGACACCGGCGTAATCGTCGCCGTGACGGAGGCAGCGCAGAGCGCGTCCATCCCGCGCATGGCCGCCTTGCAGACGGGATTGGCGGAAACGGCGCTGAAGGACCCGGCGGTTGCGGGCGTCGTGTCGTTCGTTGGCGCGGGCGCCATCAACGCGACTCCCAACACGGGGCGCATAACGATTACCCTGAAGCCCCGGGCGGAGCGCGACCCGGCGCCGGCCGTGATCGCTCGCTTGCAGGCGGCGATGGGTGGGACGCCGGGCATGTCGGTGTTCATGCAGCCGGTGCAGGACATCCAGATCGGCACCCGCATCAGCCGCACGCAATATCAGTACACCCTCATGGACACGGACGCCGTCGAGCTGGCCACCTGGGCGCCCCGCCTGCAGGCACGCCTGGCGGCCCTCGCCGAGTTGCAGGACGTGACCAGCGATCAGCAGACCGATGGCTTCTCCACCCGGATCGAAGTGGACCGGGACGCCGCCATGCGTCTGGGCGTGACGATGCAGGAGGTGCAGGACACCCTGTATGACGCCTTCGGGCAGCGGCAGATCAGCACGATCTTCAGCCAGGCCAACCAGTATCGCGTGATCATGGAGGCGGATGAGGACTGGCTGTCCGACCCGCACTCCCTGCTGCGGCTGCGGGTGCCGGGCACCGGGACGGCGCAGGTGCCGCTGTCGGCCATCGCGACCATCACGCGCGCAACGGCGCCGCTGGCGGTCACGCACCAGAGCCAATTTCCGGCGGTCACGCTGTCCTTCAACCTGGCGCCGGGTAACAGCCTGAGCCACGCCGTCTCCGCCGTCGCACAGGCGGAGCGGGAGATGGGGATGCCCCAGACCATCGTCGGCAGCTACTCCGGCGATGCCGAGGAGTTCCAGAACAGCCTGGCGAGCGAACCCTACCTGATCCTGGCCGCAGTGGTGGTGATCTACATCGTGCTGGGCGTGCTGTACGAGAGCACGGTCCACCCCGTCACCATCCTGTCCACCCTCCCTTCTGCTGGCATCGGGGCGCTGCTGGCGCTGATGCTGGCAGGGCAGGACCTGTCCCTGGTGGCGCTGGTGGGCATCGTGCTGCTGATGGGGATCGTGAAGAAGAATGCGATCATGATGATAGACTTTGCGCTGGAGGCGGAGCGGGACCGCGGGATGGCGCCACTGGAGGCGATCACCGAAGCTTGCCTGCTGCGCTTCCGCCCGATCATGATGACGACGGCAGCGGCGCTGCTGGGCGCACTGCCGCTGGTGCTGGAGCGGGGGACCGGGTCGGAGCTGCGCTACCCCCTGGGCCTGACCATCGTGGGCGGGCTGCTGCTGAGCCAGGTGCTGACGCTCTACACGACGCCGGTGATCTATCTTGCGTTCGAGCGGATGCGGCTGCGCTTCGCGGCGCCGCGGCTGGCGGCGGCGGAGTGACGCTTTTCCTTCTTCCTCTCTTTCTGGGAGAGGGTTGGGGTGGCGGAGTGAGCAAGCGCCATGCTCGTCCATCGCGGGACCCTGGCCCCAAGGCACACGCCATGCCCCACCCTGTACCCGTGCCCCCCTCACCCCGGCCCTCTCCCGGAGAGAGGGAAAGCAGCGGGCGCACGCCCCCATGAACATTTCCGCGCCCTTCATTCACCGGCCCGTCGCCACCTTCCTGCTTGCCATCGGGCTGCTGCTGACTGGCCTGGTCGCGGTCCGTTACCTGCCCGTGGCGCCGCTGCCCAGCGTGGACATTCCCACCATCGTCGTCTTCGCCGGGCGGCCCGGCGCCGATCCGGAAACGATGGCTGCCAGCATCGCCGCCCCGCTGGAGCGCCGCCTGGGCGAAATTCCCGGCGTCACCGAGATCACCAGCACCAGCAGCACCGGCAGCACCAGCATCGTCGTGCAGTTCGACATAGACCGGGTTATCGAGGGCGCGGCCCACGACGTGCAGGCCGCCATCAACGCCGCCTACTCCGACCTGCCCAGCGACCTGCCGACCCGGCCGTACTACCGCAAGTTCAATCCGGCCGAGGCGCCGATCCTGACCCTGTCCCTCACGTCCGAGACGCTGGGCCGGGCCGAACTGTTCGACGCCGCCGACACCATCCTGGCGCAGCGGCTCAGTCAGATCGAGGGCGTGAGCCAGGTGCAGGTGAACGGCGCCGAGAAGCCGGCGGTCCGGGTGCGGCTGAACCCGGCGGCGCTGCGAGCCGCCGGGCTGAGCAGCCAGGACGTTTACGCCGCCATACGCAGCGCCAACGTGAACGGCGCGACAGGCGGCTTCCAGGGGCCGCTCCGGGCAGAGACCATCCAGCTCAACGGCCAGATCACCCAGGCTGCGGACTACGCCGCACTGGTGCTGAAAAGCGTGAACGGCGCCACCGTGCGGCTGGGCGACGTGGCGCAGGTGATGGACGGCGTGGCCAACACCAAGCTCGCGGCTTGGGAGGGCACGCAGCCGGCCGTTCTGCTGAGCGTGACCAAGACAGCCGGAGCCAACATCATCGAGACGGTGGACCGCGTGCAGGCGGCCCTGCCGCAACTGCTGCAGTGGATACCCGCCGGCATCCGCGTCCACACCATCAGCGACCGCACCTTGACCATCCGCGCCAGCGTCGCCGATGTGGAGTACACCTTCTTCATCAGCGTTGCGCTCGTGTTGCTGGTGGTCGCGCTGTTCATGCGCCGGCTGGTGCCGACGCTGGCAGCGGCGGTGACGGTGCCGCTCAGCATCGCTGGCACCCTGGCGGCAATGTACCTGCTCGGGTTCACCCTGAACAACTTTTCGTTCATGTCCCTGACCATATCGGTCGGCTTCGTCGTGGACGACGCCATCGTCATGATCGAGAACATATTCCGCCACCAGGAGCGCGGGCTCTCGCCGATGCAGGCGGCGCTGGTGGGCGCGCGGCAGATCGGCTTCACCGTCATCAGCATCAGCGTGTCGCTGGTCGCGGTGTTCATCCCGATCCTGTTCATGGGCGGCATCCTGGGCAAGCTGCTGCACGAGTTCGCGCTGGTGATCGCCATCGCCATCGGTTTGTCCGCCGTGGTCTCGCTGACGCTGACGCCGATGATGTGCGGGCGCTTCATGGGGCCGCACCGCCCTCCTGCGGGGCTGTGGGGGCGCATTGACAGCGTGGTGGACCGGGCGCTGCGGCAGATGCAGAACGTCTACACCGGCACGCTGGAATGGGCCTTGCGCTGGAACTGGCTGATGCTGCTGGCGACGGTGGGCATCACGGTTGGGACAGTGCAGCTCTACCGCTACGTGCCCAAGGGCTTCCTGCCGATCCAGGACACCGGCTTGCTGCAGGGCAGCACGACGGCCAGCCCCGACATCAGCTTCGCCGCTATGGCGGAGCGGCAGCGGCGCGTCGTGGACGTGCTGCTGCAGGACCCGGCGGTGGACGCGGTCGGCAGCACCATCGGCATCACCTCCGGCTGGTCCAGCATCAACCGCGGGCAGCTCACGGTCTCCCTGAAGCCGTTGAGCGAACGCAGCATCAGCAGCGAGGCCGTGCTGGCCCGGCTGCGGCCCAAGCTGCAGCAGATGGCGGGGATCGAGGCCTACCTCTACTCCGCACAGGACCTGCGCGCCGGCGGGCGGTCCGGCGGCACGCAGTTCCAGTTCGTCGTGCTGGACCAAGACCTCGCCGAATTGCGGACCTGGACCACCCGGCTGGAAGAGGCGCTGCGTCGCGCGCCGGGCATCACTGACGTGAACAGCGACCAGGACCGCCCGGGGCCGCAGGCCAACGTCGTCATAGACCGGGAGAAGGCGGCGCGGCTGGGCGTGAACATCAGTGCGATAGACAACGCCCTGAACAATGCCTACTCGCAGCGCCAGGTCTCGATCATCTACACCCAGCGCAACCAGTATCGCGTGGTGCTGGAAACCGAGCCTGGGCTGCAGTTGGACCCCGTGCAACTGGACCGCCTTTGGGTGCCAGGCACCGGCGGCCAACAGGTGCCGATCACCAGCGTCGTATCTCTGGAGCGCAGCACGGCGCCATTGGCAGTGCGGCACCAAGGCCAGTTCCCGTCCAGCAGCATCAGCTTCAACCTGCTGCCTGGCACCACGCAGGGCGACGCCATCAACCTAGTCACTGAAACCGCCCGAAACCTTCGGATGCCGGAGGGGGTGCGGACAGACTTCGCCGGCAACGCGCAGTTCCTGCAGAAGTCGCTGTCCACCTTTCCGTTCCTGCTGGGGGCGGCCCTGCTGACGATCTACATCGTGCTGGGCGTGCTTTACGAGAGCTTCCTGCACCCGATCACCATTCTGACCACCATTCCGCCCGCCGGGCTGGGCGCGCTGCTTGCGATCCTGGTCACAGGGTCCGAGCTTGGAGTGCTGGCCATCATCGGCATCGTGCTGCTGATCGGCATCGTGAAGAAGAATGCGATCATGCTGATAGATTTCGCGCTGGAGGCGGAGCGGGAGCGGGGGCTGTCCCCGCGCGCGGCCATCCTGGAAGCCTGCGCGGAGCGGTTCCGGCCCATCATCATGACGACGCTGGCGGCGCTGCTGGGCGCGGTGCCGCTGGCGCTGGCCTCGGGCACCGGGTCGGAATACCGGCAGCCGCTGGGCATCGCCATCGTCGGCGGACTGGCCGTGTCGCAACTGCTGACGCTTTACACGACGCCGGTGGTCTATCTGGCGCTGGAACGGCTGGCCCGCGTCCGGACCCGCCGCCCGATCCGGGCGGAGCCGGCGCCCGCACCGGCGGAGTAGCTACTCCGCCGCGGCGGCCATCGGCTCCCGGCGGTCCTGCGCCTCCCCGGCCAGGGTCAGCGCCGTCGTGATCAGGGCGACGTGGCTGAACGCCTGGGGGAAGTTGCCGGTGAAGCGTCCGGCGCGGGGGTCGTACTCCTCGCTGAGCAGGCCCACGTCGTTGCGCAGGGCGAGCAGCCGCTCAAACAGCGTCCTGGCGTCGTCCTGCCGCCCCTGCATGTGCCAGGCAGTGGCCAGCCAGAAGCTGCAGGCCAGAAAGGCGCCCTCCCCGACCGGCAAGCCGTCATCCCCGCCCTCGGTGCGGTAGCGCAGCACGAAGCCGTCCACCAGCAGATCGCGCTCGACGGCGCGGACGGTGCCCTGCACCCGAGGGTCGCCATGCGGGAGGAAGCCGACGACGGGGATCAGCAACAGGGAGGCGTCCAGCGCCGGACTGCCGAAGCTTTGGGTGAAGCTGCCCAGGGCCGCGTCGTAGCCGTCCCGGCAGACCGCGGCATGGATGGCGTCGCGCACCCCGCGCCAGCGGTTCAGCGGAGCCTCCAAGCCATGCGCCTCGGCATCCCGGATGCCGCGGTCGAACGCGACCCAGGCCATGACCTTGCTGAACGTGAAGTGCCGGCGGCCCCCGCGCGTCTCCCACAGGCCCTCATCGGGTTGCTGCCAGACCTCCTCCAGGTGCGCCAGCAAGGCGGATTGCAGGGACCAGGACTGCGGCGAGGTCAGCAGCTTGGCGGCGCGGGCCTGGTGCAGGGCGTCCATCACCTCGCCATACACGTCCAACTGCAACTGGTCGGCGGCGGCGTTGCCGATGCGGACCGGGGCCGCGCCCTGGTAGCCCGGCAGCCACGAGGCGGTCCATTCGGCCAGGCGGCGTTCCCCGGCAATGCCGTACATGATCTGGACCTGCTCCGGGCTGCCGGCGATGCTGCGATGCAGCCACTCGGCCCAGGACCCGGCCTCCTCGGTGTATCCCGCGGCCATGAAGGCGAACAGGGTGATGGTGGCGTCGCGCAGCCAGCAGTAGCGGTAGTCCCAGTTGCGGACGCCGCCCAACGCCTCGGGCAGGGAGGTCGTCGGGGCCGCGACGATGCCGCCGGTGGGCGCGTAGGTCAGGCCCTTGAGGGTGAGGAGCGAGCGTTTGACCGCGTCCGCCCAGGGGCCCTCGTAGGTGCAGCGGGCGGACCAGGCGGACCAGTATGCCTCGGCGGCGAACAGCGCGTCCTCGGCATCCACGCTGAGCGGCGGCGGCAGGTGGGACGGGCCGTGGGTCAGGACGAAGGGGATGCGCTCGCCTTCACGGACGGTGAAATCGGCCACGGTGCGCAGGTCGCGGCCATGCAGCGCGACGGGGGTGCGGAGCACGACCTGCTCCGGCCCGGCCTTTGCGACGATGCCGTTGCCGCCGGGGCGGCGCGTCACCCAGGGAACGGACATGCCGTAGTCGAAGCGCAGGGCAAGGTCGAGCCTCATCTGCACGGCACCGCGCCGGCCCTCGACGATGCGGATCAGGGTGCCGGCCGCAGCCTGGGGCATCATGAAGTCAATCAGCGCGACCGCGCCGTCCCCGCACTCGAACACGGTCTCCAGCACCAGGCTGCCGTCGCGGTAGCGGCGCATGGAGCGCGCGCCGGCGTCCGCGGGGGCAATCTGGAAGGAGCCGTGCTCCGGCCCGCCGAGCAGGGCGGCGAAGCAGGCGGCGCTGTCGAAGCGGGGCCAGCACAGCCAGTCTATGCTGCCGTTGCGTCCAACGAGTGCTGCACTCGCGCAGTCGCCGATCAGGGCATAGTCCTCGATGGCGTTGGGCGGCAGGTTGGTCATGCCTGTCCTGGACGCGGCAGGGCATCCCTAGTTGCGCCGAGCCACCGCAGAAGGGCGTCCGTGACCCACACGGGCTGCTCCAGCGGCGGCAGGTGACCGGCGCCTGGGACGATCCGGAGTTGCGCGCCGGGGATGCCGACGGCGATCTCAGCGGATAGGGCGTGCGGAGTCGTCCGGTCGGCCTCGCCCACCAGGACCAGCGTGGGCACGCGTATGCCGGGCAGGTCCGGGCGGCTGTCGGGCCGGGCCAGGATGACGGCCTGCTGGCGGAGATAGACCGCCTTGCCGAGGCGGTCCGACATGTCCGCCACCAGCCCGGCCAGGGCCGCATTGCTCAGGTTGTCCGGATGCAGCAGCTCCGCCAGCAGGCGGGGGGTGACGCCGCGGAAGCGCCCGCCGCGGGCCACCAGGGTCATCAGGCCGCGGCGGCGCCGGGCGGCCTCCGGCGTGTCGGGACGGGCGCTGGTATCCATCAGGCACAGCCGCTCCACCCGGTCCGGGGCCTGGCGCAGCAGCTCGAACGCGGCGTAGCCGCCCATGCTGAGGGCGGCCACGGAGAACCGGGGCGGCAGGCCCTCCAAGGCCCGTGCGGCCATGGCCTCGAGCGAGTCGTCCAGGGTCAGGTCCGCCACGATGCAGTCCGCCACGGGGGCCAATGCGGAGAGCTGGTGAAGCCACAATTCGGCATCGCACAGCAGGCCCGGCAGGAGCAGCACGGCCGGTCGTTGCGGAGTCTGTGTTGGTTCTGCCATGCCTGGGGCTTACGGTGCTGCCCTGCGCCATGCCAGCTTGACTTGTGGCGGCCCGCTGCCGATATCCCGCGGGCTACGCGCCATGGTGCGCGGGGGCCGCGCTATGGCCTGCGAGCCAACCCACCTTGTATCGAGAAATACGTTTGACGGACATCACGACCGCCGCCGCGGATGAACACGCGCACGCCGACCATCATGACGCCGTCCCGGCGCCCGAGGGCACCGAGCCTGACGTGCCTGTGACGGCTGCGGACCACGCGCGTGATGCCGCGCCGGACATCGTAGCTGCGTCCGCGGCCGCGTCCTTGGCCGCGCATGACGACTCTGCGTCCGGCGACGCCATCAGCGATGCCGAGGCCGCCTACAACGACGAGGGGGAGGCCGAGCCGAACGGCTTTGCCGACCTTGGCCTGTCCCCGGAGATCTACCGCGCCGTCGAGGACATGGGCTACCGCACCCCTACTCCTATTCAGGCGCAGGCGATCCCGCCGGTGCTGATGGGACGCGATGTGTTGGGGTGCGCGCAAACCGGCACGGGCAAGACGGCCTCCTTTGTGCTGCCGATGCTGGATATCCTGTCCGGCAGCCGTGCCCGCGCCCGTATGCCGCGCAGCCTGATCCTGGAGCCGACGCGCGAGCTGGCGCTGCAGGTGGCCGAGAACTTCGTGAAGTATGGCAAATATCTCAAGCTGAACCACGCCCTGCTGATCGGCGGCGAAAGCCTGTCCGATCAGAAGGAGGCCCTGATGAAGGGTGTGGACGTGCTGATTGCGACGCCGGGCCGGCTGATGGACCTGTTCGAGCGCGGCGGGCTGCTGCTGACGGACACCAAGATATTGGTGATAGACGAAGCCGACCGGATGCTGGACATGGGGTTCATTCCCGATGTCGAGAAAATCGTCGGTTTCCTGCCGCGCACCCGGCAGACGCTGTTCTTTTCGGCAACGATGGCGCCGGAAATCCGCCGGCTGGCCGACGCCTTCCTGCAGAACCCGAAGGAGATCACGGTCAGCCGTCCGGCGAGCGTGGCGAGCACCATCGTCGCCGGGCTGACGGTGGTGGATGCGCTGGAGAAGCGGGAAGCCCTGCGTCGGCTGATCCGGTCGGAGGACGTGCAGAACGCGCTGATCTTCTGCAACCGCAAGCGCGACGTGGACATCCTTTACAAGTCGCTGAAGCAGCATGGGTTCAGCGTGGGGTCGCTGCATGGCGACATGAGCCAGCCCGAGCGGTTTGCGACGCTGAGCAAGTTCAAGGCGAACGAAATCCGGTTGCTGGTGTGCAGCGACGTGGCAGCCCGCGGGCTGGACATCGGCGGGCTGAGCCATGTGTTCAACTTCGACGTGCCGATCCATGCCGAGGACTACGTGCATCGCATCGGGCGCACGGGGCGCGCGGGCATGACGGGCCATGCCTTCACGCTGGCGACTCCGGACGACAAGGGCTTCGTGGACGCCATCGAGAAGCTGGTTGGCGCGGCGATACCGCGCATGCAGGTCGAGGGGCTGGACGCGGTCGAGTTTGCGGAGGGTGACGGGCGCCGCCGGGGCCGGGGGCGCGGGACCAAGG
Source organism: uncultured Acetobacteraceae bacterium (assembly GCA_964250755.1). GTDB lineage: Bacteria > Pseudomonadota > Alphaproteobacteria > Acetobacterales > Acetobacteraceae > DASWOJ01. Next base: position 76,414 of record CAXUHB010000007.1, on the reverse strand, counting down.
TGGTGCCGCGTGCGGCGAAGGCCGTGGATCGGGTGGAGCCGTCCGGCGACGAAGTCCCGAAGACGGCCAAGCCGCGGCGCAGCCGGGCGAAGAAGGCCGATGTTGCCGTGGAGGCTGTGTCCGTAGAGGACGTTGCACCTGTGCAGGCGGCAGCGGAGGCGGTTGCTGACGCGCCGCGCGCCGAACCTCGCCGGTCCGGACGAGGCGAGGCACGCCGTCCCGAGGGACGCCGCGACGAAGCGCGGCGGGACGAGCCAAGGCGCGATGACGGACGGCGCAGCGAGGCGAAGCGCGACGACGCCCGGCGTGATGAGGCTCGGCGCGAGGAGCCGCGCCGCGACGACGTGCCCCGCCCCGTGGACACCCGCCCATGGAACGAGCGGCGGCCCCGCGATGGCCGGCGGCGGGACGAAGACCTTGGGCCGTCCGTGCTTGGCTTTGGGGACGACGTGCCGGCATTCATGCTGCTACGCTCCCGGGGCAAGCGCACATCCCGGGTCGAAGCCGTGGGCGACGCCGAATAACCGCGCGCAACCAGCATAGGGGGACACCATGAACGCCGTCGCACCCATACAGCAGCCCGAGGCTGCCGAGGCCAAGCTGACCGCGGATCGTCCCGCCGCCGCCCGCAAGATGGGGCCGTTCAAGTGGGACGATGCCCTGTTGCTGGACGAACAGCTGACGGAGGACGAGCGGGCGATGCGTGACGCCGCGCACGCCTACTGCCAGGACCGCCTGATGACCCGCGTGCTGGAGGCGAACCGGCATGAGCGGTTCGACCGCTCCATCATGACCGAGATGGGAGAGATGGGCTTCCTGGGCGCGACGCTGGACAGCCACGGCTGCGCCGGCGTCGGCTACGTCGCCTACGGGCTGATCGCTCGCGAGGTCGAGCGGGTGGACAGCGGCTACCGCAGCGCGTTCAGCGTGCAGTCCTCCCTGGTCATGTATCCGATTTGGGCTTTCGGCAGCGAGGACCAGAAGGACCGCTTCCTGCCGAAGCTGCGCACTGGCGAGTTCGTCGGCTGCTTCGGACTGACGGAGCCGGATGCCGGGTCCGACCCGGCCAGCATGAGGACGCGGGCGAAATCGGTGGATGGCGGCTTCGTGCTGAACGGGTCCAAGACCTGGATCACCAACTCGCCGATCGCGGACGTGTTCGTGGTGTGGGCCAAGAACGACGCCGGAGACATCAAGGGCTACATCCTTGAGAAGGGCATGGCCGGGCTGACCGCGCCGAAGATCGAGGGCAAGTTCGCGTTGCGCGCCTCCATCACCGGCATGATCATGATGCAGGACGTGTTCGTGCCAGCGGGCAATGAGTTGCCGCACGTGAAGGGGCTGCGCGGGCCGTTCTCGTGCCTGAACAACGCGCGGTATGGGATTTCCTGGGGTGCGCTGGGCGCTGCCGAGTTCTGCTGGCACGCGGCGCGCGGCTACACGATGGAGCGGCAGATGTTCGGCCGTCCGCTGGCCGCGACGCAGTTGATCCAAAAGAAGCTGGCCGACATGCAGACCGAGATCACGCTGGGCCTGCAAGGCGCGCTGCGCCTGGGCCGGCTGATGGAGGAAGGCCGCGCCGCGCCCGAGATGATCAGCTTGATGAAGCGCAACAACTGCGGCAAGGCGCTGGACATCGCCCGCGTCAGCCGGGACATGCATGGTGGCAACGGCATTGCCGACGAGTATCACGTGATCCGGCACGTCATGAACTTGGAAGCCGTGAACACCTATGAGGGCACGCATGACGTGCATGCGTTGATCCTTGGCCGCGCCCAAACCGGCCTCTCCGCCTTCGGCGGCTGACCCGCCCGCCCCCGTCCGCGTTGGGCGGATGGGGGCGGACGGGGATGGCGTTTGCACGCTGCCCGGTGGGGCGTCCCTGTTCCTGCCGCTGACCCTACCAGGCGAGCTGGTGCAGCCCGGCGTGTTGTCCCGCAGGGGGGAGGGTTGGACAGGCGATGCCGCGGTGCTGGAAGCGGCACCTGACCGCGCTATCCCGCCCTGCCCCCATTTCGGCCCTTGCGGCGGCTGCACTCTGCAGCATTGGCGGGATGACAGCTACATCGCCTGGAAGGGCGGGCAGGTCACGGACGCGCTGCGCCGCATGGGAAGTCCAGCCTTGCCGGTCGCGGTTGCCCGCACCCCGCCCGCTGCGCGCCGCCGCATGGACCTGGCAATCCGCCGCAACGGCCCGGCGCTGCTGATCGGCCTGCATCAGCGGCGGTCCCGCGACATCGTGGACATGCATGCCTGCCCGATCCTGCATCCCGCGCTGTTCGCGCTGATCCAGGCCCTGCGCCCGGTGCTGCGACGACTTCAGGGATTGAAGCGGGACGGATCAGCAGTGGTGAACCTGCTGGATAGCGGGCCGGATTTGCTGCTGCGGACGGATGCTGAGTTGACTGCGGGTGACCGCACCTTGCTGACGGCGCTGGCCAACGCGCACGGCCTGCCGCGCATCAGTTGGGCGCCGGGCCTGGCACGCGGCAGCCAGGGTGCGCCGGAGCCGGCATGCCTGCTGCGCCCGGCCACCACGGCCTTCACCGGCGTGGACACACCCATCCCGCCCGGCGCCTTCCTGCAAGCATCACGGGAGGGCGAGGCGGCCATCGTTGCCGCCGTGCTGGCCGCCCTGCCCCTGTTGCCGGCCAAGACGCGCATCCTGGAGCTGTTCGCCGGTTGCGGGAGCATCACCCATGCCCTGGCCACCCGCGCCCGGGTGCAGGCCTACGAGGGCGACTTGGACGCTTACACCGCGTTGCGCCGGGCCGCGAACCCACGGGTGCTGGCAACGCAGCGCGACCTGGCGCGTCAGCCGTTGCAGGCCTCCGAGATCAAGGGCGCTGGCGCCATCGTGCTGGACCCGCCGCATGGGGGCGCGCTGGCGCAGATGCCGGCGCTGGCGGCCAGCGGCGTGCCCATCGTGTATGTCAGCTGCAACCCGGCGGCGCTGGCACGGGATGGGCGGGTGCTGCTGCAAGCGGGTTACCAGACCGTGTCCGCGGCGGCGGTGGACCAATTCCTGTGGTCAGCGCGGGTCGAGAGCGTGGTCGGGTTCAGGAAGGGACTGTGATGGACTACCGCGACGCGGCCGAGGCCGACCTGCCCCGTGTTGTTCATCTGCTGGCCGATGACCGCTTCGGCAGCGGGCGGGAGCAGGACGTGTCGCCGCTGCCGTCCTCCTACCTGGCGGGCTTCCGGGCCATGCAGGCGCAGGGTGGGCGGATCATCCTGGCCGTGCTGGACGGCGCCGTCGTGGGCTGCATGCAGTTCAACGTGCTGCACGGCGTGTCCCAGCAGGGCCAGAGCCGCGCCCAGGTCGAGGGCGTGCGGGTGGACAGCACGCGGCGCGGCGGCGGCATCGGGGCGGCACTGATGCGGCACGCAATGGCCGAGGCGCGCGCTGCCGGCTGCGCCATCCTGCAACTGACGACGCGCACCGACCGGACGGAGGCGCAGGCGTTCTATGCGCGGCTCGGCTTCGTGCACAGCCATGCCGGGATGAAGATCACCCTTGAGCCGTAGCCACGCTGTCCACGTGCCTGCCGACCCGGCGCCGCTGGCCGGGACGCTGCTGCTGCCGGACAGCGTCGGACCGCATCCGGCGCTGGTGCTGCTGCCAGGGTCCGGCCCGGTGGACCGCGACGGCAACCTGCCTGGTATGGTCAGCAACTGCTTGCGCCTGCTGGCGGAGGGCCTGGCACGGCACGGCATCGCCACGCTTCGGGCAGACAAGCGCGGCGTGGGCGCGAGCCACCCAGCAGCACCGGACGAGCGGCTGCTGGTGGTGGACACCTATGTGGATGATACGCTGCGCTGGATGGCGGCGCTGGCGGACGACCCGGCCATCACGCGGGTGGGCCTGCTGGGACACGGCGAGGGCGCGCTGATTGCCACCCTTGCGGCGCAGCGTGCCGAGGCTGGCGGCCTGGTGCTGCTGGCCGGCGCGGGATCGCCTGCCGGGCCGGTGATTCTGCGGCAGTTGACGGCTGCCGGTGCCCCACCCGAACTCATTGCGAGTGCCCGCGGGATCATCGCCCGACTGCTGCGCGGGGAGGAGGTGGCGGATGCGCCGCCCGAGCTGGCCGGCCTGTTTCGTTCCAGCGTGCAGCTCTACGTCGCGTCCTGGCTGTTGCGGGACCCGGCGGCAGAGCTGGCCGCCGTCAGATGCCCGGTGCTGGTCGTGCAGGGCACGGCAGACTTGCAAGCTCGGGCCACCGACGCCCGGCTGCTGGCGGCGGCGCGGCCCGGGGCCAGGCTGCTGCTCCTGCCGGGGATGAACCATGTGCTGAAGGTGCCGGCAGAGGGTCGGGCGGCGAACCTTGCCTCCTACGCCGATCCCGCGCTGCCGCTTGCGGCGGGGTTAGTAGACGCGGTTGCAGCGTTCACTCTGGTTTAGGGTGGCGTGCCGGAACAAGATGCGGGTGGTGCCGGGTCCAGGGCGAAATGCATCAGGCACTCTCCATAGCGCAGACCAAACTCAGGCGTTCCGCTGGCGCTATGCCCAGCAAAACCTGACGGCCTGTCTATGAGCAGGAAGGCACCGAACTTCGAGGACCCATCCCGCATCGCTGCGGCGCGACCGTCTGGATTGCTCATGTAGGGATCTCCAGCGAACTGTATGAAGGCCACGCGGGTTTGGCTGGACGGCGCAGAAGCCATCATTCCGCGCAACTCATATACCTGCGCGCTGGAGCTTGTGCTTTCTCCTGCTCCGTGCGCGGCGGGGGAGACAGCGATAATCACGTCGGCAAGGTTGGGTGTGTCCATGATTTGCAGGCTGTTCCAAGCTCCACGCGACTCTCCGCCTACGATGATGCTGCGATAGCCCAACTGCCGCATCTTCCTCAGCCCATCGCGCAGCCAGCCGGCGGCGCGGTCCTTCGTATCTGCCATCGGCTCCCGGTCGAAGCGGACTACGTCATACCCGACGTTGTTTAAAGGCCGATTGTGGGCCTGGGGCTGGACGCCGCGGTTGTCCTTCTCCGGCCCGCCGTAGCTATGCCCCCAAACCAGTAAGCCCCGGGCGGCTGCCGGGCCATGCCAGATAAACCTCTCGTCCGGGACGAACGCGAAATTCCAGGTCTTGATGAGCGGACCGGGCGGCACACCGGCATGGGATTGTTGGCCCGGCCACACGACGTCCAGGTTTTCTGCGTAGAGGGCGCACCCTTTACCGCCCTTTGTGGCGCACTCCCGCAAGGCGCTGCTCCGCACGCCATCAAGGCCGTTTGCTGAGGCATCGGAGGCGACGCCAATCTGGCCGCCTGGCGCAATTGCGACGGCGCGGGGAAGGTTGGTCCGCAGCCAGGCTTCGTAGATGGCACGTCCGGCATCATTCAAATACGGGACAGCACGGGAGTCGAGAAGCTGGGCGGCGAAGGCAGCCTGGGCGGAGATGGCGGCAATGGCGAACGCAAGTGCAGCGGCAGACCAGCGCATTCGGCGTCCTAGTATATTGTTGGCCGCGGCAGGATGCCAACCACATCAGCCCAGGGCAAGGCTGGCCATGCCTACGATGGACATGTGACGACGCTGCGACGACGCGGGGCGGCTGTGAGCAAATTCATAACCGCAAACCAGAAGCTGCCTTAACCTATTCACATGGTTGGTGCCAACATACGGCATACGGTTATAGCTCACCCGTCATAAGCTTGCATTGTCTGTCTCTCTCCCGCCATAAGCATCCGAGGGCATTCTCCAACCATCTACATGGGTTTCATTACTTTTCAGCGCCGCCCGTTGGTCTGACTCCGACTTGCCCAGTCCTCCCGCTATGCTTTGGACTGCTTGCATACCACGCTGGCGGACGTGGAGCAGCCCTTTCCGGCACCGCAGGCCAGGTCACGGGTCGGCTGTGCTCAACCGAGGCCGACAATGCTTGTCCGGTCGCCGACCATGGACCGGATGCGGTTCCGACCGCGGCAGCCGCACCACTGCGTCAGCACCTGCTTCACGAAGACCTCGTACGCCCATACCTCCGGTCACTCGCCGTCCATGTGCTTGGCGCCGAAGTGGACCCGACCGGCCGCAGCGTCGTGGAAGATCGCCTCCGGCATCGCATCCGGGGATGAAGGAGTCGCGCGCCCCTCCGGTATCCGGGGGCGGGTGCCCTCGGACATGCGGGGCGGTGCCGCGGGCCTGCCTTCGCCCGGCGAGGCGAACCGCTCCTCGAAGGTGTGCAGCCACACCACCTCGCGGCCGAACCGCAACGCGTCGGCGAACAGGGCCGGGCCGGAGGGCGGTCCATCCGGGAGGCGATCCGAAAGCTGGTCGCCGCAGCCTGGAGGGAGAAACCCCAGGGCGACCTGCCCATCCGACCAGCTTTTGCCAACCTTACGAAGGCAGCACCCGCGCCGCGGATGCGGTTGGGACGCTGCCGCCCGGAAACTCCCCGCACCCCGGTGGCGCGCAATGCCGTTCGGGGCAGCGGCGACCTGAGACCGACGTTCCCGGGGCGCATGACGGTCCGTTCGACGGGTACGCCGAATGTACTTCGCCTTCCCTGAATGGCGATCAATCCTTGGCGTGCGCCCGACGGCGAGACGGCTCCCTCGCGAGGACGCCAACAAGGATATGCCCGCATGCGGGATCAATCAGTTACCTTCCGGTGTGCCCGCCGGGAATTTGGTACTCCCGCTTGCCGGGGACACGGTACGCGGGGCATGTCCCCGAGAATGTTGACCCATTACCTGTTCAAGAAGCCTTCCCCGCAACGGTATGCGAATGTCCGCCGCGTGTCCGCTGCCTGGCGGGCATCCGGACCTGCGGTCATCGCGGTCGCGGCACGGTCGCCAGGAAGTTCGGGTTGCCGGGCCCGGCGTTGAGCATCATGCGCTCGGCATGGCTGGACGCGAGCGCCATCAACTGGTCCTTCAGCTCGAACGGGCTGAGCTTCGACAAGCTGCCGTAGTCGGTGCCCGGCACAGGCGGCGGGATGGGTGCGTTCATGGTGTCAGCCCCTCAATGGAGGAGCATGACGATGACCATGCCCCAGATGGTCAGCAGCGTGTTGCCGACGGCGTAGGTGACGGTGTAGCCAAGCGCTGGAACCTGGCTTTTCGCGGCCTCGCACACCATGCCCAGCGCCGCCGTGGTCGTGCGCGCGCCGGCGCAGGCGCCGAGCAGGATGGCGGGGTGGAAGCGGAACACATACTTGCCGATGAAGATGCCCGCAATCAGCGGCATCGTGGTGGCGGCGATCCCCCACAGGAACAGGCTGATGCCAAGCTGCTTCAGCCCCGCCACGAACCCAGGCCCGGCAGTGATGCCGACGACGGCGATGAACACGTTCAGCCCGACCGAGTTCATGAACCACACCGCCGGCGCCGGGATGCGGCCGAAGGTCGGATGCACCGACCGGAGCCATCCGCACACCAGGCCGGCGATCAGCGCGCCGCCGGCGCTGGACAGCGTCAGCGGCACCGTGCCGATGTTGAGCGTCAGCGCGCCCAGCAACGCGCCCACGGCGATGCCGGTGCCGATGAACGCCACGTCGGACGCATCGCTGGGCCGGTCGGCGTAGCCGATGGCCTTGGCCGCCGCGGTGGTGTCCTGCGTGCGGCCGGTCAACGTCAGGATGTCGCCGCGGTGGACCTGGGTGCCAGCCAGCAACGGGATGTCGGTGCCGGTGGCGCCGCGGGTGATGCGGCGCAGGAACACGCCGTGGGACGCCGGGTCGTGCGCCAGGTCCCCCAGGGTGCGGCCGTCGAAGCGCTTGCTGGTCACGAACACGTCCACGCCCTCCATCGGCACGGACAGCAGCTCGGGGTCGTCCACCTCCGCCGCGGTGCGCTCCAGCACGTCCACCAGCACGTCGCGGCGGCCGGCGACCACGGCGGTGTCGCCGACTTGCAGCACGGTCGCGGACCGCGCCTCCTGGATGGCGCCCGCGCGGCGCAGCCGTTCGACGAACACCCGCGCCTGGCCGAACCCGGCCTCGACCGCGGCCACCGTGTGCCCGGCGAAGCGGTCACCTTCCCGCACCCGGAAGGCGCGCAGGCCGTAGTCGTGCCAGGCGCTGCCCTCCCCGCCCGGGCCGGGCTTGCCGCCCATCGTCAGTTCATAGGACTTGCACTCGGCCACGAGGTCTATGCCGAGCAGGCGCGGACCCAGCACGGCCAGGATCAGGGCCGATCCGACGGTCCCGAAAATGTAGGTGACGGCATAGGCGATGGGCATGGCGTTCAGCATCGCCTTGGCCGCCTCGGGCGCCAGCCCCTCGCGGTTGATGGCGTCCGTCGCCAGGCCCATGGACGCTGACAGGGTCTGAGACCCCGCGAACAGCCCGGCGGCCGACCCGGCGTCATAGCTCGCGATGCGCGCCGCCCCATACGCAGCGCCCAGGGACAGAAGCGCCATGACCACCGCGAATCCTGCCTGCGGCAGCCCGTCCTTGGCGATGCCGCGCACGAACTGCGGCCCGACGCCATAGCCGACCGCGAACAGGAAGATCAGGAAGAACACCGACTTCACGTTGGCCGAGATGCTGATGTCGAGCTGGCCCAGGATGACCGCGGCGATCAGCGTAGACGTGACCGCGCCCAGGCTGAACCCGCGCCAGGATTTGCCCCCGACCCAGTAGCCCGCGGCGAGCGCGATGAAGATCGCGATCTCGGGATGGTCCCGCAGCGTCGTGGTGAACCAATGCACGGGATGACCTGCCTTTCGTGGGAGGGACGCGCCAGCCTCGGACAAGGCTGGCGCGGGGCGCCTGCTACTCGGCGGGGACGAGCGGCACGGCGCCTGCTACGGAGCCGACGCCCTTCGATCCCTTGACGGCACGCACCAGCGGCAGGGCGTGGTGGGTGAAGGTCGTCGCCTCCGCCGGCCCCTCGGGATGGCCGACCGGGTGCTTCTGCAGGTGCTCGATGGAGCGCCGCACGTCCTCAAGCAGCAGGTCCGCCATGTCTCGGCTGAAACCGTGCCGGATCAGCACGCGCATTACGACCACGTCCGTGATGTTCGGCGGCATGGTGTAGGCCGCGACTTGCCAGCCCCGCACGCGCAGCCGGTCCGACAGGTCGAACAGGGTGTAGCCCGGCTCGGCGCCGTCCCGGATCACCCAGGAAATCGCCGGGATGCCCTTCATGGGATCGCCGTCGAAGAACAGCTCGAACGGGCCGAGCTTGCAGATCTCGCGTCCGATGTGCTGCCCGGTGTCGTAGCCGTTCTGCACGATGCGGCGGTAGCCGTCCCGGCCCAGGCGCAGGAACAAGTAATACTGCGCGATGATCTGCCCGGCCGGGCGGGAGAAGTTCAGCGCGAAGGTCGGCATGTCGCCGCCGAGGTAGTTCACGTTGAAGATCAGCTCGTCCGGCAGGTCCGACCGGTCCCGCCACACCACCCAGCCCACGCCCAGCGGCGCCAGGCCGTACTTGTGGCCCGATGCGTTGATCGAGCGCACCCGCGGCAGCCGGAAGTCCCACAGCAGGTCGGGCGTGACGAACGGCGCGGTGAACCCGCCGGATGCAGCGTCCACGTGCATGGGGATGTCCAAGCTCCGGGTGCTGGCCAGCACGTCCAGAGCGGCGGCGACCTCCGCCACCGGCTCGTAGTGGCAGGTGAAGGTCACGCCGAAGGTGGGCATCACGCCGATGGTGTTCTCGTCACAGCGCTTCAGCACCTCCTCGGCCGTCATGCCCAGCCGCCCGCGCGCCAGCGGGATTTCGCGCAGCTCCACGTCGAAGTAGCGGGCGAACTTGTGCCAGCAGACCTGGACCGGTCCGGTGATGAGGTTGGGCTTGTCCGTGGGCCGGCCCGCCGCCTGCATCCGCTTGCGCCACTGCCACTTCAGCGCGAGGCCGCCGAGCATGCAGGCCTCGCTGCTGCCCGTGGTGGAGCAGCCGATGGTGTCGGCGGCCTTGGGCGAGTGCCACAGGTCCGCAAGGATGTGGACGCAGCGGCTCTCCAGCTCGGCCGTCGCGGGATACTCGTCCTTGTCGATCATGTTCTTGTCGAGCGACATGTCCATGAGCTGGTGGACCTGCGGGTCCACCCAGGTCTGACAGAACGTCGCCAGGTTCTGCCGGGCGTTGCCGTCCAGGAACAGTTCGTCCCGCACCAGCGCGAAAGCCACATCCGGACGCAGTTCGCCTTGGGGCATGCGGAACTTGGGCAGGCACAGGTCGGCGGCCTCGGTACCGTAGATGTCGGCGTCCAGGGAAGGGCGCACGTCGTCGTTGCTGTGAAGGGGCATGGTAGCCTCCAGATCGGGGGCGGCAGGGCCGCGGATGGGTTGAAGGCTATCCGGGCAGGGCGCCGGAGCGGCAGGGTCGGAAACTACCTATGTCCTGGGCGCGGGGCCTTGCTCACAGCACGAAGAAGGCAACGCTTGCCGCCAGCATGACGCTGGTCGCCAGCCACCCCGCGGCGAGCATGGCCCGCGACGGGGTGAGCCGGCCCATGATGCGGCCGTTGCCGGCGGCCAGCATGACGGCCGCCATTACCGGGGCGGCCAGCACGCCGTTGACCACGGCACTCCAGTACAGCGCGCGCACCGGGTCCAGCGCGGTGAAGTTCAGCCCGACGCCCGCCAGGGTCGAGACCGCAATGACCGCGTAGAACGACTTGGCCTGCAGCAGCCGCCGGTCCAGCCCCGCCTGCCACCGCAGCGCCTCGGACACCGCGTAGGCGCCCGACCCGGCCAGCACTGGCACCGCCAGCAGCCCGGTGCCGATGATCCCCGCCGCGAACACCGCGAACGTCAGCTCCCCCGCCACCGGCCGCAACGCCTCCGCTGCCTGGGAGGAGGTCTGTATGTCCGTCACCCCCGCGGCGTTCAGCGTGGCCGCGGTGGCGTAGATGATGAACACCGCGACCAGGTTGGACACGCCCATGCCGATCCGCGTGTCCCACCGGATGCGGGCCAACTGCGGCCCGGCCTCCCGCGGTGCCAGGCACAGCGGGCGGGCGCCGCGGCGCAGCCGGTCCTCCACCTCCAGCGACGACTGCCAGAAGAACAGGTAGGGGCTGATCGTGGTGCCCAGGACCGCCACCAGCGCCATCGCGTGCGGGCCGTCGAACACCAGATGCGGCACCAGGGTCGCCAGCACCGCCCGTTCCCACGGGACATGCGCCGTGAACACGACCGCGACGTAGGCGAACAGCGCCAGCGTCAGCCACTTCAGCACGCGGGCGTAGGCGGCGTAGCTGATGAACACCTCCGCCAGGATGCAGGCGATGCCGAACCCCACGGTGTAGAGCCGGGCGTTGCCGCCCAGCAGCAGCCGGGCCGCGTCGCCCATGGCGCCCAGGTCCGCGCCGAGGTTGATGACGTTGGCCACCAGCAGCAGCCCGACGACCCCGCGCACCAGCCAGGCGGGGTAGTGCCGCCGCAGGTTCTCGGCGATCCCGCGCCCGGACACCGCGCCGATGCGTGCGCTGACCTCCTGGATCACGACCATGAGCGGCAAGCTGAACAGCATGGTCCAGGCCAGCCCGTAGCCGAACTGCGCGCCGACCTGGCTGTAGGTGGCGATCCCCGCCGGGTCGTCGTCGGCGGCGCCGGTGATGAGGCCGGGGCCGAGGCGCCGGATCAGGCTGGACGGGTGCGGGGCGGCCTTGAGCGGCGGCGCGGGAGCCTTGGCGGAGGCCCCGGTCACGCCGGGCTGGGCCAGCGCCAGTCCCGCACCTCCGGCATGTCCACGCCATGCGCGGCGATGTGGCGCTTGTGTTCGGTCAGCTTGTCGCGGATCGCCTGCTTGGCATAGACGGCTGCGGCGCCCAGCGTCGGCACCCGGTCCATCACGTCCATGACCAGGTGGAAGCGGTCGAGGCGGTTCCGCACGACCATGTCGAACGACGTCGTGGTCGAGCCTTCCTCCTCGTAGCCGCGCACATGGAAGTTGGCGTGGTTGGTGCGCTTGTAGGCCAGGCGGTGTATCAGCGCGGGATAGCCGTGATAGGCGAAGATCACCGGCTTGGTGGTGGTGAACAGGGCGTCGAAGTCGCTGTCCGACAGGCCGTGCGGGTGCTGCGACCGGGGCTGCAGGGTCATCAGGTCCACGACGTTGACGACGCGCACCTTCAGCGTCGGCGCCTGCTGGCGCAGCAGGTCAACCGCGGCCAGCGTCTCCAGCGTCGGCGTGTCGCCGGCGCAGGCCATGACGACGTCCGGCTCGCCGCCGCGGTCGTTGCTCGCCCACTCCCAGATGCCGATGCCCTGGGCGCAGTGCTTGACCGCCGCGTCCATGCTCAGCCACTGCGCCTGGGGCTGCTTGCCCGCCACGATCACGTTGATGCGGTCCCAACTCCGCAAGCAATGGTCGGTCACGTGCAGCAGCGTGTTGGCATCCGGCGGAAAATACACGCGCACGACATCGGCCTTCTTGTTCACGACGTGGTCCACGAAGCCGGGGTCCTGGTGGCTGAACCCATTGTGGTCCTGGTGCCAGACATGGCTGGTCAGCAGATAGTTCAGCGACGCGATGGGACGGCGCCATTCCACCTCGCGTGAGGTCTTCAGCCACTTGGCGTGCTGGTTGAACATGCTGTCCACGATGTGGATGAACGCCTCGTAGCAGGACATCAGGCCGTGCCGGCCGGTCAGCAGGTAGCCCTCCAGCCAGCCCTGGCAGGTGTGCTCGCTCAGGATCTCCATCACCCGGCCGTCGCGGGCCAGGTGGTCGTCCCCGGGCAACGTCTCGGCCTCCCAGGTCCGGCCGGTGGCCTCGAACACGGCCGTCAGGCGGTTGGACGCGGTCTCGTCGGGGCCGAACAGGCGGAAGTTCCGCGTGGCGGCGTTTGCCCGCATCACGTCGCGCAGGAAGGCGCCCATGACCCGCGTCGCCTCGGCGTCGGCGGCGCCGGGCCGGACGACCGGGACGGCGTAGTCCTCGAAGCGGGGCATCCGCAGCGGGCGCATCAGGGCGCCGCCGTTGGCGTGCGGGTTGGCGCTCATGCGGCTGGCACCGGCGGGCGCCAGCGCGGTGATCCCTGGCCGCGGGCGGCCCGTGGCGTCGAACAGCTCCTCCGGCCGGTAGGAGCGCATCCAGTCCTCCAAGGCTTGCAAGTGGCCGGGATGCGCCATGTCGCTGATCGGCACCTGGTGCGAGCGCCAGGACCCCTCGGTCTGCAGGCCGTCCACGGTCTTGGGGCCGGTCCAGCCCTTGGGGCTGCGCAGCACGATCATCGGCCAGATCGGGCGCTCCACGCTGGTGCCGGCGCGGGCAGCCTGCTGGATGGCCCGGATGCCGGCGAACGCCCCGTCCATCGCCGCGGCCATCAACTGGTGCATCGCGGCGGGGTCGTCGCCCTCGACGAAGATGGGCGCGTAGCCGCAGCCGCGCAGGAATCCGTCCAGCTCCCCGTGGCTGATGCGGGCCAGCACGGTCGGGTTGGCGATCTTGTAGCCGTTCAGGTGCAGGATCGGCAGCACGGCGCCGTCCAGGGCGGGGTTCAGGAACTTGTTGCCGTGCCAACTGGCCGCGAGCGGGCCAGTCTCCGCCTCCCCGTCCCCGATGACGCAGGCGGCGACCAGGCCGGAATTGTCGAGCACCGCACCGTAGGCGTGGGACAGCGAGTAGCCTAGCTCCCCACCCTCGTGGATGGAGCCAGGGGTGTCGGGCGACGCATGGCTCGGGATGCCGCCGGGGAAGGAGAACTGGCGGAACAGGCGGCGCATCCCGTCCTCGTCCCGCGACACCTCCGGGTATGTCTCGCTGTAGGTACCGTCCAGCCAGGCGCTGGCCACCACGCCCGGTGCCCCGTGGCCCGGCCCGGCGATGAACAGCACGGACGCCTCCTGCTCCCGGATGACCCGGTTGAGGTGGACGTAGATGAAGTTGAGGCCCGGCACGGTTCCCCAATGGCCCAGCAGCCGCGGCTTCACGTGCTCCAGCCGCAGCGGCTCGCGCAGCAAGGGATTGGCGAGCAGGTAGACCTGGCCGACGGACAGGTAGTTGGCGGCCCGCCACCACGCCTGCATCGCATCAACCTGCGCCGGCAGGAGCGGCAGCGTCGGTAAAGACCCATCAGAGCCGACGCTGCCCCGCGGCCCGGGAGGGTCGAAGTAGTCCAGCGCGTCTTCGGGGGCATGCGTCCCGGTCAGGGGCGCCTTGCCGGCGGACGGCGCGTCCGATGTATTCGGCGAAGCCGCCGTTCCGGGTGTAGCCGCCGAACTCGGCCTGGGCGCACACCGTCTCCCACGCGCTCAGGCAGTGTTCGCAATGCCCGCAGGCCGAGTACAGCCACGGCACCCCTACCCGGTCGCCCTCTTTCACGCCTGTGACCCCAGCGCCCAAGGCCGCCACCATCCCGATACCCTCGTGCCCCGGCGTGAACGGCGGGACCGGCTTCACCGGCCAGTCGCCGCGGGCCGCGTGCAGGTCGGTGTGGCACACCCCGCACGCCTCGGTCTTGACGAGGATCTGGCCCGGCCCGGGCGTGGGCACGTCCAACTCGCGCAGCACCAGCGGTGCCCCGAACGCCTCGACGACGGCCGCTTGCATCTTCGTTGCCATGGATGGTTCGGTTTCCTGTTTTACGCGGCTCAAGCCGCCCTGCCCTGCTCTGCCGCGGGGAAGTCGGCGCAGCGCGAGACCGCTTCCCAGGCCGTGAACTCGCCTGTCAGCTCGGCCAGCTTCTCCATCGCGCCGTCATACGCGGCGTTACCCAGCAGCAGGCGGTGCGGCGGCGCCCCGGATGCGACCGCCCTGATGACCGCCCCCATTGCGCGGACGGGGTCGCCGGCCTGCTTGCCGGACGCCGCGCGCACGCCTTGCCGGGCCGCGCCCGCCGTTGCGGCGTAGTCGGAGATCTCGACCTTGCTTTCCCCTGCGGACCGCCCCGCCCAGTCGGTCCGGAAGCCGCTCGGCTCCACCAGCATCACCTTGATGCCCAGCGGTTCGACCTCCTGCCACAGCGCCTCTGTCAGGCCCTCCACGGCGAACTTGGTCGCGTTGTAGTAGCCGATGGCCGGGAAGGACCGCAGCCCGCCGATGGACGAGACGTTGACGATGCACCCGGACCGGCGCCCGCGCATCGCCGGCAGGACAGCCTGGATCATCCGGGTCAGGCCGAACACGTTGATGTCGAACATGCGGCGGACCTCCGCCTCCTCCCCCTCCTCGACGGCCGCGAAGTAGCCGATGCCGGCATTGTTCACGAGCACCTCGATGCGGCCGAACCGTTCCTGCGTGGCCCCCACGGCGGCGGCGACCTCGGCCGGGTCCGTGACGTCGAGCTTGAGCACGAGCGCCTCGCCGTGGCTGGCAAGGTTCCCGACCTCGGCGGGGTCGCGTGCGGTGACGGCAACGCGGTAGCCCTGCGCCAGCGCCTGCTTGGCAAGCTCCCGGCCGAAGCCGGTCGAGCAGCCGGTGATGAGCCAGACGGCATCCCCCGGGAGCGTCGTCGGGAGCGTCGGCGGCGTGTTGTCCTGCGTCATCTCCGGTGTCCTTGCGAAGGGTAGGTCTATGCCGCGTCGCTGGTCGCCGACACGCGCACCAGCTTCTTGTTCACGAACTCCTGGATGCCCATGCCCGACAGCTCCCGCCCGTAGCCGCTGTCCTTCACGCCGCCGAACGGCAGGTCCGGTGCGGTCCAGGTCGGGTGGTTGATGAACACCATCCCGGTCTCGATCCGGGCCGCGACGCGCTTGCCGCGCGCCACGTCCGCGGTGAACACCGAGCCGCCCAACCCGAACGGGGAGTCGTTGGCCACCGCCACCGCGGCGTCCTCGTCCGCCACGCGGAAGAATAGCGCGACGGGGCCGAAGAACTCCTCAACGAAGGCCGGATTGTCCCGCGTGATGCCAGCGAGGATGGTTGGCTGCATGAACGAGCCGGGCTGCGGTGGCCGCCGATCACGGCGGTGGCGCCTGCGGCCACGGCACGGTCCACCTGGTCCACCAGTGTCAGCAGTGCCGCTTCCGTGGACAGCGGCCCGAGTGTCGTCGCCGGGTTCATCGGGTCGCCCGGCTTCAGCGCTGCCAGCGCGGCCCGGAACCCGGCCAGGAAGCGGTCGGCCACCGCCTCCACCACGATGAACCGCTTGGCCGCGACGCAGCACTGCCCCGTGTTGTTCATCCGTCCCCACAGCGCCCAGCGCACGGCCTGGTCCAGGTCGGCGTCAGCCAGCACGATGAAGGCGTCGCTGCCGCCCAGCTCCATCGTGGACTTCTTCAGGTTCCGCCCGGCGCGTGCGGCGACGCTGCGCCCCGCCTCCACGCTGCCGGTCAGCGCCACGCCCTTGATGCGGGGATCGTCGATGACCCGGTCCACCTGCGCGTGCGAGATCAGCAAGTTCGTGTAGGCGCCCGCCGGCGCCCCCGCGTCCAGCCACAGCGACGCGAACAGCTGTGCGCATTGCGGGACGCATCTTGCGTGCTTCACCATCACGACGTTGCCCGCCATCAGGTTCGGCGCGGCGAAGCGGGCCAACTGGTAGTAGGGGAAATTCCAGGGCTGCACGCCGAACAGCACGCCCAAGGGGCTGCTCTCCACAGCCGCCTCGCCGGTGGCAGGCGCCAGGTGCTGCGGCGCCAGGAAGCGTTCGGCATTGGCGGCGTAGTAGTCGAGGATGTCGGCGCTGAGGTCCACCTCGCCCCGTGCCCCTGCGATCAGCTTGCCCATCTCCAGCGTGACCGGCCGGGCGAACTCGTCCCGGCGGCCGCGCATCAGGCCGGCCGCGCGCGCGACGATGGCGGCGCGTTCGGCGAAGGTGGTCGCCCGCCAACCCTCGAAACATGTGGCAGCGGCGGCCAGCGCCGCCTCAAGCTGCTCATCGGACTGCTCGGCGAAGGTATGGAGCAGCCTGCCGTCGTAAGGGTTCACGCTCTGGTAGCTCATGGCCTCGTCCTTGGTGTTCGGTGTTCGAGAAGGGCGTGACCAGGCTCAGGCCGGGGCAGCAGCCGGGCTGAGGGCGCGCCCGATGGCACGGACGAGCTCCGCTTCGCGGAACGGCTTGGTCAGCAGCACCTCGCCGGGCGCGGCTGCCGGCCAACTGTCGCCGCTGATGAACACATGCGGGACCGGCCCGGCACGCGTGATGCGCTCCACGGCTGCGATGCCGCTGCCGTCGGCAAGTTTGACGTCCACGATCATCAGGTCCGGCTTGTGCCGGGCCGCAGCCGCGACCGCGCCGGCTTCCGTGGACTCGATGCCGCACACCTCGTAGCCGAGGCCGATCAGCGTCTCGGCCAGCAGCGGGCCGATCGTGGCGTCGTCCTCCACGACCAGGATGCTCAGCGGCGTCATGTCGCCGCGTCACCGCTTGCGCCGCCTCTGGTCCAGGCCTGGGCCCGGCGGCGCATCTCCAGAACTGCGGGAGTTATGTCTGCGCGCGGGGCGTCCAGCCATCCATGCTTGCCCGCGCGGCCATGTTTCCGGGACGCGGGGACAGGCTGCACGAGCCACAGCCGCTGTTCAACGCCGGGCCGGGCCTTGTTGACGAGGAGGGCGGTGTTCGCATGGCCCGAGGCCGTCCTCCTGCGCCGGGACGTGAGGAGCGACCAGCCCAATTCTTCCAGCAGCACTAGGACGGCAGGAAGCCTCTGGGCCTGGCCGCCGGCCGCGATAGGGTAGGAGATGACGCAGCAGTGCCCGGCCGCCCCATGGCCAGCCTCGGACGCGACGACGATCATGCCGCGGACATGTCCGGCAGCCCCGCCGGGATCGGCACTGCCACCCTCTACCCAGATCAGGGTGCTGCCCTCCCGCCTGCCCGTTGCATCCTGGGCCGTGCCGGGGTCCCTTGCTGGGTCGGCCCGCGCGCCGTCCGTCCTGGCCTGACCATCTATCAGCGCGGCCAGATAGGCTGCCGACGATGGCGGCAGGTCAGGGCACGATGCGTGTTGGATGGGTTGCATGCTGGGTCTCCGGTGCGGTTCCCCTTACAGGGGACATCCTTCTGCTGACGGGTGCGACCGGGCCGGGCTGAATAGGCCGCGGACTGACACTAGCTGCTGGACGCCGGCGGGGTGCAGGATCGGAAACTACCTATCCACGTTCTAACCAGTCCGTTGCGGTACGGAATCACGCCTCGTGCCGTGGCAAGGTGCCGCGCAAGCTGACTTCGTGCTAACCTCTGGTTGCAGCCGGTCAGAAGCGACTACCGCCCAGGAACAATCCAATATGCCGGATGCCGTGCAGCCCGTCGCCAAGGCCGAATCCAGGATCGCGCGCACGAAGGCAACCCGGCGTCCAGCGGCGAAGGGTGGCACGCCTGGCCACGGGGACGCCTTTCCAGTCGTGGCCATCGGCGCCTCCGCCGGCGGGCTGGAAGCTTGCAAGCTGTTCCTGGATGCTTTGCCCGCCACCACCGGCATGGCCTTCATCCTGGTCCAGCACCTGGACCCCACCCACCCAAGCCTGCTGGTGAGGTTGCTCGCCGAGCACACGGCGCTGACCGTGCTGCACGCGGCGGAGGGGATGACGCTCGCGCCGGAGCACCTGTATGTCATCCCGCCCGGCTCCTACCTGACCGTCGGCGGCGGCGCGCTGCACCTGTCCCCGCCGGATGCCGCCCGCGGCGCCCGGATGCCGTTCGACGTGCTGCTCCGCTCCCTGGCGGCGGAGCACGGCGCGCGTGCTGCCTGCGTCGTGCTGTCCGGGACCGGGGCGGACGGCACCGCCGGGCTGCGGGTGCTGAAGGACGCGGGCGGGGTGGTCCTGGTGCAGGACCCGGCGCAGGCCGACTATGACGGGATGCCCCGCAGCGCCATCTCGACCGGGCTTGTGGACACCGTCGCCCCCGCCGCCGCCCTCCCCGCTGCCCTGATGGCGGCCCTGGGCGGCGGCGGCCCGGCCGCGGCGCCTGCGCCTGCTACCCCCATACCCGATACCCCTGTGCCCGATGCGCCCGGGCCCGATGTGCCTGGGCCCGATGTGCCTGGGCCCGCGGCCCCGGACCCCGCTGCCGCCAAGCCCGCCGCTGATGCCCCGGAATCCGCCGACCCCGACCCGTTCCTGGAGGTGATCGCGCTGCTGCGCGCCCATACCAGGCAGGACTTCACGCCGTACAAGCGCGGCACGCTGGAACGCCGGGTCGAACGCCGGATGGTGATGGCCGGTGTGGGCACGAAGGACGGCAAGGACAGCCTCGGGCGCTACCTGGACCGGCTGCGCGCTGACGCGGGGGAGCTGGACCTGCTCGCCAAGGACCTGCTCATCCACGTCACCAGCTTCTTCCGCGACCCCGCCGCCTTCGCCGCCCTGGCCGACCGGGTGATCCCCGGCCTGCTGGAGGACCGCGCCCCGGACCAGCCCATCCGGGTCTGGGTCCCCGGGTGCAGCACGGGTGAGGAGGCGTACTCGCTGGTCATGCTGTTCCGCGAGGCCATCACCAAGGCTCAGGACGCGGCCCAGGACGCGGCCAAGCACGCGGACCCAGGCTTGCGCGACCTCAAGCTGCAGGTGTTCGCCTCCGACATTGACGCGGACGCCGTGGCAACGGCCCGGGAAGGGCTGTATCCCGCCGGCATCGCCGCCGACGTGTCCGCGGCGCGCCTGGCCCAGTTCTTTTCCAAGGAGGACGGGCACGGCTACCGGGTGCTGCCGGATCTGCGGGCGTCGGTGGTGTTCACCGTGCAGGACCTGCTGACCGACCCGCCGTTTTCCCGGCTGGACCTGGTGTCCTGCCGCAACCTGATGATCTACCTTGGCCCGGAGGCGCAGGGCCAGGCGGTCAGCCTGTTCCACTTCGCGCTCAAGGAGGGCGGCACGCTGATGCTGGGCAGCGCCGAGACGGTCGGCACCACCGATGGCCGGTTCGAGCTGATCCAGAAGTCCGCGCGCCTATACCGCCAGGCCGGCCGCAAGCGCCCCGGCGACCTCGCCTTCGCCACCGCCGCCAACGGCCCGCGCAGCAGCCGCCCCGGCCGGGTGGAGGCGCCTTCCCGCGAGGCCGCCCTGGCGCTGCTGTGCCGCCAGGCCGTGCTGGACGCGCACGCCCCCGCGGCCGTGCTGTGCAACATGCGGCACGAGTGCCTCTATTCGCTCGGGCCGACCGACCGCTACCTTCGGGTGCCGCCTGGCATCGCCACGCCGGACCTGCTGGCGATGGCGCGCGGCACCGTGCGGACCCGGCTGCGCTCGGCCCTGAGCCGGGCGGCGCAGGGTAAGACCCGCGTCACCGTTCCAGGCGGGCGCATGATGCGGGACGGCCACGCCGTGCGGTTCAGCATTGACGTGCAGCCGTTGCAGGGAGACGGCGAGGCGCTCCTGCTGGTCTGCTTCGTGGACGCCCCGCCGCAGCCGCGCGGACCCGCCGCCGCATCCCGCGACGCGCCGCGCGTGGCCGAGCTGGAGCGCGAGCTGGACACGGTGCGCGCCGACCTCGACGCCGCCGTCCGCGACCTGGAGGCGTCGTCCGAGGAGCAGCGCGCAATCAACGAGGAAGCGCTGTCGGTCAACGAGGAGTACCAGTCCACCAACGAAGAGCTGCTGACCTCCAAGGAGGAGCTGCAATCGCTGAACGAGGAGCTGCATGCGCTGAACAGCCAGTTGCAGGAGACCCTGGAGCGCCAGCGCACCACCTCCGACGACTTGCAGAACATCCTGTACAGCACCGACGTGGCGACCCTGTTCCTGGACCGCGACCTGAGCATACGCTTCTTCACGCCCGCGACTCGCGCGCTGTTCAACGTCATACCTGGCGACGTCGGCCGCCCGCTGGCCGACCTGCACTCGCTGGCCACCGACACCCTGCTGCCGGCGGACGTGCGTGCGGTGCTGGACCATCTGGAGCCGGTCGAGCGCGAGGTCGAGACGCCGGGCGGCACCTGGTTCCGCCGCCGCGTCCTGCCCTACCGCACCGAGGCGCGGCAGGTAGAGGGCGTGGTGATCACCTTCAACGACATCACCCGCCGCAAGCGGGAGGCGGCGGCGCTGGTGGAGGCCAAGGGCGGGGCGGAGGCGGCCAACCTCGCCAAGTCCCGCTTCCTGGCCGCGGCCAGCCACGACCTGCGCCAGCCCCTGCAAACCCTGGCGCTGCTGCAAGGGCTGCTGGCGCGCAACGTTGAGGGGACGAAGGCGGCGGGCCTGGTTGCACGGCTGGACAACACGCTGGGCGCAATGACGGGAATGCTAGACACGCTGCTCGACCTGAACCAGATCGAGGCCGGCGTCGTGCAGGCCGACGTGGCGGAGTGCAGGGTTGGCCCGCTGCTGGCCCGGCTGCGGGACGAGTTCGCGCTCCTCGCTCAAGCTAAGCGCATCGTGCTCCGGGTGGCGCCGTGCAGCGCGACCATCCGCACCGACCCGCGGCTGCTGGAGCAGATGCTCCGCAACCTGGTGTCCAACGCCCTGAAATACACCGCGCGCGGCCGGGTGCTGCTGGGCTGCCGCCGGGTGCAGGGCGCGCTCAGGATCGAGGTGTGGGACACTGGCGTCGGCATCCCGGCGTCGGAGCTGCAGGCAGTGTTCGACGAGTATCACCAGCTCGACAATGCGGCGCGGGAGCGCAGCCGCGGCTTGGGTCTGGGCCTGGCCATCGTCCAGCGCCTGGGCGCCCTGCTGGGCCACCGCGTGCAGGTCCGCTCGCAGCCAGGCCGCGGCTCGGTGTTCTCCATCGAGGTTGCGCGGGTAGTGGACACGCCCCCAGGCCGCATCGAGGCAGGCCACGGCAAGTCCGGCAACGACGTCCAGGCGGAGCGGCCTGCCCGCCGCACCGGCGCCGTCTTGGTGATCGAGGACGACCCGGACATGCGGGCGCTGCTGCGCATGCTGCTGGAGGGAGAGGGCTATACCGTCGAGGCCGCGCCGGATGGCCCGGCGGCGCTGGACATGGTGGCCCGCGGCACGTCGCGGCCCGGCCTGGTGCTGGCGGACTATAACCTGCCCGGCGGGATGACCGGCCTGCAGGCCGCAGGCCGGCTGCGGGATGCGCTGCCCGGGGTTCCCGTCATCATCCTGACCGGCGACACCTCCCTCGCCACGACGCAGGATATCGCGCAAGCCGGCTGCCAGCAGCTGAAGAAGCCCGTGACGCCCGCTGGCCTGCTGCAAATGGTCCTGGACCTGCTGCCGGTGCAGCCGTCCGGGAACGCCACGGCCCCCGACGCTGCAACTCCGGACGCTGCAATCCCAGACGCTGCCAGCCCGGACGCTGCAAGCCTGGCCGGCAAGCCCGTCATCTTCGTCGTGGATGACGCCCCCGGCATCCGCGCCGCGCTCCGCAACGTCCTGGAGGACCGCGGGCACATCGTCCAGGACTACCCCAGCGGCGAGGCGTTCCTGGCGGCCTGCCGCCCGGACCAGGAGGGGTGCCTGCTGGTGGACGCGGCGATGCCCGGCATGGACGGGTTCGAGGTGTTGCGGCGGCTGCACGAAGCCGGGCACAGCCTGCCGGCCATCATGATCACGGGCCATGGCGACGTAGCCCTGGCGGTGAGCGCCATGAAGGCGGGCGCACTGGACTTCATCGAGAAGCCCATCAGCCTGCCGGACCTGCTTGAGGGCGTCGGCCGCGCGCTCGACCAGTCCCATGACGCCGGGGTGCGGTCCGCGTGGCGGGCAGCGGCGGCTGGCAGCATCGCCGGCCTGACGGCCCGGCAACGCGACGTGATGGCCATGGTGCTGGCCGGCCACCCCAGCAAGAACATCGCCGCCGACCTCGGCATCAGCCAGCGCACAGTGGAGAACCACCGCGCATCCATCATGCACAAGACCGGGACGAAGTCCCTGCCCGCGCTGGCCCGGCTGGTGCTGGCAGCGGCGTCAGCCGATGGGGGCAGGCCAGGTGGCATAGCGCAGCCGCCGGTCCCGGATGCGGCTGGCCGCCGGCCAGGCCCCGCGTCATGACCGGATCGGGTGGCCCAACTCAAGGCGGCGGCGAGCCTGCCGGGGCCTGGCGGTCCCGCGCGGGCTGGATGAAGGGTCCCGCCCCAAATGCATCCGCGGCCCCGGCAGGGGGAGGCCGCCAGCAACGGCATGCCTGTGTCATCGCCATGCGGCTGCCGCGGACCGTTCGCCGTTGCGTGCCGGGGCCGTAGCAGGCCGGCGCGGGCCAGCCGGCACGTAGGTAGTTTCCGAGGCTCCGCGCGCCGCTTGGGCACGGGTAGCGTCCAGTCTTGCACTTGGTCCCGGGCAGACGCGCATCGGCCTGGCGCCGCGCCCGTCCAGCAGCGGCCAGATTTGGAGGCGACGCCCATGGGCTTGGACTTCCTCCCGAGTGCCCTCGACCTCGCGCGGTTCCAGTTCGCGTTCACCGTCGTGTTCCACTTTCTGTTCCCAGCGTTCACCATTGGCCTCGCCTCCTACCTGGCTGTGCTGGAGGGGTTGTGGCTCTGGACCGGGCGGGCCGTGTATCTCGACGTGTTCAGATACTGGCTCAAGGTGTTCGCGGTGAACTTCGCCATGGGCGTGGTCTCCGGCCTCGTGCTGTCCTACCAGTTCGGCACCAACTGGTCCGTGCTGTCGTACAAGGCCGGCAACATTCTAGGGCCGCTGCTGGGCTACGAGGTGCTGACGGCGTTCTTCCTTGAAGCCGGGTTCCTGGGCGTCATGCTGTTCGGCATGGCCCGGGTCGGACGCGGGCTGCACTTCCTGGCGACGTGCCTGGTCGCCACGGGGACGCTCGTGTCCACGTTCTGGATCATCGCGGCAAACTCCTGGATGCAAACGCCCCGGGGCTTCTCGCAGCAGGCCGACGGGCGCTTCGTGCCGGAGGACTGGTGGGCCATCATCTTCAACCCCTCCTTTCCCTACCGGATGATGCACGTGGTCGCGGCCACCTACCTCACCACGGCGCTGATCGTGGGGGCGGTCGGCGCGTGGCACCTGCTCCGCGACGCCGGCAACGCGCGGGCGCGGGTTATGCTGTCCATGGCGATGTGGATGGTGCTGGCCGTGGCGCCGGTGCAGGCCGTCCTCGGCGACCTGCACGGCATCAACACGCTGGAACACCAGCCGCAGAAGGTCGCAGCCATGGAAGGGAACTGGGACGCGCGCCAAGGGGCGCCACTCGTGCTGTTCGGCTGGCCTGACGCGGCGCGGGAGGAGACACGCTACGCCATCGAGATCCCCAAGCTCGGCAGCTTAGTCCTGCGCCACTCGCTCGACGGCGAGGTGCCCGGCCTCAAGCAGTTCCCGCCGGGCCAGCGGCCCACCAACGTGCCGCTGGTGTTCTGGTCGTTCCGGGTCATGGTGGGCCTTGGTGTCCTGATGATCGGCCTCGCCGTCGCGGCGCTGGTGATGCGCCGGCGCGGACGGCTGTACGACCACCCCTGGTTCCTGCGCGCGGCCGTGGCGATGGGCCCGGGCGGGCTGGTGGCCGTTACGGCGGGGTGGATCGTGACCGAGGCCGGGCGGCAGCCGTTCACCGTGTACGGGTTGCTGCGGACCGCTGACAGCGTGTCCCCGGTCGCTGCGCCGGCCGTCGCGGCGTCGCTCGGGGCGTTCGCGGTGGTGTACTTCCTGGTGTTCGGCGCAGGCATCTGGTTTCTGTTCCGCCTGTTCGGCCATGCGCCGCGCCCAGCCGAGCCGGGGCCGCCGCCGGGCCAGCCGATCCGCACGGGGGGCACCGCATCCGGCATCGCGCCTGGGGTCATGCCCCCCCACCCCGTGCCGGCGGAATGATGGTGATGGACGTGACCTTGGATCTCACCCTGATCTGGGCGCTGCTGATCGCCACGGCCGTGTTCCTGTACGTGTGCCTCGACGGGTTCGACCTGGGCATCGGCATCCTGTTTCCCGCGGTGCGCGGCCACGCGGACCGGGACGTGATGGTGAACTCCGTGGCGCCCTTCTGGGACGGCAACGAGACCTGGCTGATCCTGGGCGGGGGAGGGCTGCTGGCGGTCTTCCCGGTCGCCTACGCGGTCGTGATGCCGGCGCTCTACATGCCGGTGATCCTGATGCTGCTGGCACTCGTGTTCCGCGGCGTCGCGTTCGAGATGCGGTTCCGGGTGGACACGCCGCGAGCGCAGCGATGGTGGGACCGCGCGTTCTCCTGGGGCAGCTACGTGGCCGCGCTGTGCCAGGGCATCATGCTGGGCGCCCTCGTACAGGGTGTGCATGTAGAGAACCAGGCATATGCCGGCGGATGGTGGGATTGGCTCACCGCGTTCTCGGCCTTTACCGGTGTTTCGGTCGTGGCCGGATACGGGCTGCTGGGGGCGTGCTGGCTCATCTGGCGCACCGAGGGCGCGTTGCAGGCCCTGGCCCGGCGGCAAGCCTGGCGGCTCGGCATCGCCACGCTCGGCTGCATCGGCGTCGTCAGCGCCGCCATGCCGTTCCTGCAGCCGGCGTTCCGGGCACGCTGGCTCACGGTGCCAAACCTGCTGTATGCCGCGCCCGTGCCCATCCTGGTCGGGGTGCTGGCCTGGCTGCTGTTCACGGCGTTGCGCCAAGCGGACCGCCGGGCGCTCTCCGGCGAGAAGACGGAGCAGCGTGGACGGCTTGGGCACGACGGGGTGCCGTTCCTGTGTGCGCTCGGGCTTTTCCTGCTGTCCTACGTGGGCCTTGGCATCAGCGTGTGGCCGTACGCGGTGCCGCCCACGCTCAGCATCTACGACGCGGCCGCGTCGCATTCGTCGCAGGCGTTCCTGCTGGTTGGTGCGGCCGTGCTGATCCCGCTCGTGCTGGCCTACACCGCCTACGTGTATTGGCTGTTCCGCGGCAAGGTGCGGGCAGGTGCGGGATATCATTAGCGCCATGCCGCGGCACATCCCGGGAGCGCTACGGCAGGCGTTGTGGTTCGTTGGGCTTTGGGCCGCCGGCGTGGCCACCCTTGGCGCGCTGGGCCTGGCGATACGCGCAGCACTCCGGGCGGCATGACAGGGTGCCGCATGACCGCGCGGCGACGGCGGCCAACCCCGGTCCCGGCTTCATCTGCCGCGTGCCGGCCACGCAGCCGAGCAAGCGGTCGCGGCTCTTTGCTGCCACTGTCACTCTACCTTCATTGGGGACGCCCGGCCACTGCAGGTTTCATACCAACGGATCCAGGCTTTGACCGTTCGCGCCAGCCTGTTCCAAGACGCGTGCTGAACGTGAGAACGGTCAAAGCATGAGGCCGTTGATGCAACGTCACCTTGAACGTTCTCGGCAGGGCAAAGCCCGAGGACGCGATGGACTGCGCCCGAATGCATCTGCATTCACTCGCCACGTCGCTGGGAATGTCTCGGACGCCATCCCTGTTCGTCCGTAGATGCCATCCCGAATGAGGTCGCTTCCGGCGCCTGCCTGGCTCGCACTGGCGGCAGCAGGCGGTGGGGGACAGCGGCGCGGCGCAGGCACGGCAAACAACGGCGCCGCATCCTGAGTTGGCGTCCAGGCGGGCCTGAACGGCTAGCACCCGCGGCGTGGGACGCGGCTGCACGCCGCCCGGACAACCGGGACGGCGGGCAACCGCCCCCGTCAGACGACGGTGATCAGGTTCTGCACCCCGGTCGCGCCCTGGGCGGCCCATGCCGTCTCGGCCGCAAGCTGCCGGTCGTGCTGCGAATGCACGGTACCGGTTAGGCGAACCTGCCCGTGCTCGGCCGTCACCTGCACGGTCTTCGGGTCGAAGAACCAGGACCGGTGCAGGGCGTGGGTGATGTCGTCGCTGAGCGTCGCGGTGTTCACGCTCGGCTTGATCGTCGTGGCGTTCGACACGCCGACCACGCCCATCAGGTGCTTGACGGCCTGTTCAGCCGCTTGGCCCTGGAACCACCAATCGATTTCGCCGGACAAGGTGACCCAACCATGTTCGACCCGCACCTTCACGGCGTCGCGCGGGATGGACACGTCCCAGCCCAGGCGGTCCACCGCGGCGGCGGCAATGTCTTCGTCGCCGCGCCGCACCTCGAAGGGCAGCTTCACTTCAAGCTCCTCCGCGACGGCCTTCACGCCCTTGACGCGGCCCGCCGCGGTCTCGGCAGCGTGCTTCTGCGTGTAATCCTCGACGTGGCCGGTCAGGGTGACCACCCCGGCGTCCGCGGTGACGCCGATATGGGCCGGGTTGACGCTTGGCTCCCATTCCAGCTCGGCGAGAACGGCCTGTTGCAACTTGCTGTCGTGAGACATCGGAAAGCTCCTTGTACCGCGTCCGGCCAGCTCGTTCGGTCGGCGCGTTACCGGAGGATCGGAGGTCCGGCCCGCAGGGGGCAGGCTCGGAAACTACCCATAAGGTATCGCCGGCGGAGATGGACCCAGGGCGCGAAAGGGGCGCACCAGGCCATGCGTAGTTTCCGAGCCTTATGCGGGACTACGTTGCGCGAGTAGCTGGACCAGGATCCGCCGGCCTCCGCCGGCGGCACCAGGGGTTCATCATGAAAATAGCGAAGGCCGGCGCGACGGAAGCCGGGCCGCGAGGCGCCGGACGCGATGGCGTCAAGGCCACCCTGGTGGGCGGCGGCATCGCCTCCATGGCGGCGGCGGCCTTTATGATCCGCGACGGCGACATGCTCGGCCGCGACATCACCATCCTGGAGGAGCTACGCGCCGTCGGCGGCAGCCTGGACGGCGCTGGCACGCCAGAGCACGGCTACGTGCTGCGCGGCGGCCGAATGCTGGAGGGCAAATACCTCTGCACCTTCGGCCTGTTCGCCTCCATCCCGACGCTGGACGGGCGAATGTCGGTGACGCAGGAGATTGAGCAGTGGAACCTGACGATGCCGACCTCGTCCAAGTCTCGCCTGGTACGCGACGGCCGACGGCAGACCGCGCCCAAGTTCGGCCTGAGCGAGCGTCACATCCTGACCATCGAGCGCATGGCGCTGGAGCCAGAGGCGTTGCTGGGCCGCACCACCATCGCCGAGCAGTTCGACCCGGCGTTCTTCGCCACCGACTTCTGGTTCATGTGGTGCACCACTTTCGCCTTCCAGCCGTGGCACGGTGCCGTCGAGTTCGGGCGCTACCTGGCGCGCTTCGCCCACATGGTGTCAGGGTTCGAGCGGCTGGAGGGCATCCTGCGCACCCCGCTGAACCAGTACGACAGCCTCGTGCGTCCATTGCACAAGTGGCTGCTGGACCGCGGCGTGCGGTTCGAGACGGGCACGCGCGTGACCGGCCTGGACTTCGGCGAACAGGATGGCGCGACTGTGGTGACAGGCATCGCGGTCGTAATGGACGGGGCGTCCCAGATGATCCCGGTCGGGCCGGACGACCTCGTCCTTGTCACCCTGGGTTCGATGACCGCGGCATCCAGCCTGGGCAGCATGGACGCGGCTCCCGCGATGGGCTCCGAGGGGGACGACGGCGCCTGGGCGCTATGGGAGCAGATCGCCGCGGGCCGGTCCGGCTTCGGCCACCCGGACGTGTTCGCCGGCTACCCCAGCCGGTCCCGTTGGCTGTCGTTCACCACCACCTTCCACGACCCGGTTTTCCTGCACCTGGTCCGCGACCTCACAGGCAACGTGCCCGGCGAGGGCGGGCTGGTGACGTTCCCCGACAGCGCCTGGCTGCTGTCCATCGTGGTCCCGCACCAGCCTCACTTCCTCGGCCAGCCCGAGGAGGTCAGCGTGGCCTGGGGATATGCCCTGAACATGGACCGGCCCGGGAACTTCGTGGGCAAGCCGATATCTGCCTGCACCGGGCGGGAGATCATGACGGAGCTGCTGGGCCACCTGCACGTCCGGGCGGAGGCCGCCGCCATCCTGGACGCCTGCACATGCATCCCGTGCATGATGCCGTTCATCACCAGCCAGTTCATGCCGCGCGGGCGGGGCGACCGCCCGCCGGTGCTGCCGCCGGGCACGCGCAACCTGGCCTTCATCGGCCAGTTCGTCGAGCTACCTGACGACGTGGTGTTCACCGTCGAGTACTCCATCCGCTCGGCCCAGGTTGCCGTCCAGGGCCTGCTCGGCCTGACGCAGGCGGTCCCGGCTGTCTACCAGGGCAAGTTCGACCCGCGCGTGCTGCTGAAGGCGTTCCGGGCGCTGCACGACGTGCGGGCATGAGCGAGGGCCCGGACGAGGGCGGCGCCAAGCTCCGCACGCCCGTCGCGCTGCCCGCGGACCTCGGCGCGTTCCTGTTCGCGGATGCCGGGGCCGGGCCGGGCGGGACGCCCCTGACCGTCCTGTCGGCCCTTGCCCGCCAGGGGGTGGACCCCTGGGACGAGGCGGGCCGGCTGGCCAAGCTGATGGACCAGGATGCGGCGGCCCAGCTCGCCCGCAGCCTTGCCGCGGTGCCGGGCGCGCCATTGCCCGATCCGGCCGGCTGCGCCAGAAGGCTGGTTGCGCTGCTGCCCGGCAGGGCCGCGCCGTCGCGGTCGTCGCTGGCGCGGCCCGCCGACACGGGCCTGCGGGCGGTCCAGCGCCGGGCCGCGGTGCTGGCCGTGGCTGGGGTGCTCACGGGCCTAGCGCTTTTGCTGGTCGGCCATTTGGCGGCAGCGGACGGCGGGGCCGCGGCAATTAAGCCGCCGGGCGCCACGGAACCGCAGCCCTGATGGCGTCCGGAATGCAGAACCAGGCACGGATCGCTGACGTCATGCAGTCAAGACGTTCCGACAGGGCCAGGCGCAGCTCTCAGGCTCGCCCGGATCAACAGCTCTGCCAAGCTCTGCTGCTGGCACACTCGCTGCAAGCAATAGGTAGTTTCCGAACCTGCCGCCAGGCCGCGCCTCGACGTATGCCTGTTGATCGGGAAACCGCAATCAACCCTCGCCAGCCCGGGGGAGCGCATAGGAGACAGAACGACCGCACCCTTTTTGCGAGGGGTTCCGCCGTCCTGGTTCATGGGCGCTGCCAGGTTTCCCGGCAATGGAGCATCGCATGAACAAGGTCCAGAGCAGCCTGCCGGCCACCGACGGCGAGTTCACCCAGACGGGGGCTGTGCAAGACAATGCCTCCCCTCCGCCGCGGGTGATGCATGGTGACGTCCGGACGGACGAGGATGCCGGTCCGGCTGAACACTCGCTGCTGTTCCGCCCTGTCGCGCCGCAAGGCCGCCGCAGCCTGTTCCGGCGCTGAGGCGGTGCCGTCAGCCCCGCGCCGGGCCGGACGTTGATCCTCGGCCTGGTGTCTGGGCGCAAGGCGCCTCCGCTCCTCTGGGACCGCGCCCCGTTGCGCGCCGAGCTGTTCGGCGTCGAGCGGCTTGAGGAGCACGCCAGGAGCCTTGCCGCCGCGCAGCCGGTGACGGCGGGCCGGACCCGCGGCCGCGGCCTGGCGGACCGCCTGGCCGACAACGCCGCCTACCTGCTGCGGGCCAACCGCGCCATCGCGCAGACGGCCGCGGACGGGCACCATGCGACGCCTGCCGCCGAGTGGCTGGCCGACAACTACCACCTGGTGGACATGCAGATCCGCGAGATCGGCGTGGACCTGCCGCCGGGCTACTACGCGCAGCTGCCCAAGCTGGCGGAGGGGCCGTTTGCCGGGCTGCCCCGGGTGTTCGGCGCGGCATGGTCGCTGGTGGCGCACACGGACAGCCACCTCGACCCCGAGGCGCTGCGCCGCTACCTGCTCGCCTACCAGTCGGTGCAGCCGCTGACCATCGGCGAGCTGTGGGCCGTGCCGATCACGCTGCGGATCGTGCTGATCGAGAACCTGCGCCGCATCGCCGAGCTGGTGGTGGACGACGCGACGGCCCGGCAGGCAGCGGACGACCTGGCGGAACGGATGCAGGCCGCCGACGGGGAGGCTCCCGGCCCGTTCCTCGGCCTGTCCCCTGGCCTGCCTGCCGACATGCCTGCCGATCCGCGCCCCAGTCCCCCGGGCCACGCGGTGGTGACCGACCCCTTCGCGGTCCAGCTCGCGCACCGGCTGCGCGGTCACGACCCCAGGACGGACCCGGCGCTGGCCTGGCTCGACCGGCGCCTGGCGGCCCAGCACACGACGGTCGAGGCCGCCGTGCAGCATGAGCTGCAGCAGCAGGGCATGAACAACGCAACTGTCCGCAACATCATCACCAGCCTGCGCCTGACCGGCGGGATGGACTGGACCGCCTTCTTCGAGCGAGTGTCACTGGTGGACGCCGCCCTGGCCGCCAGCGCGCCTTCCGGCATGGATTTCCCGACGCGCAACCTGTACCGCACCGCCATCGAGGACTTGGCGCGCGGGTCCGGCCAGGCCGAACTCGGCATCGCCCAACGCGCTGCCGGGGCAGCCGCCGCGCACTCCGGCGGGCGGCAGGGGGACCCGGGCCACCTTCTGATTGGCAGCGGCCGCCCGGGGTTCGAGGCCGCGGTGGGATACCGGCCCCCGCCACGCATCCGGCTGGAGCGGGGGTGCCGCCGGCTCGGCATCGGTGGCTTCGGCGCGTTGATCGTAATTCTGGCGGCGGCCTTCCTTGCCTGGCCGCTGCGCCTTGTCGCGGAGGACGGTGCCAGCGTTCCCATGCTGGCCCTGCTCGGCGCCGCCGGCTTCGTGCTGGCGTCGGATGCCGCGGTCGCGTGCGTGAACCGGGTGGCGGCTTGGGCCTTCCACGCGACCGTCCTGCCCGGCCTGGAGATGGACGCGGGCGTTCCCGCGGCGCTCCGCACCCTTGTCGCCGTCCCGACCCTGCTGACAGGCGCGGCGGCGGTGGCGGAACTGGTCGCGCGCCTGGAGATACACTACCTGGCCAGCGGCGACGGCGCGGTGCATTTCGCGTTGCTGACGGATTGGACCGACAGCCCAGCCGAACATGCCGAGGGCGACGCGGCGCTGCTCGCCGCCGCCGTGGATGGGGTCGCCCGGCTCAACCGGCTGCACGGCCCGGCGCCGGGCGGCGACCGCTTCCTGCTGCTGCACCGCCGCCGGGTCTGGAACGCAGGGGAGGGCCGGTGGCTCGGCTGGGAGCGCAAGCGCGGTAAGCTGCATGAGTTGAACCGCCTGCTGCGCGGCGCCACGGACACCACCTTCCTGGACCCACCCGCGGTGCCGGATGGCGTGCGCTACGTGGTGACGCTGGACACCGACACCCGCCTGCCGCGCGGCGCGGTGTGCCGGCTGGTGGGCAAAATGGCGCACCCGCTCAACGCGCCGCGGCTGGATGAGGCGTCCGGGCGCGTCGTGGAAGGCCATGCGGTGCTGCAGCCGCGGGTCACGCCGTCGCTGCCGACGGGCCGGGGCACCTCGCTGTTCCAGCGCGTCTTCTCCAGCATGGACGGCATAGACCCCTATTCGGCAGCGGCGTCGGACGTTTACCAGGACCTGTTCGGCGAAGGCTCCTATGCCGGCAAGGGCATCTACGACGTGGACGCCTTCGACGTGGCGCTGCGGGGCCGGGTGCCGGACTCGACGCTGCTGAGCCACGACCTGTTCGAGGGCGTGTTCGCCCGCGCCGGGCTGGCAAGCGACATCGAGGTGGTGGAGGAGTCGCCGGCCAGCTACGCCGTTGCGGCGCTGCGCCAGCACCGCTGGGCGCGGGGCGACTGGCAGTTGCTGCCCTGGATCGTGCCTGGCCTCGTTCCGGTGGCCGTGCCGGAAGCCGCACCGGCGGCCATGCCGGGCGACGGCCGGGGGCCGCGCGGCGCGGTTTCGGCGATGGGCCGCTGGAAAATGCTGGACAACCTGCGGCGGACCATGTCCGCACCGGCGGCGGTCGCCGCCCTGCTGGGCGGTTGGGCGCTGCCGCCACATGCCGCGGCCGTCTGGACCGGCTTCGTGCTGTTGACCATCGCGCTGCCCGCCCTGCTGCCGGTGCTGGGCGATGTGGCCCCGGGGTCGCGGTGGGTGTCGCTGCGGTGCTACCTGGGCTTGCTGGGGGGCGGGCTGCGCCACGCGGCGGCACTGGCCGGGCTGACCGTCGTGTTCCTGGCGCATCAGGCCGTGCTGATGGGCGACGCCATCGGGCGGACCCTGGTCCGGGTGGGCTGGACGCGCCGCCACCTGCTGCAATGGGTGACGGCGGCGCAGGCGGCGGAGGGGCCGGCGCTGGGCGTCGGCGGCCACCTCCGGCTCATGGCTGGCGCCCCCGTGCTGGGGGCGCTCGCGCTGGCCGTGCCGGCCTGGACCGGCGGCCCCTGGCTGCTCGCGGCGCCGTTCGCGCTGGCCTGGATCGCGTCGCCCGCCGTCGCGTGGTGGGCCAGCCGGGTGTCCGGCGGGGACCGCCCGGCGCCGTCGCAGCCCGACGTCCAGGCGCTGCGGACGACGGCCCGCCGGACCTGGCGCTTCTTCGAGGCGTTCGTGACGCCCGCCGACAACATGCTGCCGCCCGACAACTTCCAGGAGGACCCGGCGCCCGTCCTGGCGCACCGCACGTCGCCCACCAACATCGGCCTGTATCTGCTCTCTACGGCGGCGGCGCACGACTTTGGCTGGGCCGGCCTCGCCGACACGGTGGAGCGTTTGGAGGCGACGCTGGCCACCATGGCCCGGCTGCGACGCTTCCGCGGGCACTTCTACAACTGGTACGACACCGCCGACCTGCGCCCGCTAGAGCCGCCCTACGTCTCGACCGTGGACAGCGGCAACCTGGCCGGGCACCTGATCGCGCTCGCCAACGCTTGCTGCGCCTGGCGTGAGGGAGGAACCGGGGACACAGGCGAGGACGCGCCGTGGCGCACGGGGTTGGCCGACGCCGCCCGTCTAGCTGGCTCAGAGCTGGAGCGCCTGACCGGGACCGGCACGCCGCCGCCGGGCCTGCTGGCGGTCGGCGCCGCGCTGGCCGCGGTTGATGTCCGCGTCGCGGCGTGGGACGGCGACCTCGCGGGCCTGGACGCGGACACGCGCACGGCGGCGGCGCTGGCGCAGGCGTTCGCAGCGGGCCACGGCGGCGCCACAGACCTGGGGTCGGACCTGGTGTTCTGGGCCGCCGCGCTGCACCGGACGGTCGAGAGCCACCGCCGGGACCCTGCCGACGTGGCCACCCTGGCCCCCCGCCTGCTGGCCATCGAACAGGCGGCGCGGGGCATGGCCCTGGCGATGGAGTTCGGCTTCCTCCGCAACGCCGAGCGCAAGCTGCTGTCCATCGGCTACCTGGCCGACGAGGGCGCACTGGACGCCAACTGCTACGACCTGCTGGCGTCCGAGGCGCGGCTGGCCTGCTTCGTGGCCATCGCCAAGGGCGACATCCCCTCCCGCGAGTGGTTCCGGCTCGGCCGGGCCGTCACGCCCACCGCGGGCGGCGCGGTGCTGGTGTCCTGGTCCGGCTCGATGTTCGAATACCTGATGCCGTCCCTGGTCATGCGCGCCCCGGGCGGCAGCCTGCTTGAAGACACCAGCCGGCTGGTGGTGCGCCGCCAGGCCGCCTTCGGGGCGGAGCAGGGAGTGCCCTGGGGCGTGTCGGAGTCCGCCTACAACGTCCGGGACGTGGAGTACACCTACCAGTATTCCAACTTCGGCATCCCCGGCCTGGGCCTGAAGCGCGGCCTGGACGCGGACTTGGTGATCGCGCCCTACGCGACCGCGCTGGCGGCGATGGTGGACCCCGCGGCGGCGGTCGCCAACCTCGCCCGGCTTGCGGCAGCCGGGGCGCTGGGGCGCTACGGCTTCTATGAGGCGCTGGACTACACGCCGGGCCGCGTCCCGGCAGGTGAGAGGTTGGCGGTGGTGCGGGCGTTCATGGCGCACCACCAGGGCATGACGGTCGTGGCCATCGCCGACGCTGTGCTGGACGGGGTGATGCGGGCGCGCTTCCACGCCGAACCCATCGTCCAGGCGACGGAGCTGCTGCTGCAGGAGCGCGCGCCGCGCAACGTGGCGACCGCCCGCCCCCTGCCGGCAGATCCCAAGCCGTCCGTCGCGGGCCGGGATGCCATCCTGCCCGGCGGACGCCGCTACGGCATCCCGGATGGCCTGACCCCCGTCACGCACCTGCTTTCCAACGGGCGCTACGCCGTAATGCTGACGTCGGCCGGGTCCGGCAGCAGCCGGTGGGGAGACCTGGCGGTGACGCGGTGGCGGGAGGACCCGACGCTGGACGACTGGGGGTCATACATCCTGCTGCGCGATGTTGGCGGCGGGATTGGCGGCGGGGCCGGCAGCGGGCGGGTGTGGTCCGCCGGGTTGCAGCCCATCAGCGCGGCACCGGACGAGTACGAGGTGGCCTTCGGCGAGGACCGGGCGGAGTTCGCCCGCCGCGACGGCACGCTGACGACGATGATGGAGGTGCTGGTCTCCGCCGAGGAGGACGCGGAGGTCCGCCGCATTTCGCTCACCAACGCCGGCCCGGCGCTGCGCACGGTCGAGATCACCTCCTACGCCGAGCTGGCGCTGATCCGTCAGGCGGACGACATCGCGCACCCTGCCTTCGCCAAGATGTTCGTGCAAACCGAGCGGCTGGGCGACGGCAGCGCCCTCCTGGCCACCCGCCGACGCCGGACGCCGGCCGAGCCGGAAATCTGGGCCGCGCACCTGCTTGTTGTCGAGGGCGACGGAGGCGGCGCTATTCAGGCCGAGACCGACCGCGCCCGCTTCCTGGGCCGTGGCCGTGACGTGCGGGACGCGGCGGCGATGGACGGGCGGGCGCTGTCCGGCACCGTCGGCACGGTGCTGGACGCAGTGTTCTCGCTGCGCTGCCGCGTGACCGTGCAGCCCGGCGCGATGGTGCGCGTCGCGTTCTGGACGATGGCCGCTGGCTCCCGCGCCGCCCTGGCCGGGGCGATGGACAAGCACCGGGACCCCGCCGCGTTCGACCGCGCCTCGACCCTGGCCTGGACGCAGGCGCAGGTGCAGTTGCGCCACCTGGGCATCTCTCCGCGGGACGCAGACCTGTTCCAGGCCCTGGCGGGGCACCTGCTGTTCGCCGGGCCGGCGATGCGTCCGGTGTCCGACGCCGTCCGCGCAGGCGGGGGGGCGCAGGCGGGGCTGTGGGGGCAGGGCATCTCCGGCGACCTGCCCATCTTGCTGCTCCGCATCCGCGACGGTGCCGACCTGGACATGGCCCGGCAGGTGCTGCTCGCCCATGAATACTTCCGGCTGAAGCAGCTCGCGGTGGACCTGGTGATCCTGAACGAGCATGCAGCGTCCTACTCGCAGGACCTGCAGATCGCTCTGGAGGCCCTGGTGCGGGCGCAGCCGCGTACGCCGGCGCCGCCCGGGGCGGCAGCGAAGGGAGCGGTGTTCCTGTTGCGCGCCGACCTGGTGCCCGCGGAGACGGTCGCGTTGCTGGCCTCGACCGCGCGCGTCGTGCTGGTGGCGGAGCGCGGCAGCCTGGCCGACCAGCTTCGCACGCGGACGGCAGCCGGGCGCGCCCCGGCCCTTCCCACCCCGCGGGCGCCGGACCCAGGCACGGCCATCCCGCCGGTGCCACAGCTTGAGTTCTTCAACGGCTACGGCGGCTTTGCCGATGAGGGCCGGGAGTATGTCGTCGTCCTCGGCCCCGGCCGGGCGACGCCGGCGCCCTGGATCAACGTGGTCGCCAACCCCGGCTTCGGCTTCCTCGTGGCCGCGGAGGGCGGCGGCTACACCTGGAGCAGCAACAGCCGCGAGAACCAGCTCACGCCCTGGTCGAACGACCCCGTCACTAACCGCTCCGGCGAGGCGTTCTACCTGCGCGACGCGGACAGCGGGGACCTGTGGTGCCCAACCGCCCAGCCCCGCCGCGACCCGTTGGCCACCTACGTGACCCGCCACGGCCGGGGCGTCTCCACCTTCGGCCGCATCGCCTACGGGGTCGCCAGCACCTTGGTGCAGTACGTGCCGGCAGGCGAATCGGGCGACGGCTCGGGCGGCGATCCGGTGAAGCTGTCGCGCCTGCACCTGCACAACCTGTCTGGACGCGCCCGGACCCTCACCGTGTCCGCCTATGTCGAATGGGTCCTGGGTGCATCGCGCACCGCCACGGCGGCGTACGTGACGACGGAGATGGACGGCGAGACCGGCGCGATGTTCGCCCGCAACCCGTGGGGCGCGTCCGGGCAGCGCGTCGCCTTCGCCGACCTGCGCGGCGCGCAGACGGGCTGGACGGCGGACCGGCGCGAGTTCATCGGCCGCCACGGCTCGCTGGACTGCCCGGCAGGCGCCGCCGGCCCTGCCCCGCTGTCCGGCCGCGTGGGCGCCGGGCTGGACCCGTGCGGCGCCATGCAGGCCACGGTCCACCTGCCGCCCGGCGCGCGAGCCGAGGTCGTGTTCCTGTTCGGGGAGGCCGCGGATGGAGACGAGGCCCGCGCCCTGGTGGCCAAGTATCGCGCCGCGAACCTGGATGCCATCGTGGCCGGGGTGCGCCGGCTGTGGGAGGGCGTGCTGGGCGCTATCCAGGTGCGTACGCCCGACCGGGCCATGGACGTCATGCTGAACGGCTGGCTGCTGTACCAAACGCTGGCCTGCCGGGTGTGGGCGCGGGCCGGATTCTATCAGGCCAGCGGGGCCTACGGCTTCCGCGACCAGTTGCAGGACGGCATGGCGCTGGCCGCGTCCCGCCCGGACCTGGTGCGGGAGCACCTGCTGCGGGCGGCAGGCCGGCAGTTCGTGGAAGGGGACGTGCAGCACTGGTGGCTGCCCCCGTCCGGCATGGGCGTGCGGACGCGCATCTCCGACGACCCGGCCTGGCTGGCCTATGCCGCCGCGCACTACGTTGCGGCGACGGGCGACCTGGCGGTGCTGGACGAGCCGGTGGGCTTCCTGGCAGCGCCGGTGCTGGCGGCGGAGGAGCATGACAGGTTCTTCACGCCCGCCGCCGCCGACGCAGAGGACGCCTTGTTCGAGCACTGCGCCCGCGCGCTGGACCACACCCTCGCCACCGGCGCCCACGGCCTGCCGCTGATGGGCACAGGCGACTGGAACGACGGCATGAGCCGCGTCGGCGAGGCCGGGCAGGGCGAGAGCGTCTGGCTCGGCTGGTTCCTGCACGCGGCGCTGCTGGCCTTCGCGCCGCTGGCGGAGGCGCGGGGCGACGCCCGCGCCGCGGCCTGGCGCGCCCACGCCGCTGCGTTGCAGCCGGCGCTGGAAGCGGCCTGGGACGGCGACTGGTACTTGCGCGCCTATTACGACGACGGCACCCCGCTCGGCTCGCACAAGGACGCGGAGTGCCGGATAGACTCCATCGCCCAGTCCTGGGCGGTCCTGTCCGGCGCCGCGCCGCCGGGGCGCGCGGCGCAGGCGATGGCGTCGGTGTGGCGGGAGCTGGTGCGGCCCGGCGAGGGATTGGCGCTGGTGCTGACCCCGCCGTTCGACCAGACGCCGCACGACCCCGGCTACATCAAGGGCTACCCGCCGGGCTTGCGGGAGAACGGCGGGCAGTACACCCACGCCGCCACCTGGGCGGTGCTGGCCTTCGCGGCGCTGGGCGACGGTGACCGGGCGATGGCGACGTGGGCGATGCTGAACCCGGTCCGCCGCGCGCTGACGCAGGCGGACGCCGAGCGGTCCAAAGTGGAGCCGTATGCCGTGGCGGCGGACGTGTATTCCACGCCCCCGCATGTCGGACGCGGCGGCTGGTCCTGGTACACCGGCTCCGCCGGCTGGATGCAGCGGGCGGGGGTGGAGGGCATCCTGGGCCTCCGCATCCTGGATGGCGCCCTGCATGTGGACCCCTGCGTTCCCCGGGACTGGCCGGGCTTCGAGGCGGCCATCGCCTGGCGGTCCGCCCGCTACCGCGTCACC
The DNA here is from genome assembly GCA_964250755.1 of uncultured Acetobacteraceae bacterium. GTDB lineage: Bacteria > Pseudomonadota > Alphaproteobacteria > Acetobacterales > Acetobacteraceae > DASWOJ01. The sequence continues at coordinate 38,085 of CAXUHB010000007.1, read as the reverse complement.
GTCGCGAACCCCCGGAGGGTGTGCCGCGGCGTGGCCCGGGTCCGGCTGGACGGCGCGGACGCGGGTGCCGGGCCAGTGCGGCTGCTGGACGATGGCGCCACCCACCTTGTCGAGGTGACGCTGGGTGGCGAGAGTGACGCATGACCATAAGCCCGCTCGCCGGCACGCTGCTGCCCCCGTCGCTGCTGGTGGACGTGCCGCGCCTGGTCACGGCCTACTTCACCGTGGCGCCCGATCCGGCGAACCCGGCGCAGCGCGTGGCCTTCGGCACCTCGGGCCACCGCGGGTCGTCGCTGAACGCCACGTTCAACGAGGCGCACATCCTGGCCATCAGCCAGGCTGTGTGCGACCGGCGCCGGGCAGCCGGCATCACCGGGCCGCTGTTCGTCGGCATGGACACCCACGCCCTGTCCCGCCCCGCGCTGGCCACGGCGCTGGAGGTGTTCGCCGCCAACGGCGTGCAGGCGTTCGTGGACGCGCATGACGGCTACACGCCGACGCCGGTGATCTCGCACGCCATCCTCGCCTACAACCGCGGGCGGTCGGCGGGGCTGGCGGACGGGGTCGTCATCACCCCGTCGCACAACCCGCCGGAGGACGGCGGCTGCAAGTACAACGGCCCCGACGGCGGCCCGGCGGACACCGCCGTGACCGGCGGGATCGAGCGGGCCGCCAATGCCCTGCTCGCCACGGGCCTGGGTGGCGTCAGGCGCATCCCGCTCGGCCGGGCGCTGAAATCCGGGCATGTCCATTGGCACGACTACGCCGGCCCTTACGTCGCGGACCTCGGCAGCGTGGTCGACATGGATGTCATCCGGTCGTCCGGCGTTCGGATCGGCGTGGACCCGCTCGGCGGCGCGGCGGTCGGCTACTGGGGGCTAGTCATCGAGCGCTACGGCATCGCCGCCACGGTCGTGAGCGATGTGGTGGACCCGACGTTCCGGTTCATGACCGCGGACTGGGACGGGCGGATACGGATGGACTGCTCCTCCCCGTATGCCATGACCCGGCTGGTTGGGATGCGCGGCGCCTTCGACGTGGCGTTCGCCAACGACACCGACGCCGACCGGCACGGCATCGTGGCCGGGCCGGACGGGCTGATGAACCCCAACCACTTCCTGGCGGCCGCTGTGGACTACCTGTTCAGGAACCGCCCGGCGTGGGGAGTAGCGCCCGCGGTCGGCAAGACGGTGGTCAGCAGCGGCATCATTGACCGCATGGCCGCCCGGCTGGGCCGCGCGCTGCTGGAGGTGCCGGTCGGGTTCAAGTGGTTCACGGACGGGCTGCTTGCGGGCACGCTGGGCTTCGCCGGGGAGGAGAGCGCGGGGGCGTCGTTCCTGCGGCGGGACGGGTCCGCCTGGACGACGGACAAGGACGGCCTGATCCTGGGACTGCTGGCGGCGGAGATGACGGCGCGCACCGGGACCGACCCGGCTGCCGCCTATGCCGGGATCACGCAGGAGCTTGGCCAGTCCTGGTACGAGCGCACGGACGCCCCGGCCACCATGGCGGAGAAGGCGCAACTGAAGGCGCTGACACCCGGGGCGCTGGCGATGGCGGAGCTGGCCGGGGAGCCGGTTCGCGCGGTGGTCACGGCCGCGCCGGGCAACGGCGCCCCGATTGGCGGAGTGAAGGTGTCGGCGGACGGCGGCTGGTTCGCTGCGCGCCCATCCGGCACGGAGGACGTTTACAAGATCTACGCCGAGAGCTTCCGGAGCGATACGCACCTGAAGCACATCCAGCAAGAGGCGCAGGACGCCCTGGCGCAGGTGTTCGGTCAGCCTGCCCCGGCCGGACCTGCCGCCTGATCACGGACGCCATCCTCGCGCTCAATGCCGGGTCGAGCAGCATCAAGTTCGGGCTGTTCGATGTCCGCGAGCGATCGAAGCTCGGCCTCGTATCAAGGGGCGGCATCGAGAGTGTCGGCGGCGCCCCGTGTTTCACCGCCCGGGGTGCGGATGGCTCGGTGTTGGCGGACAAGCATTGGCAGGGGAAGGACGCGGAGTACGATGCCATGCTGGACGCCTTGCTCGCCTGGATCGACAGTCATGTGCAACCGGACACCCTCGCCGCGGTGGGGCACCGTGTCGTGCATGGCGGTCACCGGTTCACCACCCCGGTCCGGCTGACGGCCGACGTCGTCCAGCAACTGGACGCGCTGACGCCCCTGGCGCCCCTGCACCAGCCGCACAGCCTGGCGTCGATCCGCACGTTGATGACGCTGTGGCCCGGCCTGCCCCAGGTCGCATGCTTCGACACCGCCTTCCACTGCACCATGCAAGCGGTCGCCTCGCGCTTTGCGTTGCCGAGCGAGTACGAAGCCGAGGGCGTCCGGCGCTACGGCTTCCACGGCTTGTCCTACGAGTACGTAGCGCGTCCTGAAGCAGGAGGCACCAGGCCTTGCCGCTGGGCGGGTCGTCGTGGCGCACCTGGGCAACGGCGCCAGCCTGTGCGCCATGCGGGACGGCCGCAGCCAGGACACCACGATGGGCTTTACCGCGCTGGACGGCTTGGTGATGGGCACGCGTTGCGGCACCCTGGATGCCGGGGTGGTGCTGTACATGCTGCAGCAGAAGGGGCTTTCGGCACACGAGGTGGAACATGTGCTGTATGAGCGTTCCGGCCTTCTCGGGATGTCCGGCTTGTCGGGCGACGTACAGACGCTCCTCGCCAGTGCCGACCCGCGAGCGCGAGAGGCGGTGGAACTGTTCGCGTTCCGGGTCGGGCAAGGGACGGCCGCAATGACGGCGTCGTTGAGCGGGCTGGACGGCTTCGTCTTCACGGGCGGGATCGGCGAACACGCGGCAGAAGCCCGGGCCATGGTGTGTAAGCGGCTGCATTGGCTGGGTGTGGAGTTGGACGCCGCCGCCAACACGAGCGGTGCGGGCCGGATCAGCACGCCCGGCAGCCGCGTCGAGGTTCACGTGATCCCGACGGATGAAGAGACCACGATCGCGCGGCACACGCGCGATGCGCTGCGCTGAAACCGTTTGTCCTAGTGACCTGCTGCGCACTCTTCGAGACTGCCTTCCGGCGTGTCGAACGGGACGATGGTGCTGCTTGGCCTCTTGTTCGCCGCGGCCTGGCTCGTCAGCACCGGCACGGCCGCACACCTGCCGCAGGTGCTGCGCGCCACGGGTGCCAGACCGGCGAGGCTGTGGCCGCGGCGGCCCTGGTGGGGCGGCGCAGGTCGTGGCGCGGCTGATCGAGTACGGCCTGATGCGCCGGGCGCACCCGCCCGTGTCCGCCCGGGTCGCGACCGTCCCGCATCCGTCGGGAGCGGCTACGTTGGCGGCGTTTGGCGGGCCGGTGGCGGCGGTGTGCACTCTGTTGCACGGAGTCGGAAACGGGTTGCTGACCGTAGCCGAGGACACCCTGCCCTTCACCCTGTTCGGTTCGGCAGGCCCGGGCTGCGCACGGGCCTGCTGTCGACGCTCGCGCGCGTGGCGCAGGCCGGGGCGCCGCTGCTGTTCGGCTTCCTGCTGGACCGGATAGGGCTGGGCGTGCTGGCGCTGTCCGCAGGGCTGGGCCTCGCCGCATTCCGGATGGCCCATCGGACCGGCTTGCGCCAGCCTCCAAAACATACGGCTGCCCTTCGAGCTCGCGGTCGCCGTCGCAGCGCGGGCTCAGCCCATCCGGGGACCGCCCAGGGCGGCCTCCTCCACGGGACCGGCGTTCTCCAGGTCGCGGAGGCCCGCCCTGACGGCCCTCATCCTTTCCGCCTGCCGGTCTCGTCCATCATCGCGTCGAAGTCGGGACCGTGAAGCCCCATCGCGACCTTCGCAAAGTCCAGGTCGCCCTCGGACACCAGACGCTCGAGCGTGCGCAGCCCGTCCTCGGTCGTCCTGGGTTCGGAATTTCTTGTCGGCACCGTCCTGCCTCCTCTTGCATGAGGCCATGATGCGGTCCGCGGTTGCAAGCCAGGGTTCACCCGGCCGGGACGGTTAGCCCGGACTCCACGCGCCCGCATTCGGTCTGGCAGTCCAGCTTCCGGAGTCCCGCCTCGTCGGCCTGCCAGCCGGACTCGGCACCAGCGGCGATGCGCCGACGTCCGCACTGGAACCCCTGCGCTGACCATGCCCGGCGGCGGGCAATCGGCCTCGGACGCCGCTCTCCAGGCAGGTGCAAGCATTACGCCGGATAACTACTTTGGAGCTTCTATCCCGACCGAGAGCAGCCTCACCTCGCGGACATCTATGCTTAGTGGTTACTCATCAGGCGGCGGGCGCAATACTTCCATATGTGATGAAGTATATGTGTCCGGAATGAACAGAAAACCTGCCGGAAATAACTTAGTGGCTACTCTCACAGCGCTGTTCAGACGTGGAAGCTCTCGCCGCAGCCGCAACGGCCCTTCTCGTTCGGGTTGCTGAAGGTGAAGCCGCTGGTCAGGTCCTTGACCTGGTAGTCCATGCTGCTGCCGATCAGGAACAGGCTGGCCTTGCGGTCCACCAGCACGGTCAGGCCCCGGTCGGTCACGACCTCGTCCCCCGGGCCGGCTTCGGGCACCCAGGTCATGTCGTAGGACAGTCCGGAGCAGCCCTTGGTGTTGACGCTGATGCGGAGCAGCATTCCCTCCTGGCCCTTGGCGTAAAGCGCCGAGAGGCGGGCTGCGGCGGCGTCGGTCAGGGTCATGAGTTGCGGCAGGGCGCGGCGCGGGCGGGTGACGGTTTGGATGTTCATGGTGGCTCCTGCTTTGCTCCCTCTCCCTCCGGGAAAGGGTTGGGGTGAGGGAGGCCCCGGGTCGGTGCGTAAGTCTCGTTAGAGCCTTGAAGCTGGGGAGGTGCGGCGCTTGCCGTTTCCCTTACCCCGGCCCTCTCCCGGAGGGAGAGGGGGAAGGCAGAGGCTAGAACATATTCAGGGCGAGGCGGGCCTCTTCGGTCATGCGGCTGGGGTCCCATGGCGGGTCCCATACGGTGTCCACATGGCAGGAGGTGACGCCGGATACGGCCATCACGGCATCCTTCACCTGGACCGGCAATTCCTGGGCTGCCGGGCAGCCCGGCGCGGTCAGGGTCATCTCGACCTTCACGCCGTTGGCGTCGTCCATCTCGACGGCGTAGATCAGGCCAAGTTCGTAGATGTTCACCGGGATTTCCGGGTCATAGACCGTGGCGATGGCGGCCAGGATCGCATCCTCGGTCGGCTTGGCTTCGACCTCGCCGTCCGGCGTCCAGGTGCCCACGCTGGTGGAGGCGGGGGCGGGGATGGTGTCAGGGGCAGTTGGGGCGTCACTCATGGGCCGTCTCCTTGTCGCCGTCCAGCGCCGCCACCAGGGCGTGCCAGGGCAGAGTCACGCACTTCAGGCGCGATGGGAACTGATGCACTGCGGACAGCGGGCGCATCCGCTGCAGCGCATCCTCGCAGACGTCGCACAGGCCGGTGCGGGCCATGTCGGACACCTGATCGGCCATAGCCTTGATACGGTGCGCCGGCTGGCCCTGCACGGCCTCGCACATCAGGTCCGCGCTGGCGATGGTGATTTCGCAGCCGCGGGCCTCGAAGCCGGTTTCGGCCACCCGGTCGCCATCTCGCCGCACGAAGACCTGCACGCGGTCGCCGCACATCGGATTGTCGCCTTTGGCCTGCGCATCGAACACGGCGGGCCGCCGTCCGTGGGCCGGGTTGCGGCCATGGGCGCGTATCTCGGCGCTGTACAGGTCGCGCAGATCGTCGAACATGCTGGCGTCCACTAGGCGAAGAACTCCCGCACCCGGTGCAGCGTGTCGGCCAGCATGTCTATCTCACCCGGCGTCGTGTAGATGCCGGTGCTGGCGCGGGCGCTGCTGTCCACGCCCAGGCGGCGCATGAGCGGCTCGGCGCAATGATTGCCGGCGCGCACGGCAATGCCCTGGCGATCCAACAGGGTGGCGATGTCGTGGGCGTGCGCGCCCTCCATCGTGAAGCTGAACACGCCGCCGCGGTCCTGGGCCGATCCCAGCACGCGCAGGCCGGGCACCTCGGAGAGGCGGTTCAGGGCGTGGTCGGTCAGCGCGGCCTCGTGCGCCTGGATCGCGTCGAAACCGATCCGCTCGACCCACTCGATGGCGGCGCTCAGGCCAATGGCCTCGACAATGGGGGGCGTGCCGGCCTCGAACTTGTGCGGGACCTCCGCCCAGGTGCTGCGCTCGAACGACACGGAGGCGATCATGTCGCCGCCGCCCATGAAGGGGGGCATACGCTCCAGCAGCTCGCGCCGCGCCCACAGCACGCCCAGGCCAGTCGGGCCGTACAGCTTGTGGGCAGTGAAAGTGTAGAAGTCGGCACCAATGGCCTGCACGTCCACGGGGCGATGCACGATGGCCTGGCTGCCGTCGAACAACACCTGTGCGCCGTAGTGGTGCGCCAGCGTCGCCACGCGTGAAGCCGGGACAACAGTGCCCAGCACGTTGCTCATGTGCGTCACCGCGACCAGGCCGACCTTGCCGTCCTGCAATAGTGCCTCCAGCCCGGCCATGTCCAGCTCGCCTGCATCGGTGATCGGCGCCACGCGCAGTTCGATCCCGTGACTGTCGCGCAGCATCTGCCAGGGCACCAAGTTGGCGTGGTGCTCCATTGCGGAGATGACCACGGCCTGGCCGGGCTTGAGCACGCCGCGGCCGTAGCTGTGGGCGACGAGGTTTATCGCCTCCGTGGTGTTCTTGGTGAATACGATTTCGTCGCGGCTGGGGGCGTTCAGCAACCGGACCACGGCGTCGCGGGTGGCCTCGTAGGCATCGGTCGTGCGCTCGCTCATCCAGTGCAGGCCGCGGTGGACGTTGGCGTACTGGGTTTCCATCGCCTGGACCATCGCGTCTATGACGAAGCGCGGCTTCTGCGCGGAGGCGGCGCTGTCCAGGAACACGAGCGGCTTGCCTCGGACCTGCTGGGACAGAATCGGGAACTCGGCGCGGATGCGCTCCACGTCGAAGACGGACTTGGAAAAGGCGCTCATGCTGGCCGGCGCTCCCACCACTGCTCAATCGCCCGCTCCAGCAAGGCGCGCGCGCCCTCGTGCTGGATGGGGTCCATCGCCTCCGACAAGAAGGAACGCACCAGGATGGCACGAGCCTCGCTCTCTGGGATGCCGCGGCTGCGAAGATAGAAAAGCTGGTCCACGTCCAGCTCTCCCACTGTCGCACCGTGGCTGCACTTGACGTCGTCGGCGTAGATTTCCAACTGCGGCTTGCAGTTGATCTCCGCGTGCGGCGACAACAGCAGCGCCTGATTCATCTGGTATCCATCGGTCTTCTGCGCCACCCGCGCGACCTCGATGCGGCCCTGGAATACGCCGCGCGCATGATCGGACAGGACGTTCTTGACAGTCTGGCGCGACGCGCAGGCCGGGGCGTCGTGCGCCACGATGGTCGTGATGTCGCCGTGCTGGTGACCGCCTAGCAACTGCGCGCCGTTGAGGTGGACGGCTCCGCCCTCCCCCAGCAGCCGCGCGTGGATTTCCGTGCGCGCCAGCTTGGCGCCGAGCGTCAGCACGAAGGCGTCGTAAACGCCGCGCGACGCGATCTCTACAAAAGTGGTGTTGACGTGATAGGCAGCATCGCCCTCCTGCTGAAGGCGGATGTGGACCAGAGCCGCGTCGTCGGCCACCACGGCCTCAGTGACGGCATTATGCAGGTAGGCGCCTGCACCACGGGTGACTTCTACGACCGTCAGCTTGGCACCGGTGTCCAGGTGGATGCTGTGGCGCGGGTGGAAGGCGACGGGTCGGTGGCCGTCAACGGCGACCGACACCAGTTCCACCGTACCCGCGTCCACCCCGGCAGCGACGTGCAACTGCACGCCATCCTCGGCCAGCATGGTATTCAGAGCCACCATAGGCGCGTCCAGGCGCGGCAGGCGGCCGAAGTCCGGGTGGTCGGCGAAGGTCGTGACCGTTACGCCGTCCGGTAGGACGGACAGGCCGGGCTGGTAGCGGCCGTCCACCAAGACCAAGCGCGGGCCGGGGATGCCGTCGCCTAGATTAGGGTCGGACGACACCGCAACCAGGGGTTCCTGGAACGCCGTTTCCGCCAGGCCGCGCAGGCTGGTGTAGCGCCAGGCCTCGCCCTTGGTGCCAGGCAGGCCGTCAGCGGCGAAGCGTTCCGCCGCGGCGTCACGCAGCGCCGGATTTCCAGGCAGGCGGGCGCGGAGACCTTGATAACGCTGCAGGAAAGCGTCGACGCCGTTGCGGAGCTGCTGGTTCATGCTGCGGCCTGACCGACGACGCCGCTGTAGCCGTTCGCCTCCAACTCCCGCGCCAGTTCCGGCCCGCCAGACCGGATAATCCGGCCAGCGGACAGGACGTGGACGCGGTCGGGCACAAGGTGGTCCAGCAGGCGCTGGTGGTGGGTGATGACCAGCGCGGAAAAGGTGGACGAGCGCAGCGCGTTCACGCCGTCCGCAACGATCTTGAGCGCATCAATGTCCAGGCCGCTGTCCGTCTCGTCCAGGATGGCGAGCTTCGGACGCAGGATGGCCATCTGCAGGACCTCGTTCCGCTTCTTCTCGCCGCCGCTGAAGCCGACGTTGACGTTGCGCTTCAGCATATCGTCCGGCATCCCCAGCCGCTTGCTCTCGGCACGCGCCAAGCGGAGGAAGCCCACGGCGTCCAGCTCCGCCTCGCCGCGGGCGCGTCGTATGGCGTTCAGCGCGGTGCGGAGAAAGTTGGCGTTGTTGACGCCAGGCAGCTCGATGGGGGCCTGAAAGGCCAGGAACAGCCCAGCGGCGGCACGGGCCTCCGGCTCCATCGCCAGCAGGTCCTGCCCTTCAAAAGCGGCGCTGCCGCCCGTGACCTCGTAGCCCTCGTGACCGGACAGGACGTAGCCAAGCGTGCTCTTGCCAGAGCCGTTCGGTCCCATGATGGCGTGGACCTCGCCAGCGGGCAGGTCGAGGCTCAGGCCGCGCAGGATCTCCTTCTGCTCGATACGCGCGGCCAGGTTCTGGATGGACAGCATCAGCCGACGGACCCCTCAAGCGACACGGCTAGCAGCTTCTGCGCCTCGACCGCGAATTCCATGGGCAGCTCCTTAAGAACGTCCTTGCAGAAACCGTTAACGATCAAGCCTACCGCGTCCTCCTCCGACAGGCCGCGGCTGCGGCAGTAGAAAAGCTGGTCCTCGGCAATCTTGGAGGTGGTTGCCTCGTGCTCGATCTTCGCGGTCGGGTTGCGGCTCTCGATGTATGGCACGGTATGCGCGCCGCACTGGTCGCCGATCAGCAGGCTATCGCACTGGGTAAAGTTCCGCGCGCCCGACGCCCGCGGCAGGATGCGGACCAGGCCGCGGTAGGTATTGTCCGACTTGCCGGCGCTGATGCCCTTGGACACGATGGTGCTGCGGGTGTTCTTGCCGATATGGACCATCTTGGTGCCGGTGTCCGCCTGCTGGCGGTTGTTGGTCACGGCAACCGAGTAGAACTCGCCCACGCTGTCGTCGCCTTGCAGAATGCAGGACGGATACTTCCAGGTGATGGCCGACCCCGTCTCCACCTGCGTCCAGCTCACCTTGCTGCGCGCGCCGCGGCAGGCCGCGCGCTTGGTGACGAAGTTGTAGATGCCGCCCTTGCCCTCGGCATCGCCGGGGAACCAGTTCTGAACCGTGCTGTACTTGATCTGCGCATCCTCAAGCAGGACCAGCTCGACCACCGCGGCGTGGAGCTGGTTCTCGTCCCGTTGCGGCGCAGTGCAGCCTTCCAGGTAGCTGACATAGCTGCCAGCATCGGCGATGATGAGGGTGCGCTCGAACTGCCCGGTGTTCTTAGCATTGATGCGGAAGTAGGTGCTCAGCTCCATCGGGCAGCGGACGCCCTTGGGAATATAGACGAAGCTGCCATCGGTGAAGACGGCGCAGTTCAGGGCAGCGTAGTAGTTGTCTGACACGGGAACCACGGTGCCCAGGTACTTGCGGACGAGATCGGGATGCTCGCGCACGGCCTCGCTGATCGGGCAGAAGATGACGCCCGACTTCGCCAGAGTATCGCGGAAGGTAGTGGCGACGGAGACGCTGTCGAACACGGCATCAATGGCGATGTTCGGGTTGCCTGCGCCGGGCACCCCCTCCATGCCCGCGCCCTCGACGCCTGCCAGGATCGCACGCTCCTTGAGCGGGATGCCGAGCTTCTCGTACATGCGGAGCAGCTCGGGGTCCACGTCATCCAGGGACTTCGGCGCGGGGCGCTTGGGAGCCGCGTAGTAGTGGATGTCCTGGAAGTCTATCTTCGGGTAGCCGACTTTGGCCCAGATCGGCTCCTCCATCGCCTGCCACGCTGCGAATGCGTTCAGGCGCCACTCCAGCAGCCACTCCGGCTCCTCCTTCTTAGCCGAGATCATGCGGATGGTGTCGGTGGTCAGGCCCTTGGGGGCGATCTCCATCTCGATGTCGGTTTCGAAGCCCCACTTGTAGCCGGACTGCGTGATGGACTCGACGGTGTCGAGGGTTTCGGCAACTGCTGGCATCGGTGTGGACCTATTCGGCAGAAATGGTGGAAAGGACAGGGGCCGGGACAATGCGGGCGCGGGGCGTTGCGGCGGCCATGTCGGCAAGGGTGATGGCGGACAGCGCCGCCCGCACCGCGAGGTTGACCAGGTCCCACCGGCCGCGGACGGGGCAGCAGCACTCGGCTTCGCACCCGGTGCCGGAACCTTCGACGCAGGCTGTCAGCGCAATCGGGCCATCTATGGCCGTCACCACGTCGGCGACGGAGATATGCGCCAAGGGCTGCGCCAAACGGTAGCCGCCGCGTGCGCCGCGCTGGCTGGTGACCAGGCCGCTGCCGGCCAGGGCCTTGAGGACCTTGGCCACCGTCGGCTCAGGCACGCCAGTTGCGGCGGCGATGCCGGGGCTGGTCTGGCAGGGCGTGCCCTGGGACAGCCGAACCAGCACCACAACGGCGTAATCCGTGAGTTTCGATAAACGCAGCATGGGACGGACCTGTAATCGGACCCGAGCGGTCCTGATTGATCCCAGATGAGGCGGGACGGCGGCTGCGTCAACCCTTTGCAGCCAGCAAGATCACCCTCCCGCGAGGATCACGCCGGAATAGACGACGGGACCGGTCGGCGCCCCAGTTCGTGATCCTCCGGCAGGCTCGCGGCTGAGCATCAGCTGCGTGCCGGGCTGCGCTGGCGCGTGCAAGCGGGCTGCGCCGCCACCTGGCAGCACGCCTAGGCTGACTGGGACCGCAGCGCCCGGCGTGAGCGCCCAAAGCTCCAGCGACTGGCCCGGGATGGGCGCAGGCGGGGCGGCGGCCATGATGGTCGCGGTGCCGTCTGCGCCGATGCGGACGAGAAAGGTTGCGCCGGGCGTCCCGACCTGGGACAGCGCCGCCAGCACTTCCGGCCCGGGCGGCGGGCGCAGCAGCACAAAGGCGAGGGCAGCTGCGACCGCACCTGCGCCTAGGGCCAGGCCGCGCCATAGCCGCAAGTCGCTCCATAGCCCGGCGGCGCGGGATGTCGGAACTTTGCGTGGCGGGGCGTCGCTGATGCCTGCGGCGAGCGCCAGGCGCCGCCACAGCTCCGGCGGCGGCGCGACCGGCGGCACAGCGTCGGACAGCGGACCTAGGCGGGCCTCCCATGTTTGCAGGCTAGCGGCGGCAGCGGTATCGGACAGGACCAACGCCTCGAACGCGCGGGCCTGCTCGGGCGAGAGCGTGCCGAGCACGTATTCCGCAGCGGCCAGGCCAGAGTCCTCGGAGCCTGGCGGCGCGGCGCCGGTCATGCCGCCACCCCGTCCAGGCAGGCGCGCAGCGTGGCCAGGGCACGCCGGATGCCGGACTTCACGGTGCCAAGGGGCTGGGCGACGCGGGCGGCGACCTCCGGGTGGGTCAGGCCGTCCAGGAAGGCCATCACGACCATGCGCCGCCGGCTGGGTTCGATGTCTTGCAGGCAGCGGTGCAGCGCCGACCCGGCCTCGGTGCCCAGCATCCGGTCGAGCGGGTTGGGATCGGGATCGGCCGGGTCCGGCGCGTCCGCCGCGGGCAGCACCCGGCCGACGCGGGCGACAAGGTCCAGGGCGCGGTAACGGACCAGGCTGAGCAGCCAGGCGCGGGCGTTGCCGCGGGCGGGGTCGAAGCGGGCGGCGTTGCGCCACACCTGCAGCAGGGCGTCATGGACGGCGTCGGACGCCAGGGCAGGCTGGCGGGTGATGCGCAGCGCCACGGCATACAGGTGCGGGCCTTGGGTCTCATACAGGCGACGGAACGCGGCGCCGTCCGCGCGGGCACAGCGCAGCAGCAGCATGGCGGCCTCGTCATCGGATGGCGGGGGGTCGAATGGCGAGGGCTGGGCATCCATGCCGCCATGATCCCAGGAGGGGTGAAGATGAGCAAGACGCGCCGGGCCAACCGCGGCCCGGCGCGCTGGGCTGCGCTACTTGGGCAGCAGGACCCGGTCAATGACGTGGATCACGCCATTGCTCTGCACCACATCGGCAATGGTGACGTGGGCCATGCCGCCCTTGCCGTCCGTGATGGTAACGACCCCGCCCACGACGGTGGCGGCCAGGCTCTCGCCCTCGACCGTCTTGAGCGTCGCCTTGCCGCCGCCGGCTGTGATCATGCCGGTCAGCGCGGCGGCGTCCACCTTGCCGGGCACGACGTGCAGGGTGAGCACCTTGGTCAGCGCCGCCTTGTTCTCAGGCTTCAGCAGGGTGTCCACCGTGCCCGCGGGCAGGGCGGCGAAGGCGGCGTTGACGGGGGCAAACACCGTGAACGGCCCCGGCCCCTTCAGCGTCTCGACCAGGCCGGCCGCCTTCACGGCGGCAACCAGGGTGGTGTGGTCCTTGGAGTTGACGGCGTTGTCTATAATGTCCTTGTTGGCGTACATCGACGCCCCGCCGACCATGACCTGCGCGTGGGCGTGCGACGCCAGGCCGAGCAGCGGTGCGGCGATCAGCGCTTGGGCGACGAAGGCCGCCCGGATATGCTTGTTCATGCGCGTTCCCCTTGTGTGGCCGGCAGTCCGCAAGTGGCGGGGCCGCCGCCGCTTGCGGTGCGGCACTTGGGATACCGGCCAGGCCGCCTGCTGGATGCAGCGGCCCGGGAGAATATCGTCCGCCGGCGTCAGCGCGCCGGGCCGCGGAGGGAGGCAGGCTGGCCCGGCAGGTCCAGCACCACACCGGTGTCCCGAACCGCATCGCCCTCGATGCGGAACACCTGCAGGGTGCGCCCGGCGTAGTTGCCGACATAGACGTACTGGCTGTCCGGGCTGAAGGCGACGCCCTCCGGCAGGTTGCCGGCCTCGGCGGCACCCGTGACCCTGGCGGCTCCGTCGGCCAGGGTCAGCAGCACGACCGCGCCGGTCCGCGTGTAGGACCAAGCGGCGTGCGGGGCGCTGGTGCCGCGCAGCAGGACGGCGACGGCGTGGCGTCCGTCGGGGGTGATGGCGAACCCCTCCGGGCTGTCGCCGACCGTCACATGGTCCACGACGCGGGGCGGCTGCTGTGTGGCGTCTATGACGCTGACGGTCTTGGCGTGGCCGTCGCTGCCGGTGCCGGTGTTGGCGGCGATGACGCGCGTGCCGTCCGGCGTCACGTCCAGGTTGTAGACGCCCAGACCCACCGGCATGTCCAGCGACTTGTCGTAGGTGACGGATGTACCCTCGATACGCAGCACGCCGACCTTGTGGACCAGGTTCTTGGCAAACCAGGCGCGGGTCCCGTCAGGGGAGAACACGACAGCGGCGGCCTCGTCCTCTACCGGCACCTCGGCGACCTGGCGGACGGCGGTGCCCTGGATGCTCAGCACCGAGATGCTGCGTCCGGCGCGGTTGGCGACCAGCGCGAGGTCGCCGGCGCGGCGGATGCTGAGGCCGGACGGCTGGCGGCCGACCGTGATGGTCTCCAGCAAGCGCGGAGGCTGAGCCTGCAGGTCCAAGACGTGCAGGCGGTTGTCGGGCGCGGCGGCGAAGCCGGCGTCCTTGGGAGTGTTGACCAGGCTGCTGGCGACCAGGCCCAGCCGGCCATCCGGCGTGATCTGCAGGTTGGTCGGCGGTCCCGCCACGGAGTTGTCCAGCGGCAGGGTCGCGGTGATGCGGGGATGCGCCGGGTCGGCCAGGCTGATGACGGCGACGGCGTCGGTCCCGGGCGGGCCGTTGCGCGGCCCAGCGGCCTCGAAGAACAGCTTGTTGTCCAGACCCATCAGGAGCTGGGCCGGGGGCGCCTGGGCCACGGCGGCAACGGGCAGCAGCAGGGCGGCTAGGGTGATGGCGCGCATGGCGTATCCTCCGGGTGGGGGCCGTTCGGCCGCATGGCGGGATGGTAAGACGGGTGCAGCTTGGGGGATAGCCGGGTTGCGCGGCCCGGCGGTCCCGGGCAAGGGTTGGGGCATGGCCCTTCTCCCTGATGCGCCTCTGGACCGCCCTGCCCCGCTGCGCCCGGTGTTCGCCCGCCATGCCGCGAGCCTGCTGGTGCTGCGGGATGGCGCCGCGGGGACAGAGGTGCTGATGGGCCAGCGCGGGGCCGGGCACCGCTTCATGCCGAACCGGCTTGTGTTCCCGGGCGGCGCGGTGGACCCCGGAGACGCCGCCCTGCCTGCCGCTGCCGAGCCGCGGCCGGAGGTGCTGGCGATGCTGAGCCGCGGCGCCCGGCCCCGCTTGGCCCGCGCCCTGCTGGCCGCGGCAGCGCGCGAGCTGCAGGAGGAGACGGGACTTACCCTGGGCACGCCGCCGCGGCTGGACGGGATGGACTACCTGTGCCGGGCCATCACGCCGCCCAGCAGCCCCATCCGGTTCAATGCGCGCTTCTTCGTCGTGGACGCCGGGCGGGTGTCGGGCACGCTGGGGGGATCTGGGGAGCTGGAGGGGCTGCGCTACGTGCCGGTGATGGAAGCGATGGCGCTGGATTTGGTGCTGGTGACGCGGGAGGTGCTGCAGCGGCTGCAGATATGGCTGGCGCTGACCCCGGCGGAGCGGGCGGCGCGGGCGCGGCTGGACGTGTTCAAGTCTCGTCGGTGGCGGGAGGAGTAGGCGGGGGGTTCGAGGCGTCCTGTTGCGGCCCAGGCTGCGCGTCCTGCAGCGGGAGGGTGGCGGTCATGCCGCGGGACACAAGCTGGCCGCGTGGGTTCCGGGCCGCTGGGGCAAGCTGGGCATAGCGGGCGGCGTCTCCGTTCAGGAAGAAGTCGAGCATGGCGTCAGCATCCCGCGCGACGACGCCGCGGCCAGTTCGCAGCACCAGGTCGGCGGGATTGCCGCTGGCCGCCAGCGCGACGAGGTCGGCACCGGCCGCCAGGGCTTCATATGCGGCCAGGCAGAAGGTCTCGGGCCAGGGGGACAGGATCAGGACAAGCTGGATGGCGTGGGCGTGCAGCAGGCTGGTCATGGCGTTGCGGGCACCCGGGGACACGCGGGCGGGAACGGATTCGACGCCGGGCAGGGGCGGGTCCGGCGGTGCAGCGGCGAAGTGGAACAGACGGTAGGCGTCAGAGCCGTGCAGGCGGTGGGCCAGGGTCTCGAAGGCGGACCAGCCCTTCTGAGACAGGGGATAGCCGACGAAGGCGACGCGGACCGGGCCGGCTTCCGGTGCGGGCGGGTCCGCCGGGGGTGGGGCGGGGACGACCTCGGCGTATTCATGGACCTGGACGGACAGGTGGGGCAGCGCCGCACCGGCGTGCCAGACGGCCAGGGCGGCGCGGGAGGGGGCGACGACGTGCATCGGGATGGCGCTGAACAGGGCTGCCACCTGGCGGAGGTGGCCGGCGCGGGCGGAACCGTGGATGCAGACGCGGCAGGCCGCGCTGTCCGGGGGCGGGGCGCCGCAGAACGCGACATCGTTGCGGAGCAGATTATAGCCGGAGCAGACGGCCTCGTAGTCGTTCAGCCAGAACACGGCGTGGTGCGGCTGCAAGGCGTCACGCAGCATGGGCATCGCGGCGGCTTGGTGGCCCAGCAGGCAGTGCAGGATCAGCCGGCGGGGGGCCGGACGCTGCGGGCGCAAGCCCGCCAGCACCGCGGCCAGGTCGTCGTAGGTGGTAACGCCGAGGTGGATGCCGTCCAGCGTGACGTGGATAAGGAACGGCGCTTCGTCCTCTGGCGCCAGGCATAGGCGGGGCGTTGCCGGCGCGAGGTGCAAGTAGGCCTCACCGCGGGCGTTGAAGGCAAGCTGCTCGTCCGACACAAGTATCTGCACGCCGCCGATGGAATGGGTGTAGCGGTCGTGGCTGACGGACAGGGTGACGCCGACAGCGGAAGCCAGGCGCGGGGCCAAGGCTTGGCGCAGGCCGTCCACCGTCAGGTGCGGCTGTTCCGGCAGGGGCTGGCCCGGCCCGGGAGGCGGGGCGGCCTGTTGCAGGGCGGCGCGCTCCGCCGCGTGCCGGCGGAGCGGCGGGCGGCCCTGGGCGCGGCCCTGCGCGAGGAAATGCCAGAGCGGGTTGAGGCCGGCGGCGTTCACGCCGGGTGTGTTGGCGCGGTAATAGGCGGTGTCGAACCAGCGGTTGGGGTCTCGGCCCTCCTGCCAGCCTGTCGTGATGTAGTGCTGCAGCGGGTCCATCCCGGCGGCGGCGACGTCGGGGTTGCGGGCGAGGTAGAAGACGGGATCGAACGACTCCGCCAAGATGCGGGTTAGGTCGGCGTAGCTGGGAGGGACACCGGCTGGGCTGGACGGGACGGGGACGGCAGGCGCGGAGTCGTAGCCCTTGCGGGTGCTCCGAAGCGGCGAGGGATCAGGAGCGTGATGGCAGCCCGCGTCCACGTCGTCCCCCTGCCCGGTCGCATCTGCGTGAGGCGTGGGCGGTGCCGTTTCCGTTCGCCACATGCCGGGCCAGGTGTGGCACGGGATGCGGTGCTGCTCAATGTGCCCGCTTAAGGAGAGATCGCATGTTGCGTGGCGTTCTGGCTGGGGTCGTCGTGCTGGCCGCTGCTGCCGCGTTTGCGGCGGAGCCGGTGCGGACGGGACGGGATGCCTTCGGCGACTGGCGCGGCGACGCGCCCGGCGTGACCCGGCTGATACGCCCATCCGACCTGGGTGCCCCGAACGAGACACGGTCCCGCAGCAACGGCGCGTCCGTGGTGCCGCGCCCGCCCGGGGCGGCGCTGCGCGGGCCGGAGGGGTCCGAGGTCTCGCTGTTCGCCGCGGGGCTGCAGGGGCCGCGCATCCTGCGCACGGCGCCGAACGGCGACGTGTTCGTGGCGGAGACGGCGGGTGGGCGCGTACGGGTGCTGCGCCCGGCGCCGGATGCGCGGACACCGGCGGCGAACGAGGTGTTCGCTTCGGGCCTGGATGCGCCGTTCGGCATCGCGTTCTGGCCGCCGGGACCTGCGCCGGTGTGGGTGTATGTCGGGGAGACCGGGCGCGTGGTGCGCTTCCCCTACCGGGCGGGCGACCTGCGTGCGTCCGGCCCGGCGCAGGTGATCGTGCCGGTGCTGCCGGAGGGCGGGCACTCCACGCGCGATGTCGCGTTCTCCCCGGACGGGACGCGGATGTATGTGTCGGTGGGCAGCGCCAGCAACGTGGACGCGGCCCCTGCCCTGCCTGCGCCGAGGCTGGCGTCGCTGGAGGCTGCGTCCGGGCGCGGGGCGTCGTGGGGCAACGAGCTGGACCGGGCGGCGGTGCTGGTGTTCGACCCCGCCGGGCGGCCCGCCGGGCACCTGGCGAACGGGCTGCGGAACTGCGTGGGGCTGGCGGTGCAGTCCGGCGGGACGGTGATGTGCGCCGTGAATGAGCGGGACGGGTTGGGCGATGACCTGCCGCCGGACTACGTGACGCGGGTGCGCCCGGGCGGGTTCTATGGATGGCCGTGGTACTACATCGGCGCGCACGAGGACCCGCGGAACGCGGGGCGCCGTCCGGACCTGGCCGGGGACGTGCTGGTGCCCGACGTGCTGATCCAGCCGCACTCGGCGCCGTTGGGCATCACGCTGTATGACGGGGCGATGTTCCCGTGGCGCGGGGACGCGCTGGTGGCGCTGCATGGGTCCTGGAACCGGGGGCTGCGGACGGGCTACAAGGTGGTGCGGGTGCCGATGCGGGACGGGGTGCCGACGGGGGCATATGAGGACGTGCTGACCGGGTTCGTGCGGGATGATGCGGGGGTGTGGGGGCGGCCCGTGGGGGTGGGGGTGTTGCGGGATGGGTCGGTGCTGGTGTCGGAGGATGGGAACGGGACGGTTTGGCGGGTGGCGCGGGTTAGGTAAGGCGCGGATGGAACGGGCGGAAGCCTACGTCGTCGGGCTTCAAGACCGGCAGCCCCGCAAGGTCAGCGCGACCTGTCAGCCAGCCCACAAGCAGGGTCGAGAAGCTTTCGGCGTAAGCAATTGAGTTCCCGGCGCTCCTGCCATCAACGACTGTGGACCAGTCGTTCGGTGCTCCTCTCGTTCTCCAATAGAACCTGTCACCATTGTCGTTTCCTGCCCAAGGCAAAAGTCCGCCCGGGGTGGGGAAACGGTCATATATGAAATGCTCTGGGAACTTTGACTTAAGTATAGAGCAACCTTCGGGATCATCAACGGCATTGCGGACAAGATTTATGTGTCGATTGCTGGATATAGGGTTGAAGATACTGAGGAACTCGGCAATTCTGCCAGTGCCATAAAGCAGGATGAAAGCTTTGTAGTCACCTGGCAACTGGACTCCCAGCGCCGCTTCCGCACGTTCCAAATCGGCTAAATTTGGAACCTCCTGAGGGTCAGATGGTATGATAAGATATCTCTTCAAATCAGACATTTCTACAACTGCTTTCCATTATATAAAGAGATCATGATGAGGCAGACAAGAGCAGGACGATCGCCATACACGATAGGGCTGATCTTCAATGATGGAATGCGCAGACTGTCCTACATTCTATGAATTAGTTCCGACCTCGCCGCTCTGCCCGCCACGCCTCCAACTCGGCATCAACGATCTCATCGGTCAGCCCGTTGGCCTGAGCTTCACGCTGAACGTCCGCCAACGCCTCCACCAACATCAGTCCGGCCCCGTTATTCCGGAGCAAAGCGTCGAGATAGCGTGCAGCCGCCCGGCGGCGCGCGGGATCACTCAGCAGTTCCGCTGTCTCCGGGGTGACAGCCAGCGTTACGTCAACAGTCGCATCCATTCCAGCCTCCGCACCAAGGCCGTCAATCTGGCATCGTGAGCAGCTCAAGCAAAGGATATGCGGCCTCTATGCCGCCCTCCGTCCCACCTCCCCGCCAAACAGGAAGTCCACATCCTCCTGCGCCAGCGCCGCCAGGTCGCCCGGTTCGGTGAAGGTCAGGTTGGCCAGCTCGGCCTTGCGCTGCTGCAGCTCAAGGATGCGCTCCTCCACCGTGTCCGCGCCGATCAGCTTGTAGACGAACACCGACTTGGTCTGGCCGATGCGGTGGGCGCGGTCGCTGGCCTGGTTCTCGACAGCCGGGTTCCACCAGGGATCGTAGTGGATCACGGTGTCGGCGGCGGTCAGGTTCAGGCCGCGGCCGCCGGCCTTCAGGGAGATCAGGAACAGCGGGACCTCCCCGGCCTGGAACGCCCGCACCGGCTCCGCACGGTCCCGCGTGTCGCCGCGCAGCTCGACGAAGGGGATGCCAGCCTCGGCCATGCGGGGCTTGATGAGGTCCAGCATGGAGGTGAACTGGCTGAACAGCAGGATGCGGCGGCCTTCGGGGATCATCTCGCACACCATCTCCAGCAGGTCGTCCAGCTTGGAGGAGGACTCGACCAGCCGGGCCGACGGCAGCTTGACCAAGCGGGGGTCGCAGCAGACCTGGCGCAGCTTCAGCAGGGCGTCCAGCACGACGATGCGGCTGCCGGCCAGGCTGCGCTCCGCCACCTCCTCCCGCACGCGCTCCTGCAGGGTGACGCGGATGGTCTCGTACAGCTCGCGCTGGTCGGGGGCCAGTGTGATGCGGCGCAGGATGGTGTGCTTGGGCGGCAGCTCCGTCGCGACCTCGGACTTGGTGCGGCGCAGGATGAAGGGCTTGATGCGGCGCACCAGTTGCAGGCGGCGCTGGTCGTCGCCGCGCTTTTCGATGGGCGTGCGGAAGCGCTTGGCGAACACGGCGCGGTCGCCGAGCAGGCCGGGCATGAGGAAGTTGAATTGGGACCACAGTTCTTCGAGGTTGTTCTCGACCGGGGTGCCGGACAGGCAGACGCGGTGGCCCGTGTCCAATTGACTGACGGCGCGGGTGGCCTTGGCGGCGGGGGATTTGATGGCCTGCGCCTCGTCCAACACCACGACGGACCAGGCCAGCTCCTTCATGTCGGCGATGTCGCGGGCCAGCACCGTGTAGGTGGTGATGACGACGTGGGTGCCGGCCAGGCGGTCCCGGCGGGCGTGCCGGTCCAGGCCGTGCAGGACGGCGGTTTGCAGGTGGGGGGCGAACTTCGCCAGCTCCGCCGTCCAGTTGCTGATGAGGCTGGTGGGCACGACGATCAGCGCCGGGCGGTCCAGGCGGCCGGCGGCGTGCTCGAACACCAGGTGCGCGATGGTTTGGGCGGTCTTGCCCAGGCCCATGTCGTCGGCCAGCAGGCCGCCCAGGCCGTGGCCGCGCAGGTGCTGCAGCCAGTCCAGGCCGTGCTTCTGGTAAGGGCGCAGGTCGCCCTTAAATGCGCCGGGCAGCAGGACCGGGGCGATCTCGGCCTCGTCGCGGAACTGCTCGACGTAGGCGCGTATGGCCGCAGCACTCTCAAACCGGGTGTTGACCAGGTCCTCCAGCTCCAGGACCGTCGCGGCCTCGGCAGTCGGCAGGACCAGGGGGCCGTCCTGCAGGCGGCCTGCACCCTCGATCAGGTCGCCCATGATGGCCAGCAGGCGGCGGATGCGGTCGGCGGGCAGCTTCACGACGCGACCGTCGTCCAGGCTGGTGATGATCTCGCCGTCCACGATCTGGGCGGCGTCCAGGCCGCCGCGCTCGATCAGCTTGCTGAGGATGGGCAGCAGCGGCAGGCGGACGCCGTCAATCTCGATGCCGAAGTCCAGGCTGAACCGTCCGGGGCCGGCATCCTGGATCTGCACGTCGGCAGTGCCGACCTCCTCGACCAGGCGGGGGCCGAAGTCGCGGTCTATCAGGTTGCGCCAGCCCAGCAATTGAAGTTGCGGGATGCGGGCGGCCATGAAGTGGTGCCAGCGCTCCGCGGCGTCCTGGCCGACATGGACCAGAGCGCGGCGGCCCTTGAGGGACCCGGCTTCGGCAATCCGCATCTGGGTGAAGCCGTCGGCGCCTAGGGTGTTAAACGCGGCCTCCTCCGCCACCGTGTCGCGGCGGACGAAGCTGGGGCCGGCTGGGGACATGACGCGGATGAACTGCCGCTCGTCATGTCCGGCGATCAGCACGCCACCATAGTCGAAGTCCAGCGTCAGCGCGTCCAACATGCTGATGCGGCCCATTGCGTCGGCGTTCCGCACCCGCCGCAGGCGCATGACGGGCGCCATCTCGGTCTCGACGATGGCGGCGTCGCTGGCGGCGGCAGGGATCGGCACGGGGTCGGGACGGCGGACGCGGGTCGGGGCCGGGGCGGGCTGGCGCAGGCGGACGCGGCCCACGGCGCCGGTCGCGCCGTCCACGTAGAACGGCCCGGCGTCGCTTTGCAGGACTGCGGACTTGGCCGGCAGCTTGGGCTTGTGGTGGGCGTCGAAGGTGCGGGTTTCGCCATCATGCAGGCGCTTGCCGCTGGGCGCCCAGCGGGCGTGGCCGGATGCGGCCAACTGGCGCAGCACCTCGGGCATGGCTTCACGGGTGACGGTGGACTTGGTGGTCGCGCCGCCGCCGAGCAGCCGGGCCAGGGCGCGGGCGGGGGCGCCGCTGCCGGGGTCGGTCATGACGTGGCGGGGGGTGGTGGGGGTGATGCGCCGGGTGCGCTCCCCGACCAGGAAAGTGCTGACGAAGCAGCCCTCCGGCGGCGGGGCGGCAGCCAGCTCGAACAGGGGGATGCGGCGCTCGGGCGCTTCATCCTCGGCCAAGCTGTCCAGCAGAGTCTTGGGGGCGGCCTTGCGGAGGGCGGGGAAGCGCTCCAGTGCGGCGAAGGCGGCGGCGGCGGCGTGGACGCAGGCGGGCATCTGGCAGGTGCAGCGGGCATTGAGAGCGACGTGGCCGCCGGACGGCTTGGGGTCCAGGGTGACAGTCTGCTTGGTGCCAGCCTGGTCCACGGTTGCGGTGACCGTGTCGCCTTGCAGCCCGGCCTCGACTTCGCCAACCAGCAGTAGGGTCCGACCGCGGGTCAGGGTTCGGCTGTCGAATACGCGGCCAAGATCGTCCGAGGAGAACGGCGTGGGCATCGAGTCGGAATCCCTTGGAAGGCGGACGTGGAAGCATAGCGGATCACACGCGGGGATGCGCGAGGTTTAATCCGGCGTTTGCGCGGGGTCTGCGATGTGCCGCTCCCTCCCCCTCCGGGAGAGGGTTGGGGTGAGGGGGGCAGTGAGGATTTTCCTCAATCAACGCGGGCTGACTATCGGTGGCCAGGCTAGCGCTGCTCGGCTTCCCTCACCCCGGCCCTCTCCCGGAGAGAGAGGGAGCAGAGCAGCGCAGTTCCTTTCTCGGGCAGCTTCTTCCTACCCCAGGGCGGCGCGGACGCGGGCGTGGTAGTCGGCTTCGGGCACCGGGCCGACCAGGGAGATCGTCGGGTTGCTGCGGGCGACCATGCGGGCGGCGGCGGCCACGTCCTCCATCGTCACGGCTTCCACCTTGCGCATGGCGAATTCGGGCGTCTGTATCTCGCCGTGCTCGAACAGGCTGCCGGCGATGCCCTGGGCCAGGCTGAACGGGCGCTCCTTGGCGGTGGCCAGGCGGACCAGCAGGCCGTTCTTGGCACGGGTCATGTCGGCCTCGGTGACGGCCTCGGTCATCTTGACCAGCTCGGCGCAGGCGACGTCCATCAGCTCGTCCACGTGCTTGGCGGTGGTGCCGGCGTGCATGACAAGCTCGCCATGGTCCACGCCGTGGTCGCTGTAGGCACCGACGCTGTAAACCAGGCCGCGCTTCTCCCGCACCTCCTGGAACAGCGGGCTGCTCATGCCGCCGCCCAGGGCGCGGGCCAGGACCTTGTGGGCATAAACCGTTGCGTCCGTCTCGGGCACGGATTGCAGGCCCAGCAAGATCGTCACTTGCTCGAAGTCCTTTTCGGTGTTGCGCACGACGCCGCCGGTGTATTGAGCCGGCACGACCTGCACCGGGGCGGGGCGGCCCGGCAGATGCTCGAAGTGGACGGCGACCATGCCGACGAACGACTCGTGCGTGAAGTCGCCGCAGCCGACAACAACCATGTTGTCGCCGAAGTAAAAGTCGGACACGAAGCTGGTGAAGTGGTCGCGGTTCACCTGCTCGATCAGCTCGGCGCGGCCCAGGATCGGGCGGCCGATGCTCTGGCCGGGGTAGGCGGTCAGGCCGTAGCCGTCGTAGGCGACATGGCTGGGGTTATCGGTGGCGCGGCGAATTTCCTGCAGGATGACGCCCTTCTCGGTCTCGATGTCCTTGGGTTCGAACACCGAGTTGCACAGGACATCGCCGATGATGGCGACGGAGCGGTCTATGGTGCCCTTCAGGCCCGTGACGAAGTAGCAGGTGGTCTCGTGCGAGGTGTAGGCGTTCACGCTGCTGCCCAGCACCTCGATCTCCGCGCCGATCTGCAGGGCGCTGCGGGTGCGGGTGCCCTTGAAGGCCATGTGCTCCAGGAAGTGGGCGATGCCGTTGTTGGCCTCGGTCTCGTTGCGGGCGCCAGCCTTGACGAAGGCGGCGACGGCGGCGCTGTCGAAGCCCGGCAGGTTGACGGACACGACCCGAAGGCCGTTCGGGAGGGTGGTCTGTTCGATGTTCATGGCAGGCATGTAGGGTGGGTTCGGCGGGAGTGCAAAAGCATTTCTTACAGCTGGGGCGGCCGCCCGACGCGCCGCTTGCGCGGGCGTGTCCGGCCTGCATTGGCCCCGCCGCGGCCAGCGGCTAGCGTGGCGCCGTGACCCTCTTCGTCCGCCCTGGCTGCGCGCCGTGCAAGCCCTCATAGGCTATCCCCTCCTGCTCGCATTTGCGTGGGCGTGCAGCGAGGACCGGCGGGCGATACGCTGGCGCACGGTGGCCGCCGGGTTGGTGGTGCAGGTTGCGCTGGCGGTGCTGCTGATCGCCGTGCCGCCGGCGCAGCGCGCCATCCTGCTGCTGAACGACGCCGCCGACGCCTTGCAGCGGGCGACGGATGCCGGCACGGCCTTCCTGTTCGGCTACCTGGGCGGAGGTGCCTTGCCCTTCACGGAGCTGCGGCCCGGCGGCAGCTTCATCCTGGCGTTCAAGATATTGCCGCTCGTGCTGGTCATCAGCGCGTTGTCGTCGCTGCTGTTCCACTGGGGGGTGCTGCAGCGGCTGTCGGGGGCGTTCGCGGCGGTGCTGCGGCGGACGATGGGGCTGGACGGGCCGCTCGCCCTGGCCGCCGCCGTCCACGTCTTCGTCGGCATGATCGAGGCGCCGCTGCTGATCCGGCCCTACCTGCAGGGCATGAGCCGGGGGGAGCTGTTCGCGGTCATGAGCTGCGGCATGGCGGGCGTGGCGGGCACTGTCATGGTGATCTACGCCGCCGTGCTGGGGCCGGTGGTGCCGGGCGCGCTAGGGGTGATCCTGACGGCGTCCGTCATCAGCACCCCGGCGGCGCTGGCGGTGGCGGCGCTGATGGTGCCGTTCGGGCCGGGCGCCAGGGCGCCGGCGGCCCTGGCGCATGACCGTCCGGCCAACGCGCTGGACGCCATCGTGCGCGGCACCGCGGACGGGGTGGGGCCTCTGGTGGGGATCACGACGACGTTGCTGGTGGCGGTGGCGCTGGTCACGCTGGCCAACCAGGCCATTGGCCTGCTGCCGGGTGGGTGGACGCTGCAATCCTTGTTCGCGCTGCCGTTCCGGCCCGTCATGTGGCTGATCGGCATCTCCTGGCAGGAGGCGCCGGCGGCGGCGCTGCTGATGGGCACCAAGACCGTGCTGAACGAGTTCGTGTCCTACCTGGGCCTGGCCGCCCTGCCGCCGGAGGCGCTGGCGCCGCGGTCCCGGCTGATCCTGACCTATGCGATGTGCGGCTTCGCCAACTTCGGCAGCCTGGGCATCCTGGTGGGCGGCATGGGGGCGCTGGTGCCGGAGCGGCGGGCGGAGATCGTGGGGCTGGGGCTGCGGTCGGTGCTGTCGGGGACGCTGGCGACGTGCATGAGCGGGGCGGTGGCGGGGCTGCTGAGCTAGCCCCGGCGCAGCCCCCGCAGCCGGATCAGCCCGTCCGGCACCTGCACGAAGCCTTGCAGGTCCCGCTTCATGCCCACGATGTTCCGGGCGATCCAGAGATACATTAGCGGCAGCTCCTCGCGCTCCACAGCCCACAGCCGGGCATAGAGGGTGCGGCGGGCGGAGGGATCGGAGACTGTGCGGGCCTCGTCCAGCAGGGCGTCGGCCTGCGGGCTGCTCCAGCGGCCGTAGTTGAAGGTGCCGCCGGTGTGGAGCTGCTGCCAGGTGTTGCCGTCCGCGTCGGACCGTCCGGACCAGCCGATCATGAAGGCCTGGAACCGCCCGGCGTAGCCGGCTTGCAGGGCCGAGGCGAACTCCATCACTTGTAGCTTCACGTCGAAGCCGGCCTCCGCGGCCATGGCCTGGATCACCTCGGCGGCCTGCTGCACGTCGGGGCTGTTGGGCAGGGTCAGCGTGACCGGCACGGGGAGCGTCACGCCGGCCTGGCGCAGCAGGTCCCGCGCCCGGGCCAGGTCGCGCGGCGGCGGCGCCACCGCAGGCACGTGCATGGGCGAGGACTCGGAGTTCGCCTGCGCGGTGATGCTGAACAGGCCGTTGTAAACGACCTGGTTGGCGGCGGCGCGGTCCACCGCGGCCTCGAACGCCTGGCGCACGCGGCGGTCCCGGCCCAGGGGGGTGTCGGCGGCGGGACCGTTGGCGATGTTGAAGGCGATGCCGGTGTAGGCCAGCCCCTCCCCCACTGCGGCGCGCAGCCGCGGGTTGGCCTGCACCGCCGGAAGGTCGGTGGGCAGGATATATTCCACCAGGTCCACCGCGCCCGCCTGCAGGTTGGCCAGGCGCACAGCGGCGTTGGGCATCGGGCGATAGACCACCCGGTCGAAGTGGTAGCTGGCGGCGTCCCAGTGCCGCAGGAAGCGGCGCAGCACGATGCTGTCCTGGGCCGCCCGGCTCTCGAACTGATATGGCCCGGCGCAAACCGGGTTCTGTCCGAATGCCGTGCCCGCGGCCTCCGCCGCCTTGGGGGAGATCATGATCCCCGCGCGGTCCGCCAGTTGGGCCAGCAGCGGCGCGTTGGGCGCGCGCAGGACCAGGCGCACCTGCAAGGGGGAGACGACCTCGATGGCGCTGATGGAGTTGATCTCCCCGGCCCTCATGCTGCCCTTCATGGTCTGGTCGCGGGTCAGCTTGTACTTGACGGCTTCGGCGTCGAACGGCTCGCCATCATGGAACACGACGCCGGGGCGGAGGGTGAGCAGCAGGCGGGTCGGGTCCTCCCAGGTCCAGGCCGTTGCGAGCTGAGGGACCAGATTCAGGTGCTCGTCCAGGTCAATCAGCTTGTCGCACATGGCGGCGTAGATGACGCGGCTGACGAAGGCGGACCCCAGGGTGGGGTCGAGCACGTCGGGGTCCTCCCGCAGCGCGATGGTCAGGGTCTGGGCCGGAGCCTGGGCTTGGGCCTGCGCTTGTGCCGGGCCGGACAGCAGCAGCGCGAGGACGGCGGCAAGGCGGTTCATGCAGGGGCCTTCCCGTCGCGGGCGATGGCGGCTTCGATGACGGTGCGGTCCACGGTGCCCCAGGGGTCGGCGGCGCCGGCCAGGTGGCGGCGGAACACGGCGTAGCGCTCCTGGCTGACACGGTGCAGGCGGCGCAGCTCGGCCAGCGGGTCCGGATGGTCGTCGGCGCGCAAATCCAAGTCGGGGTAGGGATCAGCGAGGCAAACCTTCAGCCCGGCGCCCTGCCGTCCGCGCTTGTCGCCGCCGACGGCCTCCCCGGCTTCCATTGCCGTCAGAAGACGCTCGGCAAGCGAGCCGTCCGCGTGCAGGAAGGCGTCCAGCGTGCGCTCTACAACGGCGGCACCGGCCAGCATGTTGCCGGCAACGGACACGTCCATCCCACGGACATGCCCAGCCCAGGCAACACAGTCCGCCCCGGTGTGCTGGGCGATGCGGCCCTCCGCGCTCAGAATGTGAAGCTGACGCTGCGCCGTGCCCGGATCCGGGCCGGTCAGGTCATTCAGGACTGCCACAGGGTCCGCGCCTGCACGCAGCCGAGGCATGGCGTGGACGGCATACATGGGATTGACCAGCGCCTGTGTGGCCAGGGCGGCCACCCCGCCCTCAACATGAATGCACAGCGCACCGACGGCGAAGAAGCGGGAGGCGACGGCGGCGCCAAGCGCGCCAGTCGAAGGATCACGGGCGAGGATAGACCATGTCATTCCCGCAGCATCCCCGGGGCACCTGCCGAAGGCAAGCGTCCCGGGGCAGCAGGGTTAGCGCAAGCCGAAGAAGGACAGCACCGCCACGACGACGACGACGAGTCCGACGATGTAGATGATATTGTTCATGGGCATGGTCCTTGCCGGATATAGTCGGCCTCATTACGCAACGCGCAGGCCTTGGTTCCAGGGCAGAGGCAAGGAGAGGCAACATGGCCGAGGATTGGCTTGTCCTGAACCTGGCCAATTGGAACGAGCGCGTGCCCGTCCACTTGGCATCACAGGAGTACGACCTGACGGCGTTGCGGGCTGGGCGCCGCCGACTGGACATGCTGACGGAGGCGATGCTGCCGCCCTTGGCCGGGCTGCGGGTGCTGCACCTGCAATGTCACTTCGGCCGGGACACGCTGGTGCTGGCGGGCCGGGGGGCGGACGTGACGGGGGTGGACTTCTCGCCACCCGCCATTGCCGCCGCGCGGGCTTTGGCTGCCGAGGTCGGGTTGCCCGCACGTTTCGTGCTGGCGGATGTCTATGGCGCGCCGGCCATCCTGGCCGAGCCGGCGTCGTTTGACCTGGTATTCACGACTTGGGGTACCATCACCTGGTTGCCGGACGTGGCGGCCTGGGCGCGGGTGGTGGCCGGGTTCTTGCGGCCTGGCGGACGGCTGCTGTTCTTGGACGCGCACCCCGTGGCTCTGGTGCTGGACGACCTTGCGCCCGGGCCAGGCGAACGCCCCGGCTGGTTCCTGCCCTACTTCGGCGGAGCGCCGCTGGTGCTGGACGATCCCACGGACTACGCCGATCCAGCGGCGCGGCTGCGGAACGCGCGCCAGGTTAATTGGCTGCATCCGCTGGGCGCAATACTTGCGGCGCTGCGCGGCGCCGGGCTGCGGCTGGAGGCGTTGGAGGAGCATCCGCGGCTTGCGTGGCAGATGTTTCGCAGCCTGGTGCGGGACGGCGACGGACTGTGGACCTGGCCGGACCGGCCGTGGCTGCCGTTGAGCCTGGGGCTGAACGCGATTCGCGAGGGCTGAGGCGCTGCGTTGAACATTTTTTCCATGTGGCGGGATGCGGTTGGCACCGTTGCTGGGCCAGGCGGCCCAATTATTGAAGCTGCTCTGGATGTTGCGGGCCGCTTTTCACCTTGGCTGCTTGAAATCGGCCTGCAGCGGCGGTCGGCTTGCGTCTGCTTTGCAGCCATGACGTTAGCGGCCTGGCTCACAATTCCGGTTGACGCCCGGCTACTTTGAAGAACAAAGTAAGAACGAAGCCGTCCTGGGCACGTTAGGCAAGCATGGAAAAAACAGAGAACAAACCACCATCCGTGCCACCGCCTGGGTTGGACGGCCTGCGCGCCGCCATTGCCCGGCTTGAGCGCGGGGCCGCCTCCGCTGGCCTGCCGCCATTGCCGTTCGGAGTGGCGCCGCTTGATGCCGCCCTGCCCGGCGGCGGTCTGCCGGTGGATGCGCTGCACGAGGTCGCGGGCACCGGCCCTGACCTGCAGCACGCCGCCGTTGCCGCCCGCTTTGCCGCCGGCATTCTGGCCCGGCGGCCCGGCCCAGTGCTGTGGGTAATGGAGCGAGGCGACCTGTTCGCCCCCGGCCTGGCAGGTGCCGGGCTGCATCCGGACCGCGTGATCTACGCCCGCGCCGGCCTCGATGGGCTGCTGGTGATGGAGGAAGGACTGCGTCACCACGGCCTGGCTGGTGTCGTGGCGGAGCTGTCGCGGCCGCTGTCGCTGACGGCTTCGCGCCGCCTGCACCTGGCGGCGCAGGCCACAGGCGTCATGGCCCTGGTGCTGCGCCGGCCTTGGCACGCCGTGGATAGGCGAACTGATGGGCGCGACCAGGGGACGCCCTCTGGCATCACGGCGGCAGCGACGCGCTGGCGGGTGTCGGCCGTGCCGTCCGGCCCGGTGCTGCCCCATGCGCCGGATGTACCCGGCCTGGGACAGGTGCGCTGGCGGCTGGACTTGCTGCGCTGCCGGGGCGGACGGACGGGATCATGGATGGTGGAGGCGTGCGATGCGCAGGGTCGTCTCGGTCTGGTTTCCGCACTGGCCGACGGACCGGCTGCAGCGGCCGCTTGACCCAGCGCGGCCCGTCGTGACGGCGCTGCATGACGGGCGCCGCCGGGTGGTGGGCGCGGTAGACCCAAAGGCCGAGGCACTGGGTTTGCGGCCCGGCATGGCACTGGCCCACGCGACGGCGCTGGTGCCGGGCCTGACGGTGGTGGAGGGGCAACCAGAGACCGACGCCGACGCCCTGCGCCGCCTGGCCGCCTGGTGCCACTGCTACGCGCCGCTGACGGCATCGGACCCACCGGATGGGCTTTGGCTGGACGTGACGGGCTGCGCCCGCCTGTTCCGTGGCGAGGCCGCGTTGCTGGACGCCTTGGCCGAGCGCTTCGCCCGGGACGGCCTGCGCGCTTGCGGCGGGGTCGCCGACACGCCGGGCGCCGCCCACGCCGTGGCCCGGCATGGCGGCGGCGTGGTGCCGCCCGGCGCACACCGGGACGCCGTGGCCGGCCTGCCCGTCGCCGCCCTGCGCCTGGCGGCGGAGACAGCGTCCACCCTGCGCCGGCTGGGGATCGAGCGGGTGGCGCATCTGGAGCGCCTGCCCCGCGCCGCCGTGGCCCGGCGCTTCGGCCCACAGATCCTGCTCCGCCTGGACCAGGCGCACGGGCGCGTCCACGAACCGATCGTGCCGCTGGTCCCAGAGGAGCTTCTGCAGCATCGCGTTGCCTTCCTGGAGCCGTTGCTGACAGCCGATGCGCTCTCCATTGCCGTGCAGCACCTGGTCGGCCCGCTCTGCACGCAGATGGAGCGCACGGGCCTGGGCGCCCGCCGGCTGGACCTGCTGTTCGAACGTATGGACGGCAGCGTGCAAGCCGTACGGATCGGGACCGGCCGGCCCTCCCGCGATATCAGACATTTGTCGCGCATGTTTGACGAGCGGCTGGAGGAGGTGGATCCCGGCTTGGGCGTCGAGGCGATGCGTCTGGTGATCCCCTTGGCCGAACCGCTGGCCTGGCAGCAGGATGCTGCCGGACCGGCAGTGCCGGACGTGTCGGCGCTGGTGGACCGGCTGAGCAACCGGCTTGGCGCTGCCCAGGTGTTCAGGGCGGAGCCGGTTGAGAGCGACGTGCCCGAACGCTCCGTGCGCCAAGTGCCCGCCCTGGCTCGGCCCGGGGGCACAGCCTGGCCAGCGCACTGGCCCGCACCCGTCCGTCTGCTGCACCCGCCGCAGCCAGTCGAGGCCCTAGCTGCCCTGCCAGATGACGCACCAGTGGCGTTCACATGGCGCCGCCACCGCCACCGCGTGCGCCGCGCCAACGGACCGGAGCGCATCTATGGCGAGTGGTGGCTACGCGACGGGGAAGTCTGGGGAGTGCGGGACTACTTCCGCGTCGAAGACGGAGAGGGCACGCAATTTTGGCTGTTCCGCCGAGGCGACGGCGTGAACCCGGCAACTGGCACCTTGGAGTGGTTTCTGCATGGCCTGTTCTGACACGTACGCCGAATTGCAGGTCACGACCAACTACTCTTTCCTACGCGGTGCCAGCCATCCGCATGAACTGTTCGGCCAAGCCAGGGACCTCGGCATCACGGCGCTGGGCATCACCGATCGCAACTCCGTCGCTGGGATCGTGCAGGCTTGGGAAGCTGCAAAGGAGACAGGGGTACGGCTGGTGGCCGGGTGCCGGTTGGACCTCCGGGCAGATGCGCCGGCTATGCCCGGACCCTCGCTTCTGGCTTTTCCCACGGATCGTCCGGCGTGGTCCCGCTTGTGCGGGCTACTGACGCTCGGACGCAGCCGGGTCGGGCGGGGGCCGGGAAACAAGGGCGGCTGCGACCTGGGATGGGACGACGTTGCAGCAGCGTGCGCGGGCCTGTTGCTGGTGCTGGTGCCGACCGATGATGCCATCCTGCCCCAGCAACTTGACCGGCTGCGCGCCGATGCTCCCGGCCATGCCTACCTAGCCGGGACGGTGCGGCGCCGCCCCGATGACGCAGTCCGGCTGCACCGTCTGGCAGAACTGGGCCAGGCGTCGGGCGTATCGCTGGTCGCCACCGGCGACGTTCTGTACCATGTGCCGCAGCGCCGCATCCTGCAGGACGTCGTGACCTGCATCCGTGAAGGCTGCACCATTGACGCCGCGGGGTTCCGGCGGGAGCGCCATGCGGACCGGCACCTGAAGACGCCGTCCGAAATGGCTCGGCTGTTCGTCCGTCATCCCGGCGTCGTGGAACGCACCCTGGAATTGGTTGGCCGCTGTGGGTTCGATCTTGGTGACCTGCGCTACCAGTATCCGGATGAGGTCAGGGACCCCACGCTCACGTCGCAGCAAACTTTGGAACGGATGACGTGGGAGGGTGCAGCATGGCGCTATCCAAAAGGCGTTTCAAGCGACACTCTCAAACAGTTGCAGCATGAACTTGATCTGATCGGTCAGCTTGAGTACGCGCCCTATTTCCTGACCGTCCACAGCATTGTCTGCTTTGCCCGCAGCCGAGGCATCCTGTGTCAGGGACGCGGCAGCGCCGCCAACTCCGCGGTTTGCTATGTGTTGGGCATCACCGCCATAGATCCAGTGGCCTCCAACTTGCTGTTCGCACGTTTCGTGTCTGCTGCCCGCCAGGAGCCGCCGGACATAGACGTGGACTTCGAGCATGACCGGCGGGAAGAGGTCATCCAGTGGGTATATGACCACTACGGCCGCGACCGCGCCGCGCTGTGCGCCACGGTCATGCGCTTCCGCGCCCGCGGGGCCGTGCGGGACGTAGGCAAGGTGCTGGGACTGACGGAGGACGTGACGGGCGCCCTCGCTACCCAGGTCTGGGGCTGGAGCGAGAAGGGCGTCACCGAGGACCACGCGAAGGCGCTGAACCTCAACTTGAACGACCGTCGGCTGCGCTTGACGCTTGACCTGGCGGGGGACCTGATCGGCTTTCCTCGGCAGCTTGGCACCCATCCCGGAGGTTTCGTACTGACGCAGGCGCCCTTGTCGGAACTGGTGCCGGTGCTGCCGACGGCGATGACTGGCCGGCAGATCATTGAATGGGGCAAGGACGACATAGACGCGCTGCGCTTCATGAAGGTGGACGTGCTGGGCGTGGGAATGCTGGGCTGCATGAGGCGTGCGTTCGACTTGCTGGAAGCGCACAAGCCTGCCTGCTCCCTCTCCCTCCAGGAAAAGATCGGGGTGAGGAGAGGTCCAGCAGCGCTGTATGGCGTCAAAGTGGAGTCTGGTTTGACATCGCCGGAGCCGGCACCTGCGGCTTTCATCACCCCCACCCTGTCCCGGAGAAAGAGGGAGCAGGACTACCCTCCTCTCGACCTTGCCTGCGTTCCGATGGACGACCCTGCCACCTTCGACATGATCTGCCGGGCCGACACCCTAGGCACCTTTCAAATCGAGAGCCGGGCGCAGATGGCCATGCTGCCACGCCTGCGGCCACGTGAGTTGTACGATCTGGTGATCCAGGTCGCCATCGTCCGCCCCGGTCCCATCCAGGGCGACATGGTCCACCCATATCTCCGCCGCCGCGAAGGGTTGGAGGAGCCGGACTACCCCTCGCCCGAACTGCGCCGCGTCCTTGAAAAGACGCTTGGCGTGCCGCTGTTTCAAGAGCAGGCGATGCAAGTCGCCATTCACTGCGGGGGTTTCACGCCGGACGAGGCGGACCAGCTTCGCCGGGCAATGGCGACGTTCAAGGTCACAGGCGGGGTCAGCCATTTCAAGGACAAGCTGATCCAGGGGATGATCGAGCGCAAATACACGGCTGAGTTTGCTGAACGGACGTTTTCGCAGATCGAGGGCTTCGGCAGCTACGGCTTCCCCGAAAGCCATGCCGCCAGCTTCGCGCTGGTCGCCTATGCCTCGGCTTGGATGAAGTGCCATCATCCCGACGTGTTCTGTTGCGCCTTGCTGAACAGCCAACCCATGGGCTTCTATGCCCCGGCGCAGGTGGTGCGGGACGCGCGGGAGCATGGCGTGCCGGTGCGTCCGGCGGACGTGAACCACTCGCGCTGGGACTGCACGCTGGAGTCTACGGATGGGCCGTTGCTGGCGGTGCGGTTGGGGCTGTGCATGGTGAAGGGCCTGCACGGCGAACATGCCGCTGCCCTGGTGGCGACGCGTGGCGAGCATCTTTATGCAGACCTGGACGACCTATGGCGGCGGGCGGAGGTGCCTGTCGCGGCGCTGGAGCGGCTGGCGGAGGCGGACGCGATGGCCTCCCTGGGCCTGAACCGGCGCGGGGCGCTGTGGGCGATCCGTGGGTTGGC
Organism: uncultured Acetobacteraceae bacterium; assembly: GCA_964250755.1. Taxonomy (GTDB): domain Bacteria; phylum Pseudomonadota; class Alphaproteobacteria; order Acetobacterales; family Acetobacteraceae; genus DASWOJ01. Next base: position 4,496 of record CAXUHB010000007.1, on the reverse strand, counting down.
GGATGCGCCGCTGCCGCTGTTTGCCGCGGTTGACAGCCGGCCAGAGATCGTGGAGCCGCCCGTGGTGTTGGACCCTATGCGGCCGGGGCGGGAGGTGGTGGAGGATTATGGCAGCACCGGCCTGAGCCTGCGGGCGCATCCGTTGGCCTTCCTGCGGGAAGAGCTGCGCCGCCGGGGCATGGTGACGTGCGCGGATCTGGAGAAGCTTCGGGACGGGCGGCGGGTGGTAGTGCCTGGGCTGGTGCTGGTGCGTCAGAAGCCGGGCAGCGCCAAGGGGGTCATGTTCATCACGACCGAGGACGAGACGGGGGTCGCCAACTTGATACTGTGGCCCAGCGTGTTCGCACGGCAGCGTCGGCTGGTGCTGTCGGCGGCCATGATCGCCTGCCGCGGCAAAGTGCAGAAGGAGGCCGGGGTGATCCACGTGGTTGCCGACGAATTGGAGGACCTGTCGGATTTACTGCGGAGCGTGGGGGAGCGGGACGGCCCCTGGCCTATGCAGTATGGACGCGGGGACGGGGCGACGCATCCGGGGTCGCCGGACCGGGGGGAGCTGGCACCGCGGGTGCGGGACATGCACGTGCCGGAGACGAGGCGTGGAATCAGGGTGCCGACGCGGGACTTCCGTTAGAGAAAGGACGGATGTCCTGGGCGGCCTATGGCAGCAGGCGCGACAACCCTCCCAGCGCAAAGGCGATAGCCCGGAACAGGCCGAAGACGGCGCAGGAGAGCAACTTGAACACCGACAGCATGTCCGACACGCCGGCGAAGATGCTGGACAATGTGGGACTCTCGTCGTCTTGCTTCTGGTTTGGGTCTCCGGTGATCATTGGGGGATCATGGAATAAGAGGGGCCTTGCTGCAACGACCGAGTTGGTCTTTGCAGCAAGGCCCCTCACCCACCCTTCTCCCGGAGGGAGAAGGCCTCTGGGCAGTTAGGCGCTCTTGGCCATGATCTCGTCGGCTATGTTGCGGGGGACGGGATCGTAGTGGTGGAACTGCATGGTGAAGCTGGCGCGGCCCTTGGTCATGCCGCGGAGCTGGCTGATGTAGCCGAACATCTCCTTGAGCGGCACATGGGCGCGGACCATCACGGTGCTGCCGGCGCTGTCTTGACTCTGGATGACGCCGCGGCGGCGGTTCAGGTCACCGACCACGTCGCCCACGTGATCCTGGGGAGTGGTGACCTCCACGTCCATGATCGGCTCCAGGATGATCGGGGCGGCCTTCTTCATGCCGTCGCGGAAGCAGGCCTTGGCGGCGATCTCGAACGCCAGGGCGGAGGAGTCCACGTCGTGGTACTTGCCGTCCACCAGGGTATACTTGAAGTCCACAGTGGGGAAACCGGCCAGGACGCCGGTTTCGCACTGGTTGCGGATGCCCTTCTCGACGGCCGGGATGTATTCCTTGGGCACGGTGCCGCCGACGACCTTATTCTCGAACACGACGCCCGCGTTCCGCTCCATCGGCTCGAACATCACCTTCACCTCGGCATACTGGCCGCTGCCGCCGGTTTGCTTCTTGTGGGTGTATGTTTCGGTGTGGGTGCGGCTGATGGTCTCGCGGTAGGCGACCTGCGGGGCGCCGATGTTGGCGTCCACGCCGTATTCGCGCTGCAGGCGGTCAATGATGATCTCCAGGTGCAGCTCGCCCATGCCGGACAGGATGGTCTGGCCGCTTTCCTGATCGGTGCGCAGGCGCAGGCTCGGGTCCTCGCCGGCCAGCTTCTGCAGGCCGAGGGTCATCTTCTCGACGCCGTCCTTGGTCTTGGGTTCGACCGAGATGTCTATGACGGGGATCGGGAAGCTCATGCGCTCCAGGATCACCGGGTCCTCGGCGGCCGCAAGCGTGTCGCCGGTGCCGGTGTCCTTGAGGCCGACGAAGGCGGCGATGTCGCCGGCGTGGACCTCCTTGATCTCGGCGCGCTTGTCGGCGTGCATCTGGAACATGCGGCCGATGCGCTCGCGATGGTCCTTGGTGGTGTTCATGACGGTGTCGCCGGACTTCAGGGTGCCGGCGTAGACGCGCACGAAGGTCAGGGTGCCGTACTTGTCGTTGATGATCTTGAACGCCAGTCCGGCGAAGGGCGCCGATGCGTTGGCGGGGATGACACGGCGGTCGTCGTGCACGCTCTCCTCGACGCCCTCCTCGGCGGCGACCTTGATGCCGGGGACGTCAATGGGGCTGGGGAGGTAGTCGAGCACGGCATCCAGCAGGGGCTGCACGCCCTTGTTCTTGAAGGCTGTGCCGCACAGGACCGGGCGGAAGGCGCCGCTGATGGCGCCGGCCTTGATGCAGCGCTTCAGGGTCTCGACGGAGACGTCGCCCTTGTCGAAGTATTCCTCCATCGCCGCGTTGTCCACGGACAGGGCGGTGTCGAGCAGGAGGGTGCGGTATTCCGCGGCCTTGTCGGCGAGGTCTGCAGGGATGGGTTCGTCGTGGAACTTCGCGCCGAGCTCGCCGCCCTCCCAGATGATCGCCTTCATCTCAACCAGGTCCACGACGCCGAGGAAGCCGTCCTCGATGCCGATGGGGAGCTGCAGGGGCAGCGCGATGATGTCGAGCTTCTCCTTCAGCGTGTCGAACGCGCGGTAGAAGTCGGCGCCGGTGCGGTCGAGCTTGTTGATGAAGATGATGCGGGGGACGTTGTAGCGGTCGGCGAGGCGCCAGTTGGTCTCGCTCTGCGGCTGCACGCCGGCCACGCCCTCGATGATGAAGACGGCGCCGTCGAGAACGCGCAACGACCGGTTGACCTCGATGTTGAAGTCTATGTGGCCAGGCGTATCAATGATGTTGATGCGGTGGTCCTTCCACTCGCAGGTCACTGCGGCGGAGGTGATGGTGATGCCGCGCTCACGCTCCTGGGCCATGTAGTCGGTCGTGGTGTTGCCGTCATGGACCTCGCCGATGCGATGGGAGACGCCGGTGTAGTAAAGGATGCGCTCGGTCGTGGTGGTCTTGCCAGCGTCTATGTGCGCGGTGATGCCGATGTTGCGGATGCGGGCGAGCGGGTTGGCGGCGGTCTCAGACACGGTTGATCTCCATACGGCAGCAGGCGCTGCGAGGCCCCTGCCCCGCGCGCCGTGCGAACTGGACGTGTCCTGCGATGCCGGCACGATCACGTTGGGCGGTATGTGCGGGAGGAGCGGTGGTTTTGCAAGCGGCTGATGGGCATGGCGGGGGTGTCGGGCAGGGGTAGCGGGGTGTTGTGTCAGGGTGTGGGGGTGCTGTCCCGGGCGGGGCTATGGTGCAGGACGGCTTTGTGCAGCGGCAACCCCTGCGGACAGGGGTGCGCTGGTGGCCTCCCTATGCCGCGTCGCTGCGCTCCTCGCAATGACGGGATGCTTGGGGGCGGGGGTGTGCCCGCGTGAGCTGGCGTTTGCGAGGGTCAGCCGGGTGCCGGGCGCCATCGGGCGCTGGGGCGTGCGGGTGGGCGCATGAGGCTGGCGACGATGCTGTCCAGGTCCGCCGGCAGGGTGCCGCCGGGGTGGCGGGGGCTGGGCGGTGCGGGAAACACGGCAGCGCGGTTGGATTGGGGGCCAGGGGCGTGCTGCGCTGCGGCGGGTGGAGGAGCGTGCGGAGCCGGGGCGTCCGGGGCCGGTGCTAGCGGAACCGGCGCCGGCGGGGCCGGGGTTGACGTTGAAGCAGTTCCGCCAGTGTTGAGGCCGTTCCAGCCGGGTCGTGCCCGGTATCGTCCCAAATGCGACTAACCTCCTCAAGCATCCGGCACCAGATCCTCAATCCGCACCTTCAACGCCTCTGCCAGCTTGCTGTAGAGCACCACGTCGCCGATGCGGTGCCCGCGCTCGATCTGCGCCAGGTAGGGCTGGGTGATGCCGGCCTGGCCGGCTAGCGCCGCCTGGGTCAAACCGCGGTGCTTGCGCCAGAACGCAAGGGGCGTCGGTGCGGCCAGGTAGGCGTCCACGTCGGCGTCCGCGACCGTCGGCATGGCGCCACTGGCCACGTCGCACATGGCAAGGGCGGCGTCGCGTGCGTCAATCAGGTCCTGGCATTCGGTGCGGGTCAGGGTGACGGTGTCGGACATAAGTGGCTCCTGCTCGCAAACCTTGCCGCGGAGCGCGGCCTTGATCGTCGGCACCACACCGCTGCACAGGCCGCAGTTTGAATGAAGCTGCTGGTCCGAGATTGGCAGGTGTCAATCAGCGGCTACTCCCATGTGGGTCAGCTGACATCAATCGTAGCACGTATCAAGCGCTGACCCATCCAAGGATGACACCCTCTCTCCATTAGTCCAAATAGACAATTCGAGCTGCTCGCCATTCATTATGAAGTTCACGTCTAGACTCTCCCCATTCTCGCGTATATTGGAATCGTCTCTGTAGCGCAGCACAAGGGTCGCTCCCGGCTCAATGCAGTAGCGCTCCGCCGACGGCTCGAAGGTTATGAACATCCGGGCCTCGGTCTTATTGCTGAAAATTTGAACTAGGGTCTAGGGACGAAGTTTCGCCGGGATAGGTGGCCACGGGGCGGCTTCG
>CAXUHB010000006.1:97843-158843 GCA_964250755.1 uncultured Acetobacteraceae bacterium | reverse complement strand
ATCCGCACCATCTTGGGAATCCCAGGAGTCAACGTCAGAGCGGGTTGGTATAAGTCAGCGCTTACGGGGGTTGGGGGAGGAGGCAGCACGCACATGCCTCAAATCAAGGTGGGGCGGACCTCCAAGGCCCAAAGGCCGGCGCCTGCGGCTTCCCTCACCCCGACCCTCTCCCAGAGGGAGAGGCGCAGCCCCGGCCGCCAATCCTGTCCTACACCCGCAGCCGTTCGGGAATCGTCAAGCCCAGGCGGTTCGGCACCTCCCACACTTCCCGCACCGACCGCACCGGCTTGAAGCCGGCGCGCAGGTAGCCCGGCAACGCCCGGGGGTGGTCCGCGGTGCAGGTGTTGACCGTCACAGCCTGCGCGCCCTGTCCCCGCGCCGCCTCGATTGCCGCCCACAGGAACGCCGTCCCCATCCCGCGTCCCGTCACGTGCGGCATCAGGCCGAAGTAGCTGAGGTTCACCGCGGGGAGGTTGCGCCGGTCCAGCTCGTAGAACCCGGCGGGTTCGCCGCCTTGGTACAGCACCCAGACGGACACCGCCGGGTCGCGCAGGATGGCGTCCAGCGCGGCGTCGGACAGCGACCGGCGCAGCCACCAGCAGTAGGCGCCGCCCACGGCCGAATAAAGGTAGCGGTAGAACGGCACCGTGCAGCCATCCAGGCGGATCAGGCTGGTGCCGCCGGGCAGGGCCGGCGGCGGCGCAGGGTCCGCTGCCGCCAGGTCCAGCCGCAGGAAGGTCACGGTGACGCCCACCCGGGTCGTCGGCTGCACGCCGCCTGCCTCCCCTAGTCTTCCAGGAACGAGCGCAGCTTGCGGCTGCGGCTGGGGTGCTTCAGCTTGCGGAGGGCCTTGGCCTCGATCTGCCGGATGCGCTCGCGCGTCACGTTGAACTGCTGGCCGACCTCCTCCAGCGTGTGGTCGGTGTTCATGCCGATGCCGAAGCGCATCCGCAGCACCCGCTCCTCGCGCGGGGTCAGGCTGCTCAGCACCCGCGTCGTGGCCTCGCGCAGGTTGGCCTGGATGGCGGCGTCCAGCGGGATGATGGCCGCCTTGTCCTCGATGAAGTCACCGAGGTGGCTGTCCTCCTCGTCGCCGATGGGCGTCTCCAGGCTGATCGGCTCCTTGGCGATCTTGAGGACCTTGCGGACCTTCTCCAAGGGCATCCCGAGCTTCTCGGCCAGCTCCTCCGGCGCGGGTTCGCGGCCGATCTCGTGCAGCATCTGCCGGCTGGTGCGGACCAGCTTGTTGATGGTCTCGATCATGTGGACCGGGATGCGTATGGTGCGCGCCTGGTCGGCGATGCTGCGGGTGATCGCCTGCCTGATCCACCAGGTCGCGTAGGTGCTGAACTTGTAGCCGCGGCGATACTCGAACTTGTCCACCGCCTTCATCAGCCCGATGTTGCCCTCCTGGATCAGGTCCAGGAACTGCAGGCCGCGGTTGGTGTACTTCTTGGCAATGGAGATCACGAGGCGCAGGTTGGCCTCGATCATCTCCTTCTTGGCGCGGGCGCTGTCGCGCTCCCCGCGGCTGACTGTCGCATAGACCCGGCGGAACTCGCTGATCGGCAGGCCCGCGTCCTGCGCCACGGCGCCGATCTTGCCGCGCACCTCCGCCACCCCGTCCGCGTGCTTGGCGGCGAAGGTCTTCCAGTGGCGTCCGGGCAGGGTGGCCACGCGCTCCATCCAGCCCGGCGCCAGCTCGTGCCCGCGGTATTCCTGCAGGAACTCCTCGCGGCCGACCTTGGCGCTCTCCGCCATGCGGAGGAGCTGGCCCTCCAGCCCGTTCAGCCGCTGGCTGATCTGCTTGAGCTGGACGACCAGCTCCTCGATGCGGTTGTTGTGCAGCCGCACCTGCTCGACCTTGCCGACCAGCTCCTCGCGCTGCTTCTCGTAGCCGCGCTCGGACCGGGTGTTGATCTCCTCGCCGCCGGTGATCTGCTCCAGCCGCCGGATCTGGACCTTGTGCAGCTTCTTGTAGAGGGTCTCGATCTCCTCGAAGGTGGCCAGCACCTCGGGCTTCAGCTTCTCCTCCAGGGCGGACAGGGACATGCCCGGCCCCTCGCCCTCGTCATCGGCGTCCAGCTCCTCCGCAGGCTCGAACGTCTCGGCCGCCGCGTCCGCCGGCTCGCCCGCGGCCTCCTTGGGGCCGCCCTGCGTGGCCTCCAGGTCCACGATGTCGCGCAGCAGCATCTTCCCGGCCTTCAGCGCCTCGTGCCAGGTGATGATGGCGCGGAAGGTCAGGGGGGACTCGCACAGGCCGCCGATCATCATGTCGCGGCCGAGTTCGATGCGCTTGGCGATGGCGATCTCGCCCTCGCGGGACAGCAGCTCGACGCTGCCCATCTCGCGCAGGTACATGCGCACGGGGTCGTCGGTGCGGCCCAGGCTGGCCTCGTCCACGTTGCCGTGGGGTTCGTCGGCCTCCTTCTCGTCGTCCTCGGCCTTCTCCGGCTTGACGGCGGCGGGTTCGGCGCCCTCCTCCTCTTCGGACTCGACGACTTGGATGCCCATCTCGCTGAGCATCGCCATCACGTCCTCGATCTGCTCCGAGCTGTTCTGGTCCGCAGGCAGAACCGCGTTCAGCTCGTCGAAGGTGATGTAGCCGCGCTCCTTTCCCTTGGCGATCAGCCGCTTGACGGCGACGGCGCTGGTATCCAGCAGGGTGGTGTCGCCGTCCTGGTCGGCAGGGGCCGCATCGGCCGTTGCGGCTTGCTTCGTCGCCATCTCTGGGGCACTCCAAATTGCCGCGGGCCGGCGTCCCGGCCCGGCGGTCTAGGGTTCGGCGTCCGCGTCTTCCAACGCGGACAGGTTGGCGCGTGCTTCGGTCAGGGCGATCAGGCGGCGCTGCGATGCGTCGTCCAACTGCGCGGCGCACGCGCGGCCGGCAGCGAGCCACTCCTCCTCCAACCGGGCGCGGTTCATCAGGCCGAAGATGTGCCACCAGCCCGCCTCCGCCTCCGCCGGCATGGCGTCGGGCCGGGCGCACTCGGGGAGGGGCATGGCCGATGCGCCCAGGATCTGCCCGGTCTCCTCCGCTACCTCGGAAGCGTGCAAGTGGGTCACTAAGCCTGCCGAATCAAGCGTGCCGGACGACATGCCGGACTCGACATGGTGCAGGATGGCATCGCGCACACGGTCCAGCGCGGGCGGCAGGGGCAGGCCGAGGAAGGCTTCTTCCGTGTCGTGCAGCAGGTCGGGGTGACGGATCAGGATGGCAATCAGGCAGCGCCCGCGCTCGGCATGGATCGCCTCGTCGTCCGTGGCGGCGCGGGTGAAGCGGACGGGGCGGGGCGCGGGCTGCCCCGGGCGCCCGCCGGACCAGCCGCCCGTGCGGCGCCCGCCGCCGTGCCCGCCGCCTTGGCCGCCGCCCTGGCCGCCCCGCCCGCCAGCGGCGCCCGGCCCGCGGCGGCTCTCGAAGTAGCGGCCCAGCAGGGTGCTGCGGTATTCGCTGGCCAGGTCGCGGTCGGGGATGCGCTTGGCGACCTCCCCCAGCCGGGCGCGGAAGGCCGCGCGCTGCTCCGGCGAGTCCCCGGCGGCGCCCTCCCGCACGAAGTCGTACAGCGCCTCCGCCAGCGGGCGGTGGCCGTCAACCAGCGCCTGGATGGCCGCCTTGCCGCCGCGCCGGGCCAGGCTGTCCGGGTCCTCGCCCTGCGGCAGCGTGGCGAAGCGCAGCGTGCGGCCGGGCGTCAGCAGCGGCAGGCACAGCTCCGCCACCCGCGCCCCGGCCCGCGCGCCTGCCGCATCCCCGTCGAAGCACAGCAGCGGGTTGGGGGCCAGGCGCCACAACTCCTCCAGCTGCTCCTCCGTCAGCGCGGTGCCCAGGGGGGCGACGGCGCCGGGGAAGCCGGCCTGGTGCAGGGCGATCACGTCCATGTAGCCTTCGGCCACGATCAGGTCCGCGCCGGTCCGAAGCCCTTCCCGCGCCAGGTGCAGGGCGTAGAGGTTGCGCCGCTTGGAGAACAGGGCGGTGTCGGGACCGTTGATGTACTTGGGCTTGGCGTCCCCCAGGGTGCGCCCGCCGAAGCTGATGAGGCGCCCGCGGCGGTCGCGTATGGGGAAGGTGACTCGGCCCCAGTACAGCTCGCGCGCCGGGGCGCCGTCCTCGTCCGCGGGACGGAGCAGGCCGGCCTCCAGCAGTCGGTCGGGGGTGATGCCGGCGCGGGCCAGCTCGGCGGTCAGGGCGCCGCGTCCGTCGCCGCTCCATCCCAGGCCGAACCGCTCGATGGTGGCGTCGGTCAGGCCGCGCCCGCGCAGGTAGGCGAGGCCCGCCGCGCCCTCCTTCTCCCGCAGGCGGCGGGCGAAGACGGCCTGGGCGGCTTCGAGGACCTCGTGCAGGTCCAGGCGCTGGCGTTCGGCTTCGGCTGCACGGGGGGACTGCTTGGGCACCTCCAGCCCAGCCTCCCCGGCCAGCTGCTCCACCGCTTCGGGGAACGACGACCCGGCCGTCTGCATCAGGAAGCTGATGGCGTCCCCGTGCGCGCCGCAGCCGAAGCAGTGGAATCCGTCGTCATAGACGTAGAAGCTGGGCGACTTCTCATTGTGGAAGGGGCAGCAGCCCTTCCAGTTGCGCCCGGACTTGGACAGCTTGACCCGGCGGCTGACCAGCGCCGACAGCGGCGTCCGGGCGCGGAGTTCGTCGAGGAAGGCGGGCGGGAGGGGCATCTAAGGGACGGGTGCGGTGCTGCTCCCTCTCCCTTTGAGAGAGGGTTGGGGTGAGGGAAGCGGCGAGCGCTGCCCTTGGATCAGGGCATAACAGCCCCTTGATGGCCAAGGCCGGTGCGTGCGGCCTCCCTCACCCCGGCCGTAAACCGTTTCACGGTTTGACCCCGGAGGGAGAGGGGGAAGGATCAGCGCCCCCCTCACTGCGCCAGCCGCGCCCGCACCAGCGCCCCGGCGCGGGCCATGTCCAGCGTGGCGCCGTGCTTTGCCTTCAGCGCGGCCATGACCTTGCCCATCTCCTTCGGCGACGCCGCGCCGGTGCTGGCGACCGCCGTGTCCACCTCGGCCGCCAGGGCGGCATCGTCCATCTGCTGCGGCAGGAAGCCCTCGATGACGGCGATTTCCGCCTGCTCCTTGGCGGCCAGCTCAGGGCGGTTGCCCTGCTCGTACAGCGCCACCGACTCCCGGCGCGACTTCACCATGCCGCGCAGCATGGACACGATCTCGTCGTCCGGGATGGCCTCGCCGGCGCCCTTGGTGCGGGCGGCGATGTCGGTGTCCTTCAGTCGGGCCAGGATCATGCGCAGCACCGAGGTGCGGGCGGCGTCCTTGGCCCGCATGGACTCCTTCAGGCCGCCGGTGAATTGTTCGCGCAAGCTCATGGTCTGTCCTCCAAGCGCCTAGCTTATACACTTCCTGCTGCGCCGGACCAAAACTTCCCGCAAGCTATGTTCATCTTGTGCTGGGAAGAAACTTCCCATATGATCCCGTCATGCCCACGACCGATGACATCATCGCCCGCCTGGGCGGCCCGGACGCCGCCGCGAAGCTGACCGGCGTGGGGCTGGAGGCCGTGCGCAAGTGGCGCCAGTCCCGCGCTATCCCCAGCAAGCACTGGCCCGCCATCATCGCCGCGACCGGCCTGCCGTTCCATGCCCTGTCGGGCGCCCCCACCCCGGAGCCTGCCATGACCCCCGCCCTGAACGACGTGCCGCCGGGTGCAACCGCGGTGCTGGTGCTGGCGGACGGCACGGCCGTCTGGGGCCGCGGCTTCGGCGCGCACACGGCGCCGGGCGCGGGGCGCGTGGGGGAGGTCGTGTTCAACACGGGCATGACCGGCTACCAGGAGACGCTGACGGACCCGTCCTATGCCGGGCAGATCATCACCTTCACTTTTCCGCACATCGGCAACACCGGGATCAACCCGGAGGACCTGGAGGCAACCAACATTGCCGCCCTGGGCCTGGTGGTGAAGCAGGACGTGACGGAGCCGAGCAACTGGCGCAGTGCCCAGCCGCTGGACGCCTGGCTCCGCAGCCAGGGGATACCCGGCCTGTCCGGCGTGGACACCCGCGCGCTGACCATACGCATCCGCGACGCCGGGGCGCCGCACGCCGTGCTGTCCCATCCTGCCGATGGCCGCTTCGACCTGGCCGCCTTGCAGGCCCAGGCCGCGGCCTGGCCTGGGCTGCAAGGCATGGACCTGGCGAAGCAGGTCGGCTGCACCCAGACCTACACCTGGGACCAGGGCACCTGGGCCTGGCCCGGCCGGCACGATGCTCCAGCGGCCCGGCACCACGTCGTCGCCATGGACTACGGCGCCAAGCGCAACATCCTGCGCAGCCTGGTGGCCACCGGGTGCCGGGTGACGGTGGTGCCGCCGGATGCCACCGCCGAGGACATCCTGCGCCACGCCCCGGACGGCGTGTTCCTGTCCAACGGCCCCGGCGACCCCGCGGCCACAGGCGTCTATGCCGTGCCCGCCATCCAGGGCGTGCTGGACCGGCAGGTGCCGGTGTTCGGCATCTGCCTGGGCCACCAGTTGCTGGCCCTCGCCCTGGGCGCCCGCACCTACAAGCTGGACCGCGGCCACCACGGCGCGAACCAGCCGGTGAAGGAGCTGGCGACGGGCAAGGTGGAGATCACGAGCCAGAACCACGGCTTTGCGGTGGACGACGCCAGCCTGCCGCCGGGCGTGCGGATCACACACACGAGCCTGTTCGACGGCAGCAACGAGGGGATCGCGTGCGAGGGGCGGCGGGCGTTCAGCGTGCAATACCACCCGGAGGCCAGCCCGGGTCCGGCGGACAGCGGGCACCTGTTCCGGCGGTTCGTGGCGATGATGGATGGGCAGTTGTAGAGGGTTGGCGGGTTTATACGAAGAATCCCGTATACTCTGGTAAACTCCCTAAGAATGGACCCCATACGCAACCCTTACGTCCCCGGCGCCGGCACCCAACCGCCTGAACTGACGGGCCGGGAGGCGTTGCTGGATCGCGCCCGCGTGACCTTGGCGCGGGTGAAGATGGGCCGCGCGTCCAAGAGCTTCATCGCAGTTGGGCTGCGCGGGGTCGGCAAGACCGTGCTGCTGTCCAGGATCAGGCAGCTTGCCGACGATGCCGGCTTCCGTGTCTGCGCCGTCGAGGCGCATGAACAGAAGGCGCTGCCGGATCTGCTGGTCCCGTCGCTGCGCCGCGTGCTGCTGGAGTTGGACCGGCTGGGCGCGTTGAGCGAACAGGTGAAGCGCGGCCTGCGCGTCCTGAAGAGCTTCATGTCGGCGGTGAAGATCAAGTACGCCGATGCCGAGCTTGCCTTGGACATTGATGGAGAGCGGGGGTCAGCCGATAGTGGCGACCTGGAAGCCGACCTACCCGAGTTGTTCGTGGCCGTCGCCCGGGCCGCCGCCGCCCGGGGCACGGCGGTCGCGCTCATCATCGACGAGGTGCAATACTTGTCCGAACGGGACATGAGCGCGCTCATCATGGGGCTGCACCGCATCTCGCAGGACGGGTTACCGTTCGTGATGGTGGCGGCCGGGCGGCCGCAAGTGGTGGGGCTGAGCGGACGCTCGAAGTCCTACGCCGAGCGGCTGTTCGACTTTCCGGTCGTAGACGCGCTGGAGCGGGCGGACGCTATCCGCGCCCTGTCCGACCCGGCCCGCGACGAGGGCGTCACTTTCGACGCAGCCGCCCTCGACCGCATTTTGGACGTGACCAAGGGCTACCCTTATTTCCTCCAAGAGTGGGGCTACCACACCTGGAACGCCGCTGCGGCAGCCCCGATCACCGAGCAGGATGTTGCCACCGCGACGCCCCGCGCCGTCCGCGCCCTGGACGAGAGCTTCTTCCGCGTGCGCCTGGACCGGCTGACCCCACGGGAGAAGGACTACCTGCGCGTGATGGCCGAGCTTGGGCCGGGGCCGCACCGCTCCGGCGATGTGGCGGAGCGGCTGGGCATCAGCGCGACCGGCGCCGGGCCGCTGCGCGCCGGGCTGATCGCCAAGGGCATGATCTACAGCCCGGCCCACGGCGACACTGCGTTCACCGTGCCGCTGTTCGACGACTTCATGCGACGCACGATGCCGCTGCCGCCACCCAAGCCGCCCCGCGCGCCGAAACCCGCCGCCGACCCGAGGTAAGCCATGCCCAAGCGCACCGACATCCGCTCCATCCTCATCATCGGCGCCGGCCCCATCGTCATCGGCCAGGCCTGCGAGTTCGACTACTCCGGCGCGCAGGCCTGCAAGGCGCTGCGGGCGGAGGGATACCGGGTCATTCTCGTCAACTCCAATCCCGCCACCATCATGACCGACCCCGGCCTGGCGGACGCCACCTACATCGAGCCGATCACGCCGGAGATCGTCGAGAAGATCATCGCCCGCGAGAAGCCCGACGCCATCCTGCCCACCATGGGCGGCCAGACCGCGCTCAACACCGCCATGCAGCTTCACGCCAACGGCGCCCTCGCCCGGCACGGGGTCGAGCTGATCGGCGCCAAGGCCGACGTGATTGACCGCGCCGAGGACCGGCTGAAGTTCCGCGACGCCATGGCCGAGATCGGCATCGAGTCCCCCCGCAGCGCCATCGCCCACACGCTGGCCGAGGCGCGGGAGGCGCTGGCCCTGGTCGGCCTGCCCGCCGTCATCCGCCCCAGCTTCACCCTGGGCGGCACCGGCGGCGGCATCGCCTACAACCGGGAGGAGTTCGAGCAGATCGTCCAGTCCGGCCTGGACGCCAGCCCCACCAAGGAGGTCCTGGTCGAGGAGAGCGTGCTGGGCTGGAAGGAATATGAGATGGAGGTCGTGCGCGACAGCGCCGACAACTGCATCATCATCTGCGCCATCGAGAACGTGGACCCCATGGGCATCCACACCGGCGACAGCATCACCGTCGCCCCGGCGCTGACGCTGACCGACAAGGAATACCAGATCATGCGCGACGCGAGCCTCGCGTGCCTGCGCAAGATCGGAGTCGAGACCGGGGGCAGCAACGTCCAGTTCGCCGTCAACCCGGCCGACGGCCGCCTTGTGGTCATCGAGATGAACCCGCGCGTGTCGCGCAGCAGCGCGCTGGCGTCCAAGGCCACCGGCTTCCCCATCGCCAAGGTCGCGGCCAAGCTGGCGGTCGGCTACACGCTGGACGAGCTGGCCAACGACATCACCCGCACCACGCCCGCCAGCTTCGAGCCGACGATAGATTACGTCGTCATCAAGATCCCCCGCTTCACGTTCGAGAAGTTCCCCGGCACCCCGGCGCTGCTGGGCACCAGCATGAAGTCGGTGGGCGAGGCAATGGCGGTGGGCCGCAGCTTTGCGGAGGCGCTGCAGAAGGGCCTGCGGAGCATGGAGACGGGCTATGCCGGGCTGGACCCCATAGACCCCCCGGGCAACGGCAGCCCGGACGCCTACCGCGCCGCCCTGTCCCAGCCGCGCCCGGACCGCATCGTGATGGCGGCCCAAGCCCTGCGCGCCGGGATGTCGGTGGAGGACATCCACGGCATCAGCAAGTTCGACCCCTGGTTCCTGCGGGAGCTGGAGGGGATCGTGGCAGTGGAGCGGGAGGTCGCGGCAGGGGGCCTGCCGGCGGAGGCGGGGGCGATGCGGCGCATCAAGGCGATGGGCTTCTCCGACCGGCAGCTTGCGTCGCTGACGGGCCGGACGGAGGCGGACGTGATGGCCGCCCGCACCGCGCTGGGCGTGCTGCCCGTCTATAAGCGCATAGACACCTGCGCCGGGGAGTTCGCGTCGGCCACGCCCTACATGTACTCGACCTACGAGGGCGGCTTCGGCCCGCCGGAGTGCGAGAGCCGGCCCACGGACCGCCGCAAGGTCGTCATCCTGGGCGGCGGCCCCAACCGGATCGGCCAGGGGATCGAGTTCGACTATTGCTGCGTCCATGCGGCCTATGCGCTGCGGGAGGCCGGGTTCGAGACCATCATGGTCAACTGCAACCCCGAGACGGTCAGCACCGACTACGACACCAGCGACCGCCTGTACTTCGAGCCGCTGACGGCCGAGGACGTGATTGCCCTGATCCGCAAGGAGCAGGAGGCGGGCGAGGTGCTGGGCTGCATCGTGCAGTATGGCGGGCAGACGCCGCTCAAGCTGTCGCAGTCGTTGGCCGCCGCGGGCATCCCCATCCTGGGCACGTCCGCCGACGCGATTGACCTGGCGGAGGACCGGGAGCGGTTCCAGGCCCTGCTGCAGAAGCTCGGCCTGCGCCAGCCCGAGAACGGCACGGCGCGGTCGGCTGCCGAAGCCGAGGCCATTGCGGACCGCGTGGGCTACCCGGTGGTGATCCGCCCCAGCTACGTCCTGGGCGGGCGCGCGATGGAGATCGTGCACGACCGCACCGGCCTGCACCGCTACATGCGGGAGGCCGTGCAGGTCAGCGGCACCAGCCCGGTGCTGATAGACCACTACCTGAACGACGCCATCGAGGTTGACGTGGACTGCATCTCGGACGGGGAGACCGTCTATGTCGCGGGCGTCATGGAGCATATCGAGGAGGCCGGCATCCACTCCGGCGACAGCGCCTGCTCGCTGCCGCCCTACTCGCTGTCCCCCAGCACCATCACCGAACTGAAGGCGCAGACGGAGGAGATGGCGCGGGCCATCGGCGTCGTCGGGCTGATGAACGTGCAGTTCGCCATCAAGGACGATGGGATCTACGTGCTGGAGGTGAACCCGCGCGCCGCGCGCACCGTGCCCTTCGTCGCCAAGGCGACCGGCGTGCCCATCGCCAAGATCGGCGCCCGGGTGATGGCCGGCGCGCGGCTGAGCGAGTTCCGGCTGGACGACGACGCCATCGCCCCGCATGTGGCCGTCAAGGAGAGCGTGTTCCCCTTCGCCCGCTTCACCGGCGTGGACACCATCCTGGGGCCGGAGATGAAGAGTACCGGGGAGGTCATGGGCCTGGACGCCAGCTTCGAGCGGGCGTTCGCCAAGGCGCAGCTGGGGGCCGGGGTGAAGCTGCCGGACGCCGGCACGGTGCTGCTGTCCGTGCGCGACGGGGACAAGGTCGGCCTGGTGCCCATGGCCCGGCGCCTGACCGACATGGGGTTCAAGATCATGGCCACCCGCGGCACCGCGGCCCGGATCAGCGCCGCCGGGCTGCCGGTGCGGATGGTGAACAAGGTGCTGGAGGGCCGCCCGCACTGCGTGGACGCCATCCGGTCCGGGGAGGTGCAGCTGGTCATCAACACCGCGGGCGCCGGTCAGTCGGTGGCGGACAGCTTCGACATCCGGCGCAGCGCGCTGCTGCATGGCGTGCCGCACTACACGACCATCGCCGGGGCGCGTGCGGCGGTCCATGCCATCGCGGCGCTCAAGGCGGGGACGCTTGAAGTCGCGCCGTTGCAGTCCTACTTCCGGGGATCGTTCTAGCGCTGCGGGAGCCGCACGCCGGCTGGGACGCGCCAGGGGTTGCCCCTGGCACCGGCCCCGCCGCACCCTGACCCTAGCCAACCCGCCGGGGGGGTGCGAACGTATCTGGACCACTTGGGCTTGGGGACGTTGAGTGCAGAAATTTCCGATGACCGCGCCTGGCCTGCAGCGGCTGGAAGAGGAGTTGCGGCACCTGAAATCGGTGGAGCGCCCGTCCATCATACGCGCCATTGCCGAGGCCCGCAGCCACGGCGACCTCAGCGAGAACGCCGAGTATCACGCCGCCCGCGAGCGCCAGTCCTTCATCGAGGGCCGGGTGATCGAGCTGGAGGAGATCGTGTCGGCCGCCGAGGTGATCGACCCCAGCACCCTGTCCGGCGACCAGGTGAAGTTCGGCGCCCACGTCCACCTGCTGGACGAGGAGACCGAGAAGGAGGCCACCTACCAGATCGTCGGCGTCCACGAGGCCGACATCAAGCACCTGCGGCTGAGCGTGTCCTCGCCCCTGGCCAAGGCGCTGATCGGCAAGAAGATCGGCGACACCGTGTCGGTGCCTGCGCCGGGTGGGGACAGGACGTATGAGATCCTGGCCGTAAAGTATGGCTGACCTGCTCCCTCTCCCTCCGGGAGAGGGCTGGGGTGAGGGAAGCCGCCAGCGCCACCGCCGCCCGCCAACAGCACCGGCGTTGGCAAACTCCGCCCTGGCGGCCTTTTCCTCACCCCGGCCCTCTCCCGGAGGGAGAGGGGGACGATGATCGGCCTCCCCGATGTCCAGGCCGCCGCGCAGCGCATCGCCGGCCGCGTCCTGCGCACCCCCACCCTCCCGTCGGACGCCGTCAGCCGCGCCACCGGGGCGCTGGTCACGCTCAAGCTGGAGAACCTGCAGGCCATCGGCTCCTTCAAGGAGCGCGGCGCCGCCAACCGCCTGGCGTTGCTGACGCCGGCGGAGCGCCAGGCCGGCGTCGTCGCCATGTCTGCCGGCAACCACGCCCAGGCCGTTGCGCGCCATGCCGGATTGCTGGGCGTGCGGTCCGTCATCGTCATGCCGCACTACACGCCCAGCACCAAGGTGACGCGCACCCGCGCCTGGGGCGCCGAGGTCGTGCTGCACGGCGACGACCTGCTGGAGGCCGCGGCCCACGCCCATACCCTTGCCGCCCGGGACGGCCTGGTGTTCGTGCATCCCTACGACGACCCGGCGGTCATGGCCGGCCAGGGCACCCTGGCGCTGGAGATGCTGGAGGACGCGCCGGACCTGGACGTGCTGCTGATCCCCGTGGGCGGCGGGGGCATGATCTCCGGCTGCGCCGTGGCCGCCACGGCAATGAAGCCCGGCATCGAGGTGATCGGGGTCGAGGTCGCCGCCTACGCCAGCCTGTCCCAGACCCTGGCCGGCGTGCCCGTCCAGACCGGCGGCGCCACCATCGCCGAGGGCATCGCCGTCCACCAGCCCGGCGCTCACTGCCTGGAAGTGATACGCGCCCACGTCTCCGACGTGCTGGTTGTGCCCGAGCGCGTGGTGGAGGACGCCATCGCCCTGCTGGCAGAAGGCGCGAAGCAGGTCGCCGAAGGCGCAGGTGCCGCCGGCGTCGCCGCCCTGCTGGCCCATCCCGCGCGGTTCGCCGGGCGCCGCGTCGGCATTCCCGTGTGCGGCGGCAACATAGACGGCCGCATCCTGGCCAACGTATTGCTGCGCGGCCTGCTGCGCGACGGGCGGCTGCTGCGCCTGAACATGGACATCCCCGACCGGCCCGGCGTGCTGGCGGACATCGCCGGGCTGATCGGCACGTCGGGCGGCAACATCATCGAGGTCGTGCATCAACGCCTGTTCGACGCGCCCAGCGTGCAGGCGGCGGAGCTGGAACTGATGGTGGAGGCGCGCGACCCGGCGCACGCGGACGAGATCACCGCGGCGCTGGAAGTGCGCTACACCGTTCGCCGGGCCTGACCGGCAGCACGCCCCATTGCGCCGCACCGGCAATCGCGCTTCGCTTGCTGGGCAGGGTTGGATGGGGGCGACATGCGGCGTCGGACACTTCTCGCGGCAGGTGGCGCGTTCGCGATTCCAGTGGCGCCCCGGGCGGCCGACGCCGGGGTGGACGTGCAGCTTGTGATGGCCGTGGACGTGTCCCGCTCCGTGGACGAGGAGGAGGCGCGGCTGCAGCGCGAGGGCTACCGCGCCGCGATGATGGACCCGCGCGTGGTGGCGGCCATCACCGGGGGCATGGTGGGCGCGGCCGCCGTGGCCTATGTCGAGTGGGCCGGCCAGTCCTACCAGCAGCTTGTCCTGCCCTGGACGCGCATCGCCGGGCCGGCGGACGCGGCAGCCTGGTCGAACCGGCTGGCGCGCAGCCCGCGGCAGAGCGTGTCCTGGACCAGCATCTCCGGCGCGCTGCGGTTCAGCCGCGGCGTGCTGGCGGACTGCCCGTGGGAGGGCACGCGCCGCGTGGTGGACGTGTCCGGCGACGGCCCCAACAACAACGGCCCGCCCGCAGAGGGGGAGCGCGACCGCCTGGTGGCGGAGGGCGTCACCATCAACGGCCTGCCCATCGTCAACGACCGCCCGAACTTCGGCACGCAGCCCGGCGCGGGGCTGGAGGACTATTACCGCAACGCCGTCATCGGCGGTCCCGGCGCCTTCCTGATCGTCGCCGAGGACTTCGAGTCGTTCGGCGCGGCGATCCGGCGCAAGCTGATCCAGGAGATCGCCGCCGTGCCGGGCGGCCCTGCCCGGGGCTGATGCCGACCGCCAGGCTTGCTGACTGGTGCTGCTGCCCATCGCACGGCATTGCGAGGAGCGCAGCGGCGCGGCATGGAGGCGGAAAAGGCAGTGCTGGCGGCCTCTGGATTGCCGCGCTGCAAGTGCGGCCCGCAACGACAGGCCAATGAACTCGGCTGTTTGCAGAGGTCCGTCCCATCATCAGGACGAGGGGCGGCAGGCCGTTACGCCCCGGCCAGGTGCCGCCGCGCTGACAGCTCCTCCAGGTCCAACTCCTGCTCCAGCGCGTGCAGCACCTCGTCGTGGATGCAGCCCTCCCGGTGCAGCCGCAGCACCTCCGCGCGCCCGGCGTCGAGTGCGGCGACGACCATGCTGAAATGCTCGGTGCGGTCGGGATTCAGCGCGCCCTCGGACTCGCTGAACCGCTTGGCGGCGCGGGCGCGGTAGGCGTACTGCTCCAGCAGGCGCGGATGCCGGGCGGCGCCGTCCGGCCCGGCGGCCTTGGCCTCCACCGCCGCAAGCTGCGCCGCCGCCACGCGGGCGCGCGCCGCGGCCTCGGTCAGCGTTTCCGGCCCGTGCAGCGCGAAGCCCTCAACCCGCAGCAGCCGGATCAGCGGGCCGAGCGTCGCGCCCTGCACCAGCACCGTCAGCAGGATGACGGCGAACGTCGTGACCAGGATGAAGTCGCGCCCTGGGAAGCCCTCCGGCAGGCCGAGCGCCACGGCCAGGCTGACCACGCCGCGCATTCCCGCCCAGCTCATGATGACCGGCACCGCCAGCGGCGGCACCGGGTCGCGCCGGCGCACGGCGGGCACCAGGCGGGCCAGGTAGGTCGCGGGAATGATCCAGGCGAAGCGGGACAGCACGACTGCCGCCAGCACGGCGGCGCCCGGCCCCACCACGCCGCCTACGCCGCCGGGCAGCGTGCCCAGCCGGTCCAGCACGCCGCGCAGCGACAGGCCGATCAGGATGAAGACCAGCGCCTCCATGACATAGACCACGGCGTTCCAGACAGCGGACAGCTCCGTGCGCGCCTGGGCGGTGATGGTCGCGTGCTGCCGCCAGCCGACCACCAGCCCGCAGGCGACGGCGGACAGCACGCCGGAGACGTGCAGCGCCTCGGCCCCGATGTAGCTGGCCCAGGCACCGAGCAGGCTGAACACGATGGCGGGGTTGGGATCGCGCAGCCGGGCCATGACCAGGCTGACGGCGCCGCCGCACGCCAGCCCGGCCAGGATGCCGCCCACCGACAGCAGCGCGAAGCTGCCCGCGGCGTCCGCCAGGCTGAACGCGCCCGTCATGGCCGCGGCCACCGCCATGCGGAACAGCACGATGCCTGTGGCGTCGTTGACCAGGCTCTCGCCTTCCAGCAGCACGACGACGCGGCGGGGCAGGCGCACCCCGGCCAGCACCGCCTTGGCGGCCACAGCGTCCGGCGGCGACACGATGGCGCCCAGCGCGAAGCACGCCGCCCAGGGCAGGCCCGGCATCACCAGGTGCGCCGCGACGCCGACCACCAAGGTCGTGAACACGACGGCGCCGACCGCAAGCTGCAGGATGATCCGCAGGTTGGCGCGGAAGTCCCGCCAGGAGGTGAAATAGGCGCTGGACACCAGCAGCGGCGGCAGGAACAGCACCAGCACCAGGTCGGGGTCGAGCGCCAGGTCCGGCGTGCCCGGCACCAGCGCCAGCGCCCCGCCGCCGAGCACGAAGGCGGCGGCAGGGGGAAGGTGCAGGCGGCGGGCGAGCAGCTCCAGCACGACGACGGCCGCGAGGAGGATGAGGACCAGCTCGAACAGTGCAGTGGGAGTCACTGCTCCCTCTCCCTCCGGGAGAGGGTTGGGGTGAGGGAAGCCGCCAGCGCCGCGCCGTCTCGGCGCGGAGCAATGCTCTCGCAATGCCAAACGTAGCTCTTGCTGCCTCCCTCACCCCGGCCCTCTCCCGGAGGGAGAGGGAGCAGCAAGGCAGGCCGCCCTACGTCCAGTACAGCACCCGCGCCATCGGCAGCCGGTCGGCCAGGCTGCGCTCCAGGTGGGTCCGCATCCCGCGCATCACCTCGGGCGTGAACACCCACTTGGTCGAGCCGAACTTGGTCATCTTCCGGCTCCTCCCCTCCTCGTCCATCTCCAGGCTGCTCCCGGGATACCAGCCCTGCAAGACCTCCTTCGACCCCGGCGTGAAGCGGTGGGTGATCAGCTCCGCCGTCAGGTCCAGGCCGGGCACGCCGGCCACTGCCGCCGCCGCGTCGGCGATCAGCTGGTCGTAGCCGTCCCGCCAGTCCAGCACGGGCATGATCGGCGCGATGGTCAAGCCGACCGGGTAGCCGGCCAGGGCAACCTGGCGCAGGGCGGACAGGCGCTGCGCCATGCGGGCCGTCCCGCCCTCGTAGCGCTCGGCCCCGCGGGCGTTGACCGAGAAGCGGATGCGGGTGCGCCGGTTGTGCGCGATGTCCAACAGCGGCCCGACGCCGTCGAACTTGGTGGTGAAGCGGAGCTGCACCGGCGCGTCCCATGCGCCGAAGTGCCGCACGCAGGCTTCCAGCGATCCCGTCAGGTGCTCGATCCCCAGCGGGTCGGTGTAACATCCGGCCTCGAACGTCGTGCCCTCTGCCTGGCGGGCCGCCTGGCGGGAGGTGATCGTGCCCCCGCCCACCGCAGCGGCCAGCCCGTCCAGGATTTCCGGCAGGTTGGCGTAGGCGCGGGTGATGGGCGGACCGGACAGCGACCCCGCGAGGTAGCAGTACTGGCAATGAGCCGGGCACCCTTCCGCCAGGTCGAACCGCCAGTCCGCGCTGGGCGGGATCGGCTGCAGCCGGCGCTTGCTGGGCGAGGCGGTGACGACGGCAAGCGTGCCCTTGGCGTCCGCATACTTCTGCGGCAGCCCCGCCAGGCGGTCCGCCGGCAGCTTGACGACCTCCGCCCCCAGTGCGGCGGCGCGGGCGACGATGGCCGCGCCATGCTCCCACGCCAGGGCGGACGGCGTGACCAGGACGCGCTTGGGCACCCATAGGCGGAAGGGAGCAGGCTGCTGCAGGGCTTCGGACATCGTTCCCTAAGATGGGGACGCCGGGCCGGGTTCGCCATCGCGCGGCAATGTCATCGCGGGTTGTCCAGGCCGGCGCAGGCGGGCGCCGCCGTTGCGCCGTCAGCCGAACGGCGGCGGATCCTCCGCGGCGGGGCCGTCCAGCATCAGCAGACGGACCAGGGCGCTCTGGCGGCGCATGCCGGTCTTGGCCATCAGGTGGGCCAGGTGCGTCCGCATCGTGTTGACGCTGCAGCCGCGCAGGCCCGCCGCCTGGGCCAGGGTGCGTCCGGCGGCCAGATGCGTCGCCAGGCCGGCCTCCGCCGCCGTCAGGCCGTAGCGCGCAGCGAAGGCGGCGGCGCGGTCGGGGGCGCGGTCGGGGGCGCGCTGCGGCGCCAGGACCATCACCGCAGGCGCATCCAGCGCCGCCCAGGCGTTGCCCGGGCTGACCGGCATGACGAGCAGCGGCAGCGGCGCCCCGCCATCCCTGCGATGCAGGGTGAGTCCGGCGCCCGCCGGCAACATGCCGCCCAGCCCCGCCGCCCCGGCGATGGCGCGCTGCAAGGCCGGGGACTGCGCCGGGTCGGCCGCGTCCAGGCCGGCGGCGTCCACAAGCAGGGCGTCCGCCTCCGCCGCCAGGACCTCCGCCCCGCGGTTCAGGTGCAGGACCCGGCCGCGGGCGTCCAGCATGAAGGCGGCCTGGCGCAGCCCGTCCAGCGCCGCCAGCCCCGCCTGCGCCATGTGCGCCGCGGCGCCCAACTGCCGGGCGATGGCGGCCGAGCGCCGCAGGTGCGGCAGCACGGCGCGGGCCAGGTCCAGTTCCGCCCCGGCATACGGCCCGGCGGACCAAGGGCGCAGCAGCGAGATGTCCTGCACCCAGCCCTGCCCGGCCCAGAGCGACAGGCGCAGCCCTTCGTGCAGGCCGCGCGGGGCCAGGTAGTCGTTGTACATCTCGGTCCGCACGAATTCGTCCCGCGGCATCATCTCGCGCGTGGTCAGCACCTCCCCCGCACGCTCGACCGGGCGGCGCTCGGACCAGACGTTGCGCTTGACCCAGGTGCCCAGGAACACGTCCTGGTAGTCGGCCTCGTCCAGCCCGTAGGCCAAGCCGCGCCAGCGCGAACGGTCGTCGGTGCGGGCGAACACGTCGGCGAAGCCGCTGCTGAACACCCCGGCCAGGCGCTGAAGGAGGTCCGGCCACCCCTCCGGCGCGACGGCGGTGTCGTAGGCAGCGGCCACGAGAGCCTCCAGTCCAGCGTCGGCGAGAATGCTTGACATGCCTGCGCCACCCGCCTTCCGACATGAACCGCCGATACGCCGTCGTATCGTGGCCAGCAGCAGCCGGCAAGCAATTTTGCGACGGCCTGTCCGGTGGCGGCCCGGCAGCCGCCGCGGATTCCCAAAAAGAAACCGCCCCGCCTCATCCAAACGGATGATGCGATGGCCTCGCGGGTCTGTTACCGCTGGCCCTGATGACCCTGTGCGGGGCGCCGCGGGCAAAAGCCGGCGGCAGGCCCGGGGGCAGATATGGAGTGGGCAACGATGGCCGATCTGGACCCTGTGGCGTTCGTCAACGACGCCTTCGCCTCCGAGCTGGGCCGTCAGCCCTCGGCGGACGAGGCGGCATTCTGGCAGGCGACGGAGCGGGTGATCGGCCCGGACGCCACCCGGGCCGCCATCGCCGGGTCACAGGAGGCGCAGAACGACGTCGCCGCCTACTACCAGGGCCTGCTCGGGCGCGTGGCCGGGGCGGCGGAGGTGGCGCTTTGGACGGGCGCGATGGCCGCGGGACGGTCGCTCGCGCAGGTGCGGCAGGACATCGCCGGCTCGGCGGAGGCGCTGCTGCGGATCAGCGGGCTGTATGAGCGGGAGCTGGGGCGGACGCCGTCCGGGACGGAGACGGCGCCGTGGCGGGGTTTGCTGCTGCTCGGCGGGACGCTGGCGGACGCGCAGGCGGGGATCGGCCGGTCGGTGGAGGCCGGCAACGACGTGGCCGGCTACTACCTGGACCTGCTCGGCCGCGCGGCGGGGGTGGCCGAGGTGGCGCTATGGACCGGCGCCCTGGCCGGCGGGCTGTCCCTGGCGCAGGTGCGGCAGGCCATCGCCGGCTCGGTTGAGGCGCTGGGGCGGATCAAGGCGCTGTATCAGCAGGAGCTGGGCCGGGCCGCCGTGGGCGGCGAGGAGGCGGTGTGGCAGGGGCTGCTGGTGTCCGGCGGGACGCTGGGCGACGTGCGGGCGGCGTTCGCCGTGTCGGGCGAGGCGCAGCGCGACCTGCAGGCCATCGTGGCGGCCGGCGGGCCAGGCGCGCCGACGCTGGACGCGCTGACGGCGCTGCTGGCGGCCGGCACGGCGCTGGCGGAGCTGCGGGCGCAGTACGGGACGCCAGTGCCGACGCCGGCGCCCACACCCACGCCCACGCCAACACCGGTTCCGACGCCCACCCCGGTGCCAACGCCTGCGCCGACCCCGACACCCACGCCGGTTCCGACACCGGCGCCTACTCCTACTCCGGTACCGACGCCGGTGCCGACGCCCACTCCGACGCCCCCTGCGCCGTCCGTGACCGCGCGCCTGGCGCATGACACCGGGGTGTCCGCCACGGACGGCGTCACGCAGGACCCCACCGTCAGCGGCGCCTTGCAGGCCCCGGGCGGGCTGCGGGCCTTCACGGCGACGCTGGACGCCGCGCCTGCGGGGGCGGCGGTCAGCCTGGCCGGGCTGGTGCAGGCCGATGGCAGCTTCGTGCTCAGCCCGGCCAACCTGGGCGGCGTCAGCGGCGGCACGCTGGCGCCAGGCGCCCACGTGCTGCACCTGCAGGCGTCCGGCGCGGGCGGCACGGCGGGGGCGGACCTGCCCTTCACCTACGTTCTGCCGGCACCGGTGTCGTTCGCGCTGTCGGCGGCGGACCAGTCGGGCGCGGGCGGGGCGGAGACGCAGTCGCCCCAGGTCACGCTGACCGGGCGCAGCAGCCCCGGCGCCACGCTGACCCTGCAGGCCGGCGGCGCGTTGCCGGCGGCGCTGACCACGGTGGCCGGGGCGGATGGCAGCTTCAGCTTCACGGGGGTGCCCCTGGCGCTGGGGGACAACACGGTGACGGTCAGCGCGTCCGACCCGTCCGGGCCGGGCGCCACGACCAGCCTGGCGATCCTGCGGGACCCGCCGGCAGCGCTGTCCAGCAATCCCGTCCTGATCTGGAACCAGCAGCTGCTGAACTCCATCCAGGCGCTGGCCGCCGATCCCGAGATGGGGTCGCGCGCGATGGCGATGGAAAGCGTGGCGGTGCTGGACACCGTGAGCGCCATCAACGGCACGCCGGGCTTCCTGGTCAGCCTGGCGGGCGGCGCGGGGCTGAACAAGTCGGCCGCGCTGTCGGCGGCGGCACACGACATGCTGGCCTACCTGTTCCCGACGCAGAAGGGGGCGCTGGACGCGACGCTGGCGACCGTGCTGTCGCAGCTTGGATTGTCCGGCGCCAGCGCCTCGGTCACGTTCGGCAGCCGGATCGCCGCAGCGGAGATCGCCATCCGGGACCGCGACGGGTGGAACAACACCGTCGTGTTCTCCGGCGGCACCGGCGTGGGGCAGTGGCGCCCGACGGCGCCGGACTTCACCAACGCGCAGCAGCCGCAGTTCGCCACCCTGCAGCCGTGGCTGCTGAGCAGCGACAGCCAGTTCCGCGCGGCGCCGCCGCCGGCGGTGGGCAGCGCCGCCTACGATGCGGCGCTGCAGCAGGTGGCCTCGCTCGGCTCGGCCACCAGCACCACGCGCACGGCGGACCAGACCGAGATTGCGCGGTTCTGGAACGACGGCAGCGGCAGCTACACGCCGCCGGGCCATTGGGACGCGATTGCGGCGCAGGTGTCGGCGGCGCAAGGCCAAGGGGTGGACGATGCGGCGGCGACCCTGGCCGAGCTGAACGTGGCGATGGCGGACGCCGCCGTATCATCATGGGACACCAAGTACTTCTACGACCTGTGGCGCCCGATCACCGCCGTCGCGGCGGGCGACGCCAACGTGGCCGGCGACCCCAGCTTCCGTCCGCTCATCAAGACGCCGCCGCATCCCAGCTACGTGTCCGGACACTCCGACTTCAGCAGCGCCGCCGCGGCGGTGCTGGACAGCGTGTTCGGCCCGACCAGCTTCAGCACCACCAGCCTGACCGCGCCCGGCGTGGTCCGCAGCTTCGGCAGCTTCGACGCGGCGGCGGCGGAGGCGGCGATCAGCCGCGTCTATGCCGGCATCCACTTCTCGTTCGACAGCACGGCGGGCGCGGCGCAGGGCGCGCAGGTCGGGCAGTGGACGCTCAGCAACTTCGCCGGCGGGTCCGGCAACGGGCCGCAACTGCTCGTGGACAGCGGCCTGCCCACCTACACCACCACCCTGACGCTGGGCGGCTACGCGCTGGACAGCCGCGCGGCGCTGACGGCGATCAGCGCCAGCGTGGACGGCGGGGCGGCGCAATCCGTCGCGGTGGACGCGGCGGGGCGCTTCGCGCTGTCCACGGCGTCCCTGTTCGGGCCGCTGGCGGCGGGGTCCCACACCCTTGCGCTGTCGGCGACGGACGCGGCGGGGCGGACCTCCACGCAGGCCGTCGGCTTCGCGGTGGGCGGGGTGGCGACGGTCAGCCTTGCCGCGCCCGGCGGCACGCTGGCCGCGGGCGCGCGGCTGACCGGCACGGTGGCGACGCCGGTCGGCGTCACGCTGCTCGGGCTGACCTATGCCTTCGACGGCGGCACACCGATCCCCATCGGCGTGGACAGCACCGGCGCGTTCTCGGCCCCGCTTGCGCTCGGCGCGCTGGCGGCAGGGGCGCACACGCTGACGGTCAGCGCGCTGGACAGCGAGGGCGGAACCACCGTCACGACCCTGGCGGAGACGCTGCCGGCGCTGATTCCGCTGACCATCTCGGCCGCGACGCCCGACCGCCTGGCGACCGAGGTCGGCGTGACCTACCGGCCCCAGGTGACGTTCAGCCGCGCCGTGGACCCCGCGACGCTGACCGCCAGCAGCCTGTACGTGACGGACGCCGGCGGCAACGTCGTGCCGATGACGGTCACGATGGCCGCGGGCAACACCTCCGCCTTCCTGCTGCCGCAGGGTGCGGCCCCGGGAGCGAGCCAACTGACGCTGCACGTCAACGGGTCGCTGATCCGCGGCGCGGCGGATGGTGCGGCGCTGCAGGCCGCCACGAACCCGGGCAACGAGTTCACCACCACCTGGACCACCGTGGGCACCGCGGGCGTGCCGGGCACGAGCATCACCGGCATCGTCGCCGACCCCGGCCGCGACTTCGTGCCCGGCAGCAGCGACGACGTGAAGTACAACATCGACGGCACCCGCACCTACCTGCGTCCCATCTCAGGCGTGAAGGTCTATGTGATCGGGCAGGAGGGCCAGGCCGTCCTGACCGACGCGCAGGGCCGCTTCACGCTGACCAACGTGCCCACAGGCGACGTGAAGGTGGTGCTGGAGGGGCGGACGGCGACCAACGCCCCGGC
This sequence comes from uncultured Acetobacteraceae bacterium, assembly GCA_964250755.1. Taxonomy (GTDB): domain Bacteria; phylum Pseudomonadota; class Alphaproteobacteria; order Acetobacterales; family Acetobacteraceae; genus DASWOJ01. The sequence goes on along the minus strand of CAXUHB010000006.1, from coordinate 136,279 downwards.
AGGCTACTACTTCCCGCAGATGACCATGGACATGCAGGTCCGCGCCGGCCAGGTCAACACGATCATGGGCGGGATGGGCACGCAGGCGCAGCAGGCGGCCAACCAGACCCAGCCCGGGGTCTATCTGCCGCGCGTGGCCACCGACGTGCTGCAGCCCGTCAGCAACACGGCGCCAACCGTCATCACGACGCCGGAGGACGCGGGCATCACGCTCAGCGCGGCGCAGCGCAACGCGATCAGCCTGACGCTGCAGCCCGGCAGCATCGTGGACGATGCAGGCAACGTGATGGCGTCGGCGCAGGTGGGCGTGGCCCCGGTGCCGTCCGACATCGTGCGGGACATGCTGCCGCCGGGCATCCTGGAGCACAGCTTCGACATCACGATCCAGGCGCCGGGGGCGGCGCTGTTCACGCAGCCGGCGACCCTGACGCTGCCCAACGTGTTCGCCCTGGCGCCGGGCGAGAAGACCTACATCCTGTCATTCGACCACACGACGGGCCGGCTGGTGATTGACGGGACGGCGACGGCGTCCGCGGACGGGCTGACGGTGACGACGGACCCGGGCCAGGGCATCACGAAGCCGGGCTGGCACGGCATGACGCCGCCGGTGACGGACACGCACACCCCGGTGGCGACGCCGGTGCCCCCGCCGCCGCCGCCGCCGCCGCCCGGCAAGGGTCCTGTCGCGGTTCTGGACAAGGTGCAGCTGGTCGGGGACGTGGACGTGAACAGGCGGACGCCGCTCTCCATCGCGGTCCTGGCGAACGACCTGCCAGGCGACAAGGGGGATAGTCTGACCTTCGTGGTGTCCACCACCCAGGGGAAGCACGGCACGGTGACGGCGCAGGGCGGCGTCGTGCTGTATCAATCAAAGGACGGCAAGAGTTCGGACAGCTTCAGCTACACGGCGGCCGATGAGGATGGGCACCAGTCCAGCGCGACGGTCATCATCCAAGGCGACTGCCCGACGCCGCTGCCGCTGGAGGTGGACGGCGACAACGACGAGATCCTGCAGCCGGGCAAGCTGTGCAAGGTCACGTCCGGGCAGACTGGGTTCACGGTGACGAACGTGAACGGCACGCAGCCGCTGCTGTTCATCCCCGGCGAGGGCGCGGGCTTCGGCGGAGACGCGACGGCGGTGGTCTCGGAGACCGCGGTCGCCCTGAGCAAGGCGACGGTGGAGGTCGGCTTCGGCAAGCTGAAGGGGACGACGCTGCTCCGCAACGGCAGCGCCACCTTCATGGCAGGGACCGGCGCGGCGGCCGGCGTCACGTCGCAGAGCAAGACCACGGACCCGCTCTTCGCCGGGCTGAGCGTGGCGGTGACGGACATCACGCTGAAGGCGGACGAGATTGACCTGAGCGGCTCGCTCGCGCTGGGCGACGCATTCAGCGGCATTTCGCTGAACCTTGGCGGGGTGAGCAACGCGGCGGGGGCGATCGGCAAGGATCCGGCAAAGGCAGGCTTCGGCGCTGCCGCATCCGGCGCCGTCATCACGGCGGACGGGGCGACCCTCGGCGACGCGGCAATACAACTCCCCGATCAGGAGACGATGCTGGGCGGCGTGCTGAAGATCAAGGCGTCCGGCCTGGCGTTCACGTACAAGTCCTCGAACAACACGGGCAAGGTCCAGGGCAAGTTCCAGATCAACCCGCTCTTCAAGCCCTCCGGGACGTTCTCGATCGCGGGCGGGGGCGCGAACCTGAACACGCCCACGGCCAGCGACTTCGGGCTGGTCGCGGACTTCTCGGGCGACAACTACGTGCTGATAGACCCCTCGGTCCCGCGCGGCTACCAGGTCGTCGGCTCGTTTGAGATACAGAACGTCTATCAGTCGCTGGCGTTCTCCGTCCCGTTGCTGAAGGTGTTCGTTGACACGACGAAGTCGAAGCTGACCGCGTCCGGGTCGTTCAAGATCGGCTTCGGGCCGACGTCGCTGACGGTGGACCTGTCCGGGACCGGCATCCTGAACGCCGCGGGCCAACCTGCCTTCGACGGCCTGAGCGTGTCCATCACCAAGCAGATCATCATCCCGGACACGCCGCTGTTCCTGCAGCAGATCGGCGGCGCCCTGGCGGGCTACCAGCCCGACAGCAAGGATGACTTCAAGCTCACCGGCAGCTTCCGCATCTCGGCGGGTCCGGAGTTCTTCGTCGGCCCCGACATCATCAACGACTTCAAGAAATTGGGCGTGCCCGCCCCGACCGGCCCATTCGCAGGGGCGGAGCTGTCGGCAGTCGGGTCGCTGACCGCCAGCAAGACCACCGGCGACGTGATCCTTTCGGCCGACACCGGCACCTACCTGTTCTTCGGCTCCAAGGACCTGCTGCAAATCGGCTTCGCCGGGCAACTCGACGTAACCACGTTCTCGCTGCCCAGTTCCAAGGTGTCGGTGTCCGCGTTCAATGGGCTGCTGTCCGGCTTCGGATCGCTCAGCATCGGCGCGAAGTTCAGTTCCGTCACGGCAGAGGCCTCGCTGACCGGCACCCTGCCGTCAGGGCTGACAAACAAGTTCTCGTTCCTGAAAGGCTACGTCGCCACGCTCGACCTCAAGCTGAACATGCCGGACACCGCCGACCTGTCGAAGGACTACATCCAGATCACCGGGTCGGTGGCCGGCAAGTTCGGGTTCTACTTCCGGGAGTACCTGGACCTCAAGAACACCAGCTTCGGCCTCAACTTCCTGAACGGGGCGTCCCCGGACACCGCCGCGCCAGCGCTGCTGTCAGCCAGCGAAGCTGACCAAGCCTATGTTCAAAACGCGTCGCAGGGCGACCTGCTGCTGACGCTCGACTGGAACAACGAGATCGCGGCGGACGTGCCGGTGCTCGTCACCTACCGCGCCGCCGCGGGCGGCCCGGTGCTGGCCACCTACACCCAGGCGCAGTTCGCCGCCATCAACGCCACGATCCTGACGGACTACGGCAGCAGCACGACCCGCGTCGTGAGGGTGGCGAACGCTCAGGCCGGGGTGTGGCAGCTCGGCGTGGACGCGGCGGGGCTGGCCGCGGCGCTGGGCGTGGACGCGGCGGGGTTCGACCCGTCTTCCGTGCTCGGCGGCATCACCAGCAGCGGCACGCAGCAGCCGCTGCCGCCCGTCGCCTTCAACTGGGGCGCGCTCACGTCCGAGGACCGGGGCGCCTACAACGCGACCTTCACCTACACGAGCAGCGGCGCCGGCGTCGTGGACTTCTACGAGGACAGCAACCCCACGGGCTACGGCGGCACCCGCATCGGCGAGGTGGACGCCAACGCCGCCGTGCAGAGCTTCACGCTGACGCAGGCCCCGTCCGGCCCGTCCTACGTCTATGCCGTGACCGATGACGGCTTCGGCAACAAGACCTATAGCCCCTATGCGCCGTTCCAGCTCAAGGGCGCGGAGACGTCGGACCTGATCGTGGTGGACAGCGGCCCGGCCACGCCGCCCATTGCCGGGCAGCCCTTCACGGTCACGGTCGCCGTCACCAACCTGGGCGGCGACACCGCCCGCAACGTCAAGCTGGCCAACACCTTCACGCAGGCCGAGCCGGTGGACGGCCACGCCACGGCGCAGGGCACGCCGGACCTGCTGACGCTGGGCGACATCAAGCCCGGCGCGACCGTCACCGTCACGCTGGGCCTGCGCGCCACCTTGGGGACCGGCGCCGTCACCGTCAGCTCCATCGCCAGCACCACCAGCCTCAACCAGGGGACCGACTTCCACGGCTATGGCGAGTACTCCAGCCAGACGGCGCAGCCCGCGGCGGACCCGGCAAAAACCGCCGCCGCCGGCCTGCGCTTCGGCGAGAAGCTGACGGCGGACCTGACGCGGCTGTCCTTCGACGCGCAGCAGGCCAACGCGGCGCTCGCCGCCGCGACCATCCAGCCCGCAGGAAGCGCCGCCCCGGCGGCCAGCGACGCCGCCGCCCTGGCTGCGTTCAACGCGGGCACGGTGACCAAGACCGGGATCGCGCTGACCCAGACCTATGACTTTGCCGCCGACCTCGCCGCGCAGTCGTCCCAGCTCGGCGTGTTCTTCAGCGCCCGCGGCGGCGCGGCCGCCCGCGCGGCCGTGGCCGCGCTGGCCGTGCCGCTCGCAGCGGCCAACGCCTTGGACGCCGACCTGGCCTCGGACGCCACGGCCGCCAGGGACGGCGCCTATGCGGACTACCAGGCCGCCGCAGCGAAGACGCTCGCGGCGCTCACGGCGCAGCAGGCGGCTTGGACCGCCATCGCCGCGGACGGGGCCGTGCTGACCGGCGCCGAGGCGGGCACGACCCCCGCGTCCGCCGTGGCCGCCGCCGTGGCGGACCTGCAGGCCCAGGTCGCCTTCCTGGCGGGACAGTCCAGCATCGCCACGCTGACGGGCAACCTGATCGCCGGGGCCGTCGCCGCGCACACGGCGCAGTCGGCGGATGTCTATGCTTCCGTCGCCGATATCAACACCACGCTCGCGCTGATCCAGGACCAGCTCCGCGCCGGGGTGGGCGACACCGCCGCGCTCAAGGTGCAGCTGGCCCAGGCCACCGCAGCCGTGGCCGCCGCAACCGGGGACGCCAACGCCACGCTGTATGCCGCCTTCCGCAGCGCGGACGGGGTGGTGGAGCGGACCTCCTTCACCGCGGCCAAGGGCGCGACCATCGCGCTCAGCCCCAACACCTACTACGAGGTCACGGTGTTCTCACCGGCGGCGCTCACGGTCGGACGGACCTTCTTCCGGTCCTCGGCCTCGGGCGTGGACACCAATGTGCCGGCGGTCGGGCTGCTGCCGGACGACGGGACGCCCGGCGCAGACGGGCTGACGGCCACCGCGGCCTACGTCGTGGGCGTGGACAACTCGGTGGCCAGCAACCTGGTGCCCGGCACCACCGACCTGGCGGCGCTGCAGCAGGGGCTGGTCCCGGCCTCCGCCATCGCCGGCGTGCAGGGCGTGGTGGGCGTGCTGGGGCTGACCGGCGCGGCGCAGGCCATCGCCGTCGCGGGCGGCCCTGCAGCCAGCACGCAGGTGCTGGCCTATGTCGCCACCGCCGCCGGCCTGTCCCTGGTGGACGTGAGCCGCCCCACCCAGCCGATCCTGCTGAGCGAGCTTGCCATCGCCGGCGGCGCCACGGCGGTGGCCTACGACGCCCAGACCGCGACGCTTGCCGCCGTGACGGCCAAGGGGCTGGAGCTGGTGGACGTGTCCGACCCCTCCACGCCCGTGCCGGGCCGGACCCTGGCGGTGGCGGCGACGCACGTGACCACGGTGGCCGGCACCGCCTACGCCAGCGCCGGCGGACGCATCTACTCGGTGGACCTTGCCACCGGCACGGTGCTGCAGCGGCTGGCGCTGGGCAATGCCGCGATCCTGGACATCGTGCACAACGGAACGACGCTGTATGCCGTGGACGCCGGCAACACGCTGACCGCCATCACCGTCACGGGCGGGCTGATGGCCGTGGCCGGCAGCGTTGCGGTTCCCTATGCCGGGTCCCTGTTCGCGGCGGGCGGCACGGTGCTGGTCGGCGCGGCGACGGGTCCCCTGGGCGGCGGCTACTCCACCGTGGACGTGACCAACCCGGCGGCCCCCGCACTGATCGCCGGCCCCGCCGACCGCGGCGTGGCCGGTGGGGCGATCGCGCTGAACGGCGCCGGGCTGGGCCTGGCGGCGCAGGTGCTGCAGGTGGCCCGGGGCACGCTGGTGAACGCGCTGGACGTGATCGGCACGGCGGACCCGACGGTGACGGACCGGCTGATCAACCGCATCACCCTGCCGGGCGTGCCCGGCGGCGTCGCCATCGCGGGCGGCATCGGCTACGTCGCGGACGGCGCGGCGGGGCTGCAGGTGGTCAACCTGGCCACCCCGAAGGCGGGCGCGGTGGCGCCCACCGTCACCGTGACCTCCGGCCCCGCCGACGTGGACCCGAACACGACGGGCATCCAGGTCTATGCCGGGGAGCCGCTGTCCCTGGGTGTCGCGGTCAGCAGCCCCGGCGTGGTGGCCAGCACGCAACTGCTGCTGAACGGGCAGGCCGTGCTCAACGCGGTGTCGTTCCCCTACGACCTGACCGCGACCTTGCCGGCCCTGAAAGCCGGCGCCACGGCGACGCTGCAGGTACGCAGCACCGACACGGCCGGGAACGTCGGCCTGTCCAAGCCCATCACGGTGCAGGTGCTGCGGGACGCCACGCCGCTGCGGCTGCTGTCGCAGACGGTGGGCGCCGGCACCATCATCAGCACCGACCCGACGCGCTTCGCCTTCACCTTCTCCCGCCCGCTGGACCCCACCGTCACCGGGCCGGACGTGGTGCAGCTGATCGGCCCGGACGGGGTGGCCATCACCCCGGCCGGCCTCTCCTACGCCGACGGCAACCGCACCATCGCCGCCGCCTTCGGCGCGCTGCCGTTGGGCGCCTACAAGCTGGTGGTGAACGACGCCGCCATCGCCGACGTGAACGGCATCGCCTATGGCGCCAGCTACGAGGAGCTGCCGTTCCAGGTGGCCTTCTTCAACACCCGCTTCATCAACCAGGACGGCGGCAGCTTCGACGACGGCGCCAACTGGAGCGCGGGGACGCCGCCCACCGCGACGGACACGGCGCTGATCCAGCTCGGACGCGGCACCGTGGTCACCTTCGGCCCGGCCAGCGTCGCGCCGGCGAGCCTGCTGATCGAGGGCACGACCCTGCAGGTGCAGAGCGGCGCCCTGACGGGGACCAAGCTGCAGACCGGCACCGGCGGGGAGGTCGTGTTCACCGACCGGGGCAGCACGGTTGACGGCGTCAGCATCGGGACGGGCAGCACGGTCACGGTGGCCAACAACCAGTCGCTGGTGATGGCGGACATCGTCGTCAACAACGGGACCATCGGGCTGGCGAGCGTCGGCAACTACACGGCGCTGCTCGCCACGGGCGCCGCGGCGCTGGCCGGGACGGGCACGGTGACGCTGGGCGGCGGGGACAGCCGCATCCAGACGGCGGGCGCCGCAACGCTGACCAGCAGCAACACGCTGTCCGGCGCCGGGCTGATCGGCGACGACGGCAACCTGACCTTCGTGAACACAGGCGTGGTGGACGGCTCCACGGCGGGGCAGGCGCTGGTGCTGGGCTACGGCGCGGCGCCGGTGACGAACACGGGCACGCTGCAGTCCAGCGGCGCGGGCGGGCTGCTGATCCGCGGCACGGCCGTGAGCAACGCGGGCGGCACGGTGCTGGGAACGGGCGCGGGGGCGCACGTGGACCTGCAATCGGCGGCCATCACCGGCGGCGTGCTGGCGACGGCCCGCGGCGGGGCGGTCCAGACGGTGGACCGCGGCAGCGTGCTGAGCGGCGCGGGCATCACGCCGGGCAGCACGGTGACATTGCTGAACAACACCAGCCTGACGCTGCAGGGCACGCTGACCAATGGCGGGACGGTGCTGCTGGCCTCGGTCGGCAACTACACCGCGCTCCGCGCTTCCGGCACCGTTACGCTGCAGGGCGGCACGGTGCAGCTCAGCGACAACTTCGAGAACCGGATCACGTCCGACGGCAGCCCGGCATCGCTGGCCAACCAGGGCGTCATCCAAGGCGCGGGGCGGCTGGGGGACGGGGACGGCAACTTCACGCTGGCCAACGCCGGGACGGTGAACGCCACGGGCGCGAACGCGCTGGTGCTGAACACGGGCGGGACCACCGTGGCCAACACCGGCCTGCTGCAGGACACCGGGCCGGGCGGGCTGGTGATCCAGAACACCACGGTGGACAACACCGGCGGCACGGTGCTGGCGAGCGGCACGGGCGCGCACGTGGACCTGCAGTCGGCCACGATCCTGGGCGGCACGCTGACAACCACCGGCGGCGGCGCGGTCCAGACGGTGGACCGCGGCAGCGTGCTGGCCAACGGCACGGTGTCCGCGGGCAGCACGGTGACATTGCTGAACAACACCAGCCTGACGCTGCGGGGCACGCTGACCAATGGCGGGACGGTGCTGCTGGCGTCGGTGGGCAACTACACCCAGCTTGCGGCGTCGGGCGCCGTCACGCTGCAGGGTGGCACGGTGCAGCTCAGCGACAACTTCGAGAACCGGATCACGTCCGACGGCAGCCCGGCATCGCTGGCCAACCAGGGCGTCATCCAAGGCGCGGGGCGGCTGGGGGACGGGGACGGCAACTTCACGCTGGCCAACGCCGGGACGGTGAACGCCACGGGCGCGAACGCGCTGGTGCTGAACACGGGCGGGACCACCGTGGCCAACACCGGCCTGCTGCAGGACAGCGGGGCCGGCGGGCTGGTGATCCAGAACACCACGGTGGACAGCACTGGCGGCGGGCGGATCGTGGCGGCGGGCGGCGGGGCGCATGTGGACCTGCAATCGGCGACCATCATCGGCGGCACGCTCGCGACGACGGGCGGCGGCATCATCCAGACGACCGACCGCGGCAGCGTGCTGCGGGGAGCGTCGCTGGGGGCGGGCAGCGCCATCACGGTGCAGAACAACACGACGCTGACGCTGCAGGACGCGCTCAGCCAGGCGGCGGTGGTCACCTTGGCCTCGGTCGGCAACTACACGCAGCTTGCCATCGCAGGGAGCGTCGCCCTGCAGGCGGGGTCGCTGGTGCAGCTCAGCGACAACTTCGAGAACCGGATCAACAGCAACGGCGCGGCGGCGACGCTGACCAACGCCGGCACCATCCAGGGCGCGGGGCGTCTCGGGGACGGAGACGGCAACCTGTCGCTGGTCAACCAGGGCACGGTGAACGCAACGGGAGCCAACGGGATCACGCTGAACGTGGCGGGCGGCACGGCGGTGAACGCCGGGCTGCTGGAGGACACGGGCACGGGCGGGCTGCTGATCTATGGCAGCACCGTGGACAACACCGCAGGCGGCACCCTGCCCGGCGCGCAGGGCGGCACCATCCTGGCGGCGGGCGCGGGCGCGCACGTGGACCTGCAATCGGCGACCATCATCGGCGGCACGCTGGCCAACACCGGCGGCGGCATCATACAGACGGTGGACCGCGGCAGCGTGCTGCGCGGGGCGTCGCTGGGGGCGGGCAGCACGGTCACGGTGCTGAACAACACGACGCTGACGCTGCGGGACGCGCTGGCCACCTCGGGGACGGTGCTGCTGAACTCCGCCGGCAACTACACGCAGTTGGCGGCGTCCGGCGCCGTGACGCTGCAGGCGGGGTCGCTGGTCGGGATGAGCGACAACTTCGAGAACCGCATCACCGCGGACGGCCACCCGGCGGTGCTGACCAACAAGGGGGTCATCCAGGGCGCGGGGCGGCTGGGGGATGGCGACGGCAACCTGTCCTTCGTCAATGCGGGCCTGGTCAACGCGACGGGGGCGAACGCCATTCTGCTGAACACGGGGGGCACGGGGGTCGTCAACACCGGCCTGCTGCAGGACAGCGGGGCCGGCGGGCTGGTGATCCAGAACACCACGGTGGACAGCACTGGCGGCGGGCGGATCGTGGCGGCGGGCGGCGGGGCGCATGTGGACCTGCAATCGGCGACCATCATCGGCGGCACGCTCGCGACGACGGGCGGCGGCATCATCCAGACGACCGACCGCGGCAGCGTGCTGCGGGGAGCGTCGCTGGGGGCGGGCAGCGCCATCACGGTGCAGAACAACACGACGCTGACGCTGCAGGACGCGCTCAGCCAGGCGGCGGTGGTCACCTTGGCCTCGGTCGGCAACTACACGCAGCTTGCCATCGCAGGGAGCGTCGCCCTGCAGGCGGGGTCGCTGGTGCAGCTCAGCGACAACTTCGAGAACCGGATCAACAGCAACGGCGCGGCGGCGACGCTGACCAACGCCGGCACCATCCAGGGCGCGGGGCGTCTCGGGGACGGAGACGGCAACCTGTCGCTGGTCAACCAGGGCACGGTGAACGCAACGGGAGCCAACGGGATCACGCTGAACGTGGCGGGCGGCACGGCGGTGAACGCCGGGCTGCTGGAGGACACGGGCACGGGCGGGCTGCTGATCTATGGCAGCACCGTGAACAACACCGGCGGGACGCTGCTGGCTGCGGGCGCGGGCGCGCACGTGGACCTGCAGACCGCGACCATTTTCGGCGGCACGCTCACGACGGCGGGCGGCGCGATCCAGACGGTGGACCGCGGCAGCGTCATCCGCAACGCGGCGGTGTCCGCGGGCAGCACGGTGACGGTGCTGAACAACACAAGCCTGACCCTGCAGGGCACGCTGGCCAATGCCGGCACGGTGCAGATGGCGTCCGTGGGCAACTACACTGCGCTGCAGGCGTCGGGCGCCGTCACGCTGCAGGGCGGCACGGTGCAGCTCAGCGACAGCTTCGAGAACCGGATCACCAGCGACGGCACGGCATCCGTGCTGACCAACGCGGGCATCATCCAGGGCGCGGGGCGGCTGGGGGACGGCGACGGCAACCTCACGCTGTCCAACGCGGGCACAGTGACGGCCACGGGCGGCAACGCCCTGGCCGTGAACACGCCTGGCAACGCCGTCATCAACACGGGCACCCTCAGCGCCACCGGCGCGGGCGGGTTGCAGGTGCAGGGCGGGGTGGCCAACGCCGGGCTGATCTGGGCGGATGGCGGCAACGTGTTCATCGGCGGGGCCGTCACGGGGGCCGGGCAGGACCGGATCAGCGGCGGGTCGGTGCTGGAGTTCGGCGGCGCGGTGGCGTCCGGGCAGGCCGTGGGCTTCGATGCGGGGGCGACGGGGACGCTGGTGCTGGATGCCTCGGCTGCCTTCGCGGGGGTGATCGCCGGGCTGGCGCGGGACGGCAGCAACCGGCTGGACTTGGTGGACCTGGGCTTCGGCGGGGCGACGGCGGGCAGCTACAGCGGCACGGCGGCGGGGGGCACCTTGCAGGTCACGGACGGCGCCCGGACCATCAACCTCGCGGTGTCCGGCAACTACGTGGGCGCGACGGTCACGCTGGCGAACGATGGGCGCAACCACGTCCTCGCCAGCCTGATCGCGCCGTAGCGGGCGGGGGTGCGGCCAGTGCGGCCGCATCCCTGTCAGGGCGTGCGTCAGGGCGTGCGTCAGAGCGTGCCCACCGTCCGTATCCGTGCCCGCGGGAAGATTTCCGCCTGGGACAGCACCGGCGTCGCGGGCCGCAGCCGCTCCACGATGGCGCGGACGTGGCTGCGTATGCCGCCCGAGCACAGCAGCACCGGCGACTCCCCCGCTGCCGCCGCACCCTCGAACACGCTGCGGAACCGCTGCATGAAGTCGCCCAGCCGGGACGGGGCGATGGCAAGCTGCCGGTCCTCCGGCGGGCCGACCAGGGCGTCGGCGAAGGCGGCCTCCCATTCCGGGGACAGCGTGACCAGCGGGATGTAGCCGGCGGGGCCGAGGTGGCTGTCGCTGATCTGCCGGGCCAGGCGGGTGCGGACGTGGGCGGTGATGCCAGCGGTGGCGCGCAGCCCGCCCGCCGTGGCCTCCCCGATGCCCTCCAGGATGGTCGGCAGGTCGCGCAGCGACACACGCTCGGCCAGCAGCAGTTGCAGCACGCGCTGGATGCCGCCGATGCTCAGTTGGGAGGGCACGAGGTCCGACACCAGCCGCTGCTGCTCCCGCGGCAGGTCGTCCAGCAGCTTGGCGGTTTCGGCGTAGGACAGCAGCTCCGCCATGCTGTCCCGCACCACTTCCGTCAGATGCGTGGTCAGCACGCTGGCCGGGTCCACGACGGTGCAGCCGCGGAACACCGCCTCCTCCTGCTGGTCCCGGCTGATCCACAGGGCGGGCAGGCCGAAGGCGGGTTCCGCCGTGCGCTCCCCCGGCAGGTCGGGCACGCCGCCCGCCGGGTCCATCGCCAGCAGCATGGCCGGGCGCAGCTCGCCCCGCGCGGCCTCGACCTCCTTCAGCCGGATCGAGTAGGCGTCCGCGCCCAGCGCCATGTTGTCCTGAATGCGGACGGGTGGCAGCACGAAACCCATCTCCGCCGCGATGGACCGGCGCAGGGCCTTGATCTGCTCGGTCAGGCGCGGCGTATCGCCGCCGGCCAGCACCAGCAGGCCGAAGCCCAGTTCCAGCCGGATGCTGTCCACCCGCAGCGCGTCGGTGATCGGCGCCTCGAACGGGGGCGGCGGGCCGGTGTCCGCCGGGGCGGGCGGGTGCTTCCAGCGCATCCAGGCGCCGCCGCCGGCCAGTCCGCCCAGCAGCAGGAACGGCAGCGCCGGCAGGCCCGGCATCAGCGCCAGCACCGCCGCCGCTGCGCCCGCCAGCGCCAGCGGCTTCGGGCTGCCGCCCAACTGCCGCATCAGCGCGGCGTCCGCCGGGCCTTCCACGCCGCCCTTGGTCACGACGATGCCCGCCGCGGTGGACACCAGCAGCGCCGGGATTTGCGACACCAGCCCATCGCCGACCGTCAGCGTCGTGAAGGTCGCCGCGGCATCGCCGAACGGCATCCCATGCCGCAGCAGCCCGATGGCCAGCCCGCCGATGATGTTGATGACGGTGATCAGCAGCCCGGCGATGGCGTCCCCGCGCACGAACTTCGCCGCCCCGTCCATCGCGCCATAGAACCCGCTCTCCTCCTCCAGCTCCCGCCGGCGCAGCTTGGCCTGGGCTTCGTTGATGAGGCCCGAGGACAGGTCGGCGTCTATCGCCATCTGCTTGCCCGGCATGGCGTCCAGGCTGAACCGCGCCGCGACCTCCGCGATGCGGCCGGACCCCTTGGTGATGACCATGAAGTTCACGACCAGCAGGATCGCGAACAGGATGACGCCGATCACCACGTCCCCGCCCATCAGGAAGCCGCCGAACGCCTGCACCACATGGCCTGCAGCCGCCGGGCCTTCGTGCCCATGCGACAGGATCAGCCGCGTGGTGGCGACGTTGAGCGACAGGCGCAGCAGGGTGGTGAGCAGCAGCAGCGTCGGGAAGCTGGTGAAGTCCAGCGGGCGCTGCAGGAACATCGCCACCATCAGCACCAGCACCGACGCCGTGACCGACAGCGCCAGGCCCATGTCGAGCAGGACGGAGGGCAGCGGCACGACGAGGACGGCCAGAAGGGCGATCATGCCGAGGGCGAGGCCCACGTCGGTGCCGGGCAGGTAGGGCCGCAGCCGGTCGTGCCATGCCGCCAGGGCGGGAGGGAGGGGCATTGCTAGAAGCCGTGCGCCTGCTCCCTCTCCCTCCGGGAGAGGGCCGGGGTGAGAGAAACCGCCAGCGCAAGCCTCGGCCATGCAAGCGCGCCTCGGCGCTGCGCGGTGGCAGTTGGCTCTGCGTGGCTTCCCTCACCCCGGCCCTCTCCCGGAGGGAGAGGGAGCAGCAGGCGGCAGTTCATTCCCACTGGGATGCTACGCCATGTGCATCGCCTGTGGCGGCGTCACCGCTGCGCCGGATTGCGCGTAGTCGCGCAGCTTGTTCCGCAGCGCGCGTATGCTGATGCCCAGGATGGTCGCCGCGTGGGTGCGGTTGCCCAGGGTGTGGCTGAGCGTTTCCAGGATCAGGTCGCGCTCCACGTCGTCCATCGTGCGGCCGACCAGCCCGGCCACGCCGCCGGCCTCGCCCGCCGCGCGCACCGGCGGGCCGCCCGGGGCCGGCGCCAACTCGATGGCGTCCACGCCGATCTCCGCACCGCCCGACAGCAGGACCGCGCGGTGGACCGTGTTCTCCAGCTCGCGGACGTTGCCGCGCCAGCCGTGCGCCAGCAGCCGGGCATGCGCCGCCGCCGACAGGGCGCGCAGCGGCAGGCCGTTCACGTCGGCGTAGCGCCGGGCATAGTGGTCCGCCAGCGCCGCCACGTCGCCGGGCCGCTCCCGCAAGGACGGGATGCGGAGGCTGACGACGTTCAGCCGAAAATACAGGTCGTCCCGGAACCGCCCCGCCGCGACCTCCGTCGGCAGGTCGCGGTTGCTGGTGGCCAGGATGCGGACATTCACCCTCACCGGGGCCGAGCCGCCCAGGCGGTCAATCTCCCGCTCCTGGATCACCCGCAGCAGCTTGGCCTGCAGGCGCACGTCCATCTCGCTGACCTCGTCCAGCAGCAAGGTGCCGCCGTCGGCTGCCTCGAACTTGCCGGCGCGGCGGGCCACGGCGCCGCTGAACGCGCCGCGCTCGTGCCCGAACATCTCGGACTCCAGCAGGTTCTCGGGGATAGCGGCGCAGTTCAGCGCGATGAACGGTCCGGCGGCGCGACGGCTGCGGCGGTGGATGTGCCGGGCCAGCACCTCCTTGCCGGTGCCGGATTCGCCGGTGATCAGGATGCTGGCCTCGCTGCCCGCCACCTGCTCGGCCCGGCGCACGGCGGCCAGCATGGCGGGGTCGCGGGCGACCATCGCGTGGGTTTCCCCGGACGCCGCCTCCAGGATGGCGGCGATCAGGTCGGGGTCGGGGGGCAGCGGCAGGAACTCGCGCGCGCCGTCCTGGATGGCGCGCACCGCTGCAGGCGCGTCGGCGTCCGTGCCGCAGGCGACGATGGGGATGCTGAACCGCTCCGCCGCCATCGCGCGCAGCAATGCGGCGATGTCGTGCGGCAGCTCCACCAGCAGCAGGTCCACCCGGGCGTCCGCGCGCAGTTGCGCCAGCGCCGAGCGGTCGTCGTCCGCCTGGTGCAGCTTGGCCCCGCGCGCCTGCGCGATGCGGGCGGCCTTGCCCAGCTCCCCACCCAGTGATCCCAAGATCAGGACGTGCATGTCCCCTGCCCTCCCCTACCCCGCCTCTCTATCCAGCCCGGTCGCCCTTGATGATCTCGGTCATCGTCACGCCCAGCCGGGTCTCGTCCACCATCACGACCTCGCCGCGGGCGACGAGGCGGTTGTTGACATAGATGTCGATTGCCTCCCCCAGCTTGCGGTCCAGCTCGACGACGGCGCCGCGGCCCAGCTTCAGCAACTGGCTGACCTGCATGGTCGCCTTGCCCAGCACGGCGCTGACGGTGACGGGGATGTCATAGACCGCCTCCAGCTCGCGCGGCGCGCGGGGGCCGGGGTCGGGCGGGCCGGCATCGGCCAGGTCGGAGAGTTCCAGGCTATTCGGCATGGGCGTGGCTCCTGAGGGGGGCGTGCGGCGCAGTCCGGATGTCATGGGCGGCGTGGACCGGGCCTTGGACGGAGACTTGCACTGGGGGCCAGGCTGGCTGCGGGCCGGCGGGGATGGCGTCCGGGTCCACCAGGCCCAGTTCGGCCAGCGCCGCGACCATCGCCGCATGGATGGCAGCCCCGTCCCGCACCAGCGAGCCATCGGCCCACGCCACCCGCACATCGCCCGGCGCCAGGCCGGACGGCACGACCGCCACCCGGTCGGCCATGTCTCCATCCAGCAGCAGCAGGTCGGCGCGCACCGCCTCGGCCACCGCCGGGTTGCAGCGCACGGTCACGCGTGGCTCCTGCTGCAAGGCCGGCAGCAGGTGCGCCAGCAGCCGCCGCACCTCCGTCCCGCCGTGCCCGGCGCAGTAGGCGGGCAGCAGCCCCGCCGCCATGCCGAGCACCGCGCGCACCGTGCCGTCCGCCGCGGCCTCCACCAGCACCCGGGCGTCCTCCTGCGCCGCCGCCAGCTCCGCCGCGATGGCGGCCAGGGCGTGGGTGCGGGCGCGGGCCTCGGACGCGTCCCACTCCGCCTGGGCGCGGGCGACCGCGGCCTCGGCGGCAAGCTGCCGGGCCACCTCCATCTCACCGGAGGAGAAGCTAGGCTCCAGTGGCTCCGGCGCGGGCGGGGGCGCGGACGCCGGGGGCGCCGGGGGACCGTCGAAGTCCTCGGCATACAGGATGCCGGCGCGGTCGGGGGTGTGCAGCAGCGGGTCGGGCCGCAGCGTGTCGCGCAGCTGGGGATCGCGAAGCTGGGGATCGCGCAGCAGGGGATGGCGCAGCAGGGGATGGCGCAGCAGGGGATCGAGCGGCATGGCTAGACCACCATCTCGTCGTTCTTGCCTTCGCTGATCTCGATCACGCCCTGCGCTGCCAGGTCCTTGGCCATCGCGACGATGCCGGCCTGCGCCTCGTCCACGTCGCGCAGCTTGACGGGGCCGAGCATCTCGATGTCCTCGCGCAGCATCTTGCCCGCGCGCTCCGACAGGTTGCCGAAGAACAGCTCGCGCAGGCCGTCCGACGCGCCCTTGAGCGCCATCGGCAGCTTGTCCTTCTCGACCGAGCGCAGGAGGATCTGCACGTTGGCCGGCGTCAGCCGCCGCAGGTCGTCGAAGGTGAACATCAGCGCCTTGATCCGGTCGGCGGCGTCCCGGTTGCGCTCCTCCAGCGCCGTCGTGAACCGCGCCTCCGTCGCGCGGTCCAGGCTGTTGAAGATGTCGGCCATCATCTCGTGGCTGTCGCGCCGGGTGGTGCTGGCCAGCGTCAGCATGAACTCGCTGCGGAGCGTCTGCTCGACCCCGTTCAGCACGTCGCGCTGCACGCTCTCCATGCGGAGCATCCGCATGATGACCTCGATGCCGAAGCTGTCGGGCAGCAGCGCCAGCACGCGCCCGGCGTGGTCCGGCTTGATCTTGGTCAGCACGACCGCGACGGTCTGCGGGTATTCGTTCTTGAGGTAGTTCGCCAGCACCGCCTCGTTCACGTTGCCCAGCTTGTCCCACATGGTCCTGCCCGCGGGGCCGCGGATTTCCTCCATGATCTGCGCGGCGCGGTCCGGTGGCAGGGCGGCCAGCAGCAGCCGCTCGGTGCTTTCCAGGCTGCCGATCACGTTGCCCTGCTGGCCCAGCTCGTCCGCGAAGTCCTGGCACACCTGCTCGATCACCGCGGCCTTCACCGATCCCAGGCCGACCATCGCGCCGGACAGGTCGCGGATTTCGTCCTCCTCCATCATGGCGATCAGCCGGGCGCTCTGCTCCTCGCCGAGTGCCAGCATCAGGATCGCCGCCTTCTGCTTGCCCGTGACGCCCTGCAAGGCAGCCATCGCACCCATCTAGGCGCCCTCCCCGGCAATCCAGTTCCGCAGCAGCAGCAGGCTTTGCTGGGGATGGCGCTCCACCAGCGCCGTCAGCCGCCGGACCGACGAGGCCCGCAGCGCGCCCTCCACGTTGGCAAGCATCATCAACTCCTCGTCTGGTGGACCGGACAACGCCCCGGCCTCCCCGCCGGCCAGGGCCTGCGCGCCGCCGTGCAGACCACCATGCGCGCCTCCTGGCGCATTACCCTCGACCAGCGCGCCGTCCATGCCGGCCAGGGTACCGCCCGCACTGGTCCCCATGCCGGCCAGGGCCGCCTGGGGCTGCAAGGTCAGGCGCAGCATCATCGGGCGCAGCACGAACAGCAGCGCCAGCAGCACCACCAGCGACACGATCCCGGTCTCGGTTAGGCGCATCCAGTCGGCCTTGGTCAGTTGCAGCCAGGGCGCGGGCGGCGCGGCCTCCGCACCGTCATCCACCCCGGCGAAGCGCATGGACACCACCTCCACCCGGTCCCCGCGCGCCTCGTTGAAGCCGATGGCGCTGCGGACCAGGGCGCCGATGCGGGCCAGCTCCTCCGGGCTGCGCGGCGACCAAGCGGGCACGCCGTCCGGCCCGGGCGCCGCCACGCCGTCCACCATCACCGCCAGGCTGATGCGCCTCACCTGCGGCTGCTCCCGCACCAGCGTCCGCACGGTCTTGCCGATCTCGTAGTTGGTCGTCTCCTCCTGCCGCTGCTCCTGCGTGCCGGACGGGTTGGCGGCGGCGTCCGCGTTGGGCAGGTTGTTGGCCACGGACACGTTGGTTGCGGCGTCCGTGGTCTTGCTGCTGCTCGTGTTGCTCTGCTGGCTGCGGACGACCTGGCCGTCGGGGTCGTAGCGCTCCTGCGTCTCGTGGACCTGGTCGAAGTCCAGGTCCATCGTCGCCTCCGCCCGCACGCGGCCGGGGCCGACCGAGCGCTCCAGCATCTCCTCCACCGCGCGGGCCAGCCGAAGCTCCCCGGCGCGCTTCAACTCGTCCGCCGACTGCGCCGTGGCTGCCGGGCCGGTGGGCTGGCCGGCGCGGGCCAGCAGGTTGCCGCGGCTGTCCACCACCGCGATGTTCTGCGGGCGCAGGCCCGGCACCGCCGCGGCGATCAGGTTCAGCACGGCCTGCGTGCCCTCCCGGTCCAGCCGCGCCGCGCCGGCCATCGTCAGCACCACGCTGGCCTGGGCGTCCTGGCGGTCTCGCGCGAAGGGTTCGCGCCGGGGCAGCACCAGGTGGACGCGGGCGGCGCGCACGCCTTGCAGGCTGCGTATGGTCCGCGCCAGCTCCCCCTCCATCGCGCGGGTCTGGCTGATGCCCTGCTGGAAGCCGGTGGCGGTCAGCGCGTCCCCGCGGTCGAAGATCTCGTAGCCGATGCTGCCGCCGGACGGCAGGCCCTCCTTGGCCAGCAACAGCCGGGCGCGGGCCACCTGGTCGGCGGGGACCATGATGCGGCTGCCGCCCGCGTCGGCCTGGCGCGGGATGCGGGCGCGGTCCAACTGGTCCACGACCTGCCCGGCCTCCCGCAGACCCAGGTCGGCATACAGCAGCGCCATCGGCGCATCCCCGCCGCGCAGGCCGAGCCAGCCGAGCAGGCCCAGCACGACCAGGGCAACCGCGGCCATGGCGCCCAGGCGCACCGGGCCGAGGCCGCGCAGGCCTGCAAGGACCGCGCTCATGTGGAAACCTGTGCGGGATGCCGGTGGGCCATGTCCGCACGATGCGCCGCGGCGGTTACTGCGGGATTAAGGCCCCGGCAAAAGCTGCCGGGCCGCGTGGGAAACGGGAGGGGGGCCGCGCTACGTGCCGCCGCCCACCGACTGCACCTGGGACAGGTCCACCGACAGCGCGCCCATCTGCACCTGCAGCGTCCCGTTGCCGCGCGTCACGCCGGTCGCGGTGCCGCCGACGGTGAAGGGCACGGCCTGCGCCGCGCCGGACCCGGCCACCCCCGTCACGGCCACGCGGTAGCTGCCATCGGGCAGCGTGCGCCCGGACCCGTCCTTGCCGTCCCAGGTCCAGGCGTTGGCGCCGGACGTGCCGGACACCGTGGCGGTCCGCAGCACCGTCCCGGCCTCGTTCGCGACGCTGACCGTCACGCCCTGCGGCCCGGACAGGGTGAACGCCACCGCGGCCTTGCTGCCCTGCAGCGCCAGGTGGTCCGACGTGGCCTGCACGGACTTGCCGACCATCCCCGCGGCTTGCAGCACCGAGCCGCCCTGCGTCGCCTCGATCAGCTTGGTCAGGCTGCTGTTCGTGTTGATCTGCTGCTCGACCGACGAGAACTGCACGAGCTGGCTGGTGAAGGCGTTGGTGTCCATCGGCGCGGTCGGGTCCTGGTTCTGCAGCTGCGTCATCAGCAGCTTGAGGAAGTCGTTGAAGTTGCCGGACAGCTTGCCCAGCGCGTCCGTGGGCGCCGCGGCGTTGGCCGTCGCAGCCTTGGCCGCGGCAGGCGTGGTGGTCGCGGCGGTCGGCGTCAGGGCGGCGGTGGCGGCGGTCATGATGGGATGCTCCTGGGTCAGGCGGTGATATCCACGCCGGCACGGACGCGGCGCGGAGGGGGCATGGCGGGGTGGAACGGCCCGGCGTCCTGCACTGGGCCGCGGCCGGCACCGGGGAACTGGCCAGCCCAGTCCGGCGCCGGGCCGCGGCCACCGCCCGACCCTGCCCCGCCGTCGCCGGCGGCGCCCGTCGCGCCGCTGCCCAGGCCGCCGCTAGCCGGCAGGGGGAATGCGGGCGCGGGATCGCGGGCGGGATCGGCTGCGGCAAGCTGGAAGTGCAGGACGCGGCCCTCCACCGGCACTCCGGCCTGGTCGAGCGCGCGGTGCAGCGCGGGCTGGTCGCGCATCAGGAGTTGCAGGGTCTCCGGACGCTCGGCGGCCAGCTCGATCCGGGCGGGGCCGCCGGGCGCGCGGATGATGCCGACCTGAACCTGGCCGAGTTCGGCGGGGGCGAGACGGACCACCACCTGGCTTGGCCCGGCAGGCTGCGCGGCGGCGGCGAAGGCGGGGCGAAGCTGCTCGGGCGCCGGGGCGGCGGGGGCGGAGGGCGCCAGGTGCGGCGCGGGGGCGGCGCGGGGTGCCGGGCTGGGGGCTGCCAGACTGGGGACTGCCAGACTGGGGGCTGCCGGGACAAGGGCGGACCCGGCCGGCACAGGCTCGGCGGCGGGGACGCTCTGGCCGGCCTGGCCGGGCTGCGGGTCCCCGCCGCCCCGCCCGCCCGCGCCGGGGTCTGGAAGGGACGCGCCGTCCTGCTTCGCCGCGGCGGGATCGGGCGCGGCAGCGGGACCGGAAGGGGAGGTCTGACTGGCGGCGGCCCGGACACCAGGTGCGGCAGCAGTGCCCGGCGATCCCGCGTCGTCCGCCAGCACGGATAGCGCGTCCGGGAGGACCGCTGGAGCCGCGGGTGCTGGCCGGGGGGCGCCCGGGGCCAGGAGCACGGCCACCTGGGCGCCGACGCCGGGCGGAAGCGGGATGCTGCCGGCAGGGTCCGGGCGGGTCGGGGCCGCAGCAGCCACGGCGGCGTCCCGGACGGGCTGCGCCGGCCCTGTCCGTGGGCCGCCGGCCGGGGACGGGGCGGGGGGAGAGCTAGGGCGGCCAGCCCCTGACGCCGCAGCGGGCGCGGCGGCCACCGGGTCTGCCTGGCCCGCTGGCGATACTGCGGGTCCGGCCTTGGGGGCTGCGCTGGGCAGGGCCGGCACGCCCGCCAGCTGTCCGTCCGAAGGCTTCATATTCGTGGGCTGGACGGCTGCGGCCAGCACATCCGGTCCTGGCCCGGTGCCGGGCAGGGCCGGGCTGGCGCCGGGCAGCGGGCCTGGCGCGGCGTCCGGCAGCGCGGGCGCCGTCCCGCCGCGGCCTGCCGCCTCTACCGCCTCTGTTTCCGGGGCGCACGGGCCAGCCGGCTTCTTGTCCATCGCCTCGGGCCGCCCCCGGTCCGGACGGACCGCTGGGCCGGCGGAACCAGCGGCAGAGTCAGGGGCAGCAGAGCCGCCACCCGGCCCGGCGCGGCCCTGCTGCCCCGGCACGGCTGGGTTCGCCGGACTGACGTCCGCCGCCCCGGCGGGTGCAGCGGACGGAGGGGGGCTTGCAGCCGCGACCAACGTGGCGAAGCGGCCCTCGCCCACCGGTGCGCCTCCCGGCGCAGGCATCCGGCAGCGGCGGGCGGCGGCGGCAACGGCAGAGGTCATGCCCCGGGAGATCATGCACCGGCATCAGCAAGCCCTGGGCCAACCTGCCACTGCCCGCACCGTGGATGTTCGAATGTCCGGCATGGGGGGAGCATGCTGCGGGAGCACAAGCCGCCGGGGGCTGCCAGCCTCCTGGGCGGCAGCCTAGACGACGTCCTGGGCGCCGGCGCGCGGCCGGCGCGTCTCCGCCCCCAACGCGGGCGGGGCAGCCCCGCCCCGTGCCGTGCCGGGCCGCCCCACCCGGCACATCCTGCCGGTCCGAACCTGCCGGCTGGGCCGCCGCGGAGCCGCCCGAACCCGGCAGGGAACGGCGGATGCCCCGGCCCTGCCCGGCGCCGGCGCTTGGCACGCTTCCTGCCTTGCACCTGCAGGCCCGCCGGGCCGCATCACAGGAGGTTTGCCATGTCGCTGTTCGGCGCCATGAACACCGCGATCTCAGGCTTGTCCGCGCAATCCGCCGCGTTCGGCAACATCGGCGACAACGTCGCCAACAGCCAGACCGTCGGCTTCAAGCGGGTGGACACCAGCTTCGAGGACTACCTGACCAGCAGCACGCCCACGCAGAACCAGTCGGGATCGGTGGTGGCGCGGCCGGACTACGCCAACACGGTGCAGGGCAGCATCAAGCTGACGGACAAGCCGCTGGACCTGGCGGTTGCCGGGCAGGGCTTCTTCACGGTCAGCCGGGAGGTGATGTCGGCGAACGGAACCGGGACCTTCGACCCGCTGCCGCAGTACACCCGCACCGGAGACTTCTCGCTGGACCGGGACGGCTACATGGTCAACAGCGCGGGCGGGGTGCTGAACGGCTGGCTGGCAGGGGCCAGCGGGGTGCTGGACACCAGCAAGGTCGCGCCCATCCAGGTCGGGCAGGCGGCGTTCAGCCCGGTGGCGACGACGCAGGCGGCGCTGGTGGCCAACCTGCCGGCCACGCCGTCCGCGGCAGCCGGGACGGTCGCCAACCCGCTGCAGGTGTTCGACGCGCTGGGCAACGCGCAGACGCTGCAGCTGACCTGGACGCAGCAGCCGCCGGCGTCGCCGGGCGGCACGCCCAACACCTGGACGGTGAAGGTGGCGCTGCCCAACGGCACCAGCCTGGGGACGGCCGACGTGCAGTTCGGCACGAACGGGGCGCCGGCCGGGACCATCAGCGGCGTCGGCAACATCGTGCCGGGCACCGTCAACGCGCCGCCGGGGGGAACAGTCACCGCCGGCAGCACCTATGCCGCGGGCGCCCCGGCGATGCTGCAGATCAAGCCCGACTTCGGCTCGGGCCCGCAGGCCATCACGATCAACCTGGGCACGTTCGGGCAGGGCAACGGGCTGACGCAGTTCGCAGGGACGGACTTCAGCCTGAAGGGGCTGACGCAGGACGGGGCGGCGCCGGGCAGCTTCAGCGGGGTGACGACGCGGCAGAACGGGGATGTCGTGGCCAACTACGACAACGGGCAGAGCCGGGTGATCGCGCGGGTGCCGCTGACGCTGTTCGCCAACCCGGACGCCTTGCAGCGGCAGGACGGGCAGGCGTTCACGGCCACGCGGGACAGCGGCGGGGCGCGCACGATGGCGTCGGGCAGCAACGGCGCCGGCAACCTGGTGGCGCAGTCGGTGGAGGGCAGCAACGTGGACATCGCGGGCGAGTTCAGCAAGCTGATCGTCGCCCAGCGCGCCTACTCCGCCAACACCAAGATGGTGACGACGGCGGACGAGCTGCTGCAGCAGACGCTTGATATGAAACGGTAGGAGACATGAAGCGGTAGAGCGGCGTGACGCAGTGAGCAGGACGGGCAGGCGGGGGGCGCCGGCGGCATGAGCTTGATGGGCGCCCTGGGCGCTGCGACGACCGGGCTGGACGGCATCGCCAAGCAGCTGGCGGTGGTGTCCCACAACGTCGCCAACGCCGGCACCCCGGGCTACGTGCGCGAGAGCGTCCCTATGCAGGACGCCGGGCAGTCCGGCGCGTCCCTGGGCGTACGCACCAGCCCGGCGGCGCGCAACCTGGACCTGGCCCTGCAGGAGCAGCTGGTGCAGTCCTCGTCGGAGGTGGCGGCGCAGGGCGTGCGCGGCGCGGCGCTGGCCGGGCTGGATGCGGCGTCCGGGGCGCCAGGGGACGGCTACGACCTGCCGGGGCTGCTGGGCGCGCTGCGGGACGGGTTCTCGACCCTGGCGAACGACCCGGCCAACGGCACCCAGCAGCGGCAGGTGATCGCCGCGGCGGACGGGCTAGCGCGGGGGGTGAACGCGCTGGGCGCCGCGGTGTCCACCGCGCGCCAGGCGGCGCAGGACGGCATCGTGGCGGATGCGGCCACGGCCAACGCGGCGCTGCGGGGGATCGGCACGCTGTCCGACCAGATCATCGCAGCGCAGGCGCGCGGGGACAGCGTGGCCGGGCTGGAGGATGCGCGGGACGGGCAGGTGCAGATCGTCGCCAACCTGACCGGCGCGCGGTTCCTGCGGCAGGCCAACGGGGACATGCTGGCGGTGGCGCATGGGGTGCTGCTGCCGCTGCGCGGCGGGTCCGGGCCGCTGGTGGTCCAGGCGGCGACGCTGGCGCCGGACACGCCTGCCGCCGCAGTGCCGCGGGTGCTCGTCGGCGGCCAGGATGTGACGGGATCGCTGACCGGGGGGACCATCGGCGCCAACCTGGCGCTGCGGGACAACGTGCTGCCGGCGGTGCAGGCCGGGCTGGATGGCCTGGCGGCCGGGCTGGCGTCCGGCTTCGCCGCGGCGGGGGTGCCGCTGTTCACGGATGCGCTGGGCGCGGTGCCGGCGGGGCCGGTGACGGGGTTCGCGCAGAGGATGCAGGTCTCGGCGGCGGTGCGGGCGGCGCCCACGATCCTGCGGGACGGCGCCGGGCCGGCTGGGCCGGCGGGCGGCACGGCGATCATCAACACGGTGCTGGACGGGGTGCTGGCGAGCGGCGGGGCGGCGGTGGCCGGGGCGTCGTCGCTGGTGGCCGGCATCGCGCAGGACGCGGCCCGCGCGGCATCGTTCGCAGAGGTGGGCAAGGCGGCGCAGGCGTCCCTGCAATCCCGGCTGGCAGCGGACAGCGGCGTGTCGGTGGACCAGGAGCTTGCGGCGATGGTGCAGCTGCAGGGCGCCTACGCCGCCAACGCCAAGGTGATCGCGGCCACGGACACCATGTGGCAGGCCCTGCTGGACAGCGTGAGGTAGGAATGCCGGACGCCATCGGCTCCAGCGTTGGATACGGGCTGCTGCAGGCGCTGTCGCAGGACGGCGCGGTGCTGCGCGGGCAGTTGTCCACGGCCACGCAGCAGGCGGCGACGGGCAAGGTGGCGGAGAGCTATGCCGGCCTGGGCATGGGCGCGCGGGTATCGCTGGACCTGCGCCCGCAGGCGGCGCGGCAGGAGGCATGGATCGGCAACATAGACGGCGCCGCGGCCCGGCTGGGCGTCGCGCAGTCGGCGCTGGCGGCCATCGGCAAGGTCGCATCCGACGTCTTCGCCAAGCTGCCCGGCCTGAACGGCCTGACCCCCGGCGCCGCCGCCGCCGCCGCAGCGCAGGCCAGGGGCGCGCTGGAGCAGGTGGCGGGGTTGCTGAACAGCAAGGTGGGGGAGACCTACGTGTTCGCCGGGCAGGACACGGCGAACGCGCCGGTCCCGGACACGTCGGCAGCCCAGCTGATCCCCGCGCTGCTGAGCGGCACCCCGCCCGCGCCATTCTCGGCCACGCTGGGGACGGCGGTGCCGACGGTGGAGGTCGGGGACGGGCAGCGCGTGCCGGTGGGCGTGCTGGCCAACGCGAACACGCTGGCGGTGTCTGCGCCGCCCACCACCGGGTCCTACATGCGGGACATCATGCGGTCGCTGGCGACGCTTGCCACCGCCACGGACGGCCCGGGCCTGCCGGCGCTGGCGGCGGGAGTGCGGGACGGGCTGGGGTCGGCCATCAGCGCGGCGGCGGAGGAGGCCGGGGCGCTGGGCGACGTTCAGGCAGGGCTGGCGGCGCGCAAGGCGCATCTCGGGGCGGTGCAGGCGGCGTTGGCGGCGCAAGTGTCAGGGGTGGAGGACGTGGACCTGGCGGCAACGTTGACGCGGGTGTCTGCGCTGCAGACGCAGCTGCAGGCGTCGTATCAGCTTGTGGCAGGGGTGAAGGGGCTGACGCTGGCGCAGTACTTGTAAGGCTGGACTTGTGGGGCTGGACGACCTACCCCGCCAGCTTCCGCGCCAGGTCCACCAGGCTGACCTTCTCGCTTCCCGCCGCCGCCAGCGCCTCCGCCGTCAGCAGCGCCACGCGGGCGAGCTGGGGCCGGGTGTGCAGGCTGCTGATGAAGAAGCGCAGGCGGGCCGCGCGCTCGGGCACGGCCGGATAGATGATCGGCTGCACGTTGACGTTGCGCTTGAACAGCCAATCGGCGGCGCGGGCGGCGCGTATGCTGCTGCCGGTCATCACGGGAACGATGGCGGCGCCCACCGACGGGCCGGTGTCCAGGCCGGCGGCCTTGGCCTGCGCCATGAAGTAGGCGGCGTTGCCCTGCAGTTGGGCGACGCGGCCCGGCTCCGCCCGCATCGCCTGCAGCGCAGCCAGGGCGGCGGCGGCGACCGGCGGCGGCATCCCCACGGAATACACGAAGCCCGGCGCCGAGTACTTCAGGTGCTCGATCATGGCGCGGGAGGCGCAGATGTAGCCGCCGCAGGAGGACAGGGTCTTGCTGAGCGTGCCCATCCAGACGTCCACGTCGGCAGGGTCCACGCCGGTGCGCTCGGCGATGCCCAGGCCGTTGGCGCCCAGCACGCCCAGGCTGTGCGCCTCGTCCACCATCAGGCTGGCGCGGTGGCGGCGGACGATGGCGACCAGGGCGGGCAGGTCGGGCACGTCGCCGTCCATGCTGTAGTGGCCTTCCACCACCACGAGCGCGCGCTTCACGCCGGGGCGGATTTCGGACAGGAGGCGGTCGAGTTCGCCCAGGTCGTTGTGGGCGAAGCTGACGCGGCGGGCGCCGGACAGGAGGGCGCCCTGCACGATGCTGTTGTGGCTGAGGCCGTCATGGAACACGGCATCGTCGCGGGTGACGAGGTGGCCGATGACGGTCACGTTGGTGGCGTGGCCGCTGACCAGGACCAGCGCGTCCTCGGTGCCGTAGGCGGCGGCCAGCGCCTCCTCCAGCTCGCGGTGGACGGGGCGTTCGCCGGAGACGACGCGGCTGGCGGAGACGCTGGTGCCGTAGCGGTCAATGGCGGCCTTGGCGGCGTCGCTGATGCGCGGGTCGCCGTTCAGGCCGAGGTAGTTGTAGGAGACGAAGTTGTCGTACTCGGCGTTGCCAATGGTGGTCGTGGCCCCGGCGATGCCGGCGTGGGGGCGGAAATAGGGGTTCTCGATCCCGAGCGCCGCCCCGGCCTTCTGCACCATCCGCATGTCGGCCATCGCCTCCTGGTCGCCCAGGGGCGGGGCGGCAGGGGCGGCCACGTCCCGCAGCGCCGGAGCGGCGCGGCGGGTGGCGAAGCGGGTGACGAGCCGCGCCTTGGCGTCGGCGGAAAGTCCGAAAGGATTCATGCTGCCCCTTAGATGGCTGCTCCCTCTCCCTCCGGGAGAGGGCCGGGGTGGGGGAAAAGGCCGCATGCACCAGAATTGGCCGGTGCCGCACCGATGGCGGCACCTTGGCGGGTTGGGATCGCGCTGGCGGTTTCCGTCACCCCACCGTCAAATCGTTTCACGGTTTGACCCCGGAGGGAGAGGGGGCAGAGGCGCCCTCCGCATCTTCCAGCACTGGCAGGTCCACGGACTGATCCTCGAAGCGCGCGATCCGCTCCGCCAGCGCCGCGGCCTCGTCCGCGGCGGCCGGCTCCGCGCCGCCGCCCAGCATCTTGATGACGCGGCCGGACAGGGCGTGCAGGGTTGCGCCCTCGGACAGGGCCAGGACCGGCAGGGACAGGCCGAAGCGCTGCTCGACCGCCAGGCGCAACTCGACGGCCATCAGGCTGTCCATGCCCAGCTCCACCAGGGGCCGCGCCGGCTCGATCCGGCTGGCAGCGAGCTTGGTGATGCGGGCGACCTCCTCCGTCAGCAGGGCGACGACCTTGGCGCGGGCCTCTTCCGGCGGGAAGGAGGCCAGCAGCTCGCGCAGGTCCACCTCGGCGGCGGGGGCGCCGGCGCCGTCCTGCACTTCCTCGAACATGGGCGCGCGCAGGCCGGGCAGGCTGGCGCCCAGGGCGCCCCAGCGTATGTCGGCGTAGCCCACGACGGGCAGGCCGGAGTGCAGCAGCAGCGGCAGGGCGGCCAGGGCCTCGGCAGCCCTCAGGTTGGCGCTGCCCAGGCGCTTGGCCAGCATCGCGCCCACCCCGGCCTGGCGTGCGAGGTATCCGGCGTCGCCCACCGGCCCCCACTGCACCGCCAGGGCCGGCAGGCCGGCAGCGGCGCGGCGGTGCGCCACGGCCTCCATCGCCGTGTTGGCGGCGACGTAGTTGGCCTGGCCGGGGTTGCCCATCGGCGTCGTGACGGAGGAGTAAAGCACGAACAGCTCCACCGGGTCCTGCCGGGTCAGGCGGTCCAGCAGGTCGGCGCCGCCCAGCTTGGGGCGCAGGGCGCGGGCGTAGCGCTCCCGCGTCAGGTCCGGGAGCAAGGCGTCGTCCATCGCGACGGCGGCGTGGACGACGCCGCCCAGGGGGGGCATCCCGGCGCGCACCGTGTCCAGCACGGCGGACAGCGCGGCCTCGTCCGCCACGTCGCAGGCGAAGGCGGTTGCGCCAGGCAGGGAGGCCAGCACGGCGGTGGCGTCCGGGTCGTTCGGGCCGCGCCGGCTGACCAGGGCCAGGTGCTGCGCGCCCTGGGCCGCCAGCCAGCGCGCGGTTTCCAGCCCGAAGCCGCCCATGCCGCCCGTGACCAGGTAGGTGCGGTCCGGGCGTGCCTGGAATGCTGGAGTGTCCTGTGCCGCAGCGGGCAGCGCCGCGCCGGGCGCCAGCACGACCTTGCCGATGTGCCCGGCGGATTGCATCAGCCGGAAGGCGTCCACGGCGTCGGCGTAGTCATAGACCCGGTGCGGCAGGGGCCGCAGGGTGCCGTCGCGCAGGCCCGCGCCGATCTCCGCGAACAGCTCCGCCGCCAGGGCCGGGCGGCGCAGGGGCAACTGGTCCGCATCTATGCCGAAGTAGGACACGTTGTGGCGGAACGGGCGGAGGCCGATGGCGGAGTTCTCGTAGAAGTCGCGCTTGCCGAGTTCCAGGAAGCGGCCGAAGGGGCGGAGCAGGCCGAGGCTGCGCTCCATCGCCTCGCCGCTCAGGGAGTTGAGCACGACGTCCACGCCCTCCCCGCCGGTCAGGCGCATGACCTCGTCGGCGAACAGCAGGCTGCGGCTGTCCAGCACCGCATCCACGCCCAAGCCGCGCAGCAGCGCACGCTTGGCATCCGACCCAGCGGTGGCATAGACGACCGCGCCGCGCGCCCGGGCATACTGGATGGCGGCCAGGCCGACGCCGCCGGCGCCGCCGTGGATCAGCACACGCTCGCCCTGGCCCAGCCGGGCCAGGTGGCCCAGGGCGTAGGCGACGGTCAGGAAGGCGACGGGCACGGTGGCGCCGGCGGCGTAGTCCATGCCGTCCGGCATCGGCATCAGGGCGTGGGCCGACGTGACGGTGTGGGTGCCCATGCTGGCGGGGGCGAAGGCCATCACGCGGTCGCCGGGGCGGACGTTGGCGACGCCCTCCCCCACAGCCAGCACGTCCCCGGCGCACTCCAGGCCGATGGTGGGGCCGGCGAAGCCGTCCAGCAGCGCCTCGTCCGGGAGCAGGCCCATGGCCCACATCACGTCACGGAAGTTCAGCCCGGCGGCGCGGACCTGGATGGAAACCTGGCCTGGGCCGGGCTGGGCCGGTTCGGCGGGGGTCCAGCGCAGGCTGTCGAGCAGGCCGGGGCGGCCGACGGCCAGGCGCAGCGCGCGGGGGGCGGCGGGCGCGGGCGGCGTGCCGCGGCGTAGGCGGGGAACCTGGCGGCCCGTAGCGGACCAGGCGGCTTCGTCCTCCGCATCGGGGCGCAGCACCTCGGCCACTGCCACCGCGGCAGGGTCGGGCAGGTCGGCGGCCAGGCGGACCAGGCGGCAGCGGAGGTCCGGCATCTCGTTCGCCATCACGCGGCGGGCGCCGGCCAGGGCGCCGGCCAGGGCGCCATCGTCCGGCACCAGCACCGTCAGCACGCCGGCGGGCATCGCCTGGGCGGTGCCTGCCATCAGGTCCAGCATGGCGGCGGGGTCGCCGCTGGCCAGCAGGACGACGTGCGGCGGCACCGTGCCGGGCTTGCGGGTCCAGGCGAGCAGCGGCGCGGCGTCCGGCGCGTGGCGGGCGACGCGCATCCCGACGGCTTCCAGCCCCGCCGCCACCGCGTCCGCGAGGGGGGAGGCAGCGGCCAGCAGCGCCGCCGCCGCGCCGTCCAGGGTGGGCGCGGCAGGGGCGGCAGGGCCGGGCACGCGGGCCAGCATCAGCGTTGCGGGCCAGCTTGCCGCCACGGGGCGGGATGCCGCGCCGGACAGGCCGGCGGCGGCCAGGGCGCGCATCCAGCCGCGTCCGTCGCGCAGCGGCGCAGCCGGCTGGACCAGGCTCCAGATCCGGCCCGGCGCGGGTTCCGCCAGCATCGCCAGGCCTGCAGGGGCCAAGGGAGCCAGATGATGCAGGGCGTCGGCGTCCAGGAAGCCCAGGGCCAGGGCGTGCAGGCCCACCACCAGGTCGTAGGGGGCGTGGGCCGCCGCGGCGTCCCAGGTCCGGGCTGCCGCGCCGGGCGTGCCGGCCAGGGCTTCGGCCAGGGCGGCCACGTCGTCCGGCCCGGTCGCGGCGTCCAGCCGGACCTGCACGGGCGCACCGGCCAGGCGGCGCAGCATGCGGCGGGTGAAGGCGCCGCGGCGTGCGCCGAGTTCCAGCACGCGCAGGGGCTGGCCGGCGGGCCAGGCCGCCGCCACGCGCATCACGGCATCCAGCAGCGCGTCGGCTGCGGCCTCTCCGGCAGGCGATCCCAGCAGCATCGCGTCCAACAGGGCCGGGGGGGCTGCAGGGGCGGGGGCGCCGCGCAGCTCGTCTGCCAGGCGCTCCGCCGCGGCGGCGAGCAGGGCGGCGTCGGCGACGGCGCGGGGCTGGTCGAACACGAGGGTCCGCAGCACGTCGTCGGCGGCGATCTCGTCGTCCAGCAGGGTCCATGCGCCGTCCTGAACCTCGGCCAGGCCGTCGGCGGCCAGCCAGTTCAGCATGGCGTCCAGGCGTTCACGCATTGCGGGGGCGACGGCGCCATCCTGCACGAGCTGCCCGGCGGTGAAGGCCGCCGCCGGGTCGGGCAGCACCTGGCGCAGCGCGGCGGCGGCGGCCAGGGCGGCGAAGGCGTCGGACAGGATGCCGGCCTCGCCGGGGTCTCCGGCGTCATCGCCCAGCACGTCCGCCGTCAGGGCCGGCGCCGTGCCGGTGGCGCTGAAGACGGGGGCGGTGTGGAACAGCCGGTCCTCCGGGGAGGCGGTGCGGCCGAGGGCGACGCGGACGAACCAGCAGTCCAGCAGCTCCGCCACGACGGCGCCTGCGCCGTCCAGCAGGGCGATGTCGGCGCGGACCGAGCGGGGGCCGACGCGGGTGACGTGCAGGCGGGCCGCGGCGGGGACGGCGCCGCCCGGGGCGAGCAGGCGCACGCGGCCGAAGCGCCAGGGCAGCACGCCATCGCCGCGGCCCAGCTTGCCCGCGGCCAGGGCCAGCAGCCCTTGCAGCGCGCCGTCCATCAGGGGGGGCGGAAGCAGGAATGCGCCATCGTGTTCGGCAGGCGCGAAGCGCACCAGGGCAGTATCCTGCCCCATGTCCACGCGCTGTACGGCCTGGAACTTGGGGCCGTAGGCCAGGCCCAGGCCGGTTGCCAAGGCGTACAGCGCCGGAGCGTCCAGCCGGTCCCGCATGGGCTCGGCAGGGGGGGCGCCGCGGGCGGGGGCGGCGGACTCGCCGGCGCCGATGCGGCCGGTGGCGTGGACGGTCCACGGCTCGTCGGACAGGCGGGTGCGGGAGGTGATCTCGAAGCGGCCGCCGGCGGTGCCGACGCGCAGCCGGACCTCGCGCAGCATCCCATGCTCGAACACCAGGGGGCGGTTGATCTCCAAGTCGGTGACCTCCAGCGCCGGGGCGTCCGGGTGGCGGGCGCGGGCAGCGGCCAGGGCCATTTCGGCCAAGGCGGCGGCGGGGGCGACGGTGGCGCCGCCGACGACGTGATCCGCCAGCCACGGCTGCAAGGCGGTGCCGAGGTGGACGGTCCACTCGACCGGTTCCGCCCCGCGGCGGGCGCCCAGCAGGGGGTGGTCGAACGGCGCCTCGACGATCTCCAGCGCTTCGGTGGTGTGGCCGAGCCAGTGGGTTTCCCGCTGCCACGGGTAGGCCGGCAGCCCATTGATGCGGCGCGGGCCGGAAAAGGCGGGGGCGCGCCGAATGTCGCACCCGGCGGCGTGGGCGCGCCCAGCCGTCAGCAGCACGGGATCGGCGGAGGCGGCGCGGCGGGACAGGGTGGGCAGCACGCGGCCGGTTGCGTCTGCGACGGCCAAGGCATCGTGCAGGTAGGCTTGCAGGACGGGCTGCGGCCCGACCTCGATGAACACGCGGACGCCCGAGGCGACCAGGTGCGCCGCGGCCTCCGCGAAGCGCACGGGGGCGCGGACGTTCTGCCACCAGTAGTCGGCGTCCAGCGTGGTGCCGTCCGCCGGGCCGCCTGCGACGGTGGAGACGAAGGGCAGCGTCGCCGGGTTGGGGGACAGGTCGGCGAGGTCCCGGGCCAGGGCGTCCCGGATCGGGTCCATCGCGCCGCTGTGGAAGGCATAGTCCAGGTCCAGCATGGTGAAGGGCCAGCCGGCCTCCTTGGCGCGTGCGCCCAGGGCCAGCAGCTCCTCCTCCGGCCCGGCGATGGTGGTGGCGCCGCGGCTGTTGCGGGCCGCGACCTCGATCCCCGTGCCGTCCAGCGCCGCCGCCGCCGCCTCGGCGTCCAGGCCCAGGACCGCCATGCGGCCCGTTCCGGCCGTCTGCGCCTGCAGGCGGCTGCGCACGGCGATCACGCGGCTGGCCTGGTCCAGGGTCAGGGCGCCGGCGGCCCAGGCTGCCGCGACTTCGCCGACGCTGTGGCCCATGCAGGCGTCGGGCTGCACGCCCGCCGTGCGCAGCGCCATGACCATCGCCACCTGAATGGCGAACAGCAGGGGCTGCGCGACGGACGTGTCGCGCATGGCCACGGCGTCGGCGGTCCGCAGCCGCTCCGCCACCGACCAGCCCAACGGGGCGCGCAGCGCGGCGTCCGCGGCGTCCAGCGCGGCGCGGAAGGCCGGGCTGCGGTCCAGGGCGTCCGACGCCATGCCCGCCCACTGGCTGCCATTGCCGGAGAACACGAAGGCGACCCGGCCCGCGACTGCCGTGTCGGTGGCGACGGTGTGCGTCGCCTGCCCGGCCAGGTAGGCGCGCAGGCCTGCGCCGAGTTCGGCGGGCGTGGCGCCCGTGGCGGCCAGGCGCAGCTTGTACTGGTCGCGCGCCAGGGCCGCCCCGCGGATCAGCGCGGCGTCGGCCTCCCCATCGGCCAGCAGGTCGGACCAGCACGAGGCCAGGGCGCGCAGCGCCGCCTCGCTCCGGGCGGAAAGCAGCAGTTGCGGCAGGGCGGGGGAGCCGACGAGCGGCGGATCCACCACCTGCAGGCCGGAGGGCGGCGCTTCCAGCACGGCGTGCGCGTTGGTGCCGCCGAAGCCGAAGGAGTTGACGCCGATCATCGCCGGGCGGCCCCCGAACGCACCGGGCGGCTGCAGGTCCAGGCCGTCGGGGTTCAGCTCCAGGTTCAGGTCGGCGAAGGGGATGGCCGGGTTGGGGGTGGCGCAATGCAGGGACGCCGGCACGCGGCCGGCGCGGAAGGCCAGCACGGCCTTCAGCAGCCCGGCCATGCCCGACGCGGCCTCCAGGTGGCCGATGTTGGTCTTCACCGAGCCGATGGGCAGGGGGCGGAAGCGGCGGCGGCCCAGCACCTCGCCGAGCGCTGCGGCCTCGATGGGGTCGCCGGCAGGGGTGCCGGTGCCGTGGGCTTCCACGTAGTCCAGCTCGTCCGGGTCAATGCCGAAGCGGCCATAGACCTGGCGCAGCAGGGCCGCCTGGGCGGCGGGGTTGGGCAGGGAGAAGCCGTTGGTGCGGCCGTCCGAGTTGACGCCGGTGCCGCGCACGACGGCGTGGATCGCGTCTCCATCCGCCAGCGCCGCGCGCAGCGGCTTCAGCACCAGCATCGCCCCGCCCTCGGCCCGGACATAGCCGTCGGCCCGCGCGTCGAAAGCGTGGCAGCGGCCGCGGGGGGACAGCATGGAGGCCGCGCAGAAGCCGACGAAGTTCTGCGGTGCCAGCAGCAGGTTCACGCCGCCCACCAGCGCCATCGGCACGGTGCCGCCGCGCAGGGCCTCGCACGCCTGGTGCAGGGCGACGAGGGAGGACGAGCAGGCGGTGTCCACCGTGAAGGACGGGCCGCGCAGGTCGAAGGCGTAGCTGACGCGGTTGGACAGCGAGCACAGCGTCGCGCCGGTCATGGAGTAGGCGTCCATGAGCGAGTGGTCGCCCATGTGCAGCGTCGTGTAGTCCCAGGCTGAGCCGCCGACATAAACGCCCACGGCGGACCCGGCCAGCTTGCCGGCGTCCATGCCCGCGTCCTCGAACGCCTCGTGCGCCAGTTCCAGCAGCAGGCGCTGCTGCGGGTCCATCTGCGCGGCCTCCCGCGGGGAGATGCCGAAGAACCCGGCGTCGAAGCCGCCGACCTCGCCCAGCACGCCGGCGGCGAAGGTGTAGGCCTTGCCGGCCTGGCCGCGGTCCGGGTGGAAGAACGCCGCCTTGGTCCAGCGGCCGTCCGGGATTTCGGTGACGGCGTCCCGCGCAGCGGCGAGCAGCTCCGCGAAGGCGTGCAGGTCCGGGGCGCCCGGCAGGCGGCAGGCGGCGCCGACGACCGCGATGGGCTGAGGGGCCGCCAGGTAGTCCGTGTTCGCTTTAACGCTGCCGTCCAATGTCGCACCTCTGTCCGGCAGGGGCCGGGATCGGTCTCGGGAGTATCGGGACGCTCTACGGCGGTTGGCCCGGCAGGGCAAACAGGCCCCCCGCGCAGATGGCGGATGCATGTGGCGGGCCAAGCCTGCCGCTATAGCCGCCACCGCGTTGTAGCGGCAACACAGGACGAACGCCGCGTCACGCTTATGTCACCAGTGTTGCATTGCAGCACGCCCGCGCGCCATAGAAGGTTACCTTGTGCCGGAACCAGGACAGGACCCCCCCTTCGTGCGGCCACCCCCACCCCTGCCCGACTGGCCGCCTGCCGTGACGCGGCCCGGCTCCGGCGGGCGAGCCGCCGTCCCGGCCTGGGTCGTAGGTCCGCCCGTGGCCGGCGCCGCTGCGCTGCTGCCGGGCTTGGGGCTGGCGCCGGCGGCGTCCGCCTCCGCAGCCCGTGTGCTGGTGTCCGCCGGGCCGGCGGCGCGCCGGGGCCGCGACCCCCGCCCCTTGCTGCCGCTGCGGCCGGGACCGCTGCAGACCCCGCGCTTCGTGCCGGATCCACCCTGGCTCAGCGCCGCACTGGGGGGCGCGCCCGCTCCCGGGTCCGCCCGCGCCGTCCTGCCGGGGTCGGCGGACCTCGCGCTGCAAGCCGGGCCGGACGACCCCGCCATCCTGCGCCGGGCCGCCGCGGGCGCCAGCGCGATGGTGCGGGACCGCGTTGGCGGCACGTGCTGGGCCGACCCGCCGCCCTCCCTCATGCTGGCCCGCGCCGGGGCCGGGCTGATCCTGGCGGAGTGCGCCGGCAACCCCGGGCGCGACCGCGCCCTGCTGTCCGCCGTGCTGGCCCGGCACGAGGCCGCGCAGGTGATCGTCGTGGGCGCCCTGCCGGCGGCCGCCGCCCGGCTGGCCGCCGCGGGATGCCGCGTGCTGCCGCCGGGACCCTGGGATCCCTGGCCGCTGATCGCCGCGGCGGACGAGGTCCATGTGGCGGGGGATGGGGCGGCGGGCGGCGGGATGGCGGGCGGCGGAGAGCTTGGGCTGCTCGGGCTGCTGGCGGGCTGCACCGTCCATGCCCATGCCCCCGTCTGGTATGCGGGATGGGGCGCCACGGTGGACGGCCCGGACGTGCCGCCCCGGGCAGGCGCGCGCAGCCAGGCGCAGGTCGCGGCGGCCTGGCTGATCGGCGGCGCGTCCTACCGCGACCCCTTCACCGGCAAGCCCGCCCCGTTCGAGGCCGCGCTGGACCTTGCCGCGGAGTGGCGGCGCACCTGCGACGCCAACCGCGGCATCGCCGGCTGCGTCGGGATGCAGTTCTGGAAGCGGCGGCGCATCGGCGCCTTTCTGCACGATGGGGTGCGCCCGCCGCCGCAGGGCGCCGCCGCGGTGGCCGCGGCCCGCCGAGGGGGCGGCGCCGTCGCTGCCTGGGCATCGCGGGTGCCGGCGGGCCTGCAGGATCAGTTGCGGCGCGAGGGCGTGCCGGTGCTGCGGGTGGAGGACGGGTTCCTGCGCTCGGTCGGGCTGGGCAGCGACTTCCTGCCGCCGTGCAGCATCATCGTGGACGGACAGGGCATCTACTACGACCCCAGCCGCCCCAGCGACCTCGAAGCGATCCTGGCCGGTGCCGCATTCGGCCCGGCGCTGCTCAACCGCGCGGCGGCCCTTGTCCGGCGGCTGGTGCAGGCCGGCGTTACAAAATATAACACGGGCGCCGCTCCCCTGCCGGAGCTGCCGGCGGGCCGGCGCGTGGTGCTGGTGCCCGGCCAGGTTGCGGACGACCTGTCGGTGCGCCTGGGCGGGGGCGAAGTCCGCACCAACCTGGCCCTGCTGCAGGCCGTGCGCGCCGCCGCGCCGGACGCCCACATCCTTTACAAGCCGCATCCCGACGTGGACGCCGGGCATCGCCCAGGGGCCATCCCGGACGCGCAAGCGCTTGGGATCGCGGACGGCATCGTGCGCGGCGTGCCGATGGCCGCCCTGCTCGACGCCGTGGGGGAGGTTCATACGCTGACCTCGCTGACGGGGTTCGAGGCGCTGCTGCGCGGCAAGCGGGTCACCTGCTGGGGACAGCCGTTCTATGCCGGGTGGGGCTTGACGGCAGACATGGCGCCGCTGCCGCGCCGCGTGCGCCGGTTAACATTGAATGAACTAGCGGCAGGCGTGCTGCTGCTGTATCCGCGCTACCTGGACCCCGTGACGGAGCTGCCCTGCCCTGCGGAGGTGCTGCTGGACCGGCTGGCGGACCCGCTGCTATGGCGCGCCGGGCCGCTTGTGCATCTGCGAAGGGCGCAGGGGCGCATCGCACGCTGGACGGCTGCACGCTGGGCGTCGGGGATCGCTGCCGCGGGGACTGCGGCCGGAAGGACCAAACCATGACGCACGCCGCACCAAGGCAGTTTCTGTTCCTGCAAGGCTTGGCCGGCCCGTTCTTCCGGCACCTGGGCGACGCTTTGGCGGCACGCGGGCACGGGGTCCACCGCGTCAACTTCCATGGCGGCGACTGGCTGTTCTGGCGCCGGCCTGGCGCCGTCAACTACCGCGGCGGCCTGCAGGGCTGGCCCGCCTACCTGGAAGAGGTGCTGAACCGCCGGGGCGTCACGGACATCGTGCTGTTCGGCGACTGCCGCCCGCTGCACCACGCCGCCCGCGCCATCGCCGCCCGCCGGCACGTGCAGGTGCATGTGTTCGAGGAGGGCTACATGCGCCCGGACTGGGTGACGCTGGAGGCCGGGGGCGTGAACGGCCTGTCCAGCCTGCCGCGCGACCCCGGCTACTACCTGGAGGCCGCCCGCGCCTTGCCGCCGCTGGCCGACCCGGACCCGGCCGGCGTCCCCTCCAGCTTCGCCCGCCGGACGCGGGAGGACTTGGCCTACAACTTCGCGGCGATGGCGCTGCGGCCGCTGTTCCCGGGCTACCGGACGCACCGGCCCTGGCACCCGCTGGTGGAGTATGCGGGCTGGGCGCGGCGCCTGGCCGGCGGCAAGGCCGCCGCGCGCCGCAGCAACGCCGTCCGCGCGCGGCTGGAGCGCACGGGGCGGCCCTTCATGGTGTTCCCGCTGCAGCTGGACTGCGACTACCAGATCAGGATGCACTCGCCCTACCCGGGGATGGAGGCGGCGATCCGGGAGGTGCTGACGTCGTTCGCCCGGCACGCGCCGGCCGCGCTGGACCTGATCGTGAAGGGGCATCCGCTGGACAACGGGCTGCGGGACTGGCGGGCCGTGACGCTGGAGATTGCGGAGGGGCTGGGCCTGCACGGGCGCGTGCTGTTCCTGGAGGATGGGAACATAGACCTGCTGGTGCGCGCGGCGCGCGGGGTCGTGACCGTCAACAGCACCACAGGCACCCTGTCGGCGGCGCGCGGCGTGCCGACGATCAGCCTGGGACAGGCCGTGTATGACATACCGGGCGTGACGCACCAGGATGGGCTGGACCTGTTCTGGACCAATCCCGTGCCGCCCGACCCCGAGGTGTTCGGCGCGCTGCGCCGCGTGCTGGTCCACCGATGCATGATCCGGGGCGGCTTCTTCTCGGACGAGGGGCTGCGGATGCTGGTGGACGGCGCGGTGGTACGGCTGGAGGCGGCGGCGCGGCCCATGCTGCGGCCCGCCGGCACCCCTGCCGGCGTGCCCGTCCGCGCGTCCGAACCGATGCTGGCCGCCGCGAAGGGATGACGGGTTCAGCGCACCCGGCTGCTCCCATCGCTATAACCGGCGCGTCGAGCGGATTGGGCGCGGGCCTGGCCGAGAGCTACGCCGCGCCGGGCGCAGTGCTCTGGCTGGCCGGGCGCGACATGGCGAGGCTGCAGGCCGTGGCGGCGCGGTGCCGGGCCGCGGGCGCCGAGGTCCAGGCGGATGCGGTGGACGTGACCGACGCCGAGGCCACCGCCGCCTGGCTGCACCGCGCGGACGATGCCGCGCCGGTCGGGATGGTGCTGGCCTGCGCCGGAGTGTCCGCCGGCACCCACCCGGACGGCACGCCGGAGGGCGTGGCGCTGGCCGCCATGCAGGTCCGCACGAACCTGCTGGGGGCGATGCACACGATTGAGCCGCTGCTGCCGCGGATGCTGGCGCGAGGGGCGGGGCACGTCGCCGTCGTGTCCTCCGTCGCGGGGCTGCGGGGGTTGCCGTACAGCCCGGCCTACAGCGCGAGCAAGGCGGGGGTGCGGGCGTATGGGGAGGGGCTGCGGGCGCTGCTGTCGCCGCGCGGGGTGGCGGTGAGTGTGATCGTGCCGGGATTCTTCGACACGCCGATGACCGACCGGTTCAAGGGGCCGAAGCCCGGGCTGATGAGCCTGCCGCGCATGGTGGCGGCGGTGCGCCGCGGGCTGGACCGGCGGCAGGCGCGGATCGTGGCGCCGCGGATGCTGGCGGCGGAGCTGGTGCTGGCCGACCTGATCCCGGCCTGGGCGGGGGACCGCATCCTGCGCGGAGTGCGGTTCCATATCGAGGCGGGGCGGTGAGGGCGTTCTCCTCCCTCTCCCGGAGGGAGAGGG
>CAXUHB010000006.1:38336-97743 GCA_964250755.1 uncultured Acetobacteraceae bacterium | reverse complement strand
CCATATCGAGGCGGGGCGGTGAGGGCGTTCTCCTCCCTCTCCCGGAGGGAGAGGGCTGGGGTGAGGGAAACAGCGAGCGCTGTCCTTTCCAGACGAGCACCGCTCCTGCACAGGCAGGGCGAGTACTTGCGGCTTCCCTCACCCCAGCCCTCTCCCGGAGGGAGAGGGAGCAGCAAGCCTTTGTTTTGATGCTTCTGCTGGCCGCGGGGATCGCCGTGTGCATCGCGGCTTGGCTGGCGCTGCGCGCGGGCGCGGGCGCCAGCTTCCGGCGTGCGCCGGCTGCGGCCACGCTGCTGGACGCGCTGCCGATGGCGGCGGGATTCGGGCTGATGCTGGCCGGCACCGCGCGCCCGCTGCTGTCCGGCGTGGCGCTGGGCGCAACCGCGCTCGGCCTGCGCCTGACCGATGCGGTGAAGCGCGAGGTGCTGCACGAACCCGTCAACTTCGCCGACCGGGCGGAGCTGCCGGAGGTCGTGCGGCACCCGCAGCTTTACCTGCCGTTCGCCGGCACCGGGCTGGTGCTGGCCGGGGCAGGCGTCGTTGCCGCGCTGGCCGGGGCGCTGGCCTGGGCCGAGCCGCCGCTGTGGCACCGCACCTGGCCCAGTGCGGCAGCGGCGCTGCTGCTGGCGGCAGGGGTGGCCCGGCTGGGCTTCGTGCTGCCCGCGCTGCCGCCGGTGCTGCGGCGGCTGGCCCTGTTGTATGCCCGCCTAAATCCCAGCCGCGACCCGGCGGAGGATGCCGCCCGGCTCGGCCCGCTCGCGTCGCTGGCCGTCCACGCCACGCTCGCTGCGGCGGAGCGCCCGGGGCGCGTCGCCGCCGTGCGCGCATGCGCCGCGCCGCCCTTGGCTGGGGAGGGGCCGGTGATCCTGGTGCAGGCCGAATCCTTCATGGACCCGGCCCGGCTGCACCCTGCCCTTGCGCTGCCGCACTGGTCCGCCCTGCAGGCGCAGGCCATCCAGCACGGCCTGCTGGAAGTGCCGTGCTGGGGCGCCAACACCGTGCGGTCGGAGTTTGCGGTGCTGACCGGCGTCGGGGAGCAGGCGCTGGGGCTGGACCGTTTCAATCCCTACGAGGCCTTCGCCCGCGGCGGCCTTCCAAGCATCGCCAGTGCGGCGCGCGCCGCCGGGTATCGGACGGTGGTGGTGCATCCCTTCGACCCCGGCTTCTATGGCCGTCGGCACGTGATGCCGCGCCTGGGCTTCGACCGCTTCGTGGGGCCGGAGGCGTTCGGTCCCGCACCGGCGGGGCGGTATCCCGGGGATGTGGAGGTCGCGGCGGTGGTGGCCGGGCTGGTGCGGGAGATGGGGCCGCAGGTGTTCGTGTTCGTCATCACCATGGCGGCGCACGGCCCTTGGAGGGGCACCCCCGCCACCCTGCCGGACGGCATGGCCGGCATGGCGGAGGCCGGGGCGCTGGCGGGCTGGATGGGGGCGATGCGCGGCACGGACGCGATGCTGCCGGTGCTGGCGGACGCGCTGCGGGCAGCCGGCGCAGGTTGGCTCGTTGTCTATGGCGACCATCAGCCCAGCCTGCCCGGCGCACTGGCGGCGCTGGAGGTTGCGGACCGGCGGACGGACTACCTGATCTGGGGCGTGGGCCAGCCGCCCGGGCCGCGGCTGGACTGCGGCGCCGACGCGCTGGCAGGCGTCGTGGCGGGCGTGCTGGCCGGCGTCCTGGCGGATGCCGCGAAGAGCGCCGTATAACGCCGCCCGTGACCCACCGCCTGATCCTGGACATCTCGCGCACCCTGTCCCGCGCCACCAACGCGGTGCCCACCGGCATTGACCGGTTGGAACTGGTCTATGCCGAGGGGCTGCTGGCCCGCTGCCCCGGCCGGCTGGAGTTCGCGGTCCTGCACCCCTTGGGACGGTTCGGCCGCCTGCCGACCGCGGCGGCCCGGCGCTTCCTGGAGCTGGCCGCCCAGCGCTGGCGAACGGGCGACGTGACCGGGGACGCCGTGCGCCGCGCCGCGCGCAGCCTGCTGGGGACGGGCCTGCTGGGCACGGGGCTGCTGCGGGGCGGGCTGACGCCGCGGCGGAGGCCGGGACCGACGACCTACCTGAACGTGTCCCACCACCACCTGGACCGCCGGGCGGTGATCGCTGAGACCATGGACCGCTACCGCGCCGGCTTCGTATGCCTGATGAACGACCTGATCCCGATGCAGTATCCCGAATACGCCCGTCCGGCCGAGCCGGCCCGGCATGAGCGGCGCATCCGCACCATCGCGGAGCTGGCCACCGGCATCATGGTCCCGAGCACGGCGACGGCGGCGGCGCTGCAGCCTTGGCTGGACCGCGCCGGACGCGCCGCGCCGATGCTGATGGCGCCGCTCGGCGTGACGCCCCCGGCCCCGGCTGGGCAGAACGGGGCCGGGCTGAGCGGGGCGGAGCCTCCGTTCTTCGTCCTTGTCAGCACCATCGAGCCGCGCAAGAACCACCTGCTGCTCCTGCACGTCTGGAGCCGGCTGGTGGAACGGCTCGGCCCCGCGGCGCCGCGCCTGGTCCTGGTCGGGCGCCGGGGCTGGGAGAACGAGCAGGTGGTGGACATGATCGAGCGCTGCGCCGCGCTGCACGGCGTGGTGGAGGAGCGGGCGGACCTGTCGGACACCCAGGCCGCCGCCTTGCTGCGCGGCGCCCGCGCCTTGCTGATGCCGTCGTTCGCGGAGGGCTACGGCCTGCCGGTGGCGGAGGCGCTGGCTGCCGGCACGCCGGTCCTGTGCACGGACATGCCGGTGTTCCGGGAGGTTGGCGGCGGGGTGCCGGACTACCTGGACCCGCTGGACGGCCTGGCCTGGATGCGGGCCGTGGAGGACTATGCGGCGCCAGGCAGCCCCCGCCGGGCCGCGCAACTGGCCCGGCTGGCTGCCTGGACGGTGCCGACCTGGGACGCCCACCTCGACCAGGCGCTCACCTTCGTGGATGGTCTGGTCCGGGGCGTGCCGCTGCACGCGCCGCCGGACCGGGCGCGCGCCGCGCCGCGCCGCGGCCTGCACCCGGCGTGACGGCGCAGGCGCATCGGCATCCCGGCCGAGGCCTTGTCCTGGTGCGCGCCCCGGCATGCGCCCCGGCGCACGACCCTGGCGCACCCGGGCCCGCCTTGTGACGCATCGCATGATCCTGGATATCTCGCGCACCCTGTCCCGCGCGTCGGAGGCGGTGCCCACCGGCATTGACCGGGTCGAGATGGCCTATGCCGAGGGGTTGGCGGCGCGCTGCCCCGGGCAGGTCGAGTTCGCGGCCCTGCATCCGCTGGGCCGCGTCGGCCGGCTGCCGACCGATGCCGCCCGCGGCGTCCTGGACCTTGTTGCCCGGCGCTGGCGCGGGGACGCCGTGCCCGCCGACACGGTGCGCCGCGCAGGGCGCGCCCTGCTGGGGGCGGCGCTGCTGCGCGGCAGCCCGTCCCCACGGCGGCAGCCGGGCCGGACGACCTACCTGAACGTGTCCCACCACCACCTGGACCGCCCGGACGTGGTCGCGGAGACCTTGCAGCGCTACGGGGCAGGCTTCGTCTGCCTCGTGCACGACCTGATACCGCTGGAATACCCCGAGTTCGTCCGCCCGGCCGACCCGGCCCGGCACGGGCGGCG
This sequence comes from uncultured Acetobacteraceae bacterium, assembly GCA_964250755.1. Taxonomy (GTDB): domain Bacteria; phylum Pseudomonadota; class Alphaproteobacteria; order Acetobacterales; family Acetobacteraceae; genus DASWOJ01. The sequence continues at coordinate 94,154 of CAXUHB010000006.1, read as the reverse complement.
CATCCGCACCGTTGCCGACCTGGCGGACGGGGTGGTGGTCCACAGCGCCGCGGCGGCGGCGTCCCTGCAGCCCTGGCTGGACCGCGCCGGGCGCGGCACGCCGGTGCTGGTGGCGCCGCTGGCAACCGAGCGACCCGTGCCGGACCCGGAACCTGACCGGCAGGCGCACCCCTACTTCGTGTTCCTGGGCACCATCGAGCCGCGCAAGAACCACCTGCTGGTGCTGCACGTCTGGCGCCGGCTGGTGGAACGGCTCGGCCCCGCGGCGCCGCGCCTGGTCCTGGTCGGGCGCCGGGGCTGGGAGAACGAGCAGGTGGTGGACATGATCGAGCGCTGCGCCGCGCTGCACGGCGTGGTGGAGGAGCGGGCGGACCTGTCGGACACCCAGGCCGCCGCCTTGCTGCGCGGCGCCCGCGCCTTGCTGATGCCGTCGTTCGCGGAGGGCTACGGCCTGCCGGTGGCGGAGGCGCTGGCTGCCGGCACGCCGGTCCTGTGCAGCGACCTGCCGGTGCTGCGGGAGTTGGGCGGGACGGCGGCGGAGTACCTGGACCCGCTGGACGGCCCGGCGTGGATGCAGGCGGTGGAGGACTACGCCGCCCCGGACAGCCCGCGGCGGGCGGCGCAGGCAGCTGGGCTGGCGGGGTGGAGAGCGCCGGGATGGGACGATTACATGGGGCGGCTGCTGGCGTTCGTGGACGGGCTGCACAACGGCCCAGGGCACCAGGACGCGGCGTAGTGGATGAATGCGCCGGCGCCGGCGATTTGCTGGATCAAGCCGAACTCGCCGCGGTTGGCCGTCAGGACGGGCAAGCCGGCTTTTGCCGCGCAAATGGGCCAGCACCTTTGACTCTCCGTTAACGCCACCGCCTTACGCTCCGCCTTGGGATGATCACAAAAGGTGGTGCGTCATGAGGATCGGGCTTGTCACGGAAGAGCTGGCGCAGGGCGCCGGCAGCGGCGGGATCGGCGGCGCGTTCCATGAGTTGGCGCTGCTGCTGGCGCGGGCCGGACATGTGGTGGACGTGTTCTATGCTCCGACCACGCCGGGCCAAGCCGAGCCTGCCGCGCTGCACGGGGCCTATGCCGCCCGGGGCATCGGCCTGCACCCGGTTCCGGTCGGGGACTGGGTCTGGAACGCCGGCAGCCCGGAGGCGCGGGCCTATGCCGTGTTCCGCCACCTGCACAGCCTGGACGACCCCTACGACGCCCTGCACTTCCACGACTACAAGGGCCTGGCGCATTTCTGCCTGGCGGCGAAGCGGCAGGGGCTGGCGTTTCCGTCCACGACACTGGTTGTCGGCGTCCATGGGCCGACGCGCTGGGCGCTGGAGGCGAACGGCCACCTGTTCTCGCACGAGGACCAGCTCAAGATAGACTTCATGGAGCGGGCGTCCATCGCCGCCGCCGACGTGCTGGTCAGCCCGAGCCGCTACATGCTGGGCTGGCTGAAGGCGGCGGGGTGGGCGGTGCCGCCGGCGGGGCGGACGCGGGTGATCCAGAACCCGTGCGGGGAGCTGGTGCGGGCTGCCGGGCAGGCTGGGGCGCCGCCGGCGCGGCTGCGCGCGCCGGACGAGGTCGTGCTGTTCGCCCGGCACGAGGCGCGCAAGGGCATCGTCGAGTTCTGCGACGCGCTGGACCTGCTGGCGCCGGAGCTGGCGGCGGCAGGGACGCAGGTGACGTTCCTTGGACCGCTGGGCCAGGTGAACGGGGAGGCGTCGCTGGTGTATCTGGCGGGCCGGGCGGGGCGGTGGGCGTTCCCGATGCTGATGCTGCCCGACCTGGGGCGGCAGGAGGCCGCTGCCTACCTGCAAGGCAATCCGCGGTCGGTGGTCGTGGTGCCGTCGCCGGTGGAGAACAGCCCCTACACCGTGCTGGAGGCGGTGGCGCTGGGCAAGCCGCTGCTGACCTCGTGCGAGGGCGGGGCGCGCGAGCTGCTCAGCCCGCGGGCAGCGCGGGCGATGACGTGCGGGATCACTGGCCCGGCGCTGGCGGCGGCGCTGCGGCGTGTGCTGGCGGGAGGCTTGCCTGCGCCTGAGCCTGCGGTGCCGTTCGAGCGGACGGAGCGGGACTGGCTTGACCTGCACGAGGCCATGCCGGCTGCGCCGGGCCGCGCCAGCACTGCCCGCATTGCCCGCACTGCCGCGGTCGGCTTTGCGCCGGCAGGCGTCGCGCCGGCCTGCGTCGAGCCGGCCTGTGCCGCACCGGTCCGCACGGCAGCGGCGCGCGCGTCGGCGCGGGCGGCGCCACCCAAGGTTGTTGCGGCCATCACGCATCATGAGCGTCCGGAAAAGCTGCTGGACGCGCTGCTGTCCCTGTCCCGCCAGACCTACCCCAACCTGGAGGTTGTGGTGGTGGATGACGGGTCGTGCAGCCCGGCGGCAGTGGAGGCGCTGGCGCGGATGGAGCCGCTGCTGGACCGGTTGGGCGTTCGGCTTCTGCGGCAGGCGAACCTTTACCTGGGCGCGGCGCGCAACGCCGCGGCGCGGGCGACGGAGTCCGAGTATCTGCTGTTCCTGGACGACGACGACCTGGCGTTCCCGACGCTGGTGTCCACGCTGGTCGAGGCGGCGGAGAATACCGGCGCCGACGTGATGGGCTGCCTGAACCTGTTCATGGAGGAGCCGCGCCGCGGGGAGGCGCACCCGTTCCCCGACCGCTTCCCGCAGAAGGCGAGCTACGTGCCGCTGGGCGGGCCGCTGTCCCTGGCGCCGGTCGAGAACGTGCTGGGGTCGGCGACCGCGCTGATCCGCCGGGCCGCCTTTGCGCGCGCCGGCGGCTACACCGAGCTGCACGGCGTGGGGCACGAGGACTACGAGTTCTACGTCCGGGTGCTGCAATCAGGCGGCACGGTCGAGGTCTGCCCGCTGCCGTTGTATCTGTATGAGGTCGGGCGCCCGAGCATGATCTCGCGCACGTCGCAGCACCGCAACTTCCGCCGGGTCGCGGGGGCGGTGGACCTGGCGGCGTGCCCGGGCCGCTGGGCCGACCTGGTGCTGCTGGGCAGCGGGCGGCGGGCATCGGAGCATGGGGACAACCTGCGCGGCTACCTGCACCGAACCAGCCCGAACGCCGCGCTCCTGCAGGACCTGGCTGGCCTGGTTCCGGCCAGCCCAGCCTACGCCGCCAAGGCGGCGGAGCTGGCGCAGGCGCTGGGCGCCCCCGGCTTCGCCCGCGCCCTGGCGGCCCTTGCTGCCCGGCGGATCCGGCAAGCGGCTGCCGCCCAGGCCGCCCAGGCCGCCCGGCCGGATGCCGTGATGGACGGGGCGGCGGACGGCCTGCTTGACGCGGCGCTGGAGCAGTTGAACGCCGCGCCGAACCGGCGCGTGGCGGCAGAGGCCCGGGATCCACACATCCTGGGCGGGCTGATAGACCTGGAGATGGGGCGCGTCACGGATGCCGTGGCGTGCTTCCGCCTGTCGGTGCAGCGGGAGCGGCGGCTGACGCGGGACCAGCGGCGGTTCCTGGCCGCGCTGGCCGCCGCGCCGACGCCCGCACCTGCCGACCTGCAACCGATGGCGGAGGCGCTGCGGCGCATGTCGCTGCCGAACCTGGTCGGGCACGGCATGGCCGCCCCAGCGTTCCGCATCCTGCTGCGGGCCGGGGCGGCGCCATTGGCCCACACCGTCGTGCAGCTTGTGCTGCAGCAGGACGGCGCGGCCTACTTGGCGGCGCACGCGGACGTGCGTGACGGGATTGGTTCCAGTGCCGAGGCGGGGTTGCGGCACTTCTGCGAGTTCGGCGAGGGCGAGGGGCGGTCGGGCTTCGCCCCGTCGCTCGGCTTGGTGGCGGTGCTGCAGGAGGAGCTGGGCGTCGCGGCGACGCTCGCCTCCCTGTCGGCCGCGGTCGAGGCGCTGAAGGACGCGCCGCTGCACGCCTGGGCCAAGGAAGGGACAAACGAGGGGGCGGCCGAGGCGTCCGCCGTGGCGCCGGCCCTGGCCGGGGCCGCATGACCGGCGCGCCTGTCTTCCTCCGGACCACGGCGCCGCCGCAGCCCGGCGCGTCCTTGCAGGAGCGGTTCCAAGCCTGCGTGCGGAACACCGGCAACTACTTCTACGAGGAGTCCCTGCTGCGCCAACTGCCGGGCGTGCAGGTCTGCGCCGGCCTGGAGGCGCTGCCCCGGCGCGTGCCGCTGCTGGTGCTGTCCATGTCCAACTTCATCAGCCCGGCCACTGACCTGGGCTACCTGCACGACGCGTTGCGGCAGCACGGCGTGGAGCGGGTGGTGATGATCGGTGCCGGGGCGCAGGCGTATGAGTATGGGGAGGCGATACGGCTGCAGCCGGGCACCCGGCGCTTCCTGCACTTCGTGGCCGACCGCAGCCGCACCATCGGCGTGCGCGGCTGCTACACTGCGGACGTGCTGGGCCGGCTGGGCATACGCAACGTGGAGGTCGTGGGCTGCCCCTCCGCGTTCTGGGCCGGGGACGCGCCCCGGCTGGATGGGGCCGGCGCGTTGCCGGACCGCCCGCGCCTGGCGATGCACAGCACGCCGCTGGGGCACTACCGCGACAAGGTCTCGGCACTGATGGCGCACGGGATGCGGCACGGGGCCGACTACGTGATGCAGTCCGAGGCGTGGATGATGCCGCTGCTGGCCCGGGATGGCGAGCGGGATGGCGAGCGGGACGCCGAACCGGACAGCGCCGCCGCGGCGCTGCATGAGAACCTGCTGTTCTATGCCTACCCGGAGTGCGACCCTGCGCGGCTGCGGGCGTGGTTGAAGCAGCGGCTGCTGGTGTTCTTCGGCATGGCGGGGTGGCTGGACCGGATGCGGAGCTACGACTTCGTCTATGGGTCGCGGTTCCACGGCAACATGGCGGCGATCCAGGCGGGCGTGCCCGCGCTCAACATGCCCTACGACACCCGCACGCGGGAACTGTGCGAACACCTGAACCTGCCGGTGCTGCCGTTGCAGGACTTCGACGCCGGGATGCCTGTGGAGCGGCTGCGGGAGCTGGCAGATTTTGGCCTGTACCGCCGGACCTGGCGGTCCAAGCTGGCGGCCTACGCGGACTTCCTGACGCGGAACGGGCTGGCGCACACCCTGGACTGCGCGCCCGCACCCGCGTCGGCGCCAGCAGCGCCAGGCTGGGCGGTGAAGCTGGCGTCACTGCGGCAGCTCCTGTCCGACCTGGAAGGTGGGCAGTGCAGCGACGCGATGCTGACCGCCGCCCTAATGCAGCGGCTGCACAGGGACCGCGACACCGGCGGTCGTCTTGCTGCGGAAGAGGGCCGGCTGGGCGACATCCGCCCGGCCTCGGCGCCGGGCCGGGCCGCACTGGCTGGCCACGGCAGCGCGCCCGCGCCGGTCCCGTCCGGTTCCGCCACCGCCCTGCCTGGCGCAGACAGGGCCAGCCGGCGATGCGCCATGCCAGCCCAAAACGGCGAGGGGTTGCCCCCCGCGGCCGCACCGCCGCAGGCCGGCGCACGCCGCCGCGTTCCGCCGGTGTCTCCGGCAGCTACGGTTCCCTTGCCACGGCGCGCGCCTGATAATGGCGGCACAGCGAGGTCCACGGCCTGACGCCGGAGACGGCCTGAGGCTGCGCGTGCGCTCCGCAAGGGCGGAGCCAACGCCTTCACTCTCGCACGCGGCATGCGCGGCAAGGCACGGCTGGTTGGGCGCGCTTTCGACATCGGCGCAGAGGCGCTCACAGACGCAATGCACATCAGCCGAAGGCTGGAATCCCAAGCCACGTGACCTGCAAAACAGAGCAAGAGAATGCCTCCATGCACCTCGGCATCAAGCCGCAATAAACCGACGTCCGAAATAGTCCTGTTGCACATCGTTATTGCTTCATTAAGATGCCGTCGTCCGGGAACGACATCCCTTGAAGCAGGAGGACGCCTTGGCTCTGCCCAGCAGCATCATCGGTTCCGTCTACAGCGCCAGCCAGATCGCCTATGGCAGCGTGTCCCCCACGCCGCCTGCTGCCGGCAACGGAGCCGGGCCGTTCACCTTCACGGACACGGACTCACTGGCGAATCTCTCGGTTTTCAACAGCACGGTCGGCCCGGCCGCCACCCTCACCGTCACCGGCCTGACGACGAACCCGGTCACTGGTGTCCAAACCATCACGGGAACGATCAGCGATCCCGGCACCCTCTTCAATGGCCAGACAGTTACCGGCACGGTCATCGGCAACGATGTGAACGATTTCCTGGCGTCGGGCAACGCCGCCGGGTTCAGCACCAACCTCTATTTCGCCAACTCCGCCGCGCAACTGCCAGCTGCGGGCGGAACAGCCACGGTGGCAGGAGCGGCGAACAGCCCAGACTACACACTGGTATGCTACGTCAGCGGCACCCTGCTCCGCGCTTGGCGCGACGGACGCGAGGCGGACGTGCCCGTGGAGCAGCTTGCGGTGGGCGACCTCGTTGTGACCAGCTCGGGCGGGCGCCGCCCCGTGCGCTGGCTTGGATCCCGCACGGTGGACTGCCGGCGCCACCTCGACCCCGCGGCGGTGCAGCCCGTGCGCATCCGCGCGGGGGCGTTCGGGCTGGGGCTGCCCGCCCGCGACCTGCGTGTCTCGCCCGGCCATTCCGTGTGCGTGGACATGGTGGGCGAGGTGCTGGTGCCGGCGTCCGCACTGGTCAACGGCGCAACCGTGGCGCGCGACGACGTGGAGCACGTCACGTATTGGCACGTCGAACTGGACAGCCACGACCTGCTGCTGGCCGAGGGCATGCCCGCGGAGAGCTACCTCGACATGGGCAACCGGACGTTCTTCGGCGCAGGCGGCGTGGTGGAGCTGCATGCGACACCGGACGGCACGAAGCCAGCCGAGCGCACCCACGCCAACTTCTGCCGCCCGTTCCACGGCGCGGGCAGCCCCGTGGCCGAGTTCCTGCGCGGGCGCCTCCATGCGCGTGCCGAGGCGCTCGGCTGGCGCCTGGACGGCACGGACCCCTGGGCCGGCGTGCATCTCCTGGTGGACGGGGCACGGGTGGCCCCCGACGTGCGCGGCTTGCAGGCCCGCTTCGCCCTGCCCCCGGACGCCCAGGAGGTCTGGCTGGTGTCGCAGGCGGGCGTGCCGCATGAGATTGGCCATGGCAGCGATGGGCGCCGGCTCGGGCTGCACCTGGCCAGCTTGCGCTTGGACGACGGCTGGTGCGAACCGCGCCAGGTGGACCTGAACGATCCCCTGCTGTGTGTGGGCTTCCATGCCGCAGAGGGCGGGCCAGAGGCATCGCGGCGCTGGACAGCGGGCCGGGCGCGCTTGCCAGCGGCGCTGTGGGCCGGCCTGGACGGGGCGGTCAGCCTGCGCGTGGACCTGGCTGGTCCGGCGCTGCCGCGCTGGACGGCGCCCGCGATGGCCGGAACGACCGTCGCGGACGCCGCAGCCGCCTGACGGCATCAGCCGCAGGAGGCGCATTGCAAGCCGCCCGGCAAGAAAGGGCGGCGGTGCATGACCTGACACGCGTCCTGCTTTGGTGCGGCGCGACGGCGGCGGTGCCGTTCGAGACCGGCATCCAACGCGTCACGCGCCGCCTGTACTCCGGCTTGGGGCGGCTTGGGATGCCCGTCGTCCCGGTCGGCTGGGATGCACGGACGCGCCTGCTGTCGCCCTTGGCGCTCTGCGGCAAGACGGTTGAACAGGCCGGGGACTGGCTGGTGGTGCCCGAAATCCCGCTCGCGGCGCTGGCCGATGGCGTGAGTCCGGTGCAGCTTGCCCGTGCCTATGGCTTGCGCGTGGCGGCGGTGGTGCATGACCTTGTCCCGCTGCGCCGCCCGCAGGACTACGGCGCGGCAGAGCTGGATCTTTACCGGCGCTATTTCGGCATGTTCGCGGAGGCCAGTCTCGTGCTCGCCACTACGGAGCTTGTGGCGGGCCACCTGCGCATGCACCTCGCTTCGGAAGGGTTGCGTGCGCCACCCATCGCGGTCGTGCCGTTGCCGGCCCAGTTTGCGGACAGCGCGCGGATGGAGGCGGCCGCCCTGCCGCGCGCGCCGGGCGAGCCGCTGCGGCTGCTGATGGTCTCGACCTGGGAACCACGCAAGAATGGGCCGGCCCTGCTGCGGGCGTTGCAGGCGGCGCAGCGCCCCATCCGGCTCACGGTTGCGGGGCGGCGAGGTTGCTTCCCGGCCTATGATGCCGAACTGCTTGGGTTGGTTGCCAGCGCTCCACCCGGGATGGTGACGGTCCACGGCGGTTGGGTGAATGATGATGGCCTCGCCAGGTTATACCGGGGGCACCACGCCAGCGTGTATCCCTCCGTGGAGGAAGGGTTCGGGCTGCCGGTGGTGGAAAGCTTGTGGTTGGGCCGGCCCTGCGTGTGCCATGCCGGGTCGGCGATGGCCGAGGTCGCGCCGGGCGGCGGCACGCTGATGTGCGACATGATGGACAATGAGGCTTTGGTGGCGTGCCTGCGCCGGCTGGCGGACGAGCCAGACCTGGCGGCGCGCCTGGGCGCCGAGATAACAGCCCGTTCCCTGCGGTCCTGGGCGGACTACGCGGGCGATGTGGCCGCCCTGTTGAAGGATGGTGGGCAGGCCCGGCTGGGCCGGGGCTGATCCTCAGCCTCGCGGCGGCGGCATCTGGAAAGATCCAGTGTGGACTGCGTGCGGAGGGTCCGCCACACCGGAAGCTGGGCGCGGGACGCCCGGACCCGCGCACGCCCCCGCCGTCAGGCGTTGTAATAGGTCGTGGCCAGGGTGCCGATGCCGTCTATCGTGACCTCCACCGTGTTCACCGGCTCCCGCATCACGCCCACGCCGAGCGAAGTGCCGCAGCAGATGACGTCGCCGGGCGCCAGCGTGACGTCGCGGGACAGCAGGCTGACCAGCGCGACGGGCGGGAACACCATGTCGGACACCGGGTAGTTCTGCCGCTCCGACCCGTTCAGCACAGTGCGTATGGTCAGGGTGGCGGGGTCCAGGCCGGTGGCGATGGCGGGGCCGATGGGACCGAAGCCGTCGTAGCTCTTGGCCCGGCTCCACTGCGGGAAGCTCGGGTCCCGTTGCAGGATGTCCAGCGCGGTGATGTCGTTAATGCAGGTGTAGCCGAAGATGGCCGCTGCGGCGTCCTCCGGCGTCGCGTTGCGGCAGGTCCGGCCGATGACGATGCCCAGCTCCCCCTCGAACACCACCTTGCCGTCGTAGCCTGTGGGCCGGTGGACGATGGCGCCCGGCCCGGCGCAGCAGGAGGCCGCCTTCACGAACCACAGCGGCTCCGCCGGGGTGGACAGGCCCTGCTTGGCGCCGAGGGCGTGGTAGTTGTTCCACAGCGCGATCATCTTGGACGGCTGCGCCGGGGCCAGCAGCGCCACCCCGTCCAGCGGCACATGCTCCCCCGTGGGCGTAGGCGCGTCGAACATGCTGCCCCCATGCACCGCGATCACGCCATCGGCCAGCGTGCCGAAGCCTTCGGCGCCGCTGCGCCGGAACCGGACCCAATGAGGCATCAGATCAGCCCGGCGATGCGTGCCCGCTGCGTCACCAGCGCCAGCACCACGTCCAGCGTCGGCGTCGGCAGGCCGGTCAGTTGGCCCAACTCCTGCACCACCGCCACCAGGGCGCCGATCTCCATCGCCCGCCCGCGCTCCAGGTCCTGCAGCATGGAGGTCTTGTGGGCGCCGACCGCGCCGGCGCCGTTGATCCGCCGCTCCACGTCCACGCGGAAGCGTATGCCCAGCTTCTCGCCGATAGCCTGCCCCTCCAGCATCATGGCCTTGGCGACGGCGCGGGTGGCGGGGTCCTCGGTGATGACGTCAAGTGTCGCGTGGGTCAGGGCGCTGATGGGGTTGAAGCACAGGTTGCCCCAGAGCTTCAGCCAGATCTCGTCGCGGATGCGGTCCAGCACCGGGGCGCGCAGGCCGGCGGCCTCCATCGCCGCGCTGAGGGCCTGCACGCGCTCGGTCTTCTCGCCGTTGGGTTCGCCGAGGGGGAACTTGTCGCCGTAGATGTGCTCGATCACGCCGGGTTCGACGACCTCGGTGGCGGGATAGACGACGCAGCCGATGGCGCGGTCGGGGCCGAGGCCGGCCCACTGCTTGCCGCCGGGGTCCACGGTTTCGAGGCGGGTGCCGGCGAGGTCGCCGCCGTGCTGGTGGAAGTACCAATAGGGGATGCCGTTGACGGCGGTGACGACACTGGTGCGGTTGCTGATGAGCGGCTGCATGGCGTCCACGACGCCGGGAATGGAGTGCGCCTTGAGGGCGACGAAGATGTAGTCCTGCGGGCCAAGCTCCGCCGGGTCGTCGGTGGCGCGGACCTTGACGCATTTCTCCTCCCCGCCGATGCGGAGGCGTAGGCCGTTCTCCCGCATGGCCTTCAGGTGCGGGCCGCGGGCGACAAGGCTGACGTCCGCGCCGGACGCAGCCAATTGCGCGCCAACGTAGCCGCCGATGGCGCCGGCGCCGTAGATGCAGATCTTCATGGGTGGCGTTTCCTCTGGTGTTGCATCTTGCGTGCGGTTGGTTTGGGCCGTGGGAGCCGGGGCGGCTGGTGCCGTGCCGGTCCGCGCCAGGTATGGTCCTGCATCATACACGATGCGGTTCGGGTGCGAAGCAGGGTTGGAGGTGCGGCGCCGTGTCTTGTACGGGCTGAACGCCCCTGCTTTGCGCCACCCCACCGCGCACGGGACGGGGGTGCCGCCCCGTGGGCCGGGGATCGTCGCGCCGCAACGACGACGCTTGTGGAGGGCACTTGCGGGACGGTTGGAGGGAGGAGCGGCCGGACTCAGGCGGCGGCGTGCCGGACCTCGACCGTGACGTGCGACAGCGCGGGAAAGGCGGCCAGGCGGGCGCGGTAGAACTCCGGCCCGCGCGCCTGCGCCGTCACGACGGACAGGATCGCGCCCAGGTGGCCCGGCCCCAGCCGCCACAGGTGCAGGTCGGCCAGGGTGTCGCCCCCGGCCTCGACCGCCTGGCGCACGCCCTGGGCCACCCGCGCGTCCGGCACCATGTCGAGCAGGATGCCGCCGGTGTCGCGGATCAGGCCCCAGGACCAGCTTCCGATGACGCAGGCGCCGACGAGGCCGGCGAGCGGGTCCATCCACAGCCAGCCGAAGGCGCGGGCCAGGACCAGCCCGATGATGACCAGCACAGACACGGCGGCGTCGGCCAGCACGTGGACGACGGCAGCGCGCATGTTGTTGTCCCGGTGCGCGGCGCCGTGTGCTTCATGCCCGTGTTCAGCATGACCATGAGCGTCGTGGGCCTGGGCGTGCTCCTTGAACGCCACGCTGTGCTCCTGCCCGTCCAGGCGGAGGAGGGCGGTGAACTGGTGCGGCTCGGGGATGGCCTCGATACCTTCCAGCCAGCCGCCGCGGTCGGCCAGGGGAAACATCTGGCGGGCGCCGTCCGGGCGCACCGTCTCGATCACGGCGCGCCCGGCCGCGCCAATGGCGTGCCCGGCCTCGGGGCGCAGGCGGAACACGGGCGGCACGCCGTCCTCGAACACGGTCAGCAGCAGCGTGCCGCCGGGCGTCGCGATGCGGTGCATCTCGTCGTGGTGGGCATCGTGCCCGTGGTCATGGCTGTGACCATGCCCATGGTGGTGCCCGGCGCCGCCCAGCAGCCACACGCTGGCGACGTTCACGGCCAGGCCCAGGACGGCAACCGGAATGGCCTCCCCGAACTGGATCGGCACGGGGGCGAACAAGCGGCTGACCGCCTCGTAGCCGATCAGCAGCGCGATCATCGCCAGGATGACGGCGCTGGTGAACCCGGCGAGGTCGCCGAGCTTGCCCGTGCCGAAGGTGAAGCGCGCGTCGTGCGCGTGCCTGCGGGCGTAGCTGTAGGCCAGCGCCGCCAGCAGCAGCGCGCCGGCATGGGTGCTCATGTGCATCCCGTCCGCCACCAGAGCGATGGAGCCGGTCAGCAGGCCGCCCACGATCTCCAGCACCATCATGGCGCCGCAGAGCGCGATGACCCACCAGGTCCGGCGCTCCGCCTGTTCGTGGCCGTTGCCCAGGAAGACGTGGCTGTGCGTGTGGGCGGCGATGGATGGGGTAGTGTCCATGTCTAGCCTCTATTTCAGGTAGGCGCGGACGACATCGAGCAGCTGCTCGGCTGCCTCTGTGTCGAGCGCGCCGGGGTGCTTGGCCGGGTCCACGAGGTGCGTGCGGACGTGGTCCTCGACCACCTCGGCCATCAGGCCGGCCAGGGCGCCGCGGACGCCGGCGACCAGGTGCAGGACCTGGCCGCAGCCGGCCTCGTTCTCCAGCGCGCGCTCGATGGCCTCCATCTGGCCCTTCATGCGGCGCACGCGGGCCAGCAGCTTCGCCTTGTCCTGGACGGTGTGGGTCATTTGGGGCGGTGTAGCATAGGGTGGGGGGCTATGCTATGCGGCGTTTGCTTCCTTTCCCTCCGGAAGAGGGAGCGGAAGCGGACCCTACCAGCCCCTCGATGATCGGGCAGTCCGGGCGGGCGTCCCCTTCGCAGCGGGCGGCCAGGTGACGCAGGGCCTGGCCCATCTCGGCGATGGCCCGCGCCTTCTCCTCAAGCTGGGCGGCGTGGGCCAGGGCCAGGCGCTTCACGTCGGCGCTGGCGCGGTTCTCGTCCCGCCATAGCGCCAGCAGCTCCCGCATCTGCGCCACCGAGAAGCCCAGGCTGCGCGCCCGGCGCAGGAAGCGCAGCGTCTGCACGTCCGGCGCGGCGTAGCGGCGGTAGCCGGCGGGACTGCGGGTGGCGGGGGCGACCAGGCCAACCCCCTCGTAGTAGCGGATCATCTTGGCCGACACGCCGGATGCTGCCGCGGCTTCCCCGATGTTCATAGGCTCGGCCTCATGCGTCCGGCCGCCAGCGGCGCAGCAGCAAGGCGTTGCCGACCACGGCGGCGGAGGAGAACGCCATCGCCGCCCCGGCCACCACCGGACTCAGCAGCCCGGCGGCGGCCAGCGGCAGGCCGACCAGGTTGTAGGCGAAGGCCCAGAACAGGCCCCCTCGGATGCGGCCATAGGTGCGCGCGGCGATGTCCAGCGCCGCCGGCACCAGGCGGGGGTCGCCGCGCATCAGGGTGATGCCCGCCGCCGCCGCCGCCACGTCCGTGCCGTCCGCCATCGCCAGGCCGAGGTCGGCGGCGGCCAGCGCGGCGGCGTCGTTCACGCCGTCCCCGACCATCGCCACTGCGCCATCGGCGCGCAACGCCGCGACGGCGGCGGCCTTGCCGGCAGGCAGGGCGTCCGCCCGCACGTCCTCAATGCCAAGCGCCCGCCCGGCGGCGGCGGCGGTGCCTGCGTTGTCGCCGGTCAGCAGCACGACGCGCAGGCCGCGGCGGCGCAGGGTTGCGACGGCCTCCGCCGCGCCGGGCTTCAGGGCGTCGCCGAAGGCGAGCAGGCCCAGCAGGGCCGGCTCCGCCGCACTGACCTTCGCAGCGTTGGTCCCCCCTGGGTTGGTCCCGCCCGTGTCGGCAAGGCTGGCGTCGGCGAGGCCGACGTCAGCGAGGAAGGACACCGTCCGCCCGTCAACCTCCAGCCGCTCGGCGTCGGCGGCAAGGGGCGCGATGTCCACGCCCGCCTCCCGCATCAGCCGGGCGTTGCCCAGCAGCAGGCGGCGGCCCTCGACGGTGCCCTCCATCCCGCGCCCAGGCAGGGCGCGGATGGCGGAGGCGGGCGGGATAGCCTGCCCAGCGGCGCGGGCCTGGACGGCGCGGGCCAGCGGGTGCTCGCTGCCGGACTGGACGGCGGCGGCCTGGCGCAGCAGGCCGGCCTCGGTAACGCCCGGCGCAGGGAGCAGCGCCACCAGGACCGGGCGGCCCTGCGTCAGGGTGCCGGTCTTGTCGAACACGACGGTGCGTATGGCCCGCGCGCCCTCCAGCGCCGCCGAGTCGCGGATCAGGATACCGTGGCGGGCGGCGGTGCCGGTGCCGGCCATGATGGCGGCGGGTGTCGCCAGACCCAGGGCGCAGGGGCAGGCGATGACCAGCACGGCGACGGCGTTGACCAGCGCCGGGCCGGTCCCCACACCCGCCAGCCACCAGCCGGCGAAGGTCAGGACGGCCAGCGCGACCACGGCGGGCACGAACACGGCGCTGACCCGGTCCACCAGCCGCTGCACAGGGGGCTTGGCGGCCTGCGCGTCCTCCACCAGGCGGACCATGCGGGCGAGCTGGCTTTCGGCGCCTAGGGCCGTGGCCTCGATCAGCAGCGGGGCCTCGCCGTTCACGCTGCCGCCGGTGACGCGGCTGCCGGGGCGCTTGGGGACGGGCAGGCTTTCGCCGGTCAGCAGGCTTTCGTCGGCGCTGCCCTCGCCGTCGCGCACCAGGCCGTCGGCGGGGATGCGCTCGCCGGGACGGACGAGCAGGAGGTCGCCGCGGCGGAGGTTGGCAATGGGAATTTCGGTGTCCACCGGGCCGTCCCGGCGGACGCGGGCGCGTTCGGGGCGCAGCTGGTCCAGGGCGCGGAGGGCCTCGCCGGCGCCGCGGCGGGCGCGGGCCTCCAGCCACTTGCCGACGCGGACGAGGGCGATGACGGCGGCGGACGCCTCGAAGTAGAGATGGCCGCCAGCCATCCCGCCGTGGCCTGCAGCAAGCTGCCAGGCGGACAGGCCGAAGGCGGCGGTGGTGCCCAGCGCGACAAGGGTGTCCATGCTGCCCGCCCCCGCCCGCAGCGCGTGCCAGGCGCCGCGGTAGAAGCGTGCGCCGAAGACGGCCTGCACGATGCCGGCCAGCACGAGCTGCGCCGGCGCCGGCAGCGCCAGGTCCAGGCCGAAGGGCATCAGCAGCATTGGCAGCACGAGGGGCGCGGCCAGGGCGCAAGCCGCTGCGGCGGCCAGGCCGTCGCGGGCTAGGGCGGGGGCAGGCTGGGAAGTCGCGGCGGGGGGGCTGCCGCCGTAGCCTGCGGCCTGGACGGCTGCCGCCAGGTCGCCGGGGCTTACCGTGCCTGCGGCCAGCCGGACACGAACGCGCTCGGTCGCCAGGTTGACCTCTGCCGCCAGGACGCCGGGGACGCGCAGCAGGGCGCGCTCGACCCGGCCGGCGCAGGAAGCGCAGGTCATGCCGGTGACGGCGAGGTCCACCGTGTCCTCGACGATGGGATAGCCGGCTCTGGCCAGGGCTGCCGCCAGGTCGGGCAGGCTCAGGCCAGGGGTGGCGGTAAGGGTGGCGCGCTCGGTCGCCAAGTTGACGGCGGCCGCCTGCACGCCGGGCACGGCGGCGGCGGCCCGCTCGACCCGGCGGACGCAGGCGGCGCAGCTCATGCCGGTTACGCGCAGGTCCAGGCGGATGGCGTCCGCGCCGCCTGCGCGCGGCGCCGCGCCGTCCCACTCAACAATGCTTCCGTCCATGCCGGCCTCATGCTCCGTCAGGATGAACACATAGGGCTTCCCATTATGGGAAGGTCAAGGGGCCGCCTAGCCCCGGCTGGCCACCGCGACGCCTGCTGCGGCCAGGGCCATGCCGGCACCTTGCACTGCCGTCAGCGCCTCTCCGAACAGGAGGTAGGCCAGCACCGCCACCACGGGCGGCACCAGGTAGAACAGGGAGGCGACGCCGGCCACCGCGCCGCGCTTGATGAGGACCAGGAGCAGGGAGATCGCCCCCAGGCTCAGTCCGCACACCGCCCAGGCCAGGCCCGCCCAGGCCTGCCAGGCGCCGTCGAAGCGCCCGGCCTCCGTCAGCCAGGCCACCGGCGCCGTGACGAGGGCGGCGGCCATGAACTGCACCGCGGCGTTGGTCCGCAGGTCCGCGGCGGCGCCGGTCCGCTTCTGCCAGATCGTGCCCAGCGTCATGCCGGCCATCGCCGCGCCGGACGCCAGCAGCGGCCAGGCCCCGGCGGCGCCCAGCCCCGCCTGCAGCTGCGGCGACAGCACCAGCAGCGCGCCGGCGAAGCCCACGACGATCCCCAGCCAGCGCCGGGGCGTCACGCGTTCGTTCAGGAGGGGCATCGCCAGCACCGCCGTCAGCAGCGGCTGCAGGCCGGTGATGAGGGCGGAGAGGCCCGCGGGCAGGCCGTGCCGCACCGACCAGAACACGCCGCCCAGGTAGATGCCCTGCAGCAGCACCCCGGCCACCACGGCGTTGCGCCACGCCCGCGCGCCCCGCGGCCAGGCCGCGCCCGCCGCCGCCGCGATGGCTGCGAAGGCCGCGGCGCTGAGCACGAAGCGCATGGTCAGGAAGGTCAGCGGGTCCACGTGGGGCGCGACAAGCCGGGCCACCAGGAACCCGGTTGCCCAGATGCCGACGAACAGGGCCGGCATCAGGGCCGTGAAGGTCATGGCTGGGGCTTCATGGATACGGGATCAAGCGGCGGCTGCGGGTGCTGGGCCGTTGCGGAAACTGCGGCGGGGCGGCGGGTGGGGGCGGCTGGCGCAGTGCTTGCGGCTCTGGATTGCCACGGCGCAAGCGCGCCGCGCAATGACGGGGGATGGCCGGGGATGGTGCGGGTCAGCGTTTGTCTTCCTGCGTGATGGCGGAGGGGTGCTGGGCCAGGGGCGTGACCGCGATCTTCATGAACGGGAACAGCGGCAGGCTGGACAGGATGGCGTGCAGCGCGTCATGGCTGGGCACGTCGAAGATGCTGACGTTGGCGTAGCGGCCGGCGACGCGCCAGAGATGGCGCCAGACGCCCTGGCGCTGCAGGTCCTGGGACATGGCCTTCTCCTCGGCCTTGATGCGGTCCAGCACCGCCGGGTCCAGGCCGGGGGGGATTTGGACGTCCATTTCGACGTGGTAGAGCATGGCTGTTCCTTGCTTGCTGCCCCTCTCCCTCCGGGGGGAGGGGTGGGGTGAGGAGAAGGCCGCATGGGCTGCGGTTGGGTTGTTCGGGACGGCTGCGCTGCTTTTGGCCGGATTTGCGCTGCTGGGTTTCCCTCACCCCGGCCCTCTCCCGGAGGGAAAGGGCGCGGCGGGTGGTCACGCCCTTGCGTAGGCGCGGAGGCGGTCGGGGTCCAGGGTCACGCCCAAGCCAGGCCCGGTCGGCAGGTGGATGTGGAAGTCCTCGAAGCGCAGCGGCTCCGTCACGTATTCGCCGGTCAGGATTTGCGGGCCGAAGTGCTCGCAGCCCCACTCCAGCGTCCGCAACGTGGCAAAGGCGTGCAGGTGCGCCGCGGCGCCGACCGAGCTTTCCAGCAGGCAGCCGCCATACAGCGCGATCCCCGCGGCCTCCGCCACCGCCGCCACGCGCTTCAGGCCGAGCAGCCCGGCATGCTTGACCAGCTTGAGCGACACGGCGTCGGCGGCGCCCGCCGCGCCCACGGCCAGCATGTCATGCACGTCGGTCACGCACTCGTCGGCCAGCAGCGGCGGCGTGCCGGGGCGGGCGCGCAGCCGGGCCATCGCCGCGATGTTCCAGGCGGGCACGGGCTGCTCGACCAGGGCCACGCCCATCTCGTGCAGCTGCGGCAGGCAGCGGGCGGATGTGGTTTCGTCCCAGGCTTGGTTGGCGTCCACGATCAGCGTCGCGCGGCCCTCCAGCGCCCCGGCCAGGTGGCGCATCCGGGCCATGTCGGCGGCAGGCTCCTGCGCGCCGATCTTGACCTTGAAGGTGCGGTGCAGCCGGGCCTCCAGCTTGCGCGCGGCCTCCTCGGCTTCCTGCACGGGGTCGCCGGAGGCCAGGGTCCACAGCACCGGCACCCGGTCCCGCACCGCGCCGCCCAGCAGGGCGTTGACGGGCAGGCCGAGGGTCTTGCCAATCGCATCCCACAGCGCCGTCTCGACGGCGGCCTTGGCGGCGTTGTTGCGCTTGGCGGCCTGGTCCATGCGGGCGCCCGCGGCCTCGATCAGGTCGGCGCGGTGGCTCAGCAGCGCCGGGGCGAGGTAGGCGTCCACGTTGGCCTTGATGGCCTCGACGCTCTCCTCGCTCCAGCGGGGGCCGCCGAGGGTCGCGGCCTCCCCGATGCCCTCGACGCCGTTGGCAAGCCGGACCTGGACCAGGACGTAGCTTTGCGCGGTGACGGAGGTGTTGGACAGCTTGTGCCGCCGGACGGTGGGCACGTCCACGATGGTGGAGCGGATGGAGTGGATGGCCATGTCGCGGGACAGGCCTGGGGAAAGGGTATCGGGCATGAGAGTGTTCCTGCCTGCCTGCTCCCTCTCCCTCCGGGAGAGGGTTGGGGTGAGGGAAGCCACAAGAATGGACGCTGGGCGTGGGGCGGGCCGCCAGGGAGCCGAGCGCGGCCCTGGCGGCTTCCCTCACCCCAACCCTCTCCCGGAGGGAGAGGGAGCAGAGCAGGCGCTTCCTCTCGACCGCGGTCCTACGCCGCCTTCGCGTGCTCGCGCAGCACCACCGCCTCCGGCAGGTTCGCGGCCTCGCGGTTCAGGGCGAAGTCGAAGCGGATGGTCACGAACGGCTCGTTCAGGCCGCGTGCGTTGATCTCCGCCGGGTCGTCGTGGCGGACCATGTCGGGGATCAGGCCGTCGCGGGTGGCGAAGGCGAAGTCGTCGTGCAGCAGCGGGTCGCCGGCGATGTTGATCTGCGTGGTCAGCTTGCGGTGCCCCGGCGCCTCCACGAAGAAGTGGACGTGCGCCGGCCGCTGCCCGTGGCGGCCCAGGTGGTTCAGCAGCTCCTGCGTCGGACCGTCGGGGGGGCAGCCGTAGCCGGATGGCAGGATGGAGCGGAAGCGGTAGCGCCCCTCCGCATCGGTCTCGATGCGGCGGCGCAGGTTGTAGGGGCTTTGCGAGGGGTCGAAGTGGGAATAGCCGCCCTTGGTGTTGGCGTGCCACACGTCCACGATGGCGCCGGGCAGCGGCGCCCCGTCAGCGTCGCGCACCTGGCCCTCCATGAACAGCACCGTGCCGTGCTCGGGGTCCTGGTCCAGCCGGGCATCACCCTTCGACAGCGGCGCGTCGGCCAGCCACAGCGGCCCCTCGATGGTGCGCGGGGTGCCGCCGGCCAGGCCGGCCTCCTGCTCCTTGCGGTCCATCACCAGGTCCAGGAAGTGCTCGATGCCCAGCCCGGCGACCAGCAGCCCGGCCTCGTTGGCCTGTCCCAGCCGGGTCAGGTAGCCCACGGCGGTCCAGAACTCGGTCGGCGTCACGTCGAACTCCTCGATCGCGCGGCAGAGGTCGGTGGCGACGCGCTGCACGATCCGCTTCAGGCGCTCGTCCCCGCCAGCGCCATCCAGCCCTGCCGCGCGGGCGAAAAGCTGCTTGGCCTCGGGGCTGTCAATGATGTGTCCGCTCATGTGTCCACGCTCCTCCAATGCTGCGCCGCTTGCTGCGGCGGCCTGATGTGCCGGGTTCGGCCCGGCTGCCGTTTGCGTCAACCCTGGTCCCCGCCCGCCACGGGCAGGACCGTGCCCGTGATGTAGGCCGCTTCGTCCGATGCCAGGAACAGGATGGCCGCCGCCTGGTCCGCGGTGGTGCCGTAGCGCCGCATCATGCTGCTCTGCGTGGTCTGGTTCACCACCTGCTGCATCCACGCGGCCTCCTGGTCCGACTGCTGCGCCGTGTTGCGGGGGATGCGGCGCGGCGGGGCGGCGGTGCCGCCGGGGGCGACGGCGTTCACGCGGATGCCGTGCTCGGCATACTCCCACGCCAGCCCGGCGGTGATGGCGTTGATCCCGCCCTTGGCCGCGGCGTAAGGCACGCGGTTGATGCCGCGCGTCGCCACGGACGACACGTTGACGATGCACCCCCCTCCCCCCGCCAGCAGATGCGGCAGCGCGGCCCGGCAGCACCACAGCGTCGGGAACAGGGAGCGGCGGACCTCCGCCTCGATCTGCGCCTCCTCGTATTCGGCGTAGGGCTTGGCCCAGATCGTGCCGCCGACGTTGTTCACCAGCACGTCCAGCTTGCCGAAGCGGTCCATCGCCGCCGCCATCAGGGCCACGGCGTCCGCATACCGCTCCAGGTCGCCGATAACGGCCAGGCTGTCCGGCCCGGCCTCGGCCTGCACCTCGTGGACCAGCTCGGACCGGTCCGCCAGCACAACCCTCGCGCCCTCCGCCGCCAGGCGCAGCGCCACGTCGCGGCCAATGCCCTGGGCGGCACCTGTCACGACCGCGGCCTTGCCGGCAAAGCGGCCCGGGAACGTCAATGCGGGGAGGGTCAAGCGGCCCCGGTCATTGGCAGTGCCTCGTTCCGGCGGCCGCACTCTCCACCGTCATCGCGAGGCGCCCCTTGGCACCGCGGCGATCCAGGAGCCGCCGGCACAGCCCTTATGGCCCCTGGATTGCCGCGTCGTTGCGCTCCTCGCAATGACGTGCAATGGGCGGCAGCACAGGTCGTTGGCATCATACCTATGCACTACCCGTCACCACGCCACTCGGAGAGAACTTCTCGAAGTGGAAGCTGGCGGGCTTGATGCCTGCACCGGCGAAGTGGGCACGCACTGCCTCCACCATCGGCGGGGGGCCGCAGAGGTAAACGTCCACGTCGCCGCCGTGTAGGTGCGCGGGGTCCAGGTGGGCCGTCACGTAGCCGCGGCGGGGATGGGCGCTGGCGTCGTCGGCAACGACGGTCGCGTAGCTGAAGCCGGGCAGGCGCGCGGCGGCGGCGTCCAGCCGGTCCAAGCCCACCAGGTCGGCGTCGTGCGTCACGCCATAGACGAGGTGGACGGGATGCGGGCTGCCGATTTCGGCCAGGCGGTCCAGCATGGACAGGAACGGCGCCAGTCCGGTGCCGCCGGCCAGCATCAGCACGGGGCGCTTCACGTCGCGCAGGTAGAAGCCGCCGACCGGGCCGGTGAAGGTCAGCGCCGTGCCGGGCTGCGCCCCTTCCAGGAAGGTGGTCATCAGCCCGCCGGGGATGTTCCGCACCAGGAAGGCGGCCTCCGCGGCGCCCGGGGCGGAGCTGAAGGAGTAGGAGCGGCGCTGGCCGCTGCCGGGGACCTCCACGTTCACATACTGGCCCGGCAGGAACGCCGGCGCCTTGCCATCCATGCGTATCGTGAACTCGGTCGTGGTGTCCGACAGCCGGCGGAGCGCGGCGATGGTGCCGGCGTAGGCGGCGGGCTTGGTCTTGCAGGCGTCCGATGCCGCGGCGACGCGCAGCACGAGGTCGGAGCGGGGCTTCATCTGGCAGGCCAGGCCGTAGCCCTCCGCGGCCTCCTCGTCGGTCAGCGCATCCTCGATGTAGTCGCCGGCGTCGTAGGTGCCGCTCTCCACGAACGCCTTGCAGGTGCCGCAGGCGCCGTCCCGGCAGTCCAGCGGGATGTTGATGCCGACGCGGTAGGCGGCGTCCGCCACGCTTTCAGACCCGGCGCAATCAATGAAGCGGGTGACCCCGTCCTCGAAGTTCAGCGCGACTGCGTGGCCCATGACCGCTCCCTCAGATGTGCCCTAGATATGATAGATGTCTATGACGTGGTGGATGTAGTCGTTCTTGAGGATCACGCGCTTGTCGGTGATGAGCGGCGCCAGGCCGGACGTGTCCAGCGTGTAGAAGGACGTGCCGAAGTAGGTGTCCACGGTCTTGTAACGGAAGTTCAGCGTGAACCAGTTGAACCGCAGCTTGCACTCGGTGCCGGTCTGGGCAGTGATCTCGACGTTGCTGATGTTGTGCGACGTGCGGGGTTCGGGCAACGAGGTGGCGCTGCTGCGCTCCGTGCGGATGCGGAACACCCGATCCTCCAGCCCGCCCTTGTGGGGGTAGTAGATCAGGCTGACCTCGCGCAACGGGTCCGTCACCAACTTGTCGTCGTCGTCCCAGGACGGCATCCAGAACTGCGCGTGGGGGGCGTACAGCGCGAGCCAGTCGTCCCACTGCTTGTCGTCGAGGTAGCGGGCCTCACGATACAGGTATTGGCGGACGTCTTCGGTGGTGAGCATAGGGGGCCTTCTGCTCCCTCTCCCTCCGGGAGAGGGTCGGGGTGAGGGGGTCTTGGCTGCGGAGCGGGGAGTTGAGAGTGCTGACAGCGCGCGGCCCTGCTTTGGACAGGACTGCGCCTGAAGACCCCCTCACCCCGGCCCTCTACCGGAGGGAGAGGGAGAAGATTACCCCAGGCTGACCCTGTCCTTCGCCAGCGCCCGCTGCATCGTGTCCATCCAGTAGCGGTGCTGCACGGCGAACAGCCCTTCGTCCTCCGTCCGCGCCCCGGACAGCAGCGGCTGCAGGCCGATGGCCTTCGCGCCCTCGTCCGGCCCCTGTATCCAGTGCGCCGCACCCCGGCACAGGTCGTTCCACTGCGCGGCGCTGCCGGCGTAGCCAATCTGGCAGGCGCGGAACTCCTCCAGGTCGTCCGGCGTCGCCATGCCGCTGGCGTTGAAGAAGTCCTCGTACTGGCGGATGCGCCGGGTGCGGCTCTCGTCGCTCTCGCCGCGGGGCGCAATGCAGTAGATCGTGACCTCGGTCTTATCCACCGCGAGCGGGCGGTAGGTGCGTATCTGGCTGCTGAACTGGTCCATCAGGTAGACATTGGGATACAGGCACAGGTTGCGGCTGCGCTGCACCATCCAGTCCGCCGTGGCCTGGCCGAACTGCCCCGCCAGCTCCTCCCGCCGGTCCCAGTTGGGGCGGTCCTCCGGATTGGACCAGTTGGTCCACAGCAGCAGGTGCCCATGCTCGAACGAGTAGAAGCCGCCGCCCTGCTTGGCCCAGCCGCCGGCGCTCATGGCGCGCACGTTGTCCACCTGGGCCGCCTCCTTGCGGCGGCTGGTCGTTGCGGCATAGTTCCAATGCGTGGCGCTGACGTGGTAGCCGTCGGCCCCGTTCTCGGTCTGCAATTTCCAGTTGCCGTCGAACACGTAGGACGACGCGCCGCGCACGACCTCCAGCCCGTCGGGCGACTGGTCCACGATCATGTCTATGATCTTGGCAGCCTCCCCCAGGTGCTCGCGCAGCGGCACCACGTCCGGGTTCAGGCTGCCGAACAGGAAGCCGCGGTAGCTCTCGAACCGCGCCACCTTGGTCAGGTCGTGGCTGCCGTCCTTGTTGAAGCTGTCTGGGTAGCCCGCGCCATCGGCGTCCTTCACCTTGAGCAGCTTGCCGGAGTTGCTGAACGTCCAGCCGTGGAAGGGGCAGGTGTAGGCGGCCTTGTTGCCCTTCTTGTGTCGGCACAGCATCGCGCCGCGGTGGCTGCAGGCGTTGATGAAGGCGTTCAGCTCGCCGGCCTTGTTGCGGGCGATGAAGATGGGCTGGCGGCCCATGAAGGTCGTGAAGTAGTCGTTCTTGTTCGGGATCTGGCTGTCGTGGGCCAGGTAGATCCAGTTGCCCTCGAAGATGTGCTTCATCTCCAGCTCGAACAGCTCGGGATCGGTGAAGATGTTGCGCTTGCAACGGAACAGCCCGGTCTCGGCGTTGTCCTCGACCGCGGTGTCGAGCGTCGTCTGGATGGCGTCGAGCATCGCGCGTCCTCCCCTGGATTATGTCCAGGCGCCTATCTGTGCAGCGCCCCTTGCCGCTGATTTAGAACAGGGCGACAACGTAACGCAAAGACCAAATCGGTCGGTTGTCATACCCTGGGGGTATGGTGGCGAAGGCATGGACGGGAGGGACACCTGGAACTGCGGCACCTGCGCTACTTCGTCGCGGTCGCGCAGCAAGGGAGCTTCACACGGGCTGCGGAGAAGCTGCGCATCGCCCAGCCGCCGCTCAGCCGGCAAATCCAGCAGCTTGAGGAGGAGCTGGGCGTCGCCCTGCTGCAGCGCGGCAGCCGCCCCGTGACGCTGACCGAGCCGGGCCGGCTGCTGCTGGAGCAGGCGGTGCAGGTGCTGGAGCGGGTGGACGAGATGCGGGCGATGGTGCGCCGCCTGGAGCAGTCCAAGCGGGAGCGGTTCGGCATCGGCTTCGCCGGGTCCACCATGTTCGGCTACCTGCCGGAGGTGCTGCGCCGCTACCGGGCCGCCCGGCCCGGCGTGGAGCTGTCGCTGCAGGAGATGACGACGCTGGAGCAGGTTGCGGCGTTGAGGGAGCACCGCATTGACGTGGGATTCGGCCGCATCCCGCTCGACGATCCCGGCGTCAGGCGGCAGCTGCTCCGCAACGAGCGGCTGGTCGTGGCCGTGCCGGCCGGGCACGCGCTGCTGGGCCGCCCAGGTCCGCTTCACCTGGCGCACTTGGTGGACGAAACGCTGATCGCCTATCCCAAAGCGCCCCGGCCCAGCTACGCCGACCAGGTGCTTGCGCTGTATCGCAGCCGCGGCCTGACGCCGCGCGCCATGCATGAGGTGCGGGAGCTGCAAACGGCGCTGGGCCTGGTCGCCGCGGGGATGGGCATGGCCATCGTGCCCGCGTCGGTCGGGCGCTTGCAGCGCGGGGGCGTCGCCTACTGCGCGCTGGACGAGGACGGCGCGGTGTCCCCGGTGTTCATGAGCTGCCGCCGGGGCGAGACGTCGGCCGAGGCTGCGCTGGTGCTGCGGCTGGTGCAGGACATGTATCGCCAGGACGGCATCGCGTTCGGGGTGTAGGCGGGCTGCGGCGCGGTGCCGGCGATGGCCGGGCGGTAAAGGCGTTGCCGCCGGCTCCCACACCCAACCACGCCCCGGGCACCTCGTCATTGCGAGGAGCGCAGCGACGCGGCAATCCAGGGGCCGCGGGGACTGCGCTGCCGGCCCCTGGATTGCCACGACGCAAGGGCGCCTCGCGATGACGGGTTGCCCAGGGCACGGTGGATGCCAGCACAAGCTGGCGCGTGCGCCCCCGCCCCCTGGCGCCCGTCCACCGCCGCGCCTATGCAGGCCGGCATGGGGCCGGACGTGCGCACGGGCTGGACGGACATTGCGGCGGGCGGCTGGGTGGCGCGGCTGCCGGCGGCCTGGCGGCCCTATGCCGTGCTGGCCCGGCTGGACCGGCCCATCGGGTCCTGGCTGCTGTTCCTGCCGGGGTTGTGGAGCATCCTGCTCGCCCGCCCCGCGCCGGCCGAGGCCGCACGGCTGGTCCTGCTGTTCGGGCTGGGGGCCGTGGTGATGCGCAGCGCCGGATGCGTCGTGAACGACATGTGGGACCGCGACATGGACCGGCTGGTGACGCGCACCGCAGGGCGCCCGCTGGCCAGCGGGGCGCTGCGGATGCGGCAGGCCGCCGTGTTCCTGGCGGGGCTGCTGCTGGCGGGGCTGCTGGTCCTGCTGCAACTGAACGCGCTGGCGCAGGCGCTGGGCGTGCTGTCCCTGGGGCTGGTGGCGCTGTATCCGCTGGCCAAGCGGGTGACCTGGTGGCCGCAGGCGGCGCTGGGCGTGACCTTCGGCTGGGGCGCGCCGATGGGCTACGCCGCCGCCGCCGGACGGCTGGATGCGGCGGCGCTGGCGCTGCACGCGGCGGCGTTCATGTGGATACTCGGCTACGACACGATCTACGGCCACCAGGACCGGGAGGACGACGCGCTGATCGGCGTGCGCAGCACGGCCCGGCTGTTCGCGGGCAGCACCCGGCCCTTCCTGGCCGCGTGCTACGGCGCGGCGCTGGCCTTGCTGGGGCTGGCGGGATGGCTGGCCGGGCTGTCGGGCTGGTTCGCCCCGGCGCTGCTGGTGCCGGCGGCGGTGCTGGCCCATCAGGTCCGCGCCCTGGACGTGGACGACCCCGCGGGGTGCCTGCGCCTGTTCAAGCTGAACCGGGAGGCCGGGCTGGCCATCGGGGCCGCAATCCTGATCGGGCTGCTGTGAGCGTCGCCTTCATCCAAGCCCACACCGCGCCGGGCCGCACCGAGCTGGTGCCGGAGGTCACGCTGCACCTGGCGGCCGAGATCACCCCGATCTGGCAGGCCAGCGAGGCCTGGCTGGAGAAGTCCGGGATCGAGCCGCCGTTCTGGGCCTTTGCTTGGCCGGGCGGGCAGGCCCTGGCGCGGCACGTCCTGGATCATCCGGAGCTGGTGCAGGGCCGCCGCGTGCTGGACTTCGCCGCCGGGTGCGGCATCGCCGCCATCGCCTGCGCCCTGTCCGGCGCGGCCCTGGTAGAAGCGGCGGAGATTGACGCCCTGGCCGCCGCCGCCATCGGCCTGAACGCGGCGGCCAACGGCGCGGATGTGCAGGTGCTGATGGAGGACGTGGTCGGCCAGCCCGCTCGCTGGGACCTGATCCTGTGCGGGGACGTGTGCTACGAGGCGCCGATGACCCGGCACATCCTGCCGTGGCTGCGCGCGATGGCCGGGGCGTGCGAGGTGTGGGTCGCCGACCCCGGACGCGCCTACCTGCCCGGCGACGGCCTGACCCCCATGGCCGAGTACGCGGTCCCGACCCTGCTGGAGCTGGAGGACCGCACCCTGCGCCCTACCCGCCTGTATCGGCTGGCTCCCGCGGCCTGATCGCCCCCATGTGGCGCGCCCCCGCCTGATGCACCCCCTTCCGGTCAGGGCGCCTTCCGGTCAGGGCGCCGTCCGGTCCAGGTTGCGGCTGCGCCAAGCCAGATACTCCTGGAACAGCGCCGCACGGTCGGACGGGCTGAGGTTCGCCGTGTCCTCCCCGGCGCGGTCGAGGAAAAGGTCGAACTCCCGCCGCAGGTCGGCCTCGGACGGCAGGGCACGCCGCGGCGCCGGCGGGGCCGTTTGCCCATCCGGCCCGGGCACAAGCCCGGGCGGCGCGGCGAGCAGCGGGGCAATGGCCGGCGCAGCGGCGGGAGGCACGGACGGAGCAGCCGGCTGGGTGGATGCAGGCTGGGACGGGATCGGACCGCGCGCAGCCTGCGGTGCGATGCGCCAGGCCAGCGCCGCCAGCAACGCAGCGGCGCCCACCGCCGCCACGCCGCCCAACCTCCAGCGCAGCCGCCTGCTCCGCGTTGCGGGCTGGGCCGGTGCAGCCGCCGGCTCTGGCAAGGAGGTGGACAGGGGGGCGGACGGACTGACGCGCGCAGCCGGAGAAGCCGATGCCGTCACAGGCGCAGTTGCGGAGACAGCCGCGGGAACGGCCGCAGACGCGCCCGCCGGCGCGGCCAGGGACGCGGAAGGCGGGGGGGCAGGAGGCCGGAGCGGGGATGCGGGCGGGCCAGCTTCGGCCAAAGGCGGCCGTTCAGCCGGCGGCCCGTCCGCGGCAGGGAAATCCGCCACGTCGTCCACATCCAGGTCCACGTCCACCATCAGCGCGGCGTCGGGGTTGTTCAGCGCGTCCAGGCCGGGGTCGAGCAGGTGCAGCAGCAGGTCGGGGTGGCCGGACAGAATCAGCAGCCGTCCGGGATGCCCGCCGATGATGCCCGGGGCCGGCACCTGTGCCAGCGCCGCCAGCGCGTCGGGCGCCAGGGTCTGCGCGTCATCCACCGCCAGCACCACCAGGTCCGCTGGCCCCGCGCGCTCCTGCAGGCGGCGCACCAGCACGCCGTCGTCCCCGTCCACGGCGCCTGCCCCGATCTGGAACAGCAGCCGGTGCAGCGTCAGCGGGCTGGCCAACGGGTTGCCGGCGCGGGTCAGGTGGCCGGGCAGCCCCTCCAGCACCCCATCCAGCACCGCCGTGCGCACCTTGCGGGCCGGACACAGGATGATGACGGCCCGGCCCCCGCGCGCAACGAAGGACGCGACGCGCGCAGCCGAGCCTACCCCGGCCCCCTGCCCGGCCCCGGCGTCCGGCGGCTGCACGCCTGCGTCGCCGTCCATCATCGTGCGGCAGCCGGCGGACAGGGCGGCAGACCCGGAGGGGCCGGGGCTGGGGCGGCGCTGTCCACCGGCGCACCCTGCAGCGCCGCGAACTGCCGGAACAGCTCGGCTTTGCGCGGGGCCGGGAGCGCCTGCACGCCCGGGGGCGCGCAGGACGGGTCCGCGGCGTCCCCGGACGGACGCGGCGGGCGGGGCCGGGCCGTGGCAGAGCGTGCGGCAGGCCGCACCGGCGGTGGAGGGAGGGCCTGTGGCGGGTTCAGCTTGATATACTCCGGCCGGGGCGCGGCGCAGCCGGCCAGCCCCAGCATCGGCAAAGGGGCCAGCAGCAGAATTGCGAGGCGGACCTTGCTGGACGACACAGTATTCCTTCAATCCGGGCGCACCCGAACATCAAGACGCGGCAACCCCGCCTGCGTTGCACCGCGGGGCGCAAGGGGCGGGCCGCCGCACCGTCTGCTCCCCGGCTGTTCTAATGAAAACGCTGCGCCCTTGCCAGAACGGTCTTGCAGCGGATGCCGTGGGCCGCACCCGGCCCTGAGGCAGCCGATGGGTGAAGCCTTTCCCTGCGCGCAGGGCAGCAGCCGGAACCGGAACCTTGCCTGGCAGGCGGGGGGCTGAGAGGGACCGGCCGTCCTGATGGCAACCGCCTTACCCCCCCAGCCGCCTCCACGATCACGGCATGCATCGGGACGCACCGGCGAGAACGGACGGAGCGAGGGGCCGTCGGCAAGGGAGCACCGGCCCGTGCCCCGATGTGGCTTACTGGATCAAGGGCATGACGCGCGGACCGTGACGCACGCGGAGCGGGACGCCGCAGGGCCGGCCCGGTGCCTGCCGAACTTGGTTCCTACCCGTCGGGACGTCCGGCACGGTGCCGCCGGCCAAGCCGGCTACGGCATGGCCGCCAGCGTCTTGGCTGCTGCGCTGTCAATGGCCTTGAGCGTTTCCGAAACCTTCTTGGCGATGGCGTTGGTGTTGGCCGTCAGCTCCTTCCACTCGTCCACGTCGTCCTTGACGACCTCCGTGACGGCAGCCTTCACCTTCTTCTTGTAGTCCTTGCAAATCTTGCTGACGTCGGCCAGTGCCTTCTTCGCCACGGCGTCATCCTCCGCCTCCGACGCGAGGATCATCTTCTTCTTCAGCCCGCCGTCGAGCTTTGCGAACATGTCCGACAGCCCCTTCTTGATCTTCTTTTTCTGGTCGTCGTCCACGAGATCCTTGGGCAGCTTGTCCACGGCAGGGACGAGATCCTTCTTCAGCTTCGACCACGCGGTGATCAGGACCGGAGGCAGGCGGCCGCTCTTGGCTGGCATGGATGGACGCTCCCTTGCTTGATGAGATTGATCCAGAACGACGGTCGCCGCGCCGGCGCACCGCCCAGGCGAACTCACAGGACGCACACGGATCATTAGTTATGCGGATTGAAAATGCAAAGAGCATCTTCCGGCGCGTGCCGCCGCGGCCAGGCCGGCGCAGCCGGGTCAGCGCACGAGCCGCGGCGCCGCAACTGGCGCCCCGCGCATCTGCGCCCACCGCCATCCCAGCCACAACGCCGCACCGCCCACCGCGTGTCCCGCCGCCACATCCGACAGGTAGTGCAAGCCGAGGAACAGGCGGCTGAAGCCGATCAGCCCCACGAACACCCAGGTCCCCGCCAGCACCGCCCGCCGCCCCTTGGGCAGCCCTGCCGCGACTGCCAGCCCCAGGAACCCGTACAACGAGACCGCCACCGTCGCATGGGCGCTGGGGAACGACGGGGACGCCGCCGTGATGCCGTCCAGGAACGCGGGCCGCGCCCGCCCGACCAGGAACTTCACCGCCCATGCCGTTGCCTCCGCCCCCGCCAGCGTCGCCCACAGTGGCACGGCGAGCCACCCGCGTCCGCCCGCCGCCAGCAGCCCGGCGGCCACGGCGGCCACCGCCACCGCCGTCGCGCCCGTGCCCATGCCCGTCAGCCACTCGAACGCCCCCAGCGCCCAGGGATGGCGCAGCGGGGCCAGCGCGGCATTGACCCAGGTGTCCATCGCCTGCACCGCCTCCATCAGGGCGCCCCCGTCACGGTGCGGAGGATGGCGGCGGGGCGAACACCGTTACGGCCTGGGGCAGCAGGGTGAAGCGCGCCGGAGTGCGGGTTACGATCTCTCCGTCCGCGCTGACGTGGCGGGGGCGGCGGGTGCGGACCTCCAGCGCGCGGCAGCGTATCGTCCGCACCTCTTCCAGCGCGTCATGCTCGCCGTCGCGGAAGGCGCGGGCCATCCACAGCAGGCGCCAGCGCGCCCGCGGCTCCAGGCTGTAAACGTCCAGGCGCCCGTCATCTATCTCCGCGTCGTCCGCCACCACCATGCCGCCGCCGTAGTGCCGCCCGTTGCCGACCGCGACCTGCATGGACTTCACGGGGATGTCCTGGCCCTCCACCCGGATGAGGGCGCTGAACCGCCGGGCCTGTAGGATGACGGCCGCCGCTGCGAGGGGGTAGGCCAGCTTGCCCCAGCGGCGCTTCATCACGCGGGTCAGGCGCTGCGTGATCTCCACGCTCAGGCCCAGGCTGGCGACGTTGAAGAAAGGGTGGCCGTTGACGCAGCCCAGGTCCAGCACCCGCCGGTGCCCGGCCAGGATGACCGCGGCGGCCTCCTCCGCGTCCAGCGGGATCGCCAAGGTCCGGGCCAGGTCGTTGGCGGTGCCCAGCGGCAGGATGCCCAGGGGCAGGCCGGTGTCGCGCAGCGCGGGGGCGGCCGCGCTCATGGTGCCGTCGCCGCCGGCCAGGATGACGGCGGAGACCTGGCCGCGCAGGGCGCGGATCAGGGTCGGCAGCTCCTCGCGCCGGCGGCAATGCTCCTGGCGCAGGACCAGGCCGCCGGCCTGCAGCGCCTCCATGAACGGGCCGACCTCCCGGCCGCGGCGGCTGTGCTCGTTGGCGACCAGCAGGGCCGGGGCGCTTGCCAGGGCGGCCATCCCGGCTAGTCCTGGAACACCAGCGCCAGCCCGCCCAGGGCGGACGCGGGCACGGTGATCCCCGCGGGGCCGCGCCGGTGGTCCACGCCGCCCGAGCGCAGCGCCGCCGCGGCCTGGTCCAGGGAAGCGGTGCGCAGCACCAGCGCCGCCATCCGCTGCGCCCGCCCGTCGGCTGGCGGCGCGGCATCGCCGAGGCGCCCCGCCAGCGCATCCGGCGTCAGCACGTCCACCTGCGCCAGCCCGGCGGCCATGCCGGCGCGCCCCGTCCGCGCCGACACCCGGTCCGCGCCGAACACGCGCCCGAGCAGCCCTGCCGGACCCGCCGGGTCCTCCGCCGCAATGATGAAGCCTGCGATGCCCAGCGCCCCGTTGGCGTGCCGGCGCCAGGCGTCGTGCCAGACCAGCCCGGGCGTCAGGTGCTGGCAGAAGAACAGCCGCCCTGCCGGCCATGCCTCCCGATCCATCCGCACGGTGCGGAAGGCGGCGTCCCCGGTGCCCCCCTCCGGCGTGTCCACCGGGCGGGAGAACGCCTGCACGGGCAGCGCCGGCAGCCCGGCGGCGCTCAGGGTCCGGCAGGTGGCGTCGGCGTCATAGGTCTTGAACACCAGCCCGTTCAGCCCGGCAGGCCAGTCCAGCACGTCCGTCCGCGCGTTGCCGGGCTGGACGCCCAGCAGTTCCAGGTAGTCCGTGCCCAGCACCGCCAAGTGGTTGCTGGACCCGAGCGTGTGGTGCCCGCGCGGCGTGAGCGTGAAGCCCAGCCGCGCCCACAGGTCCGCCGCGGCATCCAGCCCATCGCGCACGTTGATGACGGCGTGGTCCAGGACGGGCATGGGGAGCATGAGGCGGCCTCGTTGCGGAGTTGCCGCGCCAGCATAGCGCGGGGCGCGGGGCGGGGCACCAGCCCCTGCCGGAACGGAGGGCCGGTGATCGCGGGGGCCGGCTTGAAAAGGCGAGCGCCCAGCCGTTGTGGTCTGTCGGTGCAGGGGAGCGCGGCGGCGCGGCACTCCAGGGCTGCAGGACTGGCGCCAACCGTCCTTCGGTTCGGCCCCTTGCGCGATGGCATCGGCGTCGCGAGCGGCGCGGCGTTGGGGTGCCTCGCGATGACGGGCTGCCCGCCAAACGGTCCACACATATAACGGTCGTGTGGGCTGGCAGCCCCTATGCCGCGCTGGAGGGCGGCCCGCGATCACGAGCGTCCTTGGACATGCCAGCTTGCACCTGCACCGGCATCCACACGGCGAATGCCGGCGGCCGGCCGGGCCGCAAGGGCCGGCGGCGGCGCACACACCCGCACGGCACCGCGGCGGCGAGGACGGCCCGGCGTCAGTCGGTGATGCGGTAGGTCTCCAACTGGCAGATGTTGACGTTGCGCTTCACCAGCGCCCGCCCGCTCTCCATGACGGTCTTGAAATCGAACTTGCAGAAGCCGGAGCCGTCGTCGAGGTTGATGATGACGCTGGCGCCGGGCTGGAGGATGCGGCGGCCTAGGATGTCCTCCTCCCATCGGCTGCGCCCGGTGTTGGAAGCGTGGAACTCGTGGATGGCCTCGCTGCTTTCGTTGATGAGCCTGATGCGCCGGTCGAGTGCGAGGGCGTCCGTGGCGCTGGCCGCCAACCCCGCCGCCACTGCTGCTGCAAGCACGATCTTGGACCCGCGCACCGTCATCTTTTCCCTCCCGATGGCGCCACATGGCGCACGTTCTCCCATCGCACAATTTCCAATCGGCAACAACACGTTTCGGTGTGTTCAGGTTGACATGTGCCGGACAGGGGAGCGCAGCAGGCCACCAGGCCGGTCTTGCGGCGGTGGCGGCGGGCGGGGGGCCGGCCCCCCGTCAAGCCGCCAGCGGCAGTCCCACGTAGTTCTCCGCCAGCGCCGCCGATGCTTCCCGGCTGCCGGTCACGTAATCCAGCTCGGCCAGTTGCACCCGCCGGTCGAAGTCCGACGCCCCGTCGAAGCGGTGGAACAGCGTCGTCATCCACCAGGAGAACCGCTGCACCTTCCAGATGCGCCGCAGCGCCGCCGCCGAGTAGCCCTGCAGGCCCGTGTCGTCCCCCTTGCCGTGCCACTGCCCGATGGCGCGGGCCAGCAGCAGCACGTCGCCGATGGCGGAGTTCATGCCCTTCGCGCCCGTCGGCGGCACGATGTGGGCGGCGTCCCCGGCCAGGAACAGGCGTCCGCGCTGCATCGGCTCCGCCACGTAGGACCGCATGGGGGTGACGCCCTTCTGGGTGATCGCGCCGGTTTGCAGCGTGAAGCCGTCACAGGCCAGGCGGACCGACAGCTCCGACCAGATGCGGTCGTCGGACCAGTTGGAGGCGTCCTCGTCCGGGGCGCATTGCAGGTACATGCGCTGCACCGCCGGGCTGCGCTGGGAGCAGAGGGCGAAGCCGTGGTCGTGGTTGGCGTAGATCAGCTCGTGCGCGCTGGGGGGCGCGTCGGCCAGGATGCCCAGCCAGCCGAAGGGATACACTCGGTCGAAGCCGCGCCAGGACCCGGCGGGCAGCGCCGGGCGGCAGACGCCGTGGAAGCCGTCGCAGCCGGCGATGATGCCGCACTGCAGGGTGTGCGCCTGCCCGTCCCGGGTGAACCGGACTTCGGGCGAGCCGGAATCAAACCCATGCACCGACACGTCGGCGCAGTCGAACAGCAGGGGTTCGCCGGCGGCGTGCCGGGCGGCAATCAGGTCGCGCACGACCTCATGCTGGCCATAGACCATGACGGAATGTCCGGTCAGGGCCTGGAAGTCTATGCGGTGCAGCACGCCGCCGAACAGCAGGCCGGTGCCGTCGTGCCGCAGTCCTTCCCGGTGCATCCGCGCGCCCAGGCCGGTCTGGTCCAGCACGTCCACCACGTGACGCTCCAGCACCCCGGCGCGGATGCGGTTCTCGACATAGTGCTGGCTGCGCGCCTCGATGACGACGCTGCTGATGCCGTCCAGATGCAGCAGGTGGGCGAGCAGCAGGCCTGCCGGGCCCGCCCCGATGATGGCGACCTGAGTTTGCATGGCGTGCATGGGCATGGATGGTCCGCTTCCCTTGGCGCCGCCGGGCTGTGCGGCTTGGGGCCGGAGCCTGGCACGGATGTCCGCCTGGGCGCGAGGGGGCTTGGCGCCCAACGCCTGGCAGCTGGCGCCGCTACTCCTCGGGCTCGGTCGTGAACAGGAGGGGGTAGCCCTTCTTGCGGGCGGCGTCGGTGGCGTTGGTGGCCTTTGCCTCGGCCACGTCCTTCGTGAACACCGACACGACGCAGGCGCCGCGCTGATGGGCGGTCATCATCACGCGCCGGGCCTGCTCCTCGGTCAGGCGGAACTCGGCCTTGAGGACCATGGTGACGAACTCGCGCGGGGTGAAGTCGTCGTTGAGCAGGATCACCTTGTGCATCCGCGGGCGCTCGGGCTTGAGCACGGTCTGGATGCGTGGCGTGGTGATGGTGTCGTTGTCTGGCATGGTGCGGGGCCTCCGTCCGTCGCACTGCTAGGTGCGGTGCGGCGGCGGCGGGACAAGGGCTGGGGATGGCGGGACGGGGCGGTCAGCAGTTGGTGCAGGCGGCATTCCCAGGGATCAGCTTTGATCCTGGATTCAGTGTTTTTCTTATGGCTGTGGACGTCATGTAAAAGCTGGGCATAGCAAGACTATAGCCTCGAAGGGTGAAAGCAATGCTAGGATGGAAATCGTAGGTTCCCTTCACGACGATGACGACCGGATACTTGTCCGCATCAGCGTTGAGAGCTGCGTTCGCCCTTGCAAGCTCTGCGGCATTTATCGCGACAGCTCCTTTTACTGGACAAGCATCGTCGCGCTGCCAATCTGCAGCGCCAGCAGGGTCTGCCGGTTGCCTGCTGATGCGTGCAATGGTCATGCCCACCAGTTTGGTGTTATACGGAAGCAGAGACTTGCTGGTGCCACTGCTGCAAAGATCAGTAAGGGTGCCAGCTGATCCAGCCGTGACCGTGACCTGCGCGGCCACCAAGTCTACCATGCTGATTGCGGCCGTGTTGAGCAGCGACTGGACCCGGAACGCCTGCACCGCCATGTACGTGCCCGCTGCGGCGACAAGCAGGAATGGCGCGACGATGGCGAGTTCCAATGCGGCAATGCCTCGGCTGTCCCGCAGCAGGCCCGCTGTACTCCGCTTGCAATGGCGCACTGGACCGGCCGTGTGTACATTGAGTGCGGGATTGTCCAACGATTTGGCCATCACTCGTTTCTGAATGCGAGAGTTGAGGACAGCACCGGGCCATCTAGCCCGGCTATGGTGAGTGCCAGGGTGCTTCTGAACGCGACCCGCATCATGACATAGCTGCCGCTTCCACCGGGATTGAAGACAGTCAACATGCCATTGTTCACGATCGGAGGCGGCGGCAGCGCCGCGAAGGATGCGCCATTCTGAACGTAAATCAAAATATCCGCGCACTTCGTGAAGTTGCTGACGCTGCTGCAGATGATCTGGCGGACGGTGCTGTCGTCAGGCTCAGGAGTCGGGGCTACCCGAAGGTGCCGAGCCGCAGCCTGCACACCAGCGTCAAGCCCGGACATGGCGGTCAAGTTCAGGCCACCATACAACGCCCCTGCGATGAGCGCGACCATGGGGATTGCGACCAGCCCGAACTCAAGCGCAACAACTCCCCGGTCGTCCTGCTGAAGCCCGCGCAGGCGAGACCCGGCATCAGCGCTCCCGTGTCTGCGGCTCACTGCTCCTCCTCCTCCGACGCAGGTGCTATTGAAGGAGCTTAGCAGTTGGCAGCGTCTGCGGCGGCGCAGGCGGGGTGTTGCCGAATGTGCCGTTGTCCGGATTGGTCACGCCAGCGCGGCAGGACAGCAGGTAGATCAGATTCCGGTAATCATAGTCGTCCGGGTTGGCGCCCAGGTCGTTCCACCAGTACATCAAAGTCCTGCCCCCAATCTGATTGCAGCTCAGATTGGCAAGCGCGCGGCCTGAAAGCTGGTCGTCGTAGGTGTTGCCGATGGTGAAACACCTCATGCCCTTCGCATCTCCCTCGATCCGGCGTGACGGCGGAGAGGTCGGCAATTGGGCAACGCCCGTCACGTCCTCGATCTGGACGGCGCAGTTCAGGCCCTTCTTCTGCTTAGTGTAGGTGGTTGCGGGCTGGCTCAGGTTTCCGAACGTGGCTGGGTCTAGCACTTTGAGGATCGCGACCGTGTTGTCCGAGATGGACGACGGCCCATCGGGCTGCGCCTGCGACAGGGGTGCCGTTGACATGATGTGGTAGGCACCGGGCTGGGTACCGTACATGTTCGGCCCATAGCCCCACCCGCCAGGTGCGGAGTCCGAGCCGTTGTTCATGTCCAGGAACAGGAAGGCAAGGGGTTGGTCCGGGTTATAATATGGGAAGTTGACGTTCTGCGGCGGAATGGAGCGGGGTAGGCCGTTGCAGCGTGCGCTTGAACTCCAGCTTCCGTTGATCGAGCCGCATGTGCTGCCAATTTCATACATCGTCGAAATCAGCGGCATCGCGGCGGCGCTATAGTCGGCCTTACCTGAAACAAGCGGGACGGGATACATGAAGGCCGTGTTCCAGTCGCCGGCAGAAATCGTCGCTGGCGCGCTGTTCAGCAATTGTGAAGCCGATCCGGTGCCAGGCGCTGCCGTGATAACCGGGTGCGGGATTGGTGGGGTGAACGTGTTGATGCCCGCCACCGCGGTGGAAGTCAGTGACATCGTGGAGTAGCCGACCAGCTTCATCATGGTCGCTGGTATGGTGGCCGTAGCTGTTACCGAGACTTGGTTGGGTGTCGTGTTGTTGCCGGACGGCGTAGCGACGACGGTCGGCGGGGCTGTCACTGTCAGGTCGCTGCTGACCTTATACTGGTTGAAGTAGTCTGTCGCCGTAGCCTGGGCCGCAGAGCCGTTCATGGGATCGCTGAACAGCGTCGCCCCGGCCAGGGCAGCCGCGGTGGTCGCGCTGCGCAGCGTCTGCCGGGCCTGGACCATGCGGTTGATGTCAATCCCGACCCCGACCGTGGCCAGAATAGGGATGATGCTGAAGGCGACGATGATGCCCACGTTGCCGCGCTTGTCCCGCCGGAGCCGGTGCCAGAGCGCGGCGGGGCCGCCTGCGGTGCGCCGCTCATCTGGGCGCTCTGCCTTGGGTAAGCCGGACATGGTTCAAGGTCCTCCAGGGTTGGTGAGGGGTTGAGGCTTACGGGTCATTGCGCGTCGGCCGGGCCGGGCGCAGCAGGGGTTGGCGTTGCGGCGGGTGCGGGGATGACGGTCGCGGCGGCGGCGTTCAGGATGATGGGAGCAGCCGGCGCCGCCGCGGCCGACGCCTCGCGTGCCGCGTCCGGGACAGCGGCGGTGATCGGGAAGCTTGTTGCCGCAGGCGTCGCAGGCCGGCTTCGGGCCGGGCGCGCCGCCACACGCGCCGGCGCCACGGCCGCAGCCTCGGCGGACCTGTCCGCCTCGGGCACGGGCGGCGACAGCACGATGGCTGGCGCGGACGCCAATGCTGGATCCGGTGCCGCGGCTGCAGCGGCAGCCGGAACGGCGACGGCCGGTGCCACCGACGCCACGCGGAACGCGTCGAACCCGGCCAGCGCCTGCGCCACATCCGTCTGCGGCATGTCCGCCGACAGCGCCCGCTTCGCGCCGTCCCGGTCCCCGGTCAACTCCAGCGCAAAGGCCAGGTTGTGCCGGGTCTTGGCGGTGGCGGCGGGGTCGGCGGCCAGGGGACGCAGGATGCCGAGCGCCCCCACCCCGTCCCCGCCCATGGCCAGGGACAGCCCGAGGTTGGAGCGCGTGGCCGCGCTGTCGGACAGCGCCAGCGCCTTGCGGTATTCCGCCTGCGCCTGCGCGTGCTTGCCTTGCAGATCCAGCGCGATGGCCAGGCCGTCATGCGCGGCGGCGTTGCCCGGCGTGTCCGCCACCATTCCCGCATACACCGCCTCCGCCTGCGTCCCGCGCCCGGCGGCCAGGTCGGCCCGCCCGGCGCCGAGCCGGGCGGCGCGCGCCTGCGCCCGGGTGGGAGAGGCGTCGGCGGACAGCACCCGGCGGTAGGCTTCTGCTGCCGCGTCGTCCCGCCCCATCGCCGTCAGCGCCTCGGCCTGCTTCAGCAAGGCTTCGACGTTGGTCGGGTCCTTGGACAGGATGGCCTGGGTCGCGTTCAGCGCACCCTCGGGCAGGCCGCCCGCCATCGCCGCGTTGGCGATGCGGAAGCTGCGCGCCGGCGTGCCCTCGTCCTGGGTCAGCCTGTCCTTGGGCGCGCCGCAGCCCGCCAGCAGCAGGACCGCCCCGATCGTCAACAGCTTGTGCGTCATCTTCGAGGCTCCCCTTATGTGAATGCGGCTATGACCTGGATGATCGCGGGCGCGCCCACGACCAGGAAGATGCAAGGCAGGATGAACAGCACCATCGGCAGCGTCAGCAGCACCGGCAGGCGAGCCGCCTTCTCCTCGAAGCGCATCAGCGTCTCCGCGCGCATCTCGACCGACAGGGTCCGCAGCGCGTTGCTCAGCGGCGTGCCGTACTGCATCGTCTGCACCAGCGTGCCGCCCAGCCGCTTCAGCGTCACCAGGCCCGTCCGCTCCCCCATGCTCAGCAGCGCGGCCCGGCGGTCGGAGTTGATCTGCATCTCCTGCACCGTCAGCGTCATCTCCTTGGCGACGACGGGATGGCCCAGCGCGATCTCCATGCTGACCCGCTCGAACGACGACTCCAGCCCCAGCCCGGCCTCCGTGCAGATCACCAGCATGTCCAGCGCATCGGCCATGCCCTTGTCGAGGTTCTTGATGTAGGTCTTGCGGTTCTGCTTGATGATGATGTCCGGCAGCAGCAGCCCCAGGATGGCCGACCCCGCCAGCACCGCGTTCCAGTAGCTCGGCCACCAGTCCAGCTGCGTCATCAGGAACAGCGTCAGCGTCGGCAGCCCCAGCAGCAGCAGCAGCTTGGCGCCCACGAACACGCTGAGGCCCGCCTGCCCGCGCAGCCCGGCCGAGTTCAGCGTCTGCTGCAGGTCCGCCAGCGTCTTGGTGGACAGCAGCCCGCTCCGCGCCAGCACGCCGCCGATGACGGCGACCGGGCGCAGCAGGCCGATGCCGGACCGGGTCTCCGTCAGCACGTCCTGCTGCGGGTCCTGGACGCGCGCCGCGGCCTGCAGCCGCATGGTCAGCCGGTCCTCCTCCCGCAGGAAGGACAGCAGCACAAGGCTCGTGGGCACCAGCACCACGAAGGCCGCCATCATGATGACGAGGGCGAGGCTCACCGTACGGCCCCCACTGTCCCGCTCCTCATCGGCCCGCTCCTCATCGGCCCGCTCCTCATCGGCCCGCTCCTCATTGGAGGGTCTTCGAAATGATGGTGCGCATCGCGAACATGCCGGTGCCCAGCAGCCCGACCGCCGCGGCCAGCACGACGTTGCCCGAGGAGGTCACGAACAGGATGTCCAGGTAGCCCGGGCTGACCAGCGCGATGATCCCGCTTGTGACAAGCGGCAGCCCTGCGAGCACGTAGGTGCTCGTCCGCGCCTCGCTCGCCAGCGCGTAGGCGCGCTTGCGGGCGCCGACGCGCTTGCGGATCACGTCAGCCAGGTTTTCCAGGGTCTCCGACAGCCCGCCGCCGGTCTGCGCCTGCAGCGACAGCGCCGTCGCAAAGAAGCGGTACTCCTGCAGCCCGTTGCGG
Source organism: uncultured Acetobacteraceae bacterium (assembly GCA_964250755.1). Classification (GTDB taxonomy): domain Bacteria; phylum Pseudomonadota; class Alphaproteobacteria; order Acetobacterales; family Acetobacteraceae; genus DASWOJ01. The sequence continues at coordinate 55,233 of CAXUHB010000006.1, read as the reverse complement.
GCCGCGGTCTCCTTCAGCGCCTCGTCCAGCGGGACTCCGATGGAGAGCTGGTCGGCCAGCATCATGAACTCGGACGCGGTCGGCTCCATCGCTTCGCGCGCGACGCCGCGCACGGCCTCGGTCACGGGGATGCCGACGCGGACCGCGCGCACGATGGACCCCAGCGCGTCCGGGAACTGGCTGTACAGGACCGAGGCATGACGCTTCTCGAACCAGCCGAACGCCTTGCGGGTCAGGACCAACCAGAGCAGCGGGATCAGGAGCCGCGCGGTTGAGCCCAGCATGTACGACGCCAACTCGGCCAGCAGCGCCGCGGCCACGAAGGTGAAGATCAGCACCAGCGGCGCCTTGAGCGGATACTGGTCGCTGCGGTTCGCGTGGTAGCCGAACAGCCCGGCGACCGACATGAGGGCGCGGCTGCCGGCGGAGACGCCCCGCTCCCGCCGGGCCTCCACCAGCGCGTTGACGCGGGCATAGGGCGTCGCGATCACATCTATGCGGCTGCTCAGGCTGCGCTCCACCTTGTCCTGGCGCAGCAGCGCCAAGGACGAGGCGCCCAGCACCAGCAGCAGCACGCCGCCCAGCGCCAGCAGCTGCCCCAGGCTGAGCAGGCCGTGCGCGCCCATCAGCCCGCCTCCTCCACCGCCGCCGACCAGGCGCGTTCCAGGCCGAAGTAGGTCAGCCGCTCATGAAAGCTCGGCTTGGCCCGGCTCACCTTGTAGTGGCCCGTCAGCTTGCCGTCCGAGGTCTCTCCGGTCACCTCGTACTGGAAGATGTCGTTCAGGGTGACGACTTCGCCCTCCATCCCGAACACGTCCGTCACCTGCAGCACCCGCCGGGTGCCGTCGCGCTGGCGGCCGATCTGCACCATCATGTCCACCGCGCCCACGATTTGCGTGCGTATGGCCCGGGCGGGTAGGCCCATGTTGCCCATCTGCACCATGTTCTCGATCCGGGTCAGCGCGTCGCGCGTGGTGTTGGCGTGTACGGTGCTCATGCTGCCGTCGTGGCCGGTGTTCATGGCCTGCAGCATGTCGAACGCCTCGCCGCCGCGGACCTCGCCGATGATGATGCGGTCGGGGCGCATGCGCAGGGCGTTGCGGACGAGGTCGCGCTGGGTGATTTCGCCCCGGCCCTCCAGGCTGGCGGGCCGGGTCTCCATGCGCACGACATGGGGCTGCTGCAGCTGCAGTTCCGCCGCGTCCTCGACGGTCACGATGCGCTCGCCATGGTCAATCAGGCGGGACATGGCGTTCATCATGGTCGTCTTGCCCGAGCCGGTGCCGCCGGAGATCACGACGTTCAGCCGCGCGCGGCCGGCGATCTCCAGCACCCGCGCCACCGGCCGGGTCAGGGAGCCGACCTCGATCATCTTCTCGAAGTCTATCTTCTTCTTGGCGAACTTGCGGATGGAGATGTAGGGGCCGTCCAGCGCCAGCGGCATGAAGACGATGTTGACGCGGCTGCCGTCCTTCAGGCGGGCGTCCACCATCGGGCTGCTCTCGTCTATGCGCCGGCCGATGGCGGCGGCGATGCGCTGGCAGACGTTGGCGACGTGCGCGCTGTCGCGGAACTTGGTGTTGCTGAGCACCATCTTGCCGCGCCGCTCGACGAACACGCGCTCGGGGCCGTTCACCATGATATCGGTGATCGTCTCATCTTCCAGCAACGGCTCCAGCGGGCCGAGGCCGAGCATGTCGTGCACCAGTTCGGCCGCCAGCTCCCGCTGCTCGCGGCCGTTGAGCTGGAAGCGGCGCTCGCTGGCGATTTGCGCCAGCGTCCGCTCGACCTCGACGTTCAGCCGCTCGGGCGACATGTTGGCGACCGAACCCGCGTCGATCTGCGCCAGGCACAGCGCCCGCAGCTCCGCGATGAAGGCGGGCTGCCCGGTCCGCACGGGCACGACCGCCGTGGGGATCGAGGCTTCCAGCGCCGAGGGGGCCGGCAACGCCCGCATCGGGACTGCGGGGACGGCGTCCTGCTCGGCCCGGCGGCGGCCGAAGGTGGTCGGCATGAGCATGGCGGGTCCCTACTTCCTCCGGAACAACGAGAAGCCGCGGCGGCGCTTCGTTTCATGCTCGCGGGCCATGAACCCGACCTCGCGCGCCAGGGCCACCATCGCGGTGCGCACGGGTCCGCGCTCCTTGGCGACGGGCACGCCCAGGCTGGCCGCACGCTCGACCGAGCGGCGGATTTCCGGGATGGAGATGTCGGGCTGCATCTTCATCGCGTCCGCAACGCGACGGGGATCCAGCCCGCCCTGCATGTTGGAGCGGTTCAGCACCACCACCGCGCGGCGCGGCTGCGACGGGCCGTTGGGAATGGCCAGCAGGCGCAGCGTGTCGCGTATGCTGGCCAGGGTCGGCGACATCACCAGCACGCGCTGATGCGCCAGGTGCAGCAGGTCGCGGTGCATCGGCTGCCCGGTGAAGGGCAGGTCGGCCACGACGAAGTTGTAGCGCCGCCGCAGCGCGTCCGACAGGCGGGACGCCGCGCCCGTGGCGTAGGAGGGCTGGTCGGTCAGCCGCTCCTCCCCTGCCAGGACATGCAGGCGGTCGGCGACGGGCTGGGCCACGCGCTCAACGAACAATTCGTCAATGCGGCCCGGGGCCTCCAGCGCGGTACGGAGGCCGGAACCGGACTTGGCCGCCAGCAGCATGGCGCAGACGCCGCGGTGCAGGTCGGCATCGAGCAGGAGCGTGTGGCGCCGGGCCTCGGCGCCCAGGTACCAGCTGAGGTTCGCAGCCACCGTGCTGGCGCCGACGCCGCCGCGCACGCCGGTGACGGTAATGAGCCGGCCGCCCAGGACCGAGTCCTGCGGCGCGGCGTTGCGGTTCAGCAGCGGGCCGAACTGGCGCGCCACCAGGTCGCGGGTTAGGGGCTTGCTGAGGTACTCCAGGGCGCCCAGGCCGCGCGTGACCTGGCGGTAGAAGTTCACGTCATCCTGGTCGCCCACCACCAGGACGCGCACGTCGGGTTCCACCACCTGCGACAGGTCGGCGAGCGCCGCCAAGGGGTTCTCCTCCCCGCCCAGGTCCACGATCAGGGTCAGCGGCGTCGGCATTGAGGCGAGCAGCACGGTCGCGCCCCGTATGCCGACGCGGCGGAACTCGAACTTCTCGGGGACCACGTCCTCCAGTCCCTCGCGCAGCGCGAACTCCGTCTCCGCGTCGGTGACGAAGGCCATGACCGGGACGCGGTTGGGCCGCGCCGCCCCGGCTTCCGACCCGCCGGATGCGTCGTAATCCAAGGGGGTCACTATTCGGGGCCAGGAGCGGCAGGCGGGGCGCTGCCGCCGCTGCCGAACGAACTGGTGGTGAGTTCCGGCAGCGGATAAACCCGGCCTGTCCGAAACCTATTCACTGCCCGCGCCGCCGTGTTCCCGTCCGCAGTCCGTGCGGCGCGTCCATAGGCCAGATCGCCGGGCACTGCGACCATGGCCCGCAGGTTCGCGTCGTTCGCCCCGGTCGGCCTCCAGACGCCCTCCTTCGTCAGCGGGTCAATCTGAGCGCACCCTGCCGCAGCCAGCAGGCCCAGGAGCGCCAGTGGCATCATCGCGCGGCTCATGGCAGCACGAACCCGGCTTCGCCCGGGATGCGCGTTCGGGGCGCCGGCGTGCCGACCGCGCTCTGGCGAAGCAGCAGGATGCGTTCGAGGTCGTTGGGCACCCGCCAGCCGTCATCAGGCTGAGCGATGGCGGCGGCAGTACTGACGGGACGCACGACGTAGGGCGTCACCACGATCACAAGCTCCGTCTGGTTCTGCTGGAAGCTGTCCGACCGGAACAGCGCCCCCAAGATCGGGATGTCGCCCAGGAACGGCGTGCCGCTTCCCGTCAGCTTCTGCTGATCCTGCAGCAGCCCGGCAATCGCAAAGCTCTGGCCGGACCCCAACTCCACCGTCGTATCCGCCCGCCGCACCGTCAGGGCAGGAATCGAGATGGAGCTGTTGCCGGTGCCGATCTGGACCGCCCCTGCGGTGGTCAGCGCGCTGACCTCGGGCCTGACGTGCAACACGATCCGGTCCCCGCTGATGACCGTCGGCACGAAGGCGAGGCTGATGCCATACTGCTTGAACACGACCGTGATCACGTTGTTGGTGTTCGCGAACGGGATCGGGAATTCGCCGCCCACCAGGAAGCTGGCGGTCTCGCCGCTCATCGCGGTCAGGTTCGGCTCAGCCAAGGTCCGGACCAGCTGGTCCTGGTTCAGCGCATCAATCGCGGCATTGATGTCCTGCGTGACGATCCCCCTGGAATTGGTCTGGAGGTAGCGTCCAGCCACCGTGGTCGTGCCGGTCGCCAAATCAAGCGCGTTCCTCGTCACGAAGCCAGCCACGCCGAACCGGCCGATGGTGCCCAGCGCCTGCCAGTTGATGCCAAGCTCCCGCGTCAGCGTCCGCGACATCTCGACGATGCGGACGCGCAGGTTGACCTGGATCGGCGAGGTCACGGCCAGGCGATTGTCCAGAACGCCCTTCTCAGCCAGGAAACCACGGGCCAAACGCGCGGCGCTCTCGGCGTCCCCGGGGGTGGCGACGCTTCCGGACACGCCGATGCCGTCCGGGCGGGTTTCCGTCCGGACGCCGCTGCCAGGCACGGCTCGGCGGATGCCTGCCCCAGCCTCGTTGGCGCCGTAGGCGGATGGGCGCACGGTCACATCATATTGCGCGATCGCCGCCCCTGTGGCCGACAGCGCCGCGATGGTGGAGCGGCCGGGAGCAACGCCGAACACGAACAGGCTGGTCGGGCTGGCCGGGCGCACCTCCACCACCTTCGGGTCGGCGGCGAACACGCTGGCGGCCTGGCTGCCCAGCGTCACCACCCGGCCCGTCCCGGCCTCGATGGTGATGGACCGGGCATCGGGCGCTGCCAGGCCTGCGCCGGGCAGCATCAGCGCCAGGACTGCGGCCGGCGCTGCCAGGTGCCGGAGCAGGGACACGGCGGCCCTGCGGAAGGTTGCTGCACTGATCATTCGAACTTGAATTCCTTCTCGCCCGCGCCGCCCTGGTAAACCCTGACCGAGCTGCTGCGCGGCGCGGCGCCGGGGCGCACGCCCAAACCCGGGGACACGTCGGACCCCCAGGTCGTGGGCGGGGACTTGGGATTCGGCGCGCTTGCAGGTGATGTGGCCACAGGCGAGGCGGGCCGCATAGGGGCGGCGGCCCCGGGCAGCACACCAAGGTCGCTGACTGTGACCGCGGCGTCACCATCCGTCCCCGCCGGGGTGGGCTGCGGGGCGGACGAGCGCACCGTCAGCGCGACGCGGCCTAGGCGCACGGCCACCGCCACGCGCTCCGCCGCCTCCGGCAGCACCTCCAGCGTCACGGTTCGGTTGGCTTGCTGCGCGGCGGCGCCGACCATGTCCGGGGTGGTGCCGCGCGCCAACTGCTGGTCCACGGCGATGACCCGCACGTCCTTCAGCACGGTTTCTCCGAAGGTGCGGCGGCCCAGCGGCACGCCGTTCTCCCCGGTGTCCTGGGTCAGGATCATGTCCACGCGGTCGCCGGGCCAGATCAGCCCGGCGGTGCCGGACACCGCGTCCACCGCGACCGAGACCGCGCGGTGGTCCGGCTTCATCACCGCGGCCAGGAACCCGCCGTCGCTTGGACGCAGCACCTCGGTCGAGAGCAGCGGGGCCTGGGCCATCACGTTGCGGCGGACCATGCCGCCGATCAGTTCGGAGCGCGCCTGGACGGTGTCGGGCCGGGTGCCCGCGGGGACGCTGCCGGCGACCAGATCCACGACGCCGATGTCCTCGGGCTTGATGAGGGTGCCGGCGCCGACCGGGCGCGCCCAGGCCAGCACCACGATGCGCGGCGGCGGCGGCGGGGCAACGGGGGCTGCCACGCCAGCCACGACCGGTGGAGGGGCTGGAGCGAGGCTGAGCCAGGCCACCACGCCGAACACCGCGGTGAAGGACAGCATCACGCCGACCAGGACGACTTTCAACATGGGGCTACCCCGCTAGGATGGTGAACGCGCAGCCGGCGGAGATTGCACAGGCATACGGCAGGTGGGCGCGGCGGCGCACCCGCCACCCCTCCACCCGGAGCAGGCGGCGCAGCGGCGACCGGCCCGACGGCTTCGGCGGCAACGGCGCGGTGGGCGGGACTGCCGCCCGCAAGGCGAGGTAGATGGCCGCCAGCACCCCGCCGGCGAGCGACACAGCCAGCAGCAGGGCGACGACGGCCCCCGCAGGAACGGCCAGCGCACATGCCGGCAGGAGCTTCACATCCCCGCCGCCGAGCAGGCCGAAGAGCCAGAGCAGGACACAGCCAGCGAACACGAGCGCCGCAGCGCCAAGGGAGAGAAGCAAGGTTGCGGGCAAGCCACCCGCGGCGGCGCGGCTGGCCAGGCCGGTCGCGGCGACCACGCCGACCAGACAGCCAGGCACCCGGCGAAGACGCACGTCGGTTACGGCCACCGCGAGCAGGGCCGGCATCACGCAGAGACTCAGGGCGTAGGCAAGCTGTGCCATTCGAGGCTCCTGCGGTGGCAGGGGGCGGGCACCTGGCGGCGCCTGCCCCCCAGTGGTCCGTTCCCGATTACAGGGTGGCGACGCGGGACGAAAGCTTGCTGTAGAAATTATTGAGGTTGGTGCCGAACGCCGACACGCCGACGATGATCACGAGGCCGATCAGGGAGGCGATCAGCGCATATTCGAGGGCGCTCACGCCCCGGTCGTCGCGGCGCAGGCCGCGGGCCATGTTGGCGGCCGTCATGGCATAGGACATCAGGAAGTGAAGCACGTTCATTTCTGTCTCCGTGGGTTAAGACGCGTTGTTATCTAGGGTTCTCAGCGGACGCCCCGCATTCTCGACCTGTTCACGGAAAAGGCGGCAAACCGTGAGAAGCCTGGCGCATCCATGGATCGCGGAAAGCTGACCTATTGTCAACATCCATACCTTCCTAAATTGTTTCTGTGATGCCTCCGTGATGTTAAGTTGTGTTAAGCAAACCGTATGTTGAGATGGAAAGGCGGACATGAGAAGCGGCCTACAAGGTCGCGACGGCGGCGGTCGGCTTGCTGTAGAGCCTGTTGACTGCAGTGCCAAAGGCGGCGATCCCCGAGATCAGCGCCAAGCCGATCAGAAGCGTGACAAGGGCGTATTCGAGGGCGGTCGAGCCACGGGCATCACGCACCAGAGCCGACGACCACGCAACACACTTGCGCACCAGGTCCGCACCAACTGAAACCATGCTGCCGCCGTTTGCCATGGGCTGGACTTTCCGCTGCCTCGCCGGGCATCTGCTCCATCCCCATGTCGAAATCATGGAGAGGCATTCCACCCCGCAATTCACCAGAGATGCCAAACCATCTGCAAGGTGTCAAGGAAAACCCCGCACGCCTTCCTTTCACCCCAATTTGCTAAAACAGCGTTAACGGGTCTTCATTCGTTGAACAGCGGAGAAGACGCCTTGGACTCGACCTGCCGAGTTCAAAGACTTCCAGGAGGACACCGCCCCTGCTGAACTCTCCACTGTCCGAGGACTACCATGCCCTGTCTCACAAGGTGGCAACACGGCTCGACAACTTGCTGTAGAACTTGTTCAGGTTCGTGCCGAAAGCAGAGACGCCAACGATGATCACGAGCCCGATCAGCGACGCAATCAGCGCATACTCAAGCGCGCTCACTCCCCCGTCGTCACGGTACAGCGCCCGCGCCCTGCCGCTTGCCCACGTACGCGCCACTTCCAGCCAGGCCATCAACGCATGCAGTTCCATCTGTCTCTCCAAATACTGTGCAGGCACGCTCAAGAACATCAGCAAGGTCTGCATGAACTGAGCTCGCCTTCCACTGCGGATGATGAAGACAGCGGCTCAACTCGGGTCATACCAGGCTCTCTTATTGCAACGAACAGCTTGCGCGTCAAGACCTGTTAAGATTTTTTGTTAATTCGCCCTCACCACGGCGTTAATTCAGATGGAACGACATTAAGCTCTGGACAAGCACTTAAGGCTTGCATGCTTGCGGGCGTCAATGGACGCTTCCTGGCCGGTAAACAACCGGCAGCCGACCACCCCGTGCCGCCCGCACCGCACCAGCCTGCGCTGCACCAGCCTGCGCGCCCGTGGGCGTGAACACCCGCATCCCGAACCGCACGGGCACTGCCGGAATGCCCCGCCCCGCCCCTGGCGTTGCCGCCACCTCATGCCCGGCCCACGCCGCCATCACCCGCGCCGCATATGGCTCTCCCAGCTCAGGCGTGGCCGAGTGGTAGCGTCCTGCCGCGGCCTCCCACGATGCCGCCCCCGCCCGCAGCGCCAGGAGGAAACCCGCGGCGTAACGCGCGTTCCGCACGGGGTCGAAGGCGGCGTCCAGGCTTTCGAACGCCCCGGGATGGTGCAGCAGACTCACCTGGAAGCAGCCGGCATCCACCGACCACTGGCCGGACGCACGCGCCGCCTGCACCTCCGCCACGGCTTCCGCGGCATCCGCCGCCAGCACGCCCCGCCCTGCCACGTTGACCGCATAGGGCCAGGGCACCAGCCGCCCGGTGGCCGGGTGGGGGCGCCCGCTCTCCACCTTGCCGATGGCCAGCAGCAGCCCGGCGGGCAACCCGGCCTCCTGCTCGGCCGCTGCAGCCGCCGCCGCACAGGCCGCCCAGGGATCTGCCGGGCCGTCCGGTGCCTGGGCTGGCAGGGGGGTCATCACCCGCACCGGATCCGGAGCCGGGGCTTGGGCCTGCACGGCGCAGACCGGCAGCAGAACAGCCGCGGCAGCGCCGAGGAAGGCGGCAAGGCGCCGGCGCGCGCCCGCAGCGCCGGCAGGGTCCGGTCTGGCGAAGCTCGACCTTATGCATTGGCCATGCTGGAGCATCGGGACTGGTTGCCATGTGAAGCGGCCCGCAGAACCCACCGGCCTGTCTGCCCCGCCTTCATGGCGCGGCAGAGCGCGCGCCGCAAGCTCCGCGGAAGCCGACGTCAATGGTAATATATTATTAACGACCAAACCTGACAAAACCTTTGCTGACCCGATCGGCCGACTTATGCAAGTGTCCATGATGCAATGCACCAGTCCGGCCGACGCCGGCTTATTGGGCGTTGGGCTGTCCCAGAGCTGGGCCGCATCCAGCTTGACGATCAAAGTGCATTCAGCCGCTTGGACTGAATCCGGCGGGGCAGGGCGGCGGCGGCGGAACCTCCAATTTCCGCCGTGGCCCTGCCCCGCGCGGTGCAACGTCCGTGTTGCTTTAACACACGCGGGCAGGTAGGGTTTTTGCAGAACCCAGCGCCAACCGCTGAAAGGCCTAGCGCCAGATGATGTTGTTCGGGAGAGACAGGAAGTCCGATGCCGCTGCCAAGCAGCAGGAGGACGCATTCGACCTGGCCATCGCCGCCCGCATCTCCGAGGTGGTGTCGGGGCACGCACACGACGACGCGCACGAAGACCCGCCCGCGCCGTCCGGGAACCCCGCCGCAGCCCACCCCGCCGCCGAACCGGGCCTGCTCGCGGAAGCGCCGCCCAGACTGACCGAGACCTCCGGCGCACCCGCCCGGCATGACGCCACGACCGGTTGGGGACCTCCTATGTCTGCCTCGTATCAGGCCGCAGAGGCCGCGCCAGCCTATCCCGCGCAGGCAGGCTCCGCGCAGTCCTACCCCACGCCGGACCCGCTGCTGGCGGCCGCCCACCTCGCACCACCGCATGTGCCCGACCCCTTCGTGCCCGGCACTGTGCCGTCCGCTTCCCCGCCCGAACTGGAGGCCGTGGCCGAACATCAGAGTTTCTTCGAGCCGGGCTTCTCCGAGCCGGCGGCTTTCGCCGAGCCGCAAGCCTTCCATGAACCGCACGCCTTCCACGAGACGCAGGCCTCGGCCGCCCTTCAGCACGCGCCGGAGCCGCAGGTTCTGCCGCTGCATGCGCCCTTCGGCGGCAGCCGCACCTCGGCGGAGGCGCTGACCCAGTTCGCAGGCGTGCCCGCCGCCGGGCAGGCAGCCGAGTCCACCAGCCTGTTCGCGGTGCCCAAGGACGCCACGCCCAAGGACGACGCCGCGGCCATAGACGCGCTGATGCAGCAGACCTCCATGCGGCTGCGGACGCTGGGGACCGTCAACATCCTGGTTGCCGGGCAGACCGGCGTGGGCAAGAGCACGCTCATCAACTCGGTGTTCGGGGAGCAGTTCGCCCAGACCGCGGCCGGCCGGCCCGTCACGCAGCAGGCGCAGTGGTTCAGCTCCGAGACGGTGCCGCTCCGCATCCTCGATACCCGCGGGCTGGAGGCCAAGGACTACGCCATCACCCTGAACGACCTGCGCGCCGAGATCGAGGCGTGCCGGGCGCAGAAGGACGAGCGCGACCAGCTGCACATGGCCTGGGTCTGCATCTCCTCGCCCAGCAGCCGCGTGCAGGACTGCGAGGTGGACATCGTCCGCGTGCTGAACAAGCACGACATCCCCGCCATCATCGTCCTGACCAAGGACGATGACGACGAGGAGTTCGCGGGCATCGTCGGCGGCATCATGCAGGAGCGCCGAGCCGCCTACACCGCCATCGTGCCGGTCCGCGCGCTGTCCAAGCCGAAGCGTCCCGCCGCCGGGCTTGAGGACCTGGTCGTCGCCACCTTCACCGCCCTGCCCAAGGCGCACAAGGCCGCCTTCGCCGCGGCGCAGAAAATCAACCGCGACATGAACAAGATGGCGGCGGAGGAGTACGTCATCGCCGCCTCCAGCGCCGCCGCCGCCGCCTCCGTCATCCCGATTCCGTTCGCGGACATGGCGACCTTGGCGCCGATCCAGGCGTCCATGCTGGTCAGCGTGTCCAACGCCTTCGGCCTGACGCTGGAACGCTCGCAGATCATGCAGCTCATCACGACCATCTTGGGGTGCCTGGCGTTGTCGGTCGCGGGCGGCTGGGCCGTCGGCAACCTGCTGAAGTTCATTCCCGGGCCGGGGTCTGCCATCGGCGCGGTGCTGAACGCCGGGGTGGCCGGGGCAATGACGCAGACGCTCGGCAAGGCCTACATCAACTTCATCTACACCTTCATCGAGCGGAACGGCCGGGTGCCGACCACCAACGAGGTATTCGAAATCTTCCCGTCCTTCTACCGCAGCGGCGGAGAGGAGTAGCTCAACCCCCGCCCGGACGCAGCTTGGCGTCCGGCGCACGGGCAGGTCTGGGGCTGCCTGCCCAAGCCCGTTCCTGCCTGCGGAACATCCTATATCAGCCGTCCTCCGCCTCGGCCCCTGCACAATGGCACCGGCATCGCAGGTCCCACGGCGCGAAGGCGCTTCGCGATGGCGGGTTGCTTGCAGGACAGCCGCAGCAGAAGCGGGTTCACGCCACCCGGCGGAACTGCCGAAGCCGTCCATGTTTCCAGCGCCGGCCTCGCAGGCCTTTTGCACCGGCACAACCCGCCATCGCGGGCCACCGATGGCGCGGCAATCCAGAGGGTGGTCCAGGGACCGGCAAGCCTTGGCTCATTGGTTCTCTTGAGCGGCCGCACCGCTACGCATCGGGCGACGGCACCGGACGGCCAGTGCCGAGGAACGCTGGTGCCAGGCTGCAACTCCATGCGCCCCACCCGTACGTTCCCCGGTACTGCCACCGACCGCGGACGTGACGAACATCCTGCAGTGCCGAAGGTGCCGTCAGCCTCTGACCTTCACTCGACGGATACGTCCGGCGCCTCTCCCGGGCTGCGCCCTGCACCGGTTGCCATGGTCCGGCTGCCGCCATGGAGCAGGGAGACGAGCGCAAGGTGCAGCCGGGGAGAGAGCGCCCCGGCCGCTCCGGCGCCGCTACGGCGCGATGTAGACCTCAACCCGGCGGTTGCGGTCGCGCCCTTCCACCGTGGCGTTGTCGGCCACCGGCAGCTCGGACCCGAAGGTCGCAACCTTGCCCGGGATCATCCCGTTGCGCTTCAGCGCTGCCGCGACCGTCTCGATCCGGCGCTGCGACACCACCTGGTTGGACGTGGGCGTGCCGCTGTTGTCGGCAAACCCGGCCAGGATGATGCGCGACGGGTTGATCTTCTGCGCCTTGACGTAGGCCACCAGCCGGTCCAGGTCGCGCAACGCCCGGTTGTCCAGGTCCTTCGATCCCGGCAGGAACCGGAAGTCTATGGACACCCGCGTCGCACCGGCCACCAGCTGGCGAAACCGCTCGGATGCGCCCTCACCCACTGCCGCGCTCTCGGCCCGGATGGTCAGCGGGGTGTAGCCGGCGGCGTCCACCGCGGCCTGGCCTGCAGGCGAGTTCACGTAGTCAAGGAAGCGCCCGACGAAGGCGTTGCCGGGCTTGGCCGCCGTGTACAAGTACAAGCGCCGGGTCAGCGGATAGCTCTCGGTCGAGATGGACACGGACGTGGGCGCGATGGCGGTGCTTGCGCCCTCGCCGATGGCCAGCACCCGCGCGGGTTCGACATTGCCATAAGGGACGAAGCCGATGCCGCCACGGTCGGCGGTGACGGCGGTGATGACGGCCTGCTCGTTCGGTAGGGCTTTCGCGTTCGGCCCCACGGCGTCGCGTGGACCCAGCACGTCGTGCGGCACGTCAACCGCGATGCCGCGGCTTTCGACGACATAGGGCTGGACCGGCCCAGCGGCCTCCCCGATCTCAGACCAGTCCTTGATCTGGCCCGACAGGATGCCCTTCAACTGCGCCGTTGTCAGGGAGTTCACGCGGTTGCTGGGGCTGACCACCACGGCCACGCCCTGGATGCCGATGACGTGCTCGTTGGCCGGGCCGGTCATGTCGCCCAGGGACGACAGGCGCTCGGCATCGGCGGAGCTGATGCGGCTTGCGGCCATCGCGAAGTCCGCGGTGCCACGCAGCAGGGCGTTGAAGCCGGCGGTGGCCGAGCCGAGGCTGATGCCCACGGCCTCGCGCTGGCCGGCCTGCAGGCCCGCGATCTCCAGCGTGCCCTCGGCGTTGCCGAAGTTGCTGGTGATGGAGGAGTCGCCGATCAGCGCCAGGTATCCGGCGGACAGGCGCCGCGCCAGCACGCTGCCGACGACGTTGGACCCGGCCATGCGGAACAAGGTCGTCGTGCCGGACGCGGCCACTGCCGGGCTTTGGACCGCGGGTGCTGCGGCGGCCGGGGCAGGTGCGGGCGCCGGCGCCGGCGCTGGCGGCGGGGCCTGGACGGCGGCGGACGGGGGCTGAACAGGCGGGGACGGGGGTGGGATGGTGGCGGCAAGCACCGGGGCAGGCTGGGGCGGCGCGGCGGCCTGCGGTGCCGGATCGGCCGGCGCTGGCTGCGGCGGCTGGACCGCGGCCACCCGGTTTCCCGACGCGCCCGGGGACAGCGACGCCGGCAGGTAGGCGCTGAGGTCCGGCGTTTCGCCGCCCAGCAGCTTGTAGCCCACTGCTCCTGCGCCGGCGATCACCAGCCCGAACTGCAGGGCGATGCCCGCCCGGCTCAGCCCGCGCGCCTTGGCGAAGCCGACGGGCTTCAGCGGCTCGCCGCATTTCGGGCAGACGAAGTTGGAGCCTTCCGGCAGTACGATGACGCGCTGGGAGACGGCTGCGGAGCAGTATTCGAGGTTGGCGCAGCGGCCACGTAGATCAGCCATGGGACATTCCGATCAGCCGGCCACACGAGCCTCGGCGCAATGGGGTTGAAATAAGCAGCACGCGACGCACTCCAATCCCGCGGACAGGTTGCCGCAATCCAGCACGGCGCGGGTCTTCGCAGCTAGTATGCCTGCGAAACAGCCGCGCGCAAACACGAAGGCTGGCGTTCCAGGCCGGTCCGCATCCCGCACGCGGCTGCGCCCCGCTTAATGCCCGCCACCCGCCTCCGTCAGCCCGCAAAGCAGCGTCGTCGGCGGAAAACTCCGAGGCTGCAAAACCCTGGCCCCTGCCAGTTGAACATAACCGTTTATAACCGTTCTCGGAGAAAATTAACATCCCGGTTCTGGTTTCAAATCTCGCGGACTTGAAGGTGCCGGGTACGGCAGCGCGTCTCTGAAGATCCAGTCCGCCCATTGCAGCCGCCCCTGAAAGCATTCGGCCAAGCCGTTGTCGAAGCAGGATACGTCCAGGCACCCTAGGGGGGCGTTCCTGCTTCGGCGGGACCGGCGACCATATTGCGCGCGTGAATGCATAGCTTTCGCGGCGGTCCATGTCCAGTCCGAGCCGCAACGGACCACCGCTTGGCTGCACTGATGCATGGAATGAAGCGGGATGCGCACGGATCGGGCCGGGATGGGCCATGACGCAAGTTGCCGCAGCCGCCCGAGAACGGCTTCTTTCTCGGGCGCATGCAGGTGCGATCCCAACGGCTGCAGTGGAGCCAGCGGAAGCGGCATCGCCGCCTTGCCTGCCGGCGCCCTCCGTCCCGGCTGCCTCATCATGCGCCGCCGCGTGCAGCGCCGCGGTTTCCGACGCTCCCGCCGGCTGCCTGCGCACGCGACACCCCGCAGGCGCCGGTCCGCCGCGCCGTCCTGCGCTTGGCCCCGAGTGCGGCCTGAGTGCGACCGCAGGCCCGCCGCCGCCCATGCCGCGCATCCGATGCGCCAGGGCCGGCGTGTCTGAGGCCGCAGCGTCCCGTCCATTCGGCACATGGCCTCCTCAGCAGGACTTGATGGAGAGCCGAAGGGTAGTCGAGACGCACGCTGCCATGCCCGGCCTGCCGAACCTGCGCGCAGGCCGTCCCCGATCTCCACCGCCATCCCCGTCAACGAGGAGCCGCTGGCCGGGCGCATGCGCCGCAGCGGCGCATCCCTTCCAGCGCATTGCTGCTGTGGGGCCGCGGCGCAAGTGCAGGCAAGACCACCATCACGCCGAACGCCAGCAACCCGCAACTCCCGACAGTAAACCCGGCGGCACACGATCCCTGGCAGCGGCCCGCGGCGCGGCGATGTCCGGCCTGTGCCGCACAGTGCCGATGCGGAGGCGCTGATGCGAAGGCGCACGCGCCAGCAAAGACCGGCCCCCCCTGCAGGAGTGCCGGATTGGCGCCCGCAGCGCTGGCAGGGGTGTTGTGTCCAGCCCAGTGGGATTTGAGCGGCTGCTCGTTCTTTGAGAGACTGGTTGATTTTTTTTATCAAATGTTGGATTGTCGGTACAACGCTGCAACATCCGCCGACGAGCGGGCTTGCGGCCGGTTCCATCGACCCTGCGCCCCAGGGTGCCGGCATCCACTGGAGGAGACGCCTTGAGCCGATCCTGTCCGCTGCCCCCGAGCACGCCCTCGGCCTGTCCTGCCGGGCTGCGCGGGACATGGCTGAGCGCGCCGGTGCCGGCGCGGCGGCATCCGCATGCCGCATCGGCCCGAACCCATCACCTGGCCGGTGCGGGACATGGCTGACCGGGCAGGCTGCTGCGGCAACATGGACCATTGCCCCCTGGGCGTGGCGCAACGCGTGGTCCTGGTCCCGGACGGCCGCGACTTCACATGCAGCCGGTGCGGCCAGCCGCTTCATCCGGCAGAGGCGCCCAAGCGGCGCGCGCGCAGCCTGATCGGCATCGCCACCCAGGCCGTGGTGATCGCGCTTGGACTGACCGCCGTGGCATACAGGCTCAACAACCAGCCCAACGCCCTGGCGTCGGCCACCCCGGCGGGAGGTCCTGCCCCGCCGGCGGCGGCGTGGCCGGACGATGGGCGCGCTGCCGGCACGACGGTGCTGCTACGCCTGGCGGGATCGGACGTGGCCGGAGACCGGCTGGCGCCGCAACTGGCTGCGGGCTACCTCGCCCTGCTCGGAGAGACCGGGATCGGCCCCCTGCCCGGGGCGGCGGAGGGGGTGCAGCAGATCGGCGGAGGCGGGGACGGCCCGCGCCATGCCGTCGCCATCACCTCCAACACTGCCGCCGCCGGTCTGGCGATGCTGCTGCGCGGCGCCGCCGATGCGGCGATGTCCGCCACGCGCCTGTCCGGGGTTGAAGCCGGGGTGGCGGAGACGCCGGTGGCGATCCAGGGCATCGCCGTGGTGGTCCATCCCGGCAATCCCGTGCCGTCCCTGACCGTCGCCCAGGTTCGCGCGCTGCTGTCCGGCCGCGCCGCAAGCTGGCCGGAGGTCGGCGGGGCGCCCGGCCCGGTCCATGTCTATGTCGCCAGCGGGCGGGGCAGCGCGGCCATCGCACCGCAGGATGCCGGACTTGCCGCGGATGGCGTAACCGCGACGGCGCTGCAGGTGCCGCCCGAGCGCCTGGCGGCAGCCGTCGCATCCGACCCCCTGGGCCTGGCGCTGCTGCCGGCCGCCGCCGCCAGCACCGTCAAGGTGCTGCCCTTGGGCGAGCGCGGCGCGGCGGTCGCGCCGACAGCTGCGGCCCTGTCGAACGAGACGTATCCGCTGACCCGCCGTCTATACCTCTACAGCGCAGCGTCCGCGCCCGCCACGGCGCCGGTCAGCCGCTTCCTGGCCTACGCCACTTCCCCTGCGGCGCAGGCCGCCATCTTGGCGGCCGGGTTCACGCCCATCCCCGCCCCGGCGGAGCCTGCGCCCGACCCGGACGCCGACCGGGTGCGGCAGGCCCTGGGCGGCGCACGGCGCATCTCCGGCGAGCTTCGGCTGCAGCCGGGCACGGCGGCCCTGGACGCGCGGAGCGTCCGCGAACTGGAGCGGGCCGCCGCCCAGATCAAGGCGCAACGCATCAGCTCCGGCCGCCTGATCGTGGCCGGGTTCACCGATGGGACGGAAGGGCCAGGCGGGCTGCAGGTGCGGGCGGAGGCAGTGCGGGCGGCGCTGGCCCGGGCGGGCCTGCCGCCGGGCCGCGTCGTCGCTGTCACCTTGGGCGCGCAAGCCGCCGGCATGACGGCGCCGGACGCACGCGAGCGCAGCCGCCGGGTCGAGGTTTATGCCGCGCCTCGGACTGGAGCGACGCCGCAGACTGGAGCGACGACGCAGACTGGAGCGACGCAGACTGGAGCGCAGTAGACTGGGGCGCCGCAGACTGGGGCGCCGCAGACTGGGGCGCCGCAGACTGGGGCGCCGCAGACTGGGGC
>CAXUHB010000006.1:0-38236 GCA_964250755.1 uncultured Acetobacteraceae bacterium | reverse complement strand
GCAGTGGCCCCTGCCTGCCCCGTCCGTGCTACTTCAGCTCCTTGGCCCGCTTCAGCAGCAGCAGCATGGTCTTGGCATGGCCCTTGCGCTCCTCCTCCGGTGCGTCCTCCCCGAAGGGCACTGCGACGCGGGCATACAGGTTCATGTCCTTGAAGAACTTGCTGCACTCGGCGATGTTCATTCCAACGTCATACCCCTTCTCCGCCAAGTTGCCGACGTTGCCGACCTGCTGGTTCAGGTTGCGGGCCAGGGTCATGATCCCAGCGTCGCGCCAGGTGCTGTAGGATGGGTCTTTGACGACCGGCGTGAAGGCGGTGGCCAGTGCGTTGAGGTGCGTGCCGTAGCTCTTCTGGATATTCGCAGCGGTCGCGTCATACATGCCGCGGACCAACTTGGCCGACTCCGCGATGTAGCCGCCGACCGAGTTCTGGTTGGCGGCCACGGCCAACGCCTCCGCCGCCTTGGCGATGCTGGCGCACAGCGCCGTCGCCGTCTTGGGAACGAGCTTGTTGGCCTTGTAGTCCTTCTCGGTCTTGAGCGCGAGCTTCTCGACCTCCAGCGCGGAGGCGCGCAGCTTGGCGGTTGCGCCGGACTTTGTGTCCTTCACCGCCTCCTCCATCGCCTTCTCCAGCTTGGGAAGCGTGAAGTCCTTGCTGCCGCGCGGGAACAGGACCGCCATGTCGAACATGGTCCAGTCCACCTTCTTGTAGGCTGCCTCCAGCCCGGACAGCGCGTCCCCCATGCCGGTGTAGCCCGCCATCTTGGCGAGCGTGCCCTTGTTCTTGTCCCAGTTCCTCTGGGTCAGGACGGGATCGTAGGCAGGAACCGTGGTCATCTCAGGCACCTCCAATGAATTGGTAAATGCAACGTTTCCGGACGCGCCGTGTCCTGTCAAGGCGGATTTGCGCCGGCGCTGCTCCTGGCTGGCCTGGTGCGCCCCTGCGCCGCTGCCGCGGTCCAGGACGGTGTGCCTTTGGCGTGCTGGCCTGAGCGGGAAGCGGCGTTCCGCGAGGTGGAAAACGCTGCGGCCGGATTGCGTCGAAAAGTTGCATCGAAGACCTTCAACGCAACCGCTGAATCAAATCTGTTAACAAGGAATAGGCCAATAGGGACGAGAAAATTTGCTGCCCTTCGCTGTCGGAAGGTTTTCCCGCCATGGATGCCATCCAGCATGTGCAAGGCTGCCAGAGCATGCACGGCCTCCTGGCAGCGTACGCAGGGACGAGCATGAGCAACCTGACTTGCATGCGGCAACAGGCCGTCGTGAACGTGTTCTGGTTTGCAGTCGGCGCCGCGGCGCATCGCGGCGGTGTTCTTCATCCTGCAGCGCCGGTCAACGCTCCCGCGCTACCGCACGGGTGCCGCCCTGCCCGGTCTCGTGTCGCTGATGGCCGCCTACAACTATATGCTGCGGCTCTCCCGTTGGCGTGATGCCTAGCAGATCGTCCACGGCACGGTGCAGGCGACCACCGTGCCTTGCGACGACATTCACCGTTACGCCGATTGTCTGCCGACGGTGCCGCTGCTGCCCATCGCCCTGATGCTGGACCTGCCGCTGCGTCAGGCCCGGATGTGCATCCTGGTCCTGGGGTCGCTGGCCGCAGCGGTGATCGTGCTGGGCCATCCCGGCCGGATCGCCACGACGACCATGCGCCGGCTCTGGTTCGCCTCCAAGGCGCCGCTTCTCATCATCCAGCAACTCTACGGCGGCATGGCCGAAGTCATCCATGCCGAGGCGTAGGAGCCGCGCCGCCTGATTTCGCTCGCCCGGCTCGTTATGCTGCTGACCCGGTCGGTTTACCTCGTGCTTTGCCTGCTGCCGATGCTGGCACCGTCGGGAAGCGTCCTGACGATCATCCCGCAGCTTGCACGTGCCGCCAGAACTTGGTGGCCAAGGCCGGACACGGCCTCATCATCCTTCGGGTCGCCCAGAGCAGGACGAAGGCTCATGCCGCGGCGGCTGCGGACGCTGCAGGCGCCGCGCCTGACGCCGGCAGGCTGACCACGGCTGCGCCATCCCGGGGCCTTGCCGGGTCCCGGGATCTTTTCAGGCTTCGGCGCGGCGTCAGGTGCGCCCGTGGTCCCGGTAGTGATGGCCGCCGCCGCTGTCGTCGCCGTCGGCGTCCTTCAGCGGATCGGCCTTGCTGCCCGGCGCGCCGCCGCCCTTCTTGTGGCCGTGCTCCTGGTGGTTCTTGCCGGGATGCTCCTTGTCCTGATGGCTGCTGCCGGGGCCGCCGAAGCGTCCGGTGTGCTCGTTCTTGTCTGGCATGGGAACC
Source organism: uncultured Acetobacteraceae bacterium (assembly GCA_964250755.1). Classification (GTDB taxonomy): domain Bacteria; phylum Pseudomonadota; class Alphaproteobacteria; order Acetobacterales; family Acetobacteraceae; genus DASWOJ01. The sequence goes on along the minus strand of CAXUHB010000006.1, from coordinate 35,960 downwards.
GCTCCGTGTGGGAGCGAGGGGAACGGGCGGGGCGTCACCGGGTTCGCCGCCGCTGCGGGCGGTCCCGTCATCTTCCCGCGACCACGGCCCTGCCTGCCGGCGCAGCCGGACGTTGACGCGGCGGAGCCAGGCCGATACCCACGAAGCCGTGAGCACTGCGCCCCGCCCCCGCCCCTTCCTGCGCCTCCGCGGCCGCTCCTTCATGGCCGTGGTCCTGACGCCCGAGCCGCCGCTGGCCGGCTGGATGCTGCAGTTGGACGGGCAGCTCGCCCGCTCGCCCCGCTTCTTCGACGGACGCCCGGTGGTCGTGGACCTGGCGGCGCTGGCGGGGCAGGAGGCGGAGTTCGCTGGACTTATGGACACCTTGGCCGCCCGCGGCATCCGCGTGATCGGGATCGAAGGCGTGGACGAGGAGGCGCTCGGGCCTCTGCTGCCCACCTTGCCGCCCGTCATCTCCGGCGGGCGCACCGTCGGCCTGCCGGTCCTGGTCGCCGACGCCCCGGCGGATGACACCGCCGCCGCGCCCGAGCCTGCGCCGCAGCCCGACCTGCCGCCGCCGCCGGCCCTGGTGCTGGACCGCCCCGTGCGCTCCGGCCAGAGCGTCGCGTTCACCACTGGGGACGTGACGGTGATCGGGTCGGTGGCTTCAGGGGCGGAGGTGATCGCCGGCGGGTCCATCCACGTCTATGGCACCCTGCGCGGCCGGGCCATCGCGGGGCTGCTGGGCGCCGGGCCGGATGGGCGCCGCCCCCGCATCTTCTGCCGCCGGCTGGAAGCGGAGCTGCTGGCGATAGACGGGGTTTACAAGACTGCGGACGAGATGGACCCGGCCTTGCAGGGCCGCCCCGTGCAGGTCTGGCTGGACGGGGACGAACTGGCCATCGCCGCGCTGGATTAGCTGGCGCTGGATGAATTGCCGCTGGGATCAACCGCCGCTGGCATGAATCGGCGCTGGACGGGGCAGCAGGGAACGCGGCACAAGGCGCAATAATAAGTGAAGGGTTCGAGATGGCTAAAGTACTGGTCGTGACATCCGGCAAGGGCGGTGTCGGCAAGACGACCAGCACGGCGGCCCTCGGCGCCGCGCTGGCGCAGGCCGGCAAGAAGGTCGTCGTCGTGGACTTCGACGTGGGCCTGCGGAACCTCGACCTCATCATGGGGGCCGAGCGGCGGGTGGTCTATGACCTTATCAACGTCACGCAAGGCGACGCCAAGCTGGCCCAGGCGCTGATCCGCGACAAGCGGCTGGAGAACCTGCACCTGCTGCCCGCCAGCCAGACCCGGGACAAGGACGCGCTGACCAGCGAAGGCGTGGCCCGCGTCATGGGGGAGCTGCGGGACAAGTTCGACTGGGTGATCTGCGACAGCCCGGCCGGGATCGAGCGCGGGGCGCAGTTGGCTATGTATCACGCCGACGCCGCCGTGGTCGTGACCAACCCGGAAATCAGCAGCGTCCGCGACAGCGACCGCATCATCGGCCTGCTGGACAGCAAGACCGAGCGGGCCGAGCGCGGGGAGCGCGTGGACAAGCACCTGCTGCTGACACGCTACGACACCGCCCGCGCCGCCCGCGGCGACATGCTGAAGGTGGAGGACATCCTCGAAATCCTCTCGATCCCGCTGCTGGGCATCATCCCGGAAAGCCAGGACGTCCTGAAGGCGAGCAACCTGGGCGCCCCGGTGCCCCTGGCCGACCCCACCAGCGCCCCGGCCCGCGCCTACACCGACGCCGTGCGCCGCCTGCTGGGCGAGGTGGTGGAGATGCAGGTGCCCACGGACAGGAAGGGCGGCCTGCTCGGCAAGCTGTTCGGGCGGCTCGTGGCATGAGCCTGTTCGGGTTCCTCCAGCGCCGCACCACCGCCCCTGTCGCGCGGGAGCGGCTGCAGATACTCCTGGCGCACGAGCGCGGATCGGGCAGCCAGTCGCAGCTCGTGGCCGTGCTGCAGGAGGAAATCCTGGCCGTCATCGCCAAGCACATGCAGATCGACCGCGACAAGGTGGTTGTGAAGCTGGACCGGGGGGAGGACGTGTCCACCCTGGAGATAGACATCGAGATGCCGGCCGCCCTGCCGGCGCGGGCGCGGGCCTAACAGCCACCTGCCGCCCGTCGCCACCGGACGGGCGGGCCGAGCCGTCCGCCACATCCGGGCGACATCGTCCGGCCGAGGGCCTCGGTGCCCAAGCCCTGCAAGGCTTCCCTCAATCCGCCGCCACTCTACGACTTTCGTCGGATAATCGTTGGCGATGCCGCCTGTCTGCGTGTCTTCGATGATATGCGTAAGGTCGAAGCAACTATGGACGGGGAACACGCCGTGGACGCCCTGGGGGCGCTGGCCCACGGGCACCGGCTGGCCGCCTACCGCCTGCTGGTCCAGCATGGCCCGGACGGCCTGCCAGCCGGCCGGCTCGCCGCGGCACTTGGCGTCCCACCCTCCTCGCTGACGTTCCACCTGCAACAGCTCCTGCACGCGGGCCTCGTCACCCAGCGCCGCGTCGGCCGCAACCTGATCTATGCCGCCGACATCGCCGCCATGAACGGCCTGGTCGGCTTCCTGACCGAGAACTGCTGTGGACAGGAGGGTGCCGGGGCCGCGTGCAACCCTTCCGCCGCCGGCTGGGCGAGAGACGGAGGGGCTGCCCCGCGCCGCCGCAGTGTCCGGCAACGGTCGGGGCAGCCCGCCCCCCGGGGGTGAAACCGTCCTACGGGGGCAGGCGTTGCCCCGCCTGACACTGTTCAGACGAGGTTGACCATGTTCCATACCCTGACCGCCGCCGCCCTGGCCCTTGGCCTGGCCGGCGCCGCCCTGCCCGCCTCAGCCCAAACCGCCCTGTCGGCGATGCCCGTCGCGGGGATCACCGAGCTGGATCGCCAATTCATGATCCTGGATGCCCAGGGCGGCATCTACGAGACCTCGCTGGCCGCCCTGGCGCAGGAGAAGTCGTCGCGAGACGACATCAAGTCCTACGCCGCCATGCTGCTGCGCGACCACGCCGAGTACAACGGCGCGTTGCAGGCGCTGGCGCAGGCCAAGGGCATCGCGCTGCCAACCGTCATGAGCGCCGACGACCGCACCCGGCTGAATGGCATCAACTTGCAGGGCGGGAGCACCTTCGACCGCTCGTTCATCCTGGAGGCCACCCGGATCAACGATGAGGACAAGAAGGCCGCTCAGGACGAGGCCGCCGCGACAAGCGACCCCGACATCAAGGCCTTTCTGCAGAAGTACGCAGCCATGGACGCCCGGCACGAGCAAGCCGCGCGCATGCTGGCGAAGTAGGACAAGTCCCTGCCCCTTCCCCCGTCCAGTGTTGGGCGGGGGAAGGGGCGCGCTTTCGGGACCGCACCGTCCGTTGCCGGCCCTGTCCCCGCCAAGCCTGGCCACCGCCGCGGCGCCCCGACCGGCATTCCCATCCAATCCAGCAAACATTCCATGGAAGGACGCCAGGATGAACCGCAGAACCGCCGTGCTGGCCTGCTTGGCCCCCTTTGGCGCAAGCCTGGTCCGTCCCGGCCGCGCGGCCACGCTGGACGGCATCACCTTTCCCGACACCTACCCGGCCGGCGGGCAGACGCTGGTCCTGAACGGCATGGGCATACGCACGCTGACGGTGTTCAGCGTGAAGGTCTATGCCGCCGGGCTTTACTTGGCGCAGCGCAGCACCGACGCCCGCGCCATCCTGGCGTCGCCGGCGCCCAAGGTCATCCTGATGCAGTTCCTGCACTCCGCCAGCAAGTCCGACATCGCCAAGCATTACCGGGAAGGCGAGGCCCGCAACTGCGGCCATGGCGAGTGCCCGCCAGAGGACGAAGGCGACTTCGAGCGGCTGATCGCCGCCACTCCCGGCGCTGCCGTGGGCGACACGCTGACCTACGTGCTGACGAACCGGGGCGTACGGGCGCTGTTCAACAACCGGGCCATTGGCGAATATGCCAACGCCGACCTGGGGATGCGCCTGCTGGCCGGCTTCATCGGCCCGGTGCCGCCGTCGGAGGATCTGAAGCGGCACATGCTGGGGCTGTAGCCCGGCAGCCCATCAGCCCACCATGACTGAGAACGGCACGGTGCGGACCTGCCCGCCGGCCATGAACTGCACCCACATCCGGTAAGCGCCCGCCTTCGGCGCGTGCATCCGCATCACCAGGTCCGGCGACGAGGGGACAGCTCCATGCGCCGGGTTGCCCATGCCCGGCATTCCTGCGTGGCTGCCGTGGCCCATCCCCGTCATCCCATGCGGCGCCGCGCCTGCCCGCGCAGCGTCGCCCGCCAGGGAGGCATGGACGTGGCTGTAGGACAGGTCGGCCTCCCCCACCAGGACGACGTGCGCCGGAACGCCCAGGTAGGGCGTCACGTCCGGCGCGGGGGCGCCGTCGCGCAACAGGTGCAGCCGAAGCTCCGAATCCTCTCCGGCCCGCAGCTGCAGCGCGTCGAAGCGTGCGGCGTAGCGGCCATCCGCCGCCTCCAGCACGGGGGCTGGCGCCGGCCCAGCGGCGACGGGAGGGTCCCAGGGCATGTCGAGATCAAAGCGCATCACCTGCTGCCCCAGGCCGGAGGGCACGGCGTCGGCGTAGATGTGCCAGGGGCCGCCATGCGGGAACGGCATCGCCACCTGGAACAACCCGCGGGTGCCCGGTGCTTCCGCGTGTTCGTGGACAAAGCTGCCGAAGTCCCCGCTGACTGCAATCAGGTGCAGGCGCTTGGTCAGCTCCACATCGTAGCGCGTGATGGGCTGGCGGGTCCCGAGGCGGGTCATGGCGATTCCGAACGCCTGCACGTTGCGGGGCTGGCTCATGTAGCCCGGCAGTACGATCAATGCGGCGGCAACCTTGGGCTGGCCGGAGGTCAGCGCGTAGGCGCCGGGCACGGGGCCGGGCGGCCAAGCGGCGGCGCGGGCCGTGGCGGACCATGCCAGGGCAGCCGGTGCCAGCAGCGCGGTGCGGCGGGTCAGGTGCGGCATGGCGGCCTGCTGCGGCGGAGCGGGCGTCATGGGGCTGCCTCGGCCTGGTAGCCCTCGGCCTGGATGGCCGCGATGACGCCGGCGGCGGGTGCGCTGCCGCCCTCGACCGTGACCCGGCCCGCGGCCAGGTCCACCGCGACCGTCGCTGCCGGGTCCAGCGCCTGCACGGCCTCCGTCACTGCGCGGACGCAGTGCCCGCAAGTCATGCCAGTCACCTTGAAGCTTTGCATGTCCGTCTCCGCACCGTCCGGGCCTCCATGCGGCCTTCCAGGGGGGGAAGGTCAAGCAGGAGCGCCTGCTATTGCGGGAACGTCAAGCCGCGCGGGCGCCCTGCTTGCCCGCGCCTGCACCCTTTGCATCTGCGGCAACCCCCCCTAGAACCCCGGGGATGATCCGCCCTGCCCCCCTCCGGGACGCCGCCTGGCCCCCGCCCGGGACCACCATCGCCCCCAGCTTGCTCGCGGCCGACTTCGCCCGGCTTGGACAGGAGGCGGACAGCGCCGCCGCCGCCGGCGCGGGGTGGCTGCACCTGGACATCATGGACGGGCACTTCGTGCCCAACATCTCGTTCGGCCCGCCCGTGCTCAAGGCGCTGCGGGCGGGCTGCGCCCTGCCGTTCGACGTGCATCTGATGATCGCGCCGGCCGACCCGTACATCCCTGCCTTCGCCGACGCCGGGGCCGACCACATCATCGTCCATGCCGAGGCCGGGCCGCACCTGCACCGTTCGCTGCAACTGATCCGCGCGCTGGGCAAGCGCGCGGGCGTGGCGCTGAACCCGGGAACCCCTGCCGCCGCCGTGGAGGCCGTGCTGGACGTGGCCGACCTGATCCTGGTCATGACCGTCAACCCCGGCTTCGGTGGCCAGGCCTTCCTGCACGACCAGTTGCCCAAGATCGCCCAGGTCCGGGCCATGATCGGCGCCCGGCCCATCGCGCTGGAGGTGGACGGCGGCATCACGCCCGAGACCGCGCCGCTGGTGGTCCAGGCCGGCGCGACGGTGCTGGTGGCCGGAACCGCGGTGTTCGCCGCCCCCGACCGCGCCGCCGCCGTTGCGGCCATGCAGGGCCACACCACGGGGAGCGCGCGCTGATGGATCCCCGCCGCTGGGCGCGGGACGCCCGCCGGGCCATGTCCCGGATGCCGTCGCTGCGGATGGGCCGCATCCCCGACGCCCCCGCCCTGCCCGTCCGCGATCCCTGGCCCGGCAACGCCGCCCGCGGCGCCCGCCTGCTGAAGGACGAGTTGGAGCTGGGCGGCGCCGTACGCATCCTGGCCCCCGGCGGCTGGGCCAATGCGTCGGGGCACGAACTGCTGCGCGCCCACGCCCACGGCTTCACCTGGCTGCGCGACCTGCGCGCCCTGGGCACCGACGCCGCCCGCGCCCGCGCCCGCCTGCTGGTGGGCGAATGGATGGCTGCCTCCGGTCTGGAGCGCCTGGCCCACCGCCCCGACGTGGCCGGCGCGCGCATCGCGGCCTGGCTGGGCCACTACGACTTCTTTGCCGCCAGCGCCGACGACGGCTTCCGCAGCAAGCTGATGGCCCGGCTGGTCGCCGACGCCCGGATGCTGGCGGCCTCCCTGCCGGCGGAGGAGTTGGACGCCCGCGCGCTGACGGCGCTGAAGGGTCTGGTCGCCGCCGCCGTTGCCCTGCCCGACCACGCCGCCTTCATGGTCCGCGCCCAGCGCCACCTGCCGCAGGAGATCGCGCGCCAGGTGCTGCCGGACGGCTGCCACGCCGAGCGCAGCCCGGCGGCCCAGCTTGCCGCCCTGCAGGACCTGACCGAGATGCGCGCCCTGCTGCAAGCGTCGCAGACCCAGCCGCCGGCCGCCCTGTCCTCGGCCATCGAGCGCATGGCGCCTGCGCTTCGCGCCCTCCGCCACGGCGACGGCGGGCTGGTGCTGTTCAACGGCGCGAAGGAGGAGCAGGCCTCCCTCGTGGACCTCGTGCTGACGCAGGCCGGGCGCGGCGGGCGGGCGCCGGCCGGGCTGACGGAGGGCGGGTTCCACCGCCTGCAGGCCGGGCGCAGCGTGCTGGTGGTGGACTGCGGCGCCCCGCCGCCGCCGGGCCTGGACCGGATGGCCCATGCAGGAACGCTCAGCATGGAGCTGTCGGTCGGCAAGGAGCGCATGATCGTCAACTGCGGCGACATTCCCGCCGGCGCCCCGGCCTGGCGCGACGCCGCCCGGGCCAGCGCCGCGCATTCGACGCTGGTGATGGCCGACACCAACTCGTCGGAGCTGACCCCCGCCGGGCTGGGCCGCCACCCCGGGCGGGTGGACGTGCAGCGGCAGGAGGCCAACGGCGCGCACTGGCTGGAGGCGAGCCACGACGGCTACAAAACCCCCTTCGGCGCGCTGCACCGCCGCCGGCTGTACATGGCCGAGAGCGGGGAGGACGTGCGCGGGGAGGACGCCGTGGAGGGGACGCCGCAGGCCTACGCCGTCCGCTTCCACCTGCATCCCGCCGTGTCCGCCACGGCGCAGGCGGACGCCGAGAGCGTCATGCTGCGCCTGCCCACGGGCGGCACCTGGCGATTCAAGGCCGAGGGCGCGCAGGTGTCGCTGGAGGAGAGCATCTACCTGGGCGGCGCCGAGCCGCAGCCGAGCCGGCAAGTCGTCCTGACCGGCCACGCCGACGGCGCGCAGCAGGCCAAATGGGCCATCACGAAGGTGGGGTAGAAGGTTCCCGCTCCCCGCTTCGGGAGTGAACCATGAAGCGTGCCGAGGCCCGGGCGGCAGGCGGGGCCGGCAACAGGCGGGGCGGCGACGCGGCAGCCGCGTGAAGGCGCGGCAGCTACATGGACGACAGGACCGCGGGCGCCAGCGCCGCGTCCTTGGCGGCGGGGTGGGCCGGGTTGCGGAAGCGCAGCTCGCCCTGGGGGGCGGCGTCAGGCTCGGGCAGGCCGAACAGCTCCAGCCGGCTGGCGCAGGTGACGGCGACGACGCTGCGGGCCTCGGGGTTGGTCATGAACTGCCGGGCCTCGCCCTCCAGCTCCAGGCGCTCGCGCAGCAGGCGCCACTCCATGCGGTCGGTATCCTCGATGAACATGGCGAGGATGCCGGGACGGGTGCCGGTCAGGCGGGCGGGGGCGACGGCGGCCATGCGGCGGCGGACGGCAACGGCGACCTCGTTCTGCTGCCCGGCACGGGCGGCCATCACGAACACGCCGCCGCCAGCGGCCGTCACGGCCAGGTGCGCCTCCGGCCCGAACTCCTGGCGCAGGCGGGGCATCAGGCCGAGTTCATCGGCCTGGGCGGCAGCGAGCATCAGGGGGTCCAGGCGAAGCATCGCCGCCTCGTCCCCATCGGTGCGGCGCTGCTGCTTCAGCATGGCGGTGATGCGGTCGTGCAGGCGGCCCAGCAGGTCGCCGCCCGCATCCTCCGGCCCGCGCAGGCCCTGGGGAAGGGTCATCTTGAGCAGGTAGCGGCCGGGGTGGGCGCAAAGCCAGGTCTGCAGCTCCGGGTCCATGCTGTCCACCAGGCGGAACCAGGCGCCGCGGTGGACGCCGCGCCCGTCCTCGGCGGAGACGGTGTCGCAGGCGACCTCCGCCTCGATCCCGTCCCGGTGCAGCAGCAGGTCGAAGGGCGCGGCGTCCTCCAACCCGGCAAACGACACGTCGAATCCGCGCGACCGCTGCAGCGCCGCGGTGCGCATCAGATGGAAGGCGGGGACCAGGCACTCCCCCTCCTGCAGGGCGGAGCGCAGCAGGGCGGACAGGCGGAGGCGCCCGGGGTTGGTCAGCCCCTCGAACAAGGTGACGGCAGCGGCGGCGTGGGTGGCGATCCAGCGCTCCGCGGTGCTCAGCGGCCGGTTCATGGTCGTGCGGCGCAGCCGGTCCACCGCGAACTCGATGCAATGGCGCTGCTGCGCCTGCCGGCCCGTGCGGGTGCTGGGCGAGGCGGCGGCGCGCAGGGCCGTCAAGCGGTCCCGCCACTGGCGCGTGCCGATGCACCCGATGAACGCATCGAGGGCGGCCTTGTCCAGGGGTTCGGCGAGCGGCTGCATCGGGACCGGCAAGGTGTCACCCTTCCCGCCCGGCGGCAACAGCAACGAAGGGGGGATGGCGTTCAGTTTCCTGGCACCGGGTTCGCCGGCGCCCCGTTGCTCAACGCCGGGGCCCGGTCCGGCACCTGGGCACGGTGGCGGAGCAGGTGGTCGGCCAGGACGCAGGCCATCATCGCCTCCCCGACCGGGACGGCGCGGATGCCGACGCAGGGATCGTGCCGGCCCCGGGTGACGACATCAACCTCCTGTCCCATGCGGTCCACAGACTGCCGGGGCACGAGGATGCTGCTGGTGGGCTTGACGGCGAAGCGCGCGACGATGGGCTGGCCGGTGCTGATGCCGCCCAGCACGCCACCGGCGTGGTTGCTGGCGAAGGCGATGCCGCCGCCCTGCATCCGCATCTCGTCTGCGTTGCCCTCTCCGCGGAGGGCTGCCGCCGCGAAGCCGTCGCCGATCTCCACGCCCTTCACCGCATTGATCCCCATCAGCGCCGCGGCGATGTCCGCGTCCAGCTTGGCGTAGATGGGTGCGCCCAGGCCCGGCGGCACGCCCTCGGCAACAATTTCGATGATGGCGCCGATGCTGGAGCCGGCCTTGCGGATTTCGGCCAGTTCGGCTTCCCACGCGGCGGCGGCCACCGGGTCCGGGCAGAACAGGGGGTTGGCGTCCACGGCGCCCCAGTCCCAGCGGGCGCGGTCCACCGCATGCGCGCCCATCTGCACCATCGCGCCCCGCACATGCACGCCGGCGCCCAGCACGATGCGGGCGACGGCGCCGGCGGCAACGCGGGAGGCGGTTTCCCGGGCGGAGCTGCGTCCGCCGCCGCGGTGGTCGCGGATGCCGTATTTCATCTCGTAGGACATGTCGGCGTGGCCCGGCCGGAACTGGTCGGCGATGGCGCCGTAGTCGCGGCTGCGCTGGTCCACGTTCTGGATTTCGAGTGCGATGGGGGTGCCGGTGGTCAGGCCGTCGAGCGTGCCGGACAGGATGCGTACCTGGTCCGGCTCCTGGCGCTGGGTGGTGTACTTGCTCTGGCCGGGGCGGCGGCGGTCGAGCCAGGGCTGGATGTCGGCTTCCGTCAGCGGCAGGCGGGGCGGGCAGCCGTCCACGACGCAGCCGATGGCCGGACCGTGGCTCTCGCCCCAGGTGGTGACGCGGAACAGGTGGCCGAAGGTGTTGTGGCTCATGGGGACGGGCGGGGCTTCTCCCTCTCCCTCTGGGAGAGGGTTGGGGTGAGGGGGTCTTCGGGCGCGGCGCTGGCCGAGGCATGGCTGCGGGCCAGCAGCTCGGGCGGTTCTCCGCTCCGCAGCCAAGACCCCCTCACCCCGGCCCTCTCCCGGAGGGAGAGGGAGCAGAGGGCTTCATGCTTCATGGCGCCGCCCGTCAGTGGTCGGACGCGACGTTGATGTCCGGCGCCGCCGGGTTCTTCATGCCGACGACGTGGTAGCCGCTGTCCACGTGATGCACCTCCCCCGTCACGCCCGCGCTCAGCGGGCTGAGCAGGTACATGCCGGCGCCGCCCACCTGCTCCAGCGTCACGTTGCGCTCCAGCGGGGAGTTGTACTGGTTCCAGCGCAGGATGTAGCGGAAGTCGCCGATGCCGCTGGCCGCCAGCGTCTTCATCGGCCCGGCGGACAGCGCGTTCACCCGGATGCCCTGCCCGCCCAGGTCGGCGGCAAGGTAGCGGACCGAGGACTCCAGCGCCGCCTTGGCCACGCCCATGACGTTGTAGTGCGGCATCACCCGCTCGGCCCCCAGGTAGGACATGGTGAGCAGCGATCCGCCGTTCCGCATCATCGGCACGGCGCGCTGCGCGACGGCGGTGAAGGAGAAGCATGAGATGTCGAGCGCCTGCATGAAGGCGGCGCGCGGCGTGTCCAGGTACTTGCCGCGGAGATACGCCTTGTCCGCCCAGCCGATGGCGTGGACGACGAAGTCGATGCTGTCCCAGCTCGCGCCGATATGGGCGAAGGCGGCGTCTATGCTGGCGTCGTCCGACACGTCGCACGGCGCCACGACGCTGCTGCCGACGCTGGCCGCCAGCGGGCGCACCCGCCGCTCCAGCGCGTCGCCCTGGTAGGTGAAGGCGAGCTCGGCGCCCTGGGCGGCGCAGGCGGAGGCGATGCCCCAGGCGATGCTGCGGTCGTTGGCGACGCCCATGATGACGCCGCGCAGGCCCTTCATCAGGTTGCCTGCGGGCTGCTGGACGGCTTGGGGCTGGGTCGGGGCGCCGTCCGGCATGTTGGGTCCACCTGATGCGTGCTGCGGGTGGGGGGTGGTGGCACAAGCCGGGGCGGGGGGGAAGGGGGTGGGGCGGGTTTGGAAGCGGCCCGCTCTCCCTTCCGGAGAGGGAAGAAGCAGCCCGGCGTACGCCGCCGGCATTAGGCAAGCCCGCGCGTGCGCGCTATGGTGACGTGCGCCGCAGGAGCCGCCAGCAGGAGCTGCCATCTGTGCAATGCCCGATGCCGGCTCCGCGCCGTCCGTGTTGCGGACGGCAACGCATCCTGCTCAAGGCCGAGGCGATGGGCTGCGGCCTGCCAGGGATGCCGGTCCGATGAACGCCGCCGAGCACGCCAGCCCCGCGGTGGGCGCATCTGCGGCCCGGGGTGGCCTTCCCCGCATCTGGGCTGCCCGCTTGGCCGCCCTGGCCCGTTGCCTTGCAGCTGCCTGCGCCGCCCATCCTGCGGCGGCGGGAGGCACTCTTTTGACGGGTTGGCATCTCTGGTGCGTCCTGGGCAACGCCAGCCTGCCCGGCCAGAATCCCATTGAGCCCCTGGGGTGGTGGACCTGGTGGGACCAGGGCAAGGTCCTGGACAGCGCCCGGGCGCTTGCGTCCGGCAATATGCACCCGGCCCGGCACTGGTATCCCCTGGGTTACGCGGTGCTGGGCGCCCCCTTCACGGCATGGAGCCACATCCATCCCTTCCTGCCAGTCAACCTGGGATCGCTGCTGCTGGCGTTCGCCGGGTTCCTGGCGGTGGCGCGCCGCACGGGCGTGCCGCGCGGCTGGGCGGTCATCCTGTTCCTGTTGAGCACGGCGGGCAGTCGAATGCTGTTCGAGGGCTGGATCGTCCCCTGGAACACCATTCCCGCTGCGGCGCTGATCTGGCTGCTGCTGGCCGCCGTCGCGGCGCACCTGGAGGGCGGGCGCCAGTCCTTCTGGATTGGCCTGCTGGCGGCGGCGATCCCCTTGGTGCGTCCGACCGAACTTCTGCTGGCCGCCCCTTGCGCGCTGGCGGCGCTGGCCGTCAGCTTGCGCCGCCAGGTTCCCGAAAGCGGGCGGTGGCGGGACCCGGCGCTGATGACGGCAGGCGGGCTACTTGTGCTGGCACCCTATGCGGCGCTGCATCTGCGCATCTACGGCTTCGCGCCGTCGCCCTACATGGCGCAGTCGCACGACCTGGGCTTCACGCTGCATGGGCTGGGCTGGAAGGCTTATACCCTGCTGGAAGACCCGCGGGCGTGGTTTGGGGACGGGCGGGGGCTGCTGTGGCGGGCGCCCTGGGCGGCGCTGGCGCTGCCGGGGCTGGCGGTGGCCTGGGCGCACGGGCGCGCGGCGGGGCTGCTGGCGGTGCTGGCCGTCCTGCACATGCTGCTCTATTTGTCCTACGTGGATCTGCTGCCGACGGGGCTGTGGCGCTACCAGAACTTCCACTACTTCCAGTGGGTGATGCCCGGCCTGGCGCTGCTGGCCTTCCTGGCGGCGCGCGACGTCCGGCGCTGGCGCGCGGCCCCGATGTTTCCGCTCGCCCCCCTGGCGCTGGCCGTTTCCGTCATCGTGCTTTGCCTGCGGCTGGAGCCAATGGAGGTTTCCGCCGGCACGCCTGCCCGGATGCTGGCCTATGCCGGGCCGCCGCCGGAGTTCGAGGAGGCCTACTTCGCTTCGTTGGCGGTGCGGGACGACGCAGGGGAGTTGCGCGGCCTGGGCGCGTTGCGCGCCATCCCGGTGCCGGGCGGGATGCGGGTGTATGCAGTCCGGCGGGACTTCGGCCCCGGCGTGACGTGGGTGACGCCGCCCGCAGGCTGGCAGGATGGCGCGGCGCCGGTGCGCTACGGCGTGGGCTGGCGCTGGGGGGTGCCGTGCTGGCTGCGCGTGGTGGACTGCACCCGCAAGGGGCAGAGCCTGATGCCGGACGAGCTCAAGTACTAGTGGCAGACGCAGGTACTGGCGGCAGACGCAGGGTTGAAGCTTGCTGCCCACCTAGAGGTGGGGCAGAGCACCCCCATCCCGCCCCATGAGGACGCTATGCCCGACGCCAGCCCGAAGACAGCAACCCTGCCTGGGCGGCAGATCGCGCTGCACGGCAATCCAGCCGACGCCTATTTCCAGAATGCCGCCGCCATCCTTGCGGCGGAGGCTCCGTTGCAGGCCTGGGTGCGCGCGAACGTGCCGCGGGACGGGGTGGTGATAGATGCTGGCGGCAACATCGGCCTGACCGCGCTGATCCTGTCGGCCCTGGTGCCGGACGGCCACGTCCACGTATTCGAGGCGCTGCCGGAGAACGCCGAGTACCTGCGGCGGAACATTCAGGAGAACGGCATCCGCAACTGCACCGTCAACGCCGTTGCGCTGGGCCGGCAGCCCGGCACGGTGCGGATGAGCGCGCACGGCCCTGGGTCGCACGTCCAGGCCGGCGGGGCCGGGGCGGAGGTGCCGGTGGTGACGCTGGACAGCTACGTGGCGGAGGCCGGGCTGACGCGGCTGGACTTCCTGAAGTTGGACGTGGAGGGGTTCGAGCCGCCGGTGCTGGAGGGTGCGGCTGGCACCATCGAGCGGTTCCGTCCGCCGGTGTTCATGGAGTTCAACACCTGGTGCCTGACCTGGCTGCAGGGCTTCGACGCGCGGGCGTTCGCGCTGCTGCTGTGGGATGCGTTCGACGTGCGCTCGGTGGACGCGGCGGGCGGGGAGCGTCCGGCGGCGACGGATGCGGCCAGCTTCTTCCACGACAACGTAGTGCTGCACGGGACCAACGAGGACGTGCTGCTGCGGCTGCGGCCCGGGGCGCGGGTGCCGAGTACGGCGGACCTCGCCTGCTCGGCGTTCGACATGGAAGCGCGCCTGGCACTGCGGCAGGCGCGGCTGGACCTGCAGCAGGCGCGGCGGGAGCTGGAGGCGGTGCGGCAGTCCACATCGTGGCGGGTCACGGCGCCGCTGCGTGGTCTGCGGCGGTGGCTCTGACCGCATCCACCACCGCCTGCTCCCACCGCGGCGCCAGGGCCGGCGCCTGATACAGCGCGGCCTGACGCAGCCCGCGGTCGCGCATGTCGGACAGGTGGCCCTCCTCGCGCGGCAGCTCGCACAACCGGGCCAGGATGGTGCCCAGCTCCTCGTCGTCGTAGGGGTCGAAGTACTCGGCGGCGTCGCCGTACACCCACCGATGCACGGGGATGCCGCTGGCGACCAGGGGGGTGCCGCAGGCCATGCCCTCGACGCCTGAATAGTCGAAGCCCTCGGCCCGGCTGGGGGCCACGACCAGGTGCGCCATCGAGTAGAGCACGCGCAGCTCGGGCAGCGGCACGCCGCTGACGTGGTAGGCGCCTTCGCGCACCAGCAGCTTCAGCTCCGCCAGCTCCGCGTCCGACCGCCAGCCAGGGTTGGCGACGATCAGGAGCTGCATCGGCACCTTGGTCATCCGCCGCGCGATCTCGAAGCCGCGGAACAGGCGAAGGTAGTTCTTGCGCGGCTCCAGGGTGGAGCAGGCGATGATGAGCTTCGGCAGGGGCTCGTCCGGCTTCTCCCGCCGCCCGCCTGCGGGGGTCGTTGCGGTGCTGGCGCGGCGCTTCAGGATGGTGCGCAGCTCCGCCTCGGGCCGCACGTCCGGGCGGTATTCGGGGGCCACCAGGGCGGGGATGGTGTGGACGCGGCGCTCCTGCCCGGGGAACAGGGTCAGCAGGTCGCCGCGCACGGGTTCGCTGTCGCAGTAGAAATGGGCGCCCTGCTGCATGTTCCGCAGCAGCATCCGAGCGTGGCTGTTGGTGTGCGGCCAGGGTTCGCCGATGGTGTGCGGGCTGACCAGCGGCAGGGCGTCGTAGTAGCGCACCATGAACGCCGTGCCGGGCCGCGGCCTGTAGGGGGAGACGGTGGCGGCGAAGAACACGTCCCATCCCCGCGTGTCCACCCGGCGCTGGAACGGCAGCGGCAGCATGGACAGGGACCGCGCATTCTCGTGCCCCAGCGCCGTCGCGAAGTACTCCGCGCGCCCGATCAGCCGCCGGTCGGACGGGGCCAGCGTGTTGTCGAACAGCTTCATCCACAGATAGTCCTCGAACAGGACCGGGTCTATGCGGAGGTCCAGCCGCTCCTCCCGCTGCGTCAGCGACAGGATGCTGGTGACGTGGTGCATCCGGCGGCGGATCGGGCCGGGCAGCAGCAGGGACAGGCCCGGCGGCGCGTGGTGCCGCTTGGTGTCGGTGCTGACGATGACGCGGGCCTGTTCGAGTATCCTGTCGAACGGCGTGTCGGCCGCCTTGGCCCGGCGCGGCGGCGCGGCGAAGTGGATGCCCGACGCCAGCCCGCCCAAGCGCCCCAGCCCCATCTCTGCGAACATCGCGAACAGCAGACGGGTCTCCTGCGGGATGCCGGCGAAGCCCTCGTAGCACGGGCGCAGGTCCACCAGCACGGACAGGCGGCTTGCGGGCGGGGCGGGGGCGGCAGGGGCAGCGGCGGATGCGTGCGGGGGGACGGGTGGGGGCATGGCGTTCATGTCCGCACGCCCACGGCGGCGGCCAGCACGGAGCAGACGGCGCGGCGGGCCGCGGCCTCGCTGTAGCGGCCGCTCAGCGCGGCCTGGCCGGCACGGGCCAGGCGGTCCTGCAGGGCCGGGTCGCGCCATAGCTCCAGGATGGCGGCGGCCAGGGCGGGGGCGTCGTCGGCCACCAGCGCTTCCCTGCCCGGAATCAGGTCCAGGCCCTCGTTGCCCACAGGGGTGGTCACGACGGGAACGCCGGCCTGCAGGCTGGCGACGATCTTGCCCTTGACGCCGGCGCCGTAGCGCAGCGGGCTGACCGACATGCGGCTGCGGGCATACAGCGGCGCGATGTCGGGGACGAAGCCCGTGACCTGCACCCGCGGCCCGGCCAGCGCCTTCACCTGGGCCGGGGGGGCGCTGCCGACCAGAAGCAGCTTGACGGACGGCTCCTGCAGCCACACCGCCGGCATGATGTCCCGCACCAGCCACGCCGCGGCGTCCACGTTGGGCGGGTGGCCGAAGCCGCCGACGAAGATCAGGGCGTCCTGCGCCACGGCGGGATCATGCGCTGCAGGATCGTGCGCAGCGAAGTCGTGCGCAGCATCTGGGCCGGCAGGCCGCACGATGTAGGGCGGGATCACATGGACCTTCGCCGCGGGGACGGTCTGGGCGATGATCCGCGCCTCCTCCGCGCTAGGGGTCATCACCTGGTCCACGGCGGCGAAGATGCGCTCCTCGATCCGTTGCAGGCGGCGGCTCTCCTGCAAGGCGCGGGGGTCGCCGTCCAGATCGTAGCGGCGGCGCTCCCGCAGGTGATGGAGGTCGTGGGTGTAGTAGATGACGGGCGCGCTCGTGTGGGCGCGGATCAGGTCCAGGCGCGGGCCGGTCACGTCGGGGCGGGCGGTCCAGACCAGGTCGAGCGCGCCGCCGTTGGCGCGCAGCCAGTCCTCCAGGCGTTCCGGCGCGTGCAGCACCTCGATCCCCGCCTGCTGCAATACGCCCGTGTAGGGCTGCAGGGGCGCGGGGTCGGCGGCGGGCAGGAAGGCGACGCGCCAGCCCATGCCGCGGAACAGGTGCAGGTATTGACTGATGGTCAGGCCGCCGGCGTGGCGGTCCCACTCCGGCACGCGGTCGTCAATGACCAGCACGGTGCCGGCCTGCGGCGGGCGCTCGCGCTGCTGGTACGGGGTGGCGTCCGGCGCGGGCTGGCCCGGCAGCACCTGCGCCCACTTGCGGCAGAACCGCGCGTGGTTGATGGCGCTCTGCCGGTCCCGCGCCTCCGCGCCATAGGAGTTGCTGCCGTGGTGCGTGACCACGCTGGCGGGCTGGTACATCGTCCGGAACCCGGCGGCGCGCAGCGCGAAGGCGAGGTCGAACTCCTCGTAGAACGCCGGGGCATAGGCCTCGTCGAAGCCGCCCACCGCATCCCAGGCGGCGCGGGGCACGAGGATGCAGGCGCCGACGGCCACGTCCACCTCCCGCACGAAGTTGTATTGCGGCAGCGCCGGGTCGTCGCCGGCGCCGTAGGGCTGGCCCCAGCCGTTGGACAGGATGGCGCCGCCGGCCTCCTGCAAGGTGCCGTCCGCGTTCAGCAGCTTGGCGCCGACCAGGCCCACCGTGGCGTCGGCGTCGGCCAGGCGGACCAGGGGGGCCAGCCAGTCCGGATGGACCACGGTGTCGTTGTTCAGGAACAGCAGGTGCCGCCCCCGCGCGTGGCGGGCGGCGTTGCTGCAGGAGCGCAGGAAGCCGAGGTTTTCCGGGTTCTCGACGACGACGGCCTCGCCGAAGGCGGCCGGCAGCATCGGCCCCACGCGCAGCGCCGGGTTGTCGTCGGCGACGATGACCTCGTAGGCCAGGCCGTCCCCGCTGCACGCCGCGACGGAGTGCAGGCAGCGCATGGTATCGCCGGGGTGGCCATAGACGGGGACGATGATGCTGACATCGGGCGCGTCGCCCGGCGGCGGCAGGACGGGGGTGTCCGGCTTGCCCCCGGCCAGCAGGTGCAGCGGGTGGGTGGGGCCGGTGCGGTCCGTATCCAGCCAGTGGGCCAGCGGGTCGGCGGCGCCCAGGTTGTGACGCCCGCGATACCAGGCGGCGTCGAACAGCGGCGCCGGGTCGCGCCCGGTGCCGGCGCCGATCCGCCACCAGTGCAGCAGCGGGTCCATGCCGCCGCGGTCCGGGTTCTCGGCGGCATACACCTGGGCGTTCAGGCCGGGGTTGGGATCGAGCAGGCCGGGGATGCCGGTGTTGATGTAGTGGCTGAGCGGATCGCCGTCCGCAGGCAGGCCGTGGCGGGCAGCATACCAGTCCACGTCCAGGAAGGGATTGGGGTCCAGCCCCGCCGCCGCGCCCTCCCTGATCCAGTGCAGCAGCGGGTTCTCGCCCGAGGCGGCGACAGCGGGGTTGCGCGCGAGATACCAGCCCGTGTCGAACCAGGGGTTCGGCTGCGCCCCGGACGCCGCGCCGGTCCAGGCGAAGTGCGCGGCGGGGTCGTGCCCGGCGGCAGCCAGGCCTGGATGCTGCTGCAAGTACCAGGCAGCGTGGAACAGCGGCGTGGCCCGCAGCGCCGCCGCCTCCGCCGCGCGCTGGGCCAACAGGCGGCGGCGCTCCCCCAGGCCGCCGCGGCGCACCAGGCCCAGGAAGCGCCGGACGCGGCGCAGCGGCGGCAGGCAGCCCAGGAGACGGACCGGGCGGGTCAGCCGCCACGATACGGAGCGGTGCATGGCGGCCTGCATCGCGCGGGCCTCGGCCAGCGCTGCGCGCAGCCCGGCAGCATCGGCGTCCCGGCCAATCAGGATGGCGTGGACGCGCTCCCACTCCGCGGCACGCTCCGCCAGCAGACCCTTCAGGTGGGCGGCATGGGCTTCGCCGGCGTCCAGCTTGGCCGACAGCTCCCGCTGGTAGGACCAGCCGCGGTGCAGGTCGTCCAGCGTGTCGGCGTGCTCCTGCTGCAAGGCGTCGTGCTCGCCCCGAAGCACCGCCAGCCTGGCGTCGCGTCCGGCCAGGTCGGCCTCCAGCGCGCCGATGTCGCGGCGCGTCGCCTCCGCCGCCGCGTGCAGAGCCGCGTGCAGGGACGCATGCAAGGACGCGCCGGCCGCCTCGGCTTGCTGGCGGGCCAGCCGGGCTGCGCCCAGCTCCCCGGTCAGCCCGGCGTTGCGCGCCTCCGCGGCGCGCTGGCCCGCAAGCGCCTGCGACGCCTCGAAATGGTCCATCCAGCGTTCGCCCAACTGGCTGAACCGGTCGCGCAGCAGCGCCGAGGCTTCCGGCCCCGCGCCGCACAGCGCCCGCACGCCAGGCGGCGCGTCCGGGCCGGGCGCCAGCACGCCCAGGCCGTGGCTGTGCAGGAACTCGAAGCCGGGATGCAGCTCCCGCAGCTCGGCCCACAGGCGCCACACGCCGAAGTCGTCCCGGCGCTCGTTGGTGTCGTGGAACAGCACCACGGCGCGGGGGGACAGCTTGGGTTGCCAGGACAGGAAGTCCGCGCGCACGGCCTCGTAGGTGTGCAAGCCGTCTATATGCAGCAGGTCCACGCTGCCGTCGGCGAAGTACGGCAGGGCCTGGTCGAAGGTGCAGCGCATCAGGGTGGAAAAGGCGCCATAAAGCGGGTCATGGAAGCGGCGCAGGTCCTCAAGGACCTCGTCGCCGTACTGCCCCGCGTGCTCGTCCCCCCTCCAGGTGTCCACGGCATAGCAGCGGGTGCCGGAGCCGGCCTGGGCGGCGGCGGCGCAGAACGCGCTGTAGGATACGCCGTTATGCGTTCCCAGCTCCACCAGCAGGTGCGGGCGGGCGGCGGCAACCAGCCAGTGCGCGAAGGGGACATGGCCATACCAGGCGCTGGCGACGCCGGTGCGCCCGGGGCGCAGGAACAGTGAGTCGAGCGCCGGATCCTGGATCAGGGCCAGGGCGGCGCCGGCACCGGCGTCGTTGGCGGCATCGGCAATCGTCAGGCTATGGTCCAAGGCCGCGGGTCCGATCAGTGGGTGCGGCGGGTATCATCAGCTTTCGCCCGCGGGCGCAACCGGCGCCTTGCCGGCGGGCGCTTTCGCAGTGGGCGCCATCCAGGGCCGCGGGCGGCGCGGCGGGGCGAGCACGAGCGCGCCGCCGACCGCCTGCAGGTTGGAGTTCAGGAAGGGGTCGTTGCGGGCGCCGTCGCCCCAGCGGGCGCGGTAGCGGGCGGCGTCGGCCAGGAACCGGGCCTGCCGGGCAGGGTCGGCCGCGTCCTCTCCCCGGGTCTCGCCCTCCAGGTGCAGCAGCACGGCGTCAGGGGTCCAGATCACGCGGAGACCTGCGGCGCGGATGCGCTGGCACAGGTCCACGTCGTTCCAGGCGACGGGAAAGCCCTCGTCCATGCCGCCCACCGCGTCCCACACGTCCCGGCGGATCGCCAAGCAGGCGCCGGTGACGGTCGTCAGGTCGCGCGGGACGGCCAACTGGCCCTCGTAGCCATCGGCGCCGCGGGGGGCGCCGCGCAGGACGTGGACGGCCCCGCCGTCGGCGCCCAGCACCATGCCGCCGTGCTGCAAGCTGCCGTCCCGGTGCAGCAGCCGCGCGCCCACCGCACCCGCCCCGGGGCGGACGGCGTGACGGACCAGCTCCTGCAGCCAGCCGGCATCCACGACCTCGGTGTCGTTGTTCAGCAGCACCAGGACCTCGCCAGCAGCCTCCCGCGCCGCGGCGTTGTTGAGGGCGGAGAAGTTGAACGGCCCGGGACGGCGCAGCACGCGGGTGCGGGGGGTGGCGGCCAGTTCCTTCAACAAGGCCAGGGCAGCCGGGTCGGTGCTGCCGTTGTCCACCACCAGCAGCTCCAGCGCCGGATAGTCCGTGCCGCGCAGCACGCCGGCGGTGCTGGCGGCGAGCAGGTCCGGGCGGTCCTTGGTGGGCAGGATGACGGTGACGGGCGGTAGGCCGTGCAGGGGTGGCAGCGCCGGGCGGGGCTGGCGCGCGGGCGGCGGAGCGGCACGGTGGACCAGCACGGCCGGGACGTGGATGACACGGGCAGGGCCGGCCAGGGCGGCGACGCGCAGTGCCAGGTCATGCAGCGGATCCGGCCCGGGGCGCAGCCCGCCCGCGTGCCGCAGCAGCGCCGCGTCGTGCAGCGCAAGCTGGCCGATGGTGACGCCGGCCTGATGCGCGTCGGGGCTGTAGCCCGGCTTGAACCGGGGCTGCGTCCGGGCGCCGTCCGGTCCCACCCGGTCCTCGTCGGTAAAGAGCAAGGCGGGGGCGGGATGGGCGGCCCAGGCGGCGGCGGCCTCATGCAGCCCGGTGAGGGGCAGGATGTCGCCGGGCGCCAGAATGCCAATGGCGCCGCCGGTGCAGGCGGCGAGCGCGGCGGCCATCCCCTCCAGCCCGCCGGGACCGGGAACCAGCCGGAGCCGGGCCTCCTTGGCTGCGGCGGCGTCCAGGGTGCGGGCGGGCCAGGCGGAGTGCAGGCGGGTGGCCAGGACCAGTTCCCATTCCGGGTAGGTGCCGGCCTGCAGGCTCTCCAAGGTGCGGAGCGCCGCCTCTGCCGTGGTGTCGCCGGCAGGGGCGACCAAGCTGACGCGCGGACCGGCGGGCGTCGGCAGGGTCAGGCCGGCAGGCGGCGTGTCATGCAGCTCGATCCACAGGGCGTAAGCGACGGGGTCGTCCGGGGGCACGCCCGGGAACAAGCCCGGCAGCAGCGGCGCCCGCAGGCGGACCGGGGCGGCGTCGGCGATGGCGGCCACGGCCTCCGCCCGGGTCAGGCCGGCGACGGCAGAGGCCAGCCCCGGCGCTGCCGCGTCGCCGGACGGCAGCACTTGGATGGCCATGTCCGCGGCAGCTTCGGGTGCGACGGGATCATCTGGCCCGCCGGGCCCATGACGGGCTGCGAACTCCGGGGTGCCGGACAGCCGGGCGGCCAGGTCCTGCAGCGAGACGCCCTCGTGCCAGGCCGTGGCCAGCCTCTGCAAGCCGTCCGGGTCGGGATCGCGGCCCAGTGCCGTGCGATGCAGGCGCAGCAGGGCACCGCCGACGGTCCGGGCCTCGGTTGCGGAGGTGAAGGGGGTCACGTCCGCTGTATGCAGAAGCAGGCGCGTCGGGGCAAGCAGCGCCGCCGCCCGCCGAGGGGAAGCGGCGCTGCTTGCAGGAGGGCCTTAGTAGCGGCCGGTCTGCTGCGCTTGATTCTGCTGCGCCGCCTGGCGGGCGGACTTGTTGGCCTGATGACGGCCGATGGCGCAGCCGGCAGCGGCGCCCAGCACGCCATGCCCTGCGACGTGCCCGGCCACACCTCCCACCGCCGCGCCGCGCAGGCAGCCGGCGGCCTGGGCCGGCGCGCCGGAGGAGGCGACAGCGGCGACGGCGATGGCGGCAGCGAACAGAACCTTCATGACTACGCCTCCTGTGATGTAACAGCCTTGCACATACGCGCGGGGGGCGGCCGGGTTTCCGGGACGGCCAGCAATCCCGCCGCGGCACATGCGCCAGCCCCCGCCAAGGCCAGCAGCGCCGTCGCCGGGCCGAAGCGGTCGGCCACCAGCCCGGCCAGCCCTGTGCTGAGCGTTGCGCCCGCGCCGGCCGCCAGGCCCAGCACGCCAAGGGCCGCGCTGAACCCGCCGCCCTGCCGGGTCAGGTCCGCGGCCACCAGCGGCAGCAGCACGCCCATCGCCGCCGCGCTGATCCCGTCCAGCGCCTGCACCGCCACCACCCAGCCCGGCCCGGCGTCCAGCGCCAGCAGCGCCCCGCGCAGCGGCAGCGCCAGGAAGCCCAGCAGCAGCACCGGCCGCCGTCCCCAGCGGTCGGCCTGCCGGCCCACGAAGGGCGAGGCCAGCGCGACCACCACCTGCGGCACGACGATGCCCGCGGCGATCACCAAATTGGCGCGCGACCCTGCAGCCCGCGTCACCGCCCCCGCCACCAGCGGCAGCATCGCCGCGTTGGCCAGGTGGAACCCGGCGACGACGGCGGCAAAGGCCATCAGCCGGCGGTCCAGCAGCGTCCGCAGCCGCGGCACGGGCGCGGCAGTTGCGGCGGTGGCGAGCGGCGGGGCGCCCGGGACCGCCAGGGCAACGGCCAGCCCCACCCCCATGATCCCCGCGGTGGCCCAGAACACCGACCCGCCCGACACCCATGTGCCCAACCCGCCCAGCGCCAGCGCCGCTCCCGCGCTGCCGAGCGAGGCGAAGCGCGCGTTGCGGCCGAGCCGGTCCCCCAGCCCGGCGTGGCCGGCCAGCCCCAGGCTGATCGCCGCGATGGCCGGGCCGATCATGCAGCTTGCGAAGCCGTGCAGCACCTCCGCCGCCAGCACCGCCAACCGGGCGCCCGTGGCGGCGAACAGCAGGGCGCTGGCGGCGACGGCGGCGGCGCCCAGGGCGACGGCCAGCCGCTTGCTGCGCATCCGGTCCACCAGGGCGCCGGCCGGTATCTGACTGGCCATGCCCGCGATGGTGCCGGCCGCCAGCGCCTGGCCGATGTCGCCCTGGGTCCATGCCTGCGCCGTCAGGTGGACGGCGATGAAGGCGCCGAACCCGGTCTGGCCGCCGGCCACCAGCGCGTTCAGGGCATCCAGCCGCCAGCCGCCCCCGGCCGCCGCGCCCAGGCTATCCGGCACGGCGCGCGTCAATGCATGAGTTGAGGCACGAGCTGGGGCACGAGCTGGGGCATGAGCGGGCGCGGGCGCCGCAGCCTGCGCACGGGCGGCCCAGGTCCGCCCCGGTCATCGCGGCGGGGTCGGCGTCGGGGCGGGCGGGGGGGCCGCCATCAGGACGGCGCCGCCGGGCTTGTAGTCCGGGGCGGCGGCGATCTGGTCGGCAGACAGCTCCAGGATGATGCCGCCGTCCGCCGGGTTGAAGTGCAGCGCCCGCCAGGCCACCGCGACCCGGCGCTGCCCGATGCCCAGGAAGCCGCCGAAGTCCACCACCGCCGCACGCGTGCCGCCCATCCCGTCCACCAGCACGTCCACGATCCGCCCGGCCGGCTGCCCCGCCGGGTCCAGCACCGCCCGGCCCAGGATGGGGGCGGCGTCGGCGGGGTCCATCGGCTCGTGACGCACCTCCGCCGGCTGGGCCAGGGCCAGCGCCGGGACCAGCAGCAGCAGCGCGAGGCGTCCGGTCATGCCGGACCCTGGGAGCGCGGGGCCGGGCGTGTCAACCTCCGCGGCATAGCAGGGGGCCAAGCATGGAACACGCATCGCAGGAGCACGCCGGGGGCAAGCTGCTGGCCTCGGTGGCGGACGGGGTGGGGCTGCTGACCTTCAACCAGCCGGAGCGGCGCAACGCCATGTCCGTCGCCATGTGGGACGGGCTGGCCGCCATCCTGGACGCCTGGGACGGGGACCCCGCCGTGCGCGCGGCGGTGATGACCGGCGCGGGCGGCAAGGCGTTCGTGTCCGGAGCCGACATCAGCGAGTTCGGGGAGCGCCGGGGCAGCGCCGCCGCCCAGCGGGAGTACGACGCCCTGACCCGGCGCGGGACGGACGCCCTGGCACGGTTCGGCAAGCCGCTGATCGCCCGCATCCGGGGCTTCTGCCTGGGCGGCGGGCTGGGCATCGCCATGCAGGCCGACCTGCGCGTGGCGGCGGAGGGCGCCCTGTTCGGCATCCCGGCGGCGCGGCTGGGCATCGTCTATGGCTTCGGCATGACCCGGCGGCTGGTGTCCCTGGTCGGCCCGTCCCAGGCCAAGCTGCTGCTGATGGGCGGCGGGCGCATCGGCGCGGCGGAGGCGCTGCGGATCGGCCTGGTGGACCGCGTCGTGCCCGAGGCTGAACTGGACGCCGCCGCGGACGGCCTGGCTCGCGGCATCGCCGCCAACGCGCCGCTGTCCGTCCGCGGCAACAAGCTAGTGGTGGAGCAGGTGCTGCGCGACGAGGGCGCCCGCGACATGGACGCCGTGGACGCCGCGGTGGCCGCCTGCTTCGACAGCGCCGACTACCGGGAGGGCCGGACGGCCTTCATGGAGAAGCGGCCGCCGGCGTTCCGCGGCGAGTAGCGCCCTGCCCCCGCAGGCCGCCTGCCATGACACCTCCGCGACGGCCGGCCCCGGGCCAGAACCCCCCGCCGCCGCCCGCGTTCCCCGCGCACCCGGGCATCCCGCCCAGCACCGCACCCCGCGGCCGGGTCCCATTCGGAGCAGCGCCATGAAGACGATGAACGACCTGTTCCTGCACTTCCTGCAGGACATCTACTACGCCGAAAAGGCCTTCGCGAAGTCCTCCGGCAGGATCATGAAGGCCGTGCAGAACGAGGACGTCCGCGCGATCCTGAAGAAGGCCAAGGACAACGCGCACGAGCCGATCGAGGCACTGGACCGCGTGTTCGAGGCCGTGGGCAAGCGCCCCCGCGGCAAGGCGTGCGAGGCGATGAACGGCCTGCTGGCCGAGTGCCAGGAAGCCATCGAGGAGGGCGAGCCTGGCCCGGTGCTGGACGCGGCGATGATCGCATGCGTGCAGGGGATCAAGACCTACGAGGTCACGCGCTACGGCTCGCTGCTCGCCTTCGCGCGGCAGATGGGCCTGGATGACGCCGTGAAGGAGCTGGAGACCCTGCGCGACGCCGCCCGCACCGACGACCAGGCCCTGACCAAGATCGCCGAGGGCGACGTGAACGTGGAGGCGTCCGAGGAGGGCGGCGAGGACGACGAAGGCGAGGAGCCGGAGGAGGACGAGGAGCCGGGCGAGCCTGACGAGGAGGGCAAGCCCGAGACCGTCAAGAAGCCGGTGTCCAAGAAGCCCGCCCCCAAGAGGAAGGGCTGACCCGGACGCCCCCGGCCGGCGGTGCGGGCGCACCGCCGGCCGGGGGCGGCTGCGGACCATGGACGGCAGCGGGACCGTTGCCGGGCCTTTTCCCGCCGGGCTAGGGTGGCCGTGCATCCGCCGGATGGACGTGTCCGGTGCGGGCCACTGAGGGAGGAAGTCCCATGCCTCCGCACACCGGCGGACTCTGCGGCCCCGAAGATGCGGCTGCCTACTCGACCGGAGACACGGCCAGCTTCCGTTGCGTCGTGATTGCGAGGAGCGCAGCGAAGCGGCAATCCAGGGGCCGACAGGACCGCGCTCGCCGCCCCTGGATTGCCGCGGCGCAAGCGCGCCTCGCAATCACGAGGCATGTGAGACACGCCAGCTTGTCACCAAGCCAGCACCCATGAGGGCGGGAGTGCCGTCCCCGAGCGGACGCCGGGCGCGTCCCGTCCCGCCGCGCCGCCCAGCTTCGGCCCCTCTCCGACGCTGGACGGGCAGGAGCCTCCTGCCCCTCGCCCTCATTCTGGCCGCTGCCGCTCCCGCCCCCCGCAGCGGCTACGATGACGCGTCCCCTGCCATCCGGTCCATGCAGGACGACGACGGGGCCAACCCCGCCATGCTCTGGGTCGCCAACGGCCGCGCCCTTTGGGACCAGCCCGCCGGCCCGCGCGGCCAAAGCTGCGCCGCCTGCCACGGCCCGCCCGAGGCCATGCGCGGCCTTGCCGCCGGCCTGCCCGCCTGGGACCCTGCCGAGGGGCGCCCCACCACCCTCGAAGCCCGGATCAACCGCAGCCGCGCCCGGCACCAGGGCGCCCCGGCCCTGGCGGACGACAGCCCCGACATGCTGGCCCTGTCCGCCCTGATCGGCTTGCAGTCCCGCGGCCTTCCCGTCCAGGTGGACGCCTCCGGCCCTGCAGCGCCCGCGCTGGAGCAGGGCCGCGCCGTGTTCAGCACCCGCATGGGCCAGCTCGACCTGTCCTGCGCCGACTGCCACGAACCCCGTGGCCAGGGGGGGCTGGCCGGCAGCCGTCTGGGCGGGGCGCGCATCCCGGAGGGCCGGGCCAACGCCTACCCGATCTACCGGCTGGAGTGGCAGGGCGCGGGCAGCCTGCTCCGCCGCATCCGCAACTGCATGACCGGCGTCCGTGCCGAGCCGTTGCCGGCGGACAGCGCCGAGCTTGCGGCCCTGCGCCTGTTTCTCGCGTGGCGCTCCAACGGCCTGCCGGTGGAGACGCCCGGGGTGCGGCCCTAACCCGCGTCTTAACCCGCGTCTTAACCCGCGTCTTTCAGGGGATCGTGCCCCCAGTTCATCAGCGAGTGCCGCCAGCGCGTCCCCGTCACGTCTCCCGCCGGGCGCTGCGCCATGTGCCGATGCACGTATCCGATCACCTTGCGCATCGCCGCCAGGTCGTCCTCGGCCAGCTCCGACGGCTTGCTCGCCTTCAGTTCCAGGATGCGCCGGCCCATCCCGTGCCCGACCGACTCCGCCCCGCCCTCATGCGTCACCCGCTCGCCCTCCGGCGTCATGCCGACGGCCTGGCTGTCCGGGCTCTCCAGCCAGGTGCGGAGCGCCGCCGGCGTCATGTTCACGACCCGCTTGAACTCGGCCAGGGTTTCGGCGCGGTCGGGGTGGTGCTCGGTCATCTGCGGCCTCCTTTGGGATGTCCGGCCAGAACGGCGGCGGATGCCGCGGGTTCGGCGGGCCAGCCGCCACGCCTTGCACCCCGCGGCGCCGGCCCGCCCCAAGGCCGCCGGCCTGCGCGGTGCGTCCCCGGACACGCGCCGCGCTCGCCGCCCCGCCCCGCCCTGGCTATGATGGCACGCACCACCCACGCCCAGGACAGCCCCTCAGATGCCCGTCCCGATGCCGACCCCGCGCGCCCGCGCCGACGCCTTCTGCCGCCGGTTCGGCCTGCGCGTGCCCATCCTGTCCGCCCCCATGGCCGGGGCGTGCCCGGTGGAGCTGGCCGCCGCCGTTGCCGACGCCGGCGGCATGGGCGCGATGGGCGCGCTGCTGACCGACCCCGCCGGCATCCTGGACTGGGCTGCCAGCTTCCGCGCCCGCAGCAACGGCGCGTTCCAGGTCAACCTGTGGATCCCCGACCCACCCCCCCTCCGCGACCCGGCGCATGAGGCCGCCGCGCGCGCCTTCCTGGGCGGGTGGGGTCCCGCCGTCCCGCCGGAGGCCGCCGACGCTCCGTTGCAGGACTTCGACGCGCAGTGCGAGGCCCTGCTGCGGGCGGGGCCTGCCGTGGTGTCCAGCATCATGGGCGTGTTCCCTGCGGCCTACGTGGAGGCCCTGCACGCGCGGGGGATCGCCTGGTTCGCCTGCGCCACCACCCTGGCCGAGGCCCTGCAGGCCCAGGCCGCCGGGGCCGACGCGGTGGTGGCCCAGGGGATCGAGGCCGGGGGCCACCGCGGCGCGTTCGATGATGCCGCCGCCGAGCGGCAGGGCGCCGGGCTGTTGGCGCTGCTGCCCCGCCTGGCCGACCGGCTGCGTGTGCCCGTCATCGCCGCGGGCGGCATCGCCGACGGGCGCGGCGTGGCGGCCGCGCTGCTGCTGGGCGCCAGCGCCGTCCAGGTCGGCACGGCGCTGCTGCGCTGCCCCGAGGCCGCCACCGCCCCCGCCTGGGCCGACGCCCTGCACGAGCTGGAACCCGAGGCAACGGCGCCCACCCGGGCCTTCAGCGGGCGGCTGGGCCGGGCCGTCGCTTCCCCCTACACCGCTGCCGCGGCGGGCGCGGCCCTGGCGCCCTACCCGGTGCAGCGCGCCCTGACCGCCGCCATGCGCGTGGAGGCCAAGGCGGCGGGCGACGCCGGGCGGATGCAGGCCTGGGCCGGCCAGGCCGCGGCGCTGGCCCGCGCGGAGCCGGCCGGCGACGTGGTGCGCCGGATATGGGCCGACGCCGAGGCGCTGCTTCCCACATGATCCTTGTCCTTCCCCCCAGGACTAGCAGCAACGCGGAGAGCATTACGATAATAAACCGATCACGGACGCAACCGCGGCTCGCGAGGGCGTCCTACAAATGGAGAAGGCCAAAGCAAATAGCGTTCGATGCTACGCCGTTCGGGGGGCCAACGCCGCGGAGAGGCTTTGGCGCAGGGCTTGCCTAGAGTAGTGGCGCTGGGCGTAGGCGGCCTGGGCCGCGGATTGCGCAACCCACGCCTGGTCGTCGTTGAGCAGAGAGACAACCGCGGCAGCCATGGAACGGGGGTCGTCATGCACCGGGACGAACGTGGCAAGGTCCGGAATGCCCTGAGCGCCAACGGCCGAGGTCACGACTGGGACGCCCTTGGCCAGCGCCTCAACCACCTTCCCTTTCACGCCGGCGCCGAAGCGCAGCGGAGCCACGACCACCCGCGCGGCGTCGTAGGCAGCCGCAAGCTCCTCGTCGCTGATCTGCCCGGCCAACTCAACAGCGTCCGGCGGCAGGTCCTTTATGGACTGAGGTGCGGCTGATCCTACAACCTTGAGCCGGGCACCAGGGACGGACTGCCTGACGAGGGGCAAAACTTCCTTCACGAACCAGATTACAGCGTCTTCGTTCGGCGAATGTGTGAAGCCGCCGATGAAAAGGAGGCCGTGACCCGAAGGCGGGGCCGGACGCGTCTGGAATGCGTCGAAGGCGTATGGCGTCAGCACCCTGGCCTCGACCCCTGGCTCAAGCTCCCGGATGACCGCGGCTTCCTCCTCCGAAAGATACAGAGCTACGTCAACGACACGCCATATGCTGCGCTCCAAGGCGAGGAAGCGGTCGGCTTCATGCTGCAGCAAGGGGTCATCCAGTTGGGTGGCCTTCAGCCCCTGGCGGGCGAAGTGCAAGTCCACGCCCATGAAGCTGATGCGACACGTCACCCATCGGAGGATGTCAGGCAAAGCGTCCTGGGCTATTCTAGGGCGTGACAGGACGACGTGATCCAGCCCCGGACCATGCGCCCGAAGCCAGTCGCCAAGCCCGCCTTGCTGCCTTGCGTCCAGGACGCACACACCCAGCGCCTCAAGCTCTGCCGTGTAGCGGCCGCCATAGGAACGGTCGTGCGGCCAGAAGTACACAGCCCATCCAGCTTCGCGGAAAGCGGCGATCATGCTCATGACGCAGCGTGAGCCGGCGTCCTGGTCCGGCTTCAGGACTGTCTGGTCAACAATCAACACGGTTCCACCGCCGGGAGCGTTGCGCGGCGTGATCGGCTGCGTGGCGCTCCCGGCTGAAGAGAGGGTAGGTCCGAGGGAGGGGGCAGGCCGTCTTGCGCGCCGGGCAGCCCGCACATACCGGGGAAGCTGAGCGGTTCCCGTCCAAACAGCAAGCTTCACCGTGCGGATTAGCAGTTGGGCGAAGCGTGGATGGCGCGCTTGGAGCTGCAGCAGGGCACGGCCAGGCGCCATGGCATCGGCGGCCTGCAACTGATCCAACCTTGCCTCAGCCTCGAACAACCGGAGCCGGGTACGTGCCAGTTCGCGGCGCAAAGCCGTGACTTCGGCACTTGGGGACGATGGAAGCAATCCGTCCTGCTGAGCCGGGTGCATGAAGGCCCCCATTATCGGGAGAGGGAGCGGGCGATTGGGCCAGCCAGGGCGGAAGGCAGGCCGGCGATCATCGTTTTCAGCCGGGTCTTGGGCGGGAGCGTGCCGCGGTAGCAGCGCCGGTACTCGCGGACGGCCTGGAACTCGCCAAGGGTGAAGGCTCCGTCAATGGCAGCCGGAAGACGCCGCTGCATCTCCGCTTGGACGACGTGCGTCTCCGCCGTGTCGAGGCCGTGATTTGCTAAGGCGAACCGGTAGCAGTCAACCAGGTCCATGGACATGCGGCTGCCGTCCAGGCTGGCGTTGCTTTCGTGACGAACCATCGTGACCAGGGTTTGCCCGATCAAGCCGACACGGGCCACGCGCAAGGCCCGCATCTCCAACTCGAAGTTCTCTGCCCCGCTGCCGCGCATCCGCTCGTCGAAGCCGCCGAGGCGCTCGTAAAGGGTTCGAGAACAGGTGAACATGGAGGTTTGCGAGGGGTGGAATTCGAGGTAGCTGCGGTAGTCGTAGCGTTCAAGCACCGTCCAGCGGTCATGCGGGTTTGCGCCGACCTGCTCCCAGTAGCCTGACGGGGCAAAGCGCACGAAGCGGTTGTCGTCCTTCCAGAAGCCGCCTCCCGCCGTTTCTTGCCATGTCCGGCTGTTGCAGATGGTCACGTCGGCCTGGTGCGTCTGGACCAGGGCAGACACCTCGGCGAGGTAGCCAGGCTCCCAGAGGTCATCATGGTCGAGGAAGGCAAGCCAGTCACCTGTACAGCGCGCGACACCGTAGTTCCGCGCCCGTTGCTGGCCGCCGTTTGCGACGCGGAAGTAGCGGATCTGGCCGGGGAACAAAGCCTCGATCTCTGGCGTGCCATCGGTTGATCCATCGTCAACGACGATGATCTCTACCGGCGGCAACGTCTGGTTGAGCACCGAGCGGATGGTGGGTTGCAGGCGCTGGAACCCGTTATAGGTCGGGATGACAACAGAAATTCGAGGGGTGGGCGCGGGATTAGTCAAAGGACGGTCTGTGAGACTGAGAGGGGACCATCCCGGTTGGGCTGCCTGCAACGTTGATCATCTTCGCACTCTTTACTCGCCGCCATGCACATACCACAGGACTTGCCGCAAACCAGGGCCTGGCCCACATGATCCCCCCTATCCTGTCCTCTCTGGATGAGTTGCCACGTCAGGGGTGGCGGCATGATGACATGCTTTGGCCAGGTTGACGGAACGTGAGCGGCGCTGCGCTTGCAGGACTGGTCCGACATGACCTACGTCCGCCTGGACGCCACGAGACCGTCAGAGTTTCTTCAACCCTGCCAGGTTAGCTGCACGGGATCAGGCAACCGCTGTGCTAGTCACAAGGCCATTCCGCCCGCACCCAAGGTCCCACTCCGCCCCATGAGCCAAGACGCACACACTGAGCAAGGCTCCCTGACCCGCACGACCATCATCGGGGCGGCGTGGCTAATGCTATGGCGCATGGCGCATCCATGCCTGTAAGACTCTAGGCCATGCCGTCACCGCTCCAGATCATCGTCGTTTTATACAACAGCGCCGATCCTTTCACGTCCATGTGGTCCAGCTTGATCGCGCAAACCTGTCCAGACTGGCATCTAATCGCAATAGACAACAGCTCGTCCGACGCTTCTGCTGATGTCCTGCAGTCGCTGTCAGACCCGCGTGTGACCACGGTCGTGAACACCAGCAACGTCGGCTTCGCCCGTGCCGTGAACCAAGGACTGCGAATCGCCGCCTGTCAGGGTGCCCACCGCTGCATGTTGCTGAACCCTGACACCGTGCTGCCGCCCAGGTTCCTCGCGGACCTTCTGGAGGCGTGGACCAAACACGACTGGCCCGTGGTCGCCCCGCGCGTCATGAAGGCAGAGGACCCGTCACGCTCCTGGTATGCCGGAGGCCACCTAGATTACGGCTGGGTGTTCGCCAACAGGCACGATGAATTCAGCCCCGAGGACAGCACGTTCCCGCGTCCGGTGGACTTCGCGAGCGGATGCTGCTTGGGGCTGTCCATGGACGCCTTGCGCCGGGTCGGGCTGCTGGACGAAAGCTTCTTCGTGTATTGGGAAGACACCGACTACTGCATGAGGCTCAAGACGGCCGGCATACCCATCATGTATCTTCCCAATCCCATGCTCCTGCATGAAGGCGGCGCATCTTCGGGTGGCGAGACCAGCCCGGCCGCCACCCGGCTGTTCTACAGCAGCTACGCCTTGCTTCTGCGCAAGCACTTCGGGGTCAGGCAGGCCGTCAGGATGGCATTCCGCGCATTCAGACGTGAACGAGCTCGGACGAACGAGGCTCCGGGTCATTCGCGAAGAGTGGGCGTGGCGCTCTGGGACGGCCTCCGGAAACCGCTGCGCCCGGAGCCGCGGCTTTCCTGAGTCCGGCGGAACACGCCGTAGCCGGCACTCCGCAGCAATCCCGCAGCAACGCACCGTGAGGTTTACGCCCGGTCGGGTAGAGCCTTGAGAACTGTCAAGTGCGGCCGAGGACTGCGCCAAGAAGATGACGGCTGGCTGTGAACGCCTCCAGATACAGCGGATGCTTCAGGTACCATAGGCCAGTCACCCAGCCGCAGATGCCGAGAAGGACTGCGCCGGCTATCGGCAACAACGGCGTGTGAGCCGACCAGCCGCTGGTTGCCATCAGGACGGCAACTGGACTGCAAGCAAGGATCGTAAGGCCGGCACTCCTCAGGTAAACCGGTGGGTAGTCTGCCGGCACGGTATGGGTCATCCGTTCCAAGTCGCCTTTGACAAGGAAAATCGTGAACAGGGCATCCCCGATCCGGGATGCGGCAGCCCACGTAAGGCCGCCAAAGCAGGCCGCAGCAAAAAGCGCGGTTCCAGCCAGGTTGCGCTTGAACTCGACATTAACCTGCCGCTTCATTTCCCCGGTGACTGTGTAGATTTCATGCGTCATGGTGACTGCGACATAAAATACGCCGGCCAGCGACAGCATGGACAGCGGCAGGGATGCCCCAAGCCAGTCATCACCATAGACCGTTAAAATGACAGGTCCAGAAAGGATTGCAAGGCCCGTGAAGGCTGGCCAGAGCAGCGCGGTCAGGATGGCCACGATGCGAAGATAAGTGTCCCGAAGCGACAGCTTGCGGCGATGCTGGTCCGCGAAGTCCACGAACACCACACGGGCAATGACCAGATGCAGGTTGTCCCACAACAAGCTATTCAGACCTGCTGCACGTGAGTAAAGCCCAAGTGCCGACAAGCCGATGATCCGGCCGATCAAGATGTCGGTCAGCCGAGTGGTGACGCTGGAAACGGTTCCAATCGTGAGCATCTGCAAGCCGAAGCGCGTGATCCGGCGCCAGTCGTGCAAGCCCAGCCTGACGCTGACGAACTGCCACCCAGCCACATTGAAGCAGACCACGCTGAACAGCGTTGTCGCAAGATTGGCCCAGGCGATGCTCATGTAGCTGAAGCCAGCGAAGGCCAGCGACACCGCAAGGCCTGTATTTAGGAGAGACTTGAACACGTTTATGACGGCAATGAACCGAAACGTCCCGGTCCGTTCCAGACATCCGGCGGGGATGCGCTCGAAGATATGGAGAAGCGGTGCGATAGCGAGAAGGTGAAGCACGCTACGGACGCCAGCGTCTCCGAAGAACCGCGCTCCGACCTCGCTCACTCCGAACACGATGACAGAGCAAGTGATGTTCAGTACCGCGTTGATCGTGAACACCGTCCTCAGCACAGGAGCAGATAGCTCCTGTTCCCGGACAATGAGGACATTCAAGCCGAACGACCGCAGCATGTCTATGATGCCCATTACGGCAACAGCAACGGCATAGATGCCCATCTCGCGAGGCGTCAGCATCCGCGCCATGGCCACAGACCCGGCAAAGGCGATCACAAACAGACCGGTCTGAGACAGACCCATCCAAGCGAGGCTGCGCCGGACTGAAATGCTCATGTCTTGACCGGAGCCGCTGTGGGAGAGGCTTGGAACGCAAACTGCAAGTGCAATATATCGGAAAAGTAGCCAAATGATAGCACGCTCAGGACACGCGCCAAACCTAAATAGACCGACGTGCGGCGCGAGTCTGAAAACTTGATACCAGTATTGATGCCTTTCAAGGTGACAACCGAGAAGCCGTGCCGTTCAAGGGTCTTGCGAAAGCTTTTTTCAGTGAAGAACGTGATATGCGTCCTATCGAGAATGCCGAAGTCGGTGTAGTGCCAATCCTTCTCTAGCAGGAATTGCATCATGTTGTTATAGAACCGCACGTTGGGAATAGAGCCGATCAAAAGGCCACCGGGAGCAATATGCTTTCCAATCGCCGACAGAAAATGGTTATGATCCGGCATATGCTCAATCACGTCATTGCAGATCACCACGTCGAAATATGCCAGTGGCAACTCAGCTTCGACCTCCTCGAACGTTGCGCGGAACATCCGCGTGAAGCGCGCGCGAGCAACCTCGGCGGCAGCCGATGGCTCAATGCCCCAGGACTCCTCCACACCGGGGAGCGACGCAACAAACGTTCCCTCGCCGCATCCCACCTCCAACACGCGCCGACGCTGCACTGGCACGAAGGGGGCGACTTCCTGCCGGCTGTGCTTGAAATACTCGGGGTCCACAAGCGTCTCCATTAGAACTGTGTGCGTGTGCCTGCCGGTCGTAGGGCGGTGATTCAGCTGCTTACTCGATCCAGGACAGGGTAGGGCCGCCATTAAAAGCGCGGCGGAACCGGTCGTGGCTGATTATAGCTCTCAAGCACCGCCCGATACACCCCATACCCCCCCGCACTCGTCTCCGCCCACCCGAACCCCTCCGCATACCGCCGCGTCGCCCCACGCTCCGGCATCGCCGCCCACAGCCCGCGCACCCCCGCCGCAAGCCCCTCTGGACTGCGCTCCACCACCACCCCGGCCTCCCGCCGCCGCACCACCTCCGGGTTGCCGGGGATGTCGCTGGCCACCACGGGCGTGCCGCAGGCCATGCTCTCCAGCAGCACGTTGGCCCAGCCCTCCCGGCTGCTCGCCAGCACCATCAGGTCCGCCGCGCCATACCACCCCGGCAGCTCCCCGTGCGGGCGGGCGCCCAGCAGGCGCACGCGGTCTCCTACGCCCAAGCTGGCCGCCAGCGCCAGCAGCGCCGCGCGCTCCGGCCCCTCCCCCAGCAGCACCAGCTCCCACTCCGGCAGCAGCGCCAGGGCGCGGAGGGTCAGGTCGTGGCCCTTGCGCGGGATCAGGTGCCCGACCGAGATCAGGGTGGGCCGGGTCAGGCCCAGCGCCCGCCGGGCCGCGGCGCGGTCGGCGGGGGGATGGAAGGCCTGCAGGTCCACGCCGTTGCGCAGCACCCGCACCCGCTCCGGCGCGGCGCCCAGGGCCACCACGCCCTCCCCCAGCGCGGCGCTGACGGTGATGACCCCGGCGGCGGCGCGCAGGGCCGCGCCGATCATGCGGGCCGGGCCGGGCATCTGCCCGATCTGCGTCACGTCCGACCCGCGCGCCGTCATCACCACCGGCACGCCCAGCCGCCGGCCGAGCCACGCCGCCGCCACCCCGTCCGGATACAGATAGTGCGCGTCAATGACGTCGAACCGCAGCCCGCCTCGCTGCAGCCGCCGCACGGCGCGCAGGCTGGCCTGATACAGCAGCCAGGGTGCTGCCAGCATCCCGACCTTGGGCAGCACGGGGTAGCGGGGATGGTGGACGTGCAGGCCGTGCCGCACCTCCTGCCGCGGCGCCCGGGCGTGCCGCGCCCACTCGCCGAAGCGCGGCGATCCCAACGGGAACCACGGCACCGGGGCGAGTACCGTGCTGGTGACCGGCTGGGTGGCGACCAGGTGCCGCAGCCGGTTCTCGACGAAGACGCC
The DNA here is from genome assembly GCA_964250755.1 of uncultured Acetobacteraceae bacterium. Lineage (GTDB taxonomy): Bacteria > Pseudomonadota > Alphaproteobacteria > Acetobacterales > Acetobacteraceae > DASWOJ01. Next base: position 243 of record CAXUHB010000006.1, on the reverse strand, counting down.
GTGGTTGGGGCGCTCGGCGTTGGGATAGAGGGTGGAGAAGGTCAGGAGGCGGAGGGGGGGCGTGCCTGCTCCCTCCTCCTCCGGGAGAGGGCCGGGGTGAGGGAGGCGGCAAGCAATGCGCTCGCCCGGGGCAGTGCCCGCTGGGTATAGCGCCGTCCGTGCGGCCTCCCTCACCCCGGCCCTCTCCCGGAGAGGGAGGGAGCAGGAAGCGTCTGCCCCATTCAAGCCACCGCGGACAATGCT
>CAXUHB010000005.1:0-163075 GCA_964250755.1 uncultured Acetobacteraceae bacterium | reverse complement strand
CATCCGCACCATCTTGGGAATCCCAGGAGTCAACGTCAGAGCGGGTTGGTATTAGGATTGTCCCGACACGGTCTGCGCCGGGCATCCCGGCATGGCCGAACCAGATGAACCTCGGCAGGTAGCCGACCACGCTCGCCAGAAGTCCTCCCAGCACGTCCTGCCAGAACGGCACCCGTGCGCCGCGGGGCAGCGCCGACGCGAGGAAGGAGTGCAGCATCGCACCGCTCACCACCCCAGTCGTGGCAAAGGCGGAGAGATACACAACCCGCATGGCGCTGAATGAACTCATCTGCACGGCCATGCGCGGAGCTGGGTCCGCTGACGACGGCGCCATGAGCAGTCCGGCAAGCAGGACAACGAACGCCGCCAGCATGGCCGCAGCCGTCGCAACGACAAGCATCCCGGCATCCAGGACAAACAACCTTCAGGCGGAACGCCGAAAGGCCTCCGGCACCACCAGTCCAGCCATCGCCCAATCCGGTAGGATCGCGGCATGTATAATCCAGATCACCGCGAGCTTGAGCGCGATTGCGGCCGCAACGTAGTTGGCCGCCATTGCGCTAGCCTGCGGCGGCGCAAGGCCGGTTAGGACTATGCCGGACAGCAACAGCCCGGAGACGCCCAGCCCAACGAAGTCCAGCACCGCCCCAGCACCCAACCAAGCCGGCATGAACCACCGCCCGCGCGGCACGGCCAGCCTACTTGCCCATCCCAATCCCTTTGGCCCTTTGCCCCGGCTGGAAGCAGGCCGCCCGGTGACGCCGCGCGCCCGACGCTACGTGTTCATCGCGTCGAAGAAGTCCTGGTTGGTCTTCGAATACTTCAGCTTGTCCAGCAGGAAATCCATCGCGTCCGTCATGCCCATCGGACCCAGGATGCGCCGCAGCACCCACATCTTGGACAGGGTGCCCCGCTCCACCAGCAGCTCCTCCTTGCGGGTGCCCGACTTGGTGATATCAATCGCCGGGAAGGTCCGCTTGTCCGACAGCTTGCGGTCCAGGATGATCTCGCTGTTGCCGGTGCCCTTGAACTCCTCGAAGATCACCTCGTCCATCCGGCTGCCCGTATCAATCAAGGCGGTGGCGATGATGGTCAAGCTGCCGCCCTCCTCGATGTTGCGCGCCGCGCCGAAGAAGCGCTTGGGCCGCTGCAGCGCGTTGGCGTCCACGCCGCCGGTCAGCACCTTGCCGGATGACGGCACCACCGTGTTGTAGGCCCGCGCCAGCCGCGTGATGCTGTCCAGCAGGATCACCACGTCGCGCTTGTGCTCGACCAGGCGCTTCGCCTTCTCCAGGACCATCTCGGTGACGGCGACGTGCCGGGTCGCCGGCTCGTCGAAGGTGCTGGCCACCACCTCGCCCTTCACGGTGCGGCTCATGTCCGTCACCTCCTCCGGCCGCTCGTCAATCAGCAGCACGATCAGGAAGATCTCGGGATGGTTGGCCGAGATCGCGGTGGCGATGTTCTGCAGCATCACCGTCTTGCCCGTCCGCGGCGGCGCCACGATCAGCGCGCGCTGGCCCATGCCGATGGGCGCGATCAGGTCTATCACCCGCGGCGTCATGTCCTTGCCCGGCCCCTTGGCGACGGACTGGAAGTTCTCCACCTCCATCTTCAGCTTCCGGTCGGGATACAGCGGCGTCAGGTTGTCGAAGTTGATGCGGTGGCGCACCGCGTCCGGCGGCTCGAAGTTGATGGTGTTCAGCTTCAGCAGCGCGAAGTAGCGCTCCCCGTCCTTCGGCGCCCTGATCTGCCCTTCCACCGTGTCCCCGGTGCGCAGCGCGAAGCGGCGGACCTGGTTGGGGCTGATGTAGATGTCGTCCGGACCCGGCAGGAAGTTGGCCTGGCTGCTGCGCAGGAAGCCGAAGCCGTCCGGCATGATCTCCAGCGTGCCCTCCCCGTAGATCGCCTGGTCGTTGTCGGCCAGGTTCTTCAGAATCGCGAACATCATGTCCTGCTTCCGCAGGCTGGACGCGTTCTCGATCTGCAGGGATTCGGCGACGCTCAGCAGGTCGGCCGGCGACTTGGCCTTGAGTTCCGCGAGGTGCATTGGGGCTGCCTCATGCTGTATGGGGGGCAGGGTGCTGCGCCAAGGGGGCGATGGCAGCCGGACCAGTGGGGAGAGGGTCGGAGCCGCAGGCCGAAAGGCCGCACGCGCCTTGATGCGCGCTGCCGCCAGGACGGGGCTGCGCCGACCTTCAAGTGGCACCCGCAGAGTGCAGCGTCAAGGGATAATGCAGGGCGGCTGTCTTCCCCCCCTTCTCCTCTGGAGGATGGCCGGGTCATGAGCGCTGAACCCCCCCTGGGCCTACCCGCAAGGCGCCGCCGCCAGCCGGCCTGCCGCCACGTCCCACCTGTAGCACCGCCGCGGACCCTGCAAGTCCGCGTTGTCATAGGCCCGCAACGTGTCCTCCGTGCCCCGCCGCTCCACGTTGACGAGGGACCCCTCGACGGCGCCGAGCATGTCGGCCTGGCTGTCCCGCCGCGCGGCATACAGCTCCATCCGCGTGTAGGCCGCCCCGAACTGGTATTGCAGGATCAGCACGCAGCGCCCGGCGTGCCGCCAGCCCATCGGGTGCAGCACGGCGCCGTAGCCGCCGCGCCGCCGCACGCCCCAGGTGATCGCCGCCCGCGTGCCCGCGCGCCGCACCAGCACCAGCCGCGTGACCCAGTCGGCAGGCGTGCCCTCGGTCCAGCTTGCCCAGGTCAGCGGGCCGCCCTCGCAGCCTTCCGCGGCGGTGCTGATGCCCATGCCCCCGGCGCCGATGGCCGCCGCCACCGCAGCGCCCGCAGCCCCGTCCCGCGCCGGGGCAGCAAGAGCCGTGCGGGCGACGGACAGCAGGAGGGCGGACAGCAACGGGGCAAGGCAGCGCGGCATGCCGCCAGGCTATGGCAGCACGCCTCGGCCAGGCAACGCCGCCGGGCCGCTGGCCTGACGCCAGGCGCCACCGCCAGGTCCATCATCCTTCGCGTCACCGGGGGGTGCGGAGTGCTGCGACCCCCAAGAGGCACCAGCCCTCTGGTCCAGGCTCGCGTGCCGTCCGACATCCTGCCCGGCCATCCCCCGTCACCGCAAGGCGCGCAGCGCCGCGGCCCGGGGCCGCCGCACGCCATCCGGCCGATCCCGCCGCAGCGCCCGCCAGCGGTTTGAGAGGCCGGATGGGCCATGGAGGACCGCCCACCCATCGTCACCGTGCAACCCCCGCCCAATGCAGCGCCAACCCGGCCAACGCGCACCCCGCCAGCACCGGCACCACCTCCACCCGGCGCAGCAGCGCCACCCCCGCCGCCGCGGCCAGCCCCAGCGCCGCCACGTCCAGGCTCCCCGGCACCGGCACGTCCAGCCGCAGCCCCCACGCCCGCACCGCCAGGTACCCGGCGAACAGCGTGTGCAGCGCGAACCACAGCGCCAGGTTGGCGATCACCCCCACCACCGCCGCCGTCACCGCCGACAGCGCCCCCGTCAGCGCCCGGTTGGCCTGCAGCCGCTCGATGAACGGCGCCCCCAGGAACACCCACGCGAAGCACGGCACGAAGGTCGCCCACAGCGTCACCGCCGCCGCCGCCACGCCCAACCACGCCCCGCCACTCTGGTGCCCCGCCAGGAAGCCCACGAACTGCAGCACCAGGATCAGCGGACCCGGCGTCGTCTCCGCCAGGCCCAGCCCGTCCAGCATCTGTCCCGGCGTCAGCCAGCCCCGCACCCCCACCACATCCTGCGCGGCATAGGCCAGCACGGCATAGGCCCCCCCAAACGTCACTGCCGCCAGCTTGGAGAAGAACGCCGCCACCGCCCCCAGCACGCCGCCCCGCCACCACAGCAGCGCCACCGGCGCCAGCCACGCCGCCAGCGCCAGCAGCCCGGCCCGCCGCGCGCCCACGGCCATGCGCGCGGGCCGGCCCGGGTCCGCTGCCAGCACCGCATCCAGCGCCGCCACCGGCCCGTCCCCCGCCGCCCCGCCTACCGCGCCGCGGAACGCGCCCGGCGCCGCCCAGCCCAGCAGCCCCGCCGCCAGCACCACCGCCGGGAACGGCACCCCGAACGCCCACAGCGCCGCGAAGGCCGCCGCCGCCACGCCCCACGCCGCCCGCGTCAGCAGCGCCCGCCGCGCCACCCGCCGCAGCGCATCGGCCACCAGCACCAGCACCGCGCACTTCAGCCCGAAGAACGCCGCCGCCACCCCCGGCACCGCGCCGTATCCCGCATACAGCAGCGACAGCCCCAGCATCACCGCCGCGCCGGGCAGGATGAACAGCAGCCCCGCCACCAGCCCGCCGCGTACCCCGTGCATCAGCCAGCCCAAGTAGGCCGCCAACTGCATCGCCTCCGGCCCCGGCAGCAGCGTGCAGAAGTTCAGCGCGTGCAGGAACCGCCGGTCGGACACCCAGGCCCGCAGCTCCACCGCCTCCCGGTGCAGCAGCGCGATCTGCGCCGCCGGGCCGCCGAACGACAGGCAGCCGATGCGCGCCCAGACGCGGGCGGCCTCACGCAAGGTGGGCAGGGCTGCGGGCGGGGCATCAAGGGTGTCGGACGGTGGCAAGGACATCCGCTCCGCCGGGGCTGCAGGGGTCCGGGCCATATACGCCAACTTTGCGGAAGGTGCCCCTGCTCCCGCGCACCCGTCGTTGCGAGGGGCGCAGCCCCGTGGCACTTCAAGGGCGGCAGGGGCGGCCCTGCCCATGCCGCGCGGCCGGGACGGCCCGCAACGGCGGGGGTGGGCGGCCCCAACGGCTGGCATGGGACGGCGCAGGCCGTGGCCCCAGGGAGATGCTGGGATGGACGAGATTGACCGCAAGCTGCTGGCCCTGCTGCAGCAGGACGCGACGGCGCCGATGGCGCAGCTGGCCGACCGCGTCGGCCTGTCCCCCACCCCGGTCTGGAAGCGCATCCAGAAGCTGGAGCAGGCCGGCGTCATCCAGCGCCGCGTCGCGCTCGTGGACCCTGAGCAGGTCGGCATCGGCCTGATCGTATTCGTCGCCGTGGAGGCGCCGGAGCACTCGGGCGCCTGGCTGGCCACCTTCGCCGGCGCGGTGGCGGACATGCCCGAGGTGATGGACGCCTACCGCATGGCCGGCGAGGTGGACTACATGCTGCGCGTCGCCGTCGCGGGCATGGCCGAGTTCGACGCCTTCTACAAGCGCCTGATCGCCCGGGTCCCGCTCAAGAACGTCACCTCCCGCTTCGCGATGGAGCGGCTGAAGCACACCACCGCCTACCCCCTCCTGTCCCACGCCTTCCGCGACCGCCGGGCACCGGACGACGAGTAGAGCATGATCGCCTCAGGTTGCTTAACCTGAGCGATGACATGCTCGCAAAAACAGCGGCTGGAGCGTGGTTGGTTCATCCACCTGAACCAACCGCGCTCCAGCAGGGGACAAGCCGCCCTGCAGCGCAGCCGCGGATTGCAGCCGCCCCGCCCCCGGCAGCACAGGATTTCCCCCGCCGCGCCCCGTCCAGCCGGTTTCACCAAACTTCGCCGCCCCCCCTGTTCCCGGTTGAGCCGCCGCCCCTGTTCGATGACGTTGCGCCCCCGCACGCCCATCCGGGCACGCAAGCCAGGGCGCCCGCGCCAGGACCGGAGCACGACATGAACGCCATCCCACCCCGCAACGCCGCCTTCTCCGCGCCCATCTCCCCGGCGCCGGACATGCTGTGGTTTCTGCCGACCGGCGGCGACGGGCGCCACCTCGGCTCCTCCATCGGCCAGCGCGTCACCGACAACCGCTACCTGCGCGGGGTCGCCGAGGCCGTGGACCAGTTGGGCTACGGCGGCATCCTGCTCCCCACCGGCAACGGCTGCGAGGACGCGCTGGTCACAGCCGCCAGCATCGCCCCCTTCACGGACCGCCTGCGCTTCCTGGTCGCCGCCCGCCCCGGCCACACCCTGCCCGGGGAGGCCGCCCGCCAGCACGCAGCCCTCGACCGCCTGACCGGCGGGCGCCTGATGCTGAACATCGTCTGCGGCGGCAACCCGGCGGACCTCGCCGGCGACGGCCTGCACCTGGACCATGACGAGCGCTACGGCCAGGCCGCCGACTACCTGCACATCTGGCGCGGCCTGATGGCCGGGGAGACCGTGACCCACCAGGGCCAGTACCTGTCCGCGGAACGCGGCCGCCTGCTGTTCCCGCCGGTGCAGGCGCCGCACCCGCCCATCTACTTCGGCGGCTCCTCCCCCGCCGCCCACGCGCTGGCCGCGGCGCAGGCCGACGTTTACCTGACGTGGGGCGAGCCGCCGGCCGCCGTCGCCGAGAAGATCGCCGACGTGCGCCGCCGGGCCGCCGCGCATGACCGCACGCTGCGCTACGGCATCCGCCTGCACCTGATCGTCCGCGAGACCGAGGGGGAGGCCTGGGACGCCGCCCGGCACCTGATCCGCCACCTGTCCGACGACACCATCGCGACGGCCCAGCGCAAGCTGTCCGCCGAGAGCGACAGCGAGGGCCAGCGCCGGATGCTGGCCCTGCACGGGGGATCGCGCGAGCGGCTGGAGGTCTCGCCCAACCTGTGGGCCGGCGTCGGCCTGGTCCGCGGCGGCGCAGGCACCGCCCTGGTCGGCGACCCCCAGACGGTGGCCGACCGCATCCGCGAGTATCAGGCGCTGGGCGTGGACACCGTCATCGCCAGCGGCTACCCGCATTTGGACGAGGCCCACCGCGTCGCGGAGCTGCTGTTCCCCCTCCTGGGCATCGGTCGTCCCGGCGCCCCCGCCCGCGGCCCCACCCTGATGACCGGCGGCGGCTCCTTCATGACCACGGACGGCTTCGCCGCCCCGGCCGGGGCGCGCTGACGATGAACCAGACCCTTCTCCTGGACCGCCACGCCGCCCGGCGGCCCGGTGCGATCCGCCTGCCGTCCCCGGCCCCCCTGCGCCGCTTCGCGTCGGCCATCGTGCTGGTGCTGGCGTGGGAGGCGCTGTCCCGGGCCGGCGTGATCTCCGCGCGCACCATCGCCGCGCCCAGCGCCATCCTGGCCGCCGCCTGGGACCTGACCCGCACCGGGGAGCTGCCGGGCAACCTGCTGGTGTCCCTGGCCCGCGTCGCCGCCGGCTTCGCCATCGGCGCGGCGGCCGGCGCCGTGCTGGCCCTGGCCGCCGGCCTGTCCCGCCTGGGCGAGGACATCGTGGACGCGCCCATGCAGATGCTCCGCACCCTGCCCTTCCTGGCGCTGGTGCCGCTGTTCATCCTGTGGTTCGGCATCGGCGAGCTGCCGAAGGTGGCGCTGGTGGCGCTGGGGTCGGCCTTCCCCGTCTATCTCAACCTGTTCGCCGGCCTGCGCGGCGTGGACCCCAAGCTGATCGAAGCCGCGCGGGTGTTCGGCCTGGGCCGCGTGGCGATGGTGCGCCGGGTCATGCTGCCCGGCGCCCTGCCCTCCCTGCTGGTCGGTCTGCGCTACGCCCTGGGCGTGTCGTGGCTCAGCCTCGTGGTGGCCGAGCAGATCAACGCCACCGCCGGCATCGGCCACCTCATCAACGACGCCCGGGACTTCCTGCGTACCGACGTGATCGTGGTGGGCCTGCTGGTCTATGCCCTGCTGGGCCTGGGCGCCGACGCCCTGGTGCGCGCGCTGGAACGCCGGGCGCTGCGCTGGCGGCCCAGCAACACGGGCGCCGCTTCATGAGCGGGGCCACGCTTGAGGCCGCAAGCGATGTCCACAATGGCGTCCACGGCGGCGTGCATGTGCGGGGCCTGACCCGGCGCTTCGGCGCGCGCACCGTGCTGGACCGGCTGGACCTGGACCTGCAGCCCGGCAGCTTCACCGCCCTGCTCGGGCGCAGCGGGTCCGGCAAGACCACCCTGCTCCGCACCCTGGCCGGGCTGGACCCGGTGCCGGCGGGTGCCGCCGTCACGGTCCCCCATCCCACCGCCGTCGTGTTCCAGGAGCCGCGCCTGCTGCCCTGGGCGCCGGTGTGGGAGAACGTGGCGCTGGGCCTGCCCAGCAACGGCAAGCATGGCCCGGACGCCCGGACCCGCGCCGCCGCCGCGCTGCGGGAGGTCGGGCTGGACCGCCACCTGGACGCCTGGCCCCTGACGCTCTCGGGCGGCGAGGCCCAGCGCGCCGCCCTGGCCCGCGCCCTGGTCCGCGCGCCCCGGCTGCTGCTGCTGGACGAACCCTTCGCCGCCCTGGACGCCCTGACCCGCATCCGGATGCACGCCCTGGTCCTGGCCCTGTGGCGCACCCACGGTCCGGCGGTGCTGCTGGTGACGCACGACGTGGACGAGGCCCTTGGCCTGGCCGACCGCGTCCTGGTGCTGGACGGCGGGCGCATCGCCGTGGACCAGCAGGTGGACCTCCCCCGCCCGCGCGACGCCTCCCCCGCCCGCGCCCGGCTGCGCCGCACCCTGCTGGGCGCGCTCGGCGTGACGGAAGACGCCTGACCCCCGCACTTGACCCCCCGCACCTGCCCCCCCCCGCACCTGACCTGCGGCACGCGACAAGGAGAAGCACGATGTTCCACCTGAACCGCCGGGCGGCCCTGCTGGGCCTGGGCCTGGCTGCCATCGCCGCCCGCCCAGCCCACGCCGCCGCGCCGCTGCGGATCGGCTACCAGAAGAACGGCTCCCTGGTGATCCTCCGCCGCCAGGCCACGCTGGAGGGCCTGTTCGCCCCCCGCGGCGTGGAGATCACCTGGGTCGAGTTCACCTCGGGACCACCGATGCTGGAGGCGCTGAACGCCGGGGCGGTGGACTTCGGCGCAACCGGCGACACCCCGCCGATCTTCGCCCAGGCCGCCGGGGCGGCGCTGCTGTACGTCGGCGCGCAACCGATCCGCGGCGACAGCCAGGCCATCATCGTACGCGACGGCGGCCCGGTGCGGACCCTGCAGGACCTGCGGGGCCGCCGGGTCGCCTACACCCGCGGCAGCAGCGCGCACAACGTGGTGGTGCGGGCGCTGGCCCAGGCCGGCCTGCAGCCGTCCGACATACAATCCGTGCCGCTGCAGCCGGCGGACGCGGGGGCGGCCTTCCGCACCGGCGCGGTGGATGCCTGGGCCATCTGGGACCCCTTCCTGGCCATCGCCCAGCAGGACCCGGCCACCCGCGTGCTGGTCCAGGCCAGGGATGCCGCGCCCAGCAACAGCTTCTTCCTGGCCCGACGCGCCTGGGCGGAGGCGTCACCGGATCAGGTCTCGGCTCTGCTGGACGCCATCAACGGCGCAGCTGCCTGGGCCGCCGCCAACCCGGACGCCCTGGCGGAGCTGATGGCGGAGGTCACAGGCGTCCCCTTGCCCGCCCAGCGCGTCGCAGCGCCCCGTGGCGTCTATGCGGTGCAACGGATGGACGAAGCCATCATCACCCAGCAGCAGGCCGTCGCCGACACCTTCGCCGCCCTGCGCATCATCCCGGCGCGCATAGACGTGCGGCAGGCCGTCTGGACGCCGCCGGGGCGGACGTAGGGCGGCCGGGGGAGAAACCCGGGCTGCCGTCCGGCGGTTCAAGGTCCCAGTGGCAGGGCTGCGGAGGACCGAAGGATGATCACGCCCCGAACGCCGGGCCGGCTGCTCGCCGCCGGAATGGCGGCGCTGCTGTCCGCCGCCGCGCCGCCGGACAGCGCGCGGACCCTCACCCTCGGCACGGAGACGCTGCGCTTCACGGTGCCCGATGGGTTCCGGTCCGAAACCAGCATCACGCCCGCCACCCGCTCCGTCACCTACATCCACCATCCACGAGGCCGAGGGCGGCATGGACCTGCGGCAAGGGGGCGTGATGGTCCGGGCCAGCCCGGTCAGCGGCACGCCGTCCACCGACGACCTGCTGGCCGGCCTCCTGGCCCGGGACGCCGGCCGCTGCCCGACGAGGCCGCTGGCCAGCGAGATCAGCCGGTTCCAGGACGCGGGCCTGCCCACCCTCACCGCCCTGCTGCGCTGCGGCCCCGGCAGCACAGGGCGGGGCGGCACGGTGGCGGCACTGAAGCTGATCCGCAGCCGCCAGGCGCAGTTCATCGTCCTGCGCATGTGGGAGGTCGAAGCCGGCGGTTCCTCCGCCACCGTGCCCATGTCCGACGCGATGCGGGCCGACGCGGAGGCCGTGCTCGGCAGCGCGCACGTCTGCGGGCGGGCCGCGCCCTGCCGGTAGCCCACGGCAGAGCCTCTGCTGCGGCGTGCGGGGGCGGGCTGCCCCAGGTTGCCGCGGCGCAAGCGCACCTGGCACCGACGGGGTGCCGGAGGCAGGATTTGGCCAGGCCTGAACTGGCCTCCTGCGCGGCAGGCCTATGCACGGCCCTGGAGCCTGTGCCTTTGAGGAACGTGTGGCAGAACACCCCGTCCGGCTCCGCTGCCCGGCGCAGGCCGCGCATGCCCTCGTCGAAGGCGGCGTCGGTGACGCCAGCCGCAACGGCAGCCCCGCGCACGCCCTCGATCATCGCCGTGAAGGTGCGCCGCGTGAAGCCCTCCGCCAGGCCGTTTCGGCTGCCCGCCCTTGGCGGCGGGTGAACGCGGCGGCCCACGCCGTGTCCAGAGTTGCCATGGCCAGCGCCGCTGCGGTGGCCATGGCCGTGCGGCCGCGCCGCCAACCCGCGCCCGTATCAGGCCGGGGCTGCCGGGTCAGGTCAGCACCACCACCCCGGCGCCGGCCTCCCGCATCCCGCATCCCGCATCCCGAGCAGGCCGACTGCGGCGGGCGGCGCCGGCGAGCCTAGGCCACGCGCCATGCGCCCGGATGCGGCCCTCTCCTCCACGCCAAGCCCCAGGCTGAACCAGCCGGGGACCGTCCCGGGCTGGATGCCGTTCATGGCTGGCCTTCTACGACGCGGCGCTGCCGGGTTCGGCCTGCTTGCGGTGCATCTCCGCCAGGAGGCCGGCGGGGGTGACGGAGGCGATGGCGGTCTGCAGCTTGTTCTTCCAGCCCGTCACCACGTCGCCCTCGCCCTCCATCATCGCCTTGAACCCGGCTTCGGCCACGCTGGCGGCGTCCTGCTTGCTGGAGGTGCCGACCTTCGTGTCCATCATGTCCGCACGCTCGAAGAACTCGGTCTCCGTGGCGCCGGGCATCAGGCAGGTGACGGTGATGCCCTGGTCCTGGACCTCGTGGCGCAGCGCAAACGAGAAGCTGTCCAAGAAAGACTTGGTGGCGTTGTAAACGGCCTGGTAGGTGCCGGGCAGGAACCCGGCAATGGAGCCGGTGATCAGGATGCGGCCCTGCTTGCGCGCCCGCATATCGCGGCCGACCTTGTGGATCAGGCAGATCGTGCCGGTGACGTTGGTGTCCACCACCTTGCGCGCCTCGGTCCAGTCCTGGTCCAGGAACCCGTGCCCCAGCCCGCGCCCGGCGTTGGCCAGCAGCGCCTCCACCGGGCGGCCCTTGATGGCGGCGCACAGGCTGTCCACGCCGTCCGTGGTGGACAGGTCGGCCTGCACGGCGTCCACGGCGGCGCCCAGCTTGCGGAAGTCCTCGGCGGCGTCCTGGATTGCCGGCTCGTCAGCGGCCACCAGCAGGTTGAAGCCCTCGCGGGCGCAGCACTTGGCCAGTTCATAGCCGATGCCGGACGATGCGCCGGTGACGATGGCCAGGGGGCGCTGGCCGGCGGGGAGGGAAGATGACATGGCAGTATCCTAATCCGGGGTTCAGGCAGGAGCAGGCAAAGGGGTCAGCGCGGGGCTTGCAGGCGCCGGGGGCCACGTTCCATCTGCCGCCGCAGGATGCGGTCCGCGGCCAGCGCCGTGGCGACGCCGAACAGCGCATGGACCGCGACGTGCTGCAGGTTGCTGGCCGGCGTGTCGCGCTGGGGCGGCGGCGTCAGGCGCAGCGCCGGCCCGGCGGCGCCATAGGCCAGCGCCAGGAAGCCCATGCCGAACGCCAGCCCGGACGCGGCCGGCGCAGCGCCGTCCGGCTTCAACGCGCCGTAAAGCGCCCCGGACGCGGCCGACAGCGCGAGGTGCCCGCCATGCGCCATGCCCTCCTCGGCCGGGCCGGCGCCGCCCTGCATCCAGGACGGGGTGCGCGGAGACGCCAGCCCGCGCTGGAGCTGCACGAGGTCCGATGGGCGCCCCGTGAATGCCCGCTTGAGCAGCAGGGCCGCCGACACCAGCAGCCCGCCCATCAGGCCGCCCACCGCGCCCGCTGCGGCGCGCTGGCCCAAGCTGTGTTTTGCCGGGCCGGGCTGGGGGCCGCCGGGCTGGGGACCGGGCCGGGCGTTGCGGAACCCCTCGCGCCCCGGCGTGGTCCCGACTGCGCTGGCCGGGGCGCTGGACAGCCCGACCGCCCCGCGCGGCTCCGGGTTGGGATGCCCGTTGCGCTCCGCCCGGACGGCGGACATCGCGGCGTAGGCGGGCCGGCGCGACCGGTTGACGGACCCGAGCGGCTGGTGCGCCAGCAAGCCGTGCCAAGGCGAGAACGCCAGCCCGTCATCGGCCTGCGCCGCCCGTGCCTCGCTCCAGGCCGGCTGCGCCGGCACGCGGATGCGGGCCACGGGACGATAGGGGCTGGCGTCCTCCGGCCAAGGGATCGAGGCGTCCTCGACCGGCATCGCCTCCAGGTCGGTGCAAAGCTGCACCCGGACCTCCCACTCGCCCCCGTCGTGCGCGAGCGCATCTATGGCCGCCTGGCGCAGCCCGTTGGGGCCGTGCAAGTCGAGCGGCTGGTCCCTCAGGGCCGCAAGGTTCGGCGACACGGGCGCCACCATCACCTTGGCCACGTAGTCGCCGTGGCGCAGCGGCGCCTGGCTGTAGAAGCTCTCGCCCAGCGGGTGCGTCAGCAGCTGGCCGCCCATGTTCGTCACGGTCGGGCTGTCCACCCCGGCCGCTCTCAAGGCGGTGTTCACGCCCCGCAGCGCGGCGGACAGCGCCATCTTGCCGCCCTCCGCCTTGTCGGTGGTGGCGGCCAACATCTTGAGGCTGCCCAGGAAGGCCTTGGCATCGGGCGCCACGAACGCCGGGCCATTCGCCATGACGAAGTCCTGCGTCACGGCGCCCTCGGCCCCGGGCAGGCACTCCCCGTCCACGCCGATCACCTTGACCGCCAGGCCGCGCGGGGCGGACACCCGGTCGTCCAGGATGTCGCCGGGATTGGTCGAGATGCGCATCACCACCGGGTAGGTGCCAGGCCGGGCGAACATGCCCTGGGCCAACTCGGGCGCCAGGCTGTCCAGCACCGTCAGCTCGCCCTCCAGCAGGGCGTGGCTCTTGGCGTGGACGCTGCGGACGGCGTGGCCGTAGTCGCGGAAGGTCGTGTCGGCGATGGAGCGCATCGTCGCCACGAGCGCCTCGCGCGTTTCGGCCTCGTCCAGGGCGACATGCTCCAGCGAGGGGTCGTAGCGGACCGGAGCGCCCATCAGCGGGCGCTCCCGGTCGTGCCAGCCCGTTGCCGGGCCAGCAGTCCCGGCGCGGCCGGACCCGCGGCAACGGCCGGCCGGCCTTCCGGTTCAGGCACGCTGGCCGGCACCTCGGCGAACAGGGCCACCTCAGTGAACAGGGCGATGTAGCCGCGGCCGTCCGTGGACTGCGCGTGGTTCAAGCCGGCCTCGCCGAACGTGACGGAGCCGCCGGGCGCCACATGGACGGGCGTGGCCTGGACCGGTTGCGCGGACAGCAGCGCACCTGCTGCTGCAGCGCCGAGGATAGGATTGACCATGGAAACCCCCTGCACGAGTGCCGCCCGGACCCGGGCACCCCCGGCGTTAAGCAGGGCTTGGCATCGTTCGGAACAAAAAATCCCGTGTCCGGCAGCTTGCCCGCCTTCTGCTGCGTCCATGGGCAGCTTCCGCCAGCAGCCCGAAAGCGCCGTGGCGGGCGTGGATCCCGCCCGATGGCGGGAAGCTGCCAACCACGGCTGGATGCGCGGAGGCTTGACCGCCAGCCGCGTGCGAGCGGCCTTCGAGGCCTTCCGCCACATCCCCGGGCCGGACGCGGCCGTTCCAACCGCCACGCCATCTGACCTCCACGCCATCTGGCCTTGGCGCCAACTGGATGGAAGTCGTCCAGGCCTGTCATCAGGTTCAGATCCTCAGCGACCCAAATCCTCAACGACCCAAATCTTCAACGACATGGATGTGCCAGCAACTGCGCGCGGCCGCAGCGCAGGGCCAGGACACCCCAACTGCGGAAGCGGCGGAGTCGGACAGCGTGACCTCCTGCATCGGGCGATGAGTGGTGGGCGCGGGCCGCACAGTTCATGCAGCCGCACCGTCCCCCGGTCCTGGTGCGGCGCACGCTGCGCCCGCGCCAGACGGCCTAGAGGAACACCGGCTTCACGATCACCATGATAACTGCCGCCACCATCAGCAGCGTCGGCACCTCGTTCGCCACCCGGTAGTACCGGTGCGGCTTCACGTTGCGGTCCTCCATGAACTGCCGCCGCCACTTGCCCGCCGCGCCCTGGAAGCCCGTCATCAGCAGCACCGCCACGAACTTGACGTGCCACCAGTTGAAGCCCGACCAGTCCACCACGCCCGGCGTCAGCACCAGCAGCACGCCGAAGAACCACGTCGCCAGCATCGCCGGCTGCATGATCTGCTTCAGCAGCCGCCGCTCCATCACCTTGAACCGCTCGCTCTCGACCGATCCGCGGCGCAGGCTGCAGTGATACACGAACAGCCGCGGCAGGTAGAAGATGCCCGCCATCCAGGCGATCACGCTGATGACGTGCAGGGCCTTGGTCCAGGGATAGACGTACGCCAGCGCCGTGATGGTCATGGTGGGACGGTCATGGGGCGGTGCTACGCCGCCAGGCGCATGGCGGCGCGGAACAGCGCCGGGCACTCGGACAGGGCGCGGATCGGCACCGCCCCGGCGGCCCGCAGCGCCGCGCCATCCCCGTGAGGGTCAAGGCCCAGCACGGCCATGCCGGCGGCGCGGGCGGCGGCGATGCCGGGCAGGCTGTCCTCCACCACCATGCAGGCGGCAGGCGGGACGCCCTCCGCCGCCGCCGCGGCCAGGAACACGTCGGGAGCGGGCTTCCCGCGCGGCACGTCGCGCGCGCTGTGGAGCCGGCCTTCCACCAGCGCCGTCAGCCCGGTGCGGGCGAACTTCGCCGCCATCTCCTGATGCGACGAGTTGGAGGCGACGCGGTAGGGCAACCCCAGCGCCGACGTGGCGCGCAGGGCGTCGGCGACGCCGGGCATCGGGTCCAGGTCGGTGGACAGGGTCTCGATCAGCTGGTCCCGCACATGCTCCACCCAACCCGGCGGCACCGGGCGGCCCGTCTGCGCCTCCACCAGCGGCGGCATGTCGGACAGGCGCATCCCCGTGAACAGCCGCAGCGCCTCATCCTGCGTCATCGTCCAGCCCAGCCGGGAGCATTCCGCCGCGGTGACGCGGGCGGACGGGCCTTCGCTGTCCACCAGCACGCCGTCGCAGTCCCAGATCACGAGCCGCAACGGTTGAGGCGTCAAGCGACCTCGCCCAGCACGCGCTCCGCCGCCGGCACCGCGGCGCCCGCGCGGGCGTGCGGGCAGTCCTTGTAGGGCTTTGGGCAGGTGCGTCCGCCCACGAAGCTGCACAGGCCCGGCCCCCGCCCCATGCTGGCGCGCACCAGCTCCGCCAGCGCCTCGATGAAGCCGGGGTCGCTGTTCTGCGCGGGGCAACGGAAGTAGCCCGGCACGCCCTCCTTCTCCGCCAGTTCCCGGTATTCCACGTCCAGCTCCACCAGCGTCTCCGAGTGCTCGGACACGAAGGCGATGGGCACGACCAGAATGGCGGTCTTGTCGTGCGCCGCCCGCTCGATCTCGACTTCCGTGCTGGGGTCTATCCACTTCTGCGGCGTGGCGCGGGACTGGAAGCACGTCTTGTAGTCCAGCCCGGGCATGTCCAACGCGCGGACCACGCCGGCCACCGTGCGCTCCACCTGGAACTGGTAGGGGTCGCCCGCCTTCACGATGCTCTCGGGCAGGCCGTGCGCGCTGAACAGGATGCGCAGAGGGATGGCCGGATCCAGCTCGGCCCGCGCCGCGTCGTAGCTGCGCCGCACCTCGGCCGCCGTGGCGCGGAGGTAGCCGGGGTCGCTGTGGTAGCAGCACAGGGTGGTGACGGGCTTCATCAGCCCGGCCTGCGCCGCGGCCTCCCGCCAGGCGGACAGGCTGCTGCCGGTGGTGGTGGTGGAATACTGCGGATACAGCGGCACCAGCACGACCTCGTCCGGGTCCCACGCCTTCACCTCCCGCGCGGTGGCCAGGCTGAACGGGTGCCAGTAGCGCATGGCGACGAAGCACTTGGCGTCCAGGTCGGGCAGCGCCGCCTGCAGCGCCGATGCCTGGTCCAGCGTCAGCTCCAGCAGCGGGGACTTGCCGCCCAGGATGGCGTAGTTTTCGCTGGCCGCCTTGGTGCGGGCATAGGCGATCACCCGCGCCAGCAGCGGCCGCACGAAGAACGGCACCCGCAGGATGGCCGGATCCTTGAACAGGTTGACCAGGAACGGCCGGACCGAAGCCGGCTTGTCCGGGCCGCCCAGGTTGAACAGGACGATGGCGACTTTGGGCTTGTGCATGTCCCCCAAGGTGGCCAATCCCCGGACGAGGTCAAGCGGGCGCGTCGGTTTGCTGGGGATGCTGGGGGACAGGACGGCAGCGGCACGCCTCACGGCGGCGCAGCCGGCCGCCAGCGGTCATGTCCTGACTCCATCCGCCCTCTGCGGGACGTGAGGCAACGCGGCAACCCAGGAGGCAGCGAACTGGCGAGCCTGGCGGCCTGCAGGAACCCCGCTTGAGGGGGACACGCAGTGGGAGCCCGGTCAGGAAGGCTCCTGAGCAGGCTTGTGCGCTGGCGCGGGCAGGCGGGCGGTTGCACACGCTGCGCGGACCCGTCCGACCTCAGGCCTCGTTTCGGCACGGGGGCGCTCCTGCTCCGTCATGCCTCGCCGTGCCCCCGATCGGGTCATGCGGGCGAACCCGAACAGGCACATGGGATTATCATTGCAATTCCGCACGCTTTCCCTGATGGTGACGTCATCAGCTTGAGGGGGCGGCGAGGATGGAGTTCCGGGTCAAGGATTTGCTGGTCACCACCCTGACGGCGAGAGGCGGGGACACCGATCCGTTCTGCGTCACCCCGACCGGCATACTCTGCTGCTGCATTGGGTGGACGGCAAACGGCACGACAGGGAAGATGGGATCTGGGCTTACCGAATCGCACCTGGAAGCGCTCCGAGGCGAAATCCGGGCTGCCAGTCCCAAAGAAGGGCAAGCCCCGGCTGAACCGGCCGACGACGAGCAGCTGGCGGCGCTCGAAACCAAGCTGGGCGAAGCCCTGGACATGGTGCGCGCGCAGCGCCAGGCGAACAAGGCGTAGTCCGGACGGACCAGCCTCGCCAGGCGTCCATGCCGGCCCAAGCGGGAGCAGGCTTGAAGCCGGACGCCGTGTTCCGGCTGAATCCGGATTACGCGCTGGTCGGCCGCGCATCCTTGGCCGAAGCCGTGCTGCGGCAGTGCGGCATTCTGTTGGATGACCCGCACTTCTATGGCTTGCTGGTTCCGCGCCGGGAGGGCGCGCTCTCGGTCAAGGCGGTGCAGCGCGGCGACGCGTCGCTGCTGCTGCTGCTTCAGCAGCCGGGCTGCGTGCCACCCCAGCTCCGCCGGCAGCACCCGGACCTCGACGCCTACCTGAGCCGTCTCGTGCTCGACCGTGTCCTGGAAGTCGAGAGGGCAGGCGCCTTCGTTTCCGGGCCAGCGTCGCAGGAGCTGGCGGCGCCGTCCGCCCCGGCGGATCGGTCCCCGGTGTCGGACCGTGCGCTCCTGCATGGCGCCCGTCTTCGGCTTCGTGATCCGGCGGAACTCGCGCGCCGCCTGTACACGTTCAACCGCATCCCGGCAGGCGCTGCCGCCATCGAGGCTTGGCGGGACAGGGCCATCGTGCGGCGCTACCTTGGAGCGGTCGGGCAGGCAGGCCTGCAGGCTTTCCGCGAAGTCCCGCCGGTGGACGAGCGGCGATGCTGGATGGAGTGGACGCGCCAGGCCCGAGGAACCAGCGCCGCAGCCTACAAGCTGTACGTGTGCGTTCAGCCGGAGGCGCTGCCGGGCGTGTTCGGGCCATGCGCCGGGTTGGCCGCGCGGCACGGCGCGCAAGGCCTGAAGGTGGGGGCGGACCGGGTCGCGCTGAACCGTCCGGACAAGTTCATGTTGTACTTCGCCACGGCGGCCGACCTGCACGCCTGCGTCCCCGACCTGGTGAGCGTCCTGGCGGACGCCGCTCCTCATGAGTTGCCGTTCGCCGGCGCGCTTCCGTCTCCCGCGCTGGCGTGGGGCATTGATCCGCCCGACGGCCAGGACGGCGTGCCTTGGCTGCGGGAAACCAGTTGGCGCCTCTGGGTGTGCCGCAAGCTGGCCGCCGCCCTGCTCCTGGCAATGGACGACGGCCGCAGCCCTGGTGAGGCCGCCGCGTTCGCGAAGCGCCGGGTGGCGCTGGACGGGATCGATCCCGAATCCTGGGCGCCGGTTGGGACGCCGTTCGCGTGAGGGCCTGGACGTCGGCGGATTACAAGCTGGTTCTCGCTCCGCGGACCAGGCTCGTTGCCGTGGCGCACCTTTCCAAGGCGCTCCAGGCGCAGGTTGGAGCCTCGCCGGGCGACTACGCCGTGTTTCGTCCGGAAAGCCGGAGCACCGCGAAGGTGGTGAGTTCCGACGTCGGAGTGTTCCTGCAGGCTTTCTCCTCCCCTGTGTCCATCGCCAGTGCCCTGCTGGCGTTCGCCAGGGTGACGGGCGGCGATCCGGAGGTGTTGCTGGACAGGCTCTTCCCGGTGGTGAACGACATGCTGGTGGGCGGCTTCCTCATGACGACGGAGGAGGCCGCGCTGGCCAGGGCGTCAAGCAGGTCGGAGCTGCGCGGGATCGGCGGCTATGTCGTGCTGCGGGAGCTGCAGCGGATGGACGACGTGGCCGTGTACTGCGTCCGCGCCCAATCCGGCGTGCTCCTCGCGTTGAAGCTCGGCGTCCGCGCCGACCCGCGGAGCGCCGCTGCCTTGCAGCACGAGGCGGACGTGATGCGCCGCCTGGATGGCGGCGTGACGCCGCGCTTGGCCGCCTCCGGGCACCTGGACGGGCGGCCCTTCCTGGCGATGGAGTGGGTCCACGGCGTCACGGCGGACCGCGCCGCGGACTCGATCCGCAGCGAGTCCGACGGCGGAGGCTTGCCGAGGCTGCTGCGGCTGGCGGCCCAGGTTGCCGCTGCCTACGCGGCGCTGCACGAGGGCGGCGTGCTCCATGGCGACATCCACCCCCGCAACGTCCTGGTGTCAGACAAGGGCGTGCGGATCATTGACCTCGGCCTGTCAAGCGTCCGCGGCAGGCGGCGGCGGCAACGGGGAGGGATCGATTACTTCGCCGAACCCGAGTACGCCGCGGCGTACCTGAAACGGAAGGCGAGGCCGGCCGCGAACGAGGCCGGAGAGCAGTACAGCGTCGCCGCCCTGCTGTATCGCCTCCTGACCGGAAGCTGGTACCTGCCGTTCGCCCTGGAGAAGGACGCAGCTCTCCAGCAGATCGCCGAGGCCGCACCCTTGGCGTTCGCAGCCGTCGGCGCGGCGTCCCATGATGGCGTGGAAGCCACGCTCCTCCGCGCGCTGCAGAAGCATCCGGGCCAGCGCTTCGGCTCCATGCGCGCGTTTGCGGACGCGATGGCCGGGCACGCCGCCAGCGCGTCCAGCCAGAACGGCGTGCTCCAGACGTCCCGGGCGGCGCTGGACAGCTTCGTCGCCGTGGAGGTGGGCCGGCTTCTGGCCGCAGGCTCGGACTTCGCCTTGCGCCAGCCCCTGCGGGCGGCCGTGAACATGGGGCTGGGCGGGGTCGCATACGGTGCATACCGCTTGGCCCTGAACCTGCGCTCGCCGGAGCTGCTCGCCTTTGCCGACGAGGTCGCCGAACGGGCCGCGGTGATCCAGGACGACGATGACGCGTTGTTCAGCGACCACCTTGGGTTGACCAGGGAGTTGGTTCTCAAGCAATCCTGCTTCAACGCGGCGCCGGGGGTCAGCGCCGTGCGCCTGCTGGTGTCGCACGCGCGGGGGGACGCAGGCGGGGTCAGGCTGCGGCTCCGCGAGTTCCTGCGGCAAGGCGCCGGAATAGAGCGGTGCGGACCTGACTTCACCTTCGGGCAGGCAGGAACCCTGGCGACGTGTGCGAACCTGCTGCCGGTCGCAGCCTGCCACGACGTCAGCGAGCGGGCGGCCCTGCGCCGGTTCGGCGACGGAGTGGAGGCGGCTCTGCTGACCACGCTGGGCAGGATGACTGCCGACGGGACGGACGGCACGGTCATGGGGAAGACCGGGGCGGCGCACGGATTGGCGGGCTTCCTGTTCGCGATCCTGCAATGGCGCTGGCAGACGAACCAGGCCGCCCCGCCAGAGGTGTGCGAGCTTCTGGACCGGTTGGGCCGTTGCGGCATGCCGCTGGGACGTGGAACGGCGTGGCCGCACGTGGTCCCGTTCGCGCGTCCGGAGTTCCATGGCGGCTGGTGCAACGGCGCGGCCGGCCTGGTTCAAGTTTGGCTGGCTGCGTTCCGCGCCATGGGGGACCCGCGCTGGCTTGCGCTGGCGGAACAAGCGGCATGGTCGGCGTGGGACGCGGCTGACGGGACCTGGGACCTGTGCTGCGGACGGGCCGGCAGGAGCTACGCCTTTTTGGAATTGGCCAACGCAGGGGGCGACAAGCGTTGGCGGGAGCGGGCGGTGTCGTCCACCATGCGGACGATCACCGAAATGCAGCAAGCGCCCGTTCCGTACGTCGGTTTGTATCGGGGTGCAATCGGGGTCGTGCTTCTCGCAAGCGACGTCGTGATGGCTGCACCGAGGTCAATGCCGTTCTTCGGAAGCGAACCTTGATGTCATGCCAACGGCCCTTTGCTTCGACCGTTTTTGCTTCGACCGTTCGCGCCAGCCTGTTCCAAGGCGTGTCCTGAACGCGGGAACGGTCAAAGCATGAGGCCGCTGGTGTCAGACGTGGACCATCGGTTCCCGCAGGGAGCGGGAAGCAACGACGCCGCCCTTACCAGCGCCGCCACATGCCCCGGCGGCGTGTGCGGCATGATGCCGTGCTGGAGACGCCCACGCCGGCAGGCCTGCTCCCAAGCCTATCCCGGCGCCCGCGCGTCCCGCACCAGCGGGCAGCTCGCATCCAGGGGCCGGAACGCCTGCTCCGCCGGGATCGTCGCGACCGTGTCGTAGTAGTCCCAGCGGCCGCGGGACTGCGCGGGCTGCTTCACCTGGAACAGATACATCGCATGCGTGACCCGCCCGTCCACGCGCAGCACCGCATGCCCGAACAGCGCGTCCTCCATCGGCCCGGACCGCATCTGCGCCACCACCTGCGCACCCCCGACCGTCCCCGCCGCCTTCACTGCCCGCAGGTAGGCCAGGACCGAGGAGTACACCCCCGCATGGTTCGCCGTCGGCATCCGCCCGCCGTGCCCGGCGCCGAACCGCGCGCTCCACGCCCGCGTCGCCTCATTCAGGTCCCAGTAGAACGCCTCCGTCAGCAGCAAGCCCTGCGCCGCCTGCAACCCCAGCGCGTCAATGTCGGTCGTGAAGATCAGCAGCCCCGCCAGCCGCTGCGCCCCGTCCCGCCCGATGCCGAACTCCGCCGCCTGCTTGATCGCGTTCACCGCATCCGTCCCCGCCACCGCCAGCGCGATCACCTTGGCGCCCGACGTCTGCGCCCGCAGCAGCGGCGCCGAGTAGTCGGTGCTGCCCAGCGGCATGAACGAGGTGCCGAGCGCCTGCCCGCCCGCCCCCGCCACCGCCGCCATCGTGTCCCGCTCCAGCGACTTGCCCAGGGCATAGTCGGACGCGATGAAGGCCCAGCTCGTCCCGCCCTGGCGGAGCAGGGACCGCGCGGTGCCGTTGGACACGGCCCAGGTGTCCATCGTCCACTGCACCGTCGTCGGCGCGCAGGCCGGCCCCGTCAGGTCCGACGTCGCGACGCTGCTGGCCAGGAACGTCCGGTCCTTCTGGCGCATGACCTCGTTGACGGCCAGCGCCACGGCCGAGTTCGGCACGTCCACCACCGCCGCCACCCCGTCCACGTCCACCCAGCGCCGCACGGTGGCGGCACCCACGTCCGCCTTGTTCTGGTGGTCGGCGGCCAGGATCTCGACCGCGAACGACCCCGGCGCCTCCCGCGCGAAGTCCTCCGCCGCCAGCCGAGCCGCGACGACCGAGCCGGGGCCGGACAGGTCGGCATAGGGGCCAGACATGTCGTTCAGCACGCCGATGCGCACGGTGCCGGGCACCTGCGCCGCGGCAGGGCGCGGCAAGGCTGCCATCGCCAGCACGGCGACGGCAACAACGGCAGCAAGGGCATGGCTGATCGGCGTCATCGCATCCTCCCACGGCAGGTCCGTGCCCGCCCGTTGATTGACAGCATACGGAGCATCCGTATGCTGTCAAACCACATGGACACCCTCTACGACATGCCCGGCCACCTCATCCGCCGCGTGCAGCAGGTCAGCGCCGCCCTGTTCGCCGAGGAGTGCGCGGGCTTCGGCCTGACCTCCGTCCAGTTCGCCGCCCTGCTCGCCATCCGCGCCAACCCGGCGGTGGACGCCACCCGCCTGTCCCACCTGATCGCCTTCGACCGCTCCACCCTGGGCGGCGTGCTGGAGCGGCTGGAAGCCAAGGGCTGGATCGTCCGCACCCCCAGCCCGGCAGACCGCCGCATCAAGCTGCTGCGCCTGACCCTGGACGGGGAGCGCCACCTGCGCGCGGTCGAGCCTGCCGTGCGCCGGGTGCAGCAGCGCCTGATGGAGCCGCTGCCCGCCGCCGACCGCGCCGCCATGCTCCGCCTGCTGGCCCGCCTCGCCCTGGCGCACAACGAGGTCACGTCGGCGCCGCTGCGCCTGGCGGACGCGGGCTGACCGCGGTGGCGTCCCTGACACAGGCGCCCATCCTGATCGCCGGCGGCGGCATCGGCGGCCTGGCCGCGGCGCTCGGCCTGGCGCAGCGCGGCTTCGCGGTGACGGTGCTCGAAAAGGCCGACGCCTTGGGGGAGATCGGCGCCGGCATCCAGCTTGGCCCGAACGCCTTCCACGCCTTCGACTACCTGGGCATCGGCGACGCCGCGCGGGCGATGGCTGTGTATGTGGACCAGCTCCGCCTGATGGACGCCATGACGGCGGAGGACATCTGCAGCATCGACCTGACCGCGCCGTTCCGCCGCCGCTTCGGCAACCCCTACGCCGTCGTCCACCGCGGCGACCTGCACGGCGTGTTCCTGCGGGCCTGCCGGGCGGAGCCGCGGATCACGCTCCGCACCGGCTGCGGCGTGACCGGCTACGATCAGGACGGGCGCGGCGTGCAGGCGCACCTGGCGTCCGGGGAGCGGGTGCCCGGCGCCGTGCTGATCGGCGCGGACGGGCTGTGGTCCCGCGTGCGCGCCCAGGTCGTCGGCGACGGCCCGCCGCGGGTGACGGGCCACACCACCTACCGCAGCGTCATCCCCGCGGACCGCATGCCCGAGGACCTCCGCTGGAACGCCGCGACCCTGTGGGCCGGGCCGCGGTGCCACATCGTCCACTATCCCCTGTCCGGGTGGCGCGCGTTCAACCTGGTCGTCACCTACCACAACGACGCGCCGGAGCCGGTGGCGGGCCAGCCCGTGTCCGATGCGGAGGTCGCAGCCGGCTTCGCCCACATCCACCCCCGGGCGCGGGACATCATCCGCCACGGCACGGACTGGCGCATGTGGGTGCTGTGCGACCGCGACCCGGTGGAGCGCTGGGTGGACGGACGCGCCGCCGTGCTGGGGGACGCCGCGCATCCCACCCTGCAGTACATGGCCCAGGGCGCCTGCATGGCGATGGAGGACGCGGTCTGCCTGTCGCACGAGATGGCGGCCCGGCCCGGCAACCCCGAGGCCGCGCTGGCGGCCTACCAGCAGGGGCGGGTGCTGCGCACCGCCCGCGTGCAGCTCATGTCCCGCGCCATCGGCGACCACGTCTATCATCCCGCCGGCGCCCATGCCGCGCTGCGGAACCAGGTCATGCGCGCCAAGTCCAACGAGGACTGGTATGACGCCCTGGCCTGGATCTACGGCGGCACCGGCCTGTCCGGCACCCAGGCCGCCGCTTAACTCTGCAGGAGCAGCCCCGATGCAGGCAACGCCTATGGCCACACCCGCCTCCCCCGCAGCCATCGAGGCCGAGCGCCAGGCGTTCTACGGCCGCATCAGCACCCAGAACCTGACGCCCCTCTGGACCTCGCTGGCCAACCTGGTCACGCCCGAGCCGCGCAGCCCCTGTCAGCCCGCCGCCTGGCGCTTCGCCGACATACGCGCCGCCATGATGGAGGCCGGCGCCCTCATCACTGCCAAGGAGGCCGAGCGCCGCGTCCTCGTGCTGGAGAACCCCGGCCTGCGCGGCCAGTCCCGCATCACCACCAGCCTCTATGCCGGCGTGCAGCTCGTCCTCCCCGGCGAGGTCGCGCCCGCCCACCGCCACACCCAATCCGCCCTCCGCTTCGTGCTGGAGGGCGCCGGCGCCCACACCTCCGTCAACGGGGAGCGCACGATCATGCGGGAAGGCGACTTCGTCATCACCCCGCCCATGGCCTGGCACGACCACGGCAACCACAGTGATGACCCGATCTTCTGGCTGGACGGCCTGGACATCCCCGTCGTCCAGTTCCTGGACGCCTCGTTTGCCGAGCACCTGAACGAAGACGAGCAGTCCATCAGCCGCCCCGTCGGCGACAGCGACGCCCGCTACGGCGCCAACCTGCTGCCAGTGGACCACCGTGGCGGCGGCGGCAGCTCCCCCGTGTTCAACTACCCCTACGCCCGCACCCGCGACGCGCTGGAGCGGATGCGCCGCCTGAACGAATGGGACGCCTGCCACGGCCTCAAGATGCGCTACGCCAATCCCATCACCGGAAACCATGCGATGGCGACGATGGGCACCTTCGTGCAGTTGCTGCCCAAGGGGTTCGGGACCGCCGCCTACCGCGCGACGGACGCCACGGTGTTCGCGCCCATCGAGGGCCGGGGCCGCAGCACCGTCACCCTGCGCGACGGCGGGGAGTTCGTGGTCGAGTGGGGCAAGCGCGACCTGTTCGTCGTCCCGTCCTGGCACCGCGTCCGGCACGAGGCCGCCGAGGACAGCGTGCTGTTCAGCTTCTCCGACCGTCCGATCCAGGAGGCGCTGCACCTGTTCCGGGAGGACCGGGGCAACGCCTAGCCCAGCCCTCCGCCGCCGTCCCGGGGCCGCCGCTCCGGGGCCGCCATGGGGCGGTGACGGACCCGCGCCACCGGTGCGGACGGCGCCGGGGCTTGCGATGCGGCGCAAACGGCGGCTTCCTTCATCCCGCAACCGCCGGGGACGCCAAAGTGCTGAACATCTGGTTGGACCAGCCAGCCTGGGTCATCCTGCTGACCCTTGCCGGCGGCCTCGGCAGCACGGCGCTGCTGCTGCACTGGCTGTCGCATCACGGCCCGACCCGCCATTTCGCCGCGAGCCTGATCGGAATCCAGGCCGCGTTCCTGGCGTCCATCTCCGTGCTGTTCGCCCTGTTCTCGGGGTTCCTGGGCAACGACGTGTGGGAACGGCAGCGGCAGGCGTCCCGGGCCGTCCAGATCGAGCGCGACTCGCTGCTGGCAATCGCCACCCTGAGCGTCGCGACGGTGTCGGACATGTCCGACATCCGCACCGCGGTCCGCACCTATGTGACGGCAGTGGTGCGGGACGAGTGGCCGCGCATGGCCGACCAGGGTGAATCGGCCCTGGCCGCCCAGGCCCTGGGCAACTTGATGGGCCAGGTCGCGCGGCCCGAGATCACGGCCGAGGCGGGCGCCGCGGCGCACTCGGCGCTGATGGACCTGGTCCTGCGCGTCCGGAGCGCACGGAACGACCGCCTCGCCATCAGCGGCGCCCACTACGACGAGGAGAAGTGGCTGACGGTCCTCATCCTGGCAGTCCTGACGCAGGCCGCGATCAGCCTGGTGCAGCTCGACAAGCTCCGGCCGCAAGCCGCCACGCTGACCACGTTCACCTTCGCGGCCGTCGTCACGCTCGGGCTGCTCGCCATCCGGGAACGCCCCTTCGACGGGGCGAAGCCAATCCCACCCGACACCATCCGGGACGTCCTGGACGCCCTGCCCACGCCTCCTCGCGCGCCCTGAGGCTCTCCTTTTGGAACGCCCCTTCCGAGACGCGTCCTCTGAGGCGCTTCCCTGACGTGCCCTCCCTGACGCGGACACCCGCCGCGGGGATGCGGCGCGGCGTCAGGAACGGCCGGAAGGTGCGGCCGGCAGGCCCGCCCTACGCCGCCCGCACCTGCGCCACGAGCGCCGCCACGTTTGCCGGCGGCGTGTGCGGCACGATCCCGTGCCCCAGGTTGAACACGTGCGGACGCCCCCGCACCGCGTCCAGCACCCCCTGGGCCTCCGCCCGCAGCGCCTCCCCCCCGGCGACCAAAGCCAGCGGGTCCAGGTTGCCCTGGGTGGCGACCGTGCCGGGAACCAGGCCGGTGGCCACGTGCAGCTCCGCCCCCGTGTCCAGCGCCACCGCGTCCACCCCTGTCGCCGTGGCGTAGGCGCCGACCTGCACCCCGGCCAGGCGGGGGAACCCGATGATCGGCAGCCCGGGATGCCGGGCCTTCAGCGCCGCCACGATCCGCCGCGTCGGCTCCGTCACGTAGCGCCCGAACAGCAGCGGCGACAGCACCCCCGCCCAGGAGTCGAACAGCATGATGACATCCGCGCCCGCATCCACCTGCGCCGACGTATATTCCACGGTTGAGTCCACCAGCACGTCAATCAGGGCGCCGAACAGCGCGGGATCGCCATGCGCCATCTCCCGGATGCGTGCGAAGTCCTTGGACCCCCCGCCCTCCACCATGTAGCACGCCACCGTGAAGGGGCTGCCCGCGAACCCGATCAGTGTCGTCGCCTCGTCCAGCCCGGCCTTCGTCCGCTGCACCGTCTCCAGGATCGGCGCAATCGCCGCGCCGACTCTCGAAGGGTCCAGCGCCGCCACCTGCGCCACCTCCGTCAGCCGCGGCAGCACCGGCCCTTCCCCTTCCTTGAACGCGAGTCCGTAGCCCAGCGCCCACGGCAGCATCAGGATGTCACTGAACAGGATGGCGGCGTCGAACCCGTAGCGGCGGATCGGCTGCAGCGTCACTTCCGACGCCAGCGTGGGAGTCGTGCAGAGGCTGATGAAGTCCCCCGCCTGCTTACGCAGCTCGCGGTATTCCGGCAGGTAGCGTCCGGCCTGGCGCATCAGCCACATCGGCGGGGGCCAGACGGCCTCGCCACTCAGGACGCGCAGCAAAGGCTTTGTCATCGGCGTGGTGCGCCCTTCCTATAGAGAAGATTAGAGTCTTAAGAGGATGTGGGAGTCGTAGGGGGTGTGAGTCCTGTGGTACCCGGTTCTCCCCGAGTTATCCACCATCTGTCCAGCCCCCCGGACTCGCGCAAGCCATTGATTCCGGCCAGGGGTCAGCGGGGTACCCCTGACTCGTACAGGCTGCAGCCGCGTACTATCCCCCGTACCGGGATTCCGGCATGTTGTCCCCGCTGACCCGCCCGGCCCAAACGCCGCCAGCGCGGGACTCGGGGTTATCCCCGACTCACACGTCAAGCGTGAGTCACGCGGCAAAGCATCCGGAGGGACCGCCATGAACCTGCACCTCGTCTCCGACGCCACCGGCGAGACCCTCAACAGCATCGCCCGCGCCACCGTTTCCCAGTTCGAGCAGCCGGAGGTCACCTACCACCGCTGGAGCCTCATCCGGACCCGCTTCCAGCTCCACCGCGTGCTGGAAGGGATCGAGGCCGAACCCGGCCCCGTCCTGTCCACTGTCATAGACAAGGCCCTGCGCAACGACCTGGAGACCACCTGCGCCCGCCTGGGCGTTCAGGTCGTCAACGTGCTGGATCCCGCGATGGAGATGCTGCAGGCCCACATCGGCACCCAGGCCCAATCC
Source organism: uncultured Acetobacteraceae bacterium (assembly GCA_964250755.1). Classification (GTDB taxonomy): domain Bacteria; phylum Pseudomonadota; class Alphaproteobacteria; order Acetobacterales; family Acetobacteraceae; genus DASWOJ01. The sequence continues at coordinate 135,238 of CAXUHB010000005.1, read as the reverse complement.
CGCCCAGGCCGGCAATACGTGCTGGACGCGGACTACTTCCGCCGCATAGACGCCATGCACTACGTCCTGGCCCACGACGACGGCCAGGCCCAGGCGGGCATCGCCGAGGCCGACGTGGTCATGGTCGGCGTGTCCCGCAGCAGCAAGACCCCGACCTCCTTCTATCTGGCCAACCGCGGCATCAAGGCGGCCAACGTGCCGCTGGTGCCGGGCACGCCGGATCCCCCGGGGCTGGAAGCGCCAGTCTGCCCCGTCGTCGGCCTGACGCTGGACCCCCTGGCCCTGATCGAGATACGCCGCCACCGCCTGAAGCTGATCGCCGCCGGCAGCGACACCGGCAAAGTCCGCCAGGACACCAGCGAATACGTGGACGTGGACGCCGTGAAGGCCGAGCTGCTCTGGGCCAGGCGCCTTTGCACCCGCCGCGGCTGGCCCGTCATAGACGTGACCCGGCGCAGCATCGAGGAAACCGCCGCCACCGTCCTCCAGCTCATGGACGCCTGGCACGACCGCCGCCGCAAGGAGACCCGCGCCGCCTCGCAAGCTGCCGCCCCCCATGCTGCAGGCTGACGTTCCCCGCCTGGTCCTGGCCAGCCAGAGCGCGGCCCGGGCCGCGCTGATGCAGGCCGCCGGCCTGCGCTTCGTGGCCCGCCCCGCCCGGGTGGACGAGGCCGCGGTGAAGGAGGCGTGCCGCGCAGAGGGCCTGGACGCTTCGGAGACGGCGCTGGCCCTGGCCGAGCTGAAGGCGTCCCGCGTCCGCGACCCCAGCGCCCTGGTGATCGGCGCCGACCAGCTCCTGGTGTGCGAGGGCGCCTGGTTCGACAAGCCCGCAGACCTGTCCGCCGCCCGCACCCACCTGCAGGCCCTGCGCGGGCGCCGCCACACGCTCGTCACCGCCGTCGTCTGCCAGCGCGGCGGCCAGACCGTCTGGCACCACGTCGCCGTCCCCGCCCTGACCATGCGCCCGTTCAGCGACGCCGCCCTGGATGCCTACCTGGATGCCGAGGGCGGCGCCCTGCTGCACTGCGTCGGCGCCTACCGGCTGGAGGGCCTGGGCATCCACCTGTTCGACCGCATCGAGGGTGAGCACGCCGCCATCCTCGGCCTCCCCATGCTGCCGCTGCTGGGCTTCCTGCGCCAGCACGGGGTGCTGGCCGCCTGACCGGCGCCGCCCCGGCCGCCGCCCTTCACCAGGGCCGCCGTTGCACGCCGCCGGCCGCGCCCTTTGCCCGGCCTGGCGGACAAGGGCTTGATCCCCGTGCCAAGCCGGGTGTAAGGACGCGCCTTCCCAAGCGGGGCCGCGGCGCGGCCCCTGCACCGGCGGGGCCGTAGCTCAGTTGGGAGAGCGCCTGAATGGCATTCAGGAGGTCAGCGGTTCGATCCCGCTCGGCTCCACCAATCTTCGCAATGAGCAAACCCGGTCCGGGGTACATGTCGGATGCAGCCGACGCCGCTGCGGACCCCGTGCGGACCTGGACAGCGCCGGATCGGCTAGGGCGTCCAAGGTGTTCACGCCGGGCATCGCCTAGTTGGCCCTGATGCGCCGCTCCCGCCCCGCAGATCACGGGACCACCGGGATGCCGCGCCCCGCCTGAACCGGCGGCTGGTCGGCGATTTGCATACATAAATACAGCGTGTCGCCAGCCGCCGCCCCGGCAAACAGGATTGGTGCGCCCGCATAGTTGCCGCCGTATTGCGTAGGGACTTCCAGCTTGCCGGTGTTGGGGTCGATGCCCGACTTGGCAAAGAAGGAGCCAACTTGATCCTCATACGTACCCGCGGAGGAATGTATCCGCGTGGCGGCGTGGAACCCGGCTGCCGTGCTGAGGGTGATGTTGCCCGAGGTCAGGTCGAACGTGCTGCCGTATGTCTCCCAGTTCCGCAAGTCATAGGTGCAGGGGTTGCTGCCTCCCTGCGTGACGGTGCTGGCCGCGCCGGGCGACGCTGGCGCCGCCGCACCCGCAACAGCCCCGCTCTCCGCCAGCACTACCCCGCCCGAGGCCGCCGCATAGGCCCGCACGGTGCAACTGCCCACGCTGGCCGGCGTCGGCTCGAACGCTCCCCTGCTCGCCACCGCCAGAAGCTGCGGAAGGCGGAGGGGTGATCCTAGCCACCCTGGCCGTCATGGCGCACCTGACTGGACGCGCGGCTTAGAGCCGTGCAGGTCAGCCAAGGCGTGCTGGTTGCAGCCTTCCCCGCCTCCAGCGAAGGTGGCGGACACATGACGGCAAAAGCACGGAACAGGACTGGCCTCGCCCTCTGCGGCCTCTACGGGGTGCTCTCGGCGCTCAGCGTTCTCGGCAGCGTCCTCCAGTCGGACCCTAAGGGCAGCTTTGTCCTGCTGCAGGTGCCGCTTGTTCCCGCGCTCGGCCTCGCGTTCGCACTGGGTGGGGAGCACTACGTCGAGGGCATGTCGTGGGTGTCGGCCTACGTCGTGTTCATGCCCGCGACACTGGCGATGCTTTACGCGGCCGGATGGGCCTTCGGTCGGCTGTGGTCCGCCCGGCACAGGTAGTTTGCCCGTCATGAGGCGGGGGACTGGCCAGCGCGCGGCTGCACCATCCCGTCCAGCGCCGCAGCAATCGCCGCACAAGGCCGTCGCTCCTTGCTCCCACGTCGGCCGTCGGCTACCGCACTGCACGGCCTGACCGGAGCATCCCGTGGACACGAAAGCGCCCCGCGCGCCCCAAAGCAGGTTGCAGCTCGCCCTGCTCGCTGCTCTTGCCGTCGTGTTGGTCGGCCTCGGGACGCCGACTTGGAAGTGGCATGCCTGGGCGACGGTCGGCGGCAGCCCGTATGACGAGATCGGCATCGACGTGAACAGCTACATGACAAAGCCGCTGCACGACTGGGCTTGTGGGCGGATCAAGGAGCGCTTCCCAAACTCCATACCACCCTGGGATTGCAGCGCCCGCGGCGTGAGCTGATCCAGCCACATCCAACGAGGACGGCCGTGATGCCCCATACTTGCCCGGCGCGATTCCCATGACACCTGTCCGCAAACGGGCTATGCTCCTGTGCTTCGTAGCCGCCGGCCTTGCCGCTGCTGGCCTTCTGCTGCTCGGCCTGCCCGGCGCTTTCATGCTCATGATCGCGGAACCGCTGGCCAAGCTGTTCAGCACGTCCTTGATCGGCGGCGATCAGTATTGGCCGGCTGCAATCATGCTGACCATCATCGGCCCATTCGCGCTCCCGCCGTCCTACCTGGCCGCGTCGCGTCTTGCCTTCACGCCGCGGGCAAGGTTGGTTGTGACAACCTGCCTGGTGACGGGCATCAATGTGGGCTTGGCAACTGCGGTCATGGTCGCAGGCGGGCAGTGAGAGCAGGTGAGGATCATGCTGGGCATCAGGCTGCGGAAGGCGGGCGTGCGACGCAGACCGCTCTAGCCACGAACCACGCCCACGCTTCCAGCGCCGCCCGCCGCTCCGCCAGGAACTCCTGCCGCTGGTACACCGCCGCGACCCCGCTTATGGTCCCCCGGACGTGGTTCAGCAGCCGGTCGGCTACATGCGGCGCCACGCCGTTGCCCACCACCCAATTGACGGCCGTACGCCGGACGTCGTGCATCCGCCAGCCGGGCAAGGGCGGTGGCGCGGGCAGGGCCGTCGCAGCCGCGACCTTCGCCCTGGGCTTAGAGATGCGGGCATCCAGGGGCGTCCTTGACGTTGCTGTAGCCCGACACGAGCGTCTTGCCCGTGGTGGTGAACACCAGGTCCGGCGGGGGTGGCTGCTCCTCCCCGTCCGGCACCGCCCACACGAACCGCGGCACGTCCGCCAGGATCGCCCGCGCAGCCGGCACCAAGTGGACCACATGGGCGCGGCCGTTCCTCGCCCGCTCCTTCGGGATGGGCCAGGTTGCCCGGTCTGCTGACAGCTCGGACCCCCCACATGCCGCCCACCTGGTTCCGGCGCTGCGCCGTCAGCAGCAGCCGCACCAGCAGGCCAAACGGGGGGCGCAGCTCGCCGGCTGCGGCCCAGATCAGGGCAATCTAGGCATCGGTCAGCACGCGGTCGCGGGAAACGGTGCCGGTCGAGACGAGCAGCACCAGGAACGGGTTGGCGGACACCAGCCCGTGGCGCATGGCCCAGGTGTAGCAGGCGCGGGTATAGGCCAGCATCCGGCCTGCCATGGCGGCCGGCCTTTCCCAGCGCGTCCAGCCCGGCCGGTTCGCAACATCTGCGGACCCCGTGCGGAGCCCGCAGCAGATCCGCATGTGGGATTGGTAGGGGTTCGTGGCGACATGCCACGGGGCGGACAGGTCGTAACCCCCCTCAAACCGACAGCTTGTGGCCGCGTATGGCGCGGCATGGCAGCAACTTGCACCCTGATGGCATTCAGGAAGTCAGGGATCCGGTTCCCCTCGGCTCCACCACCGCCGTCCTGCCACGCGCAAGCTCGGCGGCGCCGGCCCCCGCGCCCCCTGCGGTGACGCGCCCCAGCCTTCCCGCCCGCTGTTCCTCAGCCTTTGTAAAGGTTCTCGCCTTAAACCCCCTATCCGGCCCGGCATCTGCGCGCTGGACCGGCACCGTGGGGGACTCGGCACGTGCTTGCAGGACTGCCGCTTGAACACAGCCAGGCCACGGCCGGGCTGACCGGCGTCGCCGTGCTGGACAGGTCGTCTGGATTGCAGGGCGCGATCGGATCGGCCGACGTCACCCTGGCCTGGCAGCCCTGGTTCGACCTGGCCACCGGCCGCCCCTGCGGACAGGAGGCCTTGGTGCGCTGGCACCGCTCCGGCATCGGCCCGGTCGCACCGGACGACTTCCTCCCAATCGCCGAGGAAGCCGGGCTGATGCCCGCCCTGGACGCTTGGGTGCTGGACGCTGCCTGCCGCGCCGCCGCCGCCTGGCTCGTCCCGCTCGAAGCCGGAGTGAACGTCGCCTCCTCGTCCTTCTGCTCGGTGGACCTCGTGGACCAGGTGGCGGAAACCCTGCGCCGCACCGGCCTCGCCCCGGGCCGCCTGGTGCTGGAGGTGACGGAGCAACTGGTCCTGCAGCGCCCCGCCCTGGTGCGGGAGCGCGTGCGCGGTCTGCGCGAACTCGGCGTGCAGGTCGCGCTGGACGACTTCGGCATCGGCTGCTCTGCCCTCGCCGGGTTGCGGGACCTCGGGTTCAGCCGGGTCAAGCTGGACTGCGCGCTGATCCGCGACGTGGGCCAGGGCGCCGCCGCGGGCACCCCCGGCCCGGATGCCCTCGGCCTTGGCACTCCCAGCTTCGGCAACTCCGGCCTTGGCGCCCGCGCCGGCCGCCACGCCCGGGCGGACGCGGTCGCGCGCGCCGTCATCGGCGTCGGCCGCGCCACCGGCGTCCCCGTCTGCGCCGAGGGGGTGGAGACCGAGGGCCAGCTCGCCTTCCTCCGCGCCAGCGGCTGCGCCATGGCCCAGGGCTACCTGCTGGCGCTGCCCGGCGCCGCCTGGTCTGGCGCCATCCTGCCGCGGGCCTGACCCAAGCATCCCTACCGACCGCGCTCCAGCAGCTCCCGCGTCCGCCCGGCCTCCGTCTGCTTCAGCGCCTGCCACGCCAGCCGCTGGCAGTCGTCCACCGTCGTCCCCCGCACCGCCTGCTTCACCCGCGGCACCGCCGACGCGTTGGTGCTGAAGCACCGCAGCCCCAGGCCGATCAGCAGCGGCGTGTAGGCCGGGTTCGCCGCCATCTCCCCACACACCGACACCGGGATGCCCCGCGTCGCCGCCCCCTCCGCCACCATGCCGATCAGCCGCAGCATCGCGGGGTGCAGCGGGTCATACAGATCGGCGACGTCGCTCTCGCCCCGGTCCACCGCCAGGGCATACATGCACAGGTCGTTGGTGCCGATGGCGAAGAAGTCCGCCACCCCCGCCAGCGCCGGCGCGCACAGCGCCGCGCCCGGTGTCTCCACCATGATGCCCAGCGCCGGCAGCGCCTTCGGCATCCGCTGCCCGGCCCCGCGCAGCCGCTCCGCCACCCGCAGCAGGATCACCCGCGCCGCCCGCACCTCTGCCACCGTGCTCACCATCGGCAGCAGCACACGCACCGGCCCGTAGGCGGAGGCCCGCAGGATCGCCGCCAACTGCGCCTCGAACAGCGCGGGCTGCCGCAGCAGCAGCCGGATGCCGCGCAAGCCCAGCGCCGGGTTGGCGTCCACCGCCTCCGGCACCAGCCCGGCGTTGGTCAGCGCCTCCACCTCCTTCTCCCCGCCCCAGTCCAGCACGCGTATGGTCACGGGGTCGCCCGACATCGCCTCGACGATGGTTCGGTAGGTCTCGGTCTGCTCGTCCTCGGTCGGGATGGTGTCCCGGTTCATGAACAGGAACTCGCTCCGCAGCAGCCCGATCCCCGTCGCGCCGGAGTTGGCGACCATCGGCAGCTCGATGGGCAGCTCCAGGTTGGCGTGCAGCAGGATGGCCTCCCCATCCAGGGTCACCGCCGGCAGCCGGCGCAGCCGCCCCAGCCGCTGTCGGTCCCGCGCGAAGCTGACGACCGCCCGGCGCGCATTCGCCAGCGTCCCCGGCTGGGGGTTCAGCGTCACCGTCCCTACCACGCCGTCCACGACCGCCGTCTGCCCCGCCCGCAGCCCGGCCATCAGCCCCGGCGCGCCCAGCACCGCCGGGATGCCCAGGGCGCGCAGCAGGATGGCGGTATGCCCGTCGGTCCCGCCCTCCTCCGTCGCCACCGCGGCGATGCGGCTCGGGTCGATCAGCGCGGCATCGGACGGGCGCAGGCTCTCCGCCACCAGCACTGACCCCTGCGCCGCGCCCGAAAAGCTGCGGAATGGCGCGCGCGTCAGATTGCGGACCAGCCGGCGCCCGACCTCCCGCACCTCGTCCGCCTTACGCCGGCTGCTGCCCTCGTCGGCAGGATCCCCAGCGCCCAGGGCGGCGAAGGCGTTGGCAAAGGCGTTGGCCTCCTCCATGACGGCGGTTTCCGCCGACACCAGCCGGTCGCCCACGCGGGTGCGTATGCCGCGCACCAGGCGCGACGGGCCGAGCATCTGCAGGTAGGCGTCCAGCAACGGCGCGATCTCGCCCTGCCCCTCCTCCGGCAGCACCGACAGCCGCCCGCGCAGCTTCAGCAGCTGCTTGCGGGACTGCAGGATCGCGGCCTCCAGCCGGGCCAGCTCGGCCGGGGCATCCGCGGCCTGGATGCGGTGGCGCGTGATCTGCGGCGGCGCCTCCGTCGTGCGGAACACCGGGCCGATGGCCACCCCGGCGCAGGCGGGGATGCCGAACAGCCGCCGTTCCTGCGGACCGGACTGGATTGGTACGCCTGGCTCCGGACTGCCTGCCCCCGGGCCGGATAGGGATGCGCCGGGCGGATCCGCACGGGGTGAATCCCCACCGGGCAAACCAGCGCCGGGCTGGCCGTAGTCCAGAGGCCGTCCAGCCTCGTGCGGGCCGCCCGCTGCGCCGGGTCCGGCATCGGGATCGTGCGCGGCGTCAGTCGCGCTCATTGAACCCGGCCTCGACCAGGCCGGCCAGGGCGTCCAGCGCCTCTTTCGCGTCCCAGCCGTCCGCCTGCAGCTCCAGCTCGGACCCCTGCCCGGCGCCGAGCATCATCAGCCCCATGATCGAGCGCGCGGACACCGACTGCCCATCCCGCACCACCTCCACCGATGCGCCATAGCGCTCGGCCAGGGTCACGAACTTTGCGGCGGCCCGGGCGTGCAGCCCCCGCATGTTCACCACCGTCACCGTGCGGGACAGCATGGTGGGGCTGGGTCCGGATGCTGGCCCGGTCTGGGCGCCGCTCATGTCCTACCCGCAGCCGTTGAGCTTGCGGCAGCTCGGCATCACCGTGGAGGCCGAGGCGATATACTTGCGCCCTGCCGTCTGCGCGCAGTCCACGCACTCTCCCAGATTCTGGCTCGACCGCACCTTCGCCAGCTTCACCAGCATCGGCAGATTGACGCCCGAGATCACCTCGATCCCAGGGCGGTCCATCATCGAGATCGCGAGGTTGCTGGGCGTGCCGCCGAACATGTCGGTCAGCAGCACCACGCCATCCCCCGTGTCCACCCGGGCGATGCTGGCATGGATGTCGGCGCGCCGGTCCTCCATGCTGTCCTCCGGCCCGATGCAGACTGTCGCCACGTTGCGTTGCGCGCCCACCACATGCTCCATTGCCGACCTCAGCTCGTCGGCAAGGCGCCCGTGCGTCACCAGCACCAGTCCAATCATGATGTTCGTCCAGGCTCCTATGCCGGCACTTGGGGGTTGGTCGGGCCGGGAACGCCCTGTAATCCCAGTGGCCCGCCGGCACCTACCGCGCCGGCAATGCCCTTGCGGGCGAGTTCCCGATGCGCGGGCATTACATGCCACGCATCCTCGGTGTCCCAATCACGGCCGCGCAACGCTGCCGCAAGCTTCTCAACAATACGCACGGACCGGTGGCGCCCGCCCGTGCAGCCCACGGCGATGGTGGCATAGCGCTTGCCTTCTCCGACGAAGCGCGGCAGCACCAGCCGTAGCAGGCCCAGCATGCCGTCGAAGAACGCAGCAAAGTCCGGGTCGGCCTCGACGTAGGCAGCCACGTCCGCATCCAGCCCGGTCCCAGGGCGCAATATGGGATCGTAGTGCGGATTGCGCAGGAATCTCGCGTCGAACACCATGTCGGCTTCACGGGGCAGCCCGGCGGGAAACGCAAACGACATCAGCGAAACCACCAGCCGCGCCCGCCCCCCGGGCATCATGTCCGGCTTGAACCGCGCCTCGATCAGCCGCCGCAGCTCCGCCAGCGGCAGCTCAGACGTATCGAGAACCAGGTCCGCCTCGTCCCGCAGGGGCCGGGTCAGCGCCGCCTCTTCCGCGATGCCGTCCACCACCCGCCCTTGCGGCGCCAACGGATGCCGCCGCCGGGTCTCGGTGTAGCGGCGCAGCAGCACGGTCTCGTCCGCCGTCGCATAGACCAGCTCCGGCAGCAGCGCCGGGCTTCTCCGCAGTTCCGCCAAGGTCGCCAGCACCAGGCCCGGACAGAAGCCCCGGCTGCGCGTGTCCAGCCCGATGGCCAGCGGGCGCTCCGCCCGTCCCGCCAGCTCGGGCACCATCGTCAGCGGCGGGTTGTCCACGGCCTCGTAGCCCACGTCCTCCAGCGCGCGCAGGATGCTGGCCTTCCCCGCGCCGGACAGCCCGCTGACCAGGACGACGCGCCGTGCGCTCAAGCGAAGGCGCCCGCCACTTGCCCGGCCCGCCCCAACGCGCAGTCCAGCGCCAGCCCGACCCGCGCGGCGGCCGAGGCCAGGGCCGGGTCCACCATCACCAGCGGCAACCCGGTCGGCCCGTGCCGGGCGGCGTCGGGCAGCCGCTGGCCCGCGCCCATCCCCACGGCCAGCGCCAGCCGCACCGGCGCGGTGTGGGGCAGCCGCACGATGCCCAGGCCGCGCACCTCCAGCATTCCCGCCAGCGCCGCCGGGGGCGCAGCGCATCCCTCCAGAACCTCGACCTGGTCATCGGCCACGAGCATGAAACGGTGGTCCAGCAGGCGCAGCAGCAGGTCGGACTTCCCCGACCCCGGCGGCCCCAGGAGCAGCACGCCATGCCCGTCCCGGGCGGCGCAGCTTGCGTGGATGTGCATCAGGCACGTGTTGTCGCGCGCTTCCGCATCAAAGGGAAGCATCTTGTGACCGTGGGGTGGCGCAGGGTAGGTGTTTCACGTGAAACGGGCCGTGCTGTCCTTCTGCGCGAGGCCGCCTATAACCGCCGAAACCAGGTGGGTTGGATACATGGACGGCACGGGACAAGGGCATGCGGCAACCAGGAACGGCAGTGCGCCCGCACCGGCCGAGCCGCGCGCGCTGACGCTTTATCCCGCGATAGACCTCAAGGACGGCGCCTGCGTCCGCCTCCGCCGCGGCGACATGGCGGAGGCCACCGTGTTCTCGGACGACCCCGGCGCCCAGGCCCGCGCCTGGCAGCACGCTGGCTGCGCCTGGCTGCACGTCGTGGACCTCAACGGAGCCTTCGCCGGACGCTCCGTCAACGTGGACGCCGTCGCCGCCATCCTGCACGCCGCCGCCGTCCCCGTGCAGCTCGGCGGCGGCCTGCGCGACATGGCGGGCATCGAGCGCTGGCTGGCCGCCGGTGTCCGCCGCGTCATCCTGGGCAGCGCCGCCGTCAAGGATCCGGCCCTGGTCCACGACGCCTGCCGCGCCTTCCCCGGCCAGGTCGCCATCGGCCTGGATGCCCGCGGCGGCTTCGTCGCAACCGAGGGCTGGGCCGAAACCAGCACTCTCCCCGCCGCCGAACTCGCCCTGCGGTTCGAGGACGCGGGCGCCGCCGCCATCATCTACACCGACATCGCCCGGGACGGCATGGGCGCTGGCCTGAACCTCCCGGCAACCCTCGCCCTGGCTGCGCGCCTGTCCACGCCCGTGATCGCCAGCGGCGGCGTCGGCTCCCTGCAGGACTTGCAAGCTCTGCGGGACGCCGTGCCCGGCGCAAGCAAAGGCGCATGCAGAGGCGCAACGCCCGGCATCAAGGGCGTGATTGTCGGCAGGGCGCTCTACGACGGCACTGTCGCAATCGCAGATGCGCTCCGGGTGCTGTCCTGATGACCTGCCTCCCTGTGCCGCCGCAACGCCGCTGTCCGAGGCCAGGCGGCCGCGCCAGGAGCCGCTCCCGCTTTCGGCCCTGCGAAGCCACTCGCAGTCCCGCCACCAAGCCATGCACCCACCGCACTTGCAACCGCCGGTGGCACCGCGTCTAAACCCCCATGCTCAAGCTGCGAATCATCCCCTGTCTCGACGTGAAGGACGGCCGCGTCGTCAAGGGCGTCAACTTCGTCGCCCTCCGCGACGCCGGCGACCCCGTCGAGCAAGCCGCCCTCTACGATGGCGCTGGTGCCGACGAGCTGACCTTCCTCGACATCACCGCCAGCCACGAGAACCGGGACACAATCCTCGACGTCGTCGCCCGCACCGCCGCCCGCATCTTCCTGCCCCTCACCGTTGGCGGCGGCGTCCGCACCACCGACGACATGCGCCGCCTGCTCCTGGCCGGCGCCGACAAGTGCAGCATGAACAGTGCCGCCGTCGCCCGCCCCGACCTGGTGCGCGAGGGGGCGCAGAAGTTCGGCAGCCAGTGCGTCGTCGTCGCCGTGGACGCTCGGCAAGCCGCCCCGGGCCGCTGGGAGGTCTTCACCCATGGCGGACGCACGCCCACCGGCCTGGACGCCGTCGCGTGGTGCCGACAGGTCGCCGAACTCGGCGCAGGCGAAATCCTCCTGACCAGCATGGACCGCGACGGCACCGGGCGCGGCTTCGACGCCGACCTGCTGCGCGCCGTCTGCGCCGCCGTGCGCGTGCCCGTCATCGCCTCCGGCGGCGTCGGCGCCTTGCAGCACTTCGTGGATGGCGCAGCCGCCGGCGCCACCGGCCTCTTGGCCGCCAGCGTCTTCCACTTCGGCACCTTCACCATTCCCCAGGTCAAGGCGGCGCTGGACGCGGCGGGCCTGCCGGTGCGCATGCCGGCCCGGGCCATCGGCATGGTGGCCTAGCGGTGGCAAAGTCTCCCAAGAAGCCCGCAGCCAAGCCGTTGGCCAAGGCCGGGCGCAAGCTTGTCCGCAAAGTCGCCCGCAAGATCATGCCGAAGGCGGCCCCGTCCCGGGACGCCGCAGGCCTCCAGCCCCCGCCCACCTCCGCCCCTGCCTCTGCCGAAGTCCTGGACCGCCTCTGGGCCATCGTGCTCGCCCGCCGCACCGCCGACCCCACGGTCAGCCACTCCGCCCGCCTTCTGCAGCGCGGCACCGCCAAGGTCGCCCAGAAGTTCGGCGAGGAAGCGGTCGAGTGCCTGATCGAAGCCGTCGCCGGCAACCGGCAGGCCCTGGTCGGCGAAAGCGCCGACGTGCTCTACCACCTGCTCGTCATGTGGGTCGCCGCCGGCGTGGACCCGGCGGATGTCTGGGCCGAGCTGCAGCGCCGCGAAGGCATCAGCGGCATCGCCGAGAAGGCATCCCGCCCCAAGCCCAAGGTTCTGATGGGCACCACCAAGATACCCTGATGCCTGTCACCGCCCTATCACCAGACTTCTACTCCGCCGCCTGCAATCCCTGCCCCGCCACTGACACTCCAACCCCCGCACGCCCCACCCGCGCCACCGCCGCATACAGCGCCGGCACGAAGCACAGCGTCAGCACCGTCGCCCCCACCAGCCCCCCCATGATCGCAATCGCCATTGGCCCCCAGAAGATCGAGTAGGCCAGCGGCACCAGCGCCAGGATCGCCGCCGCCGCCGTCAGCACGATGGGCCGTGACCGCCGCACCGTCGCCCCCACGATGGCTTCCGCCGCCGGCACCCCCTCCGCGATGTCCCGCTCGATCTGGTCCACCAGGATCACCGAGTTCCGCATGATGATCCCCGCCAAGGCGATGCACCCCAGGGTCGCCACGAACCCGAACGGCGCACCCGTCACCAGCAAGGCCGCCGTCACCCCCACCAATCCCAAGGGCGCCGTCGCCACCACCATCAGCACCCGCGCGAACGACCCCATCTGCACCATCAGCAAGGACAGCATCGCCACCAGCATCAGCGGCATCACCTTGTTGATGCTGGCCGATCCCTTGGCGCTCTCCGCCACCGCCCCCGCTGTCTGAATTTCATAACCCGGCGGCAGCGACGCCTTGATCCCCGCCAACAGCGGCAGCACCGCCGCCGTCGCGTCCGGCGCCTGCACCCCGGGCTGCGTGTCCGCCCGCACCACCAGCATCGGCGTCCGGTCCCGCCGCCATGCCACCGGCTGCTCCAACCCCCAGGACACTGCCGCCACCTGCGCCAGCGGCACCGCCCGCCCGTTGGCGCTGGCCACCGTCACGTCGCCCAATCCTGCGATGTCCTGCCGTTCGGAGGGGATCGCCCGCGCCACCACCGGGATCAGGTCCGTCCCCTCCCGGTATTGGGTGATGGTCGCCCCCCGTTGCAGGGTTTGCAGGGTGGTCGCCACGGCCTCGCTGCTCAGGCCCAGCAGCCGCGCCTTGTCCTGGTCCAGCACCACCACCGCCTGCTTGCCCATCTGGCCCCAGTTGGCGCTGACGTTGCGTATGACCGCCTGCGCCGCCGGGCTGCCCCGCATCGCTCCCTGCACCTCCGCCCCGATCTCCCGCAGCCGCATCGGGTCCGGCCCCACGACCCGGAACTGCACGGGATATCCCACCGGCGGCCCCAGCTCCAGCCGCGACGGACGCAGCCGCACATCCGGGAAGTCCCCCCGGTCCAGCGCCGCCGTCAGCGCCCGCAGCAATGCCTCCCGCTCCGGGATGCCCGCCGTGTTCACCACCACCTGCGCATAGTTCGGCTGGTCCAGCTCCGGCGAGAACGCCAGGAAGAACCGCGGCGTCCCTGTCCCGGTGTAGGCCGCATACGACACGACGCCGGGCTGCGCCGCCAGCAACGCCTCCAGCCGAGCCACCTCCGCCGCCGTGGCCGCAAAGCTGGCCCCCTCCGGCAGACGCACGTCCACCAGCACCTCCAGCCGGTCGCTCGCCGGGAAGAACTGCTGCGGCACCCGCGTGAACCCGGCCACCGCCGCCCCGAACGCCCCCACCGTCAGCCCGATCACTGCCCAGCGCCGCCGCACGCACCAGCCGACCACCCGTGCGAACCCGCGATACATCCGCCCGCCATACACGTCATGCCCGGCCGGGTGGGCCTTCCCCGCCGGCAGCAAGGCCGCCCCGATCAGCGGCACGAACAGCACCGCGACGAACCAGCTCAGCACCAGCGCCAGCCCGACCACCCGGAAGATGTCCTGCGTGTACTCCCCCGTGCTGCTCTGCGCCAACCCGACCGGCAGGTAGCCCGCCGCCGTCACCAAGGTCCCCGTCAGCATCGGCATCGCCGTGGACGTGTAGGCGAAGCTGCCCGCCCGCACCCGGTCCCACCCCTGCTCCAGCTTCACCACCATCGTCTCGACCGCGATGATGGCGTCGTCCACCAGCAACCCCAGCGCGATCACCATCGCCCCCAGGCTGATCCGCTGCAGGTCTATCCCCAGCAGCTTCATGCCCACGAACACCCCGGCCAGCACCAGCGGCACGCTGATCGCCACCACGATCCCCGTCCGCCAGCCCAGGCTGATGAAGCTGACCGCCAGCACGATGGCCAGCGCCTCCAGGAACGACCTCTCGAACTCCCCCACGTCCACTGCCACCACCGCGGACTGGTCGTGCAGCCGCCCGACCGCCACCCCCAGCGGAAGCCCCGGCGCAACTGCCGCCATCCGCTCCGCCACCAGCCGCCCGAGCTGCAGCATGTTGCCGCCCTCCGCCATGCTGATCCCGACGCCCAGCGCCGGCTTGCCGTTGAACCGCATCGTGCTGGCCGGCGGCTCCGCCACCCCCCGGCTGATGCTGGCGATGTCCCCCAGCCGCAGCAGCCGCCCCCGCGCGTTGACCGGCAGCGCCGCCAAGGCCTCCGCCGCCCGCAGCGCCGGCTGCGTCCGCACCTGGATGCGGTCGTGCGGCGTGTCCACGAACCCGCCCGCCACCACGCTGTTCTCCCGCCGCACCGCGTCGAACACTTCTGGAAGTGTCAGCCCCAGCTCCGCCAGCTTGCGATACGAGACTTCGATGTTGACCTGTTCCGCCTGCACGCCGAACAGCGCCACCTTGCCCACGCCGGGCACCGTCAGCAGCCGCTCCCGCACCTCCTCCGCCACATGCTTCAATTCCGGCAGGCTGAACCCGTCCGCCGTCAGCGCATACACGATGCCGAACGTGTCCCCGAACTCGTCGTTGAAGTACGGCCCCTGCACCCCGTCCGGCAGGGAACCCTTGATGTCCCCAACCTTCTTGCGGACTTGGTAGAACAGGTCCTGCACCAGCCGCACCGGCGTGTCGTCCCGCAAGGACAGCCGCACCACTGTCTGGCCCGGCTGAGTCTGGCTCTCCGTATGGTCCAGGTGCGCCAGGTCCTGCAGCTTGCGCTCGATCCGGTCCGTCACCAGCCGCGACATCTCGTCCGCGCTGGCCCCGGGCCAGTCCGCGATGATGACCATGTCCTTGATCGTGAACGCCGGGTCCTCCGCCCGCCCCAGCCCCAGGTAGGCCCAAACCCCTGCCGCCCCCAGCATCAGCATGGCGAACAAGGTCAGCGCCCGGTGCTGCAACGCCCAGGCGGACAGGTTGCCCTTCACGCTATCCACCAGACGCTCTGCCTTGAAGCAGTCCGCCGCTTGTAGGGCGGAAAAGCGTCAGCGCCTTCCGCCATCAGGCAGCGCTGCGTTGCGGCGGATGGCGCTCCGCTCATCCGCCCTACTCCGTCCGCAGGGACGCATGGGTCGGGGTTGTCGCCAACCGGCACCGCTGCCCCGACTCCAAGCGCCACCGCCCCATCCGCCCTCACCGCGCCGCTCCCGCCCACGCCGTCACCGCCAGGTCCGGCGCCATCTGCCCTACCCCCGCCGTCACCACCTGCTCCCCGTCCCGCAGCCCCGCCCGCACGATCACGCTGCCATCCCCGGCATACCCCGCGACCTCCACCGCCCGCAGCGCCGCCCGCTGCCGCGCCGGGTCCAGCACCCACACTGCCGGAGCACCCCCCTGGTCCGTCAGCGCCGTCGCCGGCAGCCGGGCCACCGCAGGCCCCGCCTGCCCGAACGCCACCGTCGCCGTCATCCCCAGCGCCAGCAGCCCCGCCGGAGCGTCCTGCACCGCAACCTTCACCTGGAACGTCCGGCTGGCCGGGTCTGCCAGCGCCCCGACCTCCCGCACCCGCCCCCGCAGCGCCGTGCCCGGCGCCGCCCACAGCGCAATCCCGACCTCACCCGCCGCCCGCACCTCCGCCAGCCGGTTCTCCGGCACGTCCGCCACCACCTCGATCCCCGCCAGGTGCGCCACCGTCGCCACCGTCTGCCCGGCGGACACCACCTGCCCCGCCTGCACCGGCAGCGCCGTCACCACCCCATCGCCGTCCGACGCCAGCTCCCCATACCCCCGCTGGCTCCGCGCCAACGAGAGCTGCCGCGCCGCCTGCACCACCCGGGCCTCCGCCATCCGCGCCGCCGCCGTGCGCTTGTCGCTCTCGCTTCCCACATATGCCGGAGACCCCCGCCCCAGCCGGTCATACCGCGCCAGCTCAGCCCGGGCGTTGGCCAGGTCCGCGCTGGCCCCCAGCAAGCCTGCCTCCGCAGCCTGTTCCTGTAGGACAAGGTCCCCTTGGTCCAGCCGGGCCAGCACCTGCCCCGCGCGCACCCGGTCCCCCACCTCCACCAGCCGCGCCGCCACCTTCCCGCCCACCCGGAACCCCAGATCCGCCTGCACCCGCGCCTGCACCGTGCCCGAGAACACCAGCTGCGACGGCGCCGGCCGCATCTGCACGACCACCACCCGCACCGGCCGCGGCCCCTCCCCCGCGCCGCACAGCAGCAAGGACCCCGCGATCAGCCACCCAGCCCGCCCCATGCCCGCCCCCTCGCAACTGCCGGGCACGGTGACATAACGACGTTCAGTTAACAAGGATCATGTTGCTCTTGCGGCCTTCCGCGCTGGTTCCCGCCGCAAGCAGGCCATCATCGCAAGGCGTCCTTGCGCCGCATCGATCCCAGGGCAGCACCGCACCTGCAGTCCCCGGACTGCCGCACGCGCGCTACCCGCAACGGCCCGTCAGCGGGGTAGGGCGGATAAGCACAGCGCCATCCGCCACAGGCCAGCACTGGCCCTGGAGGCACGGCGCACCTCAGGCGTGACGCATCCCGGATACGGCGCATCTCAGCACGCCCTGCCGTCCCATCGTTCACGCAGGCCCGTCCCAGCCCTCACACCCCATCCAGGAACCGCCCGATCCATCCCCCAACCCGCGCGCAGTCGTTCGCCCCCGCATAGGACGCCACCGCCGCATCGGCCATCGCCCCGAACCGCTCCCGCCGCACCCCAACCAGCGCCGCCCCGAACGCAGGCGAGAACTCCGGATGGAACTGGAACGACACCGCATCCCCATAGTCCAGCCCGGCAAACGGCGTGAACGCGCTCGCCGCCGCCACCCGCGTCCCAGGCGGCGCCGCCACCACCTGATCCTGGTGTGACGCCGGCACATGGACCGGAGCATCCCCGTCCATCCAGGGCGCCCGCCCCACCACCTCGTAGCGCTGCACCCCGATCCCCCACCCCTTCGGCGACTTCACGACCTGGCCGCCGAACGCCTGCGCCATCGCCTGATGCCCGAAGCAAAGGCCCACCAGCTTCGCCCGCCCCCGGGCGCCCCGCAGGAAGTCCAGCAGAGGCGGTATCCAAGGCAGGTCCTCGTAAACCCCCGCCGGAGACCCCGTCAGCGCCCAAGCCCGGCAAGCCCCGGGATCGTCCGGCAGCTCCCCCCGCGTCACGTCGAACACCCGCACGTCCCGCCCCGGCCCCAGCAGCCGCGCGACCATCGCGCCGTAATGGCCGAACTCGGCCTGAAGCTCGGCAGGCGCATCGCCGCATTGCAGGATGCCGATCACCGCCCAGCCCCCTCACGCATTTCCGGCGTCGAACCCCAGCCTGGCCCGCTGCACCCCTGCCGCATCGAAGTTCTCCGGACGCAGCCACCTCTCATACCCCGCCCGCAGCCGCGGCCAGTCCGCGTCCACCATCGCGAACCACGCCGTGTCCCGGTTCCGCCCCTTCTGCACCATGTGCTGCCGGAACACGCCTTCCGGCTGGAACCCGAACCGCACCGCCGCCCGCTTGGACGGCGCATTGTCGTCGTTGCACTTCCACTCGAACCGCCGGTAGCCCAGCGTGTCGAACACGTAGGACGCGAATAGATACAGAGCCTCCGTGCAGACCCGCCCGCGCGCGATGGCCGGCCCCCACAGGATGTGCCCGATCTCGATCACCCCATGCACCGGGTCAATCCGCATCAGGGACTGCCGCCCTTCCGCCCGCCCCGTCGCCTGGTCCACCACTGCGAAGAACAGCGGGTCATCCGGCGCCGCGGCCTTGTCCAGCCAAGGCCGGAATGCCGCCGCATCCGCCGGCGGCTCCTCGAACAGGTAGCGGAACCGGTCGTCCCCGCCCGGCTGCTGCGCCGACGCCAGCAGCTCCGCCCCATGCCGGGCGGGGTCCAGCGGCTCCAGCCGCGCATACCGCCCCTCCAGCACCGCACGCTCCGGCCGCACAACTCCCGCCCAGTCCTGCAACGCCACCTGCATCCCTCCTACCCCGCCAGGAAGCCGCGTATGGCCGCGTCCACCACCGTGTCCACCAGCACCTGCGGCGCGGTCTCGATGTGCCCGGACTGGTTCAGCAGCAGCATGACGACCCCGTGCCCGCACGCCCACAACGCCTCCGCCACCGCTTGCGGATTACCGGCCCGGAACAGCCCGGCCTCCATCATGCCGGCCACGTTGTCCCGCAGCATACGGAACGACTTGTCCGCGGCTTCGATGGTGTTGCACGCCGGGTTGGCCTTCGCGTCGAACGTCAGCCGATATTCGTCCGGACGCGCCAGCGCCAGCTCCACATACGCCATCAGCCCCGCCCGGAACCGCACGAGCGGCGGCAGCGCCGGGTCCTGGGACGCGGCATAGGCCGCCAGCAGCGCCTCGAACATCCCCTCCGCGATCGCATCCAGGATCGCCGTCTTGTCCGGGAAATACACGTAAAGCGCGGTGCTGCTGACCCCCACGTCGGCCGCGATGCGCCGCATGGTCGCGTGCGGGATGCCGTCCTGCAGGAACAGCCGCTTCGCCGCCGCGAGTATCTCCCCCCGCCGGGACGCACCTTGCCCGCGCGGCTTGCGTGTGCGGGGCGGGGGTGCAATGGCGTCCATGAGTGAACAGTGTTTAGGTAGAACGGCTTCCCCGGTCAACGCAGGCGCCGTCTGCCTCCCCTGCCGTAAGGAAGGGCCGGGACAGGAAGGCCTCGGCTGCGGGGCGGCGCATCACCCGCGTCGCCGCAGGCGCCCCGTGGAGGTGCGGCACCGGGCGGAGCCGGTCACTGCCCCGCGCTGAGCGCGGCAACCGGGACCACCGGCACCGAGAGCGCACGGTAGAGGACGGCGCCCGCCACGGCCCCGATCAGCCAGCCCCAGTCGCCGACGTTCGGGATCAGCCCGTAGGCGCCCAGCAGCGCCAGGCCGATGGAGAGCGTGCCGGACACGGCCAAGGCCAGCAGCGCCTTGCGGTTCCAGCCGCCGTCGTAGTGGAACGAGCCGTCCGGCGACATGGTGTACAGCTCCTCCACCACGACCACCTGGCGCCGCACCAGGTAGTAGTCGGCGATCATGATGCCGAACATCGGGCCCAGCACCGCGCCGAAGATGCTGACGAACAGGGTGATCGCCTGCGGGCTGGCGACGAACAGCCAAGGGCACACCAGCACCGACAGCACGGAGGTGATCAGCCCGCCCAGCCTGAAATTGATGCGCTCGGGATACAGGTTGGCGATGTCGTAGGCAGGCGAGACGAAGTTGGCGACGATGTTGATGCCCATGGTCGCCACGATGAACGTGACCGAGCCGATGATGACCACCACCGGATTGCCGATGCGCTCGACGATCAGCACGGGGTCCATGATCGCCTCCCCGAACACCTTGAGCGTGCCAGCGGTTACGATCACGGTGATGATGGAGAACACCAGGAAGTTGACGGGCAGGCCGAGCAGGTTGCCCTGCTTCATCGCGGCCTCGCTTTTGCCGAACCGGGCGAAGTCCCCGAAGTTGAGCAGCAGCGCCGCGAAGTAGGCGACGATCAGCATGGCGGCGTTGGCCATCACGCCCAAGGTCGCCGCCATGGTCGGAGCCGGCGGGCTGAGCTGCAGCGACAGGCTGGAGAACCCGGTCTGCCACAGCATCCAGGCGGCCAGCGCGAACATGACGACGTAAACCACGGGTCCGCAGAAATCGATGAACTTGCGGATGCGCTCCATGCCGCTCAGGAAGATGACGAGCTGGAAGAACCACATGAACAGGAAGCTGAACCAGGCCAGCGTGGACAGGCCCAGGATGCTGTTGCGGGTCAGCGCCGCGGCGGACGGCGCGAAGGTGACGACCAGGACCTGCACGGCCTTGGACGCGAAGTAGGTCTGCACGCCATACCAGACGATGCCGACGACCCCCCGGATGATGGCCGCCAGGTTCGCGCCCATGACGCCGAACGAGATGCGGGCCACCACGGGAAACGGGATGCCGTAGCGCAGCGACGGGCGCCCGATCAGGTTCATCAGGAAATAGACGGCCGTGATGCCGGCCAGCATGGAGATCAGCACCTGCCAGCCGGTCAGGCCCAGGAAGAACAGGCTGGCCGCGAAGGTGTAGCCGCCCACCGAATGCACGTCAGACATCCACATCGCGAACAGGCTGAACACGCCCCAGGTGCGCCCCTCGGGCGCAGTCGGCGCAAGGTCATGGTTGTAGAGCTTCGGATGCGCCCCGGTGATGACGAGGGTCGGCACGTCCTGGCTGCTCGACGCCATCATGGCCTCCACTTCGTTGCAGGACTCTATTCGTTGCGGGACATGGCTCGTTGCAGGACCGGGCGGCAACTGGAAGGCCTGGCCCTCCGGTGCCGCACACCCTGCAGCCGAACACCCTGCAGCCGAACACCCTGCAACCGAGCACACTGCAACCGACGTGCCATCGTCGCGGGTCATGCGCCATCAGGCCGTTTCACGTCATCGAACGGCCGGACCCTGTCGGCGAAGTCGAAGCTGCCCGTCTGCCCACGGCGCGGCAGGACCGCAGCGTCTCCGCTGTTTGTGATGCTGGAAACGTGTTTGCGACGGGTGAAGGCGTGCAGGCCCGGCTACCTGCTTCTGCGGAACTGGCGGGTGTCCCTGTGACGCGGTATTCCCTTGTCGTGCATGACGGCGGCTCCAGCCTCTCCGTGCCGGTGGAGGGTGAGGCGATGTCGCCCGAGATGGCCCGTGACGAAGCGGTCCGGCTGCTGGCCGGGATGGCGCAGTCCAAGGCCGCCGAAGGCGAAGGGCAGATGCTGGTGGGCGTGGTCAGGGACGGCGCGGGCCAGGCCATCTACCGGGTCCTGCTGGCCTTCGCCTGCACCAGGCTGGGCTAGCTGCGCGTCGTCCCGGCGCCTGCCGGCCCTGATGGCGGGCAGCCTCGGTCACCCGGCCCGCTTGGACCCGGCGCCAGCCCGTTCCCGCCTTGCAGGCCCTCTTGCGGGCCTGCCCGCACCAGGGTGCGGGTTCGCCGGTCCTGGCCTGCTCATGCCGACGGCCCTTCGCTTCGACCGTTCGCACCGGCGTTCCGCAAGGCGTGCCGAGGCCGCACGACCTCTCGAAGCGTGGAGCCGTTGGTGTCAGGCACGGGGCGCAGGCCCGGGGGCGGCGGGCGCGTTCCCCGGCGCCGCCGTCGGAGGGCCGGCCTCGCCCGCCTTCGGCGCCAGGCGGTAGCCCCCCTCGGCGGTCAGCAGCAGCCGGGGGTCGTAAGGGTCGGCCTCGATCTTCTGGCGCAGCCGGTAGATGTGGGTCTCCAGCGTGTGCGACGACACCGATGGGTTGTAGCCCCAGACGTCCGCCAGCAGCGCCTGCTTGCTGACGGGTCCGTCGCTGCGCAGGAAATGGCGCAGGATGTCCACCTCCTTGGCCGTGAGCCAGATGCGGACGCCGGCCTCGTCGCGCAGCAGCTTCTGCGCGGGGTGGAAGGTCCACGGACCCAGGGGGAACACCGCGTCCATGCTGCTCTCGTGACGGCGCAGCACCGCGCGGAGGCGGGCGATCAGGACGGCGGGGCGGACCGGCTTGGCCAGGTAGTCGTGCGCGCCGGCCTCCAGGCCGCGCACCACGTCCGCCTCCTCGTCCTGCCCTGTCAGCATCACCATCGGCATCCGGTGGCCCGCCGCCCGCAGCCGCGCGCACAGGTCGCGCCCGTCGCCGTCCGGCAGGTTCACGTCCAGGATCAGCGCCGCGAACCGGGTGGCGCCGCGAAGCACCTCCGCCTCCGCCTCGGCGACCGTGGCGGCCTCGGCCACGCGGAAGCCGCCGGCATTCAGGGCCTCCGCCACGGCGGACCGGAACTCGCCATCGTCGTCCAGCAGCAGCAGGGGGACAGCGCTCATGGAAATCTCCTCGAAAGGCTGCCCACGGAGGGGCGCGCCATCATGCGGGTGGCCGTGCAGCGGGCGCGCCGGCAGGGGGGGCATCGGCAGGCCGGGCATCAGCAGGCGGGGCCGGCATGGACAGCACCAGCCGCGTCCCGCCCTCCCCGCTCCACGCCGTGCTGGCGCCGACCTGGCGCGCGAGGCCGCCGATCAGGCCGATCCCGGTGCCGCCGGGCCGCTCTGCCGGCAGGCCCCGGCCGTCGTCCCACAGCGTCACGCGCACCTGGCCCGCCCCGGCGTCCTCCACCCGCAGCCCGATCACGCCGGAACCGTCGTCGAAGGCGTACTTCAGGCTGTTGGTGATGAACTCGCTCGCGATCAGCCCGAACGGCACGGCGGTGTCGGACGCGACCTCCAGGCGCTCGATGTCGGACACCAGCCTGACCCGGGCCAGCACCTCCTTGCCGTGGAACGCGAGCAGGCTGGCGGCCAGCTCCGCCAGGTAGGTGCCAAGGCAAATCCGGTCCAGGCCGCCCTCCGCGCCGTAGATCTTGTCGTGGATCAGCCGCAGCGCCTCGATCCCGTCGCCGACGCCGCGCAGCGCGCTCACCGCCTCCGGGTGCCGGGCGCGGCGCACGGCCCGGCCGACCAGGGTCATCACGGTCTGCAGGTTGTTCTTCACCCGGTGCTGCAGCTCCCGCAGCAGGCGTTCCTTCTCCTCGGCGCGGTCCCGCAGCTCGGCCGCGACGCGCAGGCGCTCCACGGCCGCGGCCAGCAGGTTGGCGTAGTTGCGCAGGAACTGCGTGTCGTCGTCGGTGAACGGCCGCGGCACGCGGCTGTCCACTTGCAGGACGCCATAGGGCGGGTGGCCGTCCGGCCCTACGATGATGACCGTGGCCAGCGCCTGCACGCCGTTGTCCCTGATGAACGGCGGGTAGTCGAACCGGTCCTCCGTCTCGATGTCGGGCGACACCACCGGCTCGGCCGTTTGCAGGGCGCGGCGCTCGGCCGTCCGCTCGCCGGTCCCGACCCTCGCCTGGCCGACGACGCCCGGCTTCCAGCCGACGCCGGCCCGGACCAGCAGGGTCGCGCCGTCCCTTTGCAGCTCCATGACCTTCACGAGGTGCGTGCCGAGGGCGTTGCCGACCAGGCGGCAGGCCTGGTGCAGGATCGCGTCGAGGTCGTCGGACTTGAGCGCGAACTCGCCGAACTGCGCCAGGGCCGCCTGCTGATTGAAGGCGGCGCTCTCCGTCCCGGTCATCCCTCCGCCTTGGGCCGGGGGCCGGCCGCGGCTGCGATGCGCGCCGCCGCGGCCTCCGCGGCGGCCATCGCCACCAGGGCGTCGGGCCGGGTGCCTGACTCTAGCAGCGGCAGGGGACAGCCCGGACGGTCCGGCTCCTGGCGATGCACGAGATACCGGGACAGGCCGCCGATGGTCGCGACCGTCAGCCGGCACGGCCCGGCCTCCGACGTCAGCACGCCGCCCTCGCCAGGGGTCCAGCGGCATCCCTGCTCCGCAACTGGACCATGCAGAGACGAGACATCATTCATGCGGGGACAGGGTCATGGATGAGGCATGAGCGTCAAGCAAAGTATTGTAGGTACTTGTAGTTATTCCAGCAACTATACTTTATAAAACGCTCAAGCATACGACAGCGTACAGTGCGGTCCTTCAACCGACGATCTGCTTTCGGCTGTCCTCGATCAGCCGGTAGCAGGAGCACGCCTCCTGTTCGAGGCCGGCCCGGTCGAGCACGGTCAGGTGCCCCCGCGACAGGCGGATGACGCCCGTGGACTGCAGCGCGTTGGCGACGACGGACACCCCGGCCCGGCGCACGCCCAGCATGTAGGACAGGAACTCCTGCGTCATCGGCAGCTCGTCGCTGTCGGTCCGGTCGCGGCACATCAGCAGCCAGCGGGCCAGCCGCTCCGGCATCTCGTGGCGGGCGTTGCACGCGGCGGACTGCGCCGTCTGCACCATCACGAACTGGACGTAGCGCAGGCACCGGTCGCGCAGCACGGGCATCGCCGCAAGCGCGTCGCGGAACGCCGGCGCGCGCAGGCGGTGTCCCGTGCCGGGCATCTGCACGATGGCCTGATGGACTGCGCTCGCCTGCGCGTTCAGCGGCACGGCGGTGCCGACGAAGCCCTCCCGCCCGGTCATGCCGACCTCGACGAAGCCGGTGTCCTTGGTGTCGGCCGTCAGCGACACCAGGCCGCTCTCCGGGAAGAACACGTCGTCTATCGGGGTGCCGACCTCGTGCAGCACTTGCCGCAGGACGAAGGTGGCGGGATGGAGGTTGGGGCGGAGCTGGTCCAGCTCCTCCGCTGGCAGGGCCGCCAGCAGCTCGTTGCGGAAGGCAGGCGTGTTGACGACCATAGAAATGTACTCCAACGCACGAAGGCGGGAGCACTAATGGTCGCTCAGCCGCTTGCGCCCGAAATATCGGCAAGCAGTGACGCAGCCATAGCAGAACATCACCGTGCTGAGGGACAAATCCTTCATAGATGCGCTTTGGTACTTGTCTCTGAATTACCTCAGCAACACATGAACAATTCAGTATTAACATTGGATAACGAGGCTAAACAGAACTTTATGTCTTGTCGTCCGGAACGTTTGTCAATGCCCGATGAGCGCAGCGGCGGCATGAGGGAACTCGGCTCTGCACCTCTGCCGCATGTCGGTCACGGGAACTTGGCACGGCGCTGGCGCCGGGAGGCTTGGGAGCGTGGATGCCCTGGGGGGCCGCAAATCCTTGCCAGGGTCCGCCATGGGCTGGCGTGGCTGGTGCGCCGCGTCAACGGGCGGCCGGATGCTGCTGGCGAGGTCGGCGGCAACCCTCCGTTCACGGAGACGGCGGCGCCGCCGTCCCGGACGATGCCGTGCAAGGCTGGGCGGCTTCGCCGACGGCGTCCTGCCGTCTGACGGGATGATGCGGCCCGCCCCGCCGCAAGCCGCCGTTCCCCGCCCGAATACAACCCTTGCACCCCAACCCCCGGAGTTGGCAGCAGCCCACCAGGCTGCGGCGCTTCAGGCGGTCCCAGCGCAGGAGCGGCGGCGCATCGGAGTGGACCGCCGTCATCAGCGCAATCAGCGAGGCGCCGCGGCGTGGCCTTCCGCGCCCGACGCCCCAGCGCCCGACGCCCCAGCGTCAAACCCCAGCGTCAGACCCCCAGCGTCCCCGCCTGCGCCTGCGCATACCGTGCCGCCACCGCGTCCCAGTTCACCACGTTCCACCACGCCGTCAGGTAGTCCGCCCGGCGGTTCTGATACTTCAGGTAGTAGGCGTGCTCCCACACGTCGTTGCCCAGCAGCACCCGCCCGCCCTCCATCAGCGGCGTGTCCTGGTTCGGCCGCGCCGCCAGCGCCAGCTTGCCCGCCCGGTCCACGGTGATGAACACCCAGCCCGAGCCGAACTGCGCCAGACCCATCCGGCTGAACGCCGCCCGCATCGCCTCCATGCCCCCCAGGTCCCGGTCCACCGCCGTCAGCAGCGCGCCCGTGGGCGCACCGCCCTTGCCGCCCATCACCTGCCAGAACATCGTGTGGTTGGCGTGCCCGCCCGCGTTGTTCCGCAGCGCCGTCCGGATCGCCTCCGGCGTCTCCGGCAGCCGTGCCAGCAGGTCCTGCACCGGCAAGGCCGCCAGCGTCCCCTGGTCCTTCAGGGCGTTGTTCAAGTTCATGACATAGGCGGCATGGTGCCGGTCGTGGTGCAGCGTCATGGTCTGCGCGTCCACATGCGGCTCGTTCGCGTCGGGCGCATAGGGCAGCGGCGGCAGGCTGTGCGGCCCGCTGGCCGCCGCCGGGGCTTGCGCCCGGGCGCGCGGAGCGCTCCCGGCCCCAAGCAGCGCAGCAGCCCCGCCAAGCATGTTGCGTCTGGTCGGTCCCATGTTGCCCTGCCTTCATCCCTGTGCGCCGCCAGCCTAAGCAGGCTTCCGCGGCTTGTCACACAGGCGGCCTCCGGCCATGCCAAGCCGCGGAACCCGCTGCGGGCCTCATTCATGCCCAGGCGTCCGGCGGCCAGCTTGGCCGCACCCGGCGGGGCAACTTCCTGCGATGCCCGTCCCGCTCTGCAACCCCTCTTCGCCCGCCGCCGTTGCCCACCCCCATGAACCCCAACCTCGCCCTTCCCGCCGTCAACTTCTTCCTGGCCGACGTCGGCGGCGGGCTGGGCGCGTTCCTGTCCACCTGGCTCGCCGGCGCCGCCGGCTGGACGCCCGAGAAGGTCGGCACCGTCCTGGCCGCAGGCTCCATCGTCGGCGCCGTGCTGGCCGGCCCGGCGGGCGCGCTGGTGGACCGTGTCGCCAAGCCCCGCCTGCTGCTCGCCGTTGCTTGCGGGGCCATCGTCGCCGGCACCCTCCTGCTCCTGCCCGCCCGGGCCTTCTGGGCCGTGCTGGCGGCGCAGGTCGTCGTGTCCGCCGGCGGCGCCCTGGGCGGGCCGAGCAGCAGCGGCCTCACCCTCGCCATCGTGGGCAAGAAGGGCTACCCCCGCCAGCAAGGCACGAACGAGGCCGCGAACCACGCCGGCAACGTCGTGGCCGCCGGGCTGGTGGCGGTCCTGGCCTGGGTGCTCGGCCCCACCGCCCCCATCGTCGTGCTGTCCATCATGGCCGCCGCGACGCTGGTCGTCCTCAAGCTGATGGGCGGCGCCGCCGTGGACTCCGACCGGATGCGCGGGCGCGGCCGGCGCGAGAAGGGCGAGAAGCGCGGCGCGACCTGGGGCCTGCTGCGGAACCGCCGCCTGCTGGTGCTGCTGGCGGCCGTCGGCCTGTTCCAGATGGCCAACTCCGCCATGCTGCCCCTGCTGGGCCAGCGCCTCGCCGCGCAGGACGCCGCCAGCGCGACAAGCTGGATGTCCGCCTGCCTGATCGTGACCCAGCTCACGATGGTGCCGGTGGCCCTCGTCGCCGGACGCCTGTCCGACCGCCTGGGCCGCCGCTGGCTGCTGATCGCCGCCTGCGCTATCGTGGTCGCCCGCTGCGCCCTGGCGGCCCTGGCCGGGTCCAACTGGTGGCTGGTGCCCGTCCAGGTGCTGGACGGGTTGGCCGCCGCCCTGTTCAGCGTCGCGGCGCCGGTGGCCGTCGCGGACCTGACCTACGGCACCGGACGCACCCAGACCGCCCTGGGCGGCATGGGCACCCTGCAGGCCGGCGGCGCGGCCCTGGCCGCCTTCGCCTGGGGCTTCTCCGCCAAGTATCTCGGCTACCCCGCCACCTTCGGCGCCATGGGCGTCTTCGCCGCCGCCGCCATCGTCACCCTGATGACCATCCACCTCCGCGACGAGGAGCCGGCAGGTGCGCCCACGCACGCCAGCGCCGAAGCCGCAGGTGCCGCCTGACCGGGAGCCCCTGCCTTCCTCCTCTCCCGCCGGGAGAGGGTGGGGGTGAGGGGTCCCGGTCGGGTATGCTGGAACCGCTTGGTCCCTGATGGCTCTGCATGCGATCCGGACAGGTGAGTCCTCGTGGATCTTGCTACCCCGGTCCTTTCCCATCGCAGGCGCGAGCACCGGAAACCCCCATCCCCTCCGGGAACGCCGCCCGCATCAGCGCCACCGTGTAGGGGTCCCGCGGCGCCGCGAACACCGCCGCGGCCTCCCCCTCCTCCACCACCCGTCCGGCGCGCAGCACCATCACCCGGTGCGCCAGCGCCCGCACCACCGCCAGGTCGTGGCTGATGAACAGGTAGGCCAGCCCGTGCCGGTCCTGTAGCCCGCGCAGCAGGTCCACGATCCCCGCCTGCACCGACCGGTCCAGGGCGCTGGTGGGTTCGTCCAGCACCACCAGCCGCGGCTGCAAGACCATCGCCCGCGCGATGGCCACCCGCTGCCGCTGCCCGCCGCTGAACTCGTGCGGATACCGCCCGGCCGAGTCCGCCGGCAGCCCGACCTCCCGCAGCGCCTCCAGCACCCGCGCCTCCCGCGCCGCGCGGGACAGGCCGGGTTCATGCACCTGCAGGCCCTCCCCCACGATCTCTCCCATGCTCATTCGCGGGGACAGGCTGCCGTAGGGGTCTTGGAACACGATGCCCATGCGCCGCCGCAGCGGGCGCAGTTGCCGCTGTGTCAGCCCCGTGATGTCCTGCCCCAGCACTGCAATGCGCCCCGTGGCCGGCTGCAGCCGCAGCAGCGCCAGGCCCGCGGTGCTCTTGCCCGACCCGCTCTCCCCCACCAGGCCCAGGGTCTCGCCCTCGCGGATGCGCAGGCTCACGCCGTCCAGGGCGCGCACGCCGCCCACGGCCCGGCGCAGCACGCCGCGGCGCACCGCGAACGTCACGCCCAGGTCCTCCGCCCGCGCTGCCTCCGCCGCATCGGCAGGCATGGGCCGCGGCTGGCGCGACGGCTCCGCGGCGATCAGCATACGGGTGTAGGGGTGCTGCGGATCGGCGAACACCTCCGCCACCGGCCCGGCCTCCACGATGCGCCCGTCCTTCATCACGCACACCCGGTCGGCCACGCGGCGCACCACGTTCAGGTCATGGCTGATCAGCAGCAGCGCCAGCCCGCGCGCCCGCCGCGCCTGCGCCAGCAAGTCCAGGATCTGCGCCTGGATCGTCACGTCCAGCGCCGTCGTCGGCTCGTCCGCGATCAGCAGGCGCGGGCCGTTGGCCAGCGCCATCGCGATCATGACGCGCTGCCGCTGCCCGCCGCTGAGCTGGTGCGGGAAGGCGTCCAGCCGACGCTCCGCATCAGGGAACCCAACCTCTGCCAGCAGCGCCGCCACGGCGCCCCGGGCCGGGCGCGCCCCCGTGGACTTGGCATGCAGCGCCATCGCCTCCCCGACCTGGCGGCCGATGCGGTGCAGCGGATTCAGGCTGGTCATCGGCTCCTGGAACACGATCCCCGCCGTGCCCCCGCGCGCCTGCCGCAGCACGCCGGGCACCGCGCCGAGCATGGCCTGTCCGTCCAGCATGATCGCGCCGGAGCACGCCGCCCCCGGCGGCAGCAGCTGCAGGATGGACAGCGCCGTCAGCGACTTCCCCGACCCGCTCTCCCCCACCAGCGCCAGGGTCTCGCCAGCCGCAAGGCTGAACGACACCCCATCCACGACCCGGCGGGCGCCGAAGGCGACGGTAAGGTTGGATATGTCGAGGATGGGAGATGTCATGTTGGCTGCTCCCTCTCCCTCCGGGAGAGGGTTGGGGTGAGGGAGGCCCAGCAGCGCCATGCTGGGTGACTAAGGACAGCGGCGCACTGCTCAAGGACAGGGCAGCCCGTGCGGCCTCCCTCACCCCGACCCTCTCCCGGAGGGAGAGGGAGCAGGGGCAGGAACCCCCTCAAACCCCCTTCCTCGGGTCGAAGGCGTCCCGCACGGCTTCCCCGATGAAGATCAGCAGCACCAGCAGCCCGCCCAGCACTACGAACGCCGTCACTCCCAGCCAGGGCGCGGTCAGGTTGGCCTTGCCCTGCGCCACCAACTCCCCGAGGGACGGCGACCCCGGCGGCAGGCCGAAGCCCAGGAAGTCCAGCCCCGCCAGCCCCGTCACCGAGCCGGACAGGGTGAACGGCAGGTAGGACAAGGTCGCCACCAGCGCGTTCGGCAAGATGTGCCGCCGCATGATGCCCGCGTCGGACACCCCCAGCGCCTGCGCCGCCCGCACGTAGTCCAGGTTGCGCCCGCGCAGGAACTCCGCCCGCACCACCCCCGTCAGCGACATCCACGAGAACGCCAGCAGGAACAGCAGCAGCAGCCAGAACGTCGGCGTGAAGATGCTGGCCAGGATGATCAGCAGGAACAGCTGCGGCATCCCCGACCACACCTCGATGAACCGCTGGAACAGCAGGTCCGTCAGCCCGCCATAGAACCCCTGCACCGCGCCTGCGGCGATCCCGATGGCCGACGACACCAGCGTGAGCGTGAAGCCGAACAGCACCGACAGCCGGAACCCATAGATCACCCGCGCCAGCACGTCCCGCGCCTGGTCGTCGGTGCCCAGCAGGTTGCGCGCGCTGGGCCTGGCCGGGGCCGGGGTGGGCAGGTCCTTGATGACGGTGTCGTAGCGGAACGGGATGGCCGGCCAGATCATCCAGCCCCGGGCGTTGATGGCGGCGGCCAGCTGCGGGTCGGTGTAGTCGGCCTGCGTGGGCAGGAAGTCCGGGCCGAACGTGTCCTCGCTCAGATCCTGGACCACCGGCGCATACAGGCGCCCGTCGAAGCGCACGAGCAACGGGCGGTCGTTGGCGATGAACTCGGCGAACAGGGTCACGCCGAACAGGACGAGGAAGATTACGAGCGACCAGGAGCCGCGCCGGTGCGCGCGGAACACCGCCAGGCGGCGGCGGGTGGTGGGGGTCATGGAACGGGCCTGCTTCTTCCCCCTCTCCCTTCGGGAGAGGGCCGGGGTGAGGGAAGCCACGCGCACAAGCCCCTATTACGATGGCGCGGACCGGCACAGAGGCGGGGGAGCATGGCGCTTGCGGCCTCCCTCACCCCGGCCCTCTCCCGGAGGGAGAGGGAGCAGAAATAGGCGCACTCTCCTCCCAAATCCAAAGCACCCCTCATCCCCGCGCCTCGAAGTTTATGCGCGGGTCCACCACCGTGTACAGCACGTCCCCCACGAGTTGCAGCACCAGCCCCACCAGCGTGAACATGTACAGCGTCCCGAACACCACGGGGTAATCCCGCCGGATCACGCTCTCGAACCCCAGCAGCCCCAGCCCGTCCAGCGAGAACACGATCTCCACCAGCAGCGCCGAGCCGAACAGCAGGCCCAGGAACGCCGCCGGGAACCCGGCCACGATCAGCAGCATCGCGTTGCGGAAGACGTGCCCATACAGCACACGGCCTTCCCCCGCGCCCTTGGCCCGGGCCGTTGTCACATACTGCTTGCGGATTTCGTCCAGGAACGAGTTCTTGGTCAGGATCGTCAGGGACGCGAAGCCGCCCGCCACCAGCGCCAGCGTCGGCAGCACCATGTGCCAGGCGTAGTCCGCCGCCCGCACTGCGAACGGCAGGTCCTGCGACCCCGGCGTCGTCAGCCCGCGCAACGGAAACACCTGCAGGAAGCTGCCGCCTGCGAACAGCACCACCAGCAGGATCGCGAACAGGAAGCCGGGGATGGCGTAGCCCACCAGCACCGCCGCGCTGGTCGCCACGTCGAACCGCGTGCCGTCCCGCACCGCCTTGGCGATGCCCAGCGGGATGCTGACGAGGTAGATGATGAGCGTGGACCACAGCCCCAGCGACACGCTGACCGGCATCTTCTGCAGCACCAGTTGCAGCACCGTGGCGTCCTTGAAGAAGCTGCGCCCGAAGTCGAAGCTCAGGTAGCCCCGCACCATCTGCACGAAGCGTTCCCCGGCCGGCTTGTCGAAGCCGAACAGCCGGTTGAGCTCCGCCTTCTGCTTGGCGTCCAGCCCGCGCGCGCCGCGGTAGGTGCCGGTGTCGCTGGTGGCGCCGGTGATGCGTTCGGTCGCCGTGCCCGCGCCGCCGCGGGCCTCGGCCATCGCCTGCTCGACCGGGCCGCCAGGGGCGAACTGGGCGACGGCGAAGTTGATGGCGATGATGCCGAACAAGGTCGGGATCAGCAGCAGCAGCCGGCGGAGGATGTAGGCGGCCATCAGGTCCTGGGCAGGCGGTGGCCGCTCCTGCTCCCTCCGGGAGAGGGTCGGGGTGAGGGAAGCCGCACGCGCCACCCTGTCCCGTCGCAGTACGGCACTTGGTCCGCCCGGTCCAAACGCAGCCCTTGCGGCCCTTCCCTCACCCCGACCCTCTTCCGGAGGGAGAGGGAGAAAGGGCGGGCGTGACTTGTTGCCCTCACTTCCCCGTCCCGCGCGCCGCGTCCACGCGCGCCGCCTTGGCCGGGTCCACCCACCAGCTGTCCAGCACGAAGCCGTCCCGCACCGGCGCGTCGGGCCGGCCGAAGCGGTCCCAGGCGGCGATGCGGAACACCTTGTTGTGGTAATGCGGGATCAGGTACCACCCCCGCAGCAGCACCCGGTCCAGCGCCCGCCCGGCCGTCGCCAGCGTGTCCCGGTCCTTCGCCTGCACCATCCGCGTCACCAGCGCGTCCACCGCCGGGTCGCAGATGCCGGCGAGGTTGCTGCCGCCGGGAGTCTTCGCGCCCTCGCACGTGAAGGCGTCGCGCATCCAGTTCCCGGGCAGGTCGTCGCCGGGGTAGATCATGGTGGTCATGTCGTAGTCGTAGTCGTCGGTCAGCCGCTCGAACTGCGCGCGGTCCACGGTGCGCACCTTCACCTCGATCCCCAGGCGGCCCAGCCACTGGATGTAGGGCAGGGTGATGCGCTCCAGGCTCGGCTCGTTCAGCAGGATGGTGAAGGCCATCTGCTCGCCCGCGGCGTTGACCAGCTTGCGGTCGCGCACGGTCCAGCCGGCATCCTTCAACAGGGCCAGCGCCCGGCGCAGGCCGTCCCGGTTGTTGCCGCTGCCGTCCGTGACGGGCAGCGCGAAAGGCTCGGTGAACAGCGCGGGCGGCAGGCTGGCGCGGAACGGCTCCAGCAGCTTGACCTCCGCCGCGTCCGGCACGCCGGAGGACTCCTGCACGGTGTTGCCGAACCAGCTCCCCGTGCGGACATAGGCATTGTAGAACAGGTTGCGGTTGGTCCACTCGAAGTCCCAGACCTGGCCCAGCGCCTCCCGCACGCGCACGTCACGGAAGACCGGGCGCCGGGTGTTCATGACCCAGCCCTGCACGCCGATGGGCAGCTTGTGCTCCAGGTCCTGCTTCACGACCAGGCCGGACTGCACCGCCGCGAAGTCGTAGCCGGTGGCCCATTGCTTCGAGATGTTCTCCTGCCGGTAGTCAATCTGCCCGGCCTTGAACGCCTCGAACAGCACGGTCGGGTCACCGAAGTATTCCAGCCGCACCCGGTCCAGGTTGTGGAAGCCGATGCCCACCGGCAGGGTCCTGGCCCACCAGTCCGGGCGCCGCGCATACGTCACGCTGCGCCCGAGGTCGAACCGCTCCACGCGATAGGGGCCGGACCCCAGCGGCGGCTCGGTCAGGGGCCGGGTGAAGTCGCGCGTGCTCCACCACCGCTCCGGCAGCACCGGCAGGCCGCCGACCAATAGCGGCAGCTCGCGGTTCTCGTTGCTGCGGAAGTGGAACACGACCCGGCGCTCCCCCTCCGCCACGCAGTCGGCCACGTCGGCATACTGGACGCGGTAGCCGGGCCGGCCCTTCTCCATCAGCGTCTTGAAGGTCCAGGCGACATCGGATGCCAGCACGGGGGAGCCGTCGGCGAACCGCGCCTCGGGCCTGATCTCGAAGGCGGTCCACATGCCGTCGGCGGGGACCTCGATGGTCTCGGCCAGCAGGCCGTAGCCGGTGTTGGACTCGTTGGACGACCCCATCAGCAGGCTTTCCCAGACGTGCCCGCCGGCGGCCCCGGCCTGGGTGCCGCCGACGCCGGGCTGCCAGCTTGCGCCGAGGCCGAAGGCGGGGTTGCCGCGCAGGATGTAGGGGTTGAAGCCATCGAAGCTTCCGGTCATGCCGAACACCGCCTCGCCCCCCTTGGGCGCGTCAGGGTTCACGTAGGGGAAGCGCGGGAAGCCCGCGGGCAGGGCGGGTGTGCCCAGGATGGTGATGGCGTGGCTGCGGGTGGTGCCGCCGGCGGGCGGCGCGGGCTGGGCGTGCGCCAGGCTGGCGGCCGCGAGCAGCAGGGCGAGGACACGGAGCATGGGCGCAGCCTTCAAGCGGGGTGCCGCATAGCAGGGGGTGCGGCGTGTGGCGTCAAGCGGTGTATGTCCTGCTCCCTCTCCCTCCGGGAGAGGGTTGGGGTGAGGGAAATCTAACGGAGCAAGCTGTCCGACCTCGGCGGGAACGCGCCTTCGTTGGAAAGGTCGGCTCCGCTGGACTTCCCTCACCCCAGCCGTAAACTGCTTCGCAGTCTGACCCCGGAGGGAGAGGGAGAAGGCGACAGCACCTCCACCGCCTCCCTGGTCAGCGCGGGGTCGCCGACCGCCAGGGTGCAGCCGTCGCCGTCCGGGTGCATCGGGCGGCCTTGCCAGTCCGTGACACGTCCGCCCGCACCCTCGATGACCGGGACCAGCGCCGCCCAGTCCCAGACCTTAAGCGCGGGTTCGGCGATCACGTCCACCCCGCCCAGCGCCAGCAGGCCGTAGGCGTAGCAGTCCCCGCCCCAGGAGGTGCGGCGCGTGGCCGCTTGCAGGCGGCGGAAGGCGGCCATCTGCCCGGCGTCGAAGATTTCCGGCGCGGTGCAGGACAGTTCGGCGTCGGCCAGCGCCGGGCAGGGGCGGCAGCCCGCGCGTCCGTGCGCGCCGCGGAAGGTGGTGGGCCGCCCGGCGGCGCCGACCCAGCGCTCCCCGGTGACGGGCTGGTCTATGATGCCCAGGATGGGCGCCGGCCCGTCCATCAGCGCCACCAGCACGCCGAAGGTGGGGCGCCCCGTGATGAAGGCGCGGGTGCCGTCCACCGGGTCCAGCACCCAGCGCAGGCGGGCGCCGGGGCGGTCCAGGCCGCCCTCCTCGCCCAGGATGCCGTGATCGGGGAAGCGCCCGTGCAGGTAGGCGCGCATCGCGGCCTCCGCCGCACGGTCGGCGACCGTGACGGGGCTGTCGTCGCCCTTGGTGTCGGCGACGGCACCGGTGCGGTAGTGCGGCAGGATGGCGGCGCCGGCCAGGTCGGCGGCGGCATGCGCCGCGGCGATCAGGTCATCCAAGGCGTGCGGCCAGCGCATGCGGCCATCAGGGCGGCTCCGGTGCGGGGGAGGACGCTCAGGTGCCACGGGGACGGCGCAGCGGCAATGGCTGCTGCCCCCTCTCCCTCTGGACGAGGGGGCGATAAGCCCTACTTGGTCACGGTGCTCGCGGGCTGGCCGCCCTGGGCGCGGCTGGCGGGGGCGGTGACGGGGCCTTGCGGCTTGGTGGCGCCGGAGGGGTCGTTGGTCGGCGTCGCGGCGCTGGGTGCGACCTCCCGCACGTTGGGCGGCTGCTGGCCCTGGTTCTGCTGCGCCTGGGACTGGTTCTGGGTCGGCGACGGCTGCGTCACCTGCTGCCCGGACGCCTGCCCGGACGCGCCGCTGCTGCCGCTGACCGGCCCTTGCGGCTTGGTGGCCCCCGCCGTGTCCCCGGTGCGCGGCGTCCCGCCGCTGGGGCCGAGGTTGCGCGCGTTCGGGGGCTGCTGCCCCTGGTTCTGCTCCGCCTGCGGCGAGCCGAGGTTGGGCGCCGGCCCCGACACCGAGGGCTGCCCGTTGGACGTGGTCGCGGAGGGCTGCTGCGTCTGCGCCCCCGCGGGCAGCGCCGCAAGCAGGCCAGCGGGCAGCGCTGCGAGGAGGGCGGACGCGAGAAGGACGGCACGGGTCATGCTGGTCTCCGGTCAGGGGGGATATGGCCGCCGCGGCGTTGCGCCGGCCCGTGCGCCCGCCTAAAGCTGCCGGCGCACCATGCCCCCACCTACGCACCGCCCCCGCGCCGGGTTCGCACCCAGCGCATGACGCCCATCATCGTGATCCCCGCCCGCATGGCGTCCACGCGCCTGCCCGGCAAGCCGCTGGCGCTGATCGGCGGGCGCCCGATGATCCTGCACGTGCTGGACAGGGCGCGGGAGGCCGGCATCGGCCCCGTCGCCGTGGCCTGCGCCGACCAGGACGTGGCCGACGCCGTGCGCGCGGACGGCGGCACCGCCGTTATGACCGACCCGGCGCTGCCCAGCGGTTCCGACCGGGTCCACGCCGCGGTGGCCCTGCTGGACCCAGGGGGGCGGCACGACGTGGTGGTCAACGTGCAGGGCGACCAGCCGATGATCCCTGCGGCCCAGCTCCGCGCCGTGCTGGCCCCCCTGTCCGACCCGGCGGTGGACATCGGCACCCTCGTCACCCCCGTCCTGACCGCGGAGGAGGCGGCGACGCCCTCTATCGTCAAGGCCGTGTGCGCGTTCGACGAGGGCCAGGCGGTCGCCCCGGCGCTCTACTTCTCCCGCACTGCCGTTCCGTCCGGGGACGGGCCGCTGTGGCACCACATCGGCATCTACGCCTTCCGCCGCGCTGCCCTGGCGCGCTTCGTGCTGTTGCCGGAGTCACCGCTGGAGCGGCGGGAGCGGCTGGAGCAGCTCCGCGCGCTGGAGGCCGGGATGCGCATCGCCTGCGCCCGGGTGGACCACGCCCCCTTCGGCGTGGACACGCCCGCGGACCTGCTGCGCGCCCGCGCCCTGATGGACCCAGCCTGATGGACTCCGCCTGCATGGACACCGCATGAACCGCATCGCCTTCCAGGGCCTGCCCGGCGCCTACTCGCATCTTGCGTGCCGCACCGCCTACCCCGGACACGATCCCCTGCCCTGCCCGAGCTTCGAGGCCGCGATGGCCGCCGTGCGCGACGGCGGCGCCGAGCTGGCGATGCTGCCGTGCGAGAACAGCCTGGCCGGCCGCGTCCCCGACATGCACGCCCTGCTGCCCGGCAGCGGCCTGCACCTGGTCGGCGAGCACTTCCAGCGCGTCGAGCACTGCCTGCTCGGCCCGCCAGGCGCGACGCTGGCGGGCGTGCGGCGGGTGCATTCGCACTCCGTGGCGCTGAGCCAGGTCCGCAACATCCTTCGGGAGCTGCGGGCGGAGCCGGTGATCGAGGCTGATACCGCCGGGGCCGCCAAGCTGGTGGCGGAGTGGGCGCAGCCCGAGGACGCGGCGGTGGCGTCGTCCCTGGCTGCCGAGATCTACGGCCTGCAGGTGCTGCGCGCCAACGTGGAGGACGCCGCCCACAACACCACGCGCTTCTACGTCGCCGCCCTGCACCCGCGCACGCCGCCGGCCGATGCCCCGGACGTGATGACCACCTTCGTCTTCCGCGTCCGCAACGTGCCGGCGGCCCTGTACAAGGCGCTGGGCGGCTTCGCCACCAACGGCGTGAACATGAGCCGGCTGGAAAGCTACATGCTGGGCGGGCGCTTCACCGCGACGCAGTTCATGTGCGACGTGGACGGCCATCCGGAGCAGCCGGCGCTGCGCGGCGCGCTGGAGGAGCTGGGGTTCTTCTCGCGGGAGATCAGGGTGCTGGGGGTCTATCCCCGGGCGCCGTTCCGAGGGCGGGCCGGCGGGGACTAGGGGGTGCCGGTCAGTCGCTGAAGCTGGGCGGCCAAGCCCTGGCCCCATGCAGGATGGCCAGCACGTCCACGTCGGGTCCGCTGGTGCGGTAAGCTGCGACGAAGGGTGCCACTGCAAATTCGCGAGTGCCGGGCACCCGGCCCGGGCGGCCCATGTTTGGAAAGCTGGCCAGGCTGTTGATGGCGGCGCGGACGCGCTCTGGCGGAACCCGGGCTGCCGCTGGCCGCTCGCGGGCAATGTAGCCCAAGGCGTCCTCCAGGTCGGCGGGGGCCTGCCGTGTGTAGCGGATGGTCAATGCCGGCGGGCGTAGGCCGCTGCGACTTCGGCATCCCCCCGCGAACTCGCCCGCGCCGGCCTGGCGCACGCCTTCCAGGATGCGGCTGCGGTCCAGCCTTAGCGCTGCCAGACAGCCGTCAACCGCGTCGTTGATCAGGTCGGACACGGGGCGCGCGGCATCACGCGCCAACGCGTCGAGCATGTCCTTGCGCTCGGGTCCAAGGAGGACCGTCACGGCATCGTTTGCGGCATCCGGCATGGCGTCCGGCATGGCGTCCAACCCTGTTGCAGGACAAGCTTGCCGGAAATCCATGCTCAATGAAACCGGGCCGGCCCCGCGCTCTGTTGCCCCCTTGCCCGACCGCGCGCATCCCGTGGGCTTGGGGGCTATGACTGCGGCCCGATTCCCTGCTTACCTGGCGCCGATCCAGCCTGCACAGGACATCCGATGCCGCTGCGCACGTTGACTACGCCGAACGAGACCCGCCGCGACGGCCAGCGGCCGAAGGAGGCCGGGGCGGTCCTGGCTGGGCGCCTGGCCTCCGCCATGGCGCAGGGCGCGTCGGCGGTGGTGACGGACGCCGGGCCAGCCGCGCCGCTGGCCGCCGCGGTCGCGCGTCAGTTGGCGGGAGGCCAGGTCCGCGTCCTTCAGGTGCGCCCGCCGCTGGGATTGCTGGACTTCATGGATCAGGTGAGCGCCGGGGAGGGGGTGCAGGGCGAGACCAGGCTCGAACGCGGCTTCAACGCCTTGGCGCTGCCGGACAGCGGCACCAGCTGGATCGCGCTCCTGGTCGAGGACGCGCACCTGCTGCCAGACCCGACGCTGCGCTACATCGAGTTCACGCAGCGCAGCACGCCCCATCTTCGGGTGCTGCTCGTGGCGCAGCCGGAATCTGCGGAGCGGCTGATGCTGCCCGGGTTCGTCATGCTGCGCCGGCAGGCGCCGGCACGGGCCGCGTTGCCGGCCCCGGAGCCGAGGCCAATGCCCGCCCCCTCGGCAGCCGTGTCCACCGCGGCGCCTGCGCCTGCGCAAGTGCGGAAGCAGGCGTGGGAGCCTGCGCCCGTGCAGCCCGTCCCGGCGCCGCCGCCGGGCCGGGCGGCCCGTTCGGGCGGCCACGTCCTTTCCCTGCCCTACCGCATCCTCCTTGCCCTGGCCCTTGCGGGCGCGATGGTGGCCAGCGTGACCTACTTCTCGCCCTTCTCGCCGCGCCGCGCGCAGCCGACGGCGGCCGGAGCAGGCGCGGACGCAGGGCAGGCATCAGGCACCCGGGCGGCGCTGCCCGACACTGCCATTTCCGGTCCCGCCCCCGGCTCCGCGCCCGGTTCCGCGCCGGAGGCCCCGGTCCAGCCGGAGCCTGGCTTGGACGCTGCTCCTGGGTCTTTGCCCGGTCCCGCTGCGGCGGCCCCAGGCCATCCGCCCCCACCGCCGGAGGCCAGGGCGGAGGATGCCGCCGCGGGCTTGCCAAACCCCGCGCCGCTGCCTGCCTTGGCGCCAGCCGCCCCGGGCCAAGCCGCAACCCCGCCCTCGATGCTAGCCGATCCGTCTGCGGCTCCGGGCGAGGCTCAACTGCCAGCCTCTACGGGTGCCGCTCCGATCGTGGGCGGCCCGACATCCGGCCTCGTGATGCAGCCCGCCCCAGTGCCGCCCGTCCAGGTGCCGCCCGTTCAGGTGCCGCCCGTCCAGGTGCCTGAGCCGGCATCCAGCCCGGTAGAGACCACGGGCGACTTGCCTGCCGTCCCCGCCCCAGCCCCAACCCCAGCCGTCGCTGACCCGGCTGCCGCGCCGTCGCAAGCCCGGTCGGGTCCCGCGCCGGCCGCTGCGGGCTTGGCTGGAGCCTCGGCTTCCCCCAGCGGGGCAGCCGCGCGGGCAACCCCGCCCGCCGCAGCCCCGCCTGCCGCCCGGCGCCCGGCGGTGCAGGACCGGCCCGAGCCAGCGCCACCTGCCCGTCCAGTTCAGGTCAGCCCGCCGCCGGCCCGGCCTGCCGCGCCGCGGGCAGCGCGCCCCGTCACTGCGCCGGCGACCCCACCCCCCGCGCCTTTGTCTTTCGCGTCTCCGCCGCCCACGCGGCTGCCGTCCCAGCCTCAGCCGCCGCCGCCCTCAGCCCCGACCTTCACGCCGCCCGCGGCCCCGCCCTCGTCGTCCGGGTCCTTGCTGCCGGCTTCAGGCGGCTGACGGTCCGGCTGTCTGCCTGTGCGCGCATGGGTGCGCCCTGATGCGCAGCAGCGCAGCCCGCCGGGCCATCAGGGAAACGCCTTGCATCCAGCGGCAGGAACTCCGGTGGCAGGAGCCGCATCCCGGACGGGCCGTTCGTGTGCGCCGCCGATGGCCCCCGGAGCAGCCGCTGCTTCGGCAGACGCCCCAGGAATCGGCGGCACTTTGCACCAAACCTGGATGCTGGCAGGCTGGCCAGGCGCAATGCCCGGCATAACCCAGGGAGGGCTGGATTGAAGCGGACGCGCCTTGCAGTTGCGACCCTTCTCTGCCTGGCGCGGGCTGCGGGAGCGCAGACGGCTGGGTCAACCTCCGCGCCCGCTCCCGTGCCGGTCGCATCGTCGGCCCGGCTCGGCATCCAGGTGCTGGCCGACGCCGCGCCCTGGTGCGGCCCGCGCCCCGCCTTCACGGTGGTCGCGGAGGAGGAGGGCGCCTTCCGCAACCCTGACGTGCTGACGGTGCTGCAGCGCCTGGGGACGGCGCTGGTCGCCAAGGAGTGCCCGGCGGCGGCGGGTCTGACGCTGGCCGGAACCGTCCGAGGGAGCGCCGCCGTCGCCTGGCGGGCCGCCGCATCCGCCGCCGGCGGCTGGTCCGTGCAGGCCGCCGCACCGGCGGCGCTGGACTTGGATGCCGCGCCCCCCGCCCCTGCACCCGCTCCCGCTGCGCCTGCAGTTCAGGTCGTGTCCCCCGCGCCGGGCGGGTTGTCCGTGTCCGTGCTGGGGCGCCGGGTCGTCCTGGCGCCCAAGCCCGACCTGAGCCATGCGGTCCTGGTGGACGGCCGGGCCGTGGGGCGCGGCGAGTCGGACCGGGCGCCCACCATTGCCGACGCGCGGGTCGTGGCCGGGTCCGGCTACGTCCTGGTGTCGCAGCCGAATTCGGGCACGGCCTGTCCCGGCGGCAGCTACTACCTGCTGATCGTCGGCCCGGCCTCCGTCACCAAGACCGCCGATTTCGGCACATGCTCCGAAGCTGTTCCAGCCATTGCAGCCGCCGGGCAGGGCTGGTCGGCCGAGGCGGACGGGCCGGGGCCGGAGCAGCGCACGGCCTTCACCGTCGAGGGCGCAGCGGGGAGCGCGCGCATCGTCGAGCGGACGCGCACGGTGCCGACCCCGGCTGCCGGGCCTGCGGCTGGCGACATCCGGGCGCTGCTGGCCGGGCAGTCTCCCAGCGGCTTCGTGAAGCTGCGCCTGGCCGACGACGCGGTGCGCGCGGCTGTGCCGCCGGGCGAGTACGCCCGCCTGCGCGGGCTGCTCCTGAGCGGCCCGCAGACGGAGTTCGCGCGGCGCGGCGACTACCTGGTGGGATGGGGGTGCCGCGCCCACAGCTGCGACACGGAGGACGTGCGGCTGGCCTTCGGGCCGGACAACCGCGCCTTTGTGCAGGTTTACCGGGACGGCCGGCGGCAGGTGTTCGGCGGCCCGCCGCCCGAGGCGCTCCGGCTGTTGGCCGCCGCCGACAAGCCGGACCCCGCGCCGAGGCCGCCAAGCCCGGGCCGGACGCGCGCCATCCCCGGCGGCACCGTGCAGGTCGCCTCCACATCGGATGGAGCCACGATGCTGGTGGAGGAGCGCCTGACGGTGAACAGCCATATGCTGCGCGCCTACTGGCGCATCCGGCTGGGCGCTCAGCCCGGCGCTGGCAGGTCCGGTCCTGGCGACGTGCCCACCGTATCTGCTGACGGCCAGGACCTGTTTACCCATGACGTGACCACGCCTCGGTTCGAGGCCGTCTCCTCCGGCGGCGGGCGGACCTACGTGCGGCTGGCGGCGCAGGACGGTCCCGGCGCGATCCCCGACCTGTGGGTCATAGACGTGTCCGGCGCGGTCCCCGTCGCGACCCCGAAGCTGCGGGACTGCCGCAGCCCGGACTTCGCGGTCGTGGACGGGGCATACGTCATCACATGCCGGGCCGGCGGCGGGGCGCCGGCAAGCCGGCGCGTGTTCAAGGACGGGGTGGCCCGTTAGTCCGCCTCGCTCGCCACGATGCGGAACAGCAGCTCCTCGCCATCCGGGCGGCCCAGCCGAACCAGCTCGCCGGGGCGGAACACGTGGCCCTCGAACGTCCAGAGGGGATCGTCGGCGTCCCTCATGCTTTGCAGCGCCCAGCCCTCGTCCAGACGGATCAGCTCGACCTGCAAGGGGTCGCGCCCCGGCGCCTCGCGCACCGCGAGCCAGGGGGAGGGGTCGGCGTCATAGGCGGCGGAGTCAATCTGGCCCTGGGCGTTCAGCTGCAGATGCGTGACCAGCCGGTCCTGCAGGTCTCCATCCGGCAGCCCCGGCCCCTGCGCCAGCAGCATCGTCAGCTTCGCCATCACCCCGCCTTGTTCCCGTCCACGCATCGAACGCATCAAGGGCCAGCAAGGTTCGGCCCCGTCAAGCCATGAAGCGTCAAGCCATGAAGCGTAGGCCGCTATGCATCCGTCGGCACCTCGCTCTCCCGCCCGAAGCCCAGGCCGCGGATGAAGGCGTTCCAGGCTGCCGGGCGTAGCGCGCCGCCGGTGGCCTGGCGGTGGCCGTTGCCGTAGGCGCCGTCCGCCCCCGGCGGACGGTGCGCCGCCAGGAAGGCGACCAGGTCCCGGTCCCGCCCGCCGCGCACCGCGAAGTGGACCCAGCCCGGGCGGTATCCCGTGTTGGCCGCCAGCACGACATGGCCCTTCAAGCGTCCGCGCCACTGCTGGGCGACCAACGGATGCACCTGGGCGGGCGAGCTGAAGCGGATCAGCGCCACCTCCCCCTGCACCTTCGGGCCGATCCTGCGCGCCATGTCCAGCTCCGCCTTCACCTCCGCCTTGGCCGCGCGCAGCGCCGCGGCCTCGGGCCGGGCACCCTTCGTGATCTCCTGCGGCGCGTCCGCCTGCATCAGCAGCGCCAGCGCGGGAGAGGCGTCGGCGGACGCGGTGCGGCGGGGCGCGTTGACGAGGGACGCCGCTTCCCTCAGCGCGGTGATGCCGTAGCGGCGGGCGGCGGCCAACTCGGGGAAGCCGGCATCCTCCGCCATGTCGCCGATCAGGCCGACGGCGGCGATCCACAGCCAGTCCGCCGGGTCCGCCAAGGCGCCGGCGCACCAGTAGGCGAGCAGGCTGCTGGTCGGGACCGGG
This sequence comes from uncultured Acetobacteraceae bacterium, assembly GCA_964250755.1. GTDB lineage: Bacteria > Pseudomonadota > Alphaproteobacteria > Acetobacterales > Acetobacteraceae > DASWOJ01. The sequence continues at coordinate 92,696 of CAXUHB010000005.1, read as the reverse complement.
TCCATGCCGAAGCCGGTGATGACCGCGGCGGCGGCTGGCATGGCGCCGGGGATGTGGTGGTCCACGACGATGGTGGGCACGCCGAGCAGGGGCAGATCCGGCTGCACGCCCAGGTCGGTGATGATGACGCCCCCTGGGATGCTCCCTGGGACGCCGCCTGCGTGCGTGCCTGCCAGCTCCGCCCGCATCTCGTTCGACCAGGCGCTCTCGCCATGGCCCACCACGCGGATGCGGCTCTGCCAACCCGCGGCGGCGAAGGCGCGGGCGAACAAGGCGCCGGCGGACAGGCCGTCGGCGTCGTTGTGGCACAGGATCAGCACCGGGGCGTCCCGGCCGAAGCCGGCGAGGGCAACGCGGAAGGCATCGGCGGTGCGCTGGGCTTGGCCGGCGGCGGAGGTGGCGTCCATCCCGCTCTATCGCACGGGCGAACGGCGGGTTCGCCCGGACCAGCCCGGCCTGGGCCAGGGCGTGCGACGGCTGCGTTGCCGGCCCGATCCCGCGGCCTGCGGACGCTTATCCGGCTGGCCTGCCTTGCTGTCCCGCACGGCAGGCGGCAGGGCGTTCGCCAACGCATTGCGAGGTTTGTGCGTATGCTGGTGGGCGGATGTGCGGCCGGCCCCGTGCCGGGCCGCCAGGCCGCTGGCCACCTTCGATCGCGCTTGCACCTGAGGCGCCTGGCGGGGTTAGGGCGCCGCCCTCCGTCTTGGCAGCGCTGGCCCGGCTTTGGGCCAGAGTAAGAATGCCGATCACACTTTGGCCATGCCGGCAATCCCGTGCGGCGGCAGCCGCTGCAGCTGCTACCATCAGGCAGCTTAGGGGAAGATGCGGCATGATCACAGTGCGGATGATGATGGCTGGAGTCCTGGTTACGGCGGCCTGCAGCGCTCCACCCACCGGCGCGCCGCCTGCGCCGGCGGAGGCCAGTGTCCGCCCGGTCAACTCCATGCCGTCGGTCGTCTCGCAATCGCCTCCCCGCGAGCTCGGCGGCATCGGGCGGAACCAGGCGTTCCAGACGCCCAACAGCCTGCCGCCCGGTGCGGCCACCGGCGTCACGAGGTAGGCGCCTGTCCGGGGTCGTCCGGGCGTCCGGTCCCGGGGCGTGGTGGTGCAGGCTTGCGCCTGACCTGTCGGCAGGAGGGTGCGCTGCGGCAAGCATCCGTCACGGCAGCGCTCGAGCAACGCCGCGCGTCCAAGCCGAACACCGAACGTCCTCGTCACCCCGTGACGAGGCCGAGCACCCGCTGCATTGACAGGCATGACGTCCCGACCTCGGCGATCATGCCTGCCATGCCTGCCATGCCTGCCATGCCTGCCATGTCCGGGGCGTCCCCAGGCGGCATGACCTTCCGCGCGGCAGCCGCGGCATCAACCTCCGTGCCTGCCGACATGCGCCGCGAGGCCGCCATCTCCGCGGCCGAGCACGGCAAGCTCGTCCCCAGCGCGCCGGACCTAAAGGCGGGGCGGGCGGCGCGCACCACGAACTCTGCGGGCATCCCAGGCGCTTCCTGGATCAGGCCGCCGACGGCGGTGCGCCGCGCGCGGACGCAGGCCGCCGAGGCAGACCACGACCAGGTCGAGACACGGGAGCACCGTAACCGGGGATGGTCGCAGACCCACCCATGCCCTGACCAGCCGCCCCAACCTGAACCAAGCCGGGACTTCAGCGGGACGGTGTCAGATCGCCACCCGCACCCCAAGCTCCACCACCCGGTCGCTCGGGATGCGGAAGAACTCGGTTGCGGGCACGGCGTTGCGGGCCATGAACAGGAACAGGATCAGCCGCCAGGCCGGCAGCTTGGGCACCATCGCGCGGACCAGCACCTCCCGGCCCAGGAAGAAGCTGGCCTGCATCGGCTGGTAGTCCAGGCCGTGCGCGCCCAGGTCCTCCAGCGCGCGCGGGATGTTCGGGGACTCCATGAAGCCGTAGCGCAGCACCACGCGGTGGACGTTCGGCGCCAGCTCGCTCACCTCCGTCCGCGCCTCCGCCCCGGCCTCGGGCACGTCCAGGTTCTGCACGGTCACGAACAGCACGCGCTCGTGCAGGACCTTGTTGTGCTTCAGGTTGTGCAGCAGCGCCGCGGGCACGTAGTCCGGGTTGCCCGTCAGGAACACCGCAATGCCTGGCACCCGAACCGTGCGTGACTGCGGCAGCCGCGCCAGGAACGAGGCGAGCGGCAGGCTGTCCTGCTTCCAGCGCGCCAGCATCAGCTCCCGCCCGCTGTGCCAGCTCGTCATCATCGCCATCAGGGCTAGGCCCACCAGCAGCGGCACCCAGCCGCCTTCCGGTATCTTGAGGGCGTTGGCGGCGAAGAACACGGAGTCCATCACGAAGAACGCGCCGAACACGCCCAGCGCCAGCCAGCGCGGCCAGCCGAACTGGCGCCGGAATGCGACGGTGGCCAGCACGCAGGTGCAGAGGAAGGTGCCGGTCACGGCGATGCCGTAGGCGGACGCCAGCGCGTCGCTGCTGCGGAACGCCAGCACCAGGATCAGCACCGCGACCAGCAGGGCCGTGTTGATCTGCGGGACATAGATCTGCCCCTCCTCGGTCACGCTCGTGTGCAGCACGGCCATGCGCGGCAGGAAGGCCATCTGCATGCACTGGCGGGCGATGCTGAAGGCGCCGCTGATCAGCGCCTGGCTGGCGATGACGGTGGCCGCCGTCGCCAGCACCACCAGCGGCAGGCGCAGCGCCTCGGGCGCCATCAGGTAGAAGGGGTTCTCCAGCGCCGCCGGGTCGGCGAGCACCAGGGCGCCCTGGCCGAAGTAGTTCAGCACCAGGCAGGGCAGCACGAACACGATCCAGGCGATCCGGATGGGCTTGGCGCCGAAGTGGCCCATGTCGGCGTACAAGGCCTCTGCCCCCGTCACCGCCAGCACGACCGAGCCGAGGCTGACGAAGGCCAGCCAGCCGTGCGCCAGGCAGACCTGCACGGCGTAGTGCGGCGACACCGCGCGCAGGATGCCGGGCTGCAGCGCGATCTGATACAGGCCCATCACCGCCAGCGCCGCGAACCACATCGCCATCACCGGGCCGAACAGCCGCCCGATGGTGTGGGTGCCGCGCACCTGCACCGCGAACAGCGCCACGATGATGATGACCGACAGGGGCAGCACGAAGCGCTGGAAGTTGGCGGAGACGACCGACAGCCCCTCCACCGCCGACAGCACGGAGATGGCGGGGGTGATGGCGCCGTCGCCGAAGAACAGGCATGCGCCGCCGATGCCGATCAGGCCCAGGACGTTCCGCATCCGCGTGCCGACGGTGTTGCGCTGGGCCAGGGCCATCAGCGCCAGGATGCCGCCCTCGCCGTTGTTGTCCGCGCGCATGACGAGCAGCACGTACTTCACGGTCACGATCAGGATCAGCGACCAGAAGATCAGGGACAGGACGCCCAGTATCTCGGCCTCCTTGATCCCGGCGCTGCTGAAGTGGGTCAGGCTGGCCTTCAGGGCGTACAGCGGGCTGGTGCCGATGTCGCCATAGACGATGCCCAGCACCGCGAGCAGCGCGCCGCCGGTCAGGGGGCGGACGGCGCCGTGCGCCAGGGGCGGGGCGGCGCTGCCGGCAACGGCGCTCATGGGACGATCCGGGGGGTGACCCAGGGAGCGATCCCGGGCGCCGTCCAGGGGACGGTTCGGGTGCGCTGGCCGTGGAGGCAGGGAAGGGTCATTGCGGATGTCATCCAGGGCTGCGGTCCGTGCCGTTGTCTAGCACGCCCGCATTCCGCCGCAATTGGAGTCGCCCGCGGGCGGCTCAGCCCTGATGCGGCTGGTCAGCCCGCCCGGCGGCGGACCAGGCAGGCCGCGCCGGCGCCGAAGCCGAGCAGGACGACGCTTGCAGGCTCGGGCACGCTCAGTGGCGTGTCGGGGGTGGCGCCCTGGGCCGGCGTTGCAGGCCCCGTGCCCATGTCCGGCACCAACGGCTGCAGGGTGTCGGGCGTGGTGAAGGGGCCGGCGAAGGCCGGTGCGGCCATCTGCACCGGCGCAACCTGCTCCGTCGGCGTGCCGAACGGCGATGCGCCGGGCGACGTGCCCGGCGCTGCCACCAGCGCCGCGCCGGCCAGCCCGGCGGCCAGCGCCCCTGCGCCGAGCAGCGCGGCAGCCGTCCCCAGTCCTGCGCCGGCCAACCCGCCCCCTGCCAGGCCCCCGGTTCCCGAGCCGCCAAATCCAGCCCCCGTGGGGGGTCCTGCCCCGCCGAAGCCGGCACCGCCCGGCCCGGCACTGCCGGGCACGCCGCCCACCGGTGCGGGACCAGCCACGCCCGGACCCAACGGCAGGCCGCCGCCCGGGGCCGGCCCGCAGGCGGTCCCAGCGCCGCCCGGCGCCGGCACGGCGGCATGGACCGCGCCATGATGCACGTGCGCGTGCGGCGCATGATGTCCGACCACCCGGCGCGCGACGTGCCGGGCGGCGTGGTGGAAGGGCCTGGCAACGGCAACCGCAGCAGCCTTGGCGACAGGGAAGCATGGGGCGAGCATAATCAACCTATGACAGCAGAAGGTGAACCTTCACCTTACATGGTGCTATCACAAAGTCCGTCAACAATCCATATTTTTCGACAGAATGATGATGTAATTGGTCCGCGCCCCGGGGATGGCTGCCCTGTCCCTGCTGCAAGCAGCGTGGGCAAAGGCGTCACTTGCCCACCCTGACCCGCCCGCAGCCTCGACTCGGCTGGATCTCGCGGTGCCTCCGTTCCGGGTGGGGCCGGCCGCGTCCCGCGCAGGGCCGCGGCCCTCGCCGCCCAGCTCGGGGCGTACCCGCGCATTGCTTCCGGCCCCTGGCGGCCCAGGACCATGAGCCCGGGACCATGAGGCTGGACGGCCCCGATGGAAGGACGCCTGGCCGCGTTCCCAGGCGGGCGCGGCCCCAGCCTCAAGGCTTGGTTGATGCCGGGCCGCACCCGCCCGAACCCGTGGCGGCCTCTGCTCCGGGCGCTGGCGCATGCGGGCACCGGCCCGGTCCGACAACGGGACAGCGGGGGGCGGAGAGGCGGCGCGTCAGGCCGGTGGGCGCGTTCCGAAGATGGCGCTGCCCACCCGGACGTGCGTCGCGCCGTGGGCGATGGCCGTCTCGTAGTCGCCCGACATGCCCATGGACAGCGTGCCCAGGCCGTGCCGGGCGGCACAGGCGGCGAGCCAGGCGAAGTGCGGCGCGGGGTCGCCCTCCGCCGGTGGGATGCACATCAGCCCGGCCAGGCGCAGGCCGAAGCGGCCCCGGCACGCCGCAATGAAGGCGTCGGCATCGGCGGCGGGGATGCCGGCCTTCTGCGGCTCGTCCCCCACGTTGACTTGGACCAGCAGCGCCGGGCCGCAGTTGCCGGCAGGGGTCCAGCCGCCGTGGCCCTCCCGGGCCAGGGCGTCGGCAAGGGCGTCGGCCAGGCGGGGCCGGTCCAGGCTCTCGATCACGTCCGCGGCGCGCACGGCGTCCCGCGCCTTGTTGGTCTGCAAGGGGCCGATCAGGTGCAGGCGCAGGCCCGGATGGTCCGGGCGCAGCGAACCGAACTTGGCCGCGGCCTCCTGCACCCGGTTCTCCCCGAACAGGAGCTGCCCGGCGCCCAGCGCCTGCGCCACGTCCGCGGCGGGATGGGTCTTGGACACCGCCACCAGCCGCACGGCGTCCGGCGCCCGCCCGGCACGCGCCGCGGCCGCGGCGACTCGGGCCTGGACGGCGGCCAGACGGGACAGCAGGGTCGCGCCGGGATCGGCAGGAAACTCGGAGAGGGACATGGACGGGAGGCTTGCCGCCTGGGCGCGCCAGGTCAAGGCGCGCCAGGCCAGGGCGTACCAGGCCAGGGCGCACCAGGCCAGGGCATGCCTGGCCGAGGCTGCTCCGGTCAGGGCTGGTCCAGGCTGGCAGGCTCGTGCCGCGCTGCCGGCGCTGTGGCTGTTCACGGATGCGGCGCGCTTGGCAGACCCAGTGCCGGCCATCCGGCGGATGCCGCGGGGCGGCGGCGTGGTGTTCCGGCACGACGGCGTGCCGGGCCGGGCGGCGCTGGCGGCGCGGGTGGCGCGGGCGTGCCGGGCGGGGGGGCTTGCGCTGGCCGTGGCCGGCGACCCTCGGCTGGCGGCGGCGCTGGGGGCGGGCCTGCACCTGCGCGGGGGACGCGCGGCGCGGGCGCATCCGCCGGGATGGCTGCGGCCGGGAGCGCCGGTCACCAGCTCCGCCCACGGCCGGGCCGAGCTGCGGCGGGCGGCCCGGGCGGGCGCGCACGGGGTGTTCCTGTCGCCGCTGTTCCCGACTGCCAGCCACCCCGGCGGGCGGGCGCTGGGTCCGGTGCGCTGGGCGGCGCTGGCCCTTGCAGGACGCGGCGCGCGCAAAGGGGCGGTCAGCCGGGGCGCGGGCTGCGCCGTGCTGGCGCTGGGCGGGGTGTCGGGCGCCACGGTGCGCAGAGTGCCGCGGCTGGCCAGCGGGGCCGGCGGGATCGGCGGCTGGTCCTGACGCGGCCAGCCCTGACACGGTTGGGCCTGACACGGCGGCAAGCGGCCTAGAGGGCGCTGCGCCGCGCAGACTGGGGCAGGAAGGTCTGTGGCACATGGGCCTTTGTGACACATGGGCCACAGTGTTCCGTCATAGCCATAACAGGGCCTTTCCGGCGATTGCGGCCTTGCGCGAGGCGGGCCAATACTCTGCCCCAGGTCTGGCTGCCCCCGGCCTGTTGGGGACCCGCCGCATTGCGGTGTGTCTGCCTCAATCGGGGCGGGGCCTTGAATGTCCGCCGTGTCATCGGCGCAATGAGGAGAAGTTTCATGCGTAAGCTCCTGCTGGCCACGGTGGCCGTGCTGGGTGGGACGATGGGGGCGGCAGACGTCGCCGGCGCCCAGTCCCTGAACGAGACGGCCGGGCAGACGGCGTCCCCCGCGCCGGGCACCATCACCGTCCGGCTGAACGGCCGGTTCCGCTTCTACGCCGCCGGCATCTCCGACCAGGACACCGATGCGCGCTCCCCGGGCACCACCCCGGCGGGCAATGCGTCCGGGCGGCAGACCAACTACACCTTCGGCAGCTTCGCCCGCCTGTATCCCGGCTTCGACGGCGTCGCGGCCAATGGCCTGAAGTACGGCGCCAGCCTCGAAATCCGGCAGGACAACCCGGCTGCCACCGGCGGCGGCGCCAACGGCTCCATCACCGGCCAGAACCGCGCCCGCGGCGCGCTGTACTTCCGGCGCGAGTGGGGCTACATCGGCACCAACGAGCTCGGCACGATCCGCGTGGGATCCACGGACAGCGCCAGCAGCCTGTACATGACCGGCAACTTCGAGAACTTCAACGACGGCGGCCTGAACGGCGACGTGCCGGCCCTCATCACCGGCAACAACCAGATCACCTGGCCGTTCGCCGACGTGGGCAACCTGTACACCACCGAGAAGGTGGTTTACCTGTCGCCGCAGTTCTTCGGCTTCGACGCCGGCGTCTCGTACGAGCCGAACACCGGCAACATGACTTTGACCAGCAGCTGCGTCGGCGGCGTCGGCGGCCCGGGCTGCGAGCGTCTGTCGTCCACCAGCAACAACGCCGAGTCCGGCCGTCGCCGCAACACGCTGGACGCGCTGGTCCGCTACCGCGGCACCTTCGGCGGCTTCGGCATCGCTGCCACCGCCGGCTACATCGGCGGCGGCCACGTGCTGGACAACTCCGGCGCCGCGTTCAACAACGACATCCGCGCCGGCGCGCTGCGCGCCAACTACGACGGGCTTGACGTGGGCGACTTCGGCCTGGCCGTTACCTACGGCGGGCTGAGCGTCGGCGGAAAGTATCAGTTCGGCCGCTTCAACGGCCAGTGGGGCCTGGCGCCCAAGGGCCTGGCGGACGGCGAGGCCATCCTGGTCGGCGCATCCTACACCCTCGGCCCCGTGGTCGTCGGCGCGCACGCCCTGAACTACAAGAGCGCGGGCGACTCCGCCAACGCCTTCTTCGGCCGCCAGCGGGTCGAGCGCGGCATTGCCGCGGGCGCCACCTACTCCCTGGCGCCGGGCCTGTCGCTGTTCCTGTCCTACCTGTTCACGGAGCGCCGCCAGAACGGCTACAACTTCGTGACCGGCGCGACCGCGACCGCGGCGAACACGGCCGGCGCTTCCGGCAGCAACAAGGTGACGGCGCAGTTGATCTCGCTGGGCACCGCGTTCAGCTGGTAGGCCACGCTTAACCGGGGCAACCCGGCCAGCTTAGAGGGGCGGTGGGAAACCACCGCCCCTTTTGCTTGCGCGCTTCGTGGACGCTGAAGCCGGGGTGCCGCACCCGGGGCACGTCGCGGCTTGCCGGGAGCGGATGCGTGCCGCTTGGCGCGGCGGGTCCGCCGCGATAGAAGGTGCCGCTCCGCCAGCCCCCCTAGCCGGCGCGGGATACAGATAGGCCCAGCATGTCACAGCCCCACAGGACCACCGCCGCCCTGCTTGCCCTTCTTGCCCTGAGCGGGTGCAGCGTCTTCGGCCGCGGCCGCGCCGTTGCGGACGACGAGTATCAGGACTACCGTACCAAGGGGCCGGAACGGGGCAAGCTGTTCGGCGACCAGGGGCTGGTGATGGGCATCGGCAAGGGCGCAGGCGGCGGCGCGGCGCAGGAGGGTGCCGGGCTGGGCGTCAACGCCTACCTGTGGCGCGGGGCGCTCGACACGCTGGCGTTCATGCCGCTGTCCTCGGCCGATCCCTTCGGCGGCGTCATCATCACCGACTGGTATCAGCCGCCGGCCGGCGCCGGGGAGCGGTTCAAGGCGACGGCCTACATCCTGGGCCGGCAGCTGCGGGCGGACGGGGTGAAGGTGTCGGTGTTCCGGCAGGTGGCCCGCGGCGGCACCTGGGTGGACGCCCCAGTCAGCCCGGTGACGACCAGCGAGATCGAGAACAAAGTCCTGGCCCGGGCGCGCGAGTTGCGGAGCCAGGTGGCGGGGAACTGAGGCCGCCTGCTTCCTCTCCCTCGGGAAGAGGATCGGGGTGAGGGAGGCAGCACGGACCCGTCCTCGCATCGCGTGAACCGCTTCCGATCAGCAGACGTGGCGCTGGTGGCATCCCCCACCCCGACCCTCTCCCGGAGGGAGAGGAGCAGTTGCCGTCATGTGCCTGTTGCGGGATACAGGCGGCATGGACGCCCCCTCTCCCACGACCGATCCCGCTCCCTACGACTTCGCCCGTGACGAGCCGCGGTGGCAGGAGGCATGGAACCGGGCCGGCTGCTTCCAGGCAGCAGACGTGCCCGTGCCGGGCAAGCCCAAATACTACGTGCTGGAGATGTTCCCCTATCCCAGCGGCAAGATACACATGGGGCACGTCCGCAACTACACGCTGGGCGACGTGGTCGCGCGCTACAAGCGCGCGCGCGGATACCAGGTCCTGCATCCGATGGGTTGGGACGCCTTCGGTCTGCCGGCGGAGAACGCGGCGCGCGACCGCGGCGTGCATCCCGCGGCCTGGACCTACGCCAACATCGCCGCCATGCGCGCGGAGCTGCAGCGGATGGGCCTGTCGCTGGATTGGTCGCGCGAGTTCGCAACTTGCGACCCCGAGTACTACGGCCAGCAGCAGCGCCTGTTCCTGCATCTGATGGCTGCCGGCCTGGCCGAGCGCAAGCTGAGCTGGGTCAACTGGGATCCGGTGGACCACACCGTGCTGGCCAACGAGCAGGTGATAGACGGGCGCGGCTGGCGCAGCGGCGCCCCGGTCGAGAAGCGGCAGCTCAGCCAGTGGTTCCTGAAGATCACGGACTACGCGCCGGAGTTGCTGTCCGCCCTGGACGGCATGGATGGCTGGCCCGAGCGCGTGCGCACCATGCAGGCCCGCTGGATCGGCCGCAGCGAGGGCGCGCGGGTGCGCTTCCCTCTGACGGCGCCCGCCGGGGACCAGACGCAGGTGGAGGTGTTCACCACCCGCCCGGACACCCTGTTCGGCATGTCCTTCATCGCGCTGGCGCCGGAGCATCCCGTCTCCGCCCACGCCGCCGCGCACGACCCGGCGGCGGCGGCCTTCGTCGCGCGCTGCCGCAGCCTGGGCACCAGCGAGGCCGCCATCGAGACCGCGGAGAAGCAGGGCTACGACACCGGGCTGCGCGTGGCGCATCCGTTCATGCCGGGGCAGACCTTCCCGGTATGGATCGCCAACTTCGTGCTGATGGAGTACGGCACCGGCGCCATCTTCGGCTGCCCGGCCGGGGACCAGCGCGACCTGGACTTCGCCCGCAAGTACGGCCTGGCGACGCCGGCGGTGGTGCTGCCGGCGGGGGAGGATGCCGCCGCGTTCACGGTGGGGGCGCAGGCCTATGACGGCCCCGGCGGGATCATCAACTCGGGCTTCCTGGACGGGATGGACACGGATGCGGCCCGGCGCGCTGCCATCGCGGCGCTGGAGCGGGACGGGGCGGGCACCGGCGTCGTCAATTGGCGGCTGCGCGATTGGGGCGTCAGCCGGCAGCGCGGCTGGGGCTGCCCCATCCCCCTGATCCACTGCGATGCCTGCGGCACGGTGCCGGTGCCCGACCAGGACTTGCCGGTGCGGTTGCCGGACGACCTGGCGTTCGACAAGCCCGGCAACGCGCTGGACCATCACCCGACCTGGAAGCACGTGGCCTGCCCCGCCTGCGGCGCCCCGGCACGGCGCGAGACCGACACGCTGGACACCTTCGTGGACAGCAGCTGGTACTTCGCCCGCTTCTGCGCCCCGCGGGCGGCGGAGCCGGTCGAGCGCGCCGCGGTGGATGGCTGGCTGCCGGTGGACCAGTATATCGGCGGGGTCGAGCACGCGATCCTGCACCTGCTGTATGCCCGGTTCTTCACTCGCGCCTTGCAGACGACGGGCGTGCTGGACGTGCGGGAGCCGTTCCGCGGCCTGTTCACGCAGGGGATGGTGACGCACGAGAGCTACCAGGGCGCGGACGGCGCCTGGCTGTATCCGGACGAGGTGGAACGGCAGCCGGACGGCACGGCGGTGCAGCGCGCGACCGGGGCGCCGGTGGTGCTGGGCCGGGTCGAGAAGATGTCCAAGAGCAAGCGCAACACGGTGGACCCCGGCGCGATCATCGGCCGCTACGGCGCGGACACCGCCCGCTGGTTCGTGCTGTCCGACAACCCGCCGGAGCGGGACATCGAGTGGACGGAGGCGGGGATCGCCGGGGCGCACCGCTTCATGGGCCGGGTGTTCCGGGTGGTGCAGGGCGTGGCAGCGGGGACAAGCGGGGCGACGGCACCCCCCGACTTCGCGCCGGCGGCGATGGCGCTGCGGCGCGCGGCGCACCGGACCGTGGCGGCGGTGACGGAGGCGCTGGAGACCTTCGCCTTCAACCTGGCCGTCGCTCGCCTGCACGAGCTGACGGGCGCGCTGCTGGAGGCCGAGCGTGCGCCGGACGCCCCGGGCCTGGCCTGGGCGCGGCGGGAGGCCGCAGGCATCCTTGCCCGGCTGATCGCCCCGATGGCACCACACCTGGCGGAGACGGTGAACGCCCTGCTGAATCCCGCCAGCGCCCTTGTGGCCAACCAGCCCTGGCCCGAGGCCGATCCGGTGCTGGTGGCGGTGGACCAGGTGACGGTCGCGGTGCAGGTGATGGGCAAGCTGCGCGCCACCGTGCTGCTGCCGCCGGGCGCCGATGCGGCAACGGCCATCGCCGCCGCGGAAGCCGACCCGGCCGTGGCGCGGCTGCTGGACGGCAAGCGCGTGGTGAAGCGCATCCATGTGCCCGACCGCATCGTCAACTTCGTGGTCGCGGGCTGATGGAGGCGCGGCGCATCGGACAGGGCATCGGGCGGCGGCTGGCGCTGCTGGGCGGCGCGGGCGCGCTGGCCGGGTGCGGCTTCCGTCCGCTGTATGCGCCCGAGTCCTTCGGCGGCTCCAGTCCGGTCAGCGCGGAGCTGGCAGCAGTCTATGTGGGCGTGCTGCCCGAACGGACAGGGCAGTTGCTGCGCCAAGCCCTGCAGCAGCGGTTCGACGGGGCTGGGACGGGGGTGGCAAAGCGTTATCAGCTGGAAACCTCCGTCGCCGTGGAGGGCGAAGGGGTAGCGGTCCAGCGCGACAACTCGACGACGCGGATACGGCTGGTGGGCACGGCAAACTGGACGCTGCGCACCTTGTCGCTGGAGCGCAAGGTGCTGACGCAGGGGATGGCGCGGGTGCTGGACGGGTTCAACATCCTGAACCAGCAGTACTTCGCCGCGGATTTGGAAAGCGGCGCGGCGACGGCGCGGGTGACGCAGGCGCTGGCGGACCAGATCACGCTCAAGCTGGGCACCTACTTCCAGCAGCAGGCTGCCAAGCCCGCATGACCTGGCGTGGGATGAGTGCTTGCTGGGCGTGATGCCGGGCCTTTTAGATGTCTGGTCCTGCCACAGCATCCCGTCATTGCGAGGCGCGCTTGCGCCGTGGCAATCAAGGGGCCGACAGGACTGCGCTGGCCGCCCCTGGATTGCCGCGTCGCTGCGCTCGTCGCAATGACGGGTCAACGAACTCGGCAACCAGCATCAGCTGCGATGCCCATTCAATGAAGCTGGACGCCCGCCGGATGGCGGCCTTCCTGCGCGACCCCGGGCCGGTGCGGGCGGTGCTGCTGCATGGGGACGACGAAGGAATGGTGCGCCACCGCGCCGGGCAGTTGACGCAGGCGGTCGCCGGCGTGGCGGACGACCCGTTCCGCGTGGCCTGGCTGTCGCGGGAGGACCATGCGCGCCTGGCGGAGGAGGCGTCCGCCATCGCCATGCTGGGCGGGCGCCGCGTGGTGCGGGTGCGGGACGCCGGGGAGGCGCTGCTGCCCGCGGTGACGGCGGTGCTGAAGGCCCCCGGCGACAGCCTGGTGGTGCTGGAGGCCGGCGCCCTGCCCGGCAAGAGCAAGCTGCGCGCCCTGCTGGAGGGCGCCGCCAACGGCGCGGCCCTGGCCTGCTATCCGGAAGACGGGAAGGCGCTGCAGGATGCGGTCGAGGGCGGCTTGCAGGCCGCCGGGCTGCGGCTGGACCGGGACGCCCTGGAGTGGCTGCTGGCGCGCATCGGCGGCGACCGCGGCGCGACGCGGGGCGAGGTGGAGAAGCTGATCCTGTATGCCGGGACGGAGCGGTCCCTGACGCTGGACGACGTGCGGGCCTGCGTGGGCGACCAGGCGGCGGTGTCGTTCGACGACGCGCTGTATGCCGCAACCCTGGGCGACCCTGCGGGGGCCGACCTGGCAATGGAGCGCACTCTGGCCGAGGGAATGGCGCCGGTGGCGGTGGTGCGGGGCGTGCTGTCGCACCTGGGGCGGCTGCACCTGGCGCGGGGGCACATGGGGGCGGGCCTGTCCGCCGGGGACGCGGCGCGGTCGCTGCGGCCGCCGGTGTTCTTCAAGCGGGCGGAGGACTTCGCACGGTCCCTGGCGCTGTGGGACGCCGGGCGGCTGGTGCAGGCGATGGACGAGGCGCGGCGGGTGGAGCTGGCGTGCAAGCAGACCGGGGCACCGGATGCGCTGCTGGTGCGCCGGCTGGTGCTGGCCCTGGCGCGCAGCGCCGCGGCGCGGCGTGGGCGGTAAAAGGGCGCATCGCGCCCGGAGCGGCGGCGGGGCAGTGCTGCCAGCCCCCTGCTCCGGGCACCGCGGCATCATGCGGCAGCGCATGACGGCGGGGAGCTGCGCGCCCTTTCCGCCCTCGTTGCTCCGGACGCGGCGGGCAGGGCCGTGCCTGGGCCAGGTGCCCGCAACGCACGGACGTTCCGGACACGGGTCGCAGCCGGTCGTTTTGGGAGCGTCCCGGTATTGACCTGCTCCGGGTTGTGACGGCAGGATCATGCAACGCATGAACCTGACAGGACGCCGCATGACCGAACATCGCAGACTTGGCCTACTCCTGCTGCTGCCCGTGGCGGGCCTGGCGGCCTGCGCGCAGCCGCCAATGGGGCCGATGGTCCAGGTGCTGCCGGGGTCGCGCAAGTCGTTCGAGGCGTTCCAGTTGGATGGGGCCTCGTGCCAGCAGTATGCGCAGGGGGCGGTGGCCGGGCAGGCGCAGCAGGCGAACAACCAGGCCGTGGGCGGCGCGGTGCTGGGGACGCTGCTCGGCGCCGGGCTGGGGGCTGCGGTTGGCGGCGGGCGCGGGGCGGCGGTGGGCGCCGCGTCCGGGGCGCTGCTGGGGACGGCGGGCGGGTCGGAGTACAGCGCGGGCGTGCAGGGCAGCATCCAGGCCCAGTACGACAACGCCTATGGGCAGTGCATGTACGGGAAGGGCAACCGCGTGGCGGGCCTGCCCGACCCGGACCTGGAGCGGCGCTACTACGGCGGGCGGGCACCGGTGCGCCAGGCGGCGCGGGCGCGGGCGCGCGTGCCGGCGTCGCGCAGCGCGGGCGCGTCCGAGCCGCAGGCCATCGCGACGCCGGTCGGCGGCGGCACGAAGGCTCCGGCCGATTGGGTCAAGCCGGTCCAGGGAGAATAGCGTGGCGGCCCGGCTGCGCCGCCTGGGCGCCGCAGCCGGGGGCGCCTTGCTGCTGCTGGCCGGCACCGCCCAGGCCCAGGGCGTTGCGCCGGCCCAGGATGGGGCGTCCAGGCCGCCGGTGGCCGACCTGGACGCGCCGGATGCGGTAAGCACCACGCCTGTTGCGCCTGCATCGCCGCCGGATGCGCCCGGCGCCGGGCCGGCAGCGGCAGACAGGCCGGCACGCCCCGCCATGCCATCCGGCGTGGCGGAGCTGGCGCCGCCTTCCAATGGGGCCGGCAACGGCCCGGGTCCTGTGCGTCCCGATCCCGTGCGCCCGGACACTGTGCGTTCGGACACCGTGCGTTCGGACCCTGTACGCCCAGTGCCGGCGCTGCCGGTGGTGATCGTGCCGGGTGGCGGTGCAGCGGCCCCGGCGGGCGACCCGCCGCCCGCGCCCCCGCCTGCACCCCCGCCTGCGCCCTCCGTCGCCGTGGAGCCGCCTGGCCCGGTGCTGCCCAAGGTGCAGGTGCCGTCGCCGCCGCCAGCCCGCCTCACGCTGCTGCATCCGCAGGCGCTGGACAGCGCCACCTTGGCCGGCACCGCGCCGGATGGCGGGGGGCGCACGGTGGCGCTGGACGGGATCACTCCCCTGCCGGACCAGGCCGCCGGCTTGCAGCGCTACCTGCGGGCCGAGGGGGACGAGGTGGCATGCGACCCT
Organism: uncultured Acetobacteraceae bacterium; assembly: GCA_964250755.1. Taxonomy (GTDB): domain Bacteria; phylum Pseudomonadota; class Alphaproteobacteria; order Acetobacterales; family Acetobacteraceae; genus DASWOJ01. The sequence goes on along the minus strand of CAXUHB010000005.1, from coordinate 77,631 downwards.
CGCGGCACCGGGTATGTGTGCGTGTTGCCGGACGGGACCGACGTGGCGCTGGTGTCGCTGGCCAACGGCGCCGCCCGTGCGGCGGAGGGTGCGCCCGACGCCTACCGCCAGCAGGAGGCAGCGGCCCAGGCAGCCCGGCGTGGCGTGTGGGCCAGCCTGCCGCCGCCGCCGGTGCTGGTGGAGCATCCGGCCGCCCGCACCTCGGCGCTGCTGGCGTCGGGCGGGCAGACCTATCCGCTGGACGGGCTGCTGGGGTTGCCCGGCCGTCCGGCGCAGGAATTGCAGGCCTACATCGCGGAGCATGGCGACCGGGTGACCTGCCAGCAGCAGCCGGGCGGGCGCACCTATCTGTGCGCGTTGCCGGATGGGACGGACGTAGGGCAGGTGGCGCTGGTCAACGGTGCGGCCCGTGCGGCGCCGGGTGCGCCGGACTCCTACCAGGTGCAGCAGGTGGACGCCGCGGCGAAGCGGCGCGGCATCTGGGCCGTTGCGGCGGCGCCGTTGCCGGCCGTGGTGTCGCCGCGGCTTCAGGTGCCGGGTGGCCCGCCGCCTGAGCCGCAGCCGGGTCCACCGCTCTATGTGCTGCCGCCTGATGGGGGGCCGGTGGGCTACCTGGGGGACCAGCCGACGGCGGTGATTGACGGGGAGCAGGCGTTCTTCGTGTTCGGCGGCGCGGCGCTGGGGTGGGGCTACTGGGACCGGGGCCGGCACTGGCACGGGGCACCAGATCGGTATGCGCGGGCGCTGGAGCGCGACCACCCCGGCGGGCGCGGGCGTGCAGGTGGCCCGGGCGGGTTCGAGCGCGCCGGGTTCGGGCGGCCCGGCCTGGAGCGGGGCGGTCATGGCAGCGGCTATGAGCGTGGCGGCTACGACCGTGGCGGCCCTGGACCGGGCCTGATTGGGCCAGGCAGCGGCCCAGAGCGGGGCGGCCCAGAGCGGGGCGGCCCAGAGCGGGGCGGCCCGGAGCGCGGTGGCTTCGGGATGGGACGGGGCGGCATCGGGGGCGGCGGGGGCCGGGGCGGACTCGTGCCGGACCGCGGCCGGGTCGCGCCAGCCGTGGTGCGGGCCGCCCCGGCGTTCACGCGGCCGGAGTTCGGTCGCCCCGACGTCGGCAGGCCGAACTTTGGCAGGCCCGACTTTGGTCGCCCAAGCTTTGCACGGCCTGGGCCTTCACCGGGGGCGTTTGCGCCGTCCGGCGGAGGACGCCCGCCGCCGTTCCTTGGTTCCGGCGGGCGGCCCGGGCCGGCGTCGTTCGCGGGCCGCCCTGCCCCGATGATGGCGGCTCCGGCCCCTGCCCGGGCCGCCGCGCCTGCTCCTGCGCGCCCGCCGCCTGCGGCCGCACGGCACCGGTAGCGGGCAGCGCGGGTCAGGCCCCGCCGGCGTTCCCGGCCAGGAAGTCGAAGTCGCAGCCGTCCGGCGCCTGCGTGACGGTGCGGCGATACAACGCCTTGTAGCCGCGGGCGGGCACGGGCGGGGGCATGTGGGTGGAGAGGCGCCGGGCGACCTCGGCCGGGTCCACCAGCAGGTCTATGCTCTTCGCCGACACCGACAGCCGGATGCGGTCGCCGTCCCGCACGGCGGCCAATGGGCCGCCGATGGCTGCTTCGGGCGCGACGTGCAGCACGATGGTGCCGAAGGCGGTGCCGCTCATGCGGGCGTCGGAGATGCGGACCATGTCCTTCACGCCGGCCTGGGCGAGCTTGCGGGGGATCGGCAGGTATCCCGCCTCCGGCATCCCCGCCGCGTGCGGCCCGGCGTTCTGCAGCACCAGGATGTCGGCGGCGGTCACGTCCAGGGCCGGGTCGTCCATACGGGCGGCCAGGTCCTCCAGGCTGGTGAAGACGACGGCGCGGCCCTCATGCTCGAACAGCGCGGGCGTGGCGGCGGCGCGCTTGAAGATGGCGCCGTCCGGGGCCAGCGTGCCGGACAGGGCGATCAGGCCGCCCACGGGAGAGACAGGGTCGGCGAAGGGGCGGATCACGGCGCGGTCCACCCAGTCCAGCGGCTCGTCCAGACGGTCGCGCAGGGTGCGGCCCTCCACGTCCAGGGTGTCCAGATGCAGCAACGGGCGCAGCTCCCGCAGCACCGCGCTGACGCCGCCGGCGGCGTGGAAGTCCTCCATGTAGCCCTCGCCCACGGGCTTGAGGTCCACCAGCACGGGGGTCTCGTCGGAGATGGCGTTCAGGCGGTCCGCGCCGATCCGCACGCCCACGCGCCCGGCGATGGCGGCCAGGTGGACGACGGCGTTGGTGCTGCCGCCCAGCGCCATCAGGACGCGCAGCGCGTTCTCGACGGACTGTTCGGTGATGACCTGGCGGGGGGTGATGTGGGTGTGCAGCAGGCGGACGGCGGCGCGGCCGCTTTCCTCGGCCGCGCGCAGGCGGTCGGCGTGGACGGCGGGGATGGCGGCGGTGCCGGGCAGGGACATGCCCAGGGCCTCGGCGATGCAGGCCATGGTGCTGGCGGTGCCCATGACGGCGCAGGTGCCGGCGGTGACGGAGAGCCGGCCCTCGACGGTCTCCATCTCGTCCGAGTCCACGCTGCCAGCGCGATACTTGGCCCAGAAGCCGCGACAGTCCGTGCAGGCGCCCAGGCGCTGGCCGCGGTGGCGCCCGGTGCTCATGGGGCCGGTGACGAGCTGGATGGCGGGTAGGTTGGCCGACGCGGCACCCATGAGCTGCGCCGGCACGGTCTTGTCGCAGCCGCCGACCAGGACGACGGCGTCCATCGGCTGGGCGCCGATCATCTCCTCGGTGTCCATCGCCATCAGGTTGCGATACATCATGCTGGTCGGGTTCAGAAACACCTCGCCCAGGCTGACGGTCGGGAACACGCGCGGCAGGGCGCCGGCGGCCAGCACGCCGCGGCAGACCGCCTGCACCAGCTCGTCCATGCCGCGGTGGCAGTTGTTGAAGTCCGACGGCGTGCTGGCGATGCCAATGATGGGCTGGTTGAGCAGCGCCGTGGACAGGCCCATGGAGCGGGCGAAGGATCGGCGGAGGAAGCGTGCGAAGTCGCGGTCGCCGTAGTTGGTCAGGCCGCGGTCGAGGCCGTGGGGATCTGTCATCTTGCTGTCCAGAAACTGTTCAGAGGGGTGCGGCGGTCAACGCTTGGCGAGTTGCCGCAGGGTTTCGGCTTCCTCGCGCAGCACGTCATGCGCCAACCTTATCTGCCTTTCGATCCTGGACTCGGTTGGGGACGGCGACGCGCCAGCCGGCGGACCCGCTTGGTCAACATGCTTGCTGGACGGTTGTCCAACGCGATCAGCCGCCGCCCCTTCGTCTGCATGGTAGGCGGGATCAGCTTGCGCCGGCAGGCTCGTCGCGTTCATGCAAGCATATTGGCAGGTTCCAAGGTCAACGAACACTGCCGCATCACAGCGGACGGATGGAGTGCTGCCGCGGGCGGGACGGCGTGAGATCGGGGCTGGCCGTCCTAAACATCAACACCCAACGGGGCGCGGCGCGCTACACCGCCTGCGTGCCCGCACTTAGCTGTCGAACCAATAAATCAGGCGGTAGTCGTCGCCCTCGCCGATCTCAGAGAAGTAATACCAGTTGTGGCCAGAGTCCTTCTCGCCCCGTTGCAGGTTGGCCTGCAACTCTGGACGCAGGCCGGGGTCTGTCGCCGCGAAGACGGCGGTCGCTTCATCAAGCGGCAACCAGCTCGGCGAGCGCCCGCCACAGCTGCCCAAGAGGTGCCTTGCGCTGTCCGACGCATCGGTGGGCGAGCCGCGCGGCGCAGGGCCGCTGCCCCTCACGCCAGCCAAGGCCGCAAAGCGCCGGTAGTTGCGAGCTAGTGCCGTGGGATGGCATTCCGCCCCTGTCTCGTCCACAAAGGATGCGAGCACGCGGACCGTCACCCAATGTCCAGGTGCGACGCGCTCCTCGACGACGCAGTGGATGTCTGTGCCCATGATGGCCGGTCAGCCTCAACCGCGCGTCAGCAGAGAAACCACCCCCTCCAACTGGTCCAGCGTCTGCACATGCAGCCGCACGCTGCCGGCCTGCCCGTCGAACGCCAACTGCACCCGCAACCCCAGCCGCGCCGACAGGTCGCGCTCCAGCGCCGCCATCTCGGCGCTTGCCGCCGGGCGCGGCGCAGCAGGTTCGGGCGGGTGGGCGACGCGCTGGGCCATCGCCTCGGTCTGACGGACGCTCAGGCCGCGGGCGATGACGGCGCGGGCCGCGGCCTCCGGCGCCGGGTGGGTCAGCAGCGCCCGGGCGTGGCCCGGCGTCAGCGTACCCTGGCGCAGATGCTCCCGCAGCGGCGGCGGCAGTTGCAGCAGGCGCATCGTGTTGGCGACGTGGCTGCGCGACTTGCCGATCAGGCCGCCCAGGCCGTCCTGCGTCATGCCGAACTCGGCGATCAGGCGCTTGTACGCCTCAGCCTCCTCGATGGGGTCCAGGTCCTGGCGCTGCAGGTTCTCGACCAGGGCGGCCGCCATCGCGTCGGTGTCGGTCAGGGTGCGGACCAGCACGGGGATGTCCTGCAGGCCAGCGGCCTGGGCCGCGCGCCAGCGGCGCTCCCCGGCGATGATCTGGTAGCGGCCGGGCTGGTCTGGATGGGGCCGGGCGAGGATGGGCTGCAGCACGCCTTGGTGGCGTATGGACTCCGTCAGCTCGCGCAGGCGGTCGGGGTGCATGGCGGTGCGGGGCTGGAAGGGGCCGGGGTCCAGCGCCGTCACGGGCAAGGTGGCGCGCGGAAGCGGTGCGCCCCCTGGCGGGGCGCCCATCCCAGCATCGGGCGGGGCGTCGCCGAACAGGGCGGCCAGGCCACGGCCCAGGCGGGGCGGCGGCGCGGCGCGGGCCGCAGGCTCCTTCATGGCGCAGTCCGGGCGGTGGTGCGTTCCTGCCGCAGCACCTCCCCGGCAAGCCGTACATAGGCCTGTGCCCCCGGCGAACGGTAGTCGTACAGCATCACGGGCTTGCCGTGGCTCGGCGCCTCCGACACGCGGACGTTGCGGGGGATCACGGTCTCGTAAACCCGGTCGCCGAAGAAGCCGCGCACGTCGGCGGCCACCAGCTCGGACAGGTTGTTGCGACGGTCATACATCGTCAGCACGATGCCTTGCAGCGTCAGGCGGGGGTTCAGGTGCTGGCGCACGCGCTCGATGCTGCGGACCAGGTGGCTCAGCCCCTCCAGCGCGAAGAACTCGCATTGCAGCGGCACCAGCACGGCATCGGCGGCCACCAGGGCGTTCAACGTCAGCAGGCCCAGGCTGGGCGGGCAGTCAATCAGGATGAAGCTGTAGGCGTCAGCGGCGTCGCGCAGCGCGGCTTGCAGGCGGTACTCGCGCCGTTCCATCCCAGCCAGCTCCACCTCCGCCCCGGCCAGGTCGGGATCGGCGGGCACCAGGCTAAGGCCGGGGATGCCGGTGGCTACGGCAGTGCCGGCGATGCTGTCCTGGCCAACGAGCGCAGCATAGGTGCCGCGTCCGCGCCGGTTGGGTGCCACGCCCAGGCCGGTGGAGGCGTTGCCCTGCGAGTCCAGGTCCAGCAGCAGCACCCGCTCCCCGGCGGCGGCCAGGGCGGTAGCGAGGTTGACGGCGGTGGTGGTCTTGCCGACGCCGCCTTTCTGGTTGGCGATGGCCAGGATGCGCGCGGGGCGTCCGGGTCCGGCCCAGCCGGGCAAGGTCGGGACGGGGCGGTCAAGCATGGGCGGCTCCGGGGATCGTCGGGATGCGGTGCAGGCCGGTGATGGCCAGGATGGCGCCGGGCTGGCCGGGGGTGCGGTGCTGCTGCACGTCCATCTGCCAGGTGCGGCGGGCGTGCTCCAGCTCCTCTCCGGCGCGCGCGCCCTTTGGGAGCAGGGCGGTGCCGCCGGGGGCCAGCAAGGGTGCGGCTAGGGTCAGCAGCGCGTCTAGCGGCGCCAGGGCGCGAGCGGTGACGAGCGGGGCTGGATCCAGCGCCAAGCCCTCGATCCGGGCGGCGTGGACCGTCACCGGGGCGCCCGTGACGCGGGCGGCCTCTTGCAGGAAAGCGGCCTTGCGCCGGTCGGACTCCACGAGGTCGAACGGGATGCCGGTTGCGATGGCCAGCACCAGGCCGGGCAGCCCGGCACCCGACCCCAGGTCAATGCCGCGCGAGGTGCCTGCCGGGATCAGCGGCAGCAGGCGCAAGCTGTCCTCGACATGGCGGGACCAGATCAGGCCGCGGTCGGCCGCGCCGACCAAGTTTATGGCGGTGGTCCACCGCTCCAGCAGGGCGGCATAGGCGCGCAGGCGGTCCAGCGTTTCACGTGAAACACCCGGCAGGTCAGGCGTCGAGGCTCGGGTGCGCTCGGCAAGGCTTGGCATCCCACTGGGTTAGCATGGCGGGACGCACCCGGCTACGCTCGGACAGCACGGCAATGCGGCCGTCCCGCCTCCGGCTTGACAGCCGGGCCGCCAAGGTCTGCCATCCTTCCCGCGCCACCTCCCGAGGACCTTGTTGCCGCAACTCTCGCTCCACACACCCTTGGGACCGCTGACCCTGTCGGAGGAGGACGGCGCGCTCGTGTCCCTGGACTGGGGCTGGGGCCGCGACCAGACGGAGACGCCGCTGCTCCTCCGTGCCCGCGACCAGGTGCAGGAGTATCTCGATGGCGAGCGCACCAGCTTCGATCTGCCGCTGTCTCCAGCCGGCACGGCTTACCGCCGACGCGTCTGGGCGGCGTTGCAGGCCATTCCTTACGGCGAGACCCGGACCTACCAGGACATCGCCGGGTCGGCCGGCGGCGCGGCCCGCTCCGTCGGGCAGGCGAATGGCGGCAATCCCTTGCCCATCCTGATCCCCTGCCACCGGGTCGTTGCCACGGGCGGCCTGGGCGGCTACTCCGGCGGCGACGGGATCGAGACCAAGCGGTTCCTGCTCGCGCTCGAAGCGCGCACCCTTGCGGGCGCCCCTGCCCCCGTTCCTGACCTTGGACCCACCGGAGACCGCCCATGACCCACGCCATACGCATCCACGCTCCCGGCGGCCCCGAAGTCATGCAGTGGGACGACGTGCCCACCCCGGAACCCGGCCCTGCCGAGGCACTAGTCCACCACACCGCCGTCGGCCTGAACTACATCGACGTCTATTTCCGCACCGGCCTCTACAAGGCTCCGTCCCTCCCCGCGATCCTGGGCATGGAGGCTGCGGGCGTCGTCACCGCCGTGGGCGCGGACGTGCAGGACATCAAGCCCGGGGACCGCGTGGCCTACGCCACTGGCCCCATCGGCGCCTACGCCACCGACCGCGTCATCTCCGCCGACCGCCTGGTGAAGCTGCCGGAGGAGGTCAGCGACCAGACGGCGGCAGCCATGATGCTGCAAGGCCTGACCGCGCAATACCTGCTGCGCCGCACCCGTCCGGTCAGCCACGGCGACACCATCCTCGTCCACGCCGCAGCCGGCGGCGTCGGCCTGATCCTGTGCCAGTGGGCCAAGCACCTGGGCGCAACCGTGATCGGCGTGGTGTCCACCGAGGCCAAGGCGGAACTCGCGCACGCCCACGGCGCCACCCACGTCATCATTGGTCACGGCAAGCTGGCGGGGGAGGTCAAGCGGCTGACCGGCGGCGCGATGGTGCCGGTGGTGTATGACAGCGTCGGCAAGGACACCTTCGGGGCCAGCCTGGACTGCCTGGCCCCGCTCGGCATGATGGTCAGCTACGGCAGCGCCTCCGGACCCGTGCCGCCGGTGGACCTGGCCGTGCTCAGCGCCAAGGGCAGCCTGTTCCTGACCCGGCCGACCCTGGCCACCTACACCGCGCTCCGCGCCGACTTGACCCATGCCGCCGCGGACCTGATGGACGTCGTCAGCAGCGGGGCCGTGCAGATCATGGTCAACCAGACCTTCCCGCTGAAGGACGCCGCCGCCGCGCACCGCGCGCTGGAGGCCCGGCAGACCACCGGCAGCACGGTGCTGATCCCCTAAGTCCAGGCGGCCCCGCGTGCCGGTTTCGGACAGCCTTCCCGCCGCCGCCGCGGCCCTGGACGGTCCAGGCACCCCGGCGCCCGGCCCTGCCCCCGACCCCGGGCGCACGCGGCTTACCGCGCTGATCGTCGCCTGCGCCCTGTTCATGCAGAACCTGGACGGCACCGTCGTCGCCACCGCCCTGCCCGCGATGGCGCGCAGCTTCGGCGCCGACCCGCTGCGGATGAACATCGCCCTCACGTCTTACCTGCTCAGCCTGGCGGTGTTCATCCCCGCCAGCGGCTGGTTCGCCGACCGCTACGGCGCGCGCACCGTGTTCCGGGCCGCAATTGCCGTCTTCACGCTCGGGTCGGTGCTGTGCGGCCAATCGAACGGCTTGTGGGAGTTGGTGGCGGCCCGGGTCGTCCAGGGCATCGGCGGCGCCATGATGGTGCCGGTCGGACGGCTGGTGCTGCTGCGCTCGGTCGCCAAATCGGAGCTGGTGGCGGCGATGGCCTGGCTGACCGTGCCCGCGCTGATCGGGCCGGTGGTCGGGCCGCCCATCGGCGGCTTCCTGGTCACCTATGCCGACTGGCGCTGGATCTTCGACATTAACGTGCCCATCGGCGTGCTCGGCATGGTGCTGGTCACGCGCTACGTAGACGACGTGCGCGCTCCAGCCCCGGCGCCCTTGGACATGCTGGGCCTGCTGCTGTCCGGCGGGGCGCTGGCGGGGGTGATGTTCGGGGCGGAGACGCTGGGCCGCGGTATCGTGCCCCTGCCGGTGGCAGCCGGGCTGCTGGTGGCCGGGGCCGCGTCCGGCACGCTGTACTGGCGCCACGCCCGGCGCAGCACGGACCCGCTGCTGGACTTGTCGCTGCTCCGCATCCCGACCTTCGCGGTGTCGGCCCTGGCCGGGTCGGCCTTCCGCATCGGCATCGGCGCCATCCCATTCCTGCTGCCGCTGATGCTGCAGCTCGGCTTCGGGCAGAGCGCGGCGGAAAGCGGGCTGATCACCCTGGCCAGCGCGCTGGGCGCCATCGTCATGAAGCCCGCGACGACCTGGAGCCTGCGCGTGTTCGGCTTCCGCACCGTGCTGGTCTGGAACGCAGCGCTGTCCGCCCTGCTGCTGGGCGCCTGCGCGCTGTTCCGCCCGGCCTGGTCGGTGGCAGCGCTGTACGCCGTGCTGGTGGCTGGCGGCTTCCTGCGGTCGCTGCAGTTCACCGCCTACAACACCATCGCCTACGCCGACATCCCACGCCCGCGCATGAGCGCCGCGACCAGCCTGTATGCCACCCTGCAGCAGCTGTCCCTGACCCTGGGCATCACCGTGGGGGCGGCAGCGCTGGAGGCGTCAACCGTTCTGGCTGGGCGGGCCACGCCGGCGCTTCCCGACTTTTCCGCCGCATTCCTGGTGGTGGCCGCCGCGGCGATGCTTGCTGCGCCGCTGGCGCTCAGCCTGCCGCGCAACGCCGGGAACGAGATGTCAGGCCACCACACGCGCTGATGCTCCGAAGAAGTCCGTCATCCGCGGGGAGCGAAACGACGTGGCAGTCCAGGGACCGCCAGCACAGTCCTGCCGGCCCCTGCATTGCCGCGCCGCAAATGCGGCCCCCGATGACGAAGGTTCCTGGAGCGGATCAGCTTCCAGTCAGGTCACGTGCATGACGCCCGGCTCTGCGGCACCTTGCGCGGTCCGGTGCTGCCGCGCCTACATCCCCTTCTCCTCGATGGTGTCCCGCGCACCCAGCCCATCCCCCCGCAGCAGCGCCGCCCGGGCCGCCGCGTCGTCCCGGAGCGTCGCATCCAGGAAAAGCCGGCACAGCCGGGCGGTGCGGGGTTGATACGTCGGCTCGTTCCAGCGCCCGCCGATCACGGCCTCCCCGGCAAAGGAGGCATGGACGGCGCCGTCCAGCACTGCCAGCACGCCGGGGGCTGAGGCGGTGCGAAATCCGACCGTGCGCGCCCGCCAGTCCGGCGCACCCATGCCGCTGTCCCGCGTGCCCGTCACGTGCAGCATCGGCGCGCTGATGTCCCTGAAGGCAGCCGCGGCCGGCACGCCGAACACCGGGATCGGCAGCGGCGGGATCGGCGACAGCGCGATCCCCGCCCGCAGCCGCCGGTCCGGCAAGTCCAGCCCCCAGCGGCCCAGCGGCAGCTTCTCCCCCAACAGGTGGCTGACGGTCCAGGCGCCGTAGGAGTGCCCGGCCACGGCGATGCGCGCCGGGTCCACCCGCCCGCGCAGCAGCGGCTCCGCGCCGGACAGGATGTGATCCAGCGCGAACACCACGTCGCCCAGCCGCGCCACGGCAGCCCCGGGGTTCATCGCCGCCGCCCCCATCGACTGGCCCGCGTTGTCCGCCCCCTGCCAGACCGCGGCGTCGCTGCCGTGATGCTGCAGGTGAACCGCGATGCAGCCGGCACCGGCCAGCGCCTCCCCCAGGTAGGCCAGGCCCTCCCGCGTGCCGCCCAGGCCGTGCGACAGCAGCACCAGCGGGGCCGGCAGGGGGGCGGAGCCGGCGTGCGGCAGGCCGCGGATCAGCACGGGGACCGTGCGGCCCCGGGCGGCATCGCGCCAGTCCAGGCGGGTGGCTGGCAAGGCGCCCCCAGTTGGCACCCCAGTCGTGGCGCCAGCCGGGCAGGCGGCAGTTGCAGCGGCAGCCCCAAGCAGGGTGCGTCGATCCATCATGGCAGGTCCATATCGGCAAGTTGAGTGGCGGACTGAAATAGGGCCGGGACGGGCAGGGGCATCTTGCCATCCGCCGTTCGGAGCGGCACCAGTTTCGCCTGGCGGAACGGAATATGGTGCGAACAGAGCGTGTTATCCAGGGGCAACGCGCCGCGGGGCGCCCCGTCCACGGCGAGGATCGGAGGTGCGTGAAGCGGCTGTTCCGGAAATGCTTCCAATGCCGGCACATAAAGCGCACATGTATAGCGGGGCACTGCCGCAAGTCGGACATTCGTAGTTCGATGTGCATCAACTAGTAATGTATGTTTTCAGCCATAGTAGCTGGTCCCCGACGAAAACTCCTGATCTGGGAGCACTACTGCTCCCCGTGGCCTGCACTGGGCCTTCATGGGACCATCCCCGCAGTCTTGATGTGGGGATGTTTGCAGGTCGGCGCGTGCCTGCATCACGGATTGGAACTGGTTATCATGCAGCCCGCCCAAGGCCCGTCCTACGCCAACCACCTCCTGGCAGCCCTGCCGGATGCGGAGCTGTCCATCCTGCGCCCGCACCTTGTCCGCACCACCTTCGTCAACGCCCAGACCCTGCACGAACCCGGAGAGCGGGTGGACCAGGTTTACTTCTTCGAGCACGGGTTCGCCTCCGCCGTCGCCATCGCCGACGATGGCGCCGCCGCGGAGATCGGGCTGATCGGGCGGGAGAGCATGGTGGGCCTGGGCATCGTGCTCAGCCCCGCCCCGTTCGCCTATGCCTGGAACATGGTCCAGCTTCCCGGGGCCGGCTACCGGATGCCTGCGTCGGCCCTGGCCGTCGCCCTGGACCGGATGCCGGTGCTGCACCGCCTGCTGTTGCAGGAACTGGAGGTCATGTTCGCCCAGGTCGCCCAGACCGCCGCCTGCAACAGCCGCCACACCTTGGCCCAGCGCTGCGCCCGCTGGCTGCTGCTGGCGCATGACCGCGTGGACGGGGACGAGCTGCGGCTGACGCAGGAGTTCCTGTCCTTGATGCTCGCCGTCCGCCGCTCCGGCGTGACGGTGGCGATGCAGGCGCTGCAGGCCGCGGGCGCGGTGCAGTCCGGGCGCGGGCGCATCCTGGTGTGCGACCGCGCGGTGCTGGAAGGGGCGTCGTGCAACTGCTACGGCCGCGTCGGCCAGTTTGCCGAGCGCGTCCGCAACGATGTTCGGGTGGCGTAAAAACCTATCCCGGCAGGCGGCGGTTGGGGCCTGCAAGGGATTTTCCGTCTTGGGCAGGAAGAGCCGCAGCCCCGATGCGGTTCCCATCTGGAGCAATGGGGGGCAAGGACCTGACACGGGGGCGGAGCGCCGCAGGAGGCTTCCAACCGGGGCAGCATGATTGTTTCGGCTCTGGTTTTGGACGACGATACGGAGTTTCAAGCCCTCGTGGCGAAGGAGCTGGCCGCCGCCTTCATCCCAGTCCGCGCCGGGACGGTTGCGGAGGCGGAGGCCCTGGCGCTGCGCGACTCCGCCGGGCTCGCAGCCCTGGTGCTCGATGTGGGCCTGCCCGACGGCGACGGGCGCGACCTGTGCGCCCGGCTGCGCGCCGGGGGCGTGCGGGTGCCGATCATCATGCTCACGGGATCGGATCAGGAAGCCGACGTGATGCGCGGGCTGGAGGCCAGGGCCAACGACTACGTGGCCAAGCCCTGCAGCGCCGGCGTGCTGATCGCCTGCCTGCGCATCCACATGCGCCTGCACGAGAACAGCCTGGACGCGGTGTTCAGCCTGGGCCAGTGGCAATTCCACCCGGCGCAGAAGGACGCCGGGCATTGCATGACGCCAGGCGCCGCCTGGCGCTGTGCAGGGCCGCCCGCGCTGCCGCCCTCGCCTCGCTAGCCTCTGCTGCACGGTTTGCCGGCCCGGCCCTTTGGCACTTCCTAACATTCTCACGGTAGAAAATTCCGCGCGCAAATGCTGGATTAGGAGGGAATGGTGGGCATTGGACAGTGCGGGAAGGGGTGGGGGCGGTCGGGCAGCCTGCCTGTCCCGCCTGAGGTGCCTGGTCTTGCACATTGGGTCCGCGGGCAATTAGCTTGGGGGCGACTGGTCCAGGGACGATCGGTCCGGGGAGCCTTGTCAGGGATGCCGCCTGCGCGCGTGCCATGACCATCCTGGACTGGCCGGGCTTGCCGGCCCGCAGCCGCCGCATGATCGCGCTCGGCGCAGCCGTTCTGGCGATGGTCCTGGCCATCGTCGCGGGCCTTGGCTGGCAGATGCGGAGGGATGCCCTTGCGGCGGCGGGGCGCGACGCCGCCCGGCTGAGCGCCGCCATCGCCGGGCAGGCGTCCCGCTCCCTCCAAGACATCGAGTCCACGCTGTCCGCCTTGGGTGGCGGGGCGGTCGCGCAGGGGGGCGCCTCGAACGCCCTCTGGCGCAGGCAGGCCGGGGCGGCGCTGGACGCCGCGCGCGGTACGGCGGAAGGGGGCCACGGCGTGCCGGCCGGCATCCTGGGCGTCACCGTCTTCGGTCCTAGCGGGGACATCGTGGCGGAAGCCGGCACTCCCCTTGCACTGGATGAGCGCGCGGAGGTGCGGGCTGCCGTCGCTGCCCTCCCCGCGCGCGCCCTCCTGCGCCTGACAGGGGGGGGCTTGCACCTTGCCGTGCCCGTGACGGGGCCGGACGGGACGCCGCGGGGCGCTGCGTCCGCGCTCCTGTCCCCCGGCGCGCTCATGCAGGCGTGCGGAGGCCTGCCCGACATGGGCGATAGGCTGGACGTGGGTGGCCCGCTCGGCAAGGGCGGCCTGTCGGCGGCGCTGATCCACCTTGACGGGACCGTGCTTGCCCGGTGCGGCGAAGACGGGCCGCTCCAGGCCGCACGCCCGGCCGCGGCGCCCGGGGCCGCGGAGCGCCGCATCACCTCGGTGTCCCCGGTGCCGCGCTTCCCGCTGCTGGCCGAGGCCGGGATGGTGGCGGATGCGCTGGCACCGTGGCGACGCCTGGCCACCGCGGCAGCGGCCTGCATCCTGGCCGCCGGCTTCTGCGTCGCGTTGCTGCTGGGCGCGCTGCTGCGCCAATTCCGCCGCGTGGCCGCGTCCGAGGCGTCGCTGGCCGAGCGGAACGCCGCGCTGGAGGCGACGCGCCGGGACATGGAGGCGCAGGCGGCGGCGCTGCAGGCCAGCCAGGACCGGCTGGCGGAGAAGTCTGCGGCGCTGGAGACGACGCTGGGCCACATGGACCAGGGCATCATCATGGTGGACGCCGACCTGCAGGTCGTCGTCTCCAACGGCCGCGTCAGGCAGATGCTGAACCTGCCGGACGAGCTGATGGACCGGAAGCCCCTCTTCCAGGAGCTCGTGGCCCATCAGATCGCCATCGGAGAGTTCCACATGCCCGGCGCGCTGGACGCCGCCCAGTTCGACTGGAGCCGGATCGTGACCGAGCAGACGTCGTATGAGCGCGTGCGCCCCTGCGGCCGGGTCATGGAGGTCTGCAGCATCCCGCTGGCCCGCGGCGGCATGGTGCGGACCTACACCGACATCACCGAGCGCCGCCGGTCGGAGGAGCAGGTTCGCCACTTGGCCCACCACGACGGGCTGACGCAGTTGGCCAACCGCACCACGTTCCTGCAGGCCCTGGACCGTGCCATCGTCACGCAGGACATGCTGCGCCGGGCGGCGCGCCGGGCGGACGATGCGCCGCAGGGCGTCGCGGTGCTCTACCTGGACCTGGACGGCTTCAAGCAGGTCAACGACACGCATGGACACGGCGCAGGCGACGCCCTGCTGGTGGAGGTGGCCCGGCGCCTGCACGGCGCCGTGCGGACCGGCGACACGGTGGCGCGGATGGGCGGGGACGAGTTCGCGGTCATCCAACTGCTCGGCCCGGCCGCCCGGCCTCTTCCCGCCGTGCCGGACGCTGCCGCGCCCGACGCCGCCGACCTCGACACCGCCGACCTCGACACCGCCGCGGCCGGGCAGGGGGACGGGTGCGGCGCCGGCCCGGACTGGCCCGAGGCGCTGGCCCGGCGCATCATCGAAGCGATGGCGGAGCCGTTCGCCATCGGCGGCCTGCACTGCAGGATCGGGATGTCGGTGGGCATCGCGGCCTATCCCGCCCATGCCGCGGCCGCCGGGGATCTGCTGCGCTGCGCCGACAGTGCGCTGTATCAGGCCAAGTCCAGCGGAAAGGGCGCGTTCCGCGTCTTCGACCCCGCGGCGGACAACCTGCGGCAGCAGCAGCGGTCCCTGGAGCAGGAGCTGCGCGGCGCCGTGCCGGGCGGGCAGTTGTTCCTGGAGTATCAGCCCATCGTGGACGCCGCCACGCTGCAGGTGCGCCGGTGCGAGGCGCTGGTGCGCTGGCGCCATCCCGTGCGCGGCCTGGTCGGCCCGGCGGAGTTCATCGGGCTTGCCGAGGAGTCCGGGCTGATCGTGCCCATCGGTTTGTGGGTGCTGCAAGCTGCCTGCGCCGCGGCTGCGGCCTGGCCGTCGGCGGTGCGGCTGGCGGTCAACCTCTCGCCGGTGCAACTGACCCGGCCCGGCTTCCCGGACGACGTCGCCGCCGTGCTGCGCCGGACCGGCCTGCATCCGGGGCGCCTGAGCCTGGAGGTGACGGAGGGCGTGCTGCTGGAGCGCACGCCGGATGCGGTGGAGGCGATGGAGGCGCTGCGCACGATGGGTGTCGGGTTCAGCCTGGACGATTTCGGCACCGCCCACGCCGGGCTGGCCTACCTGCAGCACTTCCCGTTCGACGCCGTCAAGATTGACCGCTCCTTCGTTCAGGATGCGGCGGCGCGGCCCGGCGCGCGGGCCATCTTGGCCGCGATGCTCGCCATCGGGGAGGCGTTCGGCCTGACGGTGGTGGCGGAGGGGATCGAGACGGAGGCGCAGTTGGCGTTGGTGCGGGCGATGGGCTGTGCCGAGGCGCAAGGCTACCTGACCGGCCGGCCCATGTCCGCACGCCGCTTGCAGGCGCTGCTGGAGGGTGCGGCGCCGCCCGGGTCGGCCGTGCCGCCGCGGGCGCTGGCGGCCAGGGCTGCCAGCGGCGATTAGGGCAGGCCCCGGACCGGCTGCCCGTCCGCCTCCGGGCTGCCGCCCGGGGTCGCCGCCCCACGGCCGCCGCGCCGCCTTGCAGCGTGGGGCTACCGCGGCATGGGCAAGGCCGCTGCAACACAAGCACGAGACTTGGCCGCGCCGCGCGCCGCCCCTGGCCGGCGCGGACGTTGTGCGATCCCGGACTGCCGCGTAACCTCGCACGCATTGGAGGTGCCGATGTCCTACACGACCAGCCCAACCGTGCGCCTGTCCCAGATGGACATCATGAGCCGTTCGCTGGCCCGCAACTGGTGGGCAGTGGCGCTGCGCGGCGGAATCGGCATCCTGTTCGGCGTGGCGGCCTTCCTGCTGCCGGGCCTGACGCTGGCGTCGCTGACCCTGCTGTTCGCGGCTTACATGCTGGTGGATGGCGTGCTGGCCGTGGTGGCCGGCCTGCGGGCCGCGGCCCGGCACGAGCGCTGGGCCTTGCTGATCCTGGAGGGGGTGGTGGACCTGGCGGCCGGAGCCGCGGCCTTGCTGCTGCCGGTCGAGACGGTGCTGGTGGCGGTGCTGCTGCTGGGCGTGTGGTCCGTCGCGTCTGGGCTGGTGATGATCCTGGCGGCGTTCCGGCTGCACGCCGGGCACGGACGCTGGCTGCTGGTCGTGCCGGGGCTGCTGTCGGTGGTCTGGGGCATCCTGCTGTATCGCACGCCGGACCTGGGCGCGCTGGTGCTGACATGGTGGGTGGGGGGCTACGCCATCGCGTTCGGCGCGATGCTGCTGGTGCTGGCGGGCCGGCTGCGCGCCCGGCATACCCGGCCCGGCCCTGGCCAAACCATGCGCACGGCCTGACCAGCGGCGGGGCGCCTGTATCGGACAGCGGAGCAACGCAGCCATGACGCTTGCGCGCTGCTCCGCAACTGTGGTGATGTCCGGGGTGGATGGTCGTGGAGCCGACGCACAGCAAGCAAACGCCACGCGGCAGTGGGCAGGGTTGACCTGGACAACGTTCATGGTTGCGCCGCCGTCAACCGCAATGTTGTTTGGATGCCTGCAGAAACTGTGACGGAATAGGCACAGGTGGATGTCCGCTCTGCCTACATGTGGCGCTGCGGCCTGTGCGGCATGGCCACACATGCAGTACACATATGCACCGGCACAGGAAATCCGTGGCGCAATGTTGCAGACCGGGCGAGTCTCTGCAACTTTGCGGCCTGCTAACCGGTTCTGCAATCCTACTTCGTCCAAAGGTGATACCGATGTCCCGTCTTAAGACCCTTTCCGCGCTGCTGCTCGCAGCCTCGCTCGCCGCTTGCGGCGCCAGCGGCAACTCCGGCATGTCCTCGACCAATCCTGGGTCGGGCAGCATGATGCCGCAGTCGGCCAACAGCCTGCCGCCGGGCGACTCCGTGAACGCTCCGATCGCCGGCCAGACTGGCGTCGTTGGTGAGACCCGCGTTGCCGGCGAGCCACGCATGCGCCGTCCGATGCGCGTGTCCAGCCGCCGCGCTATCCGTCACCGCCGTGCGGTTCGCCACGCGCGTGCGCGCCGTGCGGCCCGTCCCGCGGCGCAGGGCACGACCGCCCAGTAGGACAGCTTTGGATGGAAGAGGCGGGCTGGCCTGCCTCTTCCGACACCGCCTTGCGGTGCATCCGGGCCTCGTCGCAGGCCCGGATGCTCCCGCCTCCACCGTGTTCGCCGTGCCCAGGGGCATGTGTCGGGTAGTCCGCTCAACGCGGGCCAAGTCCGGACAAGGTGCGGTTCATCTGCACCATTCCATCACCGACCTCGTTCGGCATCCGCGTCTTCTCCGTCCTTAGCCGGCCGCCGCCTGCATGGTGCCGGCAATCCCTTCGCAGGCCTCCGCCCGTGCGGCCTTGTCCACCGCGGGCGCAAGACCTGGTCGTCGCGTCCCTGCTCTGGCGCTGTAGGGATCGGGACGCAACCGCGCTGGCCTGGCCAGGGGTTTCGGTTCCGCGAGGCGCCAGCCGGCCCCGTAGCCGCTTCTGCGTCAGCCCCGGTTCGGGATAGGATGGTCCTGCCACCAGCAAGGACCTCCCCGTGAGCGGCTTCCGCAGCACCGAACGCTACATCGCCTCCCGCGACCTGGAGGTGGCGGTCAACGCCGCCGTCGCCCTGCAACGGCCCCTGCTGGTGAAGGGGGAGCCGGGCACCGGCAAGACCGTGCTGGCGCACGAGGTCGCGGCGGCGCTGGGCCACCCGTTGGTGGAATGGCATGTGAAGTCCACCACCAAGGCGCAGCAGGGCCTGTACGAATACGATGCCGTGTCCCGCCTGCGGGACAGCCAGTTGGGCGACCCCAAGGTGGCGGACATCGCCAACTACATCGTCCGCGGCAAGCTGTGGGACGCCTTCGACGCCGACCGGCCGCAGGTCGTTCTGATTGACGAGATAGACAAGGCCGACATCGAGTTCCCGAACGACCTGCTGCTCGAATTGGATCGGATGCAGTTCTTCGTTTACGAAACCCGGCAGACTGTTGCCGCCAAGCACCGGCCCGTGGTCATCATCACCAGCAACAACGAGAAGGAGCTGCCGGACGCCTTCCTGCGCCGCTGCTTCTTCCACTACATCCGCTTCCCCGACCGCCCGACGATGGAGCGTATCGTGGAGGCGCACTACCCCGGCCTGCAAGCCGACCTGGCGCGGGAGGCCCTCAACGTCTTCTTCCAGGTGCGCGACGTGCCCGGCCTGAAGAAGAAGCCTGCCACGTCCGAGCTGCTGGATTGGCTGAAGCTGCTGATGATCGAGGACATGCCGGCGGATGCGCTGCGGAGCACGGACGCCCGCGTGGCGATCCCGCCGCTGCACGGCGCGCTGCTGAAGAACGAGCAGGACGTGCATCTGTTCGAGCGGCTGGCGTTCATCAACCGCCGCGGCGGGTAGCGGCGTGTTCGGGCACTTCGTGCTGGCGTTGCGCGACGCCGGGGTGCCAGCGTCGGTGACGGAGTACCTGGCGCTGCTGGGCGCCATGCGGGCCGGGGTGGCGGATTACAGCGTCGAGGACTTCTACCACCTCAGCCGCGCCGCGCTGGTGAAGGACGAGCGGCACCTGGACCGCTTCGACGTGGTGTTCGGCCAGGTGTTCCGTGGGCTGGAGGCACCGGCGGGCGAGGGCGGCGAGGCTGGCCCGGCCCCGCGCGAGCTGCCGGCGGAGTGGCTGCGCCGCATGGCGGAGCGTTTGCTGACGCCTGAGGAGCGGGCGCAGGTCGAGGCGCTGGGCGGCTTCGACAAGCTGATGGACACGCTGCGGCAGCGCCTGGCCGAGCAGCAGGGCCGGCACCAGGGCGGCAGCAAGTGGATCGGCACCGGGGGCACCTCGCCCTTCGGCGCCTATGGGTACAACCCCGAGGGCGTGCGGATCGGCCAGGACGGCAGCCGCAACCGCCGGGCCGTGAAGGTGTGGGACCGGCGGGAGTTCCGGGATCTGGATGACGGTGTGGAGCTGGGCACCCGCAACATCAAGCTGGCGCTGCGCCGCCTGCGCCGCTTCGCCCGCACGGGTGCCGCGACCGAGTTGGACATGGACGGCACGATACGCGCGACGGCGCACAACGCCGGGTCGCTTGACCTGAAGATGGTGCCGGAGCGGCATAATGCGGTGAAGGTGCTGCTGTTCCTGGACGTGGGCGGCAGCATGGACGACCACATCCGCGCGTCGGAGGAGCTGTTCTCGGCAGCGCGCAGCGAGTTCAAGCACCTGCAGTTCTACTATTTCCACAACTGCCCCTATGAGCGGCTGTGGCAGAGCAACGCCCGTCGGCGGGACCAGGCCGTGCCGACCGAGGAGGTGATCCGCACCTACGGCCCGGACTACCGCGCCATCTTCGTCGGCGATGCCACCATGTCCCCGTACGAGATCGCGGCCCCAGGCGGCAGCGTGGAGCACTGGAACGACGAGGCCGGGGGCGTGTGGATGCGGCGCCTAATGGGCCACTGGCGCCGCAGCGCCTGGCTGAACCCGGTGCCGCGGGAGTGGTGGACGGGCGCCCAGAGCATCGGGATGGTGCGGGAGATGATGGCGGACCGCATGTATCCGCTGACGCCCGGCGGGCTGGACGAGATGATCCGGGAGTTGGGGCGGTGAGGCCAGCCCCATCCATTCCAGCCGCATACGTCATCGCGAGGAGCGCGGCGGCGCGGCAGTTCAGGGGCAGGACTGCGGTGGCGGCCCCTGGATCGCCACGCCGCAAGAACGGCCCGCGATGACGGACGGCTTGGCGGTGGGCGC
Organism: uncultured Acetobacteraceae bacterium; assembly: GCA_964250755.1. GTDB lineage: Bacteria > Pseudomonadota > Alphaproteobacteria > Acetobacterales > Acetobacteraceae > DASWOJ01. Next base: position 57,823 of record CAXUHB010000005.1, on the reverse strand, counting down.
AGCCCCGCCCGCCCTGAGGCGCGTCGGGGGAGTCCTGGGCGCGATGCTGCTGATGCTGACCCCCGCCGCCGCCGAAGTCTGCACCTACGCCGGCGCTGCCAACCATGACACCCGCGCCACCGTGCGGACCGAAGCGGCGGAAGCCGGGGGCCTCCTGACCCTGCGCGTGCAGGCGCGGGTGCAGGCGGAGCCGTGGCTGTGGTCGGTCGGCTACCTGATGGAGGAGATCAGCACCTGGCGCGGCGGGGAGCTGCAATCGGTGGCGCTCAACACCCGCTACATCCTGGACGGGCGGATCAAGCGGCAGCAGTGGGACGTGCTGGCGCGCACCCCGGACGGCTTGCAGGCGCAGCGGGTGCAAAGCACCTCCCTGCCCGAGTTCACCCGGCGCCACCCGCGCTTCGCCGCACGGTGGGACCCGGCGCGGTTCGGGCAGCCCTGGCTGCCGGACTATCCGGCGGCAGGGCCGGAGCGGCGGACCGATCTGGACCTGCCGCGGGCCGGGCTGACGCCGGGGCTGCGGACGCCGCTGGCCCTCGCGTTCTACTGGTCCCGGTTCCTGCCCGCAGGCCGCACGGCGGTGCCGGTGTTCCTGCCGGGCTGGAAGCGGGATGCGCGGGCGGACGAGCCGGTGGAGGCCACCGCGCCCGGACGCTGGCGCATGACGCTGCAGCACCCGGCCGTGGGCGCAGGCTCATGGGCGGAGGTGCAGGTGTCGCCGGACCGCAAGCTGCAGCGCCTGACGTTCAACGTGCGGGCGCGGGCCGGGAACGGTGAGGGCTGGATGGCGCTGGAGGGGTGCGGGGGATAGGAAGGCTGGCTGCCTGCTCCCTCTCCCTCCGGGAGAGGGCCGGGGTGAGGGAGGCCGCAAACGCTGTACTTGGCCCGAGGTGAACTGCCGCGACGGGCGATGTGGCGCTGCGTGGCCTCCCTCACCCCAACCCTCTCTCGGAGGGAGGGGGCGAAGAGGTCCACAAGCGTTTCAGGTCTGCGACATGGAACCCCAGCGCCCCCAGCAAGGGCATGGAAATCCAGCCCCACCAGGCCCCCGCCAACCCGGCGCGCATCGCCAGCAGCAGGCACATGCCGGACAACAGGTTGGGCCACAGCGCTCCCGGCGGCACGCCCTGGCGGCGCAGGCGGAACAGCAAGGTAAGGGCAGCGCCTTCCAACGCCATGCCCAGCAGGATCAGGTTCAGCACCCGGCCGCTGGCGATCAGGTCGCTCATGGCAGCACACCGTGGCGGCGGGTGAAATCCTCGGTCAGCGTGGCCATCTGCTCCGGCTGTTCCTCATGCGCCAGGTGGCCGAGGCCGGGGAGGGTGGCCAGCTCCGCCCCAGGCACCAGGTCGCGCACCTGGGCGGACTGGCTGGGCGGCACCGTCCGGTCGTTGCCTCCGGCAATCAGCAGCAGCGGCACGGCCAGGCGGGGCAGGTCGGACAGCAGCGGGCGCAGGTCCCAATGCGCCATCATGCCGAGGGCGGAGGCCGCGTGCTCCGGACGGCGGACGACCTCGCCGTACAGGCGCACGCCCTCGTCATCCAGGGTGGAGCCGGTGGCGGCCAGCAGGCGCGCGACCATCGCCGGATCGCGGGCACGCCAGGCAAAAAGCTGCGGCAGGCCGGGCAGGCCGACGAGCAGCCGCGCCAGGGGGGAGAACATCTGGCCTGCCGCGCCCTGCAAGGGGATGAAGGCTCCGTTCAGGCTGACCAGGGCGCGGACGGGCAAAGTGCCGTCCAGCGCCATGCGCGCCAGGATGGCCGCCCCGGCGGAGTGCCCCACGGCGGCCGCGGGACGCAGGTTCATGACGGTCAGCAAGCCCTGCAACGACCGCGCCATTCCCGGCAGGGACAAACGCGCCGCGGCGGGGGCCTGGGTGAAGCCGTGGCCCGGCAGGTCCGGCGCGACCACTGTGAAGTGCCGGGCCAGCAGCGGCAGCAGCGCGCGCCAGGAATGCGTCGCCGCGCCGGTGCCGTGCGCCAGGAGCAGCACGGGGCCGGTGCCCATGACCTGAACGTGCCAGTCCAGCCCGGCGGCGCGCACGGTGCGGCTGGCGGCGCGGTTGGGCCAGGCGGTTGGGGGGCGGGTCATCGGAGTGCCGCGCCTGCTCCCTCCCCCTCCGGGAGAGGGTTGGGGTGAGGGGCATCCAGCAGCATCGGCCTGTGATCCCTTGAGATCTGGTGCCCGCTTGGGACAGCGCAGTGCGTATGGCTTCCCTCACCCCGGCCCTCTCCCGGAGGGAGAGGGAGCAGGCGCGGCATCGTTGTCACCGTCCCGCCGTCACGGCTTGGGACAGGGCGGCGGCGTTGGCGTAGGGCAGAGGCAGGTAGCGGGCGGCCATGGCGTCGGCCAGGCGGCGGGCGGCGGGGCCGGGGCGGGGGGAGGTGTCCACCAGCAGCACGGCCACGCCGGACAGGCGGATGGCGCGGGCTGCGGACAGGGCATCGGCCTCGGCCCGGCTGCGTCCGCCGCGTCCGTCGCGGGCGACGTTGCCCCGTCCGTCCGTCAGCAGCACCAGGCTGGGCGTGCCACCGCGGCGGCGCACCCCGTCCGCCAGCAGCAGCCCGGCGTCCAGCCCGGCAGCCAGGGGCGTGCCGCCGCCGCCGGGCAGCGCCGCCAGGCCGCGCTTGGCGCGCACCAGGGACCGCGTGGGCGGCAGCAGCAGTTGCGCGCCCGCGCCCCGGAAGGCCACCACCGCCACTTGGTCCCGGCGGACGTAGCACTCGGCCAGCAGCAGCTCGACCGCGCCCTTGGCCTCGGCCAAGCGGTTCAGGGCACTGCTGCCAGAGGCGTCCACGACGAAGACCGTCGTCGTTTCCGCCCGCTGGATGCTACGGGTGACGCGGAAGTCGGCGCGCCGGATTTGCAGGCGGCCCGGCGCCGCGCCGCGCAGGCGCTGCCACGGTGCGGCGGCGCGCAGGGTCTCGATCAGGTTCAGCCGCTCGGCCCCGCGCGGGTCACCGGCGCGCACCCCGGCGGGACGGCCGCGGCGTCCGGACTGGGATGCGCCGGACACGCCGGCGGCGCGGGCGGGCTGGCGCAGCGCGCGAAGCTGCAACAGGGCCAGCAGCCCGGCGGGCAGGGCGGCGCGGGCGGCTTGCAGCAGTAAGTCGTCGAGAGCGCCGGGGGCCGTAGCGTCATCCGCGGCGGCCGTATCTGGCCCGGGATCAGGCGGCGCCGGGTCGTCTTGCCGCTGGTCCTGCGTGTCGGGGGGCACGTCAGGGGGCTGCTCCTGCACGGGCATCCTCGTCGCCCGCGGGGCCAGCACCAGCCGGCACGCCAGCGCCGCGTCCTCCGTCGTCACCACGTCCCGTCCGGCCAGCGCCGCGGCGGCCCGGGCGGCGCGCAAGGCGAACAGGGGCGCGCGAACCGAGGCCACGCCCAACGCCGCGGCAGTGGCGCACAGAGCCTGCACGATGTCGCCGTCGGCCTGGACAGTGGGCAGGTGCAGCCGGGCGGCGGCCATCCGGTCCGGGTCGGATGGGGTCTCGTCCAGCTCCCGCGCGCCGATGGCGGACAGGTCCAGGTGGAAGGCCAGGCGCTCCAGCAGAAGAGGCGGGGTACGCTCCTCGTCCGCCGCGCCCTCGTCGAGCGCCAGGAGGGTTGCGCCGGTGTCCAGGGCGGCGGCCAGACGGGCGGCAAGGCCGGCGGGCGCGCGTTCGGCCATCGGCAGTAGCAGGGCGCCGCCGGCGGCCTCGGCCCGCAAGCCGCGTTCGGCCACCGGACGGCCTGCGGCGAGGGTAGCGGCCAGGTCCAGGCCGCCCAGGAGGCGGGCGTCGGTGATGGTCAGCGGGACCTTGCGCCAGGGGGCGCCGTCCGGCAGCGAGGCGCGGGCCAGGGCCAGCCAGCGGGTCCGCACGGGGCCGTGGCCGGCGCGGACGGATGCGCCACCCAGGCCGGCGGGGTCCACCGCCAGCAACGCTGCGGCGTGCTGGGCGTCTTGCCAGGGGGTGGGGGGTTCGCTTGCTTCCCCCTCTCCCTCCGGGAGAGGGAGAAGCGCAGCGCCCAGCATCACGGCCCGAACTGCTCCGCGACGGCGCGGGCGACGCGGGTGGTACTGCCGGCATCGTCCAGGGGGTCGCGGCGCAGGCGGTGGCGGAGGGCGCTGGGCGCGACGCGGAGCAGATGGGCCGTCGTCACGGCATCCGTGCCGTCCAGCGCCGCCAGGGCACGGGCGGCGCGCAGCAGGGTCAGCTCCGCCCGAAGACCGTCGGTGCCCAGGGCCATGCACAGCCGGGCCGCCTGCTCCAGCACGGCGTCATCCACCTCCACGCCGGGCAGCAAGGTGCGGGCGGCCTCGATCCCGTCGCGCACCGCCGCGTCCGCTGCAGCCCACTCGGCGATGAACCCGGCGCGGTCCCGGTCGAAGCTGTCGCGCCGGCGGACGATGGCGATGCGGGCGGGCACGTCGTCCGGGGTGCGGACCTCGACCGAAAGGCCGAAGCGGTCCAGCAGTTGCGGGCGCAGCTCGCCTTCCTCCGGGTTGCCGCTGCCGACCAGGACGAAGCGGGCGGGGTGGCGGACGCTCAAGCCCTCCCGTTCGACCACGTTCTCGCCCGAGGCCGCCACGTCTATCAGGAGGTCCACCAGGTGGTCCTCCAGCAGGTTCACCTCGTCTATGTATAGGAAGCCGCGGTTGGCGCGGGCGAGCAGCCCCGGCTCGAACGCCTTCTCTCCGCGGGTCAGCGCACGCTCCAGGTCCAGGGCGCCGACCACGCGGTCCTCGGTGGCGCCCAGCGGCAGGTCCACAACCGGGACCGGGACGGCCTCGGCGGGGTGGTCGGGGCGGGCGGCGCAGTCCTCGCACCATGAGGAGGGCCGGGCGGGGTCGCAGTGGTAGCGGCAGTCCTGGACGGCCTGCATGGGCGGCAGCAGGGCGGCCAGGGCGCGGACGGCGGTGCTCTTGCCGGTGCCGCGGTCGCCGAACACCAGCACGCCCCCGACCGTGGAGTCGGTGGCGGCGATCAGCAGCGCCTGCTTCATCTCATCCTGGCCGACAATGGCGGAGAAGGGGAAAGCGTCGCGCATCAGCGTTGGCTGTCGGAACGGCGGGCGGCGGGCAGGGCGGGCATGGACGGACGATAACAGGTCGGCGCGGGAGCGCCACCCGCCGCGGTACGGCAGCTTGCTTTCCATCCCCGCTTTCACCGTTCCGCGACCGGGGGGAACCCCGCAAACGCTGCGGCGTGGTCCCTTTGCCAGACCAAGCAACCTGGAGGTGCGCCATGAACTTCGAAATCTCGCTTCCCTTTGTCCTGTTCGCCGTCACCCTGCTGATCGTACTGGGCCTGGCCGTGTTCCAGCTCATGCGTGTCCGGCGCAGCCAGGCGAAGCGGGACGAACACCCGGGCGGCCTGGCCGGCCCGGACTAGCTGGCGCGGCCGGCTGGTTCCGGCGGGCTTGGACCACTTCTTCCGCGGCGTGCGCGGCCTGGGCAACGTCGCGGTCAGCCGCCATGCCCAGGCCCGCATGGCCGAGGACGGCATCCCGCCCGACGCCTTCACCCGCGCCCTTCTGGAGCCGACGCGGCCGGACGTGCGGGACGGCGCGGAGGTGCTGTGGCGGGAGCGGGACGGATTGCGGATCGTGATCCTGACCAACCCAACGCCCAACCTGGGGGCCGTATTGGTGAAAACGGTTTACCGGGTCGAGCAACAGGCAGCAGCCCGGCGGCGCTGAGGGCAAGCGTTGGCCTTGAGGTGGCATTGCAGGTGCGGCAATGCCAAAGCCGTGGGCCACTGACAATCCAGTGAATGACAGCTCCGCACCTGCGATCCTGCGTTGCCGCCCCGCCAAGGGGCAGCTTGCGATGACCGGGGTTGGGCGGAATGGGCGTGCTGAACGTCAAAGCGTCAAGTTGCCTAGGTAGTCCTTCAATGCGGCGTCGGCTTCGGCAACAGCCCGGGCGGCGGCGTCTGCTTGGCTGGCCAAGGTTGCCAAGTCAGCCTCCTGCTTCTGCAGGCTTGCGAGGTAGCGCTTCTGCAAGTCGCTGCCGCCGGGCACCACGGCCAGGTTGCGGCGCAGGCGGTCCTGGTCGGCGACGATGGCGGCCTGGCGCTTGGTCAGGTCGTCCAGGGCCAGGGTCCGCCTGTCCAGCTCCGCCCGCAGCGTGCCGGCGCGGGCCAGGGCGGCGCGCAGATCTGGGGAAAGCTGGCCTTCCGACGCCAGAACCGCCAGGCGGGCCGGGGCGGCGGTGGTCAGGATCAACTGTTCCTCGACCGGGCGCTCCAGCACGGCGGTGATGGCCGTGGTGGCGCCAGGCGGCACGGCTTGGGTGATGCGGTGATGGGTCGGAGTGTCCGAGACCGCTGATCCCGTGGGCTGCACAAGGGTCCAGCCGTCGCGCCGCGGCTGTTCGAGCAGCATCGTGCGCCCGCTGTCGGCGGGGGTGGTGATGCGGTAGGCCGTGGTGGCGCGCTGGCGGCGCACGAGGTTCAGCACGCCGCGGGCAGCGCGTCCGCCGGTGATGGTGGTGTCGCCGCTTGTCGTCACGTCCACACGCACCGGCAGGTCGGCGGCGAAGCTGGCCAGGCGGTCCTCGCCGGGCTGGATGGCGGGCAGGCGGGCGTCGCCGATGTAGGCGGCCCCGTCTGGCCCGGCCTCATACAAGGTGGCCAGGCCCGGCGGCAGCGCGCCTGTGCCGTCGTTGGTCAGCAGCAGCGCAACCAGGGGGTGCAGCGGGTCGGCGTCGGCGCGATACAGCGCGACGCGGCGAGCCGGCACCGGACGGTCGGCCAAGGGCAGCAGCAGGCTCTCGCCCGATGCCGCCGTCACCTTGGCCTGCAAGCGGAACCGAACCTGCGCCGCGGCTTGCCGGACCTCCGACGGCGGGGGCTGGGCGGGGGCGGGCGCCATCGCGCGGGCCATCATGGGGGCGGGCAAGGGTGCCATGGCGCCAGCGGGCACCGTATCCCGCATCTCCTCGTTCTGGGCCAGGCTGCGCGGGCGCGGCACGGCCCCGGCGTCCACGGCGGGGGTCAGGCGATTGGGCACGTCCACCGGGGCCTCGGGCCGGCTGGTGAACACGGCCTCATACAGGGGCTGATGGTACAGCACGGGCTGGCCGCTGGTCAGCACGACCTCCGCGTCGCGCCAGTCGCGTCCGCTCAGGTTCTCGACCACCGCGAAGGCTTGCAGGCGGGCCGGGCCGTCCGTGCCCTCCGGTGGAACGGTCAGGCGGTAGGACGCCTTCCACACCGGGGCTGGCACGACGTAGCCGAAGCGCACGGCCCGGAGGCCGCCGCCGCCTAGCGCAAGCTGCAAGGTGCGCCGGTCCTGCACCCGCTGCGCGGCGATGGCCTGCAAGGCGGCAGCGACCTGGCCGCGCAGGGCGTCGGACGCCAGGTCCAGGCCCGGCGTATCCTCCAGCACGAGCGTCTCGATCCCCGTGGGCGTGGCCAGGGTCAGGCGGTGCCGGGTCAGGGTGCCGGCGTTGCTGGGCAGCGCCGCCTCGAACGGGGTGACGGCCAGGATGGTGCCGGCCACCCCGCCGGACGCGCCGGCACCGGGCACGCGGACGGCTTCGCCTACAAGGGCGCCCAGCAGCGCCTCGGGCGAGGCGAAGGCGGCGGGGCCGAATGGCAGTGTGCGGAAGCTTTCGGACAGCGGCTGGCGCCCGGGCAGGCGCAGGCCGGCGGGCGGCCCGGCGGGATCGTCCACCTGCAGAGACTTCAGCACGTCGTCCACCTGGTCCAGCGGCACATCCAGTTGCAGCACGGCGGCGCCGTCCACGTCCGCAGTGAATTGGAACTGCCCGACGCCGCTGGTGGACAGGGTGACGCGGGTCAGGGCGGGGTCGGCGGCCAAGGCGGGAGAGGTGAGGGCGATCAGCAAGGCGGCGGGGACGGCAAGGGGTCTCATCGTGGCCTCCTGGCGGGACGGTGGGGCACTGTTCTTCTGCCGGGGCGGAGTTGGCAAGGATGATGAGGCTGCTTCTCCCTCTCCCTCTCCCTCCGGGACAGGGTTGGGGTGAGGGGGCTTGGTTGCGGCGTCGGGCACATACGGCGGCGCTGGCGCACGGCCCTGCTTCGGGCATGGCTGGCGCTGCAAGCCCCCTTTCCCCCCGACCCTTTCCCAGAGGGAGTGAAGGGGGAAGCAGCTACATGCCTTACCCCTTCAACCCCGCACCCGGCGGGACGCAGCTGCCAGCCAGGGCGGGGAGGGCAGCAGCCACCAACCCGCCGGCTAGGACCGCTGCGGCCAGCCCGGCGTCGGACCAGCCTGGCGCGACGCTGAGCTGGACGCCCGCGGCACCGCCCAGCACCGACCCGGCCGCGCCGGCCAGCGCCCAGCCCAGCCCGGTCCCGGCCAGGACGCCCACCGCCAGCACAGCCCCAAGCTCCAGCCACAGCGCTGCCAGCAGGAAACCCGGTGGGGCGCCGATGGCGCGCAACACCGCGTGGTCCCGCGCCCGCGCCGCGACGATGGCGCCGAAGGCCAGCACGACCGCCGCCACCACCAGCACGGCGCAGGCCGCCGCCATCCCCGACAGGACCCGGCGCACATCGCCCAGGGTGCGGAACAGCTCCGCCAGCACCTCCCCCGGGAATACCGCCGTGCTGGACGCGGTGCGGTAGCGGGAGCGCAGTTGGTAGGCGCCTGCAAAGCTGCGCGGCCTCACGACGATGGCGGGCACGCTGGGCGGTCCGGCCTCCCACGGCGGGCCGATGCGTTCCACGCCTTCGGGGTGGCCGTTGCCCAGGCCATGCACCTCCCACACGCTCTCGACCGGCACCAGGATGGCGTCGTCCCAAGGCGTGCCGGTTGGGGGCAGGCGGCCGACGACCGTGTAGGTGGTTTCGGCATGGACGTGGCCGGCCCCGGGCGTCTCGACCCGTCCGTGCCGCGGCTGCAGGGTTGCGCCGAGGGCGAGGGGCACCGACCACCCGGCGACCGCATCCTCCTCCGCCTCCATGGTCCGCCCCTCGGCCACCCTGCGCCGTCCGCCCTGGGTGACGAAGGCCGGGGCGACGCCGACGATGGGGTGGCCGCGCCAGGCATCGCCGAAGGCAATGGGGGAGGCCCAAGCCGCCTCCGGCTCGGCCAGCACGCGGGCCAGGGTGGCGCCGTCCAGCAACGGCACGGTGTCGGGCTGCAGATAGACCGAGGTCAGGACGAGCTGCGTGGCGCTGCCGGGCGCGCCGATCACCAGGTCGAACGCGTCGGCAGCGCCAGCGGCAGCCCGGCGCACCCCGCGCTCCAGCGCGCCGATGCCGGTGCCCAGGGCGGTGGCCAGGGCGACGAGCAGCGTCATCGCCAGGGCGCTGCGCCAACCCCGGCGCAGGGCGGTGCGGGCAACAGGCCAGGGGTTCATGGCGCAGGGTTCATGCGGCCCCTTGCAGCACGCCGCCGTTCAGGTGCAGGCGGCGTGGCAGGCGGGCGAGCAGCGCCGGGTCGTGAGTGGCGACCAGCAGGGTGGCCCCGCCCGCTGTGGCGGCGTCCAGCAGCAAGGTGCCGACCTCCTGCGCCGCGGCGGCGTCCAGGCTGGCAGTCGGCTCGTCCGCCAACAGGATAGCGGGCTGGCGCAGCAGGGCGCGGGCGAGGGCGACGCGCTGGCGTTCTCCGCGGCTCAGCACTGCGGCGCGGCGGGTCGGGGCGGCGACGCCGAGGCCGTCCAGCAGCGCCAAGGCACGGGCGCGCAGGGCAGAGGGCACGCGGGCGTGGTCGAAGTGCAGGGGCAGCAGCACGTTGTCCAGGGCGGACAGGCCGGGCAGCAGGTGCATGTCCTGGAACACCAGCCCCAGCCGCGCCCGCCGCCAGCGGTCTCGGGCGGGGCTGGACATGGCCCACAAGTCGCTGCCGTCCCAACGCACCTGGCCGGCGGAGGGCTGCTCGATCCCTGCCAGGGCGTGCAGCAAGCTGGTCTTGCCCGCGCCGGATGGCCCCTGGATGGCGGTGGCGCTGCCCGGCAGCAAGGACAACGCCGGGACGGACAGCACGGGTCCGGCGCCCGGGAAGGCGATCGCCAGCCCGGACACCTCCAATGCGGCGCCGCCCGCACCCCGGGTGGGCGCGTCGTTCAAGCCGCTTTCGGTGCCGGCCCGTGTTGCCGTGCCCTTCATTGCGAGCCGCCTGCGGCCTGAGACGCCAGGGACAGCCCAGGCCAGGAACCGGTCCAGGCTACCCCTGGGCTGCCGTGCCGCCGCGCTCCTTGCCGTGACAAGTCAGGGCGGGCACCCACCTGGATCAGGCAGCCCGGAACCTGGCGCCGCGCAGCCGGGCCTGGCTGACGAAGCCGGTGGCCGGATCGGTCCACGACCCCAACTCCAGCGTGCCCGTCACCTCGATCACCACGTTGGGCGCGGTTGGCTGCGCCTCCCGCCGCAGGTAGGCGACGACGATGTCCGGCGGCCACTCCGCGTCCGAGGAGCAGAACGGGCACATGCTCAGCGGCTCCCGCGTCAGCACGAAAAAGTCGGCCTCCGCCTTCAAGGGTGGGGCCATGAAGCCAGACATGCTGGTTGTCTGGCCCGCCAGCGACTTGGCCCGGTCGGAGAAGCGCAGGCCCGTGACGGCCCAGCCGGCATAGAGGTCATCGAAGCCCAGTTGCTCCGCCGCCTGTGCGTCGGCAGGCACCAGCAGCAGCGGCGCGGCCAGCAGCGCGCGGCGGGGCAGGCGGGGGCCGGCCAAGGCTACGGGCGGCCCAGGCCCAGCGCCTCCGCCATCGCGCGGAAGACGAAGGTGTTGTCCACGAAGCCGTGCAGCCGGTCCGATCCCGGCCCGGTGGCGCGAAGCAAGGCGTCGTCCATCGAATGCACCCCCTGCTCGGCATCGCGCGGCAGGTTGCCGATGCGGAGCTGCGCGCCGGGGACGTTCGCGCGCTCGTTGGCGACGTAGGGGCCGCTAGCCCCGCTGCGGACGGCGGGAACGCGGGGGCCGTCCAGATTGGGCTTGTAGCTTTCGTAGTAGTCGGGGAACGAGGCATAGAACATCGCCAGGCGGCGAGACACGTCCACGCTGGGCGGGTAGCCGCGGGCATCCGGGGCAGGATAGTTGGGGAAGCCGGCATCGGCATAGACGCTGACCTTGTCGCGCATCTGCTCGGCCTGCACCTCGTCCCGCACGGTGCCGATGATGCCGACGCCGTGGGTGTGGTCGGGCACCACGATCACCAGGGTGTCGTTGCGGGTGCCCGCCCAGTCCAGCACGACCTTCAGCGTGCGGTCGAGCAGGATGGTGTCATACACCGACCGCTCCCAGTCGAGCGGGTGGTTGAACTTGTCTATCAGCCCGCTCTCGATCATCAGGTAGAAGCCGGCGGGGTTGCGCTCCAGCACTTGCAGGGCGGCGGACACCTGCTCGGTCAGGTCGGGCTGGTCGGGGAAGCGGCCGACGGTGCCCCGCTTCAGGTAGAAACGGTCCAGCGCGCCGTCCATGTTGCCCAGGTTGAACAGGCCCAGCAGCCGGCGCGTGTTGGGGTCGGCGGCAGCGGACAGCGCCGCAGCGGTGTCGGCGAAGGCGTAGCCCTGCGCCTTGAAGGCGGCGATCATGTCCTTCTCGTCCCGACGCCGGCTGCCCGGCACCGACTGCGGCAGGAAGGACGCGCTGCCGCCGCCCATCGCCACCTCGGGTGCGAAAGCCAGCATCTGGTCGGTGATCGGGATGTAGTCGGACCGGCGCCGCGTGTGGGCGAAGACGCCGGCGGGGGTGGCATCCTGGATCTCGGTGTTGGTGACGATGCCGACGGACATGCCGAGCTGGCGCTTGACGACCTCTCCCAGGGTCTCCACCCGTGGATGGTCCAGGGTGTTGGCGGCCCGGCTGACATAGACGCCCAGGGCGTTCACGCCGCTCTTGTGGCCGGTGTTGTAGGCGCTGGCGGAGTTGGCGCTGTCGGTGACGATGCTGTCCGTGCCGGAGGTGCCGACCGTCGCCATCGCCGGCAGGCCGTCCATCGCCAGGGTGCGGCGGTAGCGGCCCTCGGTCATCTGGCCATAGAGCAGGCGGGCAGCGGTGACGTTGGCCATGGCCATGCCGTCGCCGATCATCAGGATCACGTTCTTGGCCCGGCGCGGCTGCGGCGCGGCATAGACCTCCCACGTCACGGTCGCGCTGCGGTCGCCATCGGTCGCGGTGACGGCGTAGGTGCCGGGCTGGGCGATGCTGGCGCCGCGCAGGACCAGGCTGGACGCGTCCTTGCCGTCCTCCCGCGCCGTAAAGTCGGCAGCGCGTCCCAACGCCGTCGCGTGATCCCGGCCGTTGACGGTGACGCGGACGCGGGCGGGGTCGGCGACGCCGGGGAACTCGACCTTCAGGTCGAAGCGGCTGCCGGCCAGGATTTCGGCGCGGTCCAGGGGATAGACAACCTGCGCCTGGGCTGCGCCCTGGGTCAGGAAGATTGCCAGGCCGAACAGTGCTGCGCGCATCCGGGAGTCCTTCATTGCTGGCCCGACCCTACCCCGTGCCGGGTACGCTGCAAAATGACGGGATGATGACATGACGGCCGGGGCTGATGCAGGCCGGCGTCAGGCGGCCTCCCCGATCAGGTGCAGCACCAGGGTGCGGTCGTGCTGGCCGGCCTGGTGCTCGAACAGATACAGGTCCTGGAACCGGCCGAAGGTGGGGCGGCCATGCTCGACCGGCACGCTGACCTGGACGGCAGTCAGGGCGGCGCGGAGGTGGGAGGGCATGTTGTCCAGCTCGCCCGCCGCGTGTTGATACAGGCCGCGTCCTTCCGGGGCGATGCGGATGAAGAAGGCTTCCAGGTCCGCCTGCACGTCCGGGTCGGCGTTGGCCTGGACCAGCAGGGAGCAGGAAGTGTGGCGGCACCAGACGGTCAGCAGGCCGGTGGCGACCTCCTGCTCTTCGACCCAGGTGCAGATGGGTTCGGTGACGGGGTGCAGGCCCGGGTGATGGGTGGTGACGGTCAGATGGCAGATGAGTTGTTTCACGTGAAACGCTGTACGCAGGTTCGGGCCTGCGTGCAAACCAGGGGTGGCTTACGGCTGGGCGGGCCGAGCCAGTTCTGTGGTGGCGTAGAAGTCGGCTACGTCGAACTCACCCTCGATGGATGTCAGGCGCAAGCGTCCGGCAACTGGCGTAAAGTCGGCCGGCCATGTGCCGTCTGGTTGGCGCGTCAGCAGCTCGGCCCCGACTTCCAGCGACCGCACGACCAGGATGTCGCATACGGACGGGATGCTGGCATAGGCCCATAGGTTGCTCCAGGTCTCGGCCTCGTTGCTGGGCAATAGAATTTCGACGACCAGGATGGGCTGGTCCATTAGGTGCCGGGTCAGCGACGCCGGCTGGCATGTAACGGCCAGGTCGGGCACGCGGACGTTCGAGTTGGCGCGGATGCGCGGTGTGATGCCGGGTGCGACGACGACGCGGCAGGGGCTGCCACGCTCCCGCAGGTGGTTGCCGAGCAGCCGGGTCATCTCCGCCTGGATCGCGCCGTGCGTGTCCGACGCCGGAGCCATCGCCACCGGCTCCCCATCCATCAACTGCCATAGCTGTCCCGCCGGGTCAGCCGGCCAGGCCAGGAACTCCGTCGTCGTCATGCGGGACACCAACGGTGTCTTCAGCGCTGCACTCATTGCGCGGCCCTCCTGCACCGAAGCATAGCACGGGTGGCCCGCCGGGACGCAGGCGCTTTGCCATCCAGGCCGTCCCGGCCTAACCTGCGGCATCCGAGATAGGTGCGGCATGGTCGAGGTGCGCCCGTTCGATCCCGAGACGGCCCATCCGGACGCCTGGGCCGCCTTCCACGCTTACCGGCGCATCCGGAACGAGGAGGACGATCCCGGCGAACCCCTGTTGTCCGACGCCGAGTGCGAGCACGTCATGCGCCGCCGGTGGCCGCTGAACGAGAGCCGGCGCATGGTCGCCATCCATGCCGGCGCCATCATCGGCAGCGTCGGCCTGACCTTCCGGCGCCCGGAGGCCGCGGATTGCGGCGCCCACGCGCCCTTCCTATGGATGTGGGGCGGGGTCGTGCAGCCCTGGCGGCGGCAGGGCGTCGCGGCGGCCCTGCTGCGCCCGGCGCTCGCCCTCATGCAGGCTGACGGCAGGACGACCGCGAGCCTCTCGGCGGAGGTCCCCGACGGCCACGCCTTCCTGCACGCCATCGGCGCGGTCCAGAAGCATCGCGACGTGCAGAACCGCCTGGATCTGGCCGGGCTGGATTGGGCGGAGCTGGCGCAGTGGGAGGCTGCCGTGCCTCCTGGCCTGCGGTGGGAGATGCACGCTGGCCGAGTGCCGATGCCGCGCCTTGCAGCGGTGCTGCCGGAGGCCACCGCCCTGCTGCAGGACGTGCCGCAGGGTGAGTTGGAACGCCCGCCGGCCCGCCTTCATCTGCAGGGCTACGCCGCCTGGTATGAGGAGATGGACCGCAGCGGCGGCAAGCACCTGTCCATCATGCTGATGGACAGGGACACCCTGGTGAGCCTGTGCGAGGCCGAGTGGGACGCGCGCTTCCCTACCCGCGTCCACCAGGCGCTGACCGGCGTGGCCCGGCCCTGGCGCGGCCGCGGCCTGGCCAAGGCGTTGAAGGCGCGGATGCTGCGCCTGGTGCAGGAGCACCTGCCCGGCGCCACCCTGATGACCACCAGCAACGCCCCCGTCAACGCGCCGATCCTGGCCATCAACGCCCGCCTGGGCTTCATGCGCCACAAGGAATACGGCACCTACCAGATCGGACGGGACGCCCTGGCGGCGTGGCTGGCTACCCGAACGCCCCGACATGGTGCGTGACTGCCCCGCCGATCTCGCGCAGCAGGTCGAACAACCGCCGCATCGGCTCGAAGATCGCGCCGTGCTCCGCCGCATACGACCCGTTGCGCGGCCCGGCGGCCTCCCCGTAATCGAGGTCCGCCCCAGCCGCCCCCGCCGCCGGGAACACTTCCCCCAGCAGGGCCAGCCCCGCCGGCACATCCAGGCGGATCAGCCGGTCCAGCATGTCCTGCGGCGTGACGCCGTGCCGGGGCGAGAAGTCGGGGATCGCCGTCGCCAGCAGCCAGATGCGCTGGATCAGGGCCAGGCGCAGTGCGTGCAGCAGCACTTCCTCGTCCCCCATGCGCGGTGCGTCCGGCCAAACCGCGCGCAGTTGCAGGTGGTCGGCCTGCACGCGGTGGAACATCGCCGACACGTCCGACCACAAGTCCAGCCGCTCCAGGGCGCGGGCCACCGCCACCAGCCCCTCCCGCCGGCCCGGCACCCCGGCGTGGGCGGCGCGGTCCAGCCAAGTGCCGGGGTTCAGCACCGCCACCGTCGCGCGCAGCACGTCCAGGTCCGAGTGCAGCAGCCCGTGGGCTGCAAGCTCCGTCGCGCGGCGGAAGCGGCTGCTGGTGCGGCGCAGCTCCGCGAACGGCTCGGGGTGGCGCAGCGCCGCGGCGCCCAGGCCGTGCACGGTGTTGGCGCACCAGCCGACCTGCTGCAGGATCGCGTTGTTGGGGATGGCGCGCAGCTCCCGCGGATGGCGGATCGCCGCCGGGCCGCCCACGTCGGTCTGCCGCGCGCTGGGGCGGGATCCCGTAGCATCCAGCAGCGCCGGACCGAAGGTGCCCAGCAGCGCGGCATAGCCGGGGTCCTCCACCAGGCCGCGCATCGCCTGGCCGATGGTGGCGAAGAAGTCCACCGCGAAGTCCGGGTCGTCATAGATCGGGTCGCGGCTGCCGGCGGGGTCGGCGAAGGCGTGCTCGGCGATGCGCGCGATGGTCGCCGTGGCCAGGGCCGGGGTGCCGAAGTGCAGGTAGCCGTCGCCGCCCTGGAACGCGCTTTCTTCCCGCACCAGCACGCCGGCGCGCGCGAAGGCCTGGCGGCTGGCGGCGGGAGACAGGTAGCGCAGCCGGTCGGTCAGGCTGCCGGGGTGCGCGCCGCGCCCGATGCTCTCCCCGTGGGTGTCGAACAGCACGACCTCGATGCCTGTCACGCCATGCCGGGCCAGGCTGTCGGCCACACGCATCCGCAGCCGCTCGATCAGGTAGGAGGCGTCCAACTGCCCGACGTAGCGCCCGCTGTCGGAGTAGCCGAATTGCAGGCACAGCCGCCCGGTCTGCCGCAGGTAGTCGCGCCAATGCGGGGACCGCAGCGCCTCGTCCAGCACGCGGGCGCCGGACTCCAGGGCGTCCGCAGTCTCGAACAGCGGACTGATCTCGACCATGCGCTCGCAGCCGAACAGCCGGGCCAGCCACAAAGCAGCGAGCAGGGTGTAGCCGCTCTCGGTCTCGGCGATCAGGAAGCGGACGGGGCTGGCGGCGTCCACGTGCTTGGTGATCTGGGCCACCGTCATCATCAGCCGCACCGCGGACGCCTGCTCCGCCAGCAGGGCGCCGAAATAGACCGGCACCGGACGCACCTCGTCCAGCGCGGCGTTGATGCCGGCCAGCAACGCCCGGCGGCGGACGGGGTCGCCGGGCGGATCGCTGAGGCCCAGGCGCTGCCGGACGGCGTTGTGAAGCTGCGTCGCGTTCAGCCGGACATGCGTGTGCGCCAGCGACATGCCGTGCCCAGCCAGCCCGGCGCGGGCCACCAGCAGCCGCATCCGGTCCTCCCCGTCCGCAGCGGCAACGGCCGCGTCGAACAGCGGCATCAGCGGCGCGGGCGTCAGCAGCGCGGCGTCGCGTCCGCCGACCAGCGCCTCGGCGAACAGCGCGACCTCCTTGGGGTCGGGGCCGGCAGGGGCCAGGCGCAACTGCGCGTCCACGGCGTCCAACGCCTCACCCACACGCGTTGCCAGCGGCGGGTCGGACGCGACCTGCCCGGCCAGCCGCGCCAGGCCGAGGCGCTTCATCCGCAGGCGCAGCCGCAGCGTGTCCCACCAGCCGATGTCGGTGCGCCCGTCAGTGTCGTAGCCGACCCAGCTTGCCAGCACGACCGGGTGCGGCGACAGGGTGGTCCAGCGGTCCGGCCAGATCGCCGCGGCCTCCCGCAGCAGGGACTCCGCCAGAATATCCAACGCGTCGCGCCCGCGGTGTATGGCGGCGGCGGCCTGGGTGAACTCATCCTCCAGCGTCGGGCGCCCCGGGCGGTGGCTGGCGAAGGCGGGCGGCGCGGCCCCGCCCGCGGCTTCCGCCAGGGCGTGCAGCACGGGAGCGGGGGCGGAGAAGGTGGGGTGCGCCGTGAACACCGCCGCGAACCGCGTCCGCGCGCAGGCATCAGCGAAGGCCGCGAACGGCACCGGGCTGTCCAGCGGATCGGGCCGCGCCAGCCGCCGGGCAAGGGTGCCGAGCGGGTCGTCCACCGGGGTGCGCGCGTAGGCGGCCAGCCGTGTGGCCCGGGCCGCAAAGGCGCGGTCCCGCAATAGGCGCACCAGCCCGCCCACCTGATCCAGGTCCAACTCCCCCCGATCCAGCCGGCGGGAGATCGCCAGCGCCACCAGCAGCACCGGGTTGCCGAACGGGTCCTCCCGCGCGCGGTCGCGGGCGGCGGCGACGGTTTCGGTCAGTTGGTGGGCCAGAGCCTCGGGGGTTGCCAGTTCCTGATCCATGCGGCCCCGCTGTGTTGCGTTGCACAATGGTGGCAGGCCAGGGCAGGGGCGCGCAATGGCGGGGTTGCCGATCTGCGCTGCCCACGTGCCAGCATTGGACGCGTCCCTGCCCCCATCGGAGTGGAGGAGGGTGCGCTCCTACGTCATCGGCAGCGCCACATGCGCCGCATAGACGGGGCGGGCCAGCAGGCGGCCGTACCAGGCGCGCAGGTGCGGCTGCTCCGGGCGGTCCAGGTCGAAGGAGAGCCAGCGGTGGACGTGGACGCCCAGCGAGATGTCCGCCAGCGTGAACGCTTCCCCCGCAACGTATGGCGTCCGCGCCAGCACGCCGTCCAGGAGCGAATACTCGCCGCCCAGCCTCGCGGCTGCCGCGATGATGGCGGCCCTGTCCTGCCGCTCCGGCGGGGTCCGCACCAGGCCCTGGAACACCACTGTCTGCGGGCCGCCCAGGGTGGCCTGCTGCCAATCCATCCAGCGGTCCACCCCGGCTCGCGCCCGCAGGTCCTCCGGCCACATCGGGGTGCCCGGCGCGTAGGCCGCGCACAGGTAACGCAGGATCGCGTTGCTCTCCCACAGTGCCCAGCCGTCCTCCACCAAGGTCGGGATGCGGCCGGTCGGGTTCATGGCGCGATACCCCGGCGTGTCCGTGCCGCCGAACGGGCCGCCCACGTCGGTACGCTGATAGGGCAGGCCCAGTTCCTCCATCAGCCACACCGCCTTCATCACGTTGCTGGAATTGGCCCGGCCCAATAGCTGGCGCATCCGTCGTCCTCCGTGTTGCCGGGGCAGGGTATGGCCCCGGGCGGATTGCTCCAAGAGGGCGGCAGCGCCATATCGGAGCCATGATGCAGGCTGCGCGGGCTGAACGGATCGGAGAATGGAGGGTGGTCTCGGCGCGCAGCGCTGCATCGGCCGCAGCTGCCGCATCCGCCGCGGCGCTGGGCGCCGCCTTCGCGTCGGAGTGGTGGGGCGGCTTGGTGCCCTGCGCCCTGTGCTTGTGGGAGCGCTGGCCCTACCGCGTCCTGATCGCCCTCGGCCTGTTGGCATTGCTGCTGCGCGGCCGCCTGGCCCGCGCCGTGCTGGCCCTGGGGGCGCTGGCGGCGCTGGCCGGCGCCGGGCTGGGCATGGTCCATGTAGGGGTGGAGCAGCATTGGTGGCCCAGCCCCTTGCCCGAGTGCGCCGCTCCCGCGCTGGGCGGCGGCACCATCGCCGAGCGCCTGGCCCGGATGCCCGCCACCCCCGCCAAACCATGCGACGAGCCGGCGTATATCGTGCCGGGCCTCCCCGTCTCGATGGCGGTGATGAACCTGCTGCTGTCCCTGGCGCTGGCCGGCATCCTGATTATCTCAGCCGCACGCCGACCCATCCCACCGCACCCCACCCTTCCGCACGAGGCCCCGCCGTGACCCACCTGACCGACATGACCACCGACGCCGACTACCCCCCGGCCACCTCCGCCGTCTCGGTCGCAGCATTCAAGCCCCGCTTGCCCGGCGACCTCACGCCCCGCAAGTTGCTGGAGCGCATCGTGCGCGTGGACCATGCCGGGGAGTACGGTGCCGCCCGCATCTACGAGGGCCAGCTTGCCATCATGGGCCGCGGCCCCAAGGGCGACCTGATCCGCCACATGAAGGCGCAGGAGCAGCACCATCTCGACACCTTTGCCGGGCTGGTGGCGACCCGGCGGGTGCGCCCCACCCTGCTGCTGCCGTTCTGGCACCTGGCCGGCTACGCGCTGGGCGCCGTGACGGCGGCGATGGGCGACCGCGCCGCGATGGCCTGCACGGTCGCGGTCGAGACCGCGATTGACGAGCACTACGCCGAGCAGGCCGCCGCCCTGGGCGAGGACGAGGCGCCGCTTCGCGCCACCATCGAGCGCTTCCGCGCGGAGGAGGAGGAGCACAAGGAGATCGGCCTGGAGCACGAAGCCGAACTGGCCCCCGCCTACCGCCTGATGTCCGCCGTCATCAAGGCCGGCTGCAAGGTGGCGATCAAGGTCAGCGAACGGGTGTAGGGGCTTTCCCCTCCGAGGACGCAAGGCCGCGGAAGGAAGCCGGCAACAGGAGAATGGCGCTGCAGGAGGCTCCCGCCATTGGCGGCGCAGTGCGGCTCCAGCCTAGATGACCGTTATGGTGATCCGGCGCGACGCTATGACGGGGTCGAACGGGACGTGGTTCGCGTCACCCATGACGAGCTGCAAGGTGTGCTTGCCCTTCGGCAGGTCCAGGCGGGTCTCCGTCTGCCCTGCGCCGAAGTGCTGGTGCATCCGGTCGGCCGGGATCGGCTCGTCAGGGGTCAGCGCATCCGTCACGTCAATGAGGAGATGGTGATGCCCGGCGTTGGGCACCACGACGCCTGCGGGCGCGATCCCCATGTTGCGCAGGCCGAAGCGGCATAGGATCGGGCTGCGCACGCGCTGGCCGTCCACAGGCGAGATGAGATAGAGATAGGCGTCCTTGGGGGCCGGGGTCGCAGCCCCCGCCGGGCTGGCCGCCAGCAGGGCAGCGGCACGCAGCACCGCCCGGCGCGGCATCATCAGCTTGTCATCCATCAGCGCATGCTCCTTGAACGCAGGACGGCACCTGGCCGCATTGCCGAAACGCGCAGCCATCCGCCGTCATTTGTGAGCACCTGAAGGCTGCAACCCGGCGATGACGCCGCCCGCGGATAGCAGCCCCTAGTTGCTCCGCGCGACCCGGAAGCCATGGGTGGGATAGCGGACCGAGGGGTCATAGAAGTCCCGGCTGGACGGGCGCTGGGCAGATGGCCCCTCCATCCAGGAGCCGCCGCGCAGCACGCGCTCCCGGCAGGCAGCGGCCTCCCAGGGGGTCGAACCGTCGCGCGGCGCGCCCTGGTAGGTACGGTGCCAGCAGTCGGCCACCCACTCCGCCGCGCCGCCGCCCAGGCCGAGCAGGCCGAAAGCGTTGGGCGGATAGTCCTCGGCAGCGGGTGGGGCCTGCAGGCTGACCGGCTCGCTGCCGCAGCCCTTGCAGGTCATGCGGCCCGGGATCATGGCGTTGCCCCAGGCGTAGCGTGTGGCGGCGCCGGCGCGGGCGGCATATTCCCACTCCGCCTCGGTCGGCAGGCGGTAAGGTTGGCTGGTGGTGCGGGACAGCCAGGCGGCGTAGCCGCGGGCGTCGTACCAGCTCACGTTCAGAGCGGGATCCTGGGGCTTGCCCTTCACGATGGGCAGGCAGCCCTGGGCCTCGACGCACCGCTGCCACTCCTGCACCGTCACGGCTTTCCTGGCCAGGAGGAACGGCGCGACGACGACGGAGTGGGCCGGACGTTCGGAGGGATCGTCGGCGCTGCCCATGCGGAACTCGCCGCCGGTCAGGGCGACCATGGCCGGCTCGGCCACTGCGGCCGCGGCCGCGGGGGGCGCTGCTGCCGGCACCGATGCCGGCGCGGCAGCTTGCGGGCCAGCAACAGATGATGCAGCGCTGGGCGGGGCGGTTGATGCCGGGGCAGGGGGTGGCACGGCGAGGGCGGCGACCTGCGGCGCGGGCGGGGCGGCACTCGGCTCCGGCAGGGCGGCAGCCTCGGGCGGCGCGGGTGCGGGCGGTGCGGGCGTGGGCCGCTCCAGCGCGCTGGTGGGCGGCGCGCTGGCGGGCGGCACGACACTGGCAGGGGTAGCGCTGGCAGGCGTGGCGCTGGCCTCCACCGCAGGAGGCGGCACGGCTTCGGCCGCAGCCGGCATCGAGCGGGCGGCCGCGCCCTGCCCGGCCACGGGCTGCGGCGCCGCAGGCTGGGCCACCACAGGCTGGGCCGCCGGATCCGCAGCCGGGCCGCGCAGCCAGGGCGGCAGCGCCGCCAGCACGGACCCCGGCACCAGGGTGCCGAGGGATGGCAGCCCCGGTGCCTGCGAGGCGATCAGGGCGGCGCAGATCAGGACCAGCACGCCGCCCACCAGCCATCCGCGGCGGCGGGACCGCACCGGTTGCGGCCCAGGGTCGGCATCGGGCCGCCTGGCTGCGCCGCCGGGCGACGCCGCAAGCTCCAGGTGCAGCGTGACGCGCTGGCGCAGATCGTTCAGGCCGTCCTGAGAGATGTTGTCCGCCAGCTCGGGCTGGCCGGCCAAGGCGACGCTCAGGTGCGGGCGGTTCCGCAGCGCGGACTCGATGTAGCGCAGCGTCGTCTTGGGCAGGAGGTGCGCCTCCTCCGCGAGCAGCGCGATGCGGGTGCAGCCGGGGCTGAGGACGGCCAAGGCGTTGTAGGCATCCTCTAGCAGGCTGCCGTCCTCCTCGGACGCATTGGGCGCGAGCTGCTGCATGAACGAGGTCAGGTTATACGGCGGACGCACCCGCAGCACGCGGATGCGTCCACCCAGGGCCGCGGCGGCGTCCGCCAGCACGCCCGTCGTCCCGGCGGGACCGAGCACCAAGGCGGATGCGCCCCCCTTGATGGCCGAGACAAGCTCGTGCGTCACGTCGGGGCGGGTTCTGGCGCTGGGATCGCGGCGGGTCTGCGTCACGCTCATGCCGCAACCTTTATAATGCTGCTGGGAACGATACCAGTGGCTTCACGGCGTTCTCATTCTTAAATTGCCGCGGCGCTCCGGGAGGTGCCGGTGACGCCGGCGGAACGCAGCGGGCCAGCGCGGCGCCGGCAGACGCCGGCACGCGCCGTGCGGACCCTCGCCCCGGCAAGCTTCAGCGGCGCGCGGGCTGTCCATAGGTGCGGTAGCGCTCCCGGGCCGACGCCATCTCCTGCGCCGTCAGCAGCCGCGGCGTGCCGGCGGCGCGGGCCATGAGATACTGGCGCGCCAGCATCTCCAGCGTGCGCGCCGCGCCCTCCGCCGCCGCCATGTCCGGCCCGGCGGCGATCATGCCGTGGTTGGCCAGCAGGCACGCGGTCCGGCCCTCCATCGCCGCAATGGCCACCGCCGCCAGCTCCGGCGTGCCGAAGGTGACGTAGGGGCCGCAGCGCACGTCGTCCCCGCCGAAGGCCAGCACGTTGTAATGGAACGCCGGCAGCCCCTCGCCCAGGCAGGCCAGGGCGGTGCAGGCGTCGCAGTGGGTGTGGACGACCGCGCCGAACTCCGGACGGGCCAGATACAGCGCGGCGTGCAGCGCCCACTCGCTGCTGGCCCCGGGCACGGCGGCGTGCAGGCCCGTGCGGACCAGCCCGGCCTCCGTTACCGCCGCGGGCGAGGTGCCGGAGGGAGAGATCACCATGCCCCCTTCCAGCCGCAGACTGACGTTGCCGCTGCTGCCGGCGATCAACCCGGCAGCACCCAGCGCCCGGTAGGCGCCGGCCACCGCCGCCCGCGCCTCGGCCTCCGTCACGCAGCCCCCGTCACGCAGACGCCGTCACGTCAGCAGCGTCAAGCTGCGGGCTTATGCAGCCTGGGGCGCCTTCAGGCGGTCGTTGAACATCTTCCGCAGCTTGGCGACCTTGGGCGTGATGACGGCCCGGCAATAGCCGGACCACGGGTTGCGGGCATAGTAGTCCTGATGCTCGTCCTCCGCCCGGTAGAACACCGTCAGCGGCACGATCTCCGTCACGATGGGCCGGCCCCAGACGCCGGCGGCGTCCATCTCCGCCGTCACGTCCCGCGCCGTGGCCGCCTGCGCGTCCGAGTGGGTCAGGACGATGCTGCGGTATTGCGGGCCGACGTCGGCGCCCTGCTGGTTGGGGGTGGTGGGGTCGTGCAGGGTGAAGAACACGCGCAGGATGTCGGCGTAGCTGATGACAGCCGGGTCGAACGTGACCTGAACGACCTCGGCATGGCCGGTGCGCTTGCCGCAGACCTGCTCGTAGGTCGGGTTGGGCAGGGTGCCGCCGGCGTAGCCGGACACGCTGGACTGCACGCCGCGCAGGCTGAGGAACACCGGTTCCAGGCACCAGAAGCAGCCGCCGCCCAGGGTTGCGACCTCGAAGTTCTCGTTCGCCATGTTGGCCTCCTTGCTATCCGGGGAAATGGGGCGGGGTGGCGGGCAGCGCAACGGGGCGGCCAGGCCGAGGCGCTGCCGGGCCAGGCGGTTCAGCGGATCGGCCACGTTGCGGGCGACCAAGGCGGCCAGCGCCGATGCCGCAAAGAACGCGAGCAGCAGGAGCAGCCGCCCATCGCCCGGCACGGCACGGGCTGGCAGCACCGTCCGCAAGCCGCCGAGCACAGCGGCGTGGAACAGGTGAAGCTCGTAGCTCAGCCGCCCGCACCAGCGCACCGGTGCCAACGCGCCCCAGCCAGCCGGCGCAGCGCCCGCGCCCAGCAGCAGCACCGCCGTGCCCAGCGCCATGCCGCTGACGCCCAGCAGCGTTGGTGTCCGCAATGGGCCGCCACAGGTGCAGCGCCGCTATTGCGACCGCAGCGGACGCCTGCACCAGCCGGCCCGGCGTCGGCAGCCGCGCCGCCAGCAGCGCCGTGCCGCAGCCGATGGCGATGCCATCGGCTGCGGCAAGGTAGGCATACAGGTATCCGGCCTCGTTCCCCTGATGCGTCCAGCGCCAGGCCGGGCCGATCAGGACCAGCGCCGCGCAGAGCGCCAGAAGCGGGCCGCGGCGGCGCAGCAGGAGGCAGGCCAGGGGGAAGGCGGCGTAGAACACCTCCTCCACCGACAGGGACCACAGCACGCCCAGGGCGTAGTTGAACCAGCCGGCCTGGGCGATCAGCACGTTGACCCGGAAGGTCAGCGCCGCCAGGTCCGCCCGCCACATCGGCACCGGCCCGCCGTGCTCCGGATGGTTCTGAAAGATCGGCACGCCCGCCAGGGCCAAGGCGTTGACGGCGGCCAGCAGCAGCACGAGGCCTGGCAGGATGCGGGCTGCGCGCAGGACGTAGAAGGTGCCGGGCCGCACCCGGTCCAGCCCGCCCCAGCGCCGCTCGGTGTTGGAGGTTATGAGGAAGCCGGAGACCACGAAAAATATCGTAACCCCGTAGTTGCCGTTCCGCGCGGCGGCCTGGACCAGGGCGCCTGGGGCGGTGCCCGCCAGCGACGTGCCGGCCAGCGGGTAGGCAATCAGGGAATGATGCAGCAGCACCAGAAGCAACGCGCCGCCGCGGATCAGGTCAATCCGTCCGGCCGGGCCGGCGCGTCCGTATGGCCCACCCCGGCATCCGGCATCGGATGCACCAGGCCAGCACCGGCATCAGGCGGCGGGCGCCCCCGGCTGGCGCAGCGGGTGCGCGTCGGCGAACGCCGGCAGCGCCGTGCAGGCGGCGTGGATGCGGCGCACCGCCGGGTAGGGCTGCACGTCCGCGCCGAACCGCTCCGCCCCCGCGACGTGGCTGGCCAGGCAGCAGTCGGCCATCCCCGGCGCGTCCCCGGCGCAGAACGGCCCGGCGCCCACCTGCGCCTCGTAGGCTTGCAGGCCCAGCGTGAACCAGTGCGCCGCCCATGCCCTGCGCGCCGCGTCGTCCGCACCGAACGTCTTGCCGAGGTAGCCCTGCACGCGGGGCACCACCAGCGGGTGCGTGTCGGCGGCGGTGATGGCGCACAGGGCGCGCACCCGGGCGCGGGCGGCGGCCCCACCCGGCAGCAGCGACGGGGCGGGATAGGTTTCCTCGATCCATTCCAGGATCGCCAGCGACTGGGTCAGCGCGGTCCCGTCGTCCAGCACCAGCGCGGGCACGGCGCCCATCGGGTTCAGGGCGCGGAACGCCGGGGCGTGCTGATCCCCGCGGTCCAGGTCCACCATCACCTCCGGCACCTGCACGCCCTTGAGGTTCAGGGCGATGCGCACCCGGTAGGTCGCGAGCGAGCGCCAGAAGCCGTGTAGCAGCATCGTCCCGTGCCCCCTCAGTGCTTGTCCCAGCTCAGTGCTTGTCCCGGCCCATCCCGTCCACGTAGGCGATGCCGATGGCGGACAGGATGAACAGGCCGTGGATGATGGACTGCCACATCACGCCATCCATGGACACCGGGGGCATCGGCGCGGCGGCGTGCGAGGTGGGGGAGGCCCCAAGCCCGGTGCCGGGGGAAGCCCCAAGCCCGATGAACGTCCGCAGCAGGTGGATGGAGCTGATGCCGATGATCGCCATCGCCAGCTTGACCTTCAGCAGGCCGGAGTTGACGTGGCTCAGCCACTCCGGCTGGTCGGGATGCCCTTGCAGGTTCAGCCGGGACACGAAGGTCTCGTAGCCGCCGACGATGACCATCACCAGCAGGTTGGAGATCATCACGACGTCAATCAAGCCGAGCACCAGGAGCATGACCTCCTGCTCCCCGAAGCTGTCGGCGTGGCTGACCAAGTGCCACAGCTCCTTCAGGAACAGGAAGACATAGACCCCCTGCGCCACGATCAGGCCGAGATAGAGCGGAAGCTGCAGCCAGCGGGAGCTGAAGATCAGCGACGGCAGGGGACGGAGGCGAGGGCGCCGGGCCTGCGTCACGGCTGCCTGCGGCACCGAGACGTGCGGGGCCGGGACGTGCGAGGTCGGGGCAGGCGGGACTGTCAGCCCCGCGGCGTGCGGCGTAAGTTCGGCGGCTTCCGTCTGGGACATGATCCTGCGCTCGTGGGTGTGGGGCGGCTCCGCAAGGTGGCGGATTCGACCCCTCGTTGCAACGGACCGCGCCTGGACGCCGCCGGCCATCCGGCCCCGCGCGGCTGCGCCCATTGGCACGACCGGACGATGCGCCATGCGGGGCCTGTTGACGGCCCTGGAGCGCCGCGCCGCGGTTTCAGCCTGCAACGGCGGCACCGCGTCATGGATGGCGGCGCGTCCCGCGGCGGCTCCTGGATTGTTCGGAGGCAGGCCGCCGCAGCCTGCCGGAAAAGGTTCTGATGCCAGCCGTCCTTTGCTCCGGCCCCTGGCGCAACGTCGCCGTCATCGCCAGCCGCGCAGCGGCCCGGCGCAAGGGCGCCTTGCGATGACGGGTTGCTTGCGGGACGGCCGGACCGGATGGCGGTTGTTGCAAGCCCCGGCGCCCTAAGCCTCCAACGCCCGGGGGCGGCTGCGGCGCAGCAGGTAGATCGAGGCCACCATCACCAGGATCAGCATGCCCAGCACGCCCAGTTCGATCATCGCTGCCTGGAACGCGCCTTCGTGGCCAGGCTCGGACGTCTTGCCGGGCATGTTCTGCGAGGTTTCCAGGGTGATGACCAGCACCCGGCGTATGCTGGCGATCAGGCCGACGATCAGGAACGGCTCGCACGTCAACTCGCCCGAGCGGATGGAGACGCGGACGGTGTGCAATATCTCGACGATCATCAGCACGAACAGCAGCCGGTCCACGATGGTCAGCAGCGCCTTGGCGCTGCCGGCGGCGACCATTCCGTCCCACAACCCCACGGCGGCGCCGCCAAGCGCCAGCACGGCAGCCAGCGACAGCGCGGCACCCAGCGCGATCATGATGCCGTGCTCCACCAGCAGGAACACCCCGCTCGACAGGCGCACGGCCCGGCTTCCCTCGCGGGCGGCGTCGCGCACCGCGCCCGGCACACCCGTGTCCATCGCCGCTACTCCTTGACTGCACCAGTTAGCGAGCTGACGTAGTACTCCACGAAGAACGAGTACAGCAACGCCACCGGGATGGACCCGAACAGGGCGCCCGCCATCAGCGCGCCCCACTGGTAGTCGTCGCCCTGCACCAGTTGCGTCAGCACCGCCACCGGCACGGTCTTCTTCTCCGACGATTGGATGAACGCCAGGGCGTAGATGAACTCGTTCCAGGACAGCGTGAAGGCGAAGATGCCGGCCGAGATCAGGCCCGGCACCGCCAGGGGCAGGGTGATGCGGCGCAGTATCTGCAGCCGGGTCGCGCCGTCTATCAGCGCGCACTCCTCCAGTTCGTAGGGGATGGACTTGAAGTAGCCGATCAGCAGCCAGGTGCAGAACGGGATCAGGAAGGTCGGGTAGGTCAGGATCAGCGCCAGCGGGCTGTCGAACAGGCCGAGCTTGAACACCATCGTCGCCAGCGGGATGAACAGGATGCTGGGCGGCACGAGGTAGGCGAGGTAGATCGCCAGCCCCACCAGATTGCTGCCGCGGAAGCGCAGCCGCTGTATGGCGTAGGCGGCCAGCACGCTGGCGAAGATGCTGATGCAGGTGGCCGCCGCCGCGATGCCCATCGTGGTCATCAGCCACTGCGGGTAGTCCGTGTCGAACAGCAGCTTCTTGACGTTCTGCAGCGTGGGGCTGCTGACCCAGAGCGGGTTGAAATCCTTGTAGTTGTACAGCTCGTTGTTGGGTTTGAACGTCGTGATGGCCATCCAATAGAACGGGAACAGCAGCACGACGATGAACAGCACCAGCGGCACATAGAGCGTGACGACCCGGCGCGGCACGCTGTCCCACGACAGCGCGCCCTGGCGCTCCGCGGGGGGCTTGGAGGCTGGGATCGCGGCGGCGTCGCTCATAAGGAAACCTGCATCTGCTCCCTCTCCCGCCGGGAGAGGGCCGGGGTTAGGGAAGCCACGCAACGTACGCTCTGCCGCGCCGGGGACCACGGCTGCACCCTGGCAAGGGCAGCGCGTGCGGCCTCCTTCACTCCAACTCTTTCCCAGAGGGAGAAGGAGCAGGCCGCAGCCTGCGCTGCCCTAATCATCGTCTCCTCCCTGCTGCCACTTGCGCCGGGACAGGCCGAAGTAGCTGAACAAGGTCGCCGCCACCAGGAACGGGATCATGGCGACGGCAATCGCCGCTCCCTCCCCCAACTGCCCCCCGGGGATGCCGCGCTGGAAGGCGAGCGTCGCCATCAGGTGCGTCGCGTTCACCGGGCCGCCGCGGGTGATGGCGTAAACAAGCTGGAAGTCGGTGAAGGTGAACAGCACGCTGAAGGTCAGCACCACGGACAGCACCGGCATCAGCATCGGCAGCGTCACGTTCACGAAGCGCTGCCACGGCGTCGCGCCGTCCAGCATCGCCGCCTCGTACAACGATGGGGAGATCGTCTGCAGCCCGGCCAGCAGGCTGATGGCCACGAACGGGATGCCGCGCCAGATGTTGGCCGCCACCAGGCTGAGGCGCGCGTGCCAGGGCGTGCCCAGGAAGTCTATGTTGGTGTCTATGATCCCCACGGCCTTGAGCACGTAGGAGATGATCGAGAACTGCGGGTCGTAGATCCACCAGAACGCGATGGCCGACAGCACCGTGGGCACGATCCACGGCACCAGCACGATGGCGCGGATCAGCGACTTGAACGGGATGTTGTTGTTCAGCAGCAGCGCCAGCCACAGCCCCAGCCCGAACTTCCCGACCGTGGCGACGCCCGTGTAGAACAGCGTGTTGGTGACGGACAGCCAGAAGATGCGGTCGTCCCACAGGCTCTGGAAGTTCTCCAGCCCCACCCAGACGCCGGTGCGCCCGATGCGCGTGTCGGTGAAGGCCAGCCAGATGCCCAGGCCCAGCGGATAGGTCAGGAACACCAGCAGCAGCCCGACCGCCGGGAACAGGCACAGCACCGCCAGGAACGGCTTGTTGTCGAACAAGCGGACAAGCCAGGTATTGCGCGGCGGGGACCAGCGCCAGGGATGCGCGTCCGCCGGAAGGGCGGCAGATGCGGGCGCAGCCGCCCCGGATGGGGCCAGGCGGTCCGCCACTTGCTCGCTCAATTGACAGCCCTCCCCGGCCCTGTTGCGGGCACTATGCAGGGTTCCGCCCGCCGCGGCCAGCGCGTAAGCGAAGGAATGCGACCGACCCTGCTGGCCGTCTGCACGTTGCCGCCCTGGCCCGTCCGGGACGGCTACGGGCTGCGCGTGGCCGGGCTGGTGCGGGGGCTGGCGGCGGGATGGGACATCACGCTGGTCTCCCCGGGCGTGCCGCCGCCGGGGGTGGCGCGGCACGTGCCCATTGCGCTGCGCGGGGCCGGGCTGACCTATCCCTGGCGCTTCGACCCTGCGCCGCTGCGGGCCGCCCTGCTGTCCGCCGGGCCGCATGCCCGCGGGCTGGTGTGGCCCGGCGCCGAGGCCGCCTGGCCCCGCGCCACCCCTGCCGCCGCCACCCCTGCCGCCGCCATCCCCGCTGCCGCCATCCCTGCCGTCATGGACATGATCGACTGCAACCCGCTGGAGTTCTGGCGCACCGCCCTTCATCCCGGCGACGCCCGCACCCGCCTGCGGGCAGTGCGGGAGCTGCCGGTCAGCCTGCGCTGGGCGCGCCGCGCCGTGCGGGGCTTCATCGGCACGGCCTGCGTCGGTGCGGACGACGCCGCCTGGATGGCGCGCATCGGCGGGCGGCCGGTGCCGGTCATTCCCAATGGCGTGGACCTGCCGGCGCCGGGCACGCCGGATGCCGCGCCGACCGCGGCCTTCGTCGGCAGCCTGGGCTATCCGCCCAACGCGGACGCCGTGGCGTTCCTGGCCGGCGCAGTCTGGCCGCGGGTGCGGGCCGCGGTGCCCGGCGCGCGGCTGCTGGTGGCCGGGCGCGGCCCCGGCCCAGGCATCCTGGCGCTGGATGGGCGGGACGGCGTGCAGGTGCTGCCGGACGTGCCGGACATGGGCGCGGTGCTGGGCCGGGCCTGGGTGGGTCTGGCGCCGATGCGGACCGGGGTGGGGCTAAAGAACAAGGTGCTGGAGACCTGGGCCGCCGGGCGCCCCTGCGTGCTGACGCCGCTGGCCGCTAATGGGCTTGCGCTCCCGCCGGGCCATGCGGACCTGGTGGCGGCGGATGCGGACGGGCTGGCGGCGGCGGCGGCGGCGCTGTTGCGGGACCGGGCGGCCTGCCTTCAGCGCGGCGCCACGGCGCGGGACTGGGTGGCGGCGCGGTTCAGTTGGGCTGGGGCGGCAGCGGCAATGGACGCCCTGCTGCGCCGGGGCATGACGGACAGATGGGAGCGCGGCTGACGCCGGCCCGCATCAGGTCAGGAGCCGGATCACCTGCGCGGCAGCAAACCACAAGGCGGCGGATGCCATAATGGCTGCGGCCAGGCCGCGGGCCGCGCCAACCGGGTCGGGCCGGCGGCTGGCGAACAGGTCCGGGAGCGGCATTTGATGATCCCGCGCCAACCCGGCTGCGGGCATGGCTGCACACAACGGCTGGGCACCTTTTGGCGGAAGCTCCACCAACTGACGGGACGCGTCACGCTCCAACTGCTGGAAGCCTGCGGGACCACGGATGAGGATGGCGGATTCGGACAACGGCATCGCGTCTTTTCCCCCTTAGGTTTCCACAACCCGGGCGTGTATCCGGGCAGGCTGCAAGCCGAATTCTATAGCTTCGGTTATCTTTGGCTTGTTGGGACGTGGGTGCCGTCTGGGCTGGTGCAAGCCCCCTCAAGAAGGTCCGGCAAAAGGGTGCAGGCGCGGCCCCGCCAGGGGCGCGTGTCCGGCTCGGACGCCGCCAGCACGGCCCGCCCGACCATGGCCGCATTCTGCGGCACCACCGCGTTGCCAAGGGCGCGCAGGCGGGACACGCGCAAGGAGGCGCTCAACCGGAGGATGCCCCGCTGGGGACTGCTCCGTTGGGGGCTGGGCAAGCCTCCTGCCCCGTCCAGCCCGGCGGGAAGCCCATCATCCACTCGGCGTATGCCGGGCTCAGGCGGCCACCCACGGCGTCGCTCAGTTGGCAGGCCCGGCGGCGGTGCTGCTGCGCCGTGCTGCCCCACTTCCAGTCCCGGGCGGTCGGCGTCGGCAGCATGGCGTTGCGCCACCACCCACACGCGCGCGCGCCGGTGCGGGGCGCCGGCATGGACAGCACCCACCACGAGCGGCCAGCAGGCGTAGCCCTCAGCCTCCAGGTCGTGCAGGACCCGGTCCGCGCCGCGGCTTCGCAGGCCAGGGACGTTCTCAGCCACCACCCAGCGCGGCTGCAGCTCGGCGACCAGGCGCGCCATGTGGGACCATAGGCCCGTGCGCGCGCCTGCGATCCCGGCGCCGCGTCCGGCGAGGCTGGTGTCCTGGCACGGGAAGCCGCCGCAGACGAGCCAGGGCAGGGGGACGCCGTCATCGGCAAGCTGGCGGGCATCGAGGGTGCGTATGTCGGGGTAGATGGGCACGCCGGGCCAGTGGCGCCGCAGAACCGTACGGGCGAAGGGGTCGGACTCGCAGAAGGCCGCGGTCCGCATCCCGGCCCAGTGCAGGCCGAGGCTGAGGCCGCCGATGCCGCTGAACAGGTCGAGGACGCGGGGCGAGGGTGGGGACACGGAGGCTGCTTGAGGGGCATGAGGACGGCTCCGCGGCATGGCGGAGGCTTCCATTTGTTGGGGGGCGGGGGTCAAGCGGTTTGGATGAGGCGGGGTCCGACGCGGTGCCGATGCAGGAGAGAGGGCGCAGGAGGGTGGGCGCAGAATGCCGGCATCCGGCAGGCCGCAATGGCCTCCAGCATCTCGATGCCGCCCCATCACACCCCTGCGACCTCGCCGAACCCCCTGCCGCCCCTGCCGTTCACGACGCCGCACCCCAGCGACAAGGACGCGGCACATGAAGGCACTCACCTGGCACGGCAAAGGCGACATGCGGTGCGAGACCGTGCCGGACCCGAAGATACAGGATGGCCGCGACGCCATCATCAAGGTCACGGCCTGCGCCATATGCGGCAGCGACCTGCACCTGTACGACGGCGTGATGCCCAGCATGGAAAAGGGCGACATCATCGGCCACGAGGCGATGGGCGAGGTGATGGAGGTCGGCCGCGACAACAAGAAGCTGAAGGTCGGCGACCGCGTGGTCGTGCCCTTCACCATCTCCTGCGGCGAATGCTTCTTCTGCACCCGCGGCTACTTCTCCGGCTGCGAGCGCAGCAACCCCAATGCGGAGGCGGCGGCGAAGCTCTGGGGTCACTCGCCGGCCGGGTTGTTCGGCTATTCGCACCTGTTGGGCGGCTATCCCGGCGGGCAAGCCGAGTATCTGCGCGTGCCCTACGCCGACGTCGGCCCGGCCATCATCCCCAATGGCATCAGCGACGAGCAGGCGCTGTTCCTGTCCGACATCTTCCCGACGGGCTACATGGGCGCCGAGTTCTGCGAGATCAAAGGCGGGGAGACCATTGCCGTGTTCGGCTGCGGCCCCGTCGCGCAGTTCAGCATACGCAGCGCCTTCCTGCTGGGCGCCGAGCGGGTGATCGCGATAGACACCGTGCCGGAGCGCTTGCAGATGGCCCGGGACGCCGGGGCCATCACGATAGACTTCATGCAGGAGGATGTTTACGACCGCATCCAGGAGCTGACCCACGGGCGCGGCGCGGACGCCTGCATTGACGCCGTGGGGACCGAGGCGCACGGCACCGCCAGCTTCGACAGCGTGGTTGACCGCGTGAAGATGGCGACGTTCCTGGGCACCGACCGCCCGCACGTGCTGCGGCAGTGCATCACCAACACCCGCAACTTCGGCATCGTGTCCGTCATCGGCGTCTATGGCGGCCTGTTGGACAAGATCCCGATGGGCAGCGCCATGAACCGCGGCCTGACCTTCAAAATGTCCCAGACCTCGGTGCAGCACTACCTGCCGAAGCTGCTGCGCTGGATCGAGGAAGGGAAGATCGACCCGTCCTTCGTGATTACGCATCGGGCGAAGCTGGAGGACGGCCCGGGGCTGTACGAGACCTTCCGGGACAAGAAGGACGGCTGCATCAAGGTGGTGCTGAAGCCGTAGGGGCGAAGGGGGCCGGGGGTCCTCCACGGTCCCCCGGCCTGCCACCCTTAGCGCAGCCCTAGGCTGAGCAGGAGTGCCGCGGCGGCGCAGATCAGGGTGGCGAAAGTTGCAGCCATCCTGCCGACGCGGAAGCGGAACACCTCCGGCGTCCGCGATACGCCTCGGGCATGGGCGCAGCGGCCTAGACCCCGCGCAGTTTGGCCATGGCCAACAGCAGGGCAAAGGGCACATATCCGGCGAAGTTGGCGTGGACTCGCATCCGGCGCTCCAGTTCCGGCATGCCGCCGGCGCCCAGGGACTGCGTGGCCGAGCGGCGCACCCCGACCACGCGGAATGACAGCCACACGGAGAATGGCGCCAGCACTGCGGCATAGTAGGAGACCACCTGCAGCATCGGCGCCATCCTTCAAGGGTGGCGGGAGCCTATGCCGGGCCGCGGGGGGCGGACAACAGCCGCTGAGCGCCCGGCGATGGGCCAAGGGTGGGGCTGTCAGGTCGGGATACGGCCCCGGCCTGTGCGGACGATGGTGGGAAAGGCGGCGGGAGCCAGCCCGATGCGGGAGGCGCGGCTGGGCCTGGTGCGCAACAATGGATTGCTGCCCAACCCTACCGCCTGCGTCCGTTTAAGGGCGGCTTGGCTTGACCGGCACGCAACCCTACCCACCCTTAATGCCTTGCAATGCGCGGCCCGCCCGGATTTGCCGGGCGGTGCAGGTGGTGTATCCCGTGCGCTGGCAGCAGCCGCACGGCTTGGGAAGGGCTTGAGATGAGCAGCATGGAGGTCAACAAGGCGGTCGCCGCAGTGCTGATGGCGGGGATCGCCTTCATGGGCAGCGGGCTGATTGCCGACGCGCTGGTGAAGCCGAAGCCGCTGCAGCAGACGGCCATCAAGATTGACTTGCCCGAGAAGGGCGCCGCCGCCGTTGCCACCGCCAAGCAGGAGCCGGAGCAGCCCATCGCGGTGCTGCTGGCCTCCGCCGATGCGGGCCGGGGCGAGGCAGGGGTGAAGTCGCAGGGCTGCGTGGCCTGCCACAGCTTCAACGAGGGCGGGAAGGCCGGCGTCGGCCCCAACCTGTATGGCGTGATGGGCGGGCCGCACGGCCACATGGAGGGCTACGCCTACTCCGCCGCCCTGAAGGGCAAGGCGGGCAACTGGAGCTTCGACGAGATGAATGCCTGGCTCATCAAGCCCAGCGCCTACGCGCCCGGCACCAAGATGAGCTACGCCGGGCTGTCGGACGGCAAGAAGCGGGCGGACATCATCGCCTACCTCCGCAGCCTGTCGCACGACCCGCTGCCGCTTCCCGCCGCTCCGGCCCAGAGCGCCAGCGCCACGGCCCCCGCCGGCGCTGCCCCGGCCGCGCCGCAGCAGGCCGCCGCTACCCAAGCCGCAGGGGCGCCGCCGCCTGCCGGTGCCGTAGCCGGCGCCGCAGCCGGCAACGACTCCGTGGCCTTGCTGGCCTCTGCCAGCCCCGATGCCGGCAAGGCCGCCACGGCCCGGCTGGGCTGCGTCGCCTGCCACAACTTCGCCGAAGGCGGGCGCAACGGCATCGGCCCCAACCTGTACGGCGTCGTCGGCGCGGAGCAGGGGGCGCACGCCGCCGGCTACGCCTACTCCGCCGCGTTGAAGGCCAAGGGCGGCAAGTGGGAGTATGCCGAGCTGGACAAGTGGCTGCTGAAGCCCAGCGCCTACGCCCCCGGCACCAAGATGAGCTATGCAGGCATCGCCGACCCGAAAGTGCGGGCGGATGTGATCAGCTACCTGCGCTCGCTGTCCGCGGAGCCCCTGCCGCTGCCGAACTAGGAAAGACAGTTGCTGGGGATTGAGGACGCTTCTCCCTCTCCCCCCGGGAGCGGGTCGAGGTAGGAAAGCCGCAAGCACTTCGACCGCTCTAGCTTAGTTCGCCTACCAGTAGGGCTTGCTTTCTAGATTGCCAGCCTTGGTGTTGGCGGCCCCCCTCACCCCGACCCTCTCCCGGAGGGAGAGGGAGCAGAGAGCTACTCCGCGGCGGCCTTCACGCGCTGGTTCTGCCCGACTTCGTGGTGCGCCAGCATCTCCAGAACGCGCACCATCCCGGAGTGGTCCCACGCCGCCCCGCCTGCGGCAGAGGCGGCGTTGAACAACTCCTGGCAGGTTGCGGTGTTGGGCAGGCTGACGCCCAGGCTGCGGGCGCCGGACAGGGCGAGGTTCAGGTCCTTCTGGTGCAGCTCGATCCGGAAGCCCGGGTCGAATGTGCGCTTGATCATGCGCTCCCCGTGAATTTCCAGGATGCGGGACGTCGCCAGCCCGCCCATCAGCGCCTGGCGCACCTTGGACGGGTCGGCGCCCGCCTTCGAGGCGAACAGCAAACCCTCGGCCACGGCCTCGATGGTCAGGGCCACGATGATTTGGTTGGCGACCTTCGTGGTCTGGCCGTCGCCGTTGCCGCCGACCAGGGTGACGTTCTTGCCCATCAGCTTGAACACCGGCTCCACCCGGGCGAACGCCGCCTCCGGCCCGCCCACCATGATGGTCAGGCTGGCGGCCTTGGCGCCGACCTCGCCGCCGGACACCGGGGCGTCCAGGTAGTCGCAGCCGTGGGCGTTGATGCGGGCCGCCATGTCCTTGGTGGCGATGGGCGAGATGCTGCTCATGTCCACCACCGTCTTGCCCGGCGTCAGCCCCTCGGCCACGCCGCCTGGTCCGAACAGCACCTTCTCCACGTCCGGGGTGTCGGGCAGCATGGTGATGACGATGTCCGCATGGCGCGCGACCTCGGCCCCGCTGGCGCAGGCGGTGGCGCCGGCGTCCAGCAGGCTCTGCGGCACGGCGGAGCGGGTATGCACGAACAGGCTGTGCCCGCCCGCCAGCAGGTGCCCCGCCATGGGGCGGCCCATGATGCCCAGGCCGATGAAACCGATGTTGCTCATAAGGACGAAGGCCTTTCGGTAAGTTTCGGAAGATGGTTACGAACAGGCCGCGTCATTGCAAGGAGCGCAGCGACGCGGCAAAGGGGAGTGGCAGCAGGGGCCGTGCTGTCGGCCTCTGGATTGCCACGCCGCGAGGGCGGCTCGCAATGACGGTGGGACTGGTCGATGCCGCCTACGCCGCATCCCCATACGGCGCCATCCAGCCCAACCCGGCGGCGGAGGGCTTGTACTCGCAGCCGATCCAGCCGGCATAGCCCAGTTCGTCCAGGCGGCGGAACACGTAGGGGTAGTTGATCTCCCCCGTGCCGGGCTCGTGCCGTCTGGGGTTGTCGGCGACCTGCATGTGGCCGATGCGGGCCAGATGGCGCTCGATGGTCGGCAGCAGGTCGCCCTCCATCACCTGGGCATGGTAGATGTCGTACTGCAGCTTGATGTTGGGATGCGCGGCCTCGTCCAAGATGGCCAGGGCGGGCGCGGTGCGGCTGACGAAGAAGCCGGGCACGTCGCGGGTGTTCACCGGCTCCAGCAACAGCCCGATGCCAGCCTTGTGCAGCGCGTCCCCGGCGAAACGCAGGTTCTCGACCAGCGTGCGGTGCGCCGCCGCGTCGTCTGGCGCAGCCAGCCCGGCCAGGCAGTTGAGCTGCGGGGCGCCCAGCGCGTGCGCATACTCGATGGCGCGGGCGACCCCGGCGCGGAACTCCTCCACCCGGTCCGGCAGGCAGGCGACCCCGCGCTCCCCCCCGGCCCAGTTGCCGGCGGGCAGGTTGTGCAGCACGACCTGCACGCCCGCAGCCTTGGCGGCGTCCGCGACCGTCTGCGCGGGGTGGTCATAGGGGAACAGGAACTCGACGGCCTTGAACCCGGCCTTGGAGGCCGCGGTGAAGCGGTCGAGGAAGGGCAGTTCGGTGAACAGCATCGTCAGGTTGGCGGCAAACTTGGGCATGTGGGACTCCGGCGTCATGGGGCAGAGCGCTTGCTGCTCCCTCACCCTCCGGGAGAGGGTCGGGGTGAGAGGGTCTTGCGGCGTTGGCCCGTTCGAAGCAAGGCCGCGCTTCGGCCGCACGGCAGGTGCCACGCTCCGCAGCCAAGACCCCTCGCCCCGGCCCTCTCCCGGAGGGAACGGGAGCAGGCAGCTACCGCCCTGCCGGCTCCAGCACCTTCGGCGCAGCCTGCGCGCCCATGTCCCCGCTCTTCTTCAGAGACAGCGACGGGTCCAGGCACACGATGTCCTCGAACTCGTTCACGCTGTCCACCTCGGTGCCCATGCTGATGTTCGTCACCTTCTCCAGGATGAACTCCATCACCACCGGCACCTGGAACTCCTCCATCAGCGCGTGCGCCCGGGCGAAGGCGTCCTTGAACTCGTTCGGGGACTTCACCCGCACCGCCTTGCAGCCCAGCCCCTCCGCGACGGCGACATGATCCACGCCGTAGCCCGGCACCGCGTCCCCGTCCGGCGGCGCGTTGATGTTGTCGAACGCCAGGCTGACCTCGAAATCCATCTGGAAGCCGCGCTGCGCCTGCCGGATCAGGCCGAGGTAGGAGTTGTTCACCACGATATGCAGGTAGGGCAGCTTGTGCTGCGCGCCGACCGCCAACTCCTCGATCATGAACTGGAAGTCGTAGTCGCCGGACAGCGCCACGATCTTGCGGTGCGGGTCCGCCGCCCGCACGCCCAGCGCCGCCGGCAAGGTCCAGCCCAGCGGTCCCGCCTGGCCGCAATTGATCCAGTTGCGCGGCTTGTAAACGTGCAGGAACTGCGCGCCCGCGATCTGCGACAGCCCGATGGTGGTGACGTAGCAGGTGTCGCGGTCGAGGATCTCGTTCATCTCCTCATAGACCCGCTGCGGCTTCAGCGGCACCGCGTCGAAGTGCGTCTTCCGCAACATGCTGGCCTTGCGGTGCTCGCACTGCGCAGCCCAGGCCGAGCGGTCCTTGAGCGTGCCGGCCGCCTTCATCTCGCGGGCGACCTCCAGGAATGTCTGCAGCGCCAGGCCGGCGTCGGAGACGATGCCGAAATCGGGGCCGAACACGCGCCCAATCTGCGTCGGCTCGATGTCCACATGCACGAACTTGCGGCCCTTGGTGTAAACGTCCACCGACCCGGTGTGGCGGTTGGCCCAGCGGTTGCCGATCCCGAAGGCGAAATCGCTCTCCAGGAAGGTCGCGTTGCCGTAGCGGTGGCTGGTCTGCAATCCGACCATGCCCGCCATCAAGGGGTGGTCGTCAGGGATGGCGCCCCAGCCCATCAGGGTGGGAATGACGGGCACGCCGGTCAGCTCGGCAAATTGCACCAACAGGTCGCAGGCGTCGGCGTTGATGATGCCGCCGCCGGCGATCAGCAGCGGGCGCTCGCTGGCGTTCAGCATGGCCATTGCCTTCTCCGCCTGGCGGCGGGTGGCGGCGGGCTTATAGACTGGCAGGGGCTCGTAGGTGTCGTCGTCGAACTCGATCTCGGCCATCTGCACGTCAATGGGCAGGTCAATCAGCACGGGGCCGGGGCGGCCGGAGCGCATGACGTGGAACGCCTGCTGGAACACCATCTGCACCAGGGCGGGTTCGCGCACGCAGACGGACCATTTGGTGACGGCCTTGGCGATGGTCTCGATGTCCACGGCCTGGAAGTCCTCCTTGTGCATCTTGGCGCGGGGCGCCTGGCCGGTGATGCACAGGATGGGGATGCTGTCGGCCTGGGCGGTGTACAGGCCCGTTATCATGTCCGTGCCCGCGGGGCCGGAGGTGCCGATGCAGACGCCGATGTTGCCGGCCTTGGTACGGGTGTAGCCGTCGGCCATGTGGGACGCGCCCTCCACGTGCCGGGCCAGGATGTGCCGTATGCTGCCGCGGGCCTTGAGGGCGGCATAGAGGGGATTGATGGCGGCGCCGGGAACGCCGAAGGCGACAGTGATCCCCTCCCGTTCCAGCACGCGCACTGCTGCGTCTATCGCCTTCATCTTGGGCATGGGGCGTCCTCCGGTTTCGTTGGGGATGACCTTCGCGGATCGGGCCGGGGATTGCCAGAGGTTTCGCAAGCGTTCCCGGGATGTGGAAACAGCAGCGCATTTTCCTTCTGGAACAATGCGCTGGCTGATTGCTGAATGTGGAATCCGACGCTAGACAGGGGCGTCCTGCTCCCTCTCCCGGAGGAAAAGGGAGCAGGACGCCCCTGTGGAGACCTCCATGCGCGCCCCACGTCCCGCCCCCAAGCCTGCCCGCCCTCCGGCGGAACGGTCGGACCAGGTCCAGTCCCTCGTCCGCGCCATGTCCATCCTCAACCGCCTCGCTGCGGGACATGAGGGCACGACGCTGACGGAGGTCGCGCAGCAGGTCGGGCTGTCCCCGTCCACCGCGCACCGGCTGCTGACGACGCTCGAACAGGAGCGCTACGTGCAGTTCGACGCCGAGCGCAAGCTGTGGTCGGTGGGCGTGCAGGCCTTCGTGGCCGGCACCGGCTTCCTGCGCACGCGCAGCCTGGTCGGCGCGGCCCGCCCGCACATGCGCGCGCTGATGGAGGAGGGGGAGGAGACCGTGAACCTGGCCGTGGAGGACGGCGGGGAGGCGGTCTATCTGTCCCAGGTGGAGTGCCGGCAGATGATGCGCGCCTTTGCGCGCCCGGGCGGGCGGGTGCCGCTGCATTGCTCCTCCGTCGGCAAGGCGCTGCTGTCGGCCATGACGGATGCGGAGCTGGCGCGGGTGCTGCACCGGCACGGGCTGGCGCGGGTCACGGTCAAGACCATCACCACCACCCCGGCCCTGCGGGCGGACCTGGCAGCCGCCCGCGCCCGCGGCTACGCGGTGGACGACGAGGAGCACGCAGTGGGGCTGCGCTGCATCGCTGCGGTGGTCTTCAACGAGGTGGCGGACCCGCTGGGCGCGGTGTCCCTGTCCGGCCCGATGGCGCGCATCCCCGATGAGCGGATACCGCTGCTGGGCGACCTGGTGCGCCGCCGGGCCGACGCGGTGACGGCGCAACTGGGCGGGGCGCTGCCGGCATGGCGTGACGGCCATGCCCGCTGACGCGCCCGGCGATGACACTCCCCACGTTCCCATTCCCCACGTCCCCGTCGTCATCGTGGGCGCCGGGGCCGCGGGGCTGGTGGCGGCGCTTGCTGCGCGGGAGGCCGGGGCCGAGGTGCTGGTGCTGGAGCGCGACCCGCTGCCCCGCGGCTCCACCGCGCTGTCCGCCGGGCTGATCCCGGCGGCCGGGACGCGGTGGCAAGCGGCGGCGGGGATCACCGACAGCCCGGCGGCGTTCGCCGCGGACATCCTTGCCAAGTCGGGCGGGGCCGCCGATCCCATTCTGGTCCATGCCGCGGCGCATGGGGCTGGGCCGGCGCTGGAGTGGCTGCATGGGCGGCATGGATTGCCCTTCTCGGTCATCACCGACTTCAGCTACCCCGGGCACGGCGCGCACCGGATGCACGGGCTGCCCAACCGGTCCGGCGCGGCGCTGATGGACGCGCTGCGCTCCGCCGCGGAGGCCGCCGATGTCACTGTTCTGTGCGGCGCGCACGTGACCGGGCTGCGGGTGCGGGACGGCGCGGTGCGCGGCGCGGACTACGTGCGCCCGGATGGCGGGCGGGAGGCAGTGGGATGTGGCGCGCTGGTGCTGGCCTGCAACGGCTACGGCGGCAACCCCGCGCTGGTGCGGGCGCACATCCCGGAGATGGCGGACGCCCTGTACTTCGGCCATCCCGGCAACCAAGGTGACGCGCTGCTGTGGGGCCGGGCGCTGGGCGCGGCGGAGCGGGACCTGTCCGGGCACCAGGGCCACGGCTCCGTCGCGCATCCCGCCGGCATCCTGGTGACCTGGGCGACGATCACCGCCGGGGGCGTGCAGGTGAACCTGCAGGGACGCCGGTTCTCGGACGAGTCGCACGGCTACTCCGAGCAGGCGGCGCAGGTGCTGCGGCAGCCCGGCGGGATCGCGTGGACCGTGTTCGACGCGCGGATCGGCGGGATTGCGCGGCAGTTCGAGGACTTCCGCAGCGCGGAGCGGCTGGGCGTGGTGGTGGTGGCGGACAGCATGGCGGCACTGGCCGGGCGCATGGGGGTGCCGGCGGCGGCGCTGGAGGAGGATGTGGCGGAGGCCGAGGCGTTGAAGGCATCGGGCGGGACGGACCGGTTCGGCCGGTGCTTCGCCGGGCAGGCGGCCTTGGCGGCGCCCTACTGCGCCATCCGGGTGACGGGCGCGCTGTTCCACACGCAGGGCGGGCTGGTGGTGGACGCGGCGGCCCGGGTGCTGCGTCCGGACGGGTCGGCGGTGCCGGGGCTGTTCGCGGCGGGCGGCGCGGCGTGCGGCGTGTCGGGGCCGCGGGCGGAGGGCTACCTGTCCGGGAACGGGCTGCTGACGGCGGTCACGCTGGGACGGGTTGCCGGGCAAGGGGCGGCTGAGGTGGAAAGCTAGGCGGGCGCACTTCAAGGCGCTGGCACATTGTCATTGCAGAGGACACAGCGACACGGCAAGGGGGCCGACAGGGCCGCGCCTGCCGTCCTCTCCTGCGGCATCGCTGCGCTCCTCGTAATGACGTGCAATGGACAGCAACGGTCAGCAAGCTGGACTGCTGAGATCACTCCAGGGCAAGTCGGTCCACCACGTCCGCCACCTGGCGGCAGGCGGCGTCGTCCAGCGGCAGGATCGGACGGGGCGGGGCGGCGCTGCACAGGCCCAGGTGGTTGGCGGCGGCATACATCACGCGCAGGCTGGTGTGTTGGGTGAACAGGTCCCACAGCGGCTGCATGGCGGCGTTCAGGCGCCTGGCCCCCGCCGCGTCCCCGGCGCGGGCGGCGTCGGAGATGGCCAGGCAGCGGCGTGGGAACAGCCCGGCGGCGACGCTGTGCCAGGCGTCCGCGCCGGCCAGCAGCGCCTCCGCCGCCCGCACGTCCGCGCTGCATCCCACCCGGAATCCGGGGGCGCAGCCGGCGCGCAACGCGGCCAGGGCGGCGGGCGCGGCGGCAGGCTCCGGCGCCCCGACCTTGGCGGCCTGGATGCCGGGCACCTGGCTGAGGCGGCCGATCAGGGCTGGGCTGAAGGTGAAGTGGGTGACGGTGGGGTTGTCATAGACGCACAGCGGCAGGCCCGCGGCGGCGACGGCCTGGTAGTGCGCGAACACCTCGTCGTCCCGCAGCGGGAAGTAGGACATCATCGCCAGCAGCCCGGCGTCGGCCCCGGCCGCCCGCGCGTCCCCGGCCAGGGCCGCGGCCTCATCCGTGCGCAGCGCGCCGACGCCGGCCAGCACGGGCAGGCTCCCGGCCAGTGCCTGCACAGCCCCCTCGATGGCGCGCCGGCGCTCGGCGCGGGTCAGGTAGGGATAGGTGCCGGTGCTGCCCAGCAGGCCCACACCCTGCACCCCGGCGCCGGCCAGACGCCCCAGCAGGCGCCCGTGCGCGGCAAGGTCCACGCGGCCGTCGGCGTCCATGGGGGTGATGGGATAGGCGATCAGGCCGTCGAAGGGGGTCATGGCGGCAGCGTAGCGGGGCAGAGGGGCGTGCGCCACCGCGGCACTGCTGCGGCGGGATGCTTGCGGAGCTGACGGGAGAGCGGGTGCAGGATGTTCGTGAGTTAAGCGAGGAGGAGCTTCATGGTGACGACCGGGGGCTACTGGGGCGCGGGCGGTGCCGGTCCGTCCGAAGGTGGCGGTGATTAGGGGCCAGAGACCTGTCCGCATCTGAAGCCTTGGGGCTGCTCCCGCCACCATGAGTGGGACGTCGCCGCATCGCACCAGAAACCGTCAAACAGGTCCGCCACCTGCACCCGTGCAAAGCGCGCGGCACGTCCGCAAACGAGTGTGAAGAAGCTGTCCCAATCCACAACCACGAGCAGGGACCGGTCGGCGGCAAAGAGCCTCGTCGCGCGTTTTGGCCACCACTCCGCTGTCCCCCATGGTTCGTCGTCATCCAGCGCTCCGGGCGGCAATGGCTATCCGGCCTCATCGAACTCCGCTGCCGCGACGACCGCATCCACCCCGGTACCCCTGAACAGCCGTGCGATGGAGTGCTCCATCGCTGCCTGGAAGCCTCTCTCGGACGGCATGAACAGTGCCTGCGCGTCGCAATGACGCTTCAGCCGTGCGGCTCCTTCGGGGTCGGCGAACTCGGCACTTAACCCACCAATGCCGGAACACAAAGCGCGGTTGACTGCCCCCAGCGTGTGAAATCCTGCGTCCGGGCCGACTTGGCGCCAGGACGCCGCTTGCCCGTTCCGCTTTGCGAGCGCGTCGGCGAGCGCCGGGTCGAGCTTGCCTGCGCGGTGACGTGCGCCGGCCTCGTCCATAGCAGACAGAAGCTGCGGGCCAGACAAGTCAGCGCCCAAAGCGGAGCGTTCGATGTGCAGCGTCCAGGACGCGAACCGGCGGGGATGGTGGCCCGCCACTGCATAGAAGGGGTGCAAGGCGACAAACGCCTTGTCATACGCTCCGCCGTAAAAGCCGAGGAACGGTTCGCCGTATCCAGGATAGGACGTCAGCCGTTCCATGCGCCGGGCGGCCAGGGCTGGGCTACGCGCATGATTGCAATCCTTGGAGGGCTGGTCGGCTACAGGAGGGCAGTGCCTAAACGGCAGGGGTGCCCGGGCGGGGCGGCAGGTCCACGCCTTCGTAGAACTCGGCGAGGGGGACCTCGATGCCAAGCTCCGGCATGGCCAGCGTGCTGCCGGGCGGGGCGGGGAGCAGGGTCCAGCCTGTGGGCGACCGGGC
The DNA here is from genome assembly GCA_964250755.1 of uncultured Acetobacteraceae bacterium. Taxonomy (GTDB): domain Bacteria; phylum Pseudomonadota; class Alphaproteobacteria; order Acetobacterales; family Acetobacteraceae; genus DASWOJ01. The sequence goes on along the minus strand of CAXUHB010000005.1, from coordinate 14,322 downwards.
GATCACGGTGGCGAAGGACCTGCCCTGCTCCACCAGGATGTAGCGTTGGAGAGAGGGCAGGAGGACGTATTCGCCCAGCTTGTCTGTGCGGTCGGTTTCCGCGGTGGAGGGGGATAGGACCTCAAAGATCACGACCGGCTCGGTCAGGTCACGGGTGTCGGGCGGGATCGGGATGCAGACGACGGTCACGTCGGGGTAGCGGTATTTGTCGGGCGCGGTGCGGACGCGCATGTCGGAACCGCAGGGTTGGCAAGGTTTGCCGCGCAAGCGGTTGTTCAGGGCGGTGATGATGTTGGCCTGAATCCGGCTGTGCGCCCAGGTGCCGCCCACCATCGCCACGGGCCCGAAGCCGTCGAACTCCCATCTGCGGTCCTGCTGGTCTTCCCAGGCCAGGTAGTCCTCGGCTGTCATCGGCAGGTGCTGCGCTTGGCTCATGTCATGCCCTCCGGCGTGCCGGCTGAAGGTGCGGCGGGGTTTGCCGGGGTGCAAGAGCGTCGGGATGGGGGCCTATCCCGCCAGCGCCTCCGCCAGCCGTGCGGCCTGGGCGGCCGGGTCGCGCTCGGTCCAGGACAGCACGGCGCGGCCGTGGCGGGGGGCCGCGCCCAGCCGGGCGGCCAGGGCGTCCAGGCCGGTGGGGTCGGCAGGGGTCAGGGCGGCAGCTTGCGGGCCGAGGTCGGCGGCGGCGATCCCCGCGGCCCGGCACAGCACGCGCAGCCGGGCCAGGGACAGCAAGGCTTGCAGCGGCGCCGCGGGCGGGCCGAAGCGGTCGTGCAACTCCTCCTCGAACTCGTGCAGCGCGCCCAGGTCGGACAGGCGGGACAGGCGGCGGAGCAGCTGCAGCCGCAGGTTCGGCTCGGGCACGGCGTCGTCCGGGATGCGTCCGGGCAGCGCGGCGCGCACGGCGGGCGGCGGCGCGGGCGGCGGCTCCCCCCGCAGCGACGCGGCGGCGCGGGCGAGCAACTGCTGATACAACTCGGTCCCGATCACGCCGACGTGCCCGGCCTGGCGCCCGCCGAACAGGTCGCCGGCGCCGCGCCCCTCCATGTCCGCCACGGCGACGGCGGCCCCGGCGCCCAGGCCGGACAGCGCCTCCAGCGCGTGCAGGCGGCGCTGCGTCGCGGGGGCCAGCCGCCGCCCGCGCTCCGTCAGGAAGTAGGCGGCACCCCGTCGCGACCCCCGCCCGACCCGCCCGCGCAACTGGTGCAGCTGCGCCAGGCCGAAGCGGTCGGCGCCCATCACCACCATCAGGTTGGCGCGCGGGATGTCCAGCCCGGCCTCGATGATGTCGGTCGCCAGCAGCACGTCGCCATGCCCGGCGGCGAAGCCGACCATCGCCTCCTCCTGCGCGTCCGCGCGCATCCGGCCGTGGACAGGGGTCACGTGCAGCTCCGGCACCAGGTCGGCCAGTTCCGTCTGCATCGCTTGCAGGTCGCTGATGCGCGGCACCACCAGGAAGGACTGGCCGCCGCGCCGCCGCTCCCGCAGCAGGGCCTCCCGCACCACCACGGGGTCCCAGGGCAGCACGAAGGTGCGGGTGGGCTGGCGGTGCTGGGGCGCCGTGGCCAGGATGGACACGTCGCGCAGGCCCACCAGCGCGCCCTGCAGCGTGCGCGGAATCGGGGTGGCCGTCATGGTCAGCAGGTGCGGGCGGTGGCCCTCGCCCATCGCCAGCCCGGCCAGGCGGCGCTTGTCCTCGTCGCCGAAGCGCTGCTCCTCGTCTATGACGGCCAGGCCCAGCTTGTGGAAGCGCACGCTGTCCGACGCCAGGCCATGCGTGCCGACCACGACGCGGGCGTCGCCGCGGGCGATGGCGCGGCGGGCGGCGCGGCCGTCCGGCGTGGCGCCGCCGCGGATCAGCCCGGCAACCTCGATGCCGGTGCCGGCGAAGCGGCGCTGGAACCCCTCCAGGTGCTGCCGGGCGAGGACGGTCGTGGGGGCGGCGACCAGCACCTGCCAGCCGGACAGGGCGGCGTGGGCGGCAGCGCGCATGGCGACCTCCGTCTTGCCGAAGCCCACGTCCCCGCACACCAGCCGGTCCATTGGACGGCCCGAGACCATGTCCGCCGCCGCGGCCTCGATGGCGGCGCGCTGGCACGGGGTCAGCGGATGCGGGAAGCGGCGGGCCAGGGCGGCGCCGAGCGGCTGGGGCGGGATGGCGGGCGCGCGGGCGGCGGCCCGGGCGGCGGCGGCGGCGGCCAGGGCCTCGGCGTTGGCGCGCACCTCGGCCTCTACCTCCGCGCGGCGGCGGCGCCAGGCGTCGCCGCCGATGCGGTCGGGGCTGCGGGCGCCGCCCAGGCGCCAGATGCGGTCCAGGTCCCAGGCGGGGACCAGCAGCTCCGTGTCGTCGGCGAACTCCAGGGCAACCCGCTCCTCCCCGTCCACCGTGCGCAGGGCGGACAGGCGGGCGATGCCGTGCTCCTCATGCACCACGAGGTCCCCGAGCCGGACGGCATCCGTTTCGGCAAGGAGGGCGGCGTTGGACGCGGGGCGGGCGCGGAGCAGGGGGCCGATGGGCAGCATCAGCAGGCCGGGCAGGCTGACGCCCTCGGCAGCGTCAAGCTCCAGGACGTGGATGCCGGAAGCGGGGATGCCGGAAGCGGGGATACCGGAAGAGGGGATGCCGGGCTGCACGGGCCAGGCATCGGCGGGCTGCGCGTCCAGCCCGCGGCGCTGCAGGCTGGCGGCGACGCGGGCGGGATCGCTGGGGGTGGCGATGATGACGGCCCCGTCTGCGGCGGCGTCCCGGGCCAGGTCCACCAGAGTGGCGATGCGGCCGGGGGCCGGAACCGGACGCGCACCGGGCGGCGGCGGGGGCAGGCGCGGGCCGTCCAGCGCGGCGGCAGCCTGGGCAGGGGTCAGGAACAGCCGGGCCGGACGGGGCAGCACGCCGCGGGCCGGCTCGGCCCGGCGGGCGGCCTGGGTGGCGGCGAAGGCGTCCAGCGCCTGCTCGTGCGCGGCCTCCCAGCGGTCGGACACTTCGGAGTCCAGCCAGGCCGGGGCGCCCGGCAGCAGGCCGAACAGGGGAACTAGGCGGGGCGGCAGGCCTTGGGCCGGCGCGGGGGCGTCCGGGTCGGCCTCGGCGTGGGACTCCAGGGCCTCGGCAGCATCCTCGACCTCGGCGGGGTCGAGGGGAAACTCGACGGCGGGGGTGAGGGCGGCCTCGCGCGCATCGCCGGTGCTGCGCTGGGTGAGCGGGTCGAAGTGGTGCATGGCGGCGATGCGGCCGTCCCGCACCTCCAGCCGCACGGGGCAGGGGGCGCCGGCAGGGAAGACTTCAACGGTGTGGCCGCGGAGGGCGACGGTGCCGGGTTCGTCCACGCGCTCCTCGGCATGGTAGCCGCGGGCGGCGAGGTCGTGGGCAAGGGCATGGAGGTCGAGCGGGCCGCCGGGGCGGAGGACAGGGTCCTGGGGCAGGGCGCGAGGGGGCAGGACGCGCTGCAGGGAGGCGGCGGCGCTGGTCAGCAGCAGGCGCGGGCTGCCAGCGGGGTGGACGAGGGCTTGCAGGGTGCGGATGCGCTGGCCGACGACGGCGGGGGACGGCAGGGTGCGGTCATAGGGCAGCACGTCCCAGGGCGGCAGGACCAGGACCTCCACCCCCGGCCCCATCGCGCGGGCCAGGGCCGCAACGCGGGCCAGGCGCGGGGCGCTGCGGAGGATGGCGAGGACCGGGGAGGCCGCGCCGCCGCCGTGGTGGGCGCGGGCCTGGTCCAGCAGGTGCAGGGCAAGGGCGGCTTCGGGCACGGGGGCGTCCGGGGCGTCCGGGGCGGAGGTGGCGGGGACGGCCTTCGCGTCGTCGGGCATTGGGGGTCCTGGGTCGGGGAGGGGGCTTAACTCCCGCGGCGCGTCCGGGTTTGTTGCTGGATGCGCCGGGTCAGGGGCGGACACCGTCGCCTGCCGGGGATGTTGGGCGCTTGCAGCGTGCCCGGCCTCCGGGATGGGGCGGCACGGGCGCTTCTTGGCCCCAGGCGGCGCTGGCCTTCGGGCGGCGCTGGGCGGCGGTGGATGGCCCTGCGGCCATCCCCGCATTCTGTCGCGCAAGCCCCTCCAAGGTCGGTGCTGGCGGTTCTGGATTGCCGCGGCGCAAGGGCGCCTTGCAATGACGGGGTTGTTGGTGCGCGGCATGCGGGACGCCGCCGCTGACGGGCAGGATGCCGCCGCTATGGCGTGATTGGCTCAGGCGGGTGAACCAATCCCGCCATGGCGCTTGTTTCTGCGGGCATGTCATCGCTCAGGTCGAACGGCCTGATGCGGTCGTGCTCTACGGCAGCGCGGGGCGGCCCGGGTTGGGGCGGCCGGCGTCGCGCGACGGGGCCAGGGGCAGCTCCGGCTTCAGCACCGTCGCGGCTTCGTCCGCCACCACCGCGACGGCGGCCATGCGGGTGCCGTTGCGGCCGCCGCGCTTGGCGGCATACAGGGCGGCGTCCGCGGCCTCCACGAAGGCGGCGGGGCCGATGACGCCGATGGGGGGCGTCAGCACGGCGCCGCCGACGCTCACGGTCACGATGCCAAACTCCGAACCGGCGTGGGTCAGCGCCAGCGCCTGCACGGCGCGGCGGATGCGCTCCCCGGTGACGGCCACGCCGGCCTCGTCCGTGTTCGGCAGCAGGACCGCGAACTCCTCCCCGCCGTAGCGCCCGGCCAGGTCGGTCGGGCGGCGCAGCACGCTCCTGACCGCCTCCGCCACGGCGCGGATGCAGGCGTCGCCGGCGGGGTGGCCGTATGTGTCGTTGAACGACTTGAACCGGTCTATGTCGAGCATCAGGACGCCCATCGGCAACTGCAGGCGCTGCGCGCGGCGGTATTCGGTGCCCAGCGCCTCGTCCACATGGCGGCGGTTGGCCAGCGAGGTCAGGGGATCCTGCATGGCCTGGCCGCGCAGCAGGCGGTTCGCCTCCTCCAGGCGCTGCTCCATCTCCATCCGGGCGGACACGTCGCGCGTGACCATGATGCAGCCTCCGGGGATGCAGCCTCCGGGGATGCAGCCTCCGGGGATGCAGCCGCCGGGGATGGGGCCGCCGGGGATGGGGCCGCCAGCCGCGCCGCCAGCCCCGTCCGGCGCGGGCAGGGTGCGCCCGATGCTCTCCAGCCAGACCAGCGCGCCATCCTTGCGGATGGCGCGGTAGGTGGCGCGGGCGGTCGGCTTGCCGGCCCGCAAGGGGGCGTTCAGCGTGTCCTGCACCCAGGTCAGGTCGTCGGGATGGACCAGATCCTCCAGGGAGCCTCCGGTCAGCTCCGCCGGGTCGTAGCCCGTCAGCTCCAGGCAGGCCGGGGACACGTAGGCCAGGGTGAACCCCGCGCCGAAGCGCATGATCATGTCGCTGCTGTGGGTGGACAGCAGGCGGTGGTGCTCCTCGCTGCGCCGCAGGCCGGCCTGCGCCAGGACCACCTCCCGCCCCCGCGCCTCCAGCCGGCGGCCCATGTCGTCCAGCCGGGCGGCGAGCAGCTGCAGCTCGCGCGGGGCGCCGCCCATGCGGCCGATGCGGGCGCCGAGGTCGCCGGCGCCCAGGCGGCGGGCGGCGGACTCCATGCGGAGGATGGGCCGCAGCAGCGATCGGCTGGCGGCCACCGCGGCGGCCAGCAGGGCGGCGCAGGCCGCCAGCGCCGCGACGGTCCCGTCCAGGATCAGCCGGCTGTTGGCCGCGGACAGCACCGCGGCGCACGGCAGGCCCACCGACAGCACCAGGGTGCCGTCGGTGCCCGGCAGGGGGGCGAAGCCGGTGATGCGCCCGGTCCCATCGAGGTCGCCGCCCTCCAGGGTGCCGCCGCCGGGGCTGGCCCGGGCGGCGGCGGCCAGCGCCGCGTCGCGGCGCTGCAGGGCGGACAGGGCCGCGCCGCCGAAGCCGTCAACGCCGGCACCGCCAACGCCGGCACCGCCAATGCCGGAGCCGTCAACCCCGCGCTCTTCCACGCCGCCCACCACCGTGCGGGCAAGGACCGTGCCGTCGCGCACATCCGTGACCTGCACCAGCGCCGCCTCCGCGCCGGGCAGGCGGGCGGCAAGGCGGCGGAACCAGTCGAGGTCCACGGCCGCAAACAGCGCCCCGTCCGGCACGGGGCGGCCCCCGGGCGGCGCGGCGGCCGGGAACAGCGGCACGGCGGCGACGATGATGGGCCGGCCGGTCGCGCGGCTCGTCAGGGGACTGCTCAGGATCAGTTCGTCGGACACGGCCGACATCGCCTGCTGGAAGTAGGCGCGGTCGGACAGGTCGATCTGGGGCTGCAGGTTCCGGCTGCTGCACGTCATGCGCCCGTCCCGTCCGACGACGGACAGCGCGCCGACGCGCTGGTGGTCGTTCTCCACCTGGCGGAGCAGGGCGTGGCAGCCGCTGCTGCCGGGGGCGCGGATGTCCGGCACCCGGGACAGGACCCGCAACAGGGTCGCGGCCTCCTGGATCATGTCGTCCTGCTGTTCGGCGCCCAGGGCCGCCATGCTGCGCGCGCGCGCCGCGGCGTCGTCCATGGCGTGGCGGCGTTCCCCAAGCACGCCCGCCAGGAGCAGCAGGAGGAGCGGCCCCGACGTCATCACCGACAGCAGCGCCAGCCGGGGGCGTATGCCCGAAAGCATGGCGCCCCACCTGCGCCAGGGGGCGGAGGGGGCGCCCCTCACCATTGCGCGCTCACCATTGCGCCCTCACCGCTGCGCCGCGGCGGCGCGGGCCGCGCCGGGGGGGCTGGGGGACAAGGGGCCTTGGAACAGGCTGCTGCGGTCCAACTGCATGATGGCGGCGATGCGGGCGGGGGTCAGCGCCGCGGGCTTGCCGATCAGGTAGCCCTGCGCCTCGTCGCAGCCGTAAGCCTGGAGCACGTCCAACTGGGCCTGGTCGGACACGCCCTCTGCGCAGACCAGCATCCCCAGCCCGGCGCTCATGGCCAGCACGGCGCGGGTGATGACCTCCGTGCGTCGGCAGCTCCCCAGGTTCTCGACGAACACGCGGTCGAGCTTGAGCTTGGTGAAGGCGACGGTGCGGAGGTAGCTGAGGGCGGAATAGCCCGTGCCGAAGTCGTCGAGCGACAGGCCGATGCCCATGGCGCGGAGCTGGGCGAACTCGCGGGCCGCGGCGACGTCGTCGCCGATGAACACGCGCTCCGTGACTTCAAGCTCAAGGCGGCCCGGCTCCAGGCCGGTTTCCGCCAGCAGCCGCTCGACGACGCGGGACAGCTCCTCGCCATGGAACCACATGGCGGAGACGTTGATGGCGACGCGGATTGGCTTGGGCCAGCTTGCGGCCTCCTGCATCGCGTGGCGCAGCACCCAGGCGTCGAGCGGCTGGTGCAGGCCGAGCATCTCCGCGATGGGCACGAAGACGGCGGGCGCGACGGGTCCGGTGCCGGGACGGTCCCAGCGCACCAGCGCCTCGAACCGGTGCAGGCGTCCGGTCAGGCAGTGGACGATGGGCTGCCAGTGCAGATGGAATGCACCCCGGGCTACGGCCTCGTGCAGGTCGTGTTCCAGTTCGCGCCGGTTAGCGGCGCTGCGGTCCCCAAGGCGCGCAACGGTGGTGAGATGGTCGTCCGGCATAGGGCCTTTCCGGGGGTGCCCGGGCGGCTGGTCGCCCGGGCCGTCTCAAAAGACTATTATATTGTTACTATGCGAAACGATGTCGCAAGCGTCAAGCAAAGCTTACGACACAGACGGGCAATCATCCAGCGCGGCGCCGCGCCTTCTGCTTACGCCGCACGCGTCGGGGCCGGCGCGACGCCGCAAGTCGATGCCTGGTTGACAGATTTGTAACCCGGTTTACATCCTCTCCATGCCTGATGACCTGACCTCTGCCGTGCCTTTTTCGGATGACGCGTCGCCTGTCCGCAGCTTCGGGTTTCGGCTTTGGCACCTGCGGCAGGCGTTCACGCGGCGGCTGGATGCGGCGTTGCTGCCGTTCGGGCTGACGCACATGCAGTATGTGATGCTGCGCGTGGCCGGGCATCTGGGCGACGCAGGAGAGCAGCCGACGCAGGCCCGCCTGGCGGAGGGCACGGCGACCGACCGCATGATGGTCAGCAAGCTCGTGCGCGTGCTGGAGGGAAAGGGCTTGGTGGCCCGCTGCGCCCACCCTGGCGATGCCCGCGCGCAGCATGTCGCATTGACGGAGGCCGGCCAGCATCTGGTCGCGGCGGCCGTGCCCGTGGCGCTGCGGGTGCAGGATGGGTTCTTCGGACGTCTCGGCCCCGCGCACATGGCGCAGTTCGGGGCGATGCTTGATGAGCTGCTGCAGCTTGAGGGCATCCCAATCGCGCCCTGCGGCATTCTGCACGCGCCAGAGGATATGCCAGAGGACGCCGGTGCGGCGGGCAGCGCGCGCGGGGCGGATGCAGGCAGGACAGGGCGGGACGCGCACGATGCGGCCCGGGACGCGGCGGGGACGGACCGGGCAGCCGGGGCGCCTGCGATGATGGAAGGATGTGCGTGATGGACGGCGGCCAACCGCGTGTGGTGATCGAGGCCGCGCCGGCCTCCACGGCATCCCCGCCCAAGGCGCCCCGGCGCTGGGGCAAGCGGCTGGCGCTGCTGCTGGCGGCGCTGCTGCTGCTGGGCGGCGGCGGCGCGTATGGCTGGCGCTGGTGGACGGTGGGCCGCTTTTTCGAGGAGACGGAGGACGCCTACACCGCTGCCGACGCCGTGACGGTCAGCCCGCGCGTGGGCGGGCAGGTGGCAGAGGTGCTGGTGCAGGACAACCAGCGTGTCCAGGCCGGGCAGGTGCTGGCCCGGCTGGACGACGCCGATCTGCTAGTGGCGCAGCGCATGGCCGCGGCCGACCTGCAATCGGCGGAGGCGGAGGCAGCGGGCCTTCAGGCGCAGATCGCCCTGCTGCCCAGCGCGGTGGCGCAGGCGGAGGCGGACGTGGCGGCAGGCGAGGCCCAGGCGGCCTTCGCGCAGGCGGAGACCCGGCGCTACCAGGACCTGCTGCGCACCGGGTCGGGCACGGTGCAGCGGTCGCAGCAGGCGAACGCCGACATCGGCGCGCGCACGGCGGCGCTGGCGCGGTCGCGCGCTGGGCTGGAGGCGGCGCGGGGCCAGGCGGCCATCCTGCAGGCCAGCCTGCGCCGGGCGCAGGCGCAGGCCGACCGGGCACGGGCGGCGGTGCAGCAGGCTGGGCTCAACCTGGGCTATGCGCGCATCACGGCGCCGGTGGCGGGCGCGGTGGGGGACCGCAGCCTGCGGCCGGGGCAGACGGTTGCGCCGGGCACGCGGCTGCTGACGCTGGTGCCCACGGGGTGCGACCTTTTCGTGATGGCGAACTTCAAGGAGACGCAGCTTGCCCGCATGTCCGCTGGCGAGGAGGTGGAGGTCCGGGCGGACATGCTGCCTGGCGTCGTGATGCGCGGACGGATCAACAGCCTTGCGCCAGGGTCCGGATCGGTGTTCGCGCTGCTGCCGCCCGAGAATGCGACGGGCAACTTCACGAAGGTGGTGCAGCGCGTGCCGGTGCGCGTGGCGCTGGACTGCGCGGGCCTGCCTGCGGACGTGCTGGAGCGGCTGCGCCCGGGCCTGTCGGTGATCGCCAGCGTGGATACGCGGACGCAGCCGGACGGGCCGATACGGACCTTGGCGGCGGAGTAGTGGGCGTGACCGGCCATGTTCGGCACGGCGGCGAGGGCCACGGCGCGGATGTCCCGGGCGGGCAGGCGCTGCGCTGGCGGTCCCTGGACTGCCATGGCGCAAGCGCGCGTCTCAATGAAGGAGTTCAGCCGGCGCGCCGCAGCTTGGCGGCGTTCAAGGGCGCAGCATTCAAGGGCGCGACGCCGGCATGAGCGCGACGGTTGCCGAGCCGGCGCGGGCGCCCGCGGGCGCGCCGGCGGCGGTCAAGCCGCAGGGGTCCGTGCGGGACTGGGTGGCCTTCCTGGGGGGGTCGCTGGGCGCCTTCATGGCGGTGCTGGACATCCAGATCACCAACTCGTCCCTAGCCGATATCCAGGGCAGCCTGGGGGCCAGCCTGGACGAGGGGAGCTGGATCAGCACGGGCTACCTGATCGCGGAGATCATCGTCATCCCGCTGACGGGCTGGCTGGGACAGGTGTTCGGGCTGAAGCGCTACCTGATCGCCAACGCCGCGGTGTTCCTGGTGTTCAGCGTGCTGTGCGGCCTGGCGACCAGCCTGCCGGAGATGATCCTGTTCCGGGTGGGGCAGGGCTTCACGGGCGGGGTGCTGATCCCGACGGCGTTCACGATCATGCTGCTGCGGATACCGGGGACGCGCCGGGCGCTGGCGGGGGCGATCTTCGGGCTGACGGTGACGTTCGCGCCGGCCATCGGGCCGACGGTGGGCGGGTGGCTGACGGACACGTACTCCTGGCACCTGATCTTCTACATCAACGTCGCGCCGGGGCTGCTGCTGATGGGCATGGTGTGGTGGGGGCTGGACACCGCGCCGATGCAGCTGCACCGGCTGGCCAAGGGCGACTGGTTCGGCATCGCCGCCATGGCGGCGGGGCTGGGGTGCCTGGAGTACGTGCTGGAGGAAGGGCAGCGGAAGGACTGGTTCGGCGACGACGGCATCCTGCTGGCCGCCGCGGTCGCCGCGGTGTCGCTGACGGCCTTCGTAACCATCGAGCTCGTGCGCAAGGAGCCGTTCATTGACCTGCGGCTGCTGACCCGGCGGGCGCTCGGCGTGGCCAGCCTGGTCAACTTCGCGTCGGGGCTGGGGCTGTACGGGTCGGTCTATATCCTGCCGCTGTATCTGGCGCGGGTGCAGCACTACAACGCCTTGCAGATCGGCCAGGTGCAGATGTGGCTGGGGCTGCCGCAGCTGTTCATCCTGCCGCTGCTGCCGCTGGTGCTGAAGCTGTTCGACAGCCGGCTGGTGATCGCCTTCGGGCTGGGCCTGTTCGGCATCAGCTGCGGCATGAACGCCTGGCTGTCCCCGGATGTCGGGAGCGATCAGCTGAGGGTGGTGCAGCTTGTGCGCGCGGCCGGGCAGCCGTTCATCATCTCGCCCCTGTCGCAGATGGCGACGGTGGGGATTGCGCCGGCGCAGGCGGGGGCGGCGTCGGCGCTGTTCAACATGGCGCGCAACCTGGGCGGCAGCGTGGGGATCGCGGCGCTGGGCACTGTGGTGGACCAGCGCGAGCACTTCCACTTCAGCGTTCTGGCGGAGCGGGTGACGCAGAACGCGACCCGCACGGCGGAGCGGCTGCAGGGCATGGCGGCCCGGGTGGGGTCGGATGCGCGGGCGCTGGGGCTGCTGGCGGCGCAGGTGCGGCGGCAGGCCTATGTGATGGCGTATGCCGACGGGTTCGCGATCATCTCGGCGGGGCTGCTGCTGAGCCTGCTGGCAGTGCCGTTCCTGGTGCCGGCGCCGAAGGACGGCGGCGGCGGGGGCGGGCATTGACGGGGACTGGCTTGTTCCAAAACCGGCTTGTCCCAAAAAGGTGCGGTGACGCGCGCGGCGCCGTCCGCTAAGCTGGCCGCAGGCTATGAAGCCTTCAAGGAACCCGTCATGTCCCGCATCGCCGCCATCGCCGCTGCTTGCCTGTTCGCCACCGCCGCCGCTGGCGCGGCGCGGGCCGAGACCGTCACCTTCCGCGGCGCGCTGAGCGGCGCATCCGAGGTTCCAGCCAAGCCCGGCGACGGCAAGGGCACGGCCACGGCGTCGCTGGACACCGCCACGAAGATGCTGACCTACGAAGTCGAGTATGCCGGCCTGAGCGGCCCGGCAACGGCGGCGCACTTCCACGGACCCGCCGAACCCGGCGCCAATGCCGGCGTGGTGATGCCGTTCCCCACGCCGGTCAGCCCGATCAAGGGCACGGCAACCCTGACGGACGCGCAGATGGCCGACCTGATGGCCGGCAAGTGGTACGCCAACGTCCACACCGCCGCCAACCCGGGCGGCGAGGTCCGCGGGCAGATGACGCGCGGGCAGTAGCGCCGCCGGACCCCGGCGGCACGCGCCGGCCTCGCCGCCGCGTGCCGCCCTGTTGCCGGAGGCAGGACCGGCGCGGCCGGGATCAGCGGCCGATCCGGCGCCCAAGGGGGCCGGCGCGTCCCAGCCGTCCGGCAACGGCCATCAGGAACAGCACGGCACCCAGCCTGGCCGCCAGCCAGGCGAGGGTTATCCTTGTGAGGGACGCGGCAACGACGGGGCCGCGCTCATCCCCAGCCTGCTGTGCGGCAAGCCAGGGGCGGGGCCGGCCAGACGGATGTGCGGGACGCGGGACATGGCAGGCTCCGTGAGCGGAGCAGGACAATGCAGGCTGCACCATGTCCGTGCCGCGCGCTGCGACAGGGACCACAGCCCGTTAAGATTGCGCTGCTATGCCGGCTCAGGCGGGCGGAGCTGACGGCTTTGTCCAAAGCAGCATTCGCCCCGGACGGCGAACCCGGCTATTGTTCCGGAAGGCAGCACCAGGACGCAGGCGATGTGCGGGATTGCAGGCATATTCCACCAGGCCGGGCCGGCACGGGTTGACGAGGCGCTGCTGCGCCGCATGACCGGCGCCATCGCCCACCGCGGGCCCGACGGCGACGGCTTCCACACCGAACCCGGCGTCGGCCTGGGCCACCGGCGCCTGTCCATCATAGACGTGGGCGGCGGCGCGCAGCCCATGTGGAACGAGGACAACACCGTCGCCATCACCTTCAATGGCGAGGTCTATGGCTTCGACCGCCTGCGCCAGCAGCTTGAGGGCCTGGGCCACACCTTCCGCAACCGCAGCGACACCGAGACGGTGATCCACGCCTGGGAACAGTGGGGCGCGGACTGCCTGCGCCACCTGAACGGCTTCTTCGCCTTCGCGCTGTGGGACCGCAACCGGCGGCAACTGTTCATCGCGCGGGACCGGCTGGGCAAGAAGCCGCTGTACTACGCCCACGCGCCCGACGGCAGCCTGGTGTTCGGCAGCGAGCTGCGGTGCATCCAGGCCGTGCCCGGGCTGCGCCGGCGCATCAGCGCGGCGGCGGTGGATGACTACTTCGCGCTCGGCTATATCCCTGACCCCGGCACCATCTACGAGGACGTCCACAAGCTGCCCGCCGCGCACTACCTGCTGCTGCAGCAGGGTGAGCGCACCTTGCAGCCCCGCCGCTACTGGTCCGTGCCGACCACGACGCACGACGCGACGGAGGCCGAAGCCGCGGCGGAGCTGACCCGGCGCCTGACCGCCTACACTGCCACCCGCATGGTGGCCGACGTGCCGCTGGGCGCCTTCCTGTCCGGCGGCGTGGACAGCAGCGCCGTGGTCGCCGTGGCCGCCGGGCTGCGGAAGCAGGCGGACAACGCGCCGCTGAGCACCTTCACCATCGGCTTCCCTGGGGCAGAGGACGAGCGCGGCTATGCCCAGCAGGTCGCCGCCCGCTACGGCACCGACCACCGGGCGGAACCCACCACCATAGACTACATAGACGCGGCCCGGGACCAGGCCCGCGTGTTCGGCGAACCCTTCGGCGACGTGTCCAGCGTCCCCACCGGCAGCGTCTGCGCCCTGGCCCGGCGCCACGTCACCGTCGCCCTGTCCGGCGACGGTGGGGACGAGGTGCTGGGCGGCTACCGCCGCTACCAGTGGCACCGCATGACGGAAGCCGTGCGCCGCCTGCTGCCCGGCCCCGTCCGCCGCGGCGTGCTGGGCCGGCTGGCCGCCGTGTATCCCAAGCTGGACCGCGCCCCGCGCTGGCTGCGGGCCAAGCACACCCTGACGGAGATCAGCCTGGACAGCGCGCTCGGCTACTACCGCATGGTCTGCAAGGTGCAGCACGACCGGCGCCGCGCGCTGTTCAGCGGCAAGCTGGAGGCCGGGCTGGACGGGCACGACCCATCCCGCCGCATCACCGACCTGATGGACGGCGCGGGCACCGACGACCCGCTGCTGCAGGCGCAGTACGTGGACATCAACACCTACCTGGTCGGCGACATCCTGACCAAGGTGGACCGGGCCAGCATGGCGCACGCGCTGGAGGTGCGGGCGCCGATGCTGGACTACGAGTTCGTGGAGTGGGGCCTGGGCCTGCCGCCGGGCCTGAAGCTGCGGGGCCGCGAGGGCAAGTGGCTGCTGAAGCGCGCGATGGAGCCGCTGCTGCCGCACGAGGTGCTGTATCGCCCCAAGCAGGGCTTCGCGATGTCGCTGGACGTGCAGTTCCGGGAAGGGGCGGGCCGGCTGCGGGCGCGGCTGCTGGGGCCGGCCATGCTGGGGTCCGGCCTGTTCGCCCCCGACGCCATCGCGCAGCTGGTGGACGAGCACGAGGCCGGGCGGTTCAACCACGCGGGCGTGCTGTGGCTGCTGCTGGTGTTCGAGGGCTTCCTGGCCGCCGAAGCCGGGCTGGATGCGGCGGTCCCAGCATTGTCCGCGGTGGCTTGAATGGGGCAGACGCTTCCTGCTCCCTCCCTCTCC
>CAXUHB010000004.1:0-246952 GCA_964250755.1 uncultured Acetobacteraceae bacterium | reverse complement strand
TCCATCACGACCCGGACCTGGGCACAGGTCAAAGTCTAGGCGGGTTGGTATAAGTACCCGTCCTACCCGGGCCAGCCTCAAGCTGGCCCGGCAGCGCCAACCGCAACGCCGCCCCGCCCAGGGGCGGCGTTGCGCGTTCAAAGCCGCCCGCATCGGTCAGCGGCGCTGCCTGAAATGCCCAACCTGCGACACTGCGCCGCCCCGATGCCGACACTGCCGCGCATGATGTTCCCCGTGCCGGCGATGATGCCGGCTTCGAGGAACGGCCACCATGAACACCTCCCGCATGATGCTCGCCACCGCCCTGTTCGGCGCCCTGGCCCTGCCCGCCCTGGCGCAGCCGCACGTCGGCACCCACCAGGTCCGCCTGCCGCACCACCGCATCGCACGCCACGCCCCGGTGCAGCGCGTCGCAACCGGGCCTGAGGTCAAATCGCCCGGCACCGTCGCAGCCGCACCCAAGGCCGCCGTGGCCGCGGCTCCGCTGGCCGCCACGTCCGGCAGCGCCATGGCGCCCGCCACGGTCCCCGCCGCTCCCGCGCCGTCCGTGCCGCACACCATGGCGGCCGGACCGAAGCTCTCGGTGCCCGCAGCGCCGATGGCCGGCACCGCCGGAAGCCTGACAGCCCCCGTCACCGTGCCCGGCAGCGCCACCCTGCCCGGCGCCACGGGACCGGCCGCCCCGCGCGTCACCACAGGCCCGTCCCTGCCCAGCGCCGCCCGCACCAACTAACCACTTGCCTACTTGCCTCCCCCTCTCCCTCCGGGAGAGGGCCGGGGTGAGGGAGCAACCAGCATCGGCCCATCCAGCCTCCGCACGTCATCTGCATCCGGCAACGGCCCTGGCGCCCTCCCTCACCCCACTCCCTTCCTCAAGGAACAACCAGCGCGCGCCCTCCAGCACGCTCGCCCCGTTGACGCCCATCCCGCCCCCGCCGATCCTCCCTCCCATGATCAACCGCCACCCGCCACTTGCCAGCCGCCCCTCATGCGGAGCGCCCTGACATGGCCCTTCCCACCGGCCCCGAGCAGCAGCGCGGCAAGCTTGCCATCCGCAATGTCGGCCTCATGCTGTCCGGACGCCTGGAGGAGCCAATCCTGGCCGCCGACGCCTTGCTGGCAGAGGGCGGGCGCATCACCGCCATAGGCCGCGCCGCCGACCTCGACCTGAGTGGTGCCGCCGTCACCATAGACGCCCGCGGCTCCGCCTTGTGCCCCGGCCTGATCGACAGCCACGTCCACCCCGCCTTCGGCGACTGGACCCCGCGCCAGAACGCGCTCGGCTGGATAGACAGCACCCTCCACGGCGGCGTCACCACCATGGTCTCCGCGGGCGAAGTCCACCTGCCCGGACGCCCGCGGGACATCGTGGGCCTGAAGGCTCTCGCCATCGCCGCCCAGCGCGCCTTCGCCAACCATCGTCCCAGCGGCGTCAAGGTTTGGGCCGGCGCCCCCATCGTCGAGCAGGGCATGGTAGAGCAGGACTTCGCCGACCTCGCCGCCGCCGGCGTCACCATGCTCGGCGAGGTCGGCCTGGGCACCGTGAAGCGCGGGGACGAAGCCCGCACCATGGTCGCCTGGGCGCGCCAGCACGGCATGGTCAGCACCATTCACACCGGCGGCCCAAGCGTGCCCGGCAGCGGCTACATGGACGCCGACACCGTCCTGCAGGCCGACGCCGACGTGATCGGCCACATCAACGGCGGCCACACCGCCCTGCCCCCCCGCCAAATCCGCTGCCTGTGCGAAGGCTGCGGCCGCGCGCTGGAGATCGTCCACAACGGCAACGAGCTTGCCGCCCTCACCGCCCTGCGTTACGCCAGCGAACTCGGCCAGATGGACCGCGTGATCCTCGGCACCGACGCCCCAGCCGGCTCCGGCGTGCAGCCGCTGGGCATCCTCCGCATGATCGCGATGCTGTCCAGCATCGGCAACGTGCCGGCGGAACTGCTGTTCTGCTGCGCCACCGGCAACACCGCCCGCGTCCGCCGCCTGGACTGCGGCATGATCGAGGTGGGCCGCGCCGCCGACCTCGTCTTCCTCGACCGCGCCCAGCACTCCGCCGGACCCGACCTCCTGTCCAGCATCCGCGGCGGCGACCTCCCCGGCATCGGCATGGTCGTCATAGACGGCATCATCCGCATCTACCGCAGCCGCAACACTCCCCCGGCAGAGCGGGTGCCGGAGGTGGTGGGATAGCTACGCTCCCCCCTCTCCCTCCGGGAGAGGGTTGGGGTGAGGGAAACCGCAAACGCTGGCCTTGACGCTTGAAGGACCGCCTCGACTGGCCAAGCATGGTGCTAGCGGCCTCCCTCACCCCAATCCTCCCCCAGAGGGAGAAGAAGTCCTGCTTCCGTGCCATCCTGCCCGGCATGGAACGTCCCCTCGGCCTGCCTGTTGATCCCACCCCGCGTCCCTTGCCGGCCCGCGTGCCGATCCGCGGCGCCCACGTCGTGCTCGAACCCCTGCACCGCCGCCACGCCGCCGAGTTGTGGGCCGCCGCCGGCCCGGACGCCGACGCCACCTGGGACTACATGGGCTACGGCCCGTTCCCCACCCAGGACGCCCTGGCCGCCTTCGTCGCCGACTTCGCCAGCACCCACGACCCCATGGCCTGGGCCGTGCGCCCCGTCAGCACCGGCACCGTCTCCGGCTGGCTGACCCTCATGGACATCCAGCCCCGCTTCGCCGCCATCGAACTGGGCCACATCTGGTTCGCTCCGGCTCTGCAGCGCACCCGAGCCGCAACCGAAGCCATGTTCCTGCTGCTGCGCCTGGCCGCAGACGACCTGGGCTACCGCCGCCTGGTCTGGAAGTGCAACGCCCTCAACGCCCCCTCCCGCCGCGCGGCGGAGCGTCTAGGCTTCACCTACGAGGGTACCCTTCGCGCCCACTACGTCCTGAAAGGCCGCCTGCGGGACAGCGCCTTCTTCAGCATCGTGGGCGACGAGTGGCCGCCCTGCCGCCAGGCGATCCAAGCCTGGCTGGACCCCGCCAATTTCGCGCCGGACGGCACGGCCCGGCGCGGGCTGGCGGAGATCAGGGCGGCGCTGACGCCCCAGGTAGAGCCTACATCGGCGGCGTAAGCCCGTCCTTGCCGACGTTGACCCGGGCGGCGGACAGGGTGCCGTCGGCCGCCGCCGTCGCACCGATGAACACCTTGGCGCCGGGCCGCAGCATGGCGGCGTCGCCAGGCGCAAACGTCACAATGGGCGCGTCGGGCGGGACGGTGACGGTCAGCCTCTCGCCGCTGGCCATCAGCGTCAAGGTGCGCCCGTCCGTGCCGGCGGACTCCGCCTCGATGGTGGCGTTGGTCATCGTGCTCTCGGGCGTCAGGTCCCAAGGCCGGTGGCCCTCGCCGCTGCCGCGCAGGGCCTCGGGGAAGATCAGCACCTCCAGGGCGCGCAGCTTGTCCTTGGGGCCGACGGCGGCAGCGCCGATGAAGGTGCCCGCCTTGGCGTCGGCCAGCGTCGCGGGCACCACGGCGGTCACGGCCGGGGGCGTCGGAAGCTGGATGCGGAGCGTCTCCCCCTCCCGCGACTGCACCACCAGGGTGCTGCCCTCCAGCGCCTGGATGGTGCCGCGGATGCGGCGGGGCGTCTGAGCCTCCGCCAGGCTGGGAGCAAGCGTGGCGGCGAGCAGGCCGAGCATCAGGAAGCGGCGCATGGGATGTCCTTGTCGAGTGAAGCAGGGATGTGGCGCGGCGTTGGGCTTTGTTGACCCCCGCAGGGTCAAGCGCCGGCGCGCAGCCGGGTGGTCCGGTAGAGGTCCGCCAGTGGCACGCGGAAGCCGATGCTGTCCAGCACCAGGTTCCCGGACGTGACTTCCGCCGGGTCCGCCGGCCAGATGCCATCCGGCCCGCGGCGCAGCACCTCCGCGCCGATCAGGGTGCTGTGCAGGACGAGGATCTCCTGCACGCTGGGGATGCTGGTGTAGCTCAGCACGTTGTCCAGCATCTCCACCTGGTTGCTGGGTGACAGCACCTCGGCGAGCAGCACCGGCTCGGAGATCACCGCATCCTCATCACCGTCACCAAGGGTGCAGGTCACGGTCACGTCAGGCACGCGGAAAGTTGCGGCCGGCCAGCGCGCGCAGCATGATGCCAGGCTCGACGGCCACGCGGCAGGGGCTGTCCTGGGCAAGCAGATGGTTGCCGATCAGCCGGGCCAGTTCCGCTTGCAGGAACGCATGCGTCGGCTTGGCTGGCGCCATCGCCTGCGGCTCCCCGTTCACCAGTTGCCATGCGCGCCCATCCCCCGGCTCCCAGGCCAGGAACTCCTGCACCGTCATCCGGACCGGCAGCTTCGCAAGCGCGTTCATGCCACACCCCTAGCATGGCCTGCCACCTGGCGCAGCGCCGTCATTGCGCCACCGGCGGCCGCACGGGCGCCCGACCCTGCGCCTGCAGCAGCCGCGACCACAGCGCCGCCCCCAATGCTGCGGACAGCGTCGCCTTCGCCGCATCCGCCAGCGCGTCCAGCAGCACAGACGCCAGCCCGCCCACCCCCTGCAGCATCCCCGCCACCAGCAGCGCCCCCGCCCCGATCGGCAGGAACGTCAGCAGCAGCGCCCCGAACAGCCGCCAACCCCGCCCCCGGGACGCCGCCCACGCCATCCGGAACCCCGCCCCGAACCCTGCTTCGGGCACTTCCACCGCCGCCATCGGCAGCGCCAACCCCAGCCGGACGGTCAGCGCGATGCCGGGCACCAGCAGCACCGGCAGCAGCAGCGCCGGCCCCCCATACCCGCCCCCGCTGAACGCAAAGGCGGCAATGGCCGGCACCATCAACAGGTCCAGCACCAGGACCGCCACCAGGTAGCGGTCATACCCCGGCGGCAGCCGCCAGGGCATCCGATCCCCCGCCTCCCCAAGCAGCACCATCCGATGCACCGCAACCGCCGCCCCTGCCAGAACCACATCCGACGCGATCTCGCTGGCATAGGCGAGCAGGATTTCCTGCGCGCCGGGCCAACCCGCCGACGGGGGATGCCGAAGCCGGAACGCCAGGTCGAACACCAGCAGCGCCACGAACGTCGCGCCGAACAGGTTGGGCATGGCCCGGATCGCGCCCAAGCCCAGCCGCCAGGCGTCCCGCGCCATCAGGGCCATCGGCGGCCCAGGCGGGGTGACGGACGGGATGCCGGGCGGGATCATGCGCGCTCGATCAGCGCGGCAATCCCCTGCCCCACCCCGATGCACATCGTCACCACCGCACGCCGCCCGCCGCTCTCCTCCAACGCCCGCAGCGCCGTCCCCGCCAGCCGCGCCCCGCTGGCCCCGAGCGGATGCCCCAGCGCAATCGCCCCGCCATGCGGGTTCACCCGCGGGTCGTCGTCCGCCACCCCCAACCCCCGGAGCACCGCCAGGCCCTGGGCGGCGAACGCCTCGTTCAGCTCGATCACGTCCACGTCCCGCAGCGCCAATCCGGTCCGCGCCATCAGCTTCTGCACCGCCGGCACCGGCCCGATGCCCATGACCCGAGGCTCCACCCCCGCTACCGCCATCGCCGCCACCCGCGCCCGCGGCTGCAGCCCGTGCCGCCGCGCCGCATCCCCGCTTGCAATCAGCAGCGCCGCGGCCCCGTCGTTCACCCCCGACGCATTGCCCGCCGTCACCGTCCCCGGCTGGCGGAAGGGCGTCTTCAGCTTGCCCAGAACTTCCATCGTCGTTTCCCGCGGATGCTCGTCCCGCTCCACCACGGTGTCGCCCTTGCGCCCCTTGACGGTCACGGGCGCGATCTCCCCGGCAAGAAACGCATGGGACGCCGCCGCCTTCTGCTGCGACCGCAGGGCAAAGGCATCCTGGTCCATGCGCGACACCTGATGCGCCTCCGCCACGTTCTCCGCCGTCTCCGGCATCGACTCCGTCCCGTGCATCGTCCGCATCAGGGAGTTCACGAACCGCCAGCCAATGGTGGTGTCATGGATGTCCGCCTGCCGCGCGAACGCCTCCGTCGCCTTCGCCATCACGAACGGCGCCCGCGTCATGCTCTCCACGCCGCCGGCCAGCATCAGGTCGGCCTCCCCCGCCCGGATCGCCCGCGCCGCCGTCCCCACCGCATCCAGCCCGCTGCCGCACAGCCGGTTCAGCGTCGCCCCCGGCACCCCCACCGGCAGCCCCGCCAGCAGCAGCGCCATCCGCGCCACGTTCCGGTTGTCCTCCCCCGCCTGGTTGGCGCACCCCAAGATGCAGTCATCCAGCATGTCCCAGTCCACGCCCGCATTGCGCTCCCGCAGCACCCGGATAGGGTGGGCGGCCAGGTCGTCGGCGCGCACGTCCTTGAGGGCGCCGGCATAGCGGCCGATGGGGGTGCGGATATAATCGCAGATGTAGGCTTCGGGCATGGGGCGATCCTCGCTGGCTTTGGCGGAGAGGCTAGGGCGGCGGCTGGACGAAGCCAACCCGCCCCGGCATCGTCCCCCCATGACCGAACCCGGCCTCAACCCCGACTGGACCCGCGTCGCCGCGCATCTGGCCGCACACGGCATGGCCTGGACACCGGACCCTCCCCCGCACCGCTTCCCGGGTGGCCTGGCCAACATCAACACCCTCGTCCACGTGGACGGCCAGCCCTACGTCCTCCGCCGCCCTCCGCCGGGCCAACTTCCCCCCGGCGCGCACGACATGGCGCGGGAGCACCGCATCCTGTCCTGCCTGCCGGACGCCCTGCCCTTCGTGCCCCGCAGCGTCCACCTCTGCACCGACACCGCCGTCCTCGGCGTGCCCTTCCAACTGATCGAGTACCGGCCGGGCCGCGTCATCCACGCCGACCTGCCGCCTGACCTGGCCGGCCAGCCCGCCGCCGCCGCCGGGCTGTCGGAAACGATGCTGGCGACGCTCGCCGCCATACATGGCGCGGACACCCAGGCGCTGGGCCTGGGCGACCTCGGCCGCCCCAGCGGCTTCCTCCGCCGCGCGGTGGAAGGCTGGCGGCGCCGCGGCCTGGCCATCGCGGAGGGGCGCAGCGCCGCGCTGGTGCAGGAACTGGGGAATTGGCTGGAAGCCCATCAAGTTCCCGACGGCCCCGCCGTCATGCTGCACAACGACTTCAAGCTGGACAACCTCATCCTTGACGGCGCGCTACAGCCCACGGCGGTCGTGGACTGGGACCAGGGCACCCGCGGCGACGGCCTGTTCGACCTCGGCACCATGCTGTCCTACTGGACCGAAGCCGGGGACCCCCAGGTCATGCACACCCTGCGGCAGATGCCCACCGCCGCCCCGGGCTTCTGGACGCGGGAGCAGGCGGCGCTGCGCTACGCCGCGCTGACTGGGCGGGATCTGTCGGACATCCGCTTCCACCGCGCGCTGGGCATCCTCAAGCTGGGCGTCATCTTCCTGCAGCTGCACGCCCTCCACGTCCGCGGCGCCACGGCGGACCCGCGCTACGCCGGGTTCGGCGCCCTGGCGGCGGGCCTGCTGGAGTTTGCGCAGGAGGTCCGGGCGGGCCGGGTGTTCTAGGCCCTGCCCGCCCGCCCACATATCATCGCGCCATTCCCGCAAAGGCCACCGACATGGATTTCTCCATCCCCGCCGAACTCTCCGACCTGCAGGACCGCACCCGCGCCTTCATCCGCGACAAGATCATCCCGCTGGAAGGCGATGCCCGGCAGGAGCGCCACGGCCCCACGGACGAGCTGCGCCGCGAGCTGAACGCCCTCGCCAGCGCCGCCGGTCTCCTCGCCCCCCACGTCGCCAAGGAGTACGGCGGCCTCGGCCTCGGCCACGTCGGACGCGCCGTCGTGTTCGAGGAGGCCGGCTACTCCCTCCTCGGCCCCCTCGCCATGAACCTCTCCGCCCCCGACGAGGGCAACATGCACCTCATGGAGGTTGTGGCCACGCCCGAACAGAAGGAGCGCTGGCTGCGCCCGCTGGCGTCAGGCGAAATCCGTTCCTGCTTCTGCATGACCGAACCCCCGCCCGGCGCCGGCTCCGACCCGGCAGCCCTCCTCACCACCGCCACCCGCGACGGCGACGGCTATGTGATCGAGGGCACGAAGTGGTTCACCACCGGCGCAGTCGGCGCCGGCTTCGCCATCATCATGGCAAAGGGGGAGGACGGTCGCGCCACCATGTTCCTCGCCGACATGGACCAGCCCGGCATACGCATCCCCCGCGTCATGGACACCCTCGACCAAGGCTTCGCCGGCGGCCACGCCGTCGTGGAGTTCAGCGGCCTCCGCGTCCCCGCGTCAGACGTGCTGGGCGCAGTCGGGGAGGGCTTCCGCTACGCCCAGGTCCGCCTCGCCCCCGCCCGCCTGACTCACTGCATGAGGTGGCTCGGCGCAGCCCGCCGCGCCCAGGACATCGCCGTCGCCTACGCCGCCAAGCGCGAGGCCTTCGGCAAGCCCATCGCCCAGCACGAGGGCATCGGCTTCATGCTGGCCGACAACGACATGGACATCCGCACCAGCCGCCTCACCATCTGGCACACCGCCTGGCTGCTGGACCAGGGGGAGCGCGCCGGCACCGAAAGCAGCATCGCCAAGGTCGTGTGCAGCGAAGCCATCTGGCGCGTCGCCGACCGCTGCGTCCAAGTCCTGGGCGGCATCGGCGTCACCGGCGAAACCATGGTCGAACGCATCTTCCGCGAAGTCCGGGGCTTCCGCATCTACGACGGCGCCAGCGAAGTCCACCGCTGGAGCCTGGCCCAGAAGATCGTCAAGCACGGGGCCAACCATTGACCTTCTCCCTCTCCCTCCGGGAGAGGGCCGGGGTGAGGGAAGCCCAGCAGCACCCAATCCACCTCTAGGAGAACCCACCCTGCTCAACACCTTCGACCTGACCGGCCATGTCGCCATCGTCACCGGCGGCGGCCGCGGCCTGGGCCGGGCCATCGCCGAGGGCCTGCACCGCCACGGCGCCCAACTCGTCCTGTGCGGCCGCACCGAAGCCACCCTGCAGGCCGCCGCCGCCGCAATCGGCCCGGACGTGCTGCCGGTCGTGGCCGACGTGTCCAAGGAGCCGGACGTGCTGGCCCTGCGCGACGCCGCCCTGGCGCGCTTCGGCGCGGTCCACGTCCTCGTCAACAACGCCGGCGTCAACCCAATCTACGCCGGGATCGAGCGCACGTCCCTGGCCGATTGGCAGCACATCCTGGATGTGAACCTGACCGGCACCTTCCTGTGCTGCAAGCACATCGGCTCCGTGATGGCCGCCGCCGGGCGCGGCTCCATCATCACCATCAGCAGCGTCGCCGGCCACGTCGGCCTGCGCCGGTCCGTTCCCTACTGCGCCACCAAGGGCGGGGTGGAACTGCTGACCAAGGCGCTGGCGCTGGACTGGGCCGGGAAGGGCGTGCGGGTCAACTGCATCGCGCCAGGCTACTTCGAGACCGACCTGACAGCGGGAATGCGCGAGAACGAGGCGATGTCCACCCGCCTGCTGGCCCAAACCCCCATGGGCCGCTTCGGCACCGACGCGGACATCGTCGGCGCGGCGGTGTTCCTTGCGGGACCGGCCAGCCAATACGTGACAGGGCAGAGCCTCCTGGTGGACGGCGGCTACACCGCGGCATGAGCGGATCCGCGCCGGCACGGACCCGCCTGAGCTGCATCGGCGGGCTGATCTTTCAGGCCATCGCCGCCTGGCGTGACCCTGCCTGACCCCGGTACAGCCCGGCGTGCAGACGGGAGCGCCATCCTAGCCCTATCCCCCGCCCCGCAGTTCCCGTCCCGCCCGCGCCGCCGTCCCGCCCCACCGCCGTGCCGCGTCAGCCCAAACGCAAGTCGGCCGGGGCATACGCCTCGATGCCCCCCTCCAAGCCCGCCCCGCATGCTTCCCCATCCAGCGGCGTCCCGCCCGGCCCGTCCACGCGCATGACCAGCCCCAGCCCCGTCCGCCGCGCCGCTGCCCGCGCCACCAGCAGCGCCGCCTGCGTGTCGGCGTCGCCCCCATCCGCCGCCACCAGCACCGTGCAGTCGTTGCGCCACATCACCAGGTCCATCGCGGCCACCAGCGCGTCGAACATCGGGCCGCCGCCGGGCACCGTGCCGTCGAACAGGCCGACGAACAGCAGCCGGTCATCCTCCAGCCCCAGCGCCGCCGCCGCGGCCCGCGTCTCTCGCTCCCGCCGCAGCGCGACCCGGCGCGGGTCCTCCCCGGGGGCGCCGGGCTGCGTGCTGCCGTCCGTCAGCACGGCGACAAAGGGTGCCCGCCCGGCAGCGCAGGCCCGCGCGATCAGCCCGCCGAACAGCGCGGTCTCGTCCCCCGGATGCACCGCCAGCAGCAGGATGTTCCGCTCCCCGATGACGGACCGCCACCCCGCGGCAGACGGCGGGTGCGGCAGGGCGGCAGGGCGCGGATCGGCAATGGCGTGCATGGGAGCCTCCTGGACGGGAAGGCTAGGCCCTCTCCCATCCCCGCCGCCAGCCGGCCCCGCAACAACGCCGCGCAAAACGGACGACCCGGCGCATCCCCGCGCAATTGGGATAGCGCGGCCCGGCGCGGCAAGCCTAGCGTAGCCCATCGCCACACCGGAGCGCGCCATGGACCATCCCATCGCCGAGAGCCTGCCGCCGCTGGCCGTCTTCCCCAACCCCGATGGCTCCCGCGTGCCCTACAAGGTCTTCAGCTCCCAGGAAATCTACGACCGCGAGCAGGAGCGCATCTACCGCGGCCCCACCTGGAGCTTCCTGGGCTTCACCGCCGAAATCCCCAACCCCGGCGACTACAAGAGCACCTTCATCGGCGACACCCCCGTCGTGATGACCCGGCTGGAGGACGGCGCTCTGGCCGCCTGGGTCAACCGCTGCGCCCACCGCGGCGCCATCGTCTGCCGCCTGCCACGCGGCAACGCCATGTCGCACTCCTGCGTCTATCACCAGTGGAGCTACGGCGCCGCCGGCAACCTGCAGGGCGTGCCGTTCCGCCGGGGCCAGAAGGACCAGACGGGGATGCCGCGGGACTTCAACCCCGCCACCCACAACCTGCGCCAACTGCGCGTGGACAGCTACGCCGGCCTGGTGTTCGCCACCTTCAGCAGCACGGTCCCCGACCTGGCCGACTACATCGGCCCGCAGATGCGCCCCTACGTGGACCGCATCTTCCACAAGCCCATCGAATACCTCGGCTGCACCCGGCAGTACTCGGACAGCAACTGGAAATTGTACACCGAAAACGTGAAGGACCCCTACCACGCCAGCCTGCTGCACATGTTCCACACCACCTTCAACATCTTCCGCGTCGGCATGAAGGCCCGTTGCATCCCGGACGAGCGCACCGGCCTGCACAGCCTTATCATGGCGATCAAGAAAGACGAGGAGTCGTCCGGCGCCGCCTACAAGGCACAGAACATACGCAGCTACGACGAGGGCTTCCGGCTGGAGGACGACAGCATCCTGGCCATGCACCAGGAATACGAGGAACTCGCCACCAACCACATCCAGCCGATCTTCCCCCAGCTCGTGATCCAGCAGATCCACAACACGCTGGTCGCCCGGCAGATACTTCCGAAAGGGCCGGGCCACTTCGAGCTGGTGTTCCACTTCTTCGGCTACACCGACGACACGCCGGAGATGCGCAAGCTGCGGATCAAGCAGGCCAACCTGGTCGGCCCCGCAGGCTACATCAGCATGGAGGACACCGAGGCGACGGAGCTGGTCCAGCGCGGCACCGCCCGCGACGGGGAGGAGGTCAGCGTGATCGAGATGTCGCGCTCCGCGCCGGAGCAGCAGGACACGCTGATCACCGAAAGCCTGATCCGCCGCTTCTGGGTCGGCTACCAGGAGCTGATGGGCTTCGACGACGTGCAGATGCGGAGCGTGCGCGCATGAGCGCGTCCGTCGCCGAGCGTCCCGCTGCCGCCGAACGCCCCGCCATCACCGACCGCCCTTCCATCACTGAACGCATGATCCAGCGCTTCGAGATCACCGAGTTGTTCGACCGCTACGCTGCCGCCCTGGATAACGACCGGCTGGAGGAATGGCCCGGCTTCTTCACCGAGGACTGCCTGTACGAGATTGTGCCCAAGGAGAACGAGGACGCCGGGCTGCCCGCGCCGGTGATGCACTGCGACAGCGCCGCGATGCTGCGGGACCGCGTGCTGTCCTTGCGCCACGCCAACATCTACGAGAAGCCGACCTACCGCCACTTCATCTCCGGCATCGAGTGGTCGGCGGTGGACGACGCCACCTTGGACGTGACCAGCAGCTACATCGTCGTCAACACCTCCCAGGCCGGCAGCACCTCGATCTACCAGGCCGGGCTTTACAAGGACCGGCTGGTGCGCACGCCGGACGGCCTGCGGTTCAAGGCCAAGCGGGTGATCTACGACACGCTGCGGGTGCAGACGCTGCTCGCGACGCCGATCTAGGGGCGCGCGCAATGGCATGGCACGACGCCGCCGGCGTGGACGACCTGGCGGTGGAAGGCGCGCTCGGACTGGTGCTGGGCGGCGTCCACGTGGCGCTGTTCCGGCTGGATGATGGGTTCCACGCCCTGCACGACCTCTGCCCGCACGGCCATGCCCGGCTGTCCGAGGGCTATGTCGAAGACGGCTGCGTCGAGTGTCCGCTGCATCAGGGCCTGGTCCACATCCCGACCGGCGCCCCCCGCACCGCCCCGATCTCGCAGCCGACCCGCACCTTCCCCGTGCGCGTCAACGGCGCCCGCGTGGAGGTGGAGGTCGCCGATCCCGCGGCCTCGTAGGACGCCGCCGCCAGCAGGATAACGATTCCGGTTGCCCCGGGCCCCTCGGGAATGTCACGGTCCCGGCTTATCCCACCGCAGGGCACCCCATGACAGGCTTGGGCTTCGGGCCGAACCTGGCGCTCCGCCGCCACCGGCTGTTCGAGTGCGCCGACGTGGACGAGACGCGGGAGCGCATCGGCGCCGTCATGCAGCCGCACCGCCTGATCCCGCTGGAGCGCCGCCCGGCGCGCGCGCACATGGACTATTTCAGCCTGGGCGCGGTCGGCTTCGGCGCCATCAAGTTCGGCGCGATGCAGGTGGAGGTGCCGGCCGTCGCGGCCTACCACCTGGTCGTGTTCTGCCTTTCCGGCACCGGCGTGGCCGGCGGGGCCGGCACCGATGTTGCCCTGGGCGCCGCCGCCGGGGCCTGGTTCAACCCCGGCGACCCCTTCACTGCCCGCTTCTCCGGCGACGCCGAGCAGTTCGTGGTCCGCATAGACCAGGCGCGCATGGCGGCGCACCTAGACCGGGACGCGCGGTTCCGCCGCCGGGTGGACCTGGCCCGTCCGGAGCTGCAGCCCTTCCTGTGGCACCTGCGCGCCCTGCACGCCGACACCGGCCTGGCCGCCATGACCCGCGCCGACCCGCGCCTGGCCGCTGCCATCGAGGCCCCGTTGCTGGCCCTGCTGGCCCAGGGCCAGCCGTGGCAGGGCACGCCGCCTGCCGCGCCGCGCCCCGCGCTTGTGCGCCCGGCTCTTGTCAAGCGGGCCGAGGAGTTCATGCGCGCCAACTTCGACCAGCCCATTACCCTGGACGACATGGCCCGCGCCGCCGGCGTTGCCCCGCGCACGCTGCAGGAGGGCTTCCGCCGCTTCACCGGCTGCACCCCGATGGGGCGCCTGCGCGACATCCGCCTAGACCAGGCGCGGGACGGGCTGGCCCGGCGGGAGGGCGTCTCCGCTGCAGCGCTCCGCTGCGGCTTCACGCACCTGGGCCGTTTCGCCCGGGCTTATCGGGCGCGGTTCGGAGAGACGCCATCCGCCACGGTGCGGGCGGGCTGAGGCGGGCATCACCGGATCGCCGGCTCCAGCCTGCCCGGGAACCCCCGCCACCCCGCTGCGCTCCTACCCCCGCAACGCAAGGGGAACCGCGATGGCGAAAAAGGTTCAGGGCAGCAAGGTGCGCTACGCCGTCGTCGGCGCGGGCTGGATCAGCCAGGGCGCCTTCATGCCGGGCGTCGCCCACACCGGCAACTCCGAGATGACCGCCATCGTCACTGGGGACCAGGAGAAGGCGCAGGCCCTCGGCAAGCGCTACGGCATCACCAACACCTACCACTACGACGCCTATCTGAAGGCGCTCGACAGCGGCCAGTTCGACGCGATCTACCTGGCGCTGCCCAACTGGCAGCACCGCGAGTTCGCGGTCCCGGCGCTGGAGCGCGGCATCCATGTCCTGCTGGAAAAGCCCATGGCCACCAGCGAGGACGACTGCCATGCCATCCAGCGCGCCGCGGACACGACTGGCGCCAAGCTGCTGGTCGCTTACCGCCTGCACTTCGAACCCGCCACGCTGGAGGCCATACGCATGGTCCGCGCGGGGGAGCTGGGCAAGGCCCGGCTGTTCACGTCCGCCTTCACGCAGCAGGTCGCCAAGACCAACCACCGGGCCAAACACGGCTTCTGGGCGGGTCCGGTGGCGGACATGGGGCCGTATCCCATCAACGCCTGCCGCAACCTGTTCGGCGCGGAACCGGTCGAGGTCATGGCCGCTGGGCTGCGCCACAAGGAGTTCGGCTTCGACTTCGACGACACCGTGTCCGTCACGCTGCGCTTCCCTGGGGACCGGCTGGCGCAGTTCACGGTCGCCTACGGGCTGAACAGCCATAGCGAGTATCGCGTGATCGGCACGGACGGCAGCTTGCTGGTCAAGCCCGGCTTCACGTTCCCTGGGCCGCTGACGCACACGCTGACGATGGGAGAGACGACGACGGAGCGCGGCTTCCCCGCCGTGGACCAGTTCGGCGGGGAAACCCAGTACTTCTCCGACTGCGTCCTGCACGACCGCCCGGTCGAGCCGGATGGGGAGGAAGGCTTGATGGACGTGCGCGTGGTGGCCGCCATCGGCCGGGCACTGGAGACGGGCCGCCCGCAGGGGCTGCCGCCCGCGGTGCGCGACAAGTATCCGACGCCGGCGCAGGCCACAACGCTGCCTGCCGTCAAGCCGCCGCCGTTCGTGAACGCGCACGAGCCGTCGGAGGGGTAAGGCTCGTGTCCTTCTAGGTCGGCGGCCCGGGCTGGCTCAGCCGGCCGATGAACAGCACGGGGCCAGAGGGCCGGCCCAGCGGAGAACCGCCTGGCGGCTCCAGGCTGATCTCGATCAACATGCCCGGCACCGGACGCAGAGCCGGTGCCGTAATCGTGGTCTCGCGCAGCCCCTGCGGCAGCAGGGCCAGGCTGGTCGGCGCCGCCGCGCCTTGCGGTAGCGCCCACACCTGCAGCACCCGGTCCGCCGTCGGCTGCTCCGCCGCCCCGGCCACAGGCGGGAACGCCGCCAGCCGCAGGGCTCCGTCCGGTTCGGCCGTTGCTGTCCAAGCTGCCTGGGTCCGGTCGCTCAACAGCACCGTCATCACCGGCGTCGGCCCGCGTGGCTCACGCAGCGCCAGAACCCCCAACAGCCCGGCGGCCGCTGTCGCACCCAGCGCCCATCCGGCAAGCAGGCGCCCACGCCAGGATGGACGCGCCACCGCGGCTGGCCGAATGGGCGTGAGAGCCGGCACGATCCCGCCCTCGATCCGGCTCTCGATCCGCTGCCAAAGTCCGGCTGGCGGCGCTTCGGCGGGTGAAAGGGCGGCAAGCGGCGCCAGGTGCCGCTCCCATGCCGCTACGGCATCGGCCAGCGCCGGGTCGGATGCCATGGACTGCTCGACCGCCGCCGCCGTGCGGGCGTCCAAGGTGCCAAGCACCCACTCCGCTGCCAGGGCGTCGCGCTCCGCTTCCGCGTTCTCGTCCGGCTCCGGAATCCCGTTGCCGCTCATGACATGCATGCCCGAAGCTGCTGCAGGCCCCGTCGTATCCAGGTCTTGACGGTGCCCAACGGCAGGTCCAGCCGCGCCGCGACCTGGCTGTGCGACAGGCCGTGCAGGAAGGCCAGGACGACGAATGTCCGGTGGCGCACGTCCAGGGTCTGCAGGCAATCACGAAGCCGGGCACCGTCCGCGTCGGCGGCCAAGCGGTCGAGCGCATCGGGCGCGACGGCGGCGTCGCCCAGCGCCGGGTCATCGGTCGGCAACTCGCGCCCGCGGGCACGGGCAGCGCTCAGCGCGGCGTGGCGCACGAAGGCGACGATCCACGCCCGGGGGTCGCCGCGCGCCGGGTCGAACTGCCCTGCCCGCTGCCACAAGCCCAGGAAGGCGTCCTGCACCGCATCCGCCGCCGCCGCACGGTCACGCAGGATCGCCAAGGCCACACCGAACAGCCGCGCCCCTTCCCGGTCATAGATGGCGCGCAACGCCGCCTGCTCGCCACGGGCGGCCGCGGCCAGCAGGCCTTCGAGTGGTGCGTCCATCATGCATGGATCATACGCGGCAGGGGCTACACCGGATGCCGGGCCGGCGCCGCAGACCCTGGGCCGGCACGCTACACGACCTCGTGAGCACGCAGGAATCAACGGTTCTGCCGCCATCCGATGCCGCGCCCGGTTTGTAGGTGAATGGCACGCCCCGGGTCCGACCGCGGCGCGCGAAGCTGTCCCGCTCTACTTGGCCGCCTTTCAACTGGCTCCTGCGCGACCTCACCTGCCGCCGCACCTTCCCGGAGACGACACATGCACAAGACGACCCACCTGCTTGCCATCGCTGCGCTCGCCCTTACTGCCACGGCCGCCCATGCCGTGCCGGCCACCGGCGTCAGCGGCGGCACCACGCTCTTCAGCTTCGACACCACGGCGCCCGGCGTCGTCAGCAACGTCCGTGCCGTCACCGGATTGGGCAACGGGGAGTCCCTGTACGGGATTGACTACCGTCCCAGCACCGGCGCGCTATACGGTCTTGGCACCAGCGGCGCCATCTATGTGATCAACGCCTTCACCGGCACGGCGTCCCTGTCCACCATGGTTGGCACCCCGCTGAGCGGCACTGCGTTCGACATCGCATTCAACCCGGCCGTGGACCGCTTGAGGATCGTCAGCGACACCGGGCAGGACCTGCGCGTGACCGTGGACAACGGCGTCCTCAACGTTGACGGGACGATCAGCTACGCTCCCGCCCCTGGGGCGCCCACGGGGGCCCCGTCCGTGACCGCCGTCGCCTACACCAACCAGGTCAGGGGCAGCGTCGCCGCCACCGCCCTTTACGACCTTGATGCGGCGAACGGGCTGCTCACGGTTCAAACCCCGCCCAACAACGGCACATTGACGGTCGTGGGCAGCCTTGGCGTGGCGGGGCTGACCAGCTTCGACATTGATGGCAACGGCAACGTCGGCTACGCCGCGACCAGCACTGCGCTTTATTCGGTCAACCTGGCCACCGGCGCCGTCACCTCCCCTGCCGCCTTCGGCATCGCCAACGTCACCGACTTCGCCATCACGTCGGTGCCGGAGCCGGTGAGCGCGGCGCTGCTCGGGGCGGGCCTTGCTGGCGTGGCTGGCCTGCGCCGCCGCAACGGACCGGCTGCCGCCTAACGGCAAACGGCTATGCCGCCCGCGCCCGGCTTCGGGGCACGGGCGGCGAACGCCCTGCCACCCCGCCGCGGAACACCACGAACTCCCCGCGCGCCATCGTCATCCAGGTCTCGTCCCGGGTCAGGGGCCGGGTCGCCACGACGCTCACGATGTCGCCGGGGGTCGTGAGCTGGCTGAAGTCCGCCGTCAGGTCCTCGTCCACCAGGGTTGCCGGGCCAAAGGGGGCGCGGCGGGTGATCCAGGCCAGCTTGGTGCCGCAGAAGCAGAAGAGCTGCCGTCCGTCGCTCATGAGCATGTTGAACACGCCGAGGTCGGAGAGCTGCGCGGCCAGCGCGGCGACGTGGGCGGACAAGGCGGCGTCGGACGGCGGGGCGGGCCAGCGGTCCCGCAACTGCGCCAGCATCCAGCAGAAGGCATGCTCGCTGTCCGTGGTGCCGATGGGGCGGTGGACGCCCAGCGGCCAGCGCTTCACGCCGCGGAGCTGGCCGTTGTGCGCGAACGTCCAGGCCCGGCCCCACAGCTCCCGCGTGAAGGGATGCGTGTTCTCCAGCGACACCCCGCCGCGGTTGGCCCGCCTGATGTGCGAGATGACGATGCGGCTGCGTATGGGATGGCCGATCAGGAACCGCGCGATTTCGCTGTGGGCGCTGGGCGTGGGATCATGGAAAGCCCGGCAGCCCCGCCCCTCGTAAAAGGTGATGCCCCAGCCGTCCGCGTGCGGCGCCGTGCCGCCGCCCCGCGGCACCAG
Source organism: uncultured Acetobacteraceae bacterium (assembly GCA_964250755.1). Classification (GTDB taxonomy): domain Bacteria; phylum Pseudomonadota; class Alphaproteobacteria; order Acetobacterales; family Acetobacteraceae; genus DASWOJ01. Next base: position 228,893 of record CAXUHB010000004.1, on the reverse strand, counting down.
TCCGGCAAAGCTGAAGCAGATGTCGGTCGGCACGTTGGCGCTCATGCCCAGCAGTTCGCACATGGTCGCCAGGACGCTACGCGGCAATCACGGCCGATGAAAGCCGGCGCGTGCCGGGCCGGACGGGCGTCACCGCCAGAGATACAGGTCGTCATGCGCCCAGTCGTCGCCGGCCAGGTAGGCGGCCACGCCATCCGGCGACGCTTCCACCCCGCCCAGTCGCCGGTGCGGCATGTCCGCGATGCGCTCCAGGAAGCCCGCGGGCAGGCCGCCCTCCTTGCGGATGCGCCATAGTTCGATCACCGCGGCCCCCACACGGCGCCACACCGGCCAGGGCGCCTGCGCCACCACGGCTTCATCGGCGCCCTGGGTGTCGCTCTTCCACAGGATTGGCCCGTCGCCCGCCATGTGCCGCTCCAGCCACGGCCCGGCCGCGGCGACCGCGACGGTGCCCTGCGTGAAGGGCCGCCCACGCATGGCGTCGGGGTGCAACGAGTAGTTGCCGCAGTTCTCCCCGTCCCGGAAGAACGCGGCCTGCCCATCGGCGGCACCAAGGGCCAGGTTGTAGGCGTGGACCGCCGGGCCGCGCACCGCTTCCAGGTTGCGGGACAGCGCGCGGAAGTTGCCGGGATCAGGTTCAATCAGGTGGCAGGCAGGGATGCCGTCCACGGCGCGCAGCGCCTGGCGCGTGAACAGGCCGACATTGGCGCCGATGTCCAGCACGGTGGGCCGCGGCCCCGTCCGGAAGCGCGCCGCCGCGAACTCGACGTGCGGCGTGGCCCATGCACCCGAGGCCAGCACGGCGGGCAGCATCACCCGGTCGTTGGGCAGCACCAGCAGGTCCCCAGCGGCGCCCAGCGGCCCATCCCGCTCCAGCACCAGTTCCACCGCGGCATAGGCGAAGGGGCTGCCCGGCGGCGGCGCTGCCACTGGGCCGGCATCCGGCTCGCCCAGCCACTCCGCGGCGAAGCGCCCGCGCTGGGCGGCGAAGTCCGGGCAGCGCAGCAGGTCGCGCACCAGGGCGCCCACGGGATGGCCGCGCAGCAGCGCCCCTGCGAAGTGGTCCAGCCCTGCACCTTCCACGGTTTGGGACAGCAGCACGTCGAACAAGCCAGTCACGACGCCGTCCGCCAAGTGGCGGATGTCCTGGGCACCGGCCCGCGCCGTGGCCTGCGCCTCCGCCAGGTCGTAGCTGGGATGTCGGAACAGCGCCTCCCCGGCGCGGGCGCGGCTGATGGCGGCGGGGCGCCAGCCCGGCAGAGCCGGGCCGCATCGGGCGACGATCAGGCCGTCGCCGCTGAAGGACTCGTAAGGGTCGTGCTCCGCCTCGATCAGCGCCCCGCAGCCGCGCAGCAGGGCCAGGCAGCGCTGGTGGGTCAGCGCGTCGCCGGTGATCTGGTGGACATGGGTGGACACGAACACGGCGCCGATGGCGCCCGCGCGCAGGGCGGCCTCGCAGCCCTGCAGCACCGCCAGCTCCGCCCCCTGCGCGTCCAGGTGCAGCAGGTCCAGGCGGGCGATGCCGTGATCGGCCATCAGTTGCGGCACGGACATGCAGGGCAGCAGCAGGGTGCCGGAGCGTTCGGTTTGGAACGGGGCAGGCAGGGCCGGGGCTGCGCCGGCGAAGGCGGCGACAAAGGCGGCTTGCAGGCCGTTCAGCCGCATCGTCGCCTCGCCTACGGCACGGTTGGCCGGGTCAGGCTCCAGCACGACGGCGCGGCGGGCGGGTTCGCCTTGCAGGAACCAGGCGCTGTAGTAGGACCAGTTGCCGCCGACCTCGATCATCGCGGCATCGCGCGGCAGGGTGCGCACGGCCTCGTGGAACAGCCGCTCCTCCTGCGGCTCGTGGTGGCCTTGGCACAGTTGGATCAGCCGGGTCATCCAGGGGCCGCAGTAGCCGTCGGCGAGGACGCGCAGGCCGTTGTGCATCACCTGCACGCGCGCACCGTCCGGCCCGGCCAGCACCTGCCCGGCGTCGGCCACCTTGGGGATGCTGTCGCAGTCCCGGCATTGCTGCGCCAGGGCGATCCGCGCCTCCGTGTCCAGGCTGGCCGGGACGGAGGCGGCCAGCGGGTCGGGGGCGGGGACTGTCGCGGGTGGTGCCGCCGGGGCGGGAGGCGCAGCCCGCACGAAGCCGTCGAACACGTTGGGCGGCAGCGCCAGGCGCGGGGCCAACCGCTCGTGATGCTCCTGCGCGACATAGAAGCGGTTGAGCGCGTCGAACCAGGCGAAGCGGTAGCCCGCCGCGGTCAGCAGGTCCTCCCAATCCTGATGGTTGGGCAGCAGCGTGCGGGGATCCAGCGCCTCCAGCAGCACGACCCAGGGGCGGCACTGGCTGAAGTCCGCGCCGTCCAGCACCGCGCGCTCTGCCCCCTCGCAGTCCACCTTCAGGAAGTGGACGGGGCCGGGGGCATGCGCCCGGCAGATGTCCGCCAGCGTCGTCACCTGCACCGTCCGGCTTGCGGAAGCGAGACCGTGCGTCCGCGTGGCCGCGGCGGCCAGCGCCGGGTCCAAGGTGGACAGGCCGCCGGCCTCCACGTCGAACAGGGTGGCGATGCCGGGCGTGGCACCCACGGCCGCCTGCAGGTTCACGTCGCGCGGACGGCGGGCCTGCAAGGCAGCGTGGCGGACCGGCAGCGGCTCGACATTGACGCCGCGCCAGCCGCGCTCGCTGAACGCCCGGGTGACGGAGTCCAGGTCCGGGTCCCATGCGCCGACGTCAATGTAGAAACCGGCTTCCACGTCGCGCAGCGCGCGCCAGAGAGTCACGTCCTCGAAATTCTGGGCGTAGGAGGTGAAGGTCATCGCGCCCGCGTCCATTCCGGCGTTGCAGCCGTAGCCTTCGGCGTCCTCATCGTCACCATGACCTGAATCGCCGCGTTGCGTTCTTGGAAAAACGCGGCCGCAGGTGCCATCGGGACGCCGAGGTCAACCAGCATGGCTCCACGCTGCTGGGCAGCCCTATCCAGCAAGACCAACGCCGCCGGGCGCGAGACGAGGCACTTCACGGCAAGGACGCTCCCCGCACCCGCATCCGCACCCGCCCACGCGGCACCACCGTCGCCCCTGGCGACATCGCCTTGATCTCCTCCTGCATCGCCGCACGGCGTTCGTGGATGGACACGATCACCGGACCCATCGGGATGCCGAGGTCAACCAGCACGGCTTCGGACAGTTGCAGGCTGGCCTCGATGGTTTCCGGCACCGCGTCCGACGCGCCCAGCGCATACAGCCGCGCCGCGTGCCGGGCATCCCGGGCGCGGGCGACGATCAGCAGGTCCGGGCGGGCAGCGCGGGCGGCGGCAACCAGGGCGTCGGCGCGGGAGCGGTCGTCTATCGTCACCACCAAGGCGCGGGCGTCCTCCAGTCCCACGCGATGCAGCAGCTCCGGACGGGTGATGTCCCCATAGTAAACCGGGCGGCCCTCCCGCCGCAGCGCCGCCACCCGGTCGGCGTCGCTGTCCACCGCCACCCAGGGCAGCGCGTGCGCGTCCAGCAGCGACGCCACCGTGCGCCCGACCCGGCCGAACCCGGCCAGGATCACCCGCGGCGGGCCGTGCCCGGCGTCCGCCGGCAGCAGCAGGTCCGGCGCAACCGGCACAGGGCGGCGACCGGCCAGCAGCGTGCCCAGGCGGGACAGCAGCGGAATGGCCGCCATCGTCAGCGCCGCCACGATGAAGGCCAGGCCGCCCACCGCCGGGCTGACCAGCCCGGAGGCTTGGCCCAGGGCCAGGATGACGAAGCTGAACTCGCCTCCCGGCCCCAGCAGCAGCCCCGCCGGGCCGCCGACGCGCCAGCGCAGGCCGAAGCCGCGCGCCAGCCCCGCCGTGACCGCCGCCTTGGCCGCCACCAGCCCCAACGACAACCCCAGCACCAGCAGCGGGTCGCGGGCGATGCGCCCAAGGTCCAGGCTCATGCCGATGGAGATCAGGAACACCCCCAGCAGCAGCCCCTTGAACGGCTCCACCGTGACCTCGATCTGCCGGCGGTATTCGGTTTCCGCCAGCAGCAGCCCGGCGATCAGCGCGCCCAGCGGCATGGACAGCCCGGCGGCAGCAGCGGCGACGCCGGTGCCCAACACCACCAGCAGGCAGGCGGCCATGAACAGCTCCGGGCTGCCGGTGCGGGCCACCCCGCGGAACAGCGGCCGCAGCGCCAGCCGCCCGCCCGCCACGATCAGCGCCACCATGCCCACAGCCTTGGCCACCGCCCAGCCGAACCCGGCCCAATCCGCGCCGCCACCCGCCGCCCCGCCGCCTGCCGCCCCCAGCCCGAACAGCACCGGCACCAGCATCAGGTCCTGGAACAGCAGCACCGCGAAGCTGACCCGCCCGACCAGGCCGGTCATCCGGCGCTCCTCCGCCAGCACCTGCGCGACCACAGCCGTGCTGGACATCGCCAGGGCCAGGGCCACCACCCCGGCAGCGGCGGGCGGCACGCCCAGCAGCACCGCGGCGCCCATAACCGCGCCGGTGCAGCCCAGCAGCTGCACGGCGCCCAGGCCGAACACCAGGCGGCGCATGGTCTTGATGCGCTCCCACGACAGCTCCAGCCCGATCATGAACAGCAGCAGCACGACCCCCAGCTCGGCCACAGGCTCGATGCGGCTGTGGTCCGTGATGGTAATCCAGGACAGCAGTGGCGCCTGCTGCGCCAGCGCGCCCAGCCCCGCCGGGCCGACGGCCATGCCGACGAGCATGTAGCCCAGCACGGGGCTGACCCGCAGCCGGTGGAACAGCGGAATCACCACGGCGGCGGCGCCCAGCACCACCAGCGCGTCCCGCATCCCCGCCGCCCCTGCCGCCTCGGCCGCCATGCCGTCCTCCTGCGCCCTGCCGGGGCGCGTCTCCGCCGCTATGCACCCAGGATGCACATAGCACCTACTGCCGCCAGGGCCGCACGACGCCGCCGCCCGCGCGCCGCCCCTTGGCAACCACCCCCGCCCTGCCATGATGCCGGGCATGAGCACGTCCGCATGAGCACGCCCCTCACGACCTACGCCACCTTCGAGCAGGTGGACATCCGCGTCGGCACCATCACCGACGCGCAGCCGTTCCCGCAGGCCCGCAAGCCCGCCATCAAGCTGTGGATAGACTTCGGGCCGGAGATCGGCACCAAGCGGTCCTCCGCGCAGATCACCACCCGCTACGACCCTGCGGGCCTGGTCGGCCGCCAGGTTTGCGCCGTCGTCAACTTCCCGCCCCGGCAGATCGGCCCCTTTCTGAGCGAGGTGCTGACCCTGGGGATGCCCGACTCCGACGGTGCGGTGGTGCTGGTGCGTCCCGACCTGCCCGTCCCTGACGGGGGGCGGCTGTTTTGACCGCGCGCGCCTACGCCACCGTCACCTGGGACCAGCTCCACCGCGACGCCCGCACCCTGGCCGAGGCGCTGATGCCCCGCGCGCCCTTCCGCGGCATCGTCGCCGTCACCCGCGGCGGCCTGATCCCTGCCGCCATCGTCGCGCGGGAGCTGGAGTGCCGCCTGGTCGAGAGCGTGTCCATCGCGTCCTACGAGGAGGAGGCCCGGGGCGCCCCTGCCGTCCTGAAGCGCCCGGACGCCGCGGGCGACGGGGAGGGCTTCCTGATCGTGGACGACCTGGTGGACAGCGGCGTGACCGCCGGGCTGGTCCGGGGGCTGCTGCCGCGCGCGCACTTCGCCTGCCTGTATGCCAAGCCCGCCGGCAAGCGCCTGGCCGACACCTGGGTGGTGGAGGTGCCGCAGGACACCTGGGTTCTGTTCCCGTGGGACACGGCGCCGCTGTTCGTGCCGCCGCTCGCGAAGCGCGCATAGGGGCAAGGGTCCGCAGGGTCGGGGTTGGCCGCATCCGGGGACTGAGGGGTGCCGCCTGCCAGAGGCGCCCGGTGTCCGGTCCGGCCCCGCCGTGCCTGGCGCGGGCCACGGCAGGCAACCAGGGTGCCGCGTCCGGCAGATGCGGTTGACGGCCCCGCGCCCGCGGTTCATCCGTCGCGGCATGTTCGCTTGGTTCGAGGGGCTGGTCCAGCCGACGCGCGCCGACCCGTCCGCGCCCCCGCCCGCCGGCGGGGCGGGGGACGGCGGGCTGCTGCGCTTCTGCTGGCACTATGCCCGGCAGATGCGCGGGCTGATCCTGGCGCTGTTCGGCGCGGGCCTGCTGGTGGCGCTGTGCGACGCGGGCATCCCTGTCATAATCGGCCGCTTGGTGACGCTGGCCAGCACCCACGCGCCGGACACGCTGCTGCGGGAGGCCTGGCCGCAGCTGCTGGGCATGGCGGCCTTCCTGCTGGCCCTGCGTCCGGCGGCGCTGCTGCTGCAGAACCTGATGACCAACCAGGCCATTGCGCCGGGCTTCACGAACCTGGTGCGCTGGCAGAACCACTGGCACGTCGTGCGGCAAAGCCTGACGTTCTTTCAGAACGACTTCGCCGGGCGCATCGCCAACCGCGTGATGCAGACGGGGCCGAGCCTGCGGGAGAGCATCACCGCAAGCACCAACGCCGCGTGGTACATCGTCGTCTATGGCGCCAGCGCCATGCTGCTGCTGGCCCATGCCGAGCTTCTGCTGGCCCTGCCGATCATGCTGTGGTTCGTCGGCTACGGCCTGTTCCTGCGCCACTTCATCCCCCGCCTGCGCGACCGCTCCCGCCTGGTGTCGGAGGTGCGGTCGGCGCTGACGGGCCGCGTCGTGGACAGCTACACCAACATCCTGACCGTCAAGCTGTTCGCCCGCGCCCAGGACGAGGACCGCTTCGTGCGCGACGGCGTGGACGAGCACACGGCGGCGATGCACAGCCTGTTCCGGATGCAGACCCGGTTCGGGCTGACGCTGGCGGGAATGAACGCCGTCATGCTGGTGGGCACCGGCGGCATGGCCCTGGCGCTGTGGGCGCGCGGGGCGATCCCGGTCGGCACCGTGGCGACGGCGCTGCCGATGGCTTGGCAGATCAGCAACATGGCGGGCTGGGTGGCGTTCAACATCACGCAGATCTTCGACAACGTCGGCGTGGTGCAGGACGGGATGCGGAGCATCGCCGTGCCTCAGGGGATGCCGGACCCGCCCGGCGCGCCGGAGCTGCGCGTGACGAAGGGCGCCATCCGGTTCGAGCGGGTCAGCTTCGGCTACGGCACCACCCGGGGCGTGCTGCACGACTTGTCGCTGGACGTGGCGCCCGGCGAGCGCATTGGCCTGATTGGGCGCAGCGGTGCCGGCAAGAGCACCCTGATGAACCTGCTGCTGCGCTTCCATGCGCCGGAGGCCGGGCGCATCCTGGTGGACGGCCAGGACATCGCCGGGGTTACGGCGGAGAGCCTGCGCGGGGCGGTGGCGGTGGTGACGCAGGACACGTCGCTGCTGCACCGCTCCATCCGCGACAACATCCGCTATGGACGGCCCGGCGCGGGCGAGGCCGAGGTGCTGGCGGCGGCGCGGCAGGCGGAGGCGCTGGAGTTCATCGAAGGGCTGGAGGACTGGCAGGGACGCACCGGGCTGGATGCGGAGGTGGGGGAGCGCGGCGTCAAGTTGTCCGGCGGCCAGCGCCAGCGCGTCGCCATCGCCCGCGTGATCCTGAAGGACGCCCCGATCCTGGTGCTGGACGAGGCGACGTCGGCGCTGGACAGCGAGGTGGAGGCGGCGATCCAGGGCCAGTTGGACCGGCTGATGGAGGGCCGCACGGTGATCGCCATCGCGCACCGCCTGAGCACCATCGCCCGCATGGATCGGCTGGTGGTGCTGGACGAGGGCCGCATCGTGGAGCAGGGCACCCACGCGGCGCTGCTGGCCGCGGGCGGCGCGTATGCGCGGCTGTGGGAACGGCAGTCCGGCGGATTCGTGCAGGTGGGGGCGTAGCGGGATTAGGGTGGGAATGCGGGGCGGTGTGTTCGATTGGGGTTTAGCATACGGCAGCGGACGTTTTGGCCACGGCGCGCGACGGCGCATCGTTGGGGATGTGGGCAGTTACATAGCCAGCAGAATGCGGTGCAGCATAGATCGGCCTTTTCGCCGCATGCACAGGCGTCTTACGCAGCAGCCGCGGCTGCTGCAGTCACGTAATGTTCAACGTCTCAAGAACTTCGAAGCTAATTCTAGCGGTCGTCTTGGTGCCAATCTGCATTCCAATGATCTGGATTTTGCTTTCTGCTTTTGAGGCTGACATAGTTTTGTATCAGGCCGAGCGAATTGCAGGTAGCAGGCCCTACTGCATCGTTGTTTCCGAGAAAGGTCGCCCGCTTGACTATAAAGTTGCCACTCAAAAAGCCAACCTTTCCTATATGGCACTTACGATCCACTTGTCTTGGGGAGGGTCAAGCGGCTTCTTCGCCGGCACCTACTATGCGCTGCTTATCCTTCAACATCCAGAAGAGGTAAGAAACTGGTCGAAACGCTTCCTTAATTTCAGGGATGATGTTGTACCGACTCAATCGAGCATTTATCAACGCGACTTCAGCAAGCTATGCACTCCTGTTGTCAACTTCGCAGCATCCATACGTCATTAACCGCAATCTCAATTTGACTCGCACCCTTGCTGCGCTACATTGCACGATACTCGCTGTGCAGTAGCAAATAGCCCACGCGGCTTCTTACAAGCCATCTTCTGCTCCGACCCCAGGCTCAAATCATGAGCGTTTTAGGCGCCCATAACCATCATGTCGAACCGAGAGTCTCGAACACATCCCCCGCTGGCGCCAGCCCCACGATGTGCGCCCGGTGCCACAGCGCATAGAACAGCAGCGTCCACGCCGCGAACCCCTCCCGCCGGCCGGACCCGGCGGCGCGGAACAGCGCCGCCACCCGCCCGGGGTCCGCAACCTCCGCCACGCCGGGCTGCGCCGCCACCAACGGCCCCAGCCGCGCGCCCTGCGCCCCGATCCAGGCGCCCACGGGCACCGTGAAGCCCTGCTTGGGGGCGAAGGGGCGGGCGGCGGGCATAGCGTGGGACAGCCACTGCCGCAGCAGCCACTTGCCCCGCCCGTCCCGCACCTTCATCCCGTCCGGCAGCCGGTAGGCCGCCGCAGCCACCGCCGGGTCCAGCAGGGGTGTCCGCCCCTCCACCCCATGCGCCATCAGGCAGCGGTCCAGCTTGAGCAGGAGGTCGTGCGGCAGCCAGTCGGCGATGTCGGTGGCCTGGGCGACTTGCAGGCGCGTGCGTCCAGGGAGGGCCGCGGCGGCCTCGGCAGCGGCCAGGCCGTCACGCCAGCCCGGCGGGCGGGCGCGCAACACGTCCAGCTTGTCAAAGGTGCCGCGGCTGCGCATGACGCGCCCGCCCTGCCACCACGGCCGCATGGCGCTGCGGTAGCGTCCGTAGCCAGCGAACACCTCGTCCCCTCCCTCCCCGCACAGGACCACCTTCACGTCCTGCCGGGCGCGGCGGGCCAGGAACCAGGTGGGGATGATGGCGTAGTCGGCCGCCGGGTCGTCCATGGCCGCGACGATCTCGGGCAGGTGGCGCCAGACCTCCGCCTCGGTGATCTGCAAGGTCTCGTGATGCGCCCCGGCGGCGCGGGCGACGGCGGCGGCGTGCTCGCGCTCGTCGGCGGCGCCGGGGGCGTCGAAGCCGGCGGTGTAAGCGAGGACGGGGGCGGCGTTGAGCCGGGCCATGCAGGCCAGCACGGCCGCGCTGTCCACGCCGCCTGACAGGAACATGCCGTACGGCACGTCGCTGCGCTGATGCAGGGCAACGGACTCCATCAGCGCCTGGTCCAGGCGGGCCAGGGCGGCGGCCTCGGTGATGGACTCGGGGCCGCCTTCGGGAAGGGCGGGGGTGCGGAGGCGGTCCAGAATGTGCCCATCAGCAACCTGCAGGGTTTCGCCGGGAAGGACGCGCTGGATGCCTGCGAAGATGGTGTCGGCGCCGGAGGTGAACTGCATCTGCAGCAGCTCCTCCCGTGCGGCGAGGCGCAGCGTGCGCTGGACGAGGCCGGCGGCCAGCAACGCCTGCGGTTCGGACGCGAAGGCGAGGCCGCCCGTGATGGGCGCAACATACAGGGGCTTGATGCCGAAGGGGTCGCGGGTCAGCGTCACGCTGCGCTGGGCGCGCTCGTGGATGGCGATGGCGAACATGCCGCGGAGGTGGGCGGCATAAGCCGGGCCGTCGCGCAGCCAGAGGTGCAGCGGCGGCTCGCAGTCGCTGCCGGTGGCGAAGCGCGTGGCGGGCATGGCGGCGCGCAGGGTGGGGTCGTTGTAGATTTCCCCATTCGCCACCAGCGCCGCCGGCCCGGCATATAGCGGCTGGTCGCCCCCGGCCACGTCCACGATGGCCAGCCGCGTCTGCACCAGCGCGATGCGCCCCACCGCGGCCTGGCCGGTGCCGTCGGGGCCGCGGTGGGCCAGGGCGGCCGCGAGGGCAGCGAGGACAGCCGGGCTGGGGGGCGGGCTGCCGGGCGACATGGCAAGGCCGGCAATGCCGCACATCAGGCGTGCTCCATGCGGAGGAGGGCGTCGCGCCAGCGTTGCAGGACGGGGGTGGGGTGGTGGTGGGCGTCATACTCGGCGCGGGCATTGGCCGCCAGGCGGGCCGCCAGGGCAGGATCGTCCAGGACGGCGCCGAGGGCGTCGGCAAGGCGGCGCGGGTCCTCGCGCGGGACAAGCAGGCCGGTCGCGCCATCCCGGATCAGCTCCACCGGTCCGGCGGCAGCGGCGGCAACGACGGGGCGCCGGGCGGAGAAGGCTTCGAGCACGACGTTGCCAAGGGGCTCGTGGCGGCTGGGGACGGCAAGGACGGTGCAGGCAGCCAGGAGGGCGGCCTGGTCGGTGCGCCAGCCCAGGAGGTGGACGCGGTTGGCAACGCCCTCGCTGGCGGCAAGGAGGTGCAGGGCGGCGCGCTCGGGGCCGTCGCCGGCAATGACCGCGTGGGCGCCCGGACGATGCGGGAGGGCGCGGATGAGGATGTCGAACGCCTTGTTGGGGTGAAGGCGGCCGAGGGCGAGGATGACGGGCGCGCCCGGGGGCGTGGGAAGCTGGGCGGGGGCGGCACCGGCGAGGTCGGGGGAGAAGTTGGGAAGGTGGTGGACCCGGGCGGCCGGCCAGCCCTGGCCGGCGATCCAGGCGGCAATGCCGCGGGTGTTGGCGATCAGGTGGTCGCAGCGGCGGTAGTGGCGGAGGTCGTAGTAGCCGCCGAGGCGTCCGGCCAGGACCCAGGGGCCGGGGGGGGTCAAGCGGGCCGCCCGGTTCATCCAGGCGATGGCGATATACGGGGCGAATTGGGTCAAGGCGGTGCGGAGGCGGGGACGGGTCAGGAAGTCCAGGGGGTTGCGGAAGGCAAGCTGGAGAGGGGCCAGGCCGGCTGCCGACAGGCGGGCGGCCCGGGCAGGGTTGCGGCGGATGACGGGGAGGACGTGATCCCCGGCGGCGTGCTGGGCGGTGGCCAGGCGCTCGAAGAAGAGTTCGGCGCCGCCGGTGGGGGCGCCGGCGATGATGTGGGCGATCTTCATGGAAGCCTGGCGGCATCCGGCTGTTCGCCGCGCCGGAGGTCCTGGGCGGTGCGGGCTGGCGGCAGGCGCGTGCGCCGCTCCGCAGCCAAGGCCCCCTTACTCCCGCCCTCTCCCACGAGGAGGGGGAGCAGGACAGCGCCTGTCTGGGAGGTCCGCGGCGCAGCGGAGGAGGCGGAATGGCCGTTCATGGCTGCTGCGTCCCCAGCAGGGCCAGGGCAGCGGTCAGGGCGGATTCGGTTGCGAGGCTGGCGATGGGAGTGACGCCTGGGGGGCCGGGGGCCTCGACGGCGCCGCCGCGGGGGCCGGCAGGGGCGTATTCGCTGGCGGGGGTGGGGCCGAACAGGCCCAGGGTGGGGGCGCCGGCGGCGGCGGCGAGGTGCATGAGGCCAGAGTCGTTGCCGACGAACAGGGCGCAGCGCGACAGGCAGGCCGAGGCCTCTGGGAGGGTCAGGCGGCCCGTGAGGTCCAGGGCCTCCGGCAGGGCAGCCAAGACAGGGGCGGCCATGGCGGCCTCAGCCGGGCCAGGGCCGGCGAACACGACAGGGCGTGCGCCGGGCAGCGCCTGGGCGCGCAGAAGCTGGAACAGCGCCGCGAAGCGGTCAGGAGGCCAGACCTTGCCGGACCAGTTGGCGGTGGGGCCGAGGCCAATCAGCGGGCCGGGCGGCATCAGGGCATCGGCCCTGATGCGGTCCTCCGGTCCGGTCCAGCATGCCGGGAGCGGCGGCGGGACCAGGCGCAGGGCGGTGGCAAGGTGGGCCAGTTTATGGCCGGGGCGGCGCCCGCCGCGCAGGACGGCCCGGCGGCGGGCGGGGATGAGGTAGGACAGGGCGGAACCTCGGAGGTCCACGACCAGGTCCCAGACGGTACCGGCGACCTGGCGCCACAGGTTGAGCCAGTGCATGTCGCCGCGGCGCTTGTCCATCACAAGGGTCCGCTCGCGCCGGGGCATCCGCTCGAAGACCCCGGCGGCGGCGGGGCCGCAGGCGACGGTGATGCGGGCGGCGGGATGCTGCTGCAGGAGGTGGGCCAGAAGGCCGGTGGACAGGACGGCGTCGCCGACGCGGGTCGCGGTGATGAACAGGATGCGCATGCCGACGGGGCTGTAGCACGGTCCCGCCCGAGGTGCGCGGGTCGAGAGCGGGGCCGCTGCCCCACGCGGCTTGAGAACGTGGGGCCTCCGCCCCACGTCGCCGGGCATGATCGAGATCGTCCCCCTGCCCGGCCGCGCTGTCCTGCAAGTCACGGGGGCGGACCGGGTGCCGTTCCTGCAGGGGCTGGTGTCCAACGACGTGGCGGAGGCCGCGCCCGGGCGGGCCGTCTGGGCGGCGCTGCTGACGCCGCAGGGCAAGTGGCTGGCGGACTTCTTCATCCTGACGGATGGGGAGCGGCTGCTGCTGGACTGCGAGGGGGGGCAGGCGGCGATGCTGCAGCAGAAACTGATGCGGTTCCGGCTGCGGTCGGACGTGCAGGTGGAGACCGTGGCGCTGCATGTCCATGCGGCGTGGGGCGGCGACCCCGGGCTGGGCGTGCGTGCGCCCGATCCCCGGCACCCCGATGCGGGGTGGCGAGTGCTGGTGGATACGCCGTTGCCGGAGACGGCGGGGTTCGAGGCATGGGACCGGCGCCGGCTGGCGCTGGGGCTGCCGGATGGGTCGCGGGACCTGGAGGCGGAGAAGACGACCCTGCTGGAGGCGGGGTTCGACGAGTTGCACGGGGTGTCATGGACCAAGGGCTGCTACATGGGGCAGGAGCTGACGGCACGGACGAAGTATCGCGGGCTGCTGAAGCGGCGGCTGGTGCCGGTGCGGGTGGAGGGGGCGTTGCCTTTGCCGGGGACGCCGGTGCTGCGGGCGGGGACGGAGGTGGGGACGATGCGGTCCGGCGCAGTCGGGATAGGGTTGGCGTTGCTGCGGCTGGATGCGCTGGAAGAAGCGTTGGCGTGCGGAGAGGCCGTGCTGCGGGCGGAGCCGCCGGTCTGGATGACGCTGGAGCCGGTCAGGCTGGCGGGGCAGCCGGCATAGCGACACGGCGTCCCAGCCAGTCCGGACGGGGGTGGCGGGCGTGGGCAGCCAGGGCGGCCAGGTTGGCGGCGATGCCTGGCGGGAACGGGAGGGTTCGCCGGGTATCGAGGCTGACGTGCAGCAGCATGATCTCCTGGCAGGCGACGACCTCGGGGCCTCGGAGCATCTCGTGCGCGAGGTGGATGCGCTTGGCGTCCGCGGCGGCGACGTAAGGGCGGACCTGCACCTGGTCGCCCAACAGCAGCTCGGCGCGGTAAAGGATGTGGGTCTCGGCGGCGAAGACGCCGGTGCGGGTGCGGCGGCGATGGGGGTCGTCGAAGCCGGCAGCCTCGCACAGCAAGTCGGTGGCGGCGTCGAACACCAGGACGTAGTAGGCCAGGTTCATATGGCCGTTGCCGTCGAGCCACTCCGGCAGGACGGTGGCGGCGTGAACTGGGCTTGGCGTCATTGAACGTCAGTATTCCGCGTAGATCTCGATGATGTTGCCCTCGGGGTCGCGGAAGAACACGGTGCGGTGGCGCCAGGCGGGAAGGTCGGTTGGGGGACGCAGGATCGGCACGCCCGACGCAGCCAGTTCGGCATGGCAGGTGTCCACGTCCGGGCGTGGAACCCGGAAGGCAAGCTGGACCGCGGCGGAGCCGGGCGGCAAGGGGCCATCATCGCAGACTGTCCATGATGCGCGGGGGCGCAGCGACAGCAAGGCGCTGCCGACCCGGAAGCTGACCCAATTCTCCCGGTCGGTTTCGACGGGAAGTTTCAGGATACCGGCATAGAAGGCGCGCGTCTCGGCCATCCGGCTGCACAGCAGCACCGTGTGATCGAGGGTGCGGATGCTGCTCAGGCCCACGGAAACTCCCTTCATCGTAACGTCCCCGGCCGGCTGTGCCGATGTGGGCAAAACGCACCAGCGCCTCGCGTGATCGGGAGGGGGCTATGAGGGCGAGGCCGGGGCAGGACCACTGGCATCGAAGCGAATGTGGCCCGGCCTTTACGGGGCCGGGCCAGTGTGCAGGTCAGGCTTGGTCGAAGCCGCCACCGCCCCCATCAAAGCTGCCGCCGCTGTCGAAGCCGCCACCGGTGTCACCGGAGCCGCCGAAGGGGTCGGCGCCCTGATCGTAGCTGGCATCTGTCCCGAAGCCACCGTCCTTGTCGGCGCCGCCGCCAGCGAAGGGGTCGGCACCTCCGGCAGCACCGCCAAGGAAGCCGCCTGAGGGATCGCTGACGGGGCTGACGCCTGCGCCGTCCCAGGGACTGCCGCCGGCGTCAGCGGTCTGCGTGCCGCTGCCACCGAACAAGCCACCGCCGTGGTTGCCGCTGAAAGCACCCATCAGGGCATTGCCCACGACCATGCCGCCGGCCACGCCGGCCGCGGTGGTCAGGGCCGAGCCGAGGAAGCCCGACCCTCCGCGCTGCTGGAACATGCCGGGCTGGTAGTTCGGCGGATACTGCGGCTGCGGCGGGGCCGAGGTCGGCTGGAACGCCTGTCCGTAGCCGGGCTGCTGGCCGTATCCGCCCTGCGGGCGCTGCGGCTGGGAAGCCCCGCTGCCGAACAGGCTGCTGAAGAACCCCTTCTGCTGCGCCGACTGCTGCGGCTGATTCTGCATCGCGTGCCGGGTCTGCTCCAGCTCCCATTGCAGGCGGCGTATCTGGTTCTGCGACTCCGCCAGCGCGCCCTCCTGCACCAGCGCCGTCTGCGTCATGCGGTAGCGCGCCTCTGGATATTGCTGGAACTGCTGGGCGATGAAGGCGTCAGCCTCCCGGTCGAGCGGCGGCAAGGGCTGCGCCGACTGCGGCACGCTGCCTCCGGCAAAGCCGCCGCCCTGTGGCGCACCGGCGATGCGGGCGATGAACCGGGCAATGAGGTCGCGTTCTTCGTTGGTCATGGTGATGATCCGCCGAGGGTTTGTTGCGAGCGCCGACGTGGCCTTCATACAACTCTGCTTCAAGTGGGGGGATGCAGACGGCGCCATTCGATCTTGGGGCAGCGGTTGCTGACCACGCGCAGGCCGGCGGCCCGGGCAGCGGCCTCGGCCTCGGGGTTGGCTGCGCCGAGCTGGAGCCAGAGCGTGCGTGCGCCGAGGCGGATGGCGTCGGCAGCAACGGGGCCGACCTGATCGGGCGCACGGAACACGTCCACCATGTCGAGCGGGGCGGCCTCGTCCAGCGTAGCGACGACGGGACAGCCATGGAGGGTTTGCCCGGCCAGGCCAGGGTTGACGGCGATGACGGCGTAGCCGCGGGCCACAAGGAAGGCGAGGACCCCGTTGCTGGCGCGGGCGGGGTCGGCGGATGCGCCGACGACGGCAATGCGGCGGGTGTTGGCCAGGATTTCGCGGATGGGGTCGGTCATGGCTATGGGGCCTGGCGCCGGGGGAGAGCCGCGCCGCCATCCCCGCCATTCCCGCCGTCACCTCCATTGGCCCCGTTGCCGGCACCCCCTGCCCCGCCGGTGCCGCCGGATCTTCCACCTGTACAGGAGGTGCCGGGCTGCCCGGGTTGGCCGGGTTGTCCAAGTGCGCCACCGTCCCCGCCGCGCCCGCCGCTGCAGCCGCCCTGGGCGCCCGAGCCGCCGTCACCGCCACGGCCACCGTCGCCACCACGGCCGCCAGCCTGGCCGGATCGGCCCAGGGGCGGCGATCCCGCGCCGGACTGGGCGCGGGCAGGGATTGCGGGCCACGCCAGGACGGCGGGCAGCAAAGCCAGCAGAGTGCGGCGACGGGTCATGCGTGCGTCCCCTCTCGGACATCTGCATGCAGCAACGCGCCAGCCCGCAACCGGCTTCATGCGGGTCGCGGATGCGCCAGGGAGCGCCTATCCACGTCAGCAGCAGGTGACGAAGTCGAGCGCAGCCTGGGTAGAGCGCCCATTGTCTGGGGCGAGGAAGGCGGTCCGGCACAGGTGGTTGCCACCGGGTCTGGCTGCGACATGGGCGTCGGGATCGCCTGGCCGGGCTGTGCAAGGTGGGACAGCACCGCGCCGCGTCCACCGGAGTGCAGCGGCCTGGCCCTGCCGCACAGGGCGTTGACGACCGGGGACCACCGTTCACGCCGGACAAGCGCCGCCCCTCGCGTCCCACGCCGTCCTTGCCAGCCCTGCCGTTGCGGGATGGCCGGGCGCGCTGCCGCAGGCCGACGCCGGCGGAGCCGGCACCTTTTCCTCCGGGGAGCGCCCCCCTATGGTGCGCCGCCCATCATAGGACACCACCCGGACGATGCCGGACACCTCGCCCGCAAAACCGCCCAGCTTCCAGGAACTGATCCTGCGCCTGCACGCCTTCTGGGCGGCGCAGGGGTGCGTGATCCTGCAGCCTTATGACGTGGAGATGGGGGCGGGGACGTTCCATCCCGCCACGACCCTGCGGGCGCTAGGGCCGAAGCCGTGGCGGGCGGCCTACGTCCAGCCCAGCAGGCGTCCGACGGATGGGCGGTATGGGGAAAACCCGAACAGGCTGGGGCACTACTACCAGTATCAGGCGATCCTGAAGCCGTCCCCGCCGGACTGCCAGGCGCTGCTGCTCGACAGCTACCGCGCCATCGGCATTGACCCCCTGCTGCACGACATGCGCTTCGTCGAGGACGACTGGGAAAGCCCGACGCTGGGCGCCTGGGGCCTGGGCTGGGAGGTCTGGTGCGACGGGATGGAGGTGACGCAGTTCACCTACTTCCAGCAGGTCGGCGGCATCCCTGTCGCCTCGCCGTCCGCCGAGTTCACCTACGGGCTGGAGCGGCTGGCGATGTACGTCCAGGGTGTCGAGAACGTCTATGACCTGGACTTCAACGGCGCCGGGGTGAGCTACGGCGACGTGTTCCTGCGGAACGAGCGGGAGTACAGCCGCTACAGCTTCGAGCGGGCGGACACGGCCCTGCTGTCCCGGCACTTCGGGGATGCGGAGGCGGAGTGCGCGTCGCTGCTGGCCGCGGGGCTGCCGCTGCCGGCCTACGACCAGTGCATCAAGGCCAGCCACCTGTTCAACTTGCTGGACGCGCGTGGCGTGATCTCGGTGACGGAGCGGGCGTCCTACATCGGACGGGTGCGGACGCTGGCGAAGGGGTGCTGCGAAGGCTACCTGGCGGGGGACGGGCCGCCGGTTGTCCAATCGGGGGCCGCGGGATAGCTTGCGGCGCATGATCCTTCCACACGGCCGCAGGCCGCAGGCCGCGGCCTAGCCATGCCCGAGTTGCTGCTGGAGCTGTTCAGCGAGGAGATTCCTGCGCGGATGCAGGCGCGCGCCGCCGCCGACCTGGCGCGGCTGGTGGCGGAGGCCCTGGCAGCCCTGCGTCCGGAGGGGGTGCAGACATTCCACGGGCCGCGGCGGATCGCGCTGGTGGCCACGGTGCAGGGCGCGCTGCCCGCCAGCAGCACGGTTGAGCGGGGGCCGCGGGTTGCTGCGCCGGAAGCGGCGCTGGCCGGGTTCCTGCGGAAGCACGGGGCGTCGCGTGAGCAGGTGGCGCAGGGGGGCGACTACTGGGTGCTGACCAAGGCCAGCCCGGCGGTCGGCGCGGCCTCGCTGGCAGCGGGCGCCCTGCCGGGGGTGCTGCGGCGCTTCCCCTGGCCGAAGTCCATGCGCTGGGGGGCGGGAAGCGGGTTCACGTGGGTGCGTCCGCTGCGCCGCATCCTGTGCCTGCTGGATGGCCAGGTCGTGCCGTTCGACCTGGCCGAGGGCGCCGATGACGGGCACGGGCTGGCCGCGTCCAACGAGACGGAGGGACACCTCTACCATGCGCCGGGCGCATTCATGGTGTCGTCGTTTGCCGAGTGGCACGAAGGCCTGCGGGCGCGTCGGGTGATCCCGGCCGCAGGCGAACGCCGCCGCCTGGTGCAGGAAGGCGTCGCCGCCCTCGCCGCCAAGGAGGGCCTGCACGTCGTGCCCGACGACGGCCTGCTGGACGAGGTGGCCGGGCTGGTGGAGTGGCCGGTGCCCCTGCTGGGCCGCATAGACCTGGCCTACATGGATCTGCCTGCCGAGGTGATGCAGGTCAGCATGAGGGTGAACCAGCGCTACTTCGCCCTCCGCGCCCCGGACGGCACCCCAGCACCGCGCTTCGTCTTCGCCGCCAACATTGAGGCCCTGGACGGCGGCGCGGCGATCATCGCCGGCAACGAGCGCGTCCTGCGCGCCCGCTTCAGCGACGCCCGCCACTTCTGGGACTTGGACCGCCGCACCCGGCTGGCCGACCGCGTGCCCGCCCTGGACGGCGTGACGTTCCATGCCAAGCTCGGCAGCCAGGGGGAGCGGGTGCGGCGCATCGTGGCCCTGGCCCGGCAGGCCGCACCGCATGTGGGCGCCGATCCGGAACTGGCGGCGCGGGCGGCGCTGCTGTGCAAGGCGGACCTGACGACCGGCATGGTCGGCGAGTTTCCGGAGCTGCAAGGCGTCATGGGCGGCTACTACGCCCGGCACGACGGGGAGGACGCCCGCGTGGCGGATGCCGTGCGGGATCACTACGCACCGAAGGGGCCGGCGGACCCCGTGCCCCCGGAACCCATCGCAGTCGCCGTTGCCCTGGCGGACAAGCTGGATCAACTGGCGGCGTTCTTCGCGGTGGGAGAGGTGCCGACCGGCTCCGGCGATCCCTATGCCCTGCGCCGGGCTGCCCTGGGCGTCATACGCATCGTGCGGGAGCGCGGGCTGCGCCTGCCGCTGCGCGCCGTGTTCATCGCAGCCGGAAATGCCCTGCCCGCCCCCGTGCCGGTGGACGCCCTTCTCGCCTTCATCGCCGATCGCCTCCGTGTGCAGCTCCGCGCCGAGGGCGCCCGCCACGACGTGCTGGCCGCCGTCTTCGCC
The DNA here is from genome assembly GCA_964250755.1 of uncultured Acetobacteraceae bacterium. Taxonomy (GTDB): domain Bacteria; phylum Pseudomonadota; class Alphaproteobacteria; order Acetobacterales; family Acetobacteraceae; genus DASWOJ01. The sequence goes on along the minus strand of CAXUHB010000004.1, from coordinate 209,684 downwards.
GCCGGTGCCGACGACGACATTACCCGCCTGCTGGCCCGCACGGACGCCGTCGCCGCCTTCCTCGCCACTCCGGACGGGCGCGACCTCCTGGCTGCCAGCCGCAGGGCCGCCAACATCCTCCGCATTGAGGACAAGCGCGACGGCCCCCACGCCGGCCTGCTCGACCCGGCGTTGCTGCACCAGGCCGAGGAGCAGTCCCTGGCTGCCGCGCTGGACGACGCCGAACCCGCCGTGGAAACCAGCATAGCCGCCGAGCGCTATGCCGACGCGATGGCGGCCCTGGCCGCCCTGCGCCCCACCCTTGACGCATTCTTCGACAAGGTGACCGTCAATGCGCCCGACCCGGCGTTGCGGCTGAACCGACTCCGCCTGCTCGCCCGCGTGCCGGCCGCCATGGGCCGCGCCGCCGACTTCTCCCAGATTGAAGGCCAAGACACATGACCAAGTGGGTGTACAGCTTCGGCGCCGGCCATGACGAGGGGCGGGCGGACATGCGGAACCTGCTGGGGGGCAAGGGCGCCAACCTTGCGGAGATGGCCACCATCGGCCTGCCGGTGCCGCCGGGCTTCACCATCACGACCGAACTTTGCACCGCCTACTACGACAACGGCCGCAAATACCCCGACGACCTGGACGCCCAGGTCCGCGCCGCGCTTGCGCTTGTGGAAGGCTCCGTCGGCCTCCGCTTCGGCGACGCCGCCAAGCCCCTTCTCGTCTCCGTCCGCTCCGGCGCCCGCGTCTCCATGCCCGGCATGATGGACACCGTTCTCAACCTCGGCCTCAACGACGAGACCGTGCTCGGCCTGCAGGCCGCCAGCGGCGACCCGCGCTTCGCCTGGGACAGCTACCGGCGATTCATCCAGATGTACGGCTCGGTCGTCCTCGGCGTGGACCACCATCGGTTCGAGGAGATCATCGAGAACGCCAAGCTGGATGCCGGGGTGATCGAGGACACCGCGCTGTCCCCGGCGCACTGGCAGGCCGTGGTCGCCGAATACAAGGTGATGGTCGAGCAGGAGCGCGGCGCGCCCTTCCCCATGGACCCCTGGGAGCAGCTTTGGGGCGCCATCGGTGCCGTGTTCGGCTCCTGGATGAACCCGCGCGCCAACACCTACCGCCGCCTGCACGACATCCCCGCCACCTGGGGCACCGCCGTCAACGTCCAGGCGATGGTGTTCGGCAACATGGGGCAGGACTGCGCCACCGGCGTCTGCTTCACCCGCGACCCCAGCACCGGCGAGAACATCTTCTACGGCGAGTTCCTGGTGAACGCCCAGGGCGAGGACGTGGTCGCCGGCATCCGCACGCCGCAGCCGCTGTCGAGGCTGCGCGCCCACCCCGGCGAGGTCAGCATGGAGCAGGCGCTGCCGGACGCCTACGCCGACCTGGTGCGGGTGCGGGAGAAGCTGGAGCGCCACTACCTCGACATGCAGGACATCGAGTTCACGGTGCAGCAGAACAAGCTGTATATGCTGCAGACCCGCAGCGGCAAGCGCACCGCCGCCGCCAGCCTCCGCATCGCCGTCGAGATGGCGGAGGCCGGGCTGATCGACCGGCGGGAGGCCGTGAAGCGCGTCAACCCGGCGTCGCTCGACCAGCTCCTGCACCCCACGCTGGACCCCAAGGCCCCGCGCACCGCCTTCGGCAAGGGCCTCCCCGCCAGCCCCGGCGCGGCCTCCGGCGTCGCGGTGTTCAACTCGGACGAGGCCGAGATGCGCGCCGGCAAGGGCGAGGCCGTCGTGCTCGTCCGGATCGAGACCAGCCCGGAGGACATCCACGGGATGCACGCCGCCCGCGGCATCCTGACCACCCGCGGCGGCATGACCAGCCACGCCGCCGTCGTCGCACGCGGCATGGGCCGCCCCTGCGTCGCCGGTGCCGGCGGCATCAGCGTGGACTACGGAGCGCAGACCCTGTCCGCCGGCGGCAAGACCATACGCGCCGGGGAGACCATCACGCTGGACGGTGCGACCGGCGAGGTGTTCGCCGGACCGGTGGCGATGATCGAACCCAGCATGTCCGGCGACTTCGCCACGCTCATGGGCTGGGCCGACGAGGTCCGCCGCCTGGGCGTCCGCACCAACGCCGAAACTCCCCTGGACGCCGAGACCGCGCGCAAGTTCGGCGCGGAGGGCATCGGCCTCTGCCGGACCGAGCACATGTTCTTCGCGCCCGAGCGCATCGGCGCGGTGCGCCAGATGATCATGGCCGACGACCTGGCCGGACGCCGGGCCGCGCTGGACAAGCTGCTGCCGTTCCAGCGCGCGGACTTCACCGACCTGTTCCGCATCATGCACGGCCTGCCCGTCACCATCCGCCTGCTCGACCCCCCGCTGCACGAGTTCCTGCCGCACCAGGACAGCGAGCTGGCGGACGTGGCGGCGGCATCCGGGCAGGACATCGAGCACGTGCGGCGCCGGGCGGCGGAGCTGTCCGAGGCCAACCCGATGCTGGGGCACCGCGGGTGCCGGCTGGGGATCAGCTATCCCGAGATCTACGAGATGCAGGCGCGGGCGATCTTCGAGGGCGCCATTGCGGCGGCGCGGGAGACCGGGGCGGCGCCGGTGCCCGAGGTCATGATCCCGCTGATCGGCACAAGGCGCGAGCTGGAGATCACCCGTGCGCAGGTGGACAAGGTCGCCGCCGACGTCTTCCGCGAGCAGGGGCAGGAGATCGAGTACCTGGTCGGCACCATGATCGAGCTGCCGCGCGCCGTGCTGGTGGCCGACAAGATCGCGGAGATCGCCGACTTCTTCAGCTTCGGCACCAACGACCTGACGCAGACCGTGTTCGGCCTGTCCCGCGACGACGCCGGCCGCTTCCTGCCGGCCTACGTGGAGGCCGGCATCCTGCCCAAGGACCCCTTCGTGTCCATAGACGTGGAGGGCGTCGGCGCCATGGTCCGCATGGCCGCCGACAAGGGCCGACACACCAAGAATAAGCTCAAGATGGGCATCTGCGGCGAGCACGGCGGCGACCCCGCCAGCATCGCCTTCTGCGAGGAGGTCGGCCTGGACTACGTCTCATGCAGCCCCTACCGCGTCCCGGTGGCCCGGCTGGCCGCGGCGCAGGCGGCGCTGGGGGTTGGGGTGGACCGGACGGCTTAGGGCCGCCCCGCTCACATGCCGGGATGCTCTTTCGCCAGACATCCTGGTGGCCCAATTCCTGCCTGAGTGCATGAGCACGCAGCCCGCATCGCCCCGCCATTCCCGAAGCCAGCCCCCGGGAACTGGGAGCGCAGTGCTGTCCAGGGTCAAGTAGGGGTCTTCCAGGCTTCATGAACGGCTGCACCCGGGATTGGAGCGGCGATGAGCAGCCGTCCCGCCCATTGCAGCAGACGCCCATCTCGCTCAAGCGCCGATTGCTCGCCTGGATGATCGGACCAATGCCGTCCGCGACGGACTCCAGAGCTTCCATTTTCATGCCCAGCGAGCCGCCGACGATCACCGGCGGATCATGGCCCGCGATGCCCCAGTCACGCGGGCGTGCGGCGCAGATGCAAAACACTGCCGAAGGCTGACAACGCAGATGCGGTCAGGGCGGCGGCGCCACGGGCAGGCGTCTCTGGAGCGGCAAAGCCGGCCCCAATCACGACCAGCAAGCTTGCCGCGGCTCAGCCGGTGATTGCGGTTGTCCGTGCCTCCAATGCGGTCCGGATTGCGGCCTGCGCCATCAAGCGGGCCTCGCCCTGCCGAACGGCCCCCTTTGCCTTCCAGCAGCGCAAATCGCCCTCGGCATTGGAAACCCCGATCTCGATGGAACCTGTTACGCCCTGACCTGACACTCCCTCACCCTCCTCAGAGCAGAAAACGAAAGGGCATTCCTGCGATGGCGCCGCACGGTGGGCTGTGCGGCTCAACGTGGCCCGTGCGGTGCGGCCTGCTTCTCGACGGCCAGCTCTTTGTTGGAGTGGGGTACCGCCTCGACGCTTCACCAACCGTCAACCAACGCCAGATAGCCTATTCTGAACCATACGGGTCTGGTCATGCGCTCGTTATACACTTGCCTCACCACCCAGCACGACCCATTCATGGTCGGGGTGGCCGGCCTGATCTGCCCACTTGGCGCCTACGCCAACACCGTGCTGTGCCGCCACGCCGTGCGCACGCCGCCGGGCCGGCTGCGGCTGGCCTGGATGGCGGCGGCGGCGCTGGCGACCTGCACGGCGATCTGGGCCACGCACTTCATCGCGATGCTGGCGTTCGACCCCGGGATGCCCTGGGCTGTCCTGGCCGGCCCCACGGCGGTGTCGTTCGGAGTGGCTCTCCTGCTCATGCTGTGCGCGACCACCTTGCTGGTGGAGGGCCGGAGCCTCCTGGTGCAGGCGGCGGGTGGGCTGCTGGGCGGCCTGTCCGTGGCGGCGATGCACTACACCGGCATGTCGGGCTACCGGGTGACGGGCAGCATCGCCTGGGACCCGGGCGGCATCGCCGCGTCCGTCCTGGCCGGGGGCGCACTGAGTACGATGGCGGGCGTGGCGTCCCGCTGCCTGCGCGGGCAGGCGGCCGTATGGGTGCCGGCGGCGCTGCTGGCCGCTGCGGTGCTGGCGACGCACTTCATCGGCATGGCGTCCCTGACGGCGACGTTCGACCCCCGGGTGGCGCTGCCGGCCGGCACGCTGCCCACCGCCATCCTATCCCTGCTGGCGGCGCAGGCGGCGCTGCTGATCCTGGGCCTGACCTTGCTGGCCCAGCGCCTGCACCTGCGCGCGGCCCAGCGCCACCATGCCGAACGGGAACGCATGTGCGACCTGGCAGACATCGCGCTGGAGGGCCTGCTGATCCTGGACGGTGCCCGGATCATCGGCGTCAACCAAAGCCTGGCCCGGCTGCTGCCGCACCCGCGGGACCACTACTTGGGCAGCACGCTGGATGCGTTGCTGCCCGGCTGCCGCCTGGCGGACGTGCCGCAGGAGCATGAGGCGGACGCCGGGCTGCAAACCGCCGAGGGGCTGGCCCCGGTGCGGGTGATCGCGCAGACCGTGCTGATCGGGCGGCGGCCCTGCGCCGTCGTCGCCGTGCGCGACCAGCGCGACCGCCTGCGGTCGGAGGAGGAAGTGCGGCGCCTGGCATTCTCCGACACGCTGACGGATCTGCCCAACCGTGCCCGCTACAACGCCGTGCTGGCGGCGCGCTGCGCTTCCTGCCGCGCCGGGGACGGCGGCTTCGCGCTGATGGCGCTGGACCTCGACCGGTTCAAGGCCGTCAACGACATGTTCGGCCACGACGCCGGGGACGCGCTGCTGCAGCGCGTGGCCGGCCGGCTGCGGGCGGTGCTGCGGGACGGGGACTTCGTCGCGCGGCTGGGCGGCGACGAGTTCGCGCTGCTGGCCGAAGGCCTGGGATCGGCAGACGGCGTGCATACGCTGGCCGACCGGGTGGTGGACGTGCTGTCCCGGCCGTACTTGATCGGAGGCCATGTGTTCGACATCGGCGCGAGCGTCGGAGTGGCCCTGCACCCGGCGGACGGACATGATGCGGCGGCCCTCAGCCGCCACGCCGACCTGGCGCTGCTGCGCGCCAAGGACGATGGCAAGGGCACCTACCGCATGTTCGAGCCGGAGATGAACGCCCGCATGCACGCCCGCCGGCAAATGGAGGCGGGCCTGCGCCGCGCCGTGCTGCGCGGGGAATTCGTGGTCCACTACCAGCCGCAGGTGGACGCCTGCACCGGCGCCTACGACGGGGCCGAGGCGCTGATCCGATGGCGCGACCCGGCGCGCGGCATGGTTTCGCCCGCCGAATTCATTCCCGTCGCCGAGGAGACCGGCCTGATCGTCGGCATCGGCGAATGGGTGCTCCGCACCGCCTGCCGCGACGCCCTGGCCTGGCCCGCCGGGCTGCGCGTCGCCGTCAACCTGTCGCCGGTCCAGGTCCGCGACCCCGGACTGGCGGAGATGGTGGCGGCCATCCTGCACGACACCGGCCTGCCAGGCGCCCGCCTGGAGCTGGAGGTCACCGAAAGCGTGCTGCTGAACGACGGCGCGGCGACTCTCGACACCCTGAACCGCCTGCGCGCCCTGGGCATACGCATCTCCCTGGACGACTTCGGCACCGGCTACTCGTCGCTCAGCTACTTGCAGCAGTTCCCATTCGACAAGATCAAGATTGACCAGTCCTTCATCCGCCAGACCCCAGGGGACGTCGGCAGCGCCGCCATCCTGCGCGCGGTCGTGACGATGGGCGCCAGCCTGGGCATGGCCACCACGGCCGAGGGGGTGGAAACCCAAGCGCAGATGCGCTTCATCACCGCAGAGGGGTGCAGCCAAGCGCAAGGCTATCTGTTCAGCCGCCCGGTGCCGCAAGACGAGCTGCTGGCGGTGTGGGCGTCCGAAGCGGTGGCGGCGTGATGCCAACGCATCACACGACAATCCACCGCATCCTGTATCAAAGCGAAAGCCTGCTGACCGGCACGGACGCCGACGTGCGGGACCAGGTGGCCGCCATCGTCGCAGCGTCCAAGCTGCGGAACTGCCGAGACGGGCTGACCGGGGCGCTGCTGTTCACCAACGGCCTGTTCATCCAGGTCTTGGAAGGCAACGCCGCCGCGCTGGAGGCAACGTTCGAGCGCATCTGCCGCGATGTGCGCCACCGCCGGGTCGTGCTGCACGAATTCTCGGAGGCGTCCGGACGCGTCTTCGCGGGGTGGGGCATGACGGGGGTGCCCGGCGCATCCGCCGATGACGCCCTGATGTTCCCTGCGCCCGGCGAGGCCGCCCGTCCCGGCCGCAACAGGGCGCTTGCAGCGGGTGCCCTGAACCTGATGCGGGGAAGGCTCGACGGCATGCCGGCCCGGGGCGGATAGGCAGATGGGCTGCGCCGGCCGGATGTAACTTGAATGGTTGCGACCGGCGGCCCATACCTGCTGCGTCACCTCCGGGGTAAAAGCATGACCAGCATCGCCATCGTGTTCCACAGCGGCTACGGCCATACCGCCAAGCAGGCCCAGGCCGTCCGGGACGGCGCCGCGTCCGCCGGCACCGCCACGCTCCATGCCATAGACGCCGAAGGCAACCTGCCGGATGGCACATGGGAGGCGCTGCACGCCGCCGACGCCATCATCATGGGGTCGCCGACCTACATGGGCAGCGTATCATGGCAGTTCAAAAAGTTTGCGGACGCCAGCAGCAAGCCGTGGTTCAGCCAGGCCTGGAAGGACAAGGTGGCCGCCGGATTCACCAACTCCGCCAGCATGAATGGGGACAAGGCGGGCACGCTGGACTACCTGTATCACCTGGCGATGCAGCACGGCATGGTCTGGATCGGCACGGGTCTGATGCCGTCCAACAAGGCCGGCGCTGGCCGCAACGACGTGAACTGGCTGGGATCATTCAGCGGCGCGATGGCGGCCAGCCCCTCCGACAGTTCGCCCGAGGACGGGCCGCTGCCGGGCGACTTGGAGACGGCGCGGCAGTTCGGTGCCCGCGTCGCCGCCTATGCCGCCCGGACCCGGACGGCGGCGGCAGCGGAGTAGCCGTCAGCACACGTCACTGCGCGAAGCGTTGCGGCGCGGTGGTCCTGGCAGGGGCAGACCCTGCTGGCGGCCTCTGGATTGCCAAACCGCAGGCGTGGCTTGCAATGACGGGTGCTGCGGGACGACGGGCGCCGCGGGCCGGTGCTACCACCCGTTCACCCGCGGCCACTCCCCCACCACCCCGTCCGACCCGTCCACGACCCAGTAGCGGTCATGCGCCGCTGCCGTCATGCAGGCGTGGTTGGGTGCGATCCGCACCAGATCGCCCACCCGCAGGTCTGGGAACGGCGCCGCCGGGTCCAGGACGACAACGCCGTGCTCCTGGTAGGCTTGCGCCACCACGGCGTGGCCGTAGACCGGGCGGCCATGCCGGTCCAGCATCAGGCCGAAGCCCAGATCCGTCGTCGGCTGCGTGCTGCGGTCCTTGGACAGCGCCAGCCCGCCCGCGTCCACCAGCAGCCGGTGTTCCGCCGGGCGCAATCCGATGACGGCGGCCAGGACGGTCATGGCGATGTCGTCCGGCCCGTGCGTGCCGATGCTGGCCTGGAACAGATCGCCGAACATATAGACGCCAGCCCGGACCTCGGTGATGCCGCGCAGGTGCCGGGCGTGCAGCGCGGTGGGGGAACTGCCGACCGAGACGATCCCAATCCTGTGCCCGGCGCCGCGCAGCCGGTCCGCCGCGCCCACGGCCGCCGCGCGCTCCTGCTCCGCCACATCGGCCATCTCGGCATCCGAGCGTCCGGCGTAGCTGTGGCCGCCGTGGGTCATGACGCCGCGCAGCGCGGGGCCGAGGCGGGCGGCAACCTCCAGCAGCCGCCCATCGTCCGGGGCGCTGCCGCCGCGGTGCTCGCCGCTGTCCACCTCGGCCAGCGCGGCCAGGCCGGCGGGGTGGGCGGCGATGGCGGCGGCGGCGGCGGGATCGTCGGTGATGACCAGCACATCGGCCCCGGCCCGGCGCAACGCAGCCACGCGGTCCAGCTTGGCCGGTGTCACGCCTACCGCATAAAGAATATCCGTGATCCCGTGCCCGGCGAAGTATTCGGCCTCCGCCAGGGTGGAGACAGTAATGCCGCCGGGCTGGCCGGCCATGGCTAGGCGGGCCACGTCCATGTTCTTGGCGGTCTTCATGTGCGGGCGCAGGGGGACGCCGTGCCGGGCCAGGGCATCGGCCATACGGGCGATGTTGCGGGCCAGGGTGGGGCGGTCGAGGACGAGGCAGGGGGTTTGCAGACCGGAGAGGGTGGTCATCGGGGGCCGGTCAAAACCGCTCCACCCAGGGCCGCACCGCAACTTCGTCGGTCCAGCACGAGCGGGGCTGGGCCAGCAGGGCCAGCATGGTCTGCGCAATGGCGTCGGGGTCCAGCAGGCTGTCCGGCTTGTCCGCAGGTACCGGGCGCCCGGGGGCGCGGATGCCGCCATCCACGACGACGTGGACGACATGGATACCTTGCGGATGCAGCTCGCGCGCCATGCTCTGGGCCAGGCCGCGCAGGGCGAACTTGCCCATCGCAAAGGGAGCGGACTGTGCAAAGCCCTTCACCCCGGCGGACGCCCCGGTCAGGAAGATCGTGCCCCCGCCCGCTGCCAGCATCGCCCGGGCGGCTTGCTGGGCCACCAGGAAGGCGCCGTAGGCGGTGACGGACAGGCTACGGGCAACCTCCGCCGGGTCCAGGTCCACCAAGGGGCCGCGGACGCGGTAGCTGGGATTGTAGAGCACGATGCCAGGCGGGCCGGCCGCGGAGAACAGGGCGGCGACCTCGATGGGATCGGAGGCGTCGCAGCAGTAGAGGGCGGCGCCGGTCTCGGCGGCCAAGGTGGCCAGCTTGTCCGTGCGGCGGGCCGCCAGGGCCACCTTGTGCCCGGCACCTGCCAGGGCGCGGGCGAAACTTGCGGACAGGCCGGGGCCGGCACCGACGATGAGGGCGAGGGTCATGCGGGGAGGCGAACCGCCGCCTCGCCGGCCCGGTCAAACACGATCCGAGCCTCCCCACCCGGCGCCACCAGGTCCTTGCCCGTCCAGCTTCCCGTCGTCACCACCTGCCCCGCCCGCAGCCCGCCCGCCCAGTGCGCGCCCTCGTTGGCCATCCACAGCACCAGGCGGATCATGTCGCCGGCGGGGTTGCCGGTGCCCGCCTTGACCTCCGTGCCGTCCACAAGCAGGCGCACCCCCTCTCCGGCCAGGTCCAGCGCCTGCCAGTCCGAGAAGGCGGGGCCGAGGACGAGGGCGAAGTGGGAAAGGCTGTCGGCGAGCGCCGAGAGTGGGTCCACTGCGGCGGGGTCCACGTAGCGGCTTTGCAAGACCTCGATAGCAGGGTGGGCGGATGCGATGGCGGCCAGGACTTCGTCCCTGGAGTAGGGCGCCTCGCGCGGGGGAAGGTCGTGGGCGATGCGGACCGCGATCTCCGCCTCGACCAGGTAGTCGGAGCCGGCCACGGTGGCGGGGCTGTCATGGATGCCGGCAGCCGGCAGGGAGGAGCAGGTGACGGGGCCGGCAGGGTGGGGGGAGCCGACCTTCCAGCCGCCGATTGCGCCGAGTTCGGCGGCGATGGCGCGCTGGACCAGGTAGGCTTGGGTCTCGGTCTTGGGGCGCATGACCTCGGGCAGGCTGTGCAGTCGCTGGGTAAGATCGTGGCGGGCGCTGAGCAGCAGGCGCGCGGCGTCGTGGTGGCGGTCCATGGGCTACAAGGTCTCCAGGAGGTCGGCGAGCATGGCGGCGCGGGGAGCGAGCTGGCGCCATTGAATGTGCTCGTGCGCGGCGTGGGCGCCGTCGCCGGGGCAGCCCAGGCCGTCGAGGGTGGGGATGCCGAGGGCGGCGGTGAAGTTGCCGTCGGACCCGCCGCCACGGTGCTGCTTGCTGAGCGGGAAGCTGGCCAGGGCGCGGGCCTGCTCATACAGCGCCAGGCCGGCAGCGGTCTCCTGCATGGGCGGGCGGTTCATGCCGCCCTCGACCTGCACGGTGCAGCGGGGGTCGAACGGCTGCAGGCCCAGGATCAGGGCCTCCATGCGGGCGCCGTCGGCCAGGGTGGGGACGCGCAGGTCCAAGTCGCAGCCGGCCTCCGCAGGAATGACGTTGGGGCGGGTGCCGCCCCAGATCGGGGCGGCGTTCAGGGTGATGCCGGCCTGCAGGTCCACGAGGCCGTGCAGGCGGGCGATCTGCCGGGCCAGCTCGACGACGGCGCTGGCGCCGTCGGGAAAGCGGCTGCCGGCGTGGGCGCCGATCCCCGTGACGCGCAATGTGAACTGGCCGACGCCCTTCCGCGCCGTGACGCAGGCGCCGTCCTGGGCAGCCGGCTCCATGATGAGGACGCACACGGACCCCGCGGCCTCCTGCTCGATCAGGGCGCGGCTGGTGGGGCTGCCGACCTCCTCGTCGGGGGTCAGCAGCAAGGTGATGGGCCGTGGAGTCCGCACGCCCTGCCGCAGGATGGAGCGGATGGCGTGGAAGGCGATGAAGCTGCCGGCCTTCATGTCGTATATGCCGGGGCCATGCGCGCGGTCCCCGTCCACCTTGTACGGCATGGCGTCCAGGGTGCCATGGGACCAGACGGTGTCCAGGTGGCCGGCGACCAGGATCGACTTGCCAACCCCGGGAGTGCGGGCCACCAGGTTGCCGCCGTAGCCGCCCCGTCCAGGGATGCGGGTGACGGCGGCGCCGGCCCCTGCCAGCCCGGCCTCGGCCTGGTCCATCAGGGCGTCCACCGCGCCAGGGTCGGTCGTGGGGGTCTCGTGGTAGACCCAACCGGCCAGTTCGGCCAGCAGGTCCTCGGACGTTCCCACCTGAGTTTGCGGCATCCCGTGCTCCCTGTTGCCTGCTTGACCTTCGCACCAGGGCCATGCCTTGTCCAACAGGGCGGAGTCAGGGGACGGCATGGACGGGTATGCGTTCGAGGACTTGCAGGTCGGGCAATCCGCCAGCCTGGGCAAGACGATCACCGACGCCGACATCCTGATGTTCGCAGCCGTCAGTCTGGACACCAACCCGGTCCACATGGATGCGGAGGCCGCGGCAGCGTCGGTGTTCAAGGAGCGGGTGGCGCACGGCATGTTGTCTGCTGGGCTGATCAGTGCGGTCATGGGCACGCGCCTGCCCGGCAACGGCACGGTCTATCTGGAGCAGACGCTGCGCTTCCGCCGCCCGGTGCGCATCGGCGACACCGTAACAGCCACTGCCGAGGTAATTGCGCTGGACCCCGCCAAGCGCCAGGCGACGCTCCGCACCGTATGCCGGGCGCGCGGCAAGGTGGTCATAGACGGGGAGGCCGTGGTGCTGCCGCGCAGCCGGGGCTAGCAGCGATGGAGGTGGTGCGGACATGGCGGGGGCTGCCGGACCGGCTCCGCGGGGCCGCGGTGGCGCTGGGCAACTTCGACGGGGTGCATCTGGGGCACGCCCACGTGCTGCGGGCCGCCCATGCGGCCCGGCCCGGCGCCCCCCTGGCGGTGCTGACGTTCGAGCCGCATCCGCGCGAGCACTTCCGTCCGGAGGACCCGCCGTTCCGGCTGACCCTGCAGGCCGAGCGGCGCTTGGCGCTGCAGGCTCTGGGGGTGCAGGTGCTGTACGAGCTGCCGTTCGACGACGCCTTCGCAGCGCTGACCGCGGAAGAGTTCGTGGGCGGGGTGCTGCACCAGGGCATCGGGGCGGCGCACCTGACGTGCGGGCCGGACTTCGCCTTCGGGCACCGGCGCGGGGGGGACGTGGGGTTCCTGGCGATGCGGGCGGAGGCGCTGGGGATTGGGCTGACGGTGGTGCCGCCGCTGCTGGAGGGCGGGGCGCCCGTCAGCAGCACGCGCATCCGCCGCTTGCTGCAGGATGCCTATCCCGAGCGGGCGGCGCTGGAACTGGGCCGGCCCTGGGCGGTGCGCGGCGTCGTGGCGCACGGGGACGCGCGGGGGCGGACCATCGGCTTCCCGACCGCGAACGTGGCCCTGGGACAGCACCTGGAGCCGGCACGAGGAGTTTACGCCGTGCAGGTGCGCCTGGCAGACGGCGCGGAGGTGCCGGGGGTGGCGAACGTCGGCCGGCGTCCGACGGTGGCGGAAGGGGCGATCAGCCGGGTGGAGGCGCACCTGTTCGGGTGGGCCGGGGATTTGTACGGGCAGGAGGTGGCCGTCGGGCTGGTTGGATTCCTACGGGCAGAGCGGAAGTTCGGGTCGTTCGAGGAGCTGAAGGAGCAGATCGTGCGGGATGCGGAGATGGCGCGGGAAGTGCTGGGAGTTTAGGAGTGTGGTGCCCGGTTTGGGGCAGCGGGTCTGGAACGAGGTTTTGGCTTGTCAGCGCGGTGGGTGTTCCACGCCGCAGTCAACACGCCCTCACCCAACCCTTTCCCGAGAGCAGAGGGAGCAGGCGGCGTCATGCCCGGATCAGCGTGCCCAGGCCGCCTTCCTTGAACAGCTCCAGCAGGCAGGCGTGCTCCATGCGGCCGTCCAGGATGACGGCGCCCTTGACGCCGCCACGGACGGCCTCGATGCAGTTCTCGACCTTGGGGATCATGCCGCCGGAGATCATGCCGTTGGCGATGCTGGCTTCGGCCTCGGCCACGGTCAGTTCGGGGACGAGCTGCTTGTCGCGGTCCAGGACGCCGGCCACGTCGGTCAGCATCAGCAGGCGCTGGGCGCCCAGGGCCGCGGCGACGGCGCCGGCCACGTCGTCGGCGTTGATGTTGTAGGTCTGCCCGTTCTCCCCCACGCCCACCGGAGCGATGACGGGGATCAGCCCGGCGCCGGTCAGCGCGTGGATGACGCGCACGTCCACATGGACGGGTTCGCCGACGAAGCCAAGGTCCAGGGCACGCTCGATATGGCTGTCGGGGTCCTTGACCGTGCGGGTCAGCTTGCGGGCGCGGATCATGCCGCCGTCCTTGCCGCATATCCCGACGGCCAGGGCGCCGGCCTGGTTGATGAGGCCGGCGACGTGTTTGTTGACGGTGCCGGCCAGGACCATCTCGACCACCTCGACCATGGCGGCGTCGGTGACGCGCAGGCCGTCCACGAAGGTGGACTGGATGGCGAGGCGCTTCAGCATGGCATTGATCTGCGGGCCGCCGCCGTGCACGACGACTGGGTTGACGCCGACCTGCTTGAGCAAGGCGATGTCGCGGCCGAACTTGGCGGACAGGGCATCGTCGCCCATGGCGTGTCCGCCGTACTTCACGACGACCGTGACCCCGGCGTAGCGGCGCAGGAAGGGAAGGGCCTGGACGAGAATGTCCGCCTCCCCGGCGGCCACCTGTATCTGCTCGGGGGTAAGGGTCATGCGGGTGTGCCTAGCGGGCGCGCGCGGGTAGGGTCAAGGCTGCGGTGCTGCTTGGTCCTCTCGTCCAGGGAAGGAGGAGGCAGGAAGGGCTAGTCCCGCCAGCTCCGCCCTAAGCGCCTCCATGCCCAGCCCGGTCTCGCTGCTCGTCGTCAGCACCTCGGGGTAGGCGGCGGGATGCTTGCGGACGAGGGCATGGACCTCGCCATGCTTGCGGGCCATCTCGCCGGGGCGCACGCCGTCGGCCTTGGTCAGCACCAGCTGGTAGGTCACGGCGGCGCGGTCCAGCAGGTCCATGACGGCCATGTCGGACGCCTTCAGTTCGATGCGGCTGTCCAGCAGCAGCACGACGCGCTGCAGGGTGGGGCGGCCGCGGAGGTACTCGAACATCAGGCCCTGCCAGTCCGCCTTGATCTCCTTTGCGGCCTGGGCATAGCCGTAACCGGGCATGTCCACGAGGGTCAGGCGGCCGGCCAAGTCGAAGAAGTTGAGCTGGCGCGTCCGCCCCGGCGTGTTGGACGCCCGCGCCAAGGCCTTGCGGCCGGTCAGGGCATTCACGAGGGACGACTTGCCGACATTGGACCGGCCGGCGAACGCCACCTCCGGCAAGCCCAGCTCGGGCAACTGGTCCAGGCGCTGGGCGGCATAGAAAAATTGGCACTCGCCGGCGAACAGCAGCCGCCCCGCCTCCAGCCGCGCCGCCACCTCGGCGGCAGCGGCGGCCTGGTCGGCAGCCGGGTCGGCGGCGGGATCGGCTAGGTGCTGGGCGCCATCCGGTTCGTGGCCAGGCGGGTTCGGCGCATGATCGTCCATTGTTGTGCAATCGTCAGAAGGTTGTTCCAGCTCCAGTAGATCACCAGTCCCGCCGGGAAGCTGGCCAGCATGAAGGTGAAAATGATCGGCATGAACTGGAAGAGCTTGGCCTGCACCGGGTCCGGCGGCGGCGGGTTCAGCTTCTGCTGCACGAACATCGTGACGCCCATGATGAGCGGCCAGACGCCGAGGTGCAGAAGGCTGACATATTGCGCCGGGTTGAAGGGGATCAGGCCGAACAGGTTGAAGACGTTGGTCGGGTCCACTGCGGACAGGTCGTGTATCCAGCCGAAGAATGGCGCGTGCCGCATTTCGATGGTGACGAAGATGACCTTGTACAGGGAGAAGAACACCGGAATCTGCACCAGCATGGGCAGGCAGCCGCTGGCGGGGTTCACGCTCTCGGTCTTGTAGAGCTTCATGATGGCCGACTGCATCGCCTGCGGGTCGTCCTTCAGCCGCTCCCGCAGTTCCGTCATCTTGGGCGCGAGCAGCTTCATCTTGCTCATGGAGCGGTAGGAGTAGTTGGCGAGCGGGAAGAACAGCAGCTTGGCGAACACCGTGAAGATCAGGATGGCGACACCGAAGTTGCCGACGACCTGGTTCAGCCAGTCCAGCGCGTAGAAGATCGGCTTGGTCAGGAAGTAGAACCAGCCGAAGTCCACGGCCTTGTCAAAGTGAGGGACGCCGAAGTCGTGCTCGTAGCGGTCCAGCAGATGGACCTCCTTGGCGCCGGCGAACAGCCGGGTGGTCGTGCTGGCCGTTGCACCCGCCGCGGCCTCCAGCGGATTGGCAGCGGCAAAGTCCACTTGGTAGCGGTCGGCGTTGTTCTCCAGCAGGTGGCGGTAGCGCGCGATCACCGGCACGGCTTGGTCGGGAATCAGCGCGGTGAGCCAGTACTTGTCGGTGATGCCCGCCCAGCCGCCGGTCGTCGCCTGCTCGAACGACACGCCCTTCGTCTTGTCGCCTTCGGACTTCGCGGTGTCGTAGGTCTGCTCTTTCAGGGTGCCGCCGAGCACGCCGAGCAGGCCCTCATGCAGGATGTAGTAGCCGGCGGTGACAGGCTTGTAGTCGCGCCGGATGCGGGACCAGGGATGCGCCGACACCGGCGCGGCGCCGGTGTTGCGGATGCGCTGCTCGGCGGTGAACAGGTAGTCGCCGTCCACGGACAGGGCGATCTCGAACACCTGGCCGGCGCCGTTGTCCCAGGTCAGCGTGACCGGCTGCTTGGGCGTCAGCTCGGGGGCCGAGGCCGTCCAGACCGTGTCCACGCCTGGCACCGCCAACCCGGCGTCCCCCGTCCAGCCGAACTGGGCGTAGTAGGGCTGCGGGTCCGCCCGCGGCTCCAGCAGGCGCACAAGGGGGGAGCCTGGGGCGACCTCCACCTTGTAGTCGCGCAGCACCAGGTCATCCAGGCGGGCGCCCATCAGGTTGATGGTGCCCTGGACGCGCGGCGCGTTGACGGCCAGGCGCGGCACGTCGCGCGGGGGCGGAGCGACCGTCTCGGGCTGGGTGCCCGGCGCTGCCGGGTTGCCGGTCGGGCCGGGCGTCGTGCCCGTTGGGGTGTTCTGCGTGACCTGGGCCGCCGGGACCGGTACAGACCGCTTGGGCTGCAGTTGGTTGAATCCCAGCAGGATCGCGAGCGAGATCACGAAGAAGACGAGGAGGCGTTTCTGGTCCATCAGCGGGCCGTTGCTTTCGTGTCGCAGGGGCAGGGCACAGGATCGTAGCCGCCTGCAGTCCAGGGGTTGCAGCGCAGGATGCGCCGGGCGGATAGGGCCGCGCCGCGCAATGCGCCATGCCGGTGCAGCGCCTCGATGGCGTAGTGGCTGCACGACGGCTCGAACCGGCAGTTTGCGCCGATGATGGGGCGCAGGGTCCATTGATAGGTGCGGACCAGCAACGCCAACAGGGCAGCGATCACGGCGGCACGGTCTTGGTGGGCAGCGTCTTGGCAAGGGCGCGGCGCAGGTCGTCCACCAGCAAGGCGAAGGGACGGCCGCGGGTGGCGTCGCGTCCGATCAGCACGAGATCGGTGCCCTGCACGGGCTCATCGCGCAGGAGCAACCGGGCGGCCTCGCGCAGGCGGCGCTTGGTTCGGTTGCGGACCACGGCGTTGCCGACCTTCTTGGTGACCGTGAAGCCGACACGGGCCGGGCCATCGTCGTCCCGGGGCAGGGCCTGCAGGACCAAGCCGTGAACGGCGGCCTTGCGGCCCTTGCTGGCGGCCTGGAGGAACTGCGCCCGCTGCTTCAGGCGGAGCGGAGGCGCGTGCGGCGCGCCGGGGGTGTCAGGCGCCATGCCGGCACCGCGGGCGCCAGCGCCGTCCGGGTCAGGCCGACAGGCGCTTGCGGCCCTTGGCGCGGCGGTTCGCCAGGACCTTCTGTCCGCCCACGGTGGACATGCGGGCGCGGAAGCCGTGGCGGCGCTTGCGGACCAGCTTGGATGGTTGATAGGTGCGCTTCACGTGGGAACTCCGATGTCACAAGCCCGGCGGCGGTGGGGCCAACGGGGATCGGGGCGGTCCCGGCACCGCCGGCACGCCCTGTTGCAGGCGCGGCTTATAGGGGCACGGGACCGCCTGCGTCAATGCGGGCATGGCGGAGCGGCGATGCCTTGCCCGGGGGTCGGAGTTTGGATGCCTGACTGGCGGCTCCGGCTTTCGATGTGCGATGGAGGCAAGGTGCAAGCTGCCCTTTTCCTGCACGGTGCCCAAGACCCTGGACGCGGTCAGCATTACCCTCTGTTGCCCCTTGCGGGGTCGGCCATCCCCTCCATCGCGGAGTCAGCCTACGCTTGGATGGTGGATGGGTGAATGCTCATCGCGGGCATGTTCCCGTCGGCACGGACGCTGGCCGGCTCGTCCGCATGCGATGGGCGCGGGGCCTTGAGGCGCGGCGCGTTTGATGCTGTAGCAGGGCGATGGCACGCACCGTGATCCTGATTTCGCTGCTGGGCGCCGGGCTGGCGTTCGGCGCGGCCTGCGCGACGCTGGCGCTGATGGGGCTGGGGGTGCCGATGCTGCTGGCGGCGCTGGCGGCGGCGGTGGCGGCGGGGCTGGTGCTTCATGCCGTGCTGCTGGCGCGGGTCGTGCGCCCCGCGGCGGCGCTGCAGGATCAGGTGGACGGAGGCGCCGCCGCCCAGGCCGCCGCCGCGGCCCAAGTGGCGGAGGTCGAGGCGCGGGCAGCGACGCTGCGGCACGACTTGCGCGGGGTGCTGTCCCCGGCGCTGATGGTGACGGATCGGCTGGTCGGCAACGCGGACCCCGCGGTGCAGCGGGCGGGCCAGGCGGTCATACGCTCCATCGAGCGCGCGACGGCGATAATCCAGGCGTCGAAGGCGGAGCCTGTGGCGGCAGCACAAGCAGACGCGCCGGCTGGCCCCGCCTCAGGGTGACGATGGCAGCCTGGCGGAAACGCCGGGCCAGGACGGCGACGCGACGGAAGTCGGCTGCCACAAGCCAGTGCTCCTCCCGCCAGCCCCTGCCCTGCCCGGTGCCGGCAAGGTGCGGCAGGCGGCTGAGCCAGCCCTGCAAGGCGCGGTCGGCGCGGCGGTTGCAGGCGGACGGGGCGCGGCGGGCGCCAGGGTTCCAGGCGGTGATGAACGCGCCGCCGCACGGGGGCAGCACCCGGTCCAGCGCCGGGCAGCGGCGGCCGATGCGCGCGGCGGCATGGCCGGCGGAGTAGGCCGTGGCGTGGAAGGCGCGCAGCGTCCGGGGGTTCAGGCCAGCCCGTGACATACCGCTTCGCCCATCAGCCATGCTTACCTGTCACCAGCGTCCTGAGGTGAACGACCTCAGATCTGGATTTCCCGTGCCCAAAGAGCGGGTTTGAACGTCATGGGATGCTGGTAGTCCACAAGCAGTGTCGCTGCCAAAGTGAAGTCTTCGCAGTCCTCGTCCCACAGCAAGACGGTGTCGCCGTCGCTAAGCCCAAGCTCGTCCAACTGCTCGCTCAGGCGGTGTCCGTTGTAGAGCAGCACGAAATAACAGCCGTCACCCGGTGTGTCCTGAAAGCTGGTTTGGACGCGCAGCGGTTCATGCCGCGCTGGACTAGACGGCATCAGTCGTCCCGCCCGTCGCTGAACTCCACGTCCCGGTGGACATGCACGGACATCAGCAGGCCCATGCCGAACATCACCGTCAGCATCGCCGACCCGCCATGCGACACCAGCGGCAGCGGCACGCCGCCGACTGGGATGGCGCCCATCACCATGGCGATGTTGACGAACACGTACATGAAGAAGTTGACGCCGATGCCCAGTGCCAGCAGGCGGCCGTACTGGTGGCGGCAGCGCAGCGCCATGCCCATCGCACCCAGCACGATGCACAGCAGCAAGGCCAGCACGGCAAGGCCGCCTACCAGGCCGAACTCCTCCGCCAGCATCGTGAAGATGAAGTCGGTCTGCTTCTCCGGCAGGAAGTTCAGGTGGCCTTGCGTCCCTTGCAGGAAGCCCTTGCCCCACAGCCCGCCGGACCCCAGGGCGATCTTGCTCTGGATGATGTTGTAGCCGGCGCCCAGCGGGTCGCTCTCGGGGTTCATGAACGTGGTGATGCGGGCGCGCTGGTAGTCGTGCAGGTGGTGGAAGGCGGCCTGGGCCGCGAAAGGCAGCGGAAGCGCCACCAGCGCCACCTTCCACCAGCGCAGCCCGGCGGCCAGGAACACCGCGCCGCCGACGATGGCGGTGATGACGGCGGTTCCCAGGTTCGGCTCCTTCAGGATCAGGCCGACGGGGACCAGGACCATGAGGGCGGGCGGGATCAGGAACAGCGGGTTGCCCATGCGCTCCCAGGTCGCGCGGTGGAACCAGGCGGCCAGGGCCATCACGAGGCCGATTTTGGCGAGTTCGCTGGGCTGCAGCTGCAGGCCGCCCAGCTCGATCCAGCGCTGCGCGCCCTTGCCGACATGGCCCATGCGCAGCACGAGCACCAGCAGCGCAACCGAGATGCCATAGACCAGGTAGGAGAAGCGGGCGATGAAGCGGATGTCCACCAGCGCCATGCACAGCATCATGACCAGGCTGAAGCCGAAGCGAAGGATGTGCTTGGAGGCGTAGGGTTCGGGCGACCCGCCCGCGGCGGAGTACAACGCGACATAGCCGACGCCGGCCAGCATGCAGAGCAGCGCGACATACAGCCAACTGATCTGCCACAGCTTGGTCGTCAGGCCGAAGGACGGCTCGGCTCGGATCAGGCGGCGTTCGGAAATCACCGGACAACGCCCCCCGCAGAACGAGGAGAGCCGTCGGCGACGCGCTGGCCGGGGGCTGGGTCGGCCTTGCCGGCGGGGTCGCGCGTCAGCACGTCCACCATGATGTCGCGGGCCAAGGGGGCAGCGGCTGCGGCACCGGCGTTGCCGTGCTCGACGACTACCGACACGGCGTAGCGCGGGTTGTCGTAGGGGGCGTAGCACACGAACAGGGCGTGGGGCCGGAACTCCCACGGCAACTGGTCCGACCGGAACCCGCGCTCCCGCTGCTCGCGCGAGACGCGGCGGACCTGGGAGGAGCCGGTCTTGCCGGCGAGCTGCGCGCCGGCGACGTTGATGCGCGCGCCGGGGGCGGTGCCACCGCCCTCGTTGACGACGGCGAACATGCCTTCCCGCAGGATGTGCATTCCGCGCTCGGGCAGGCCCATGCCGGGCCAGTCCTCGGGCCGGTTGCCGGGCTGCAGCACGCCGCCGAGGGTGCGGGTCAGGTGGGGCTCGACGGCGCGGCCGGTGGCGACGCGGGAGACGTAGGTGCAGAGGGCGAGGGGCGTCGTCTGGATGTAGCCCTGGCCGATGCCGCAGGGGATGGTGTCGCCGATGTTCCAGGCCTTGCCCTGGGCCATGCGCCAGGCGCGGGTGGGCATCAGGCCCTTTCGGACGCCGGGCAGCTCGATCTCCAGGTCCACGCCGATGCCGAAGCGGTTGGCCATGGCGGCGACCTTGTCTATGCCGGCGCGGCGGGCGACCTCGTAGAAGAACACGTCGCAACTGTTCTTGAGGGCGCCGCGGAGGTCGAGGCCGCCGTGACCGCTTTTGAGCCAGCAGTGGAAGCGGGTGTCGCCGATGTCCATGTGGCCGGGGCAGTTGATGCGCTCGCCGGGGCCGATGACCTTGGCCTCCAGCCCGGCCATGCCGGTCACCATCTTGAAGGTGCTGCCCGGGGCATAGAGGCCGCTGGCGGCCTTGTTGATGAGCGGGGCCTTGCGGTTGTTGGTCCAGGCGATCCATTGCGCCTGACTGACGCCGGAGTTGAACAGGCTGGGGTCGAAGCTGGGGTTGGTGGTCATGGCCAGCACCTCCCCGTTGCGGCAGTCCATGACCACGGCCGACGCGCTCTCGTCGCCCAAGCGGCGCAGCACCGAGGTCTGCAGGCCCACGTCTATGGTCAGGCCGAGGTCCTGGCCCTGGGTGCCTTCCTGGCGGTCCAGCTCGCGGATCATGCGGCCGACGGAGTTGACCTCCATCTGGACGGCGCCGGCGCGTCCGCGGAGCTTGAGATCCTGCGCCTTTTCCATGCCGTTGCGCCCGATGCGTATGCCCGGCAGCGCCAGCATGGGGTCGTCGCCCATGTCGCCCTCGCTGGGTGGGGCGACGTAGCCGACGACGTGGGCCAGGGCGGGGCCTTGGGGATACAGGCGCGTGGTGCCGACATCCACGAAGATGCCGGGGAGGTCGGGGGCGTTGACCTCGATGCGGGCCATCTCCTCCCAGGTCAGGAACTCGCGCACGACGACAGGAATGAAGCGTCGGCGGCGGCGCAGCTCGCGGTCTATCCGTGCGCGCTCGTGGTCGGCCAGGGGCACGATGCGGGCGAAGGTGTCCAGGGTGCCGCCGACATCGGAAGCCTGCTCGGCAGTCAGGAGGGCGCGCCAGTTCAGCTTGTTGCCGCCCACGATGACGCCGGCACGGTCCAGGATGCGCCCGCGCGGGGGGGCGATGAGGCGGGCGCTGATGCGGTTGCTCTCGGCGAGGGTGGCGTAGCGTTCGCCCTCGATGACCTGGACCTGATACAGCTTGGCGGCGAGAAGGCCGAGGACGCCGACCTGGCCGGCGCCCACGAGCAAGGCGCGGCGGGTGAAGACACCGGTGCGCTTGTTCTCCTTCTTGAGCTGGCTCACGGCGCGGCCTCCCGGCCGGCCCGCCGCTGCGTCCCCTGCGGCGACGGATGCTGCCGCACGCACGGTTGCGCCGGGCGGTGGGCGGCCGTCATGCCTGCTCCGGGTTGGCGAGGCCGCGGTGGGCGCGGATGAACATGACGGCGAGCAGGGGATACAGACCGGCGGTCAGGGTGAACTGGAACAGGGCGGCACCCGCGGGCAAGAGACGGAAGGTGAGCAGGCTGGTCATGCCCCACTCCAGGGCCGCGGCCCCGGCGGCAACGGCAACGAACACGAGCCAGACCAGGAGGAAGCCCTGCGCGGCCAGGGTGCGGCGCCAGCGGACGGCCAGGCCATGGGCGACGAGCAGGGTGAGTGTGCTGACCCCCAGCGGCTCCAGCCCCAGGAGGTCGGACAGGAGGCCCAGGGCGAAGACGACCGGGGGCTGCATGGAAGCCGGGCGGAACAGGGACCAGAAGAAGACGCAGGCCAGGGCCGCCGCGGGCTGCAAGACGGCCTGGCCCGGGACGCGCAGGGGGGCGGCCAGCGCCAGCAGCAGGAGAGCCGTGACCGTGGCGGGAAACGCGGCGCGGGAGGCGGCGTCGAGCTGGCGCCAGAGGGTCTGGCGGGGGCGGATGCCGGGGGTGCGCTGAGAGGTCATGCCGGATGAGCCGCCGTTCCGGGACCGCAGCAGGGGTTCGGCAGCCTCTCCATTGCCGCGTCGTTGCGGTCCTCGCAAGGACGGATGGACCTGAGCGGCAGGGTCAACGGAGGCGGCCACGGCAGCGCGATCAACGGCGGCGCTCCGCCCGGTTGTCGGCGGGGCGGGCGGCGGACTCGGGCGGCTTCACGCCGGCCAAGCCGTAGTTGAAGATGCGTATGATCTCCAACTGATCGAGCTTGGCAGCGGGGACGACCTCGGCAGCGTTGCCGGGGCTGTAGTGGACGACGCCGACGGGAAGGCCGGCAGGAAATGCGCCGGCCTCGGCGGACGTGACGACGCGCTCACCCTCCACCGGCATCATGCCCTCGGGCCAGTGGACCAGGCGGGGGTTGGCGTTGTTGGCGCCTTGCAGGATGGCGCGGGCGCGGCTGCCCTCCAACGTGACGGGGATGCGGCTGTTCATGTCGGTCAGCAGCAGCACGCGGGCGCTGCGGTTGCCAAGCTCGGTGATGCGTCCGACCAGGCCGTTCTCGTCAAGCGCGATCTGGCCCTTGGTGAGGCCATGGTTGGGACCAAGGGAGAGCAGCACGGCGCGGGCATAGACGCCCCCGGCGTCCGCGACGACGCGGGCGGTGACGTAGGTGGGCGCGGGGTCGGGCATCCAGCGGAGGTTGGCCTTGAGCTGGGCGTTCTCGGCGTCCAGGGCGAGGGCCACGGCGTGCCAGCGGCGGAGCTGGTCGTTCTCGGCCTTCAGGCGGGCGTTCTCGGCATGCACGCTCAGCAGGCCCTCGGCGTCGGCGACGGTGCGGTGGAGAGTGGCGACGGGTTCGGCGACGACGGCGAAGATGGGGGCCAGTGCGTCGGCCAGGGCCATGCGGGCGCGCTCGGTTAGGCCGAGGTCGGCCTTGCCGAGCAGCATGATGCCGAACGTGAGCGCAATCAGGACCGGGAGCGTCAGGCGCGACAGCGCCTGACGGACGGGAATGGACAGCCGGATCACCTGCGCGCGCCCTCCGTTGCAGCCAGCCTAGTACCCAGCCTAGTACATGGAGGTCAGCACGTTGCGCAGACGCTTCATCTCCTCCAGCGCCCGTCCCGTGCCAAGCGCCACGCAGCTCAGGGGGTTCTCCGCCACGACGACCGGCAAGCCCGTCGCGTCGCGCAGCACCTGGTCCAGACGATACAGCAGCGCGCCGCCGCCCGTGAGGACAATTCCCTTGTCCACGATGTCGGCTGCAAGTTCCGGCGGGGTGTTCTCCAGGGCGACCTTCACGGCCTCCACGATGGCGCTGACGGGTTCGGCCAGGCTTTCGCTGATCTGGCGCTGTCCCACCAGGATCTCGCGCGGGACGCCGTTCATCAGGTCACGGCCCTTCACCTCGCGCCAGGGGCCGTCATCCAGGTCGTCCGACGGGGTGGCGGCACCGATGTCCATCTTGATGCGCTCGGCCGAGCTTTCGCCGATCAGCAGGTTGTGGGTGCGCCGTATGTAGCTGATGATCGCCTCGTCCATCTTGTCCCCGCCCACGCGCACGCTGCGGGAATAGACGATGCCGCCCAACGAGATGACGGCGACCTCCGTCGTGCCGCCGCCGACATCCACGACCATGCTTCCCGACGGCTCCGTCACCGGCAGGCCAGCGCCGATGGCGGCGGCCATCGGCTCCTCGATCAGCAGCACCTTGCGGGCGCCGGCCGACTCCGCGCTCTCCTGGATTGCCCGTCGCTCGACCGCGGTGGAACCGCTGGGGACGCAGACGATGATGAGCGGGCTGGCGAAGCCGCGGCGGTTGTGGACCTTGCGGATGAAGTGCTTGATCATCTCCTCCGCCACCTCGAAGTCGGCGATCACGCCATCGCGCAGGGGTCGTATCGCGCTGATGTTGCCCGGCGTGCGGCCCAGCATCAGCTTGGCCTCCTCCCCCACGGCCAGCACCTGCTTCTTGCCGCGCACGTCGGCGATGGCGACCACGCTGGGCTCGGCCAGGACGATGCCGCGGCCCTTGACGTAAACCAGCGTGTTGGCGGTGCCGAGGTCTATGGCCATGTCGGCCGACATGATCCCCAGCAAACGTCCGAACATGCGATTGAACCCTTGGATGACGGTCGGGAAGGCGGGCAGCTTAATGGCGGGCGGCCCTGGCGCCGCTGCCGGGCGCTGCGGTGCGGCGTGGCTTAACGTCCATGCCGTCCGGCGGCAAGGCCTCGTGGTCACGTATCCGTGAGACACGGCGCTGCCACAGTCCGGACTTGTACTGAACACAACCCCACGCGTTATTGGCTATGTTGAACCAATCCATGGAGGCTGACGTATGCGCGTGCTTGCGAATGTTGTTCTGATCGGCAGCTTGGCAGCGCTGCTTGCCGCGTGCGGCGAGACGCCGGGCACCCGTGCTGTGACGGGCGGGCTGCTGGGCGCCGGCACGGGCGCGGCCGTTGCCGGGGCGACGGGCGGCAACGCCGGGACCGGTGCGTTGATTGGAGGCGGCGTTGGCGCCGTCGGTGGCGCGGTAACGGCACCGCGGCGTTACTAGAAACTTTATTGGGGGAGAAAAGCCATGAAAAAGATCGCCTTGAGCCTTGCCTTGGTGTCAGGCCTGGGCCTGACGGCCTGCACTGACCCCTACGACCCCGGCCAGCGCGCCGTCGGCGGCGGGCTGATTGGCGCAGGTGCCGGTGCGGCGCTCGGCGGCATCGCCGGCGGCGGACGCGGGGCAGCCATCGGGGCGTTGGCCGGCGGCGGCGTTGGCGCGGTGACCGGGGCGGCAACGACACCGAGCCGGCCGTACTATCAGCAGCCCTACTACAGCCAGCCCCGGCCTTATTACGGGTATTAGGGGTTTAACCCGGCCGGGTGCTTTAAAAGTTCCCGGCCGGGTTGGTTTCGCTGAGCGGCCTTCGCATAGGCGTTTTGCGCCGCTTGGCCTGCCTGCCGCAGTTGTGAACCGCTTTGCGGTTCGCCCCGGGAGAGGGGACGGTGGACCTTATGCGGACAGGGCTTCCGGCTCTGTCCGTGCTCGCTTGACCAGTAGCTTGTTCAGCGCGTGGACATAGGCCCGTGCCGACGCGACGATGGTGTCGGTGTCGGCGCCCTGGCCATCCACCATCTTGCCGCCCTCCTCCAGTCGCACCGTCGTCTTGGCCTGGGCGTCCGTCCCCTCCGTCACCGCGCCGACCGAGAACAGCAGCAGCCGCGCGTCATGCGGGAACAGGGCGCGTATGGCGTTGAAGGTGGCATCCACCGGGCCGTCGCCGGAGGCGTCGGCGCGCAAGGTTGCGCCATCCACCTCCAACTCCAGCACGGCCTTCGCCGGGCCGCGGGAGCCTGCATGGATGTCGAGCGACACGAAGCGGATGCGGTCGTGGTCGCGCCCGACCTCATCGTCCACCAAGGCGGTGATGTCCTCGTCGTAAACCACCTTCTTGCGGTCTGCGAGGTCCTTGAAGCGGCGGAAGGCGTCGTTCAGCTTGTTGTCGCCGACCTCGCCGTAGCCCAAGGCCCGCAGCTTGTCGCGGAAGGCGGCGCGTCCGCTATGCTTGCCCATGACCAGGCTGCTCTTGGTCCAGCCCACGGACTCCGGCGTCATGATCTCGTAGGTCGCAGCGTTCTTCAGCACGCCGTCCTGGTGGATGCCGCTTTCATGCGCAAAGGCGTTGCGCCCGACGATGGCCTTGTTGGGCTGCACGTCGAAGCCGGTGATGGTGGACAGCAGCTTGCTGGTTCGCAGGATGCCGGTGGTCACGATGTTCGTTTGGTAGGGTGCGGCATCGGGTCGGGTGCGGATGGCCATCGCCACCTCCTCCAGCGCGGCGTTGCCGGCGCGCTCGCCGATGCCGTTGATGGTGCATTCGATCTGCCGCGCCCCGGCCCGCACCGCAGCCAAGGTGTTGGCGACGGCCAGGCCGAGGTCGTTGTGGTTGTGGGTGGACAGCACCACCCGGTCGGCGCCGGGCACGCGCTGCAGCAGCATCGTGAAGATGCGGGTCATGTCGTCGGGGACCGAGTAGCCCACGGTGTCCGGCACGTTGATGGTGGTGGCGCCGGCCTTGATGGCGGCCTCCACGCAGCGGCACAGGAAGTCCGGGTCGGTGCGGCTGCCGTCCTCGGCGGACCACTCCACGTCGTCCGCGTGCTGCCGGGCCAGGGTCACGCTGTCGGTGGTCAGTTGCAGGACCGCGTCCGGCTCCATGCGCAGCTTGTACTTCATGTGCAGCGGGCTGGTGCTCAGGAAGACGTGGATGCGGCGGCGCTCGGCGGGGCGCAGGGCCTCTGCGGCGCGCAGGATGTCGGCCTGGCCGGTGCGGGCCAGGCCGCAGATGACTGGGCCTTTGATGTGGCGGGCAATGCTCTGCACGCTCTCGAAGTCGCCGGGGCTGGCAATGGGGAACCCGGCCTCCATCACGTCCACGCCCAGTTCGGCCAGCGCCTCCGCCATGCGGAGCTTCTCGGCCAAGTTCATCGAGAAGCCCGGCGATTGTTCCCCGTCGCGCAAGGTGGTGTCGAACATGATGACGCGGCTGTCCGGCAGATCGCCGAAGCTGGGGTGATTGACGGTCATGGGATGGTCCTCATGGATGCGCGGAGATCGGCGGCTCGTGGGGCGAACCCCCTAAGCGGTGCCGGCGCAGCTTATCGGCCCGGCGGTGCGCTCAGGGGGCGGATAAGTCGAAGGAGGAGCGTCAGCCCGGTCAGCCGCACGGCCGCGCGCACGACGGTGCGCAACATGGCGGCGAGGATGGACATGGTGAGGGTGGACAGCACGGGCGGACGCTAACCCAGTTGGGTGGGACGTGGCAAGCGAGGCGTTATCCAGGCGGTGCGGTGCCGACAGGCAGAACTCCGCCGCTGGCTGGATCAGCACGCGGGTCGGCAACCCAACGCCGCCGATGAATTCGGCTGAGGCCCAGCAGACTCTGCACGGCGGCCCCCTGCAGGACGGCTTCTGCACAACGGCCTTCGCCCTGCGCGTGCCGGGTCAGGGTGGCGCTGGCACAGGGTCGGCCAGCGCGACGTCCAGGTGCACGGGGTCATGCAGAGTGTTGGCGACCGGGGACCAGAGCAGGGCGTGCGCGATCATGGCGCGCAACGCTTCAGGTGGGGCGTCCGCCGCCATGTGGACCGTGATCCGGATCGCCTCAAAGCCGATTGGTCCCGGCGCTCCGCCCGGCTTCTTCCACATTGGGCTGGCCGCCACGTCCGCCTCCACGTCCAGTTGGAGGCTATGCACGGCAATGTTGCCAGCTGCCGCGTTGGCATGGATGTGGGCGCCCAGGCAGGAGCCGAGCGCCGCCAGCAGGAGCTCGGAGGGTGTGGCGACGGGCATCTCGTCCGGCGGCCCGAACCTTTCCTCAACCCGGAGCGGCGGCAGGCCGCGGACGTAGTTCAACTGCTTGAAGCCGCCTGCGGCAACGGTGCGGCATCGCAGCACCACCGGTCCGGGCGCGGCAATCCGAGAGGACTCGTCATCCATGACAAACTCCGTGGCTGGTGGTAGCAGGGGACGCTTTGGGCCTGTTCAATGTCCAGTGCCGTACAGTGCTGGATGGTCGGCTTAGGCTCATGCGCCGTTTGCTTGCTGCAGGCGAGGAGCGTTTCCGAAGCCTTGCCGTGCATGGATGCGCGGCGGCCACAGCTGCACGGCAGCCATAGATACGCGGCAGCGGGTGGGTGCATGTACGGAGTCGGCGATGCTGGACTGGGACGACCTGCGCTTCTTCCTGGCCGTGGCGCGGCACCGCACCTTGGCCGGCGCCGCCAGGCACCTGCACGTCACTCAATCCACCGTCAGCCGCCGGATCGCTGCGATGCAGGAGGGCATGGGCGTACGCCTGTTGCAGCGCACGCCGGACGGCTACCTGCTGACCTTGGCTGGCGAGAGCATCCGCCAGCATGTCGAGCGCGTGGAGGCCGAAACCCGCCTGGTCGAGGCGGCGGTCGCCGGGATGGACGCGCGCCTGGCGGGGCTGGTGCGCGTGTCCAGTTCGCAAGTCATCACCAGCCACCTGCTCGCGCCTTGCTTCGCCGCCTTGCACGAGCGGCATCCCGACATCCTGATCGAGGCGTTGCCGGACCTGCAAGGCAAGGCGCTGACCACCCGGGAGGCCGATGTCGTCGTTGGCCTGCGGCGGTTCGAGCACCATGACCTGGTGGCCCGCAGCATCGGCCACCTGGCCTTCGGCCTGTATGCCTGCGTGTCTTACGTGGCGCGGCACGGGGAGCCTGACCTGGGCAATGGCTGCAGCGGCCACCGGCTGATCACCATGATTGACGACCAGGTTCTGCCGGAACACGCGGCCTGGCTGACCGAGCACGCGGGGCGGGCGCAGGTGGTGCTGCGGGCGGATAGCTACGAAACCCAGCACTCGTCAGCCAATTGCAGCGGCGGGCTTGCGCTGCTGCCGCGGTTCCGGGCCGACGAGGAACCGGCGCTGCGCCGGATTGCCGCGCCCGTGCCGGTGCCGCCCGCCGAGATCTGGCTGGGCGCCCACCACGAGAACCGCCTGGTGCCCCGGGTGCGGGCGGTGCTGGACTGCATCGCCGAAGTGGTGCGCGGCAGATCCGCCATTCTAGATCCGCCGTTCCAGGCCAGCCACAGCCGCACCTGAGAGGCGGTGCGAACCGGGGTGAGGATGTAGCAGCACCGGGCTGCGTGCAAAGGCTTGCGCCTGTGTGCGTTTCCGCACGCAGACGATGCAGAAATCATCGTCGCATCAATCCTGCATGATCGCCAACTTGGCTTTTGAGGCATGGACGCGTTGCCGGCGTCGGTGCCGCTTCCCTGGACGTGTCGGTGCCTTGCGGCACTCTCCCCTCATTTTGGCATCACGTTCTCGGTCTGCGGTTAGGCCGGCTTTTGGGAGTGTTGCACCACGATGCGCCAAGCCGGCCTGCGGAGCGCGGCGGCCCCGACGTTGGCTGGGGTGCCTGCCCGGCTCGCCTGGTGTCCCGGGCCGCATGGTTCGGCGCCTTCTCTACGGCGATGCCGGCCTGCAGCCCGGCCAGGGCCATGACATGGCGCTGACGAAAGCCCTGGTCGCCCGGGCTGGCGGCGCAATAGACCGCTTCGTGTCCAGCACGGGGGCAGGCTGGTGCGTCCGCTTTTGATTAATCATACATGGAGTGCCGCCGGATGAGCATGACCTCGATCCTGTTGCTGGACGACGACGCCGAGTTCCGCGCCCTGGTGGCGGAGGAGCTGCGGGCCGCCGGGTTCGATCCTGCGGAAGCTGCCACCGTCGCCGAGGCGGAGGAGCAGGTGCTGCGCGGCCCCGTCCTGTTCCATGCCCTGATCCTGGATGTGAGCCTGCCGGACGGCGATGGCCGCGACCTGTGCGCGCAGTTGCGTGCGCAGGGCCACCACATGCCCGTGCTGATGCTGACAGCGTCCGACGGCGAGGACGACTTGGTGCGCGGGCTGGAAGCCGGTGCCCACGACTACATGGGCAAGCCGCTGCGCCCCACGGAGCTGATTGCCCGGCTGCACGCCAGGTTGCGGCACCACGAGAACAGCATGAACGCGGTGTTCACCCTCGGCCCCTGGCAGTTCCGGCCGGCGCAGAAGCTGCTGCGCGACGCCAAGGGCGCCAAGATACGGCTGACTGCAAAAGAGGTGAATATCCTGCGCCACCTGGTGCAGGTGGGCGGTGCCGCCAGCAAGGGCAGCTTGCTGGCCGACGTCTGGGGCTACAACCGGAGCGTCTCGACCCATACGCTGGAAACCCACATCTACCGCCTGCGGCAGAAGATCGAGGCCGATCCCTATAATGCCCAAC
Organism: uncultured Acetobacteraceae bacterium; assembly: GCA_964250755.1. Taxonomy (GTDB): domain Bacteria; phylum Pseudomonadota; class Alphaproteobacteria; order Acetobacterales; family Acetobacteraceae; genus DASWOJ01. The sequence continues at coordinate 179,627 of CAXUHB010000004.1, read as the reverse complement.
TTCTGGTGACGACCGAGGGCGGCTACCGGCTGGATATGGTGGGGTAGTGGGGCGAACGCTTCCATCCCGGCCGCGAGGTGATGCGGCACCCTCACCGCAGGTTGGCCGCGCCACCGGGATGAAGCCATGGCCCAGCGGCGCCTCCCGTTGCGTCCGCCTGGCACGAGGACCCGACCTATCCTGTGCCATCCGTCGTGCGGGGCGGTGTCGCGCATCTGACAAGGCTATCCGGCAGATCGTCGAAGCTGAGGTGGCCGATGGCTGCCGACTAAACTGGCGAGTCAACGGACTCGCCGGGCCGCGATCCACGTCCCCGTCGCCAGGCTTCGTAGGTGCAGCTACCCCAGCAAGTGCCCGAACCGCCGCGCCTTCGTCGCCAGGTAGTGGTCGTTCACCCCGTTGGCCTCCATCACCAGCGGCTCCCGGCCGGCGATCTCCACGCCGCATGCGGCCAGGGCGGCCAGCTTGTCCGGGTTGTTGGTCAGCAGGCGCACCCGGGGGATGCCCAACTGCGCCAGCATGGTCGCGGCTGCCAGGAAGCTGCGCTCGTCCGCGTTCCAGCCCAGGGCGCGGTTGGCGTCCAGGGTGTCCAGGCCGCGGTCCTGTAGGGCGTAGGCGCGGAGCTTGTTGACTAGGCCGATGCCCCGGCCCTCCTGCGCCAGGTACAGCACCACGCCGCAGCCCTCGGCGGCGATGCGGCGGATGGCGGCGCGGAGTTGCGGGCCGCAATCGCAGCGCAGGCTACCCAGCAGGTCCCCGGTGAAGCACTCGGAATGCACGCGGGCTAGGGGCGCCTGCACGCCGGGGCGCTCGGGGCGCCCGATCAGGATGGCCAGGTGCTCGATCCCCGCATCGGGCGCGCGGAAGGCGACGATGCGGGCGTCGGGGGCGTCCTCCAATGGAACCTGCGCCTCGGCGACGCGGACCAGGGCACCCGCGGCGGCGTCGGGATGGGCCAGCACGTCCGGGGCGGGCACGGACAGCAGCGCGCGGGCATCCGCGCGGGCGGCGGCATCGGGACGGGCGGGGGCGGCCAGGACGGCAGGCAGCAGGCGGGCCAGCTTGGCCAGGGCCAGGGCGGCGCCGGCCAGGGCGGGCAGGGCCGCGGGTTCGGGCGGGTCGGACAGCAGCTGGGCCGCAGTGGGGTCGGCCATGCCGCGCAGGACCGCGGGATCGAGCAGCCGTCCGGCGGCCAGGGCCAGGGCGGGCAGGTCGGGCGGCACGGGGCGGCGCAGCAGCGCGGCGGCGCGCACAGGGGCCAGCAGCAGCACGGGCGGCCCCGCAGACAGGGCGGCCAGGTCGCGCAAACCCCCTGCCCCGGCGGTGTCGGCGGCCAGGACAACCAGATCCCCGCCCAGGGCACCCCGCAGAAGGACGGGAGTGCCGCGGCGCAACTCGGCCAGGGCACGGTGGACGGCGCGCATCCGCAGTGCGGCCGGGTCGGGCGCGGTGTCCGGCAGGGGCGCGGCATCCGGGGGCGGAGCATTCGTCGTGGTCTGGTTCTGCACGGGCATCCCAGTCAGGGCTACAGCATCGGCGGGTGCGATCCCAGCGTGGCATCCGCACGGCAGGCATATGTGGCTGCCGGGGGCGCGCGCAAATCTCTCACGGGCGCGTGTGCAACTTGCGCCGGTCACGGAGAGTTTAGCATGGTGACGCGACATGATGCCCATCCCCGCATGACCACCCAAAGCGACGCGCTTGCCATGCGGCCCTGCCGGACACCGACGAACCGCCCCGGCCCGCCTTGCGGGTCCATGGCCAAAGCGAGGTTGCTGAATGACGGTTGAGCGCCCGATCCTGATCGTTGACGACGACGCCAGCCTGCGCGAGACGCTGGTGGAGCAGCTGCAGGTGGACGGGGAGTTCCTTGCATCGCAGGCAGGCACGGTTTCGGAGGCGGAGGCCAAGCTAGGTGCCGTCAACGCGCGCTTCGACGCAGTCATCCTGGATGTGACCCTGCCGGATGGGGACGGGCGGGACCTGTGCGCCAGCCTGCGCAAGGGCGGGCTGCGGATGCCGATCATCATGCTGACGGGATCGGACGAGGAAGCGGATGTGGTGCGCGGCCTGGATGCCGGCGCAAACGACTACATCGCCAAGCCGTTCCGGCTTGCGGAGCTGCTGGCGCGCCTGCGGGCACAGCTCCGCATCTTCGAGAACAGCGAGGACGCGGTGTTCACCATCGGTCCCTACACCTTCCGGCCCAGCGCCAAGCTGCTGTCCGAACCCGTCAAGAACCGCCGCATCCGCCTGACCGAGAAGGAGGCAGCGATCCTGAAGTTCCTGTATCGCGCGGGCACGCGCCCGGTGGCGCGGCAGGTGCTGCTGAACGAGGTCTGGGGCTACAACGCCGCCGTCACCACGCACACGCTGGAAACGCACATCTACCGGCTGCGCCAAAAGATCGAGCCGGACCCGGGCAACGCCCGGCTGCTGGTGACGGAGGGCGGAGGCTACCGGCTGGATCCGCTCGGCGTCGCGCCGGGGGGCTGAGCGCAAGCACCTTGCGCCGCAGCGGCACCCGGCGGAGCACGATGATGCCGGGGCATCCAGGACGGTCTCCGCAGCCTCTAGGTTGCCGAGCCGCCGCGCCCTTCGCAACGACGGACGTGGACGCTAGGCGTCGGCGTCCCGCTCAAGCCGCGCCCAGACCGGCGGCTTCCCTCTCGCGCAGCAGGGCCGCCGCGCGGTGGGCGCGCAACGCGCTGTTCAGCAAATCCAGGTAGGCTTGCGGCTTCATGCCGTCCGGCACGAAGCCTTTCAACACAAGCTGGCGCTTGCGGGGCTTCAGGCTGATATACCACTTGTAGGCGGTTTGCTGCGGCAGCGGCCGGGACGTGTTGAAGTGGAAGGTCGTGATGAAGGCCTGGCCGGTCATCACCGTGACGCCGTCCACCGCGGACCAGGGCACTAGGCCGGCGATGCCCAGGCAGCGGAACCCGGCGGGTCCGACCACCAGGAACGGCCCGGCGGCGGCACGGCGGCTGCGGTAGAGGCTCATGGCAACCAGGCCGATCCCGGCCAGCGCGACCGAGGCTGCGATCAGCGGGACCGTCAGGTCGGGGCTGCCGTGGGAAGTCCCGGCCCAGGCGACCCAGGCCAGCCCGGCTGCGATCAGCAGCAGGATGGCGCCGCACGCAGCGAGGGTGACCACTGCCAGGCGGCCGCGTTCGTAGATAGGGATGTCGGCGGTGACGGCGCTCGCGGCCTCCTGCAGCTGCTGCTGCAGACGCTGGTCGCGGGCCTTGGCAACGGCCAGCAAGTCCTCCCCCAGCATCCGGCGCAAGGCGGGCCAGTCGGCAAACAGGGATTCGGAGAAGGCGGCGTCGTCCGGCTGGAGCGGGCGGCTGGCCAGGGCCAGCAGGGTGTCGTCCACCGGGATGCCCAGGGCCTCGATGCGCTGCCGGGTCGGGGGGTGGCTGTCGGTGGGGTGGGGCTGGCGGTCCTCCAGGTGGCGGGCCGGGTCGGTGAAGCCGACAGCGCCGGCCCGGGCCAGCACGGTGCCGACCAGGTCGGGGTCGGCCTTGTGCGGATGCTCGTACATGTCGTCCAACGCGCCGCCGATCAGGCCGCCGCCGACGCCGGTGCGAAGCAGGGCGGACGCGGCGGTGCGTCCGGCCTCATGCCTCAGGCTGGCGCGGTCTGCTTCCAGCTCGCGCAGGCGGCTCCAGTGCGCGACGGTGCGGGAGAAGGTGTCGAGCGCGTGGCGGGCCAGGGTGGCGGCGGGCTGAAACGCCGCCGCGGCCCAGCCCGTGCCGCTGCTGGCGCCGCTGACAGCGTCCATGCTGCGGGCCATGCCGGCATACAGGGGCAGGAAGGTCTGGCTGTAGGCCACGTCGTCGCCGGTGAAGTGCGCCAGCTCGTGCGCGACGATGGCCGAGACCTCGCCGCGGCTGAGCAGCGGCAGGTAGGGGGCAGGCAGGTACAGGGTGCGCCCGGACAGCAGGTGCTCCTCCGGGCGGAGCATGACTTGGGAGGAGGTAACGAAGAAGCCGTCCAGCATGCCCACGACGATGTTGTCCGGGACGCCGGCTCCCTGCCCGCCTGCAATTCCGCGCAGGAATGTCCACAAGCCCGGCGCCTCCACGGGCGTCACGGCGCGGCCCAGGATCGGCATCGGGTCGGGCGTGAACGCCTGCAGCACGCGGCGGAGCTGGCGTATGGCGTTGAAGGCAAGCACCAGCGCGCCGCCGGCCAGGACGAAGCCGATGAAGATGAGTTTGATCTCGCCGGTACTGATGCGGTCCTGGAACCAGACCCCGCCGGCCTCGAACAGCACGCCGCCGACGATGGCGACGGCGGTCCCAGCGGCGACGAGGCCGAGCAAGGGGGGCAGCAGGCGGAGCACAACCTCGAAGGAGCCGACGAGGGCGTCGCGGGAGCGGCGGCCCCGGGCGGCGCCGAGGGTCGCGGCAGCAAGGCAGGCCAGCACAGCAAGCAGCGCCGCCGCACCGCCGCCGATGACGGCCCATGCGGCATATTGGCGGGCGCGCTCGATCAGGGCGTCGTGGGCCAGCTCGGCCTGGGCATCCCGGACCATGCTGGCAGCGCGCTCCGCCGGATAGGATTGCGGGTCCCCGTTGAAGCGTATGGAGGCGTTGGGGTCGCGGGCGGCGGCAGCCTGCAGGCGCGTGACGGAGGCTTGCAGGCGCTCGGCCCGTTGCGCGAACGCCTCGGCGGCGCCATCCACCCGGCTGGCCTGCCAGACGCCCAGGGCGACCAGGGCGAGGGGCAGCAGCAGCGCGGCGGCCGGATGGCGCCAGTGCTGGGAGCGCGAGGGCGTGGGCATGGCGGGCGTCCTCTGGTCTGTCAGCACGGGGTGCTGGCTTGGAATGAGCGGATGGGCAGCAAACAGGCGCGTGTGCGGCAGGGTGCGGCGGCAACCGCGTTCGGGAACAGGCTTTGCCGTGGTGAACGGGATCGGCGGTGTTCAGACGTGACGGACGGGCAGGTGTTGACGGCCCGCCGCTCTGGCCGTCCGCGCTGAGGCGTTTCAAGGCGCGCCGTAGCCGCGATGATGGTTGAAGCATGGACCATTGGCGTCAACCCAGCATTTTCGGCCCTGGATGCCAAGGCGCAAGCCCGCCCCGCAAGGGCTGGCGGCGGCGCGGCGCAGGCGGCACAGGGCAGGCCGTCCAAATTACGAACAATTCCTTGACGCCCTGCTTGCCCCCGCCATGCCGCCGCGGCAGTCCAAGGGCGTGCATGGCAACGAAGCGGGGGGGCGGGGGCGTGGCGGCCTGGGACGTGGCCGACGCATGGTCGCCTGTTGGGACGCCCGGCCCGGGGGACGATTCGGTGATGGGCGGGACGGCAGTGGCGGGCGGCTGGCCCTGGCAGGCGCGGGGACGTTGCTGGAGGTGGACGGAGCGTCCTTCACGGCCGTGAACGGCGTCGCGCTGGGCGCTGGGGCAACGCCGCGCTTCGCGTCGTCCAGCCAACTGCTGAACACGGACGTGACGCTGGCCGGGGGACGCTGGCCGGGGGACGCTGCGAGAGGCGATCCTGGACGGCGTGACGCTGCATGGGACGTTGGACGCCGCGTCCTACGGGACAGTGCGGGCATCGAACCAGGTGACGCTGGCACAGGACGCCGCTGGGACTGCAGACCTCAACCGGCGTAGTCGGCGGGCAGGCTTACATGTATATTTGCAATCTCGGCATTTAGGACATTCCATGCACCGACGCAGCCTGCTCGCCCTCGCGGGCGCCGCCACCCTGGCTGCCCGCCCCGCACGGGCGGAGGCCGGGCAGGTCCGCCTGTCCCACGGGTTCGGCATCCTGTATCTGCCGCTGATGGTCATGCGCGACCGCAAGCTGCTGGAGGCCGCAATGGAGCAGGCCGGCCTGCCACAGGCGGAGGTGTCGTGGCAGGTGGTGGATGGCGGCAACGTCATCAACGACGCCATGCTGGCCGGCGCGCTGGACATCGCGGGCACGGGGGCGCCCGGCTTCATCACGCTTTGGGCCAAGGCGCGCAACATTCCGCGGGCAGAGGTGGTGGGGCTATGCGGGCTGAGCACCTGCGCCCTGTCGCTGAACACCAACCGCCCGAACATCAAGACCCTGGCGGACTTCACGCCCGCGGACAAGATCGCCATCCCCGGCATCAAAACCTCGCTGGCCGCCGTCGTGCTGCAGATGCTGGTGGCGCAGCGCTTCGGTCAGGCCGAGTATGCCCGGCTGGACCCGATGACGGTCGGCCTGGCCCACCCGGAGGCCTATGGCGCGCTGATGGGTGGCAAGACGGAAATCGCGGCGCACTTCGCCAGCCCGCCCTACTCCATCCTGGAGCTGCAGGACCCGCGCATCCACCGCGTGATCGCCGCGAGCGAGGTGCTGGGGAATGCGACACTGGACGTGGTCTATGCGCCGCGGCGCTTCGTGGACGCCAACCCCGGCATCACCGGCGCCTTCCTGCGGGCAATGGATGCAGCCTGCGCCGTGATCGCCGATGACCCGGCGGCGGCAGCGGACAGCTTCATCCGGCTGTCCGCGGCGCGCATGAAGCCGCAGGACGTGCTGGCGATGGTGCGCGACCCGGACACGCGCTTCTCCGCCACGCCCAAGGGGATCATGGGCTACGCCGGGTTCATGCACGCAGTGGGCAGCATCAAGGCGAAGCCGGCAGGATGGGCGGAGATGTTCGTGCCGGCCTTGGCAGGCCGGGCCGGGTCGTAGCGCCCGGCCCGTCTGGAGTCAGGCGGCGGCGCGGCGGCGGCGGCGGGCGGTGAGACCCGCGAAGGCCAGGCCGGTGCCGAGCAGCGCCATGCTGGCGGGTTCCGGCACCTGGGTGATGGACACGCCGTCCAGGAGGTTGAAGGGCGGGACGCCGCTGGGCGTGCCGATGGCCAGGAAGGACAGCACCTCGGTCGCATTGGTCACGACGAAGGAGAGGGTCGTCTGCCGCCAGCCGGTGAAGCCGTGGGTCTCGTTCTTCAGCACGACGGTGTTGTGGGTTTCGTTGCCGAGCGACACCTGCCACTGCTCGGTGGTGTCGCCATTGTAGCCAGTGCCGTCGGCGCTCCGCTGCTGCGCGCCGGCCCAGTAGAAGGTGATGTTGGCCACCGACCCCGGGGACAGGTTGTTGACGGTCTGCTGGATGGCGCCGGGGTTGTAGGGTCCGTCTGCGGCGATGAAGTTGCCGCCGGCCGGGCTGGCCGCGGGCAGGTTGTTGGTGGCGGGCGCACCGTTGTTCGGACCCCAGAGTTGCAGTTGCTGGCCGGATTCGTTCGTAGCGCCGGTCGTGTCCGCAGTTCCCGCTTGGAAGAGGAAGTTGTAGCCGGTCGTGGTCCATCCCGTGACCACCTGGCCGCCAAAGCGGGTGCCGAACTCGGTGGATTTGGCTGTGGGGGTGGCCTTGGTGGGGGTGAACTGCTCGAAGCTGCCATTGATGATGGCAGGCTCGACGGCGATTGGGGCGGCATGCACCACAGTTGTGCCCAGGAACAGGACAGCTGCGGCGGCACAAGCATTGATGCTGAAGCTGGTCAGGCCGTCACGGGCCTTGGGCGTCGTGTTCATAGTGCTGCCTTATACAAGTGACCGTATGACGCGTCGCTTCCAGATTCGCAATACGTCTTACTAATGAGGCAATCTCTAACGGGATTTTACCCTTCTGGCAAGCCAGAAAAGTCGTGGGACATTACATTATTATGTTAATCTCATATTTTCGAATGGTGCATATGTCTTGTCTATTGGCAGTTGGAAGGCTTTCCTGAAGGTCACCGCACTAGCCAACTCGGTAGCCAACTTGGTCAGGGTGCGCGTCGGCGCGCCCGCAAACCAACCGAGACGGCGACAATCGCCAAAGCGCCGCTCAGGAGGATGAGGCTTGCCGGTTCCGGGACCGGCGCCTCGGCGATCGCCACGCCGTCCAGCAAGGAAAATGGCGGTTCGCCCGCCGGTGTACCCACGGCGAGGAAGGACAGCAATTCGGATGCGCTCGTCACGGCGAAGGAGAGCGACGCAGTCTGCCAGCCTGTGAAGCCGTGGTCGGCGTTCTGGAGGACGGGGGTGGCGTGGGTCTCGTTGCCCAGGGACACGATCCAGCCCTCGCCGGTGCGGCCGTCGAAGCCGCTTTGCTGCGCGCCGGCCCAGTTGAAGGTGAGGGTGGCGATGCCGCCGGGCACGAGGCCGGTGATGGTCTGCTGGATGGGAGCGCTGAAATAGACCCCGTCCGCACCGATGTAGCTGCCACCCGATGGGCTGGCGGCAGGCAGGCCATTGGGGGCGCCGTTGCCCGGCCCCCATAGTTGCAGGTGCTGGCCGTACTCGTTGGCCGCACCGGACGTGTCGGCGGTGCCGGGGCGGAACAGGAAGTTGTAGCCGCCCGTGGTCCAGCCCGTGACGACCTGACCGCCGAAGCGGTCGCCGAACTCCGTCGAGATGGCGGTCGGGGTGGCGGCGGTCGGGGTGAACGCCTCGAAGCCGCCATTGACCAGGACCGGACTGGCCTGCGCCCGCCCGGCCAGGGCGGCCAGCAGGGCCAGCGCGGGCGCAATGCGCCCGCCCATGATATTCAAGTTGGACCCGGCCATCCGAAAGCCTCCATTTCCCCTGGCGTGACCTGGCCAGCGGGGTGCCGCCAGTATCATTATTGAGATACAATCGGCGGGCGTCGCCGGCGGCTCAAGCAATGAAACGTGAGGATATGTCCTAAATATTAGACATCCCGTCTGCACGGCGCCGGATCGCGTGTCCGGGCACTCTCCATCCGTGGCGCGGCCGTGCAGGAAGCACAGGGACGATGATGGCAGCCCTGGATCGCTGGGCTGCCAAACGTCGGTTCGCAGTGACGAAGGCTTGCAAGGGATCACAGGTCGGCAAGCGTCGCATCGGCGACTGCCCCTTGGGGTTGGATCGGCCCGGCAGGATCAGAGACGATGCAGGGCTGAGTCCGACCGCCGAAAGGCGGCCAGCCCTGTCAGGGCTGGGGTGGCATGACCTCCTGGGCGACCTCGTCCAGCAAGTTCACGCTGGAGCAGGCGATCAGAATCCCCGCGGCACCATCCAGTTCGGCATGGAGGAACAGGGTGCCGGGAACTGCGCCCTCGGGTATGGCGGGGCCGGCCAGCTCGGCGGCGTCCGGGCGCGCGCGCAGCGCGGCCAGGACAGGCGCCAGGTCCGCGGGGGCGCCGGCCAGCAGGCAGTGGGCAGGCCAGCGGCTGCCGTCATGCGCCGCGCCCGGGGCGGACGGCAGGGTCAGGGCTGTCAACTCCTCGCGGCTGGTCAGGTCGTGGAACAGGGCGAGCGCGGCGCTGCGGGCGGGGGCGGACAAGCCGAGGACGTCGGCCTTGGCCTCGATCTCGACGGGAGAGGCAGCTTGGAGGATGGGCATGGGGCGATGGTCCTTGCTGGGGTCGGCACATAGCGGTTGCCGGGGGTGGAGGTTGCAGGTGGGTGCAGTGCCATCTGGCCCGGCGCGGTCTGCAGGGGCAGGCCCGCGTGCCGGGGCGCGCTGCCCGGCGTGGCGCCGCTGGGGCGTGCGTGCAGGTCAGGTCAGGGTGGCAGCTTGCAGGGCGGCGTGCAGCCCGGCGGCGGGGCTGGTCAGCGGCGTGCGCCGGGCCAGGGCGGCTGCTGGGGCCATGGAAGCCTGAGCCAGTGCCACAACCGCGCCCGTGCCCGCGGCGGCATCGGCGGCTTCGGCCACCAGCACATGATAGCAGGCGGCTTCGCCGGCGTGGAAGGCGGCCCAAGCGCCGGGCACCAGCTGCACGCGCACCGACGCGCCGGTGGCACGGGCGGCGTTCTCGAACAAGCAGCGGGTGGGATCGAGGGTGGTCGGGGCGGTGCAGAGGACGACGACGGAGCCGCCGTGCCGGACCGCCTCCTGCGCCAGGGCCGCATCTACGCGCAGGATGGGCACGCGCGGGGTGGGATGGGGCACAATGGGCAGGGGCGCGGCAAGGGCGGCGCCGTGCGCATCTCCGGCTGCCGGACCGAGGGTGGAACAAGTGAGCAGCACGGCGCCGGCGTGCAGCGCGAGGCCGCGGAGGGCTGCCGCGGTGCGGGCGGACAGGGCCGGCGTCAGGCCGCCCGCGGCCTCGGCTTCCGCAAGCAGGTCCGGCTGGACGTGATGGGCCAGGCGTGCGCCGGGCGCCCCCAAGGCGCGGAGCGCGGCATCAAACAGGGCCGCGTTGCTGCCGGCCGTGTGCAGGCACGCGATCAGCACGCCCTTACTGAACCAGGATGTGCTTGCGGGAGCGGAGCGTGAGGGAGACGCCAACCAGAATCAGGGCGCCGCAAACATAGGTAAGATAGACCAGGTCGAAGTGGGGATGGACGGCGCTGCCGAACTGGCCCTTGCGGATCATCTCCGCAGTGTGGACGGGCGGCGACCAATAGAGGATGCGCTGGAAGGCCGGCGGCACCCAGTCCACCATGGCGAAGGCACCGGAGAAGGGGATCATGAGGTAGGTGAAGGCGCCGACGAACTTCTCCAGGATGCCAGACATCTCGCTGAGCGGCGCAAGGATCAGGGCGCAGGCGAGGCAGAATGCGGCGTGGTAGAGGATGCCCAGGTATATCCAGCCGATGTCGTCCGGCGGGTCCATGTAACCGAGCAGCATGGCGACGGCGCTGACCACGAGGCCGGCGATGATCGCGCCGACGATCTCCAGCACGCAGCGGGAGGCGATGATGTCCAGCGGCGTGACCTGGCGGTGGAACAACAGGCTGCCGTTGGCCTCGAACGCCTTGACGCTGCGGCTGACGCAGTGGCGCCACATGGTCAGCGGCAGGTAGCCGGTGATGACGAAGGCGGTGATGGGCACGCCGTGCTCGTGCGCCGGGCGGATGGCGGTCCACATGATGGCGACGCCGGTGCAGAACAGCATGGGTTCGCCAATGACCCAGAGGTGGCCGATGTTCTCGCGGCCATAGCGGGTATGTATCTCGCGCATGAGAAGCGCGCCCATGACCTTGAGCTGGAGTGCGAAAAGCTTAAGCAAGATGATCGTCCTGTTCCCTGCCGGCGGAGCGGCGCATCCGGATGCCTCGTTAGATAGGGGTTGCCGCCTGGCGTGTCACCCGGCCAGGGCATGGGTGCGACGCGCGCGTCCGCCCCGCTTGAGCGGGCCGCAGAGCCGTAGGGGGATGTTGCGCCGCGGGTGGACGGCCATTAGGACGCGACAGCGGACCGCACGGAACACAGGAGCACACGATGCCGGACATGAACGCCTACACGGCGATGCAGAAGCAGTTCTACGACGCCGGGCCGCATTCCGAAGAGGAGATCGTCGGCAACTACGACTACCACGAGAATTTTCCCTACGAGACCAACATACTCCATCTGTACGGCGACATCCGGAAGCCTGTCCTAAAGGACACTCCCAGCGCCGTCGGCTTCGACATCGGCTGCGGGGAAGGGCGGATGATCCGCCGCATGTCCCGCTTCCTGGCCCGCGTGGACGGTGCCGACATCAGCGAGAAGATGGCCAGCGCCGCCCGGGCGCGCTCACCGGAGAGCAGCGCCATCTACGTCACCACCGGCGCGAATTGCGGGGATGCGCCGTCGGACACCTACGACCTGGTGTACAACACCATCAGCCTGCACCACATCTGCGTTTACGACGTGCGCGCCGGCATCATCCAGGACATCACCCGCATCCTGAAGCCCACGGGCTGCGCGACGCTGCAGTTTTTCTTCTCCAAGTACTATCCTTTCTGCCGCACCGCCCCGGTGGTCGCAGGCGGGAACAGCTTGTACGACCTGCACCACCGCGATGCCCTACAGGCCGATTGGTTTGAGAACCGGTGGGACGCGCAGGGCACCAACTCGATGTGCGACGCGGCGTTCGGCACCAGCCACATCCCCGCGGTGACCGAGGACTTCAAGAAGTGGTTCGAGACGGTGGACGTCTGGTTCCATGACGTGTCCATCGGGCGGCCGGACCCACGGGGCCAGGGCGCCCCGCGCATCCTGCGCGAAACCCATCCGAACGCGCACGGGATAGACTACGCGTGGTTCACGCACATGGCGTTCTTCCACCTGCGGAACCCGATCAAGGCGCGCTGAGATCAAGGCGCGCTGAGGGGCGGGCGGCCAGGCGGCGGGCGACTACAGCGTGATTGGTCAGCCAGATGAACCAATCACGCTCCAGGTCTTTGTTTTCGCGAGCACGCCATCGCTCAGGTTGAGCAACCTGATGCGATCATGCTCTAGGCGGGCGGCTCAGGAGAAGGCGGGGCGGCCCGCAGCGCCTCGTACTGGGCGGGCACACCGCAGAACACCACCTGGTCCGCTGGCACCACTTGGTAGCGCACGTCCAGGCCGCGGGCGATCAGGGCGTTGTAGAGGGGGGCAATGTAAAGCTCCCCATGGGCGCGGGCAGCAGCAGCGTCGCCCTCCATTGCGTCCAGGAAGTCCCCGGCCCGGCGGAACCAGTAGAGGCCGGTGCTGGCGAGGTCCGAGATGACGACCTTTTCCGCGGTCTCGGCCGCCCTGCCCTCCCCGCCCGGGGCCGGACGGACGAAGGAGAAGCCGGGATCGATGCCGGGCATGACCTCCAGGTAGCCGTCGGCCCGGGCCATCCAAGGCGCGTCCGGGTAGCGGAAGCCCGGGCGGAAGGTGTCTATGTTGAAGACCGTCAGCGGCTGGTCCGGCGCCGTCCCGGCCTGCTGCAAGCCCAGGCGCACGGTGTCGGCCTGGCCGGCCGTCGGACGGGGCAGCACCACGGTCTGCGCCGCGGCGATGCCCAGGGCCGCGACCTCGCCTGCCACGAACTCCGGCACCCCCGGCTCCTCCCGGGCGATGAACAGGAACGGCTCCTGGTCGAAATAGGCGCGGAAGCTGCCCACGGCGTGGGCGAACAAGCTGCGCCCGTGCAGGTCCAACATGAACTTCGGCCGCCCGTAGCCGGCCTCCATGAACCGCCGGCTCAGCCCGGCCATCGGGATGACGATCATCGCGCGGCGCCCATGGGCGGTCCCTCCAGGTGCAGCCGCAGCGCGTTGGCGATGAAGGCGCCCTGGCGGTCCGGCCTATCGGCATGCAGCGGCGGCATGGACAGGAACAAGGAAGCCATGGTCGCCCACACCACGTCCGACCCCAGCCGCACCCCGCCCATGGTCAGCGATGCGGCAATGGCCTCGATCTGCCCGCGCCAGGACTCCGCGGGGAATGACAGCTCGAACGCCTGCGCGCCCACCCGCCCGCCCGTGTGCTGCCCGGCCATGATGAGGTCGTAGCGGCCAACGATGGAGTGCATCAGCTTGGCCAAATCGTAGCGCCGGTCCCCATACAGGCTGAACTCCCCGCGCTCGGTCAGGCCGCGCGGGTCTATCAGGCGCACGCGGTCCCGGCGGAAGCTGTACAGGATGTTGGAGAAGCAGAAGTCCCCGTGCATGACGGACGGCGCGTCGCCGCAGCCGGCCAAGGTCGCCTCGATGTCCCGCAGGCACCGCCGCAGGGACGGCGCGGGCGTCCCGTTCAAGGTGTTGGGCGCGTCCAGGTCCAGCCCGGCTTGTGCTGCGAAGGTGTCCAGCCGCTCCGCCGTCTTGTCCACCACCAGCCGGTGCAGCAGCCCGTCCACCTCGGCATGGCCGCCTGCCTGGACGGAGGCGTCCACGAACTTGGTGCAGGAGTCCAGGATCCGGGACCACGCCGGCGGCGTCACGCGGCCGAACACGTAAAGCTCCGCCAGGGTGGGCATGTACTCGTATTCGCTGTCGTAGAAGTAGCTGTCCGCGTCCTCCCCCTCCTGCAGCAGCCGGGCGCAGAACGGGGCGATGGCAGGCGGTGCCTCCCGCAGCCAGCGCGCCTCGGCCCGCAGCTTGGGGGCGGCGGTGGCGGAGCGCTTGCGGACGTGCATCTCCCCGATCTGCAGGCTGTTGAACGCGCGCTCGGTGGTGACGATGCGGCGGGAGCGGAAGAAGGTCTGGACGTGACCGAAGTCCAGCCACGGCGCCGGGGTTATGGCGCGCAGGGCGGTCTCAGTGGCCTGGCGGTTAAGGGCGTCGTAGAAGTCGCCCTCCGCCACTGCCAGTTTTTCGGCAAAGCCGGCGGCGCTGCCGAAGGCGAAATAGCCGCACAGGCGCGGGCCGAAGGCGGCGGCGCCGATCTGGTCCGGACGGGTCACGGCCTCCACCATGCCGTCCGGAGACACTGCCACCTTGGCCCAGCGGTAGCCGTCGCCGCCGTCCATCACTGCGGCGGCGTCGTCCAGATGCAGGTCAACGCCGCCCACCACGGTGTCCCCGTGCAGGATGCGGAGCGGGCGTCCGCGGAAGCCCAACCGGCCCAGCGCATACAGCAGCGCCGCCCCCAGGCTGAGCGCGTCCGGCGTGCGGATCAGCGTGAAGCCCAGCGCCTGCAGCCGCGCCGCGTCCCATGCCGGCACCTGGAAGCTTTCGGGCAGGGTCAGGTGCAGCCCGCAGTCCAAGCCCTGGAAGATGCGCGCCTGCAGCTCGTACAGCCGGCCCAGGCCTACCGGCAGGAAGGCCGGCGGCAGCTCGCCGAACTCGGCCACGAACTCCTGCGCCGCATAGGCGCCGGAGTTGATGAGCACCAGGGGGCGCTCGCCCGCGTCCGCGCCCGCGTCCCGCGGCTCCGCGGCGGTCATTCCAGGGGTGCCCCGGTGAGGGCCATGATCTCGGCGTGGGTGAGGGCTACAAACTCGTCGGGACGTATGGCGCGGTCATCCACATAGAAGCCGCCGGCCTCAGGCCAGGGCTTGCCCACGTGGATTTCGTCGTAGGGGATGTCGTGGGCCTGCAGCCAGGCGATGATGCCGGGCAGGGTGCGGGCGTTGATGGCGCCGATGGACTTGGCGTGGGTCCGCATGTTGCGGGCGGTGTAGATGGCGACCTTGAAGCCTTGGGCACGGTATTCGCGCAGCTTGGCGGCGACGGCCAGGTTGGGCTGCAGGTCGGCATAGGCCACGCCCGGGGCCTCCACGGTCAGGGTGCCGTCCAGGTCCATGACGATGGTGGGCATCAGGCGGCGGCCCGGCAGCGAGCGGCCAGGCAGCAAGCGGCGCGGCGGGGCCTCATGCGGAAGCGCCCTCGCGGCGGAGCCAGCGGCCAGGCAGCAAGCTCTTGCCCGGGCGCTCCGACACGGTGATGCCGGACACGGCGAAGCCGCGCAGTCCCTTGATGCGGCACACCAGCTCGAACTTGCGCGCCCCGGCCGCAGCCACGTCGAAGGCCAGCTCCAGCCGGGCCGCCGCGTCCGCGCCGACCTCGATCCTGCACTCGGCCAGCAGGTGGTCGCCGGCGCCCGATGTGGCGCGCAGCCAGACCGTCCCCGGGCCATCCAGGGTGGTCGTGTTGACTGTGGCCAGGTAGCTGCCCCCCGGCAGCGCGACGTAGGGACCGAAGAAGACGGTGCCGTCCGGCCCGTGCGCGGCCAGCTCGCCGTTCAGCAGGGCCGCGGACTTCGCGGTCAGGCGGGCGGCCTCATAGGTGCGGGGAAATCCCTCCGCCAGGTCGGCCGCGGCCTCGTCTTGGGCGGCGGCTATCTTGCGGGACAGCGTCGCCTCATGGTCGGCGCCGGGGGCGCGCGCCATCGCCAGCCAGTCCTCGCGCGTCACGCAGTGGTGGCGCTTGCGGTGGTCGGTGAACTCGCCGGAATACTTGTTGAAGACGCAGGCGGCGGCCACCAGGTCGCAGACGGCGAAGTTGTCCACCAGGATGTCCATTGCGAGCTTGACGGAGGTGCGGTCGTTGTGACGGTCGAGCACCAGGGCGGGGAAGCTCGGCTTGAAGCAGTGATACAGGATGTGCTGCTCCACCCCGAGCCGCACGTTGAACAGACGCTCCAGCGCGTTGGAGCCGGGGGCATGGGGATGAACCCGGTAGTGCATGGCATCGGCGAGCGTCATGGGCGGCACGTCCCAGATGCGCCGCACGTCCTCCAGCAGGCCGAAGTGGAACCAGTCGCTGAAGTGCAGCGGCATGCGCTCCAGCGTGTAGGGGTTCAGGGTATAGAGCCAGGAGATCAGCACGCGCTGACGGAAAACGGCGGCGCCGCCGCGGGGCAGCGCGGCGGAGGCGGCGTATTGCTTCAGAAAGCTGCGGTCTAGGAACAGCAGGTCGCTGCGCACGCGCATGACATGGCGCCCGGTGGCCAGCGCCAGGCCGCGCTGGGCCGCGGCGATCTGCAGGTTGGCGTTGTTCAGCTTGGGCGTGTCGGACTTGATCGGCGGCAGCGGCAGCGCCGGCTCGGCCAGGGCGACCTTGTCGCAGTTGGCCTGGATGACAGCGAGAGCGCTGAGCAGATGGCCGTCGTGGCGCAGGGTGGGGACCAGGCGCATCGTCTGGAACACGCCGCCCTGCACATCCCCGAACATCACATCGGACAGCGACAGCGACAGGATGATCTCGGCCTGCGGGAACAGGGTGCGCCAGTGGCGGCAGTGGTTGGCGGTTTCTATCAGGTTGCCCTGGAACAGCGCGCCCTGCAGGACGATGCTGAGCGCGCCGGGGGCGTCGAGGCTGGCCTGCATGTCCAGGCTGCCTTGGAGGCCGAGGGCGGCCGGGGCATCGGGATCAGCCGGGGCGTCGTCCTGCACCGGTGCTTGCGTCATCCTGCTCTCCTCACGGCGCCAGCCGCCCGTGATGGGCGGCTGGCCGGCATCCGCCGTGGGGCGTCCGGGCCACCGCCTGGCGGGCTGGGAGGGTTTAACCGAGTTTTGCTGCGGTGCAACCGCCGCATGGCCGCGCTGCCCAGGCTATGGGGCCATCCCGCCTGCGAGGGCGATGGACCGCCGCGCCATCTCGACGGCGCCGGCGCGGGACCGGGCAGCGCCGACGAAGCGGCGCAGATGGACGAAGACGGCATCCGGCACGCCCGTCGCCGCAGGCAGGTCGGCCTCCGGCAGGCCGGCCCAGGCTTCGGGCAGGGGCAAGCGCTGGGCGAAGGAGTCCGGGCCGGGCGGCATGGTGTCCACCATCCAGTTGCCGTTGCCCGCGGGATAGACGGCATACAGCACTGGCAGGCCGTGGGCGAAGACCGCGCCCTTCCAGGGCATGTTGCGCGGCAGCTCCAGCACGCGGGGATCGGCGCTGGCGGCGTGGGCGGCAGCGACCTCGCCGTCCGCCAGCAGCCGCGCCCGCACCTGCTCCACGCGGCGGCGCAGCACGCTGTCGGCGAGGGCGGCGGCCTGCAGGAACGCGGCATCCTCGGCCGCCGGGCCGCGGTCGGCATCCCAGGCTGGGTTGAAGTCGCCGATCAGCGATCCCAGCCCGGTCCGCTCCGGCACGACGGGCGCGCCGCCGGGGCCGACGCCGTTGTCCACCTCGTCTATCCGGCGCACGATGCCGTCATCCAGGTCGGCGGCGACAGCGTCGGCCAGGGTTCCCCCGATCAGGGCAGCGACGGCCCGGCGGCCGTAGGCCTGCCAGACCAGCCCGGCGGAGCTGTAGGGCGTGCCGTCCGCCCGCGCCGGCGCGCCGCGCTGGTGGTGGTCGAAGCGGTTGGCGGCGGCGTCGAACACCTGGCCCACGTCCCACACCACATCGCCGGACGCGATCAGGGTGGGGTCGCGGGTGCGGACCAGGATGTGGTCGGAGCCGGGCTGGTGCAGGCCGAGCGCATGGCGCAGCACGGCGTAGGCGAACACCTCGTCGCAGTGGAACTTGCCGGAGTGGGTGACGAGGGTGGGGCCCATGATGATGCGGGGGACGCTACCGGATGCCGAGCAGCTCGACGTCGAAGATCAGCGTCGCGCCGGGGGGGATGACGCCGCCCGCGCCGCGTCCGCCATAAGCGAGGTCGGGCGGCAGCACCAGGGTGCGGCGCCCGCCGACCTTCATGTCGGCCACGCCGAGGTCCCAGCCCTTGATGACCTGGCCCGCGCCCAGCTTGAAGCTGAACGGCGCCCCGCGGTCGCGCGAGCTGTCGAACTTGCGCCCGGGCTTGCCGTTGTCGTTCAGCCAGCCGGTGTAGTGCACGTCCACGGTCTGCCCGGCCTGCGGCTGCGCGCCGGTGCCCACGGCCTCGTCATGGAAGCGCAGGCCGTTGGACAGGGTGGTGTATTCGGGGGTGTCGGCCATCGAGGCGCTCCGGGCTGGGGGTGTCGCGGCACCGTCTAGGCCATCCCGCACGGCGCGGCCAGCCCGGTATCCGGCCCGGCGCCATTCGGTCGCCTGCCAGGTCAACAGAATGGGTAGGCCCAGCGCAAGGTCGCGGGCGCGGCGGAGCAGGGAGACGCCCAGCGCCAGGTCGGGGGGGACGCCGAAGGCCGCACCCAGACCAACGTAGCCGGCCTCCTGCACGCCGGCCCCGCCGGGCACGACGAAGGCGGCGGCGACGAGGGCGTCGAGCAGGGCCTCCAGCGCCAGGACGGCGATCAGGTCGGCGTCATGGCCGAGCAAGCGGAGGCTGACCCAGGTGCCGCCGCCTGTGCCGAACCAGGCCAGCAGGTGCAGGACGGTGCCGAGCGCCAGGCGGCGGGGGCTGGCATAGAGGCGGGACAGCTCTGCGCCGACCTGGTCCAGGCCGCCTTGGCGCTGGAACCATTCGCCGAGCAGGCGCGTGCCCAGGAAGCGCAGGCCGCGGCCGATGGCGGCGCGGCGGCGGATGGCAATGGCGAGGGCGGCCAGCACGGCAACCAATCCCACGGCCAGGGGCAGCAGCAACGGCGACCCCGGGCGCAGCAGCAGCAGCACCAGCAGCCCGAACAGGGAGAACAGGGCTTGGGCGATGATCTCCGTCGTCACGTCCACGGCGGTGCCGGCGGCGGCGGTGGGCCAGGGCACGCCCAGCATCGTGACGGCGCGGGCGCCGATGACGTAGCCGCCCACCGGGGAAAACGGCAGGCAGGTGGTGGCGGTGTCGCGGACCATGCGGCCCCAGACGAGGCAGCCCGGGCGCACGCCGGGCAGCACGGCAGCCCAGGCCAGCCCTAACAGCAGAAACAACCCGGCCTGCCATAGCGCCAGCAGCGCGAAGCCGCGCCACCCAATGGACAGCGCGGCCTGCAGCACCTGCCCGGCGTCGAACCAGGCGACCAGAAGGGCGGACACGGCCAGGCCGACCAGGGCCAGGAGGAGGGAGAGGCGCTTCAAATGGAGGGCTGCCTGCTTCCTCTCCCAAGGGGAGAGGGAGCCGTGCCATGCCTCGCTGTCCCTTGCGCCTTCAACATGCCGCCCCCCTACACCAGGCCGGCCCGGCCAGCTATAGACCCCCCTTCCGACTTCCAAGGACCCTGCCCTGCCCGCATCCCCCACCCTTGTCACCGGCGCGACCGGCTTCGTCGGCTCTGCCGTCGCGCGCACGCTGCTGGCCCGCGGGCACCGGCTGCGGCTGCTGGTGCGGGCGGGCGGGGACCGGCGCAACCTGGAGGGGCTGGAGGCCGAATTGGTCGAGGGCGATCTGCGCGACCCGGCCTCGCTGAACGCCGCCGTGCAGGGGTGCCGCTACCTTATGCACGTCGCCGCCGATTACCGGCTGTGGGTGCCCGACCCCGCCCCGATGATGGCCGCCAACGTGGACGGCACCCGCGCCCTGATGCGCACGGCGCGGGACGCCGGGGTGGAGCGTGTGGTCTATTGCAGCAGCGTTGCCGCCCTGGGCCTGGTCGGCGACGGAACCCCAGGCACCGAGGATACGCCGGTCCATCCCGAGGGGATCGTCGGCGCCTACAAGCAATCCAAGTATCAAGCCGAGCAGGCCGTCCGCGCCCTGGCGCGGGATGAGGGCGTGCCCGCCGTAATCGTGAACCCGAGCACCCCCGTCGGCCCGCGCGACGTGAAGCCCACCCCCACCGGGCGCATGGTGCTGGACGCCGCAGCCGGGCGCATGCCGGCCTACGTGGACACCGGCCTCAACTTGGTTCACGTGGACGACGTGGCGGAGGGCCATGCGCTGGCGCTGGAGCGCGGGCGCGTGGGCGAGTCCTACATCCTGGGCGGCGAGGACGTGGACATGCCGCGGCTGCTCGGCCTCGTGGACAGCGTGATGGGCAGGCCGGAAGCCCGGCGGCTGCGGCTGTCCCACGCTCTGCTGTGGCCCGTCGCGGTCGGCGCGGAGGCCGTTGCCCGCACCTTCGGGACCGAGCCGCGGGTGACTCGGGAGATGCTGGCGATGGCCAGGAAGCGCATGTACTTCAGCCACGCCAAGGCCGCCGCGGAGTTGGGCTACCGCTCCCGCCCGGCGCGGGAGGGCGTGGCGGACGCCATCACCTGGTTCCGCGCCAATGGGATGCTGCCGGCGTGACCTTGATCGCCGCCGCCGCCCTGCTGGCCTGGACCTACCTGCTGCTGGCGCATGGCCGCTTCTGGCAGGCAGGGCCGGTGCTGCGGGCGGTGCAGCCCCCGGCCTGGCCGGCGGTGGACGTGGTGGTGCCGGCACGGGACGAGGCCGAGGGGATCGAGGCATCGGTCAGCTCGCTGCTGGCGCAGGACTATGCCGGGCCGCTGCGGGTGGTGGTGGTGGACGATGGCAGCGCCGACGGCACTGGGGCCTTGGCGCGGGGGCTGATGGGTGGCCCGCGGGAGCTGCTCGTGCTGGACGGCCGCCCGCGCCCGCCGGGGTGGAGCGGCAAGATGTGGGCGGTGGCGCAGGGCGTAGCGGCGGGGCAGGCCGGGTTGGTGCTGCTGACGGACGCCGACATCGTGCACGACCCGGCGCACGTGGCGGCGCTGGTGGCCAAGGCGGAGCGGGACGGGCTGGACCTGGTGTCGGAGATGGTGGAGCTGCGCTGCCAGTCGCTGGCGGAGCGGGCGCTGGTGCCGGCCTTCGTCTATTTCTTCCAGATGCTCTACCCCTTCGCCCGCGTGAACGACCCGATGACCGGCACGGCGGCGGCAGCGGGCGGCACGATGCTGCTGCGCCGCCGGGCGCTGGACCGTATCGGCGGGACCGCCGCAGTGCGCGGCGCGCTGATTGATGACGTGGCGCTGGCCGTGGCGGTGAAGCGCGGCGGGCGGGTGTGGCTGGGGCATTCAGGGCTGGCGCGGAGCATGCGTCCCTACCCCGGCGCTGCCGACATATGGCGCATGGTGGCGCGGACGGCCTACGTGCAGTTGCGCCATTCGCCAGCGATGCTGGCGGGGACCATGGCGGGGCTGGCGCTGGTGTGGCTGGCGCCGCCGGCCCTGGCGCTGTTCGGCCACGGAGCGGCGCGGTGGATGGGCGCGCTGGCCTGGGCGGGATCGGCAGCGTCGTACATGCCGACGCTCCGGCGGTTCCGGCAATCGCCTTTGTGGGCGCTCGCGCTGCCGGGGATCGCCTGCTTCTACATGGCCGCAACGCTCGGCAGCGCCTGGGATCATCACCAGGGGCGTGGGACGGTCTGGAAGCGGCGGGCCTACCGGGGTGCGGGAGCATGAGGTGTTTTTTGCTCCCCCCTCCGGAAGAGGAAAAAGGCGGCGGCCTATGACGGTCCTAGCCCCTTCCGCCTCCGTCGAAACCTGGTCCGGCAAGGGCCGCACGGACGAGAACTTTCCTGTCGGCTCCGCGCTGATCCGCCCGGCGCTTCGCCCGCACGTCCATGCCTTCTACGCCTTCGCGCGCAACGCCGACGACATCGCCGACAGCCCGGACCTGGACGCCGGCGACAAGCTGCGGCGGCTGGGGGTGATGGAGGCGGTGCTGGGCGGACATGCGGATGCGGAGTCGCCCAGCGCGGCGGCGCTGCGCGGCAGCTTGGCCGAGACCGGAGTGACGGCGCAGCACGCGCTGGACCTGCTGGCCGCCTTCCGCCAGGACGCGACGAAGCGCCGCTACGCCACCTGGGCGGAGCTGCACGGCTACTGCCGCCTGTCCGCCATGCCCGTGGGCCGTCACGTCCTGGACCTGCACGGGGAGGACCCGGCCACCCATGCCCCGTCCGATCCGCTGTGCGCGGCGCTCCAGGTGCTGAACCACTTGCAGGACGGGTCCAAGGACCTCGCCGCCCTGGACCGGTGCTACCTGCCGGATGACGCCCTGGCCGCCGCAGGCGCGCGGGTGGAGGACCTGGCCGGGACGCGGGAGACGGCTGGGCTGCGCCAGGTGTTCGACGGGCTGCTGGACCAGGTGGACCGGCTGCACGAAGCGGCGGCGGCGCTGCCGCGCACGGTGCGGGACCGGCGGCTGCGGCTGGAGACCGCTGTGATCCTGGGCCTGTCCCGGCGCTTGGCCCGGCGGCTGCGGGCGGGCGACCCCGTCGCCACCCGCGTCAAGCTGCGCAAGGCGGACGTGGGGGGAAGCCTGATCGGCGCCCTGCGGTTCCTGCCATGATGGCCCTATCGTGATGGCGGGCGCGGCGCCGCTGGGAGCGGCGGAGAAGGACCTGCAGGAGGTCGAGGCGCTGGTGCTGCGGTCCGGCACCTCATTCCACCGCGGCATGAAGGTGCTGCCGCCGGACCGGCGGGCGGCGATGTACGCGGTCTATGCCTTTTGCCGCATCGTGGACGACGTGGCGGACGAGCCGGGGCCGCTGCCCGAGAAGCTGCAGGGCTTGCAGGCATGGCGGGAGCGCATCGCCGGGCTATATGCCGGGCGGGCGGACGACGCGGTGACGCGAGTGCTGCTGCGGGCGGTTCCGGCATTCGGGCTGCGGCAGGAGGACTTCGCGGCCGTCATAGACGGGATGGCGATGGACACCGAGGCCGTCGTCGCGCCGGACCTGCCCACCCTGGACCTGTATTGCGACCGGGTGGCGGCGGCGGTGGGGCGGCTGTCGGTGCGGGCGTTCGGGGACGGGTCGCCGGATGCGGACCGGGTGGCGTGGCACCTGGGCCGGGCGCTGCAACTGACCAACATCCTGCGCGACGTGGCCGAGGACGCCGGGCGCGGGCGGCTGTATCTGCCGCGGGAGTGGCTGCAGGAGGCAGGCGTGCCGGCCATCCCTGATGCGGCGCTGCGCCACCCTGCCCTGCCCGGCGTCTGCGCCCGGGGGGCGGCGGCGGCGCATGGGCACTTCGACTCGGCGGCGGCAGCGATGCGTCTGTGCGTGCCCTCGGCGATGCGTCCGGCGCGGCTGATGGGTGCGACCTATGCGGCGCTGCTGGCGCGGCTGGAACGGCGCGGATGGGACCGGCTGGAGCAGGCAGTGCGGGTCCCGCGCTGGCAGAAGCTGCTGATCGCCCTACGTTACGTGAGATGAAGCCTAGCACGCGATGAAGTTTCGGCATGTCCACGTCATCGGCGCCGGGCTGGCCGGACTGTCCGCCGCCATGGAGCTGGTGGAGGCCGGCACCACAGTGACGGTCCACGAATCCGGGCCGGCGGCCGGCGGCCGGTGCCGCTCCTATTTCGACAAGGAGCTGGGCTGCCGGCTGGACAACGGCAACCACCTGCTGCTGTCGGGCAACCGGGCGACCTACGCTTTCCTGGACCGGGTGGGCGCGCGGGGGACGATGGGCGGGCCTGGAGCGCCGGTGTTCCCGTTCATGGATATCCTGACCGGGGAGCGGTGGACGGTGCGGCCCAATGCGGGGCGGGTGCCGTGGTGGCTGCTCAGCCGGCGGCGGCGGGTGCCCGGGGCGCGGCTGCGCGAGTTCCTGCCGGTGCTGGCGCTGCATCGGGCCGGGCAAGACGCGACGGTAGCGGGGACGCTGCGGCCCGGCGAGCTGTATCGGCGGCTGCTGGAGCCGCTGGCGGTGGCGGCGCTGAACACCCCCCCCGAGACGGCCAGCGCGGCGCTGCTGGGTGCGGTGGTGCAGGAGAGCCTGGCGCTGGGCGGTGCCGCCTGCATCCCCGCCTACCCCAAGGAGGGCCTGTCCGAAAGCTTCATAGACCCTGCCGTCGCCTGGCTGCGGGCGCGGGGGGCAGAGGTGCGGCTGGGCAGCCGGGTGGCGCGGCTGGATCAGGCGGGCGGACGCGCGGCGGCCCTGGACGGGTGCGCGCTGGCGTCGGACGAGGCGGTGGTGGTTGCCGTGCCGGCCCCGGTGGCGGCGGGGCTGCTGCCGGGCTTGCAGACGCCAGACCAGTTCGAGGCCATTCTGAACGTGCATTACCGCTGCGATGCCGACCCCGGAGAGGCCGGGTTCACCGGGCTGGTGGGCGGCACGGCGGAGTGGGTGTTCGTGAAGCCTGGAGTCGTCAGTGTCACGATCTCGGCCGGGAACCGCTGGGTGGACCTGCCGCCTGTGGCCTTGGCGACACGGGTGTGGGCGGATGTCAGGGCCGTGACGGGGGCGCCCGAACCCATGCCGGCCTGGCGCGTGGTAAAGGAGAAGCGGGCGACCTTCGCCGCCACGCCTGGACAGGATCGCCGCCGGCCGATGTCAAGGACGGCGTTGGACAACGTGGTGCTGGCCGGGGACTGGACGGCCACCGGCTTGCCCGCGACGATCGAAGGTGCAATCAGGTCGGGTTGCACCGCAGCATCCCTCCTGATTTCATCCGAGATAGGCGCACGCGAACCGAAATGCCGAGCGAGACCCTGACCCGTCCCCAACGCCTCGGCGCCGTCCACCTTCCCCGCGTTCCCGACATCCTGCCCGAGGCCGTCTTGGAGGACTCGATCAGCCGCGCCTCTGCCGCGCTCGGCAACCGGCAGCAGCGGGACGGGCACTGGGTGTTCGAACTGGAGGCGGACGCGACGATCCCCGCCGAGTACGTGCTGCTGGAGCATTACCTGGACCGAATCAACCCTGCGCTGCAGGAGGGGATTGGCACCTACCTGCGCCGCATCCAGGGCGCGCATGGCGGGTGGCCGCTGTTCCATGACGGGGCGTTCAACTTGTCGGCCAGCGTGAAGGCATACTACGCGCTGAAGTGCATCGGCGACGCGCCGGACGCGCCGCACATGGCGCGGGCGCGGGCGGCGATCCTGGCGGCGGGTGGGGCGGAGCGGACCAACGTGTTCACCCGCATCCAGTTGGCGCTGTTCGGGCAAGTGCCGTGGCGGGCGGTGCCGGCGATGCCGGTGGAGATCATGCACCTGCCGCGGTGGTTCCCGTTCCACCTGTCCAAGGTGTCCTACTGGTCCCGCACCGTCATGGTGCCGCTGCTGGTGCTGATGGCGCTGCACCCGCGGGCGCGCAACCCGCGCGGCATGGGGATCGCCGAACTGTTCCAGACCCCGCCGGAGGAGGTGCGGGACTGGATACGCGGCCCCTACCGCAGCGGCTGGGGCCATGTGTTCAAGGCGATAGACGGGGTAGTGCGGGTGGCGGAGCCGGCGTTCCCGGCCAGTGTCCGCAGCCGGGCCATCGAGGAGGCCGTGGCCTTCGTGACCGAGCGCCTGAACGGAGAGGACGGGCTGGGCGCCATATATCCGGCGATGGCCAACACGGTGATGATGTTCGACGCGTTGGGCCATGCCCCGGACCATCCCCATGCCGCCATCGCCTGGGCGGCGGTGCAGAAGCTGCTGGTGGTGACAGAGGACGAGGCATACTGCCAGCCCTGCCTGTCACCGATCTGGGACACGAGCCTGGCGGGGCACGCGGTGGCGGAGGCGGAGGGGGTTGCGACCCCGGCGCTGGACTCGGCCTGCGCGTGGCTGGTCGGCAAGCAGGTGACGGACCTGCGCGGGGATTGGGCGGAGACCCGCCCGGACGCGCCGCCGGGGGGGTGGGCGTTCCAATACGAGAACGCGCATTATCCCGACGTGGACGACACGGCGGTGGTGGGGATGCTGCTGCACCGCAACGGCGACCCTGCCCATGCCGAGAGCATCGCGCGCGCGCGCGAGTGGGTGCTGGGGATGCAGAGCGCCAACGGCGGCTGGGGCGCCTTCGAGGCGGACAACACGCACCATTACCTGAACCACATCCCGTTCGCCGACCACGGCGCGCTGCTGGACCCGCCGACCGCAGACGTGACGGCGCGCTGCGTGTCCTTCCTGGCGCAGACCGGCATGGAGGCGTCGGAGCCGGCGATGGCGCGGGCCATCGAGTTCCTGCGGCGGGACCAGGAGCCGGACGGAAGCTGGTTCGGGCGGTGGGGGACCAACTACATCTACGGCACTTGGTCCGTGCTGTGCGCGCTGAACGCCGCGGGGCTGCCGCACGACGACCCGGCCATCACCCGCGCCGCCGACTGGCTGCGGGCGCACCAGCGCGAGGACGGCGGCTGGGGCGAGGACGAGGAGAGCTACGACGCCGCGGCGCCGGGCACCTATCACACCAGCACGCCATCGCAGACGAGCTGGGCGCTGCTGGGCCTGATGGCCGCCGGCGACACCGGCCCGGCGGTGGAGCGCGGCGCGGCCTACCTGGCGCGCACGCAGCGGGAGGATGGCGAGTGGGACGAGGCGCCCTACACCGCCGTCGGCTTCCCCAAGGTGTTCTACCTGCGCTACCACGGCTACCGCCTGTTCTTCCCATTGCTGGCACTGGCGCGGTTCCGCAACCTACAGCGCGGCAATAGCCGGCGGGTGGGGTTCGGGTTCTAGAGCGGCGGGTGGGCTGGCCGGAACAGCGGCGGCTGGGAACGCCGGACAGGGGAAGGCGCCCGCTTCCCCCTCTCCCTCCGGGAGAGGGCCGGGATGAGGGAAAGCCGCACGCACCAACCTCTCCCCTTTGAAGCCAGCAAGCTTGAAAATTGGGGCGGGCACTGTTGGCCTCCCTCACCTCAACCCTCTCCCGGAGGGAGAGGGAGCAGGCAAGCCGTTCGGCGTTGTCGTCGGCCTTGCTGCCGAGGCCCGCATCGCCCGGCCCCTTGGTGCCCGCATAGGTATCGGTGGCGGCACCGGTGCCGGGGCGGCCCATGCCGCCAACGCCCTGGCCCCACACGTCTCCGCCCTCATCAGCTTCGGCCTGGCCGGCGGCCTCGACCCCGCGCTCCCGCCGGGTGCCCTGCTGGTTCCCACGACGGTCTTGGCTGAGGATGGATGGTGGGACGCCGATCCCGCCCTAACAACCCGCCTGGGCAGCCCCACCTCCGGCATCCTATTCGGCGACGGCGCCATTCTGGCCACCGCCGCAGCCAAAGCGGCCCTGCACGCCCGCACCGGCGCGGTCGCTGTGGACCTGGAAAGCGCCGCCGTCGCCCGCGCCGCGGCCCGGCACGGCCTGCCCTTCGCCGTGTTGCGCGCCGTCTGCGACCCGGCCGGGCGCGACCTGCCCCGCGCCGCCGTCATCGCATTGGACAGCAAAGGCCGCATCGGCACCCTCCGCGTCGTCGCCGCCATCCTGGCCCGGCCTGGCGACATTGCCGCCCTGATCGCGCTGGGCCGGGACGCCGCCCGCGCCCGTCGCGCGTTGGTCACTCGCGTCCGGGAGATCGGGCGGCTAGAAACGGGGCCATGAGCGCAATTAAGCCCGCCACCCGCTATCCCGCCATGGACGACCCGCAGCAGCAGCCGCGCTATGTGGGCATCCCCACCTTCTTCCGCGTTCCTGTCGCGCAGAGTCTGGCCGACGCCGACATCGGCCTCATCGGCGTGCCCTTCGATGGCGGCGTCACCAACCGGCCCGGCGCGCGGCACGGCCCGCGGGAGGTTCGCAACCAGTCCAGCCTGCTGCGCCCCGTCAACACCGCCACCGGCGCGACGCCCTTCGCCGACCACCG
This sequence comes from uncultured Acetobacteraceae bacterium, assembly GCA_964250755.1. Taxonomy (GTDB): domain Bacteria; phylum Pseudomonadota; class Alphaproteobacteria; order Acetobacterales; family Acetobacteraceae; genus DASWOJ01. The sequence goes on along the minus strand of CAXUHB010000004.1, from coordinate 152,230 downwards.
GGTGCGCGACCTGGGCGACTGCTGGATCGAGCAGCCCTATGCGCTGGAGGGCGCGCTGGGAGAGATCGAGGGGTTCTACCGCCGGGTCGTGCAGGCGGGGGTGACGCCGGTGACGTGCGGGGGCGACCACTCCATCGCCTTCCCGATCCTGCGCGCCGTAGCTGCCGCCGGTCCCATCGGCATGGTCCACATAGACGCGCACGGGGACACCGGGGACGACTACATGGGCAGCCGCTACCAGCACGGCACCCCGTTCCGCCGGGCGGTGGAGGAGGGGCTGCTGGACCCGGCGCGCGTCATTCAGATCGGCCTGCGCGGCACCAGCACCGTGCCCGGCAGCCTGTGGCAGTTCAGCGAGACCAGCGGCATGAGGGTGATGCCGATGGACGAGCTGCACGACCGCGGCTGGCGCTGGGCGGTGGAGGAGGCGCGGCGCATCGTCGGCGACAAGCCCTGCTACCTGTCTTTCGACATAGACAGCCTGGACCCGGTCTGGGCACCCGGCACCGGCACGCCGGAGGCCGGAGGCCTGACGATGATCGAGGCGCAGCGCATCGTGCGCGGGCTGATGGGCCTGGACGTGGTGGCAGCGGACATGGTGGAGGTGTCGCCGCCATTCGACGTGGGGGGGATCACGGCGTTCCACGGAGCGGGGATGCTGTTCGAGATCCTGTGCGTGGCGGCCGCGGCGCGCACGGCGAGGCAGGCGGCGTAGGACAGGCCTTCCGCTCGTTATAGGAGGGGAAGCAGGCGCAACCCTGTCCCCAGGCGCACCCTTCGCCGTTGCGGCCCGCTTGCGTTGCGGCCCGCTTGCGTTGCGGTCTGCGCGCCGCATACTGGTCCGAAACCGCATGGAGACCGGCGATGCAGGACCTGACCACTCCCGCAACGGACGCGCCGCTGCCGGGCATCACGCGCCAGTTCCTATCTTGGGTGGCGGCCCGGCCCCGCACCTATGGGGATGCTATGGACGCCTGGCGCACCTCCTGCCCACGCCTGTCGGCATGGGAGGACGCCGTGGACGACGGGCTGGTGCAGGTGGAGGCTGAGGCCGCCGGGACCTACGCCGCCGCGCCCGTGTCCCTGACTGCAAAGGGCACGGCGCTGCTGGGCGCCACGCCGTGAAGGTCCACATCCTCGACGACACCTTCGACACGCTGCGGACCCTGCCCTGCTTCGCCAAGCTGGCCGGCCATGACGTGACCGTCTGGAACGACCACGTCCAGGATACCGATGTCCTGGTGGAGCGGTTGCGGGACGCCGAGGCGCTGGTGCTGTTCCGGGAGCGCACGGCCATACGCGCGCCGCTGCTGGATCGCCTGCCGAAGCTGCAGCTGATCAGCCAGCGCAGCGTGTATCCCCACATAGACGTGGCGGACTGCACCCGGCTGGGCATCATCGTGTCATCCGACATGCACGCGGGGACACCGTCCTACGCCGCCGCCGAGCTGACCTGGGCGCTGGTGCTGGCGTCCATGCGGCAGATCCCGCAGCAAATGGCGGCGCTGCAAGGCGGGCGGTGGCAGATGGGCGTGGGCATGACCCTGCGCGGGCGGACGCTGGGCATCCACGGCTACGGCCGGATCGGCGCGGCGGTGGCCGGCTACGGCCGGGCGTTCGGGATGCGCGTGCTGGCCTGGGCGCGTCCGGACAGCCTGGCGCGGGCCGTGGCGGATGGATATGAGGCCGCGGCGAGCCGGGAGGCGTTCTATGCCGCATGCGACGTGGTCACGCTGCACATGCGCCTGGTGGACGCGACGCGCGGCATCGTGACGGCCGAGGACCTCGGGCGGATGCGGCCCGATGCGCTGCTGGTCAACACCAGCCGCGCCGGGCTGGTGGCGCCGGGGGCGCTGGTCGCTGCACTCCGCGCCGGGCGGCCCGGCATGGCGGCGGTGGATGTCTATGAGACCGAGCCGCTGCTGGACCCGGCGGACCCGCTGCTGAGCCTGCCGAACGTGGTCTGCACGCCGCACATCGGATACGTGACGCGGGACGAGTTCGAGCTGCAGTTCTCGGACATCTTCGGCCAGGTGGCGGCCTATGCGGCGGGAACGCCAATCAACGTGGTGAACCCCGACGTGCTGCGGAGCGGCGGGTTGAGGCAGTGAGGCGCGGCCTGCGGCGTGCCGGTTGGGTCGTGCTTGGGCCGGGAGCGTTATATCTGGTGTGTGTTGCCGCAACTGGGCTGTCAGCCACCCCTGCGCCGGGCGACTTGGCCGTGGTACTCGGCAACGCCGTGACGGCGGATGGCCAGCCCTCGCCCCGGTTGCAGGCACGGCTGGACACCGCGCTCGCGCTCTGGCGCGCAGGGACGGTGCGCCGCGTCCTGGTCAGCGGCGGCATCGAGCCGGACGGGCAGGACGAGGCCGCCGTGATGGCGGCCTACCTGGTGCGGCATGGCGTGCCGGAGGCGGCGGTGCTGCGGGATCCGCACGGGAACGACACGCGGGCGACGGCGCGCAACACAGCGGCGTTAGCGGGTGGGCCTGGCCGGGTCGTGGTGGTGACGCAGTGGTTCCATGTGCCGCGCACGGTGCTGGCGATGCGACAGGCCGGGGTGCGCGAGGTTTCTGCGGCTTGGCCGCAGTTTGCCGAGTGGCGGGACGCCTACTCGTTCGCGCGGGAGGCCGCGGCCATCCCAGCCTACACGCTCGGGGTAGGCTGGTAGCGGCCTGAGGCCACCCTACCCTGCTTCCGCCAGCGCTTTGATCGCTCGCAGGTCCCCCACGAAGGCCGCATACTCCCGCGCCTTGCTGTCCTCGTCCGGCAGGCGCAGCAGGTAGGATGGATGCACGGTGATGAAGCCCGTCGTATTGCCGTCCAGCGCCATCGGCTTGCCGCGCTCCTTGGTGATGGCAACGGCCTTGCCCGTCACGGCGCGGGCAGCGGTGGCGCCCATCATCACGGTGACGGCGGGCCGGACCTCCGCGCGCTCCAGGTCCAGCCAAAAGCGGCAGGCGTTGATCTCGCCGGTGCCGGGCTTCTCGTGGATGCGGCGCTTGCCGCGGGGGACGAACTTGAAGTGCTTGACCGAGTTGGTCACGTAAACCCCGCTCCGGTCGAAGCCGGCCTCCTCCATGGCGCGGTTGAAGAGCTGCCCGGCGGGACCGATGAAGGGGCGTCCGGCCAGATCCTCCTGGTCGCCCGGCTGCTCGCCAACGAACATGACGCGGGCGTCCGCCGGGCCTTCGCCGAAGACGACCTGGGTGGCGGGTTCCCACAGCGGGCAGCGGCGGCACTCCTCCGCGTCGCGGGCAGCTCGTTGCAAGGCGGTGCCACCCTCCTGGGGCACAGCTGCGGCGACGGCAAGGTTCGGGCTGGGGGCACGTACGGGTGAGATCACGGGCTGCTCCACCATGGTTTGCACCCTGTCGGCAGCGCCGCGGATCAGCTCCGGGATAGCTGCGGCCTCGGGCAGGTTCTTCCAGTATTTCTGCGGCATCTCCGACCGCATGGCACCGATCTTCAGGCGGGCCGGGTTGAAGATGCTGCTGTAGTAAGCCCGCCAATACGCCTCCAGCCGGTCGTCGTCCGGCACGTCGGCGGGGGACGCCCCGGCGTCGAACCGCAGGTCGGTGCCGTCCCAGTGGGCGCTGCGGTAGGGCGTCAGGATGGACCAGACCATCGTGGCGAAGCGCCGGGTGAAGAAGGAGGCGTTGGCCTCGACGATGTAGTGGTCCGGCTCGAACCAGCTAACGTAGCGGGTGCCCTCCGGCTCCGTCACCTCGCGGAACCGCACGAAGGCGCGCATCTTGTGGGTGTCGCGCCGGACGGCGGCAGCCAGGCGCTGCACGCGCTGCACCTCGGGGTCGGTCGCCAGATCCAGCAGGTGCTTCTCCCCGTGCTGCGCGCGCCAGATCAGGCGATACAGCAGCGCGAAGCGTTCGGGGTCGTGCGCCTGGATGGCAGTCTCGGCCAATTCCACCAAAGTGCGCGGGACGGTGAAGGTGCCGGCGGCAGGCGCGGCAGGCGGCGCATCGTCCACGTCGGCGAACAAGTCGTCGGCGGCACGGACGGACCAGACCACTTCCTCCGGCGGGGTGCCGCCCAGAGCCAGGGCGCGGGCGGCGGCCCGCCAGCCGCCCCAATCCACCTCATGCGCCAGGACGACGGACTTCATGCACCCCCCTCGCCCGCCGTTGCGGCCAGCCTTCGGTCACGTTGGAACGCAGGGCGGGGGCGGCTGGTTCGGCAGGGAGCGGGCGGAATGCGTGCATGGCGCGATAGGGCGGAGCCACACCTGACGCCAACGGCCTCACGCTTTGACCGTTTCTAGGCCCACCGCATACATCGGAACGGGCCGGTGCGAACGGTCAAAGCGAAGGGCGTTGGCATGGGTCTGTCAGCCATCGCGCGCCGGGTCATAAACCCGCTCGTAGCGGCGCGAGGCGCAGGCCGGGCAGTAGAAGTGGAACGGCGTGCCGTCCGGCAGGAGCAGGAGGCCGCGGCGCTCCTGGTCTATCCACCACCTCCCGCGCACGCCGTGGGCCAGGATCGCCGTGCCCTCCACCTGGCAGCGGGACATTTCGAGGTCGTGGTGATAGGCGCGGGCGTCCACGCGCCTGGCGCGGGCGAAGTACTGGCGGATGTCCCGCATCGTCAGGCGGAAGGGGGCGCATTGAGCTGGTGTTTCATCACCGGAGACGCCGTCGGACCACGCGCCATTGGCAGTGATGGCGAGGGCGCGGATCGGAGGCGTAGGCGGGTTGACAGGACCAGACGGGCCGGCAGCCGCCCCTGCCCCGGCCAGGGCCAGCAGAGCAATCCCCGCAGCGGCCCGGCGGACCAGTCCGGAGGCAACGAACGCGGCTGCGGAGCCGGCCAGGAAGCCGCGGCGATTCATTTCACTGCCTTCTGCCCGGCCCGGCCTGGTGCAAGGCTGCAGCTCTGGCCCAGCGCGGGAAGCATGGCGGCTTCCATCGCGCCGGCGCCAGGCTGCAGCAGCACGCTCTCGACCAGGCCCGTGCGACCGTCAACATGTCACTCGGAGAGGCAATGCGGAGCCGCATCCGCATCGAAGGCCTCAGTCTCCAGCCGTCCGGCGCAGGACGTCATTAGCCTCAGGCAGCTTAGACATCTCAGAGGACGGCGCTGACCGCCTCCTGCCGCCAGATGCTGCATGTCAGGCAAACAGGTCCGCCTGCACCGGCTTCGGTACCAGCCGGTGCTGCAGCCGCGCGCTGTCCAGCAAGCCGCCGGGCTGGTGGTCGGCAGCGACGACGAAGGGCGCGACCTTGGACATGGGCAGGCGCAGCCGGGCCAGGTCATCCATGCGGAGGCGCTTGTGCCGCCGGGCCAGGATCAGCTTGTCCACGGACTTCACGCCCAGGCCGGGCACGCGCAGCAACTGCTCCCGCGTGGCGCGGTTCACGTCCACCGGGAACTGCTCGCGGTGCTGCAGCGCCCAGGCCAGCTTGGGGTCCATGGACAGGTCCAGGTTGCCGTCTGCCCCCGTGGTGATCTCGTCCGACTTGAACTCATAGAACCGCATCAGCCAGTCCGCCTGATACAGCCGGTGCTCGCGCAGCAAGGGCGCCTTCTTGGGCGGCAGGATGGCGCTGCTGTCCGGGATCGGGCTGAACGCCGAGTAATAGACCCGGCGCAGCCCGTAGCTGCCATACAGGTTCGTGCTGAGGTCCAGGATGCTGCGGTCGCTGCTGCTGTCCGCGCCGACGATCAACTGCGTGCTTTGGCCTGCCGGGGCGAAGCGGACGGCCTGCTTCTCCGCCTTGGCCTCGTCTATGCGCAGCCGCATCCGGCCCATGCTGCGGCGTATGCCGGCCAGATCCTTCTCGGGCGCCAGCTTGGTCAGCGCGGCCTCGGTCGGCAGCTCCACGTTGATGCTCAGGCGGTCGGCATACTTGCCGGCTTCCAGCAGCAATTCGGGGGAGGCGTCGGGGATGGTCTTGAGGTGGATGTAGCCGCGGAACCCATGCTCCTCCCGCAGCAGCCGGGCCACGCGCACCACCTGCTCCATCGTGTAGTCGGGGCTGCGTATGATGCCCGACGACAGGAACAGCCCCTCGATGCAGTTGCGGCGGTAGAAGCCGAGGGTCAGCGTCACGACCTCCTCCGGCGTGAAACGGGCGCGCTGCACGTTGGAGGAGCGGCGGTTGATGCAGTACAGGCAGTCGTAGATGCAGGAGTTGGTCAGCAGTATCTTGAGCAGGGAGATGCAGCGCCCGTCGGGGGCGTAGGCGTGGCAGATGCCCATGCCCTCGGTGCTGCCGACGCCCGTTGTCTCACCCAGGGAGGACCGCTTGACGGTGCCGCTGGAGGCGCACGAAGCGTCGTACTTGGCGGCGTCGGCAAGGATTTCGAGCTTCTTCAGAAGGTCCATGTGCCGCCTGCTGCTTGGTGCCTATAGTTGGGCGATTCGCACGGTTTTTCAACGTGGTCGCTCTGGCTTATGCTGCTGACATGACCCATGATGTCCCTAATTCCACCGCCTACATATCCATAGCCGCCGCAAGTTCGCCGCTCTTCTCGTGCGATGGGCGCACCCTGTTCCACCTGCGCGGCACGGGGGAGCGGGAGGTGTGGGCGCTCCACATTCGCCCCGACCTCGAACGCGGCGCGTCCAAGCAGTTGACCCGCACAGAGGCGAACGTCGCGTTCATCAGCCGCGCGCCCGGCGATGACCGCCTGATCTACGGATTCGACTTCTGCGGCGACGAGCAGCAGCAGCTTTGGCTTCATGATGGAGGCCACCCGCGCCACTTGACGGCTCCACGCGATGAACGCTCCAACTTCGGACCTTGGAGGTGGGTCATCCACGGCTTCGGCGCGTGGCATCCGGATGGCGCCCGGATCAGCATGACGGCCAATGAGTTGGACCCGGCGCACTTCGATGTCTTCGTGCTGGATGTGGACACCAACGTCCGCACCCTGCTCTGGCGCGGCACCCACGAAGTGAAGGTGGGCGGCTGGCACCCGTCCGGCGACCGGCTGGTTGCCGTGATGGACTGCTCAGCCTGCGAGCAGCGCCCGGTGGTGATCCACCTGGACGGCACGGCCCACCCCGTGCCGCAGCCGCAGCCAACACGTTACGCCAGCCTTCGCTGGGACGGCGGCGACCTGATGGGCCTGACGGACTCAGGCGGGCGCGACTTCATGGTGCTGTGCCGCATTGACCCGGCATCGGGCAGCGTCACTGAGGTATTTGCTGCACCCGGACGCGATGTGGACGCATGGGCCTTATCGTCCGGGGGCGCCCTTCGCCACGGTCGAGAACGGCTGCGGCTACTCCATCCTCAGGGTCGGTCCACCCGGTGGCGTACGTCTGCCCGTCGAGTTGCCGCCCGGCGTTGTGCAGGACCTGGCGTGGTCGCCGGACGGGACGATGCTCGCCTTCGCAGCATCCACCCACACCCGGCCGATGGGCCTGTGGCTCTGGCGGGATGGGCGGGCCTGGCCCGTTTGGGAACCGGTCTGCACCCTGCCGGTTGCCGACTTCCGGCTGGTCGAATGGAGCGGCTTGGATGGGCGCAGCATCCCGGGCTGGCTTGCGCTGCCCGGAACCTCCGCGCCGGACGCTGGCTACCCCGCCGTCGTCTGGGTCCACGGCGGCCCGGCGGCGCAGACGCGCGCGGCGTTCCGGCCCGATATGCAATCCCTGCTGTCCCAAGGCTATGCCGTCCTGATGCCGAACGTGCGCGGCAGCACCGGCTACGGGCGGGCGGCGATGGAAAGCGATGACCGCGAGAAGCGGCTGGACGCCGTCCACGACCTTGCCCGCGGGGCGCAGTGGCTGGCGGCCCAGCCCGGCATCAACGGAGAGCGCATGGCCGTGATGGGCCAATCCTACGGCGGCTGGATGGTTCTGGCTGCTATCGTCGAGTATCCAAAGCTGTGGCGTGCCGCCATCAGCCTGTATGGCATTTCGGACTTCGGAACTATGCTTGCGGTCACTGGGCCATGGCGCAAGCTGCACCGGATGCACGAGTATGGCGATCCCATGCGCGACCATGCGCTGTTCGACAGGATTTCTCCCCTTAGGCAGGTGGACCGCATCAAAACCTTCGTGCTCATGTTCCACGGTGAGCTCGACCCACGGGTGAGCATTGGAGAGAGCGAGCAGCTTTGGCGCGCGTTGTGGGGGCGGCGGCGGAGCGGTAGCTTTCACCGTATCTCCCTTGCAGGCCACGGTATCGTGCGACAAAAAGACCGGTTCTTTCTATTTGAAAAGGTTGCTCAGACTTTGCGGGGTTGGCTTGCCCTTTAGGCCATGACCCGCCTTTGGCGCAGCGGTCCCGCCCTGCTGTCCCTAACCATGCTGTTCTGGGCCGGCAGCGTCATCGTCGGGCGGGCGGCAGCGCCGGTGCTGCCGCCGGTGCTGTTCACCTTGCTGCGCTGGACCGGGGCGCTGGCCATCGTGGCGCCGCTGGCCTGGCCGCACCTGCGGGCGGACCTGCCCAAGCTGTGGGCGCGCCGTTGGATCACCGCGCTGCTCTCAGTGCTGGGAGTGTGCGCCTACAACATCCTGGTCTATCGCGGGCTGCACGCCACCACGGCCGTCAACGCGCTGCTGCTGCAATCCGTCATGCCGCTGGCGGTGCTGCTGGCCAACCTGGCGCTGTTCCGGGAGCGTCCGCGGCGAATGCAGGTGGCGGCCATCGCGGTGTCCCTGCTGGGCGTGCTGGTGATCGCCGGCCAGGGGTCGCTGGACACGCTGCGGCACCTGCGGGTCAACCCGGGGGACGCGCTGGTGCTGCTGGCGGTGGCGGCGTTCGCCACCTACTCCTCCCTGCTGCGACGGCGGCCGGCGGTGCATCCGTTCAGCTTCCTGGCCGCGACCTTCACGATTGGGGTGGGCGTGCTGACGCCGCTGGCCCTAGCGGAATACGCGGCGGGGGCGCGGCTGGTGCCGGGCTGGGCGGCGCTGGGGGCAGTGGCCTACGCCACGGTGTTCGCGTCCTTTCTGGCGACCTTGTTCTTCAACCGCGGAGTGGAGCTGATCGGCGCGGCGCGGGCCGGGCAGTTCAACCACCTGCAGCCGGTGTTCGGGACGCTGCTGGCGGTTGGGGTGCTGGGGGAGGCGCTGCGCCCGTATCACGGTGCGGGGATTGCGCTGATCGCGGCGGGGCTGGCGCTGGCCGGGCGGGGCCGGCGGACGGCTGTGCAACCGGCGGCCCCGCCGCGCAGTTAACAGCGTCCCAACCGCAGGACGCCATCATGCCGCACACCAAGACCAAATCCGACAACGACGACAGCCACGCCCGCTCTGCCAAGGCGCAGAAGGCGGACGAGGTGCAGGCAGCCGGCAGCGCGAAGGCTGGGGCGGGACACGAAGTCGTGAACGAGGGCGGCCACGCCCCCGCCCCCCTTCATTCCAAGGGCCATCCGATGCCCGCCGCCTCCACGTCCGTTGACGGCGGGGCGGACGACGGCGTCAGCCACGCCACTGCCGGCAAGGCCGAGAAGCAAGCGGCGTTCGAGAAGGCGCAAGCCACCCAGGACACGCACGGCCGCGGGCACCGCAAAGCCGAGTAGCAGGGGCATGGGCCGGGGCGTGCTGCCCCGGCCCGCAAGCGGCTAGGCCGCCCGCTGCATCTGACCCCGCATTCCCGGCCAGTCCGAATAGCCCGTCGCCCCGCCACCATACCAATACTGCTTCGGCGCCTCTGCCAACGGCGCCCCGGTCCGCAGGCGCTCCACCAGGTCAGGGTTGGCGATGAACGGGCGTCCGAAGCTGATGAGGTCCGCTTCGCCTGCCGCGATCACCTTGTCCGCCAGCTCCCGCGTGTAGGTGTTGTTGGCAATGTAAGCGCCGCGGAAGCGGCGGCGCAGCGCCGGATAGTCTATGCCATTGGGGTCCCGGCTCATCTGCGTCACGCCTTCGATGTCGTGGACGTACATCAGGCCGAACTCGTTCAATGCATCAATGTATGCGTTGAAGGTGCCCATCGGGTCACTGTCCAGCGGCGTGTCGCCCGGCGCGGTCGTGCCCGGCGAGATGCGTATGCCCACGCGGTTGCCACCCCAAACCTCCGTGACGGCGCGCACCACATCCAGCGGGAAGCGCAGCCGGTTCTCCAGCGTGCCGCCGTAGCGGTCCGCGCGCTTGTTCGTGCTGTCGCGCACGAACTGCTCCAGCAAGTAGTTGTTGGCGGAATGCACCTCCACCCCGTCGAACCCGGCCTCCTTCGCGCAGAGCGCGGCGTGGCGGTAGTCCTCGACGATGGCTGGAATCTCGTCCGTCTCCAGCGCCCGCGGCGTCACGTGATCCTGCAGGCCGGCATTGGTGAAGGCCTGGCCCGCGGGCTTGATGGCGGACGGCGCCACCGGCAGCGCGCCGCCGTGCAGGTCAGGGTGCGAGATGCGCCCGGTGTGCCAAAGCTGCAGCACCATGCGCCCGCCCTCGGCATGAACGGCCCGCGTCACGCGCCGCCATGCCTCGACCTGCGCCGGGGTCCAGATGCCAGGCGTCATGGCGTAGCCGCGCGCCTGGGCGCTGATGTTCGTCGCCTCCGACACGATCAGCCCGGCGGAAGCCCGCTGCGCGTAGTAATCCGCCGCGAACGAGGGAGGCACACCGTCGTCGCTGGACCGGCTGCGCGTCAGCGGCGCCATCACGACGCGGTTGGGAAGCTGTAGCTCACCCAGCGCGAGCGGCTGGAACAAGGGGGAAGGCTGCACGATGGTCTCCGTCATGGTCCTGTTGGGCAGGTGGTAAGCCGACCACCCCACTGTCAGCCCACGCCAGCCGCACCCCTCCCCTGCGTGAAGGCTACTCGCCGCTGCTATCCCCGCCGCCGCTGCCGCCACTGTCGCTGCCGCCGTCCGTGGCGGCGTCGAAGCTGGACATGGCGCTGTCCAGTCCATCGAATGCACCGGCATCCAGGCCCGCACCGTCGAATGCTCCAAAATCGAACCCGCTGGGACCATCCATCTGTTGGCCGTGCTCGTGTTGGCCGCGATCCCTGTCGTGGTGATGGCTGGTGTCCGAGGTGTCCGACCCCGATGAGCCGGAGCCGGCGTCCCCGCCCTGATCCTGCCGGCGCGTTGCGTCGGCCAACCGTGACAGGTGCGGACGCAGTTCCTCCACCAGCAGCACCAGCGGACCCAGGGCCACCGCGGTCAGCACGGCCTGGCGCGGGTCGGTGTCCAGCCAGCGCAGCACCTGCCGCCCCTGGTCCAGCGCCGCATTCAGCCGTGCCAGCGCAGCGGCGCCGGCCGGCGTCAGCACGGGCCGTTCCCTTTTGAACCACCCGGACGCCTCCACCTGGACCAAGCGCCGGCCCAGCAGCGCCGGCAGGACCAGGTTCTGCCGGTAGCCGGCGAGCGCGTCGCCATGCTCCCGCCGGGCTGCGGCCACCACCCGCTCGACTGTGGGGCCGCGCGGCTCACCCTGGCCGGCCGAATGAACCAGCCGCGTCACGGCCTGCTCGTGCGGCGGCAGGGCGGGAACCTGGCCCAACCGCAGGCGGGTGACGGTCCGGGTGCGCAGCCAGCCGCGCTGCACCTCGGCCTCGGCCCGGATCACGCGGCGCAGCATCAGCGCCATCGCCGACACCTTGAACAACCCCGAAGCCGATGCGCCGCGCAGGTCCATGAGCATCATGGCCTCCGCGGGCGTCAGGTCCGGCGTCGGGGTGGCTGCGTTCATGCGCGGAATGAACCATGCCGTCCCACTGCCAGCAACAAAGCAGACGCGGCCGGCGCTACCCGATCAGGAACCACCAGCGGAACAGCAGAGTCTCCTGCCAGGTCTGCCGCTGCAGCCCGGCCAGGCGCAGCGCCGCAACCCGGTGCCGCAGCCCGCCATGCAGGCCGCGGTCCAGTAGCGTCAGGGCTTCGGCGGCCTGGGGGGACAGCAGGTGCGGCTGGGCGCGCAGCGCCGTCACATGGGCGCGCAGCACGCGCATGAACACGCCGGGGCCGCGCCGCAGCGCCGCCACGGCCCGGCGGCGCATCCCGGGCGGCGCGCCCACCAGGTTGCCGGGGTGCTGGCGATACAGCACGGCCGGGGTTGGGTCGGCGATCAGGCGCCCCCCTGCGGCGGCCACGACCAGGTAGCTCCACCAGTCGTGCAGGCTGGATGGCGGGGGCGCGCTGCTGGCCACGAGCAGCGCCGCGACGCGGTTGAGCTGCACGGTGCAGCCCGTGGCGATGTTCTGCGTCAGCGCCGCGGGAAAGGCGGGGGCATGGCGCAGCGGTGCGGACTCGCCGATGCGGCGCAGGGCCGCGTCCACCAGCACCTGCCGGCTGCAATACAGCGCCGGGCCGGAGGCGGCGGCCAGCGCCGCGGCGCCCGCTGCCAGTTTGCCCGGCAGCCAAACATCGTCCTGGTCGGCGAAGGCGACGACATCCGGGCCGTCCGCGGCTGCGGCGCGCAGCAGGGTCATGAAGCTGCCCGTTGGCCCGATCCGCCCCGGCGGCCCCGGCACCGCCACGCAGCGCCCAGCGCCCGGGCCATCCATGAACGCCTGCAGGATGGCCGGGGTGGCGTCGGTGCTGCCGTCGTCCCGCCAGTACAGCGTCCAGCCCGGCACGGTTTGGCCGAGCAGGCTGTCCAACTGCGCCTGCAGGAACAGCGCGCCGTTGTAGGTGGACAGGACGATGGCGATGCCGGGCGCAACGGCGGGGGCCGCTGGGCCGGGCGGCGGAGCGGCGTCCGGCGCGGGGTCGGGGGGCGCCGTCACGGCGGCGCGTCAGGCCCCGGGCGCGGCGGGGGCCAGCAGCTCGTCCACGGTGCGGGCCAGGCTGGCCCGCCAATCCGGCAGGCGCACGCCGAACGCCGCGGCCAGCTTGCTGCAATCCAGCCGGCTGTCGGGCGGGCGCCGGGCCGGGGTCGGCCAGTCCGCCGTCGCGATGGCGTCCACCAAGGGCATGGAGTGGCCGTGGCGCGCAGCCTGCTGGAACACCGCCACTGCCAGTTCGTGCCAGGTGGCCTCCCCGGTGCCGCAAGCGTGGAACACGCCGGACTGGCCGGGCCGCGCATCTGCAAGCTGCGGCACGATGGCGAGGATCGCCGCGGCAAGGTCGCCCGCCGCGGTCGGGCAGCCCCGCTGGTCCGCCACCACGCGCAGCCGCGGCATCTTCTGCGCCGCGCCCAGCATGGTGCGGACGAAGTTCTTGCCCGTTGCGGAATAGACCCAGGACGTCCGCAGCACGACGGCGCGGGGGCAGGCGGCCAGTACGGCCTGCTCTCCTTCCAGCTTGGTGCGGCCATAGACGCCGGTGGGGCTGGTGGGGTCGGCTTCGGTGTAGGGGGCGCCCTTCAATCCGTCGAACACGTAGTCGGTCGAGACGTGGACCATCGGGATGCCGGCGTCGGCGCACAGGGCTGCGAGGGTCGCCGGGCCATCGCGGTTGGCGCGGCTGGCGGCCTCCGGCTCGGCCTCGGCGGCGTCCACGGCGGTCCAGGCGGCGGCGTTGACCAGCAGCGCCGGACGGGCGGCCTTGAAAAGGGCGGCCAGCGTATCCGGCCGGTCGAAGTCGAAGTCCGGGCGGCCGACGCGATGCACGGACGCGCCGCCCGCCACCGCCAGCGCCGACGCCAACTGCCCGGCGCCGCCGGTGACGAGGATGGAGCCGGGCTGCATCAGGCGAACAGCGCCGGCGTGTCGGCCCAGCGGGGCAGCGCGCGGTCCTTGTCGGACAGCACGGCCTCCTCCGGCGCGATGGGCCAGGGCAGCGCCAGGTCGGGGTCGTCCCAGGCGACCCCGCGCTCGCCGGCGCGGTCGTAGATGTCGGTCACCTTGTAGATGACCTCGGTGTCCGGCTGCAGGGTGCAGAAGCCGTGCAGGAAGCCCGGCGGCACCCACAACTGCGCCCAGTTCTCGGCGGACAGCTCGGCGGCGTCCCACTGGCCGTAGGTGGGGGAGCTGCGGCGGGCGTCCACGGCCACGTCCCAGATCGCGCCCTTGATGCAGCGGACCAGCTTGCCCTGGGGGTGGGCGCCAACCTGGCAGTGCAGGCCGCGGACCACGCCGCGGTCCCGCGACAGGCTTTGGTTGTCCTGCACGAAGGGCAGGGTGATGCCGGCCTCGCGGAAGGCGTCCAGCTTGAACACCTCGGAAAAGAAGCCGCGGGCATCGCCGAAGCGCGGCGGCGTGACCAGGATCAGGTCGGGGAGGCGGAGGCGCTGGACGTTCATGCGTGCAACCCGTCCGCCAGTTCCAGCAGCAGCCGCCCCAGCTCGGTCTTGCCCAGGCCCTTGGCGCAGGCGCGCAGGGCGCCCGCGTCTATGTAGCCCATGCGGAACGCCACCTCCTCCGGGCTGCCGACCAGCATCCCCTGGCGGTTCTGGATGGTCTGCACGAAGGTGGCGGCTTGCAGCAGGCTGTCGGGCATCCCGGCGTCCAACCAGGCGCAGCCGCGGCCCAGGCGCTCGACGTGCAGGGTGCCTTCTTCCAGGTACATCGCGTTCAGGTCGGTGATCTCCAGCTCGCCGCGGGCGGAGGGCTTCACGCGCCGGGCCAGCTCGGTGACCCGCTTGTCATAGAAGTACAGGCCGGTGACGGCCCAGTTGCTTTTGGGCGCGGCGGGCTTCTCGATGATCTCCTGCGCGCGCCCGCTGCTGTCGAAGCTGACGACGCCATAGCGTTCGGGGTCGCGGACCTGGTAGGCGAACACCGTCGCGCCCTCGGGCCGGGCGCCGGCGGCGCGGAGCAGCACGCTCAGGTGGTCGCCGAAGATCAGGTTGTCGCCCAGCGCCAGGGCGCAGGGCTGGCCGGCGATCCAGCTCTCGCCGATGTGGAAGGCCTGGGCCAGGCCCTCGGGCTTCGCCTGCTCGGCATAGGTGAAGCGGACGCCCAGGCGCTCCCCGGTGCCCAGCAGGCGGCGGAACTGCGGCAGGTCCTCAGGCGTGGAGATCAGCATGATGTCGCGTATGCCGGCCAGCATCAGCACGGACAGCGGGTAGTAGATCATCGGCTTGTCATAGACCGGCAGCAGCTGCTTGCTGCTGGCCAGCGTGACCGGGTGCAGCCGCGTGCCGCTGCCGCCCGCGAGCAGGATGCCCTTCACGCTGCCGTCCCCATGGCTGTACCCAACCGCTGCCCGCTGTAGCGCGCGCCGCGGATCGCCTCCCACCAGGCGCGGTTGTCCATGTACCACTGAATGGTCCGCCGCAGCCCGGCGTCGAAGCCGTGCGGGGCGGTCCAGCCGAGGGCCGCGGTGGTGCGGGCCGGGTCAATCTCGTAGCGGAAGTCGTGGCCCGGCCGGTCGGTGACGAAGTGGATCAGGCGCTCCCGCGGGCCGGCGGGGTCCGGCGCCAGCTCGTCCAGGATGGCGCAGATGGCGCGCACGACTTGCAGGTTGCTGCGGGGCTGGCGGGCGCCGATGGCGAGCGTGGTGCCAGGCTCCGCCCGTTCCAGCGCAAGCACCAGGGCGGCGGCGTGGTCGTCCACGAACAGCCAGTCGCGCTGGTTGCTGCCGTCGCCATAGACGGGCAGCCTCTTGCCCTCCAAGGCGTTCAGCGTCACCAGCGGGATCAGCTTCTCCGGGAATTGCCAGGGGCCGTAGTTGTTGGTGGTGTTGGTCACGAAGGCGGGCAGGCCGTAGGTGTGCCACCACGCCCGCACCAAGTGGTCCGACCCGGCCTTGCTGGCGGAGTAGGGGCTGCGGGGGTCGTAGGGCGTCGCCTCCGTGAACGGCGGGTCATTCGGTCCCAGCGCCCCGAACACCTCGTCGGTCGAGATATGGTGAAAGCGGAAGCGGGCCTGCGCGGCTGCGTCCAAGGCGGCCCAGTGGGTCCGTGCCGCTTCCAGCAGCACGAAGGTGCCAACCAGGTTGGTGTGGATGAACGGCGCCGGCCCGTCTATCGAGCGGTCCACGTGGCTCTCCGCCGCCAGGTGCATGACCGCGTCCGGCTGGTGCGCGGCGAACACCTGCTGCATGGCGGGCGCGTCGGTGATGTCGGCGCGGACCAGGACGTGCCGGCGGTCGGTGCGCGCCTCCTCCAGCGCGTCCTCGGACGCGGCATAGGTCATCTTGTCCACGTTCACGACGCTGTGGCCGGTGGTGCGGATGAGATGACGGATGACCGCCGAGCCGATGAAGCCGCAGCCGCCGGTAACGAGTATCTTCATGGCGTGCCGGGTGTCCTGTGATCGGTCATGCGTGCCTTCGCACTGCGGCGGCGCGGCTGCAACCTGCCACCGGCGGCCAGGGCGGGCAATGCGCTTCCTCGCCGGGGCAGGGCCGCATGGGTGAGCAGGCAGATCCCCGTCAGGCGGCCTGGCGCTTCCGTTTCCGGGGCGGGGCGGCAAGCTCCGCGGCGGCGAGGGCGGGAGCGGGGGCGTTCTGCATCAGGTTGACGCGGGTGACGCGGGGGGGATGGACGATGCGGCATCCCGGGTCCTCCCGCAGCACGTGGTCTTGGACCTTGGTGCTCAGCAACGGGCTGTAGAAGGGGTCGCCGCCGCGGAGGATGCCGTCCCAGCGGGACAGCAGGCGGGCGGTGTCCTCGGGGTGCATCACCTGCTTGGTGTCGCTGCGGGTGGCGGATTCGTGGTGGAACAGCACGGCGCCGCCGTCATACAGCACGCGCAGGCCGCGCTCCCGCAGGCGCAGGCAGAGGTCGGTGTCATTGAAGCCGACCGCGAAGTCCTCGTCGAAGCCGCCGATCTCCTCGAACACCTCGCGGCGCATCATCATGCAGGCGGCGGTCACGGCGGAGAAGTCGCGCACGGAGGTGAGCGAGCAGTTGTAGCCAAGGTTGCGCTTGCCCCCTCCGTTCAGGCCCGTGCCATCCAGGTACGCGTCGGCGAACTTGAAGGCGTGGTCGGCGGAGCCGTTGAAGCCCAGGATGACGCCGGCGTGCTGCACGCGCTTGTCGCCGTACAGCAGCAGGGCGCCGACGCAGCCGACATCGGGCCGGGCCGCCAGGCGGCGCATCCGGTCCAGCCAGCCGTCCTCGATGGCCTCGACGTCGTTGTTCAGGAACAGCACGAACTCCGCTCCTGCGCCGTGGGTGCGGACGGCCAGGTTGTTCATGCGGGAGTAGTTGAACCGCCCCTCGTACGGCATAACCGCGTGGGTGCGGGCCAGGGTGGCCAGGTAGCGCTTGGCGGCGGGTTCGGTGCTTTGGTGGTCAATCACCACGATGCGGTAGTCCGCGCCGGCCGATGTGCGCTCGATGCTTTCAATGGCGGTGCGGAGCAGGTCCGGCTTGTTCTTGGTCGGAATCACGATCAGCACCTGGCCCGGCGCGGCGGGCCAGGCCACGCGGAACTGGTTGAAGGCAACGCCGTCCGTGGCCACCGCGCCGGTGCCGCAGCGGTCCAGGTGGCGCTGCAGCGCGCCGCGGGTGGCGTCCATGACCCGGTCCTGCGAAGCGTGCCCGGCGCTGGCGGCGTGGGTGCGCCAACGATACAGAACGGCGGGCACGTGGGCGACGGTGCGCGACCGCTCCAGCACGCGCAGCACGAAGTCCACGTCGGCGCTGATGCTCATGGATTCGTCCCAGCCGCCGGCCGCCTGGGCGATGGCGGTGCGGACGCACACGAGATGCACGAAGTAGGGATGGGACAGGTAGTAGTCGTAGCTGAAGGCCGGGCGGCATTTCACGTCGGCGATGCCGGCCACGCTTTCGTCCGTCGTGGCCTCGTCGGAATAGAGCAGGTCGGCGTTGGTCAGCTTGGCGGCGCGTATGAGTTGCCAGACGGCGTCGGGCTCGATCACGTCGTCATGGTCCATGACGGCGAGGTAGGGATGCTGGGCCGCTCGTATGCCGTAGTTGACGGCCGCGGCGATGCCGCCGTTGACGGGCGCGCGCAGCACGCGGATGCGGGCGTCGCGGGCGGCGGCGAATTGCAAGACCTGGGCCACATGCGGCTCGGTGCTGCAGTCGTCCACGCAGATCAGCTCCCACCGGCTGCACCACTGGGCATGGACGCTGGCGATTGCCTCCATCAGCATGTCGCGCGACGTGTTGTACACCGGCATGACGATGCTGACGCCGAGGCCGCCTGCGCCATGGTTCAGCCGGGCCTGGAGACGGGGCAGCGCCTCCGGGCGGACCTCCTCGCGGCGGCGGGCGAACCGGACCAGGTTGGGGTTGAGCGTCAGCGTGCGCGGGGATCCCTGCAGGACGTGCTGCGTGCCGGCGACGCGCACCAGGATCTGCTGGCCCAGCAGCTCCATGAACCGGGCGCCGAGGTCTATCTTGAAGGCGCACTTCCCCCCGGCCAGCCCGGCGTCCAGAAGGTCGCCGCGGAACAGCTTGGCCTCGGCCTGGCCCAGCACCTGGCCGTCGCGCAGCACGGCCTCCACCACCACGGGCATGTCGGGACGGCGGCGGTCCACGATCCAGCCGTGGGCGGAGGTGCCGTGGCAGGAGTCGAAATAGCCCTCCAGCGTCGAGTTCGGCGGGACGTGGCGGGGGCTGCCGACCAGGTGGGTTGCGGTGCCGGCCAGGGTCGCAGCAAGGGTGTAGCCGGCGCTGCCGTCCAGGTCGCGCGGCAGGGCGTAGCTGAAGCCGCAGCGGTCCGCGGCCAGCCCGATGGCGCGCACGTCGGCACGACCGGCGCTGGCAGGCACGGTGGCCCGGCGGACGCCGTTGATCCAGATGTCCACGCTGACGCGCCGCCGCGCCTCGCCCAGGCTGACGGCCCAGCCCTGCACGCGGTCCGGCACGTCGTCCAGGTAGCCAGCGTAGCCCATGTCGGCGGAGGACAGGTCCACCTGCGCCACGGGACAGCCGCCGACGCGGAGCTGCAAGGCAAGGACGCCGTTCACGGGCACGAGGGTGGGCACGCGGAGGGCGAAGGCGAATGCGCCCTCCCCCGCGCTGCCGTCGTCCGTGCCACCGCTCCCCGCGGCGGCGCGCACGGGGATGGCGCGTGCCAGGACGGCACCGTCCTGCGTCAGCTCCACCGCCGCGGCAGGGCCGAACCAGGGGGCCAGGGTGACGCTGCCCGAGACTTCGCCGGCAGCGGTCTGGAGCCGGTGCAGCATCGGGGCGTAGTGGCCGAGGACAGGGTGCGGCGCAGGAAGGACGCTCCGGCCGGTTGCGGGATCGAGCAGGTCGAGCTGGCTGACAAGACGATGCCGGGGCAGCGCCACGTCGAGGGCGCGGGCGCCGGCGGCATCCGTCTCCGGCACCTGGGCGCCGGCGAAGCCGTCGTCCAGCATGAGCAGGAGCAGGGGCTGCCCGGCGCCTTCAGGGAGCAGGATGCGGACAATGCCGGTGCCAAGGACTGGAATTGCCGGGGCGGCCTGTGCAGGCTTCGGGATGGTGGAGGCGGCAGGCTTGCGCGGGATCAACGGCGGGGTGGTCCTGACATCCTCAGACGCGGCAGGGTATCGGCGCGGCCCGCATCGTGCAACGCGGGGGCGACGACGGCGGCTTGCGGGCGGGTCACGCAGCCCGGGACTCGGCTGCCGCGCCGCCGGCTTCGTCCCAGCGGCGGAGGTACTCGGCGTAGGCCGCAGGGTCCTCCTGGAACAGCTCGCGCCAGATCGGGGCGACGGGATAGGCGGGATCGGCGATCAGGCGGCGGACCGCGCCGGGCTTGGGGCCGTGGAAGTGGACGATGCGGGCGGCGGGGTTGACGCCCCAGTAGGGCTTCCAGTTGAGGTCCAGCGGCAAGGTGTCGAAGCGCCCGGTGTAGTACTCGCGCAGGGCGTCCTGATCGTGGGCGCCGAAGCGCTCGAAGTTCTGGACGATGTAGTGCCAGAAGTTGGCGAGCTCCCGCCGCATCCCCGGCACGTTCATGACCATGACGCCGGAGTTGATGTCGGCCAGGTCCTGGCGGTCGCGCTGCGGCGCGCAGGCGAAGTAGGCGGGGCGGAAGCGTGCGATGTCGGGGTCGGCCAGGAACAGCACGTCGCAGTCGGTGTAGAGGACGTATTCGTCGTCCAGGTCCAGGGCGGGGATGTCGGTGCGCAGGTAGGCCCCAGCCATGATGGCCAGGCGCATGGGGTCCGGGGCCATGCCGATCTCGTGCATGCGTCCCTGGATGTTGGGCAGGAACGTCAGCGAGCGGTGCAGGACGGTGACGCCTTGGCGCTGCAGGCCCTCCGTGAAGGGGCTGGGAGCGCCGTCGTACAGGAAGTGCGGCCGCAGGCGGGTGTTGGCGCGGGCGGAGGCGACGGCGGCCTGGATCATCGCCTTCCAGTCATGGTTGGGATGGCCCAGGCTGGCCTCGCTGAGGGCAAAGAACCACTTGGTCATGTCGGATGCTCCAACCGCGCAGTCCCGGGCGATGTATCAGAGGCGGCGGAGGGCGTCACGGCTGGGATGGAGGTGCGGCTACTCCCTCTCTCTCCAGGAGAGGGCTGGCATGAGGAAGGCCGCCAGCACTGCGCCTGGTTCAAGGATAGGGACAGGTCCGAGGCTGAGACTCCGAGGCTGAGACGGCGTGCGCTGCAGGGCTTCCCTCACCCCGGCCGCAAACCGATTCGCGGTTTGACCCCGAGGGGAGGGACCGGGCAGGCATCAGCCCTTGTGGATCGGGTCCACCCATAGGACGCCTTCGGGACGCTCCACGGGTTCAATGTCCAGGTTCACCACCACCGCCTCCTGGTCGCTGCGGACCAGCACGCATTCCAGGGTCTCGTCGGTCGAGGCGTTGATCTCCTGGTGCGGCACGTAGGGCGGGATGAAGATGAAGTCGCCCGGCCCGGCCTCCGCCACCCATTGCAGCTTGTCGCCCCAACGCATCCGGGCGCGGCCGCGGACGACGTAGATGACGCTCTCCAGCGCGCCGTGGTGGTGGGCGCCGGTTTTGGCGTGGGGATGGATATGGACGGTGCCCGCCCAAATGCGTTGCGCGCCCACGCGGGCGAAGTTGATGGCCGCGGCGCGGTTCATGCCCGGCGTCTGCGGCGTGTTCGTATCCAGGCTGCCGCCGGGAATCACCCGCACCCCGTCCGTGCGCCAGTCGGTTGGCGCCGTGCCGCCTGCGTCCGTCATGCCGCGCCCTCCCTGTGGACGATGCGGCATAGCAGCCGGGGCGCCTGCGTCCAAGGTGCCGCTGCACGCCCGGCCCGCAGCGGAGACGGCTGGCGTTGACCGGCGCACGGGTTGCGGCCTTCTCTGCCGCCCAGGCGGGTTGGGAGGCATGCGTGGTGGCGGTCTGCACTCTGTGGACGGCGTGGGGCGGGCGGCTCTGGGCCGGGCCGGACGGAACGGTGTTCGCGGGCGCAGGCGCGCAGGACGGGTGCGCCGAGGTTGTGCTGCTGGTTCCGGAGGGGCGGCCCGGGGTGGGGGTTCTGGCGGCGGACGGCGTCACGCCCCTGCACATCGGCGGGCTGCGCGGCGGCGGGCTGCGCGGCGGGCCGGCGCTGCCGGTGCGGGTGCGGTGGGAGCCGGGCCGGGCCGCCGCCTTGCTGCTGCACCCCTATACCGGCGCCCACCTGGCAGCGCCGCCGCCCGGCCAGGGACAGGAGCGGGGCGAGGCGTCGGCGCACGGGATGGAGCGGCTGGGGCACGAAGCGTTCCGGGTGGACGCGGCGGCGGAGCCGGCGCCGGGCCTGGCCGGGCTGATGGCGCGGCTGGGGCGGTTCGCGTCGGCGCCGCTGACGGGGCCGGCGGTGCTGGCGCTGCTGGAGGGCGGCATCGGCCCCGACGCCGCGGCGGCGTTCGGCGCCTATGCCCGGCTGCTGCCGCTGGACCAGTTGAGGTGGTTGGCGGCGGCTCTGCTGCACTCGCGCCGGGCCTGCGCCAACCTGGCCGCAGCCTTCCCCGGGGACCCCTGGGCGGAGGCGCTGCCCGGCCTTGCCGCATGGAACGCCGTGCGCCCGCCCGCGGCGCGGCTGGACGCCGATCCGGCGGCTGACTTGTCCGTGGCGGGGCACGACGGGGTCCACGTCTCCTTCCCGCATTTGTGCAGCAGCCTTGCACGCCGGGCCGTCGCACCGCGCAAGACCGTGGCCGTGCTGGCGACGGCACGCAACGAGGGGCCATACCTGCTGGAGTGGGTGGCCCACCACCGCAGCATCGGCGCGGAGCACATCTTCATCTACAGCAACGGCAACGACGACGGGTCGGAGGCGCTGCTTAACGCGCTGGCGCAGGCAGGCGTCATCACCTGGATCAGCAACCCGGTGCCGCCCGGGCGGGTCGCGCAATTCCAGGCGTACGGCCATGCCTTCGGCGTGCTGCCGCACATCCTGGACTACCGCTGGACGGTGGTGGTGGACCTGGACGAGATGCTGGTGCTGGACGCCGCGCGCTTCGCGTCGCTGCCCGAGTACCTGGCGTTCCAGGACGCGCAGCCGGTGGACGCGGTGGCGTTCAACTGGGTGGTGTTCGGCAGCAACGGGGAGGCCCGGTGGCGGGACGCGCCGCTGGCGAAGCGGTTCGGGCACCGGATGCCCTACACCGACGACCACGTGAAGGTGGCGGTCCGCAGCGGGCTGCCGATGCACGCGCATCCGCACCGGGCGGTGTTCGATCCCCGGCAGGCCGTGTCCATCCGGAACGCATCCGGCGGGCCGTACCGGCACCAGGGCGACCCCTCCCTGTCGGCGGAACCCGAGGAGACTGCGGCGTGGATCAACCACTACTTCTTCAAGTCGGCGGAGGAGTTCGCCTGGAAGGCGTCGCGCAACCGGGGCGACCAGCCGGTCCGAGGGGCGTCGGCGGACCTCGACCTATGGTTCGCGGAGGCGTTCCTGGAGCAGCACGGGTCCCCCACGCTGCTGCCCGACACGCGCCTGGTCTTGAACTCGGACGCGCGAACCCAGGCGCTGGAGGCGCTGCTGGGCCTGCCAGGGGTGTTTCAGGCGCACCAGGCGGTGAGGTTCATCTTCGGGGAGCAGCTTGCGGCGCGGCGGCAGAGGCTGCGGGAGGACGCTGCGGGCGCCGCCGAGGGGTCGCTTGAGAGGCGGCTTGCCGCAGCAGCAGGCGCATGGCCTGCGGAAGACTAGCGGCTGCGGCAGGAGAGCGACCTTGTCCGAGCCTTAGAACCTGGCTCTCCGCCCTGCGTTGCGATATTGCATCTCCGGCTGGTTCCGGCATGAAAGCAGGTCCCGTGGACATCCCCCCGCCCCCCGCCCCGCGGCCCGATGCCGCGCCTGCCCGCGTCCAGGCTGATCCTATCCAGGCCGGTCCCATCCGGATCGGCGCCGTCGAGCCTGATGCCGTCCAGCCCGCGTCAGCCGCGGCGCTTGCGGCAAGCTCCCCGCTGCTGGGCCAGGGGGCAGCGCGGGTGGCGCTGTCCCTCGCGCTGATCGCGCTGGGCGCCTACACGCTGGAGAACTTCCTGCGCGCCCTCGCTTGGGCGGCGATCCTGGCGGTGGCGACCTGGCCGCTGTTCACGCGGACCCAGGCGCGGTTCGGCACGGGCCGGCACAACATCCTGCTGCCGCTGCTGTTCACGGTCGGCGCCACGCTGCTGTTCGTGGTGCCGCTTGGGCTGGTGGCGGTGCAGGCCGGGCACGAGGCGCGGGTGGTTGCGCGCTGGATCGGCGAGGCGCGGCTGCACGGGGCGGCAGCGCCGGATTGGCTGGGGCGGCTGCCGCTGGCCGGGCCGCAGGCGATGGGTTGGTGGAACGCCAACCTGGCGCAGCCGGACGACGCCGCGGCGCTGCTGGGTCGCATGGACCGGGCGGAGATGCTGCAGGCCAGCCGCCGCCTGGGCGGGGAAGTCGCCCGGCGCGGCGTGCTGTTCGGCTTCACGCTGGTCACGCTGTTCTTCCTGTATCGCGACGGGCAGTCGCTAGTGCGTCGGCTCCAGGTGGCCAGCCGCCGCCTGGTCGGGCCGCATGGAGAGCTGGTGGGGCGGCAGATCATCGCCTCCATCCACGGCACGGTGAACGGCATGGTGCTGGTGGGGCTGGGCGTGGGCGCGCTGCTGGGCGTGGGCTACTGGGTGGCGGGGGTGCCGCATCCGGTGCTGCTGGGCGGGCTGACGGCGGTGGCGGCCATCATCCCGCTGGCCGCGCCGCTGGTGCTGGGCCTGGCGTCCCTGCTGGTGCTGGCGGGGGGCAGCACGGGCATGGCCATCGGGCTGTTCGCGTTCGGCATGGTGGTGATCTTCGTCGCCGACCACGCGGTGCGCCCGGTGCTGATCGGCGGGGCGACCAAGCTGCCGTTCCTGTGGGTGCTGCTGGGCATCCTGGGCGGGGTGGAGACCTTCGGCCTGCTCGGCCTGTTCCTTGGCCCGGCCATCATGGCGGCGCTCATACTGCTCTGGCGGGATTGGACGGGGGATGCGAAGGTCGCGGCGGCGCCCTGACCCCTTCGGGCGCCCGCCGCCCGGCGCATGACGAGGCCCGCATGGATCATCCGCTTCCCGCAGACGCCGCACCCCCTGCCCCTGCAAGCGCCGACCCTGCGGGCGCCGGCGATGCCGGCATCGGGGCCTGGCGCGGGCGGATCACGGCCAAGCTGACCTACCAGGTCGGCAAGTCCCCGGTCACCGCCAGCGAGCGCGACTGGTTCGTGGCCACCGCGCTGGCGGTGCGGGACACGATGGTGGACCGCTGGTTTGAGAGCACGGGACGCACCTACGACACCGGGGCGAAGCGGGTCTATTACCTGTCGCTGGAGTTCCTGATCGGACGGCTGCTGTTCGACTGCATCGGCAACCTGGGCCTGCTGGACCCGGTGCGCGCGGCCTTGGCGGCGGAGGGCGTGGACCTCGACCGCATGAAGGAGCAGGAGCCGGACGCGGCGCTGGGCAACGGCGGGCTGGGACGCCTGGCCGCGTGCTTCATGGAAAGCATGGCGACCCTGGGCATCCCCGCCTACGGCTATGGCATACGCTACGAGCACGGGCTGTTCCGCCAGGAGCTGCATGACGGCGTGCAGGAGGAGCTGCCGGAGGACTGGCTGCGTTTCGGCAACCCCTGGGAGTTCGAGCGTCCTGAGGTCTCCTATCCCGTGGGATTCGGCGGCACGGTGGGCGCGCAGGCGCAGGCGGACGGGCGGACCGCGTATGTGTGGACGCCGGCCGAGACCTTGTCGGCCATCGCCTACGACACGCCGGTGATCGGCGGGGCCACCGCGTCCGGCACCGGGCAGCACGCCAACACGCTGCGGCTGTGGTCGGCGCGGGCCAGGCAGCCGATGCACCTGGACGACTTCAACCGCGGGGACCACGTGGGCGCGCTGCGCGACCGCGTGCGGACCGAGGCGGTGTCCCGCGTGCTGTATCCCGGCGACGAGAGCGACAGCGGCCAGGAGCTGCGGCTGCGGCAGGAGTTCTTCTTCGCGTCCGCCTCGCTGCAGGACCTGCTGCGCCGGCACGTCGAGCAGTTCGGGAACGTGGCGAGCCTGCCGGACAAGGCCGCCATCCAACTGAACGACACGCATCCGGCGATTGGGGTCGCCGAGCTGATGCGGCTGCTGCTGGATGTTCACGGGGTGGAGTGGGACGAGGCCTGGCGCATCACCGTCGCCACCTTCGGATACACCAACCACACCCTGCTGCCCGAAGCCCTGGAGACCTGGGCGGTGCCGTTGATGGAGCGGCTGCTGCCCCGGCACATGCAGATCATCTACCTGCTGAATGGACGCCACCTGGAAGGCGTGCGCGCCGGGCTGCAGGGGGCAACGGGTCCCGCGGCGGATGCGGTGCTGCGCGCGGCGTCGGTCATAGACGAGCGGCATGGGCGGCGGGTGCGCATGGGGCACCTGGCGTTCATGGGGTCGCACTCGGTCAATGGGGTGTCGGCCCTGCACACGGGGCTGATGCAGCAGACGGTGTTCGCGGACCTGAACGCGGTCTATCCCGGGCGCATCAACAACAAGACCAACGGCATCACCTTCCGCCGCTGGCTGCACCGCGCCAACCCCGGGCTGACCCGGCTGATCGTGGACGCCATCGGCCCGCGCGTGCTGCACGACGCCGAGGCGCTGCAGGACCTGCGGGCGCACGCCGGGGACAGCGGCTTCCAGCAGGCCTTCGCGCGGGAGCGGCAGGGCCGCAAGGACGCGCTGGCAGCCCTGATCGCGGAGCGCGTGGGCATCGCGGTGGACCCGCACGCGATGTTCGACGTGCAGATCAAGCGCATCCACCTGTACAAGCGGCAGTTGCTGAACGTCCTGCACGCGGTGGCGCTTTACAACGCGATCCGGGCGGAGCCGACGCGGGACTGGGCGCCGCGGGTCAAGATATTCGCGGGCAAGGCAGCGCCGGGCTACAAGCTGGCGAAGCAGGTGATCCGCCTGGCGCACGACGTGGCACAGGTGGTGAACGGCGACCCCTCGGTGGCGGGACGCCTGAAGGTCGTGTTCCTGCCGAACTACAACGTGAGCCTGGCGGAGCAGATCATCCCCGCCGCCGACCTGTCGGAGCAGATCAGCACCGCGGGCATGGAGGCGTCGGGCACCGGCAACATGAAGCTGGCGCTGAACGGCGCCGTCACCATCGGCACGCTGGACGGCGCCAACGTGGAGATCAGGGACCGCGTGGGTGCCCAGAACATCTTCATCTTCGGCATGACGGCGGACGAGGTGGCGGCGCGCACCCGGCGGGGCCTGGCCGCCTACGAGGACGTGGAGGCGTCCCCGGCCCTGTCCCAGGCGCTGCAGGGCATACGCTCCGGCGTGTTCTCGCCCGGCGAACCCGGCCGCTACGAGGGGCTGATCGGGGACATGCTGGAGCGCGACACCTTCCTGGTTGCGGCAGACTTCGAAAGCTACGTCGAGCAGCAACGGGCCGTGGCCGCCACCTGGCAGGACCCGGCGGCCTGGTGGCGCAAGGCGGTGATGAACACGGCAGGGGTCGGCTGGTTCTCGTCCGACCGGACGATCCGGGAATATGCGGAGGAGATTTGGCGGGCGGAGTCCACGCTGGGCGGCGCTGCCGGAGGAGGCGCGCCATGATGCAGCCGCCGCCGCGGTCGCTGGGGGCCGCCGCCGCCGGCGGGCCGCTGGCCCGGCACGCCATGGCCTACGTTCTGGCCGGCGGGCGCGGCAGCCGGCTGATGGAGCTGACGGATGCGCGCGCCAAGCCCGCGGTCTATTTCGGCGGCAAGTCCCGCATCATAGACTTCGCGCTCAGCAACGCGCTCAACTCCGGCATACGCCGCATTGGCGTGGCCACGCAGTACAAGGCGCACAGCCTGATCCGCCACCTGCAGCGCGGCTGGAACTTCTTCCGGCCCGAGCGCAACGAGAGCTTCGACATCCTGCCCGCCAGCCAGCGCGTGAGCGAGACCAGCTGGTATGCCGGCACGGCGGACGCCGTATATCAGAACATAGACATCATCGAGAGCTACGCGCCCCACTTCATCGTGCTGCTGGCCGGTGACCACATCTACAAGATGGACTACGAGCCGATGCTGCAGCAGCACGTCGAGCAGGATGCCGACGTGACGGTGGGCTGCATCGAGGTGCCGCGGATGGAGGCCACGGGCTTCGGCGTGATGGCCGTGGACCCGGACGACCGCATCGTGTCCTTCCTGGAGAAGCCGGCGGACCCGCCGGGCATCCCGGGCAGCCCTGACCAGGCGCTGGCCAGCATGGGCATCTACGTGTTCGAGACCAGGTTCCTGATCGAGCAGCTCAAGCGCGACGCGGCGCGGACGGACAGCAGCCACGATTTCGGCAAGGACATCATCCCCGGCATCGTCCGGCACGGGAAGGCGGTGGCGCACCGCTTCACCCGGTCCTGCGTGCGCTCCTCCCAGGAGAACCAGGCCTACTGGCGCGACGTGGGCACGGTGGACGCCTACTGGGAGGCCAACATTGACCTGACGGACTTCATCCCCGGGCTGGACCTGTACGACGTGGAGTGGCCGATCTGGACCTATGGCGAGATCGTGCCGCCCGCCAAGTTCGTGCACGACGAGGACGATCGGCGCGGCAGCGCCATCAGCAGCCTGGTGTCGGGCGGCTGCATCGTGTCGGGCGCGTCGGTGCGGCGGTCGCTGCTGTTCACAGGCGTCCACACGCACTCCTGGAGCACGGTGGAGTGCGGGGTGATCCTGCCCTACGTGCAGATTGGACGCCACGCCCGGCTGAAGAAGGTCGTGGTGGACCGGGGGGTGCGCATCCCCGAAGGGCTGGTGGTCGGGGAGGACCCGGTGGCGGACGCCAAGCGGTTCCGGCGGACCGCGCGTGGGGTGTGCCTCATCACGCAGCCAATGATTGACCGGCTGGCGGGATAGGCCGGCGAGCATCTTTGATGCGGGTCTCGGCGCGGTTTCCCCGGCGTGGCTCCCGGCGCGGTTCTCGACGCGGCTGCGGGAGCCGGGTATGGGCGTGCCGGGCCAACCCTGATGGAGACCGCCATGCGCTACCTGCACACGATGATCCGCGTGTCCGACCTGGACCGCTCGCTCGACTTCTGGTGCACCAAGATGGGCTTGCAGGAAGTGCGGCGGGTGGACAACGAGGCCGGGCGGTTCACGCTGGTGTTCCTGGCCGCGCCCGCCGACGCCGGCCAGGCCGAGACGACACGCGCGCCGCTCCTGGAGCTGACGCACAACTGGGACCCGGAGGAATACTCGGGCGGACGCAATTTCGGCCACCTGGCGTACAGCGTGGACGACATCTACGGCACCTGCCAGCACCTGATGGACGCTGGCGTCACCATCAACCGCCCGCCGCGGGACGGCTACATGGCGTTCGTGAAGTCCCCGGACGGCATCTCCATCGAGCTGCTGCAGGCCGGCGGGGCCAAGCCGAAGCAGGAGCCGTGGGCCAGCATGGCGAACACCGGCGCCTGGTGACGCGGGCCTCCGCGCGGAATGACCAGCGGGCTGCTGGCCCGCATCCAGGCGCTGCAGGCCCGCACGGAGGCGCGCGGATGCACGGAGGCCGAGGCGCTGGCCGCCGCCGCCAAGGTGGCGGAGCTGCTGGACCGGCACGGGCTGTCGCTGACCGACGTGGAGCTGCGCGCCCAGCCTTGCACCCGGGCGGAGCTGCCAACCCCGCGCAGCCGCCCAGGGCCGCTGGATGATTGCGCCCCGGCAGCCGCCGCCTACTTCGACTGCCGCACTTGGATGGAGACGGATACGGATGGCCGCCTGCGCCATGTCTTCTTCGGCCTGCCCGGCGACGCCGAGGCCGCGCTGGACTTGATGCATCGGATTGTCGCGGTGTTCGAGGCCGAGGGCAACCGCTTCCGCAACGGCCCGGCCTACACCGGCGGGCGCGGCGGGCGGCGGCGGGCGCTGCACACCTCCTTTGTGCTGGGGCTGTCGGAGGGGGTGCAGGCGCGGCTGGCGGCGATGCGGGCGGAGCGGGACGCGGCGGTGCGCGCTTTCGCTGGGCGCAGCCTGGTGCTGGCGAAGGCGGACGTGGTGGAGGCGGAGATGGCGAAGCTCGGCCTGCGCTTCCGCAGCCGCAACGCGGCGGAGCCGATGGTGGTGGCGGGCGCGTATGACGCCGGGCTGGGGGCGGGGGGGCGGTTTGAGGGACCGGGGCGCGGCTGATGCCGAACCTTAGGGCGCCGCAGCCGTTGCGTCAGCGCGATCGCAACGGAGCCGCGCCATGTCCGACCACACCGAAATCGAGGAAACCCGCGACCTCATCGCCTCAGACAAGGTGGAGGGCACGGCGGTGTTCGACCGCGAGGGCGCGCGGCTGGGGACGATCCACAACTTCATGGTGGACAAGCGGTCGGGCCAGGTGGCCTACGCGGTGCTGAGCTTCGGCGGGTTCCTGGGGATGGGGGAAAGCTACCATCCGCTGCCGTGGCGGGTGCTGACCTACGACACGCGCCTGGGCGGCTACGTGGTGGGCCTGACCCGGCAGGAGCTGGAAGCCGCGCCGTCCTACCCCACCAGCAGCATCCCGGACTGGTCCGAGGGGGTTGTGGCGGGCTAGCGGCTCGTCTCCCTCTCCCTCCGGGAGAGGGGGCAGGCCGGCAGTAGCTGCCGGTTGGAATCCGGGCCAGCATCTGCCCCATGCTGGACCTGCGCTCGCTCGAAGTCTTCTATTGGGTGGTCCACCTCGGCGGGTTCCGGCGGGCCGCGGGCAAGCTGAACACGACGCAGCCGGCAGTGTCGTCGCGGATCGCCGGGCTGGAGGCGGCGGCGGGCGGGCCGTTGCTGGAGCGGGGGCGCAGCGCGAAGCTGGCCGTCACCCCGCGCGGCCTGCAGCTGCTGTCCTACGCCGAACGGCTGCTGGCCCTGCACGGGGAGATGGTGCAGGTGGTGGGCGGCGGCGGGCTGCGCGGCACGGTTCGGCTGG
Organism: uncultured Acetobacteraceae bacterium; assembly: GCA_964250755.1. Taxonomy (GTDB): domain Bacteria; phylum Pseudomonadota; class Alphaproteobacteria; order Acetobacterales; family Acetobacteraceae; genus DASWOJ01. Next base: position 122,184 of record CAXUHB010000004.1, on the reverse strand, counting down.
GGGTGTCGGAGACGCTGGTCCACACCTGGCTGTCCCGTCTCGTCGCGCGCATCCGCGAGGTGCATCCGATGGTCGCGGTGGACATCGCCGTGGACATCTCCAGCAACCTGCGCGTGGCGCTGCTGGCGGGGGAGGCGGATGCGGCGTTCCTGCTGGGGGCCGTGGCGCTGCCGCGGGTGCAGTGCGCGCCGCTGTGCAGCTACCCCCTGGCCTGGGTGGCCCGGCCCGGGCTGCTGCCGCCAGGGCGCCCGCTGCCGCTGCGGGACCTGGCGGCCTGGCCGGTGCTGACCTATGCCCGCGGCACCGCGCCCCATGCGGAGGCCGCGGCGCTGCTGTCCGGGCCAGGCCTGCCGCCGCCCCGCATCTTCTCCAACTCGTCGCTGGCAGGAATCGTGCGGCTGGCGCTGGACGGGATCGGCATCGGCCTGATCGCGCCCGCAGCCGTCGCGCGGGAGCTGGCATCGGGCGCGCTGGAGGTGGTGCAGCCGGAGTCGGCGGTGCAGCCGCTGCGCTTCCACGCCTGCTGGCCCGACACGCCCGGCGGCGGGCTGGCAGCGGCGGTGACGCGGCTGGCACAGGAGGTTGCGGGGGAGGACACGGCGGCGAGGGGGGCGGCCCTGCCCTGATAACCCTCGGCGATCACGCGGCATCGCAACATACGATTTGCGCACCCTGCCCACCCGTGCGCGAATGGCTGCATTGCAGCAATGGACGCCCGCGATGCCCGACGCCCTCCCTCCCCCTGCTCCGGCCCCTAGTGCAGCACGGGATGTCCGCCGCCTGATCCGGGCCGGCGCACACGCCGGACATACCTCCGGCCAGGCGCCTGGCCATGTCCAGGCCAACGTCGCCATCGTTCCCGGCGCCCATGCCGCGGAGTTCGAGAGGTTCTGCCGCATCAACCCGCAAGCCTGCCCGTTGCTCGTCGTGTCCCAGCCCGGCGACCCCTATCTGCCCGCGCTCGGCGCGGAGCTGGACATGCGCACGGACCTGCCGCGCTACCGCATCTACCGGAACGGCGCGTTCACGGAGGAGGCGGCGGACATCACCGCCCTGTGGCGGGATGACTGGGTGACGTTCGTCATCGGCTGCTCCTTCACGTTCGAGCGGGCGCTGGTCGCCGCCGGCATCCCACTGCGGCACGTGTCCGAAGGGCGGAACGTCGCCATGTATCGGACCACCGTGCCCACCGTGCCCGCCGGGCCGTTCGGCGGGCCGCTGGTCGTGTCCATGCGTCCCATCCGGGCGGAGGATGCCGAGCGCGCGGCGGAGATCACGGGCCGCTTCCCCGACCAGCACGGGCGCCCGGTTCACATGGGCGACCCGGCAGCGCTGGGGATCGCCGACCTGTCCCGCCCCGACTACGGGGACCCCGTGGCGGTGCTGCCGGGAGAGGTCCCGGTATTCTGGGCCTGCGGCGTGACCAGCCAGGCGGCGCTGGAGAGCGCGCGGTTGCCGCTGTTCCTGGCGCACGCGCCGGGTTGCATGCTGGTCACCGACCTGCTGCACGACGCCGCGTGATGGCCCCCCGACCGCTTGGATGGCAGTTCTGGGTGGACCGCGGCGGCACCTTCACCGACCTGGTGGCCCGCGCGCCCGATGGCACGCTGAGCACCCACAAGCTGCTAAGCGAGAATCCGGGGCGCTACCGGGACGCCGCCGTGGCAGGGATCAAGCAGGTGCTGGGCCTGGCGCCGGACCAGCCGGTGCCGCCGGGCCTGGTGGACCAGGTCCGCATGGGCACCACCGTCGCCACCAACGCGCTGCTGGAGCGCAAGGGGGAGCGCACGCTGCTGGTGGTCAACCGGGGCTTTGCCGACCTGCTGCGTATCGGCAACCAGGCCCGGCCCCGGCTGTTCGACTTGGATGTCCGCTTGCCGTCACTGCTGCACGAGCGCGTGGTGGAAATCCCGGGCCGCGTGGGCGTGGACGGCGAGGAGGTGGAGGCGCTGGACGAAGATGCGGCCATGTCCGCGTTCCGGGCTGCGGTGGCGGACGGCATCCCCGCCTGCGCCATCGCCCTGATCCACGCCTGGCAGCACCCGGCGATGGAGCGGCAGCTGGCGGAGCTGGCGCGGGCCGCCGGATTTGCACAGGTGTCGGCCAGCCACAAGGTCAGCCCCCTGCTGCGCCTGGTTCCGCGCGGGGACACGACGGTGGTGGACGCCTACCTGTCCCCAATCCTACGCCGCTACGTGCAGCAGGTAGCGGGCGAGCTGGCGGGCGTGCGGCTGTTCTTCATGCAGAGCAACGGGGGCCTGGCGCAGGCGGACCGGTTCGGCGGCAAGGACGCGATCCTGTCGGGACCGGCGGGCGGCATCGTCGGCGCGGCGCGCACGGCGGGGATGGCCGGGCTGGACCGCATCATCGGCTTCGACATGGGCGGCACCAGCACCGACGTGGCGCTGTACGACGGCGCGTTCGAGCGTGCGTTCGAGACGGAGGTGGCGGGCGTGCGGATGCGTGCGCCCATGATGGCGATCAACACCGTGGCGGCCGGCGGCGGCAGCATCCTGCACTTCGACGGCGCGCGCATCCGGGTGGGGCCGGACAGCGCGGGGGCCAATCCCGGCCCGGCCAGCTACTGCCGCGGCGGGCCGCTGACGGTGACGGACGCCAATGTCTGCGTCGGCAAGCTGCAGCCGGCGCACTTCCCGGCGATCTTCGGGCCTGCCGGCGACCAGCGGTTGGACCGGGATGCGGCGCTGGCCGGGTTCGCGGCGCTAGCGGACGACATGGCGGCGGCGACAGGCACGCGCCAGGACCCGCGGGCGGTGGCCGAGGGCTTCCTGCGCGTCGCCGTGGCCAACATGGCCAACGCCATCAAGCAAGTCAGCGTCGCCAAGGGGCACGAGGCCGCGCGCTTCGCGCTGCAATGCTTCGGCGGCGCGGGCGGGCAGCACGCCTGTCTGGTGGCGGACGAGCTGGGGATGGAGACGGTGTTCATCCACCCCTACGCCGGGGTGCTGTCTGCCTACGGCATGGGCCTGGCGGACCAGACGGTGCTGCGGGAGCAGGCGGTAGAGCGGCGCTTCGACGCCGCGGCCCTGCCGGCGCTGGACGCGATGGCCGGACAGCTTGCCGCGGCGGCGGCGGACGAATTGGCGCAGCAGGGCGCGGACCCCGCGGCGGTCACGGTGCGGCGCACTGTCCACCTGCGCTACGAGGGCACCGAGGCCGCGCTGCCGGTGCCGCTGCTGGATGATGCCGGGGCGACGCTTGACGCCTTCACGGCGGCGCATCGCACCCGCTTCGGCTTCGCGACGCCGGGCCGGGCCGTGGTGGCGGAGGCCTTGGCGGTCGAGGCGACAGCGGCCGGGGAGGCGGTGCAGGAACCCGCCCTGCCCACCCGCGCATCCGGCACGCCGGAGCCGGTGGACACCGTCGGCATCTGGACCGGCGGGGGGGAGCACGCGGCCCCGGTCTATGAGCGCACGGCCCTGCTGGCCGGCGACCGCCTGCCCGGCCCGGCCCTGGTGCGGGAGGCCAACGCCACCACCGTGATCGAGCCGGGCTGGACCGCCGAGGTCACGGCGCTGAACCACATGATCCTGCGCCGCACCCAGCCCCTGCCCAGCCGCGTCGCGGCCGGGACGGAGCGCGCGGACCCCGTGCTGCTGGAGCTGTTCAACAACCTGTTCATGAACGTCGCCGAGCAGACCGGGGCGGTGCTGCAGAACACCTCCATGAGCGTGAACATCAAGGAGCGGCTGGACTTCTCCTGCGCCATCTTCGACGACGCGGGCAACCTGGTCGCCAACGCGCCGCATGTGCCCGTGCATCTCGGCGCGATGGGGGAGAGCGTCAAAACGGTCCTGCGGTCCCGCGGCGCCACGCTGCGGCCCGGCGACGTGGTGGCGCTGAACAACCCCTACAACGGCGGCACGCACCTGCCGGACATCACCGTCATTACCCCGGTGTTCGATCCGGAGGGGCAGGCCATACGCTTCTTCGTCGGCAGCCGCGGGCACCATGCCGACATCGGCGGTACCACGCCGGGCAGCACGCCGCCGGGGTCGCGCACGCTGGAGGAGGAGGGAGTCGTGATTGACGATTTCCTGCTGGTGGACGGTGGCGCCTTCCGGGAGGCCGAGTTCCGCGCGCTGCTGGCAGGCGCCCGCTACCCGGCCCGCAGCCCGGACGTGAACGTGGCGGACATCAAGGCGCAGGTCGCGGCCAACGAGCGCGGGGTGCAGGAGCTGGGGCGCGTGGTCGCGTCCTACGGCTGGCGGACGGTGCAGGACTACATGCGGCACGTGATGGACAACGCCGAGGAGGGCGTGCGCCGCGTGCTGTCCCGCATCGGGGATGGGACGTTCGACTACGCAATGGACGACGGCACGCCGCTGCGCGTGGCCGTCACGGTGGACCGGGCGGCGCGGACGGCGACGGTGGACTTCACCGGCACCGGCCCGCAGCGGCCCGGCAACTTCAACGCGCCGCCCGCGGTGCTGCGCGCGGTGGTGCTGTATGTGTTCCGCTGCCTGGTCGGGCAGGACATCCCCCTCAATGACGGGTGCCTGAAGCCGATACGCATCGTGCTGCCGCCGGGCACCTTCCTGTCCCCGGCCCCGGGTGCTGCGGTGGTGGCGGGCAACACGGAGGTCAGCCAGGCCGCCTGCAACGCGCTGTTCGGCGCGCTGGGCACGCTGGCGTGCAGCCAGGCCACGATGAACAACGTGCTGTTCGGTGATGCCACGCGGCAATACTACGAGACCATCTGCGGCGGCATGGGTGCTGGACCGTCTCACCACGGTGCGTCGGCGGTGCAGACGCACATGACCAACACGCGCATGACCGACCCCGAAATCCTGGAGCTGCGCTATCCCGTGCGGCTGGAGGCGTTCGGCATCCGCCGCGGCTCCGGCGGCGTGGGCGCGCACTGCGGCGGCGACGGGTCCGTGCGGCGCATCCGGTTCCTGGAGCCGATGACGGTTGTCACCGTCGCGTCCCGCCGCACCGTGGCGCCCTTCGGCCTGACCGGCGGCCAGCCCGGCGCGGTCGGGCGGCAGTGGGTGGAGCGGGCGGATGGCCAGCAAGAGGATCTGTCCGGCACCAGCCGGGCCGAGCTGCTGCCGGACGACTTGTATGTGATCGAAACGCCGGGCGGCGGCGGGTATGGCGATAAACGTGGCGGCGATAAGCATGGGGGCGGCGCATGACGATGGACCTGCTGGCGCAATCCCTGGTCAGCGGCCTGCTGATGGGGCTGATCTACGCCTTAGTGGCCGCGGGGCTGTCGCTGATCTTCGGGCTGATGGACGTCGTCAACTTCGCGCATGGCGAGATGATGATGCTGGCGATGTATGCGGCGTTCCTGCTGTTCGCCTACGCCGGGCTGGACCCGTTGCTGCAACTGCCGCTGGTGTGCCTGGCGATGTTCGCGCTGGGCTGGGGGGTTTACCGCGGGGTCATCGCCCGGGCGCTGGGCGTGCGGTTCAACCGCGGGATGGTGCAGATCTTCGCCACGTTCGGCCTGGCGATCTTCATACGCGGGGCGGCGCAGTTCGCCTTCGGGGGGGATTTCAAGTCGGTGTCGGGCACCTTGCTCAGCGGCAGGACCGTGAGCTTCCTGGGCGTGTTCGTGCCCCTGCCGCAGTTGGCGGCGAGCGTCGTGTGCCTGCTGGCCTTCGCCGGGCTGCTGCTGGTGGGGCGCACCGAGTTCGGCCGCGCGCTGGAGGCGACGCGGGAGGACCGGGATGCCGTCGCGCTGATCGGCATAGACCGGGACCGCATCTTCGCGATGGGCTGGGGGCTGGGCGCGGCGACGGTGGGCGTGGCCGGCGTGATGCTGATCTCGTTCTACTACGTGTCCCCCAACGTCGGCGCCAACTTCGCGCTGATCGCCTACGTGACGGTGGCGCTGGGGGGCTTCGGCAGCATCCTGGGCGCGCTGGTGGCGGGGGTGGTGATCGGGGAGGTGGAGGCGCTGACGGCCTTCGTGCTGGAGCCGTCCTTGAAGCAGGTCGGGATGTTCGCAGTGTATCTGGCGGTGCTGATGGTCAGGCCGCGCGGCCTGTTCGGGAGGCTGTGATGGGCACGACCGTGTTGGATGCGCCCATCGCGGCGCCTGCGGACAACGCCATCCTGCGGCGGCGGCGACGGGAGCTGCTGCTGGGCGCGGGGCTGCTGCTGCCGCTGGCCGCCCTGCCCTTCCTGGTGCGGGACGTTTACACGCAGAACCTGATCATCACGACGATCCTGTTCGCCGGGCTGAGCCAGGCGTGGAACATCCTGGGCGGCTACTGCGGGCAGATCAGCCTGGGGCACGCGCTCTACATGGGCATCGGCGCCTATGTCTCGACCATGCTGCTGATCAAGCTGGGCATCCCGCCGACGCTGGGGATGTTCGCCGCCGCCGCGGTGGCCGGGGCGGCGGCGCTGCTGGTGGGCTGGCCGTGCTTCCGCCTCAGCGGGCACTACTACGCCATCGCGACGGTCGTGGTGGGGGAGATCGGCTACCTGCTGTTCCTGAACTGGGAGTGGGTGGGGGCGGCGTCGGGCATCTACATCCCGCTGGGGGCGGAGAGCCTGCTGTATCTGCAATTCCGCACCAGCAAGGTGCCGTTCCACTTCGTGGTGCTGGCGTTCGCGGCGCTGACCTGGGCGGCGGCGTGGCTGATCGAGGGCAGCCGCTGGGGCTTTTCCTGGCGGGCGGTGCGGGACGACGTGACGGCGGCGCGCTCGCTCGCGGTGCGTGTGTTCCCGAGCAAGATGGCGGCAGCCGCCATCAGCGGCGGGCTGACGGGGATGGGCGGGGCGATCTACGCGCAGTACGTCGGCTACATAGACCCCGACAGCGTGCTGGCTGGGCACTGGAGCATCCTGATCGCGCTGCCGGCGGTGCTGGGCGGGGTGGGCACGCTGTGGGGGCCGCTGCTGGGCGCCGCCGTGCTGATCCCCGTGAGCGAGCTGTCCCGCAGCTACCTGGGCGGCAGCGGGCAGGGCGTGGACCTGATGATCTACGGCGGGCTGATCGTGCTGGTGGCGCTGGCGCGGCCGGCGGGGTTGGTGAGCTTGTTCGGCGTGCGGGGTGGGTCGTGATGGTGGGCAATGTCGTGCAGGAGGGCAGACGGGTCCTGCTCCCTCTCCCTCCGGGAGAGGGCCGGGGTGAGGGAAGCGGCAAGAACCGCACTGAGACGAAGAAGGCCCACGCGCTGCGGCGGGGTGCTACGCCTGCCGAAGTGAAGTTATGGCTGCACCTGCGGAACGGTGCCCAGCACGGTGCCAAGTTCCGGCGGCAGGTGCCATGCGGGCCTTACATCCTGGATTTTGCCGTCATGGCATCGCGCTTGGGTGTAGAGGTGGACGGGGAGAGCCACTTTGTTGGAGATGGCCCGGCGCGGGATGCCGAGCGTGATGCCTGGCTCGGCGGCCAGGGCTGGCGGGTGTTGCGGTTCACGAATCCTGAGGTTCTGGGCAACCTGGACGGGGTGCTTGAGGTGATCCGCGCGGCGCTGCTGGGCTTCCCTCACCCCGGCCCTCTCCCGGGGGGAGAGGGAGAAGGATGCTGCGCTCCTGGCCCGTCTGGCGCATCCGCATGACCGCGCTTCTGCAACTGCGCTCCGTCACCAAGACCTTCGGCGGTGTCGCGGCCAACGTGGACATTTCGTTCGACGTTGCGGAGGGGGAGATACTGGGGCTGATCGGGCCGAACGGGGCTGGGAAGACCAGCTTGTTCAACTCGATCAGTGGGGAGGTCACGCCTGACAAGGGGACGATCCACCTGGCGGGCCAGCAGATTAGCGGCACCGGGCCGCTCGCGTGCGCGCGGGCGGGAGTGGCGCGGACGTTCCAGGTCGTCCGCAGCTTCGACAGCATGACGGTGCTGGAGAACGTGATGGTCGGCGCGTTCAGCCGCACCGCCCGCCCGCGGGAGGCGATGCGGGCGGCGCAGGACGTGCTGGCCTTCGCCGGGCTGGATGGGCGGGCGGATGCCCCGGCGCATCAGCTCACCCCGCCGGAGAAGCGGCGGCTGGAAATCGCCCGCGCGCTGGCCACCCGTCCGCGCGTGCTGCTGCTGGACGAGATGCTGACGGGCTTGACGCCGACCGAAGCCGCGGGCGGCGTCGCGCTGATACGCGCCGTGCGGGAGCAGGGCGTGACGGTGGTGATGGTCGAGCACGTGATGGAGGTGCTGCTGCCGCTGGTGGACCGCGCCGTGGTGCTCAACCTGGGCCGCCTGATGATGCAGGGGTCGCCGGCGGAGGTCGTGCGGCATCCCGACGTGATCCGCGCCTACCTGGGGGACAAGTATGCTGCTTGAGCTGGATGGCGTATCGGCCAGCTACCGCGGCCTGAAGGCGCTGCAGGGCGTCAGCCTGCGGGTGGCCGCCGGTGAGATCGTCGCCGTGGTGGGCGCCAACGGCGCGGGCAAGAGCACCTTGCTGCGCGCCATCGCCGGGCAGGTGGCGACGGAGGGGGGCATCAGCTTCGATGGCGGCAGCCTGGCGCGGGTGGCCCCGCACCTGATCACCCGGCGGGGCGTGGGTTTGGTGCCGGAGGGGCGCCGGCTGTTCCCGCGCTTGTCCGTGGAGGACAACCTGCGGCTGGGAGCTTATGCGAGGCGGGGCGACCCCGCGCGATTCAAGCCGCTGGACCTGGTGTTCGACCTGTTCCCCCGCCTGCGGGAGCGGCTGCCGCAGCGGGCGGAGACCCTGTCCGGCGGGGAGCAGCAGATGCTGGCTATCGGGCGGGCGCTGATGACCCAGCCGCGCCTGCTGATGCTGGACGAGCCGAGCCAGGGCATCGCGCCGAAGCTGGTGGATGACATCCTGGCCGCCGTGGGCCGCATCCGCGACCTGGGCACGACGGTGCTGCTGGTGGAGCAGCGGCTAGCGGAGGCGCTGGATCTGGCCGACCGGGCGTATGTGCTGCAAACCGGGCGGATCGTGATGGAGGGGGCGGCGCGGGACATTGCGGGGGATGCCGGGGTGCGGAAGGCCTACTTGGGGATGTGAGGCTTGCTGCCCCCTCTCCCTCCGGGAGAGGGCCGGGGTGAGGGAAGCCGCAAGCGCTGCCCCGTCCTTCCCAGAGACGGTGTTCCTTCCAGACTTGGCAGCGGCCGCGCTGCGTGGTTTCCCTTACCCCCGCCCTCTTCCGGAGGGAGAGGGAGCAGGCGCCGTGCCTGTGCCGCATCATGCTCGCCCACCTAAGGACACCCATGGACAGCATCGCCATCACCGCCGGCCCCTACACCTTCCGCGCCCGCTTCGAGGACGTGCGGGCGCCCAAGACCTGCGCCCGCTTCCGCGAGTTGCTGCCCTACCGGGAGCGGATCATCCATGTGCGCTGGAGCGGTGAAGCCTGCTGGATACCACTAGGAGACCTGGACTTGGGCCTGCCGTTCGAGGACGCGACAAGCTTCCCGGCGCCGGGCCAGGTCATCCTGTATCCCGGGGGGATCAGCGAGACCGAAATCCTGCTGGCCTACGGCCCCACGCGCTTCGCCAGCAAGGCCGGACAGTTGGCGGGCAGCCATTTCCTGACGATCATCGAGGGATTGGAGAACCTGCACTCTTTGGGCCGCCTGACCCTGGACAGGGGTGCCCAGGACATCAACTTCGAGTTCTGATACCCACCAGTTTGCCGAGAGCTGCCCACGCCAATGCCCTTCGATAATGTCCTAGCCCAATCGTTTCATCTCTGGTGGCTAATTTATCCCGGGCTGATGATTGGCGTTGTGGCGCATGAAGCGGGACATGCCATCGCGGGGTGGTGTGTTGGCTTGCCGCCTAAAGCAATCAGGATTGGCAGCGGGCGAACCCTGCGGCGCGCGCGCGTTGGCAGCCTGACGCTCGATCTTTGTGGCCTCCCCTTCACCGGCAGCGTGCTGACGCGCGCGCCATGGCCTGAGCAGCACGGGGCGGCTATCGTGGTCGTGCTTGGCGGCGTGCTGGGCAACGTGGCGCTGGTCGCCGTACTGGCCGCCGCGTCGGCGCATTGGCCCAAGGTCAGTTCCGTGCTGGGCACCCTTGCGCTTGCCCAAGCCATCTTGATCGCCTTTGCTTTGTGGCCCTGGACAACGAGCATAGGCCCGAGCGATGGAATGAGGCTGTGGCTGCTGCGCAAGCCGCCACTCGATATGCGCGGTTTCGCTCATGATTTGGCGAAGGCAGTCTTTCCAGACTTGGAGGCCGGATCACAGCCCATACCCTTCGAGGCGGCGGTGGAAATGGTTCGCCAGGTCGCGCGTTCGGACTGGAAAATCGACGCCTATGCAGCCGAAGATAGGGAAGCGACCCTGCGGTATCTTCTCGACAGCGACCAAATTCCCGCGGCCACCCCTGAGCGTGCCCTGATCCTGGACACGCTTCTCGTCATGGAGGCGTGCAATGTCCGCACAGGTGCCTCCCCAGGCAATATCCTGGCTTGGTCCACCGAGTTCCTGGCCCTGGCTGGCGCAGGAAAGGCCGAAGTCCTGCACGGGATGGCTCTGCTGATGAATGGCCAGCACGAGGCGGGGCAGACCCTACTGCAGGCCGCTTATGAGAAGCCTCAAGACGGCTTCGAAGCTGCGCTCAACTGCGCCTTTCTCGCGCAAGCCGCCGCGCTGCGGGGCGACGAGGCGGGCGTTCGCCAATGGATGAACGTGATTCGCGCCTGGCCCCGCAAGGGCGACCTGAAATGGCTGATGCCTCGATGGGAAAAGTGGCTTGCCGACATAAAATACCAACATAGTCGGTCCTTGCCTTGCGCCACGCGCCCGGCCTGACACTCCCGATAGTTTCTTCGCTCTGCCGAATCACTTCTGAGCGGCGACCCAAGGTGCTGTCATGCCTCCCGCGGCGCGACCTCCCGCTGCGCCTGCAGGTGCCCATCCCGGCTCTGCGCCTCCACGAAGATGCGGCGCACGGCGGGGAACTCCGTCTTGATCCGCCGCTCAATCCCGCTCACGGCGGTCTCGACGTCGCGCGCGGTCAGCGCATCCTCGAAGTCCAGGCTCAGCACCGCCAGCACGTCCGCCGGGCCGAAGTGCATGGTCAGCACTTCGTTCACGCCCGTGATGCCTGGGGCGTCCGTGGCGATGCGGCGCAGCCCGTCGCGGGTGGCGGGGTCGGCGGCCTCCCCCATCATCAACCCCTTGCACTCCCGTGCCAGGAAGGTTGCCGTGCCCGCCAGCAGCAGGCCGATCAGCACGGACGCCACCCCATCCAGCCAGGGCAGGCCCAGCGCCTGCGCGCCCGCCAGCCCGGCTGCGGCGATGGCAAGCCCGGCCAGTGCCGCGCTGTCCTCGATCAGCACGGTGAAGATCGTCGGGTCCTTGCTGCGCTGCACCGCCTCCAGCACGTCGGCGTTGCGGGTCTGGCGGCGGAAGGCGCGCAGCGCAACCAGCCAGGTCGTGCCCTCAAACCCTGCGGACACCGCCAGCACGGCGTAGGCGACCCAGGGCGCCTCGACCGGATGAGGGGTCCTGATCTTGTCCACGCCCTCCAGGATGGACACGCCCGCGCCCAGGCCGAAGATCAGGATGGCGACGACGAAGGTCCAGAAGTAGAGTTCCAGCCCGAAGCCGAAGGGATGCTCCGGCGTTGCGGGCCGGACGGAGCGGCGCAGGCCATGCAGCATCAGGAGCTGGTTGCCGGTGTCCACGAGGGAGTGGATGGCCTCGCTGAGCATGGCGCTGCTGCCGGTCCACCAGGCCGCGCCGAACTTGGTGACGGCGATGGCCAGGTTGCCGGCCAGGGCGGCATAGATCGTGGTCTTGGACTCGTGCGCCATCGCGTATGAACGCGGGCAGTGCCGGCGGTTGCCGCCGGTGCCGGAGTTGTTGGAGGCGTTGACGTGCCGATCACCTACGACGCCCTTATGGCCCACCCCATCCCCGACGTGCGCCAGCGCGTCACGCCGCGCGATGCCATCCTGTATGCGCTGTCGGTCGGCTTCGGCGGGGACCCGATGGACCCGCGGCAGTTGGATTATGTGGACCAGCACCGCGCCCTGCGCGCCGTGCCCACCCTGGCGCTCGTGATAGGCCATCCCGGCTTCTGGCTGGCCGACCCGGCAACCGGTGTGGACGCCGTGCAGCTTGTGCATGGAGAGCAGGGACTGGTGCTGCACCGCCCCTTGCCGACGGATGCCGAGGTCGTGGGGCGGACGCGCGTGACGGGGCTGGTGGACAAGGGGCCGGGCCGGGGCGCGCTGCTGTTCACCGAGAAGACGCTGACGCTTGCCGCCACCGGCGAGCTGCTGGCCACCGCGATGGCCACCGTATTCCTGCGCGGCGACGGCGGCTTCGGCGGGCCTGCCGGCCCCGTGCGCCCGCCGCCTCCCGTGCCGGGCGGGCCGCCGGACTGGACGATGGACCTGCCGACCCGGCCCGAGCAGGCCCTGCTGTATCGCCTGAACGGCGATGACAACCCGCTGCACGCCGACCCCACAGTTGCCGCCCGCGCCGGCTTCCCGCGCCCGATCCTGCACGGCCTCTGCACCTTGGGCGTCATTGGCCATGCCTTGCTGGCCCGCTGCGGCGGCTACGACCCCGCGCGCTTCCGCGAGATGCACCTGCGCTTCACCGCACCCGTGTTCCCGGGGGAGACCATACGCACCGAGGGCTGGGAGGGCGGCGCCTTCCGCGCCCGGGTGCTGGAGCGGGACGTGGTGGTGGCCGGCAACGGGCGTGCGGTGTTCGCCGGGGCCTGACCGTCAGCCCTATTCGGCAGATGCCGCTGGGACGCCCGCGTCCGCATCCCGCCCCACGGGATGCCCGGCATCGTCCAGCGGGTAGTGGCAGCGCACCCGCGCCCCGGCCAAAACGCGCAAGGCCGGACGCTCCGCATCGCAACGGACGGTGCGGTGGGCGCAGCGGGTGCTGAACAGGCAGCCAGCGGGGCGGTCGGCGGCGCCGGGCACGACGCCGGGGATGGTGGGCAGGCGAGGCTTGCCCTCCGCACGCTCGGGCAGGGCGTCCAGCAGGGCGGCGGTGTAGGGGTGGCGGGGGTGCTGGAACAGGGCCGCGGCGGGCTGCTCCTCCATCACCTGTCCGGCATACATGACCTGGACGCGCTGGGCGGTCTCGGCGACCACGCCCATGTCGTGCGTGATCAGCACCAGGCCCATGCCGCGGCTGCGCTGCAGGCCGACCAGCAGGTCCAGCACGCCCTTCTGCACCGTCACGTCCAGGGCCGTCGTTGGCTCGTCGGCGATCAGCAGCGCGGGGTTGCAGGCGATGGCCATGGCGATCATCACGCGCTGGTTCAGCCCGCCGGAGAGCTGGTGCGGGAAGGCCAGCCGCCGGGTTTCCGGCGCGGGAACGCCGACCTGGCCCAGCAGCTCGGTGACGCGGGTGCGCACCTCCGCCCGCGGCACGGCGGCGTGGACGCGCAGCGCCTCGGCGATCTGCCAGCCCACGGGGTAGCAGGGATTGAGGGAGCTGGTCGGCTCCTGGAACACCATGGCCAGGTCGCGCCCGGCCAAGCGGCGGCGGGCGCGGGGCGCGGCATGCAGCAGGTCCGCGCCGCGGAAGCGCACGGCGTCCGCCGACACCTGCCCGGTGCGCGGCAGCAGGCCCATGACGGCCAGCATGGACACGCTCTTGCCCGATCCGCTCTCGCCGACGACGCACAGCACCTCCCCGGCGTCCACGCGCAGGTCCACGCCCTCCACCGCCGGGAACGTGCCGAAGCGGACGGTCAGGTTCTCCACGGCCAACAGGGCCGTCACCGGCGCAGCTTCGGGTCCAGCGCGTCGCGCAGCCCGTCTCCCAGCAGGTTGAAGGCCATGACCGTCACCAGGATCGCCAGCCCCGGAAAGGTCAGCAGCCACCAGGCGCGGTCGTAGAACTGCCGGGCGTCGGCCAGCATGGTGCCCCACTCCGGCGTCGGCGGCTGCGCGCCCAGGCCCAGGAAGCCCAGCGCGGCGGCGTCCAGGATAGCGGTCGAGAAGCCGAGCGTCGCCTGCACGATCAGCGGCGCGGCGCAGTTGGGCAGCACCACCAGCAGCATCAGGCGCAGTGGGCCGGCGCCGGCGCTGCGCGTGGCGGTGACATACTCCCGCGCCAGCTCCCCCAGCGCCGCCGCGCGGGACAGGCGCACGTAGGCCGGCAGCAGCACGACGGCGACGGCCAGCATGGCGTTGGTCAGGCCGGGGCCGAGGATGGCGACGACGACGATGGCCAGCAGCAGGCTGGGGAACACCAGCAGCACGTCCATCGCCCGCATGATGACCACGTCCACGACGCCGCCCACGAACGCAGCCGTCAGGCCCAGCAGCGTGCCGAAGGTCAGCGACAAGGCGACCACGACGGCGCCGATGATGACGGACAGCCGCGCGCCGTAGATGAGCCTGCTGAGGACGTCGCGCCCCAAGCTGTCCGTGCCCAGCGGGAACTGCGCGGAGTGGAAGGGGCGGGCAAGGAAGCTCTCCCGGAACTGCTCCGCCGGGCCGTGGGGGGCCGCGAGGGGAGCGGCGGCGGCGAGGACGACCAGAGCGCACATGATGGCCAAGCCGACCGCCGCGCCGCGGTTCTCCAGCAGGCGCCGGAGCAGCCCGGCGTTGGGCGGGGCTGCCGCAGCAGCCGGGACGGCAGCGGGAGGGGCGGTGGTCATGGACATGCTGCGAGGCCCCAGGCTACCCGCGCCGCCAGAGTTCCGTCATTGCGAGCCGCTCGCGGCGCGGCAATAGGGGGGCGGCCAGCGCAGTCCTGTCGGCTCCCCCATTGCCGCGGCGCAAATGCGCCTCGCAACGACGAGGGACGGCGGGCCTGGCAAGGACGGGACAAGCATGAACGGGAGGGGTGTGCGCGCATCCTCACCGCCGCAGCCTTGGGTTCAGCACGCCGTAAAGCACGTCCACCCCCAGGTTCACCAGCATGACCAGCACGGCGATCAGCAGGATGCCGCCTTGCAGCACGTTGTAGTCCCGGCGCTGGATGGCCTCCACCAGCCAGCTTCCGACACCGGGCCAGGAGAATACGGTCTCCGTCAGGATCGCCCCGCCCAGCAGCGCGCCGACCTGCAGGCCCAGCACGGTGACCACGGGGATCATCGCATTCCGCAGCGCGTGGACGACCACGACGCGGCCCGGCGCCAGGCCCTTCGCCCGCGCCGTCCGCACGTAGTCCTCCCCCAGCACCTCCAGCATGGCGGAGCGGGTCATGCGGGCGATGGTCGCCAGCGGGATGGTGCCCAGCACGATGGCGGGCAGGATCAGGTGGGACGCCGCGGACCGGAACGCGCCGGGTTCCCCGGACGTCCAGGTGTCCACCAGCAGGAAGCCCGTCACCGGCTCGACAAAGAAGGCGTCGCTGATGCGTCCGGACACCGGCGTCCAGCCCAGCGACACCGAGAAAACGAGGGTCGCCATCAGCCCCCACCAGAAGATCGGCATGGAGGCCCCGGTCACGGCGACGCCGATCAGCCCGTAGTCCAGCGCCGACCCGCGCCGCACCGCCGCCATCACGCCCAGCGGCAGGCCCAGCAAGGTCGCGAACAGCAGGGCGCAGGTTGCCAGCTCCAGCGTTGCCGGGAAGAAGGTCTTGAACTCCGTCCACACCCTCTCCTGCGTCACCACGGAACGGCCGAGGTCGCCCTGCACCACCTGGCCCTCATAGGACAGGAACTGCCGCCACAGCGGCTGGTCCAGGCCCATCTGGGCGCGCAGGAGCGCCAGGCGCTCAGGCGTCACGCCGCGCTCCCCCATGCGGACCTCGATGGGATCGCCCGGGACGGCGTGGATCAGCACGAAGGTCAGCAGCGTGACGCCCAGGAAGGTCGGGACGATCAGCGCCAGGCGCCGGGCAATCAGGCGGAGCATGGGCTATGGAGCCAAGGATCGTGCGGTCATTGCAAGCCGCTTGCGGCGCGGCAGCCCAGGGGCCGCGCCGCTGCGCTTCCCGCAACGACCGCGCATGGGACGGCGCGCAGAGACTACGCCCCGCCCCGGCCTACTGGACGTCCACCCGGTCGAAGATGTGCCGTCCGAACGGGGACATGACGTAGCCCGTCACGCCCTTCCGCATGGGCTGGTAGGCGATGGAATGGGCGATCAGGAAGAACGGAGACTCCTCCCGCATGATGACCTGCGCCTGCTCGTACAGCTTCGTGCGCTCGGCCTTGTCGGTCAGCGTCACGGCGCGGTTGACCAGGTCGTCGAACTCCTTGTTGCACCACTTGGCCGAGTTGCCGCCGCCGACGCGGGCCGCGGCGCAGCCAGCCAACGGCACGAAGAAGTTGTCGGGGTCGCCGTTGTCCCCGGTCCAGCCGAGCTGCGCCATGCTGTGCTCCCCGGCCGCGGCACGCTTGCGATACTCGCCCCACTCGTAGCTGACGATGCGGGCCTTGACGCCGATCTTGGCCAGGTCCGCCTGCATCAGCTCGCCGATGCGGCGGGCGTCGGGGTTGTAGGGGCGCTGGACGGGCATGGCCCACAGGTCGGTCTCCATCCCGTCAGGGAACCCGGCCTCGGCCAGCAGCTTTTTGGCCGCCGCGGGGTCGTAGGGCAGCGGCTGCACGGCGTCGTTCCAGGACCAGACCGTCGGCGGGATCAGGTTCTTGGCCGGCTGCCCGGCGCCCAGATAGACCGCATCCAGGATGGCCTTGCGGTCAATCGCCATGCTCAGCGCCTGGCGCACCCGCTTGTCGTCGAACGGCTTGCGCTGGGTGTTGAAGGACAGGTAGCCGATGTTCAGGCCGGACTGGTCCAGCATCTGCAATGCCGCGTCCGCGCGTATGCCGGGCAGGTCCGCAGGCGTGGGGTAGGCGGACACCTGGCACTCGTTGGCGCGCAGCTTGGCCAGGCGCACCGCGGGGTCCTTGTTGATGGAGAACACGAGGGTGTCGAGCTTCGCCTTCTCCCCCCAGAAGTCGTCGAAGCGGCGGTAGCGTATGGTGGCGTCGCGCTGGTAGTTCACGAAGCTGAACGGGCCGGTGCCGATGGGCACCTGGTCGATCTGCTCGGGCTTGCCGGCCTTCATCAAGGCGTCGCCGTACTCGGCGGACAGGACGGAGGCGAACTCCATCGCCAGGTCAGACACGAAGGGCGCGTTGGGCGCGGTCAGGGTGAAGCGGACGGTGTAGTCGTCCACCTTGTCCACGGACGCCACCAGCGTGTTGAGCGCCAGGTCGCCCCAGTAGTCGTAGCTGCCGCCGGACACCTTGTGGAAGGGGTGGTCCGCCTTGGCCATGCGGTTGAAGGTGAACAGCACATCGTCCGCGTTGAAGTCCCGCGTCGGCTTGAACTGGGCATTGCTCTGCCACTTCACGCCGTGCCGCAGGTGGAAGGTGACGGCCTTGCCGTCGGGCGACACGTCCCAGCGCTCGGCCAGCCCCGGCTCGATGTCGGTGACGCCCGGCTTGAACTCGACCAGGCGGCCATATACCGGATGGGTCGCGTCGAAGGTGGTGCCGGTGGTGTTGAGCTGGGGGTTGAAGTTCTCGGGCGAGCCTTCGGAGCAATAAACCAGCGTCTTGGCCTGGGCAGCGGACAGGGACAGCGCGGCGGCGCCTGCGAGCAGGAGGGTGCGGAGCATGGGGATGGCCCTTCTTCGAATGCTGGGCGGAGCATCATGCGGCTGAGGCCAGGGGTCAACGTCCCGGGCCGCCTTTAGGCCACCGCGCCACGGCGGATGCTTATTTTCCATGCAGACCACCGCGCCCGCCGTGTGCTATGGCGCAGTTGCACAGAACCGGAGCAGTCCGCATGAACACGTCCACCGCCCGCGTCCTGTCGGGTGCCGAGGTGCGCGCCTTGTCCGTGCGCTCCAACACCCGCGGCGCGGCGCGGACGGCGCTGCATCTGGGGGCGCTGGCGTCGGCTGGCATGGGCGTCGCACTGTCCGGGCCTTGGACGATCCTGCCGGCAGTGCTGCTGCTGGGCGTGCTGCAAGCGGCGCTGTTCGCGCCGATCCATGAGACGATGCACCAGACGGTGTTCCGCAGCCGCCGGGCCAACACGGTGCTGGGCTGGCTTGCGGCGTGCCCGTCCCTGCTGAACTGGCACTTCTACACGGCCTTCCACCTGGCGCACCACCGCTTCACGCAGGACCCGGCGCGCGATCCGGAGCTTGCGCCGCCGCCGCCGGGCACGCTGGACACGTACCTGCTGCGCGTGCTGGGGGTGAACTACTGGCGGGCGCGGGCGGCGGTGATCCGGGACTGCTGGCGGGGAGACCTGTCGGGCTACGCCTACATCCCCGCAGCCGCGGCGCCGCGCGTCATCGGCAGCGTGCGCGCGATGTGCGTCGTCATGGCGGCGTTGGCGCTGGGGTCCGCGCTGCTGTGGGGCTGGTGGGTACCGCTGGCGTTCTGGATCGTGCCGCAGCTGCTGGGGCAGCCGTTGCTGCGGCTGTATCTGCTGACCGAGCACACGGACTGCACGGTGGATGCCAACGGCCTGACCAACACGCGGACGACGCTGACCAACGGCCTGATGCGGCTGCTGATGTGGAACATGTCGTTCCACACGGAGCATCACCTGTATCCCTCGATCCCGTTCCACCGGCTGCCGGATGCGCACGCGGCGGTGCGGAGCCGGCTGGGCGTGGTGCAGGACGGCTATGCCCGGTGGCACCGGGGGTTCCTGGCAGGCATCCTGCGCCGGGCGTAGAGGGCTTCTGCTCCCTCCGGGAGAGGGTTGGGGTGAGGGAAACCAAGCAGCGCAAGTCATGACATTCGGACGGCGCTTGCGCCGTTCCCAATGGAATGCGCCGCCGCATTTCCCAGTCTGTGCGTGCGGCCTCCCTCACCCGGGCCCTCTCCCGGAGGGAGAGGGAGCAGAGGCACCATGCACGCACCCAAGGTTCACGATCCCTGCCGTTGCGCCGTGCTGGGGTTTGTTGTGCAGTGCGTCATGGTGGGTCCACGCCGGAGAGGATGACGTGATGAGGAAGATACCACCGGGCGTCGGTCCCAAGCACCCGCAGGTCGTCACGCTGGTCGGTGCGACGGGCGACCTGTCGCAGCGCAAGCTGCTGCCAGGCTTGTTCCACCTGGTCAGCGGCGGCTTCATCCCGGGATGCCGGGTCATCGGCGTGTCGCTGGACGACCTGGACGCGGACGGGTTCCGCGCTTTGGCGCGCAAGGCGCTGGACCAGTTCTCCAGCCGCAAGGTGGACGAGGCTGCCTGGTCCGCCTTCGCCGCCAACCTGGACTACGTGCCCATCGGTGCCGGGGCGCCGGCCCTGCGGCAGTCGGTCGAGGCGGCGGGACTGGCGCTGGGCGGGAATGCCGAGCACATCCACTACCTCAGCGTGCCGCCCAACGCCGCGCTGGCGGCCGTAAAGCTGCTGCAGGAGGCCGGGCTGGCCAAGCGGTCGCGCATTATCATGGAGAAGCCGTTCGGCACGGACCTGCCGAGCGCAATGTCCCTGAATGCCCGGCTGCACGAGGTGTTCAGCGAGGACCAGATCTTCCGTATAGACCACTTCCTGGGCAAGGAACCCGCCCAGAACATCCTGGCCTTCCGCTTCGCCAACGGGCTGTTCGAGCCCATCTGGAACCGCAACTTCATAGACCACGTGCAGATTGACGTGCCGGAGACGCTGGGCCTGGGCAAGCGCACCGGCTTCTACGAGGCGACGGGGGCGTTCCGGGACATGGTGGTGACGCACCTGTTCCAGATCCTCGGCTTCATGGCGATGGAGCCGCCGACGGCGCTGGAGCCGGCGTCCATCAGCGAGGAGAAGAACAAGGTGTTCCGCTCCATGCTGCCGCTGGACCCGGCGCATGTCGTGCGCGGGCAGTACATCGGCTACCGCGGGGAGGACGGGGTGGACCCGGAATCCGACACTGAGACCTTCATTGCCCTGAAGTGCCAGATAGACAACTGGCGCTGGGCCGGGGTGCCGTTCTTCCTGCGCACGGGCAAGCGGCTGGCGGAGGGGCAGCGCATCATCTCCATCGCGTTCCGGGAGCCGCCCAAGAGCATGTTCCCGGCGGGGTCCGGCGTGGGGTCGCAAGGGCCGGACCACCTGACGTTCGACCTGGCGGATGCGTCCAAAATGTCCCTGTCGTTCTACGGCAAGCGGCCCGGCCCGGGGATGCGGCTGGACAAGCTGAGCCTGCAATTCGCGATGGACGACACCGGGCGGATCGGCGACGTGCTGGAGGCTTATGAGCGCCTGATCCTGGACGCGATGCGCGGCGACCACACGCTGTTCACGAGCGCGGACGGGATCGAGCGGCTATGGGCGCTGTCCGCCCCGTTGCTGGAGGCGCCGCCGCCGGTGCGGCTGTATGCCGTGGGGTCGTGGGGGCCGAAGTCCGTGCATCAGCTTGTGGCGCCCCATGCCTGGCGGCTGCCGTTCGAGCGGGCCTGGCGGGATCCGGCGGTGCGGGGGGCGTAGGGTGGAACTTGGGTCACGGTGCCGGGCTATGCTATGAAGCCGGCATGAACGGCGACGCCCCTCAAGTCCCGCCGCACGAGTGATTCCTCTCTATGGAGCGGAGCGACGCCGATCTTGCGGCGGGGCGCATTGTGCCGGCATCGGTTATCCATGCCGATTTGGATGCGACGATTGCCGAACTTGAGGCGGACGGACCGCTCGCAAAAGGCGGGCCGGCTAGGCCTAACTTAGCGCCGGTCGCGCGCACGCCTATCTAATCCGGCGCCAGATGTACCCGCCCGACTCCGCCTCGCCGCGGACGATGGTTACTGCTGCATCTATGCTTCTGACTGCGGCAGATCAGCTAGATATAACCTCTGATGATGCTATCCTGGAAAGGATATTGGTCCATAGCACACGCGGCACGACCGCGGCATATCCAGCCTCCTGGGCATCATTGCATTCAATGATGATCCATGTGCCTGCCACCGTCTTGGCGAAATCAACCACCAGGAATGGCACCCTCAGCCTCGTTGCGGCTTCCTGCGCCAGGGCCAAGCCCGCCGCTGTGTCCTCACAGGCGTAGGCAGGGACCTGAAACCAGTATCGTCCCCAACCGACGCACGCGCCTTGCCACCAGAAAGAACGAAACTCCATGGAGGGCCGCAGCTTGCCTGGGACACTGCCGACGACTGGATGAAGTGGGATGAAGTCTCGCACCACCGGCTTCTGCCAGTGAAGGACGGCATCCGCACGGTAAGCTTCACACGCCGCCTCGTAATGCTCGGCATCCTCAATGATTGACAGGAAGCTACTGTGCTTGCTGGTCTACCTGGAACCTTTCAAGAAAATTGGCCAAGCAAATTTGGCCTCGATTTCACCGACGCTTGGCAGCGCGTCAAAAATCTCCGTGCGTGGCGTCAAGTCCTGCAGCAACGGATACCAGTGCTCAAGCTCGCTGGCGAGTGCATGTTCTTCTGGAGAGTTGACCAGTCGAAGACCCCACGCCAGCATCTCCCTATATTGCTCATCATAGTTCGGGACAGCGCCTGTGCGGAGAACACAGCGCTCCTCATGATCGAAAGCATATGGATGATCGCAAGTGAAATTAAGGTCGAAGTCGAAGTCGTATGCCGGGTTGACTCTAAGTTGGCTCGCAATAACCAACCGGCCTTCGATCCGGGCTATGTTCATCTCACAGAAGCAGGGGGAGCGAGCGTCTCCTTCCGCTTCACCCACCCCGCCATCCGCGCCATCCGCCGCAGCCCCGCCATCTGCTGCTGCACATACGTCCCCGTCGCCAGCGCCTCCTCCGCCGAGGGGTCCCCCGTCTGCACATAGGCCCGGTCGAAGTCCGCCGTGCGGAACAGCATGTCCCACCACGGCAGGATCGCCCCATAGTTCGCGCTCCGCTGCCCGGCGGCCAGCACCCCATGATGCGACCGGTGGAACCGGGGCGAGATCAGCAGCCGCTCGCCCAGCCACCCGAACGACACCCGGGCGTTGGCATGGGACAGCGACTCCAGCAGCCGCAGCAGCAGCACCAGCAGCGGGAACTGCAGCGGCGGGATGCCGATCAGCAGGGCGATGGCGGTGAACCACACGAAGCCGATCAGGTCGTCCAGAACGTGGTTGCGGTCGTCCGACCAGAACGTCATCTGCCGCTGCGCATGGTGCAGGCTGTGCAGCGCCCACCACCAGCCGAAGCGGTGGGACAGCCGGTGCCGCCAGTACTCGGCAAAATCCAGGATGATGGCGTAGCAGACGAAGGTCAGGATGTGGTGGCCGAGCAGGAACGGGAACAGCCGCTCCAGGGTCGGCGGCACCCAGCCGTGGTCGGTCATCCAGCCGCTCAGCATCACCTGTAGCTGATAGAACAGCACGAACGTCACCAGTGGCAGCACGCCGACGCGGGAGATCAGGGTATAGAGCACGTCCACCCAGACCGCCTTCGCATCGGGCCAGTGCTCCACTGGGCGCCAGCGCTCCAGCGGCAGGCAGACAGCGAAGGTGATGACGACCTGCGCCAGGCCGTAGCAGGCGAACAGCGCCCAGCCGAACGACACCTCCTCCCACTGCATCAGGTCCAGGGCATACAGCGCCGGCAGCAGAAGCGTTTCCTGCATCCACCCGGCGGCGAGGCTGAACGGGTCGGTCATCGCGCGGCCACCGTGGCCGGGGCGCCCGTGGTCAGGAAGATGCCGTGCGGGGAGCGTCCGACCGGGTAGGATTGCAGCGCGCCGCTGGCGGGGTCCAGCACGCCGACCTTCTGGATGAAGCGCTGGGTGATCCACAGCTTGCCGTCAGGGGCGAAGTCTATGCAGTCGGGTCCGCCGGGCACGCGGTAGGTGTGGGTGATGGCCAGGGTGCGCGGGTCCAGCGACACCGTCGTGCCGTCCACCCGGTTGTTGACCCACAGCGTCTTGCCGTCCGGGGACAGGAACAACTGGTGCGCGCCACGCCCGGTGCGGACCCGCTGCTCGACCCGTCCGTCCACCGGGTCCACGACGGCGAAGTGGTCGGTGCCCATGTTGGCGACCAGCAGCTTGCCGTTCAGCCACATAATGCCTGCCGGCGTGCTGCCGACCTCCGCCGTCCACAGCACGGCCTGGCGGCGCAGGTCCAGCGCCGCAACCTTGTTGGTGCCTTGCAGCGTGACGTAGGCGACGCTGCTGTCCGGTGCGTAGGCGACGTGGCTGGGCATGGAGTTCAACGGGAAGCGCTTCACCAGCGTCATCGTGGCGGCGTCATACAGGTCCACCTGGTTGCGGGCCAGGCCAGTCACGGTCAGCCACTTGCCATTGGGGCTGAAGGCTAGGTGGTAGGGGTCGGCCACAGGCAGGCGGCGCAGCACGGCGCCGGTGTGCGGGTCCAGGAACAGCATCTCGTTGCCGCCGGCATCGCCGACCAGCAGCTCCCGCCCGTCAGGGCTGAGCACGACGTGGTGCGGCTCCCGCAATACGGGGACGCGGCGCAGCTCGGTGCCGCGGTCCATGTCGAGGATGCTGAGAGTGGCATCGCCCGAGTTGATGACGATGGCGACCCCGGCCGCCCGCGCCGCGGCAGGCGCGGCCAGGAGCAGCAGGGCCAAGAACCAGGAAGGCAGAAGGCGCATGTTGAACCCGATCCGTGACGGCCAGCGCAGGGGCGCCGGGCTGATGTGCCGTGCAGGCTACCACGTTCAAGCCCCTGATGGGACAGGGACGACGGGACAAGTGCGGCGGGCAGCGGCGCATGCCGCCGCGCACTTGCCGACATCCTGTGCCGATGGCAGCACATGCCCGCGCCAGGGCAGTCGCAGACGGTCAGCGCTGGTTCAGCCAGGTAACGCGCTTGTGAATACCGTCCTATTCATATCTTCTTGATGCCATTGTCCTCGGTCTCATTATAACTGTCCCGCGGGTACCCGCGTGGGCTGCGCCTGCATGGGAACTGCAATGCTCGAACCGCTGTCCAAACCGATTCGCGTCCTGGTTGTGGAGGACGAGTTCCTGATCCGGCTGGCCCTGGCGGAAGCTCTGGGCGATGAGGGATTCGAGGTGCTGGAGGCCGAGACGGGGGACGCCGCCCTGCCGATGCTGGTGCCCGGGTCCGGGATCAGCCTGCTGCTGACCGACATCCAACTGCCGGGGTCGCTGAACGGGATCGCGCTCGTGGACCGGGCACGCCGGGAGATGCCAGGCCTGCCGGTGATCTACATGTCCGGCCGCCCGGACCGGGAGGGAAGCGGCCCGGCGTCCGCGCTGGATGTGTTCATCTCCAAGCCCTACACCCTGGCCGACATCTGCGGCGCAGCCAAGCGGCTGACGGCGGCCCACAGCACCAGCGGCGTGTGACCGAGGCGGGCGCCTGATCCGGGCAGTTCGGTTTCGCCGACGGCCATCCGCTCCACCGCGCAATGTCGGTGGGGAAAGCAAGGCGGCGCAGCAGAGAGAGGCCGCCAGCACCGCCCTCCTGGCCCCTGGATCGGCGCAAGCGCGCCTTGGCATGACAGGCTAGTTGCGGAGGGGACCCGTTGGCATCATTGCGCCGCCAGCGCCGGGTCCTGGCCGCTGGCGGCCAGCGCCCGGGCCACGAAGCCCGAGGCCGTCATCTCCGCCACGAACTCCGTGACGTAGTCCGCCCCGGCGCCCCGGCCCAGCGGCACGCCCATTGCCTGCGGGATGGACATGAACCGTCCGGGGATGGCGCGCAGGCCCGGCTGGTCCCGCACCAGGCCGTCATTCACCTGGCCCACCCCGGCCAGCACGTCGGCGCCGCCTTGCAGGAACAGCGCGGTGGCGGCGTCCCCGGTCGGCGCCGTCACCAGCGTCGCCTGGTGCAGGGCGCGGATCAGGTGCAGGTGATAGGCGCTGGCGTTGCCGACCGCGACGCGGACGCCGGGCCGGTCCACGTCCGCCATCTCCCGCAACGGGGAGGCCGCAGGCACGACGTAGCTGCCGTGGATCAGCACGTAGGGGGCGGTGAACGCGATGGCCTTGGCGCGCACGGGATCTATCGCCATGAAGGTCACGTCCCAGGCGCCGGACCCGGCGGCGTCGGCCACCTTGCCCGCGCCGTCATAGAACGTGAAGGCGACGGGCACGCCCAGCCGGGCGGCAAGGGCGCGGGCAAGCTCCGGCGCCGCGCCGAGCGGGGCGCCGTCGGGGCCGCGCTGCACCAGCACGGGGTTGCCCAGGTTCAGCGCCGCCCGCAGCGTGCCGGTGGGGGCCAGCTCCTGTATGATGGCGGGGGGAACGGCGCTCATGGCGTGGTCCTCGGCAGCCGGGCCAAGGTGCCTGCGCGGGCTGCGTCCACGGCGGCATCGGCATCGTCGCGCAGCATCAGCCGCTCGGCAACCAGTCGCTCGGCGGCGCGGCGCACGGCCAGGGCGTAGCTGTCCGGGCGCGGGTAGCGCAGATCTAGCGGCAGGCGGGGGTCGCCCGCCGTTGCCGTTGCCGGCAGCGGAATGGCGCTGCCGGCCAGACTGCACAGCTCGCCCTCGGCATAGCCGGGACGGCGCAGGTTCCAGCCGGCGTAGGTGGCCCTCGGCGCCTCGACCTCCGGCAAGCGTATGCCGGCGATGGCGTGGCCGTCCGCGTCGGTGCGCGGCACGAACACGGGATAGGGGCGGCCCGGCGCGGGCGGCTCGCGGTCGCGGTTCACCTCCGTCGGCCGGTTCAGCAGCCCGGCATAGGACACGCCGGGCAGATGCGGGAAAACGTCCGGCGATGGCGGCACCAGGGTGCCGTGCGCCCGCATCGGATAGCGGCTGGTCGGGGGGCGCACCTCCTCCCGCACCCACAGGTCCAGCGACGTCAGCAGCGCCCGCATGGCCGCGCCAGGGTGCAGCGGGTTGGACGGCATCGTGCAGGCGTCCAGCCGCTCGCTGACCAGGCCCGGCGCGCTGGAGTGCGGCAGGCCTGCCAGCATGTAGGCGCGCACGTTGGGCGGCAAGTCCAGGTGGTTGCCCTGCGTGTCGGTCACGACCAGGGAGGCGCGGGCCTGATATGCCTCGCTGTCGGTGTCCACCTGCATGACGGCGGGACAGGTGTGCGACGCCTCGCACCGGGCCAGCAGGCCATCGGTGCGTCCGGTCAGGGCGTCGGTGGTGGTGCCGTAGGTGAAGGGGAAGCCATCGCCGGGATACAGGTGGTCTTCGTGCTGGCGGGAGAAGCGTCCAGGCTGGGACCAGCGGGCGTTGGTGAAGCTGCGCCGCGCGCCGCTGATGAAGGGCATCATGGCGTCGAACACGGGCTGCCCGTTCTCGTCGTCGTTGAAGCCTTGATACAGCATGTCCTTCAGGAAGCGCCCGCTTTGGGACACGCCGACGGCGTAGGCGTGGCTGGCCTCAGGCGCACCGTTGCGGGCCAGAGGGCTGCTGCCGTGACGCAGGTGGGAGACCAAATCCCGCACGGCTGCGAAGCCCATGCCGCCCACCACCGGGTCGCGTGCGGTGTAGATGAACTCGTAGATCGCCCCGGCGTCGAAGCCGGCAGGACGCGTCACCTCGATCCGGCGGTCATCCAGCATGCGCCAGGACAGGTTCGGCGGGGCCTGGCGGGGATCGTCCTCCCGGTTGCGGACCGTCAGCGTGGCCTGTGCGGGGTTGGCCAGGGGGTAGGTCAGGGTCCAGCCCGCGGGATTGGCGGCGTTGTCCCAGATGAACTCCTCCCGCGAGGTGCCGGTGACGCCGGGCAGGACGGGGGCTTGCAGGGCCATCAGCTCGCCGCCGGGCGGGATGTCGTGCTGCCAGCCGCTCCAGACGATGGTGTAGCCCTGGCGCATCAGGAAGCCGTTGCCGGCGTCGGCGTCCCGGCGGACGGCGTTGCCCATCGGCGCGTCGTTGAGCAGGTTCAGGCCGAGCTTCCGCCCGCGGTTCACCACGTCATACAGCAGCACGCCGTTGCCGCGGGTGGGATCGGTGGGCCGCAGGATGACCACGTCGGAGGTCGCCAGCACCAGCCCGTCCGCGCGCGGCGCCAGCGCCAGGTCGGCGATGCCGGCGTTGTGCGGGTCGTCCGGGTCCAGGCCGATGGTGGCGCGGGCGGTGATGCGGTCGTAGGTGCCGGCCGCGCCGAAGCCGCGCCCGTCGAAGGCGGGGCTGACGGCCTCCAACACCTCCAGCCGCAGCAGGCGGGCCTGGGCCGGGGTGGAGGCAACGAGCAGGATCAGCGCGAGGGTGCGGAGCATGGGCGGGTCCTCCGGTGTTTTACGGGGAGGGTAGAGAGTTTTTGCGGGAGAGCGGAGTCTGCTCCCTCTCCCTCCGGGAGAGGGTCGGGGTGAGGGAAGCCACCCGCGCGAAGCTGTCCCTGTGCGGACTGGCTCTGCTCCGGGCGGACATCGCGCTTGCCGCCTCCCTCACCCCGACCCTCTCCCGGAGGGAGAGGGAGCAGGAAGTATAGGCACCGCCTGCTCCAGCACCCGTGCTGCCCGCAGCACCAGATCATCCCGGTACAACCCGGCGGCGAGCTGCACCGACCGCGGCAAGCCCGCTGCCGTCGTCCCCAGCGGCACCGTGATGGCCGGCTGCCGGGTCAGGTTGAACAGCAGCGTCCAGGGCGCCCAGTCCCGCAGCAGCGCCGCCGCGGCGTCCCCAGTCGGCGCGTCGGCCAGCGGCGGCGGGCCGGGCACCGTCGGGCACAGCACCAGATCGAACCCGCGGTGGAACAGCGCCATGCGGTGCGCGGCCTGCACCCGAGCGGCCTCTCCGGCCACCACCGCCAGCCCCCCTGCCCCGGCGTGGTGCGCGGCCACGTCCAAGATGCCTGCATCCAGCATCGCGCGCTGGTCCGCCGTCATGCCCCCGGCCAGGGCCGCCAGCGACAGGCCCCACAGTTGCGCGAAGGCCGCGCCCGCATCGGGCAGGTCAGGGTCCTCGTCCGCGACTTCCGCCCCGGCATCGGCCAGGATGGCGGCGGCCTGCTCGACCGCGGCGATCCCATCGGCGTCCACCGGCGCGTCGAAGCCCGGGGCGCGCAGCACCGACACGCGCAGGCCGGCCACCCCGTCCTCGATCCCCGCAGTCCAGTCGCGGGGGTCGTCGGGCAGGCAGTAGGGGTCGCGCAGGTCGTGCCGGGCCAGGGCCGTCAGCATCAGCGCGGCGTCGCGCACGGTGCGCGTCATCGGCCCGGCGCAGCTCACGCTGCCGAAGGCGCTCAGCGGCCATTGCGGCACCCGGCCGAAGCTGGGCTTCAACCCGATTACGCCGCACCACGCCGCGGGGATGCGTATGCTGCCGCCCGCATCCGTGCCCAGGTGCAGCGGCCCGAACGCGGCGGCAGCGGCGGCGCCCGCGCCGGAGGAGGAGCCGCCGGTGGAATACGCAGGGTTCCAGGGGTTGCGTGTGATGCCGTGCAGCGGGCAGTCGCCGGGGGACTTCCAGCCGAACTCGGTCGTGGTGGTCTTGCCCAGGATGACGGCGCCCGCCGCCTTCAGGCCCAGCACCGCCGGGCCATCCGTGGCGGCAGGGTCGGCGGAGGTGGTCCGGCTGCCGCGCCGGGTGGGCAGGCCGGCCAGGTCCACCAGGTCCTTCACGGTGCAGGGCACGCCGTCCAGCGCGCCCAGCGGGCGGCCCGCGCGCCACCGGCCCTCGCTTTCACGGGCGGCCAGGATGGCGCGGGGATCCAGGACGGCAAAGGCATTGAGCGCGGGGTTGCGGCGGGCGATGCGCTCCGTCACGGCTTGCAGCGCCTCAACGGGACTGAGCGTGCCGCGGGCGTAGTGCGCCAGCAGCGCCTCTGCCGTCAGGGTGGCGGGGTCGTCGCTCATGCGTCGCCCTCCTTGGGTCCGGGCCGGGCAGTGCGGTGCGGGGCCAGCCAGCCCATCACGGCGTCCGGCTCGGCGTCGATGCTGGAGAGATAGGGCTTGATGTCCAGCAACGGCGTGCCGTCCAAGCAGTCAAGGTAGCGGACCCGCAGCCGCCCCGGCCCGTCCAGCCCGTCATACGCCACCACGGACAACCCGACCGGGTTGGGCCGCAATGGCGCGCGGGTGGCGAACACGCCGCGGGGCTGGCCGTCGAAGGGGGGCGTGATGGTGAGCGCGTCGGCCTGCGGGCCGAGCCAGTAGAGCAGGATGAGGTGGGAGAAGCCGTCCAGGGCAAGAAGGCCGGGCTGGAAGGCGGGGTCCACAATGGCGACGCAGGCCGGTGCCGGGTCGGGCTGGCGGCCGTTGCGGGGACAGTCGGCGACGGTGCGGAACGGGGTGTGCAAGGTGCCGATAGGGCGCAGGATCATGGCGGGCCGTTTGGATGAGGCGCTCTTCTCCCTCTCACTCCGGGAGAGGGCCGGGGTGAGGGAAGCCGCACGCGCGAACCATCATGACGCGAGCGCCCCCGTCTATCCAACATGGCACTGCGTGGCCTTTCCCTCACCCCAACCCTCTCCCGGAGGGAGAGGGAGCAGAAGGCACCCTCACGCTTGCGCCACTGCGGCGGACCAGGGGGACATCACATCGCTGATGCCGGTGCGCGTGCCGTCGCGGTCCTGGATCAGGTTCGGGCAGGCGAAGTTGACCGGCAGGACGCCGTGCTCCACCACTTCGGTCGGGCCGTCCGCCGCCAAGGCGTCCAGCACATTCGGGGGCAGGCGGGCGTCGGCGTGTACGGTCGTGGCGTCCGACACGTCCAGGCGCGGCTGGTGCGCCGCGGCTGCCGGGTCCATGCCGGCGTCCACGAAGGCCAGCATCTGCACCACCGACGCCAGGATGCGCCGTCCGCCCGATGCGCCCGCCGCCAGCACCGGCTTGTCCCCATCACGCACGATGACCGGGCACATGTTGGTCAGCGGCCGCTTGCCCGGCGCCATCGAGTTCGCCTGCCCTGGCCGCGGGTCGAACCACATCACCCCGTTGTTCATCAGCACGCCCGACCCCGGCAGCACCACCCGGCTGCCCATCGAGGACAGCAGCGTCGTCGTCATCGCCACCATCGTCCCGGCCTCGTCGCACACTGTCAGGTGCGTCGTGCAGCTTTCGGCGGCCCCCCGCTCCACGGTCGCTTCGGCATCGCCAAGCCCGGCTAGGCGCTCGGCATAGGCTGCCTTCATCGCGCGGGCCAGCGCCACGAACCAGGCCGCATCCGGCGCGCCCTGCACCGGGGGCAGCGCGTCCAGCACCCGCGCCAGCGTGGGCGCCGCAGTCAGGCCGCCCGCCGCCTGCACCGTGCGGCCGTGCCACGCGATGTCCTGCGCCGGCACGATCCGCGCCTCGCACCGGCGCAGGTCGTCCCGGTCCAGTATGCCGCCCATCCCAGCCACGTCGGCAGCGATGCCGGCGGCCACGTCGCCCTCGTAGAAGTCGCGCAGCCCGGCCTGGGCCAGGTGCTCCAGGGTGTCCAGCAGGCGGCCCAACTGGAAGAAGCCGGGGGCGCCCTGGTAGGGCGCCACCGGCGGCAGGCCGTCCGGCAGGTAGATGCGCGCGGATTCCGGGTAGCGGCGCAGCACGGCAGCGGCGTTGGCGACCTTGAGCGTCGTGAACCAATCCTGCGGCAGGCCGCGCCGGGCCAGCGCGATGGCGGGCGCCACCACTTGGCTAAGCGGCAGAGCGCCCCAGCGCCCGTGCATGTGGGCGTACCCGGCGGGGGCGGACGGCACCACGAAGGACAGCGGGCCGTGGATGTTGGCGTCGCCCTCCACTTCCGGCCAGGTGAACAGGTCCGCCTTGGTGCGGCCCGTCAGCTTGAACAGCGACGGATCCAGCCGGGCGGGTGCGCGGGGGCCGAAGTCCACGACCTCCGCCCGCGGTTGCCCGGCGCGGTGAACCAGCGCGAAGCCGATGCCGCCCAGCCCGCTGTTCCACGGCTCGACCGCCGCCAGGGCCAGGGCCGTTGCCACTGCGGCGTCCACCGCATTGCCGCCGGCGTCCAGCACGGCGGCCCCGGCCAGCGCGGCGTCGTGCGACTGCGACACGACCATGCCGCGCCGCCCGGATGCGGCGGGCTTGGCGATCTGCCAGTTCTGCGTCATCCGGGGCAAGGTGTGCGCGGATCGGGCATGGTGCTGCGGGTGGTCCATCACGGGTCATCCTTGGCCGGGGGGCACAGCCTAGCCCCAATCCGGCGCAGGGGACCAGGCAAGGAGCAGGCGGGGGATTGCCGGCGTGGCGATCACACGGGATTGTGGCTGGCGCTGCAAGCCGGGCGCTGCCAGCGAACCCGGACCCAACTTCCCGCCGTCCAATGGAGGCCGACCCGCATGACCTCAGACGCCGCCCTGTCCGACCTGCCGGTGCCCGCAGCCCCGGGTGGCCGGCAGAAGCCCGGGGACAGCCCGCGCCCGCAGGTCAGCTTCGTGGTGCCGGCCTACAACGAGGAGCGACTGCTGCCGGACTGCCTGGCCGCCATCCGTGCGGAGATCGAGCGGACGGGCTGCACGGCGGAAATCCTGGTGGTCAACAACGCCAGCACGGACGGCACCCGGGCCATTGCCGCGGCGACGCAAGGCGTCACCGTCGTGGATCAGCCGGTCAAGGGGCTGGTGCAGGCGCGCAGCGCCGGGTTCCTGGCCAGCCGCGGCGTGCTGACGGCCAATATAGATGCCGACACCCTCATCCCAGAAGGCTGGCTGGCGCGCGTGCTGCACGCCTTCGAGCAGAACCCCAAGCTGGTCTGCGTAAGCGGCCCCTATGACTACCACGACGTGCCTCTGCACATACGCACCTTCGCGCGGTGCTTCTACCTGGTGGGCTACGCGACCTATGCCTTCAACAAGCATGTCATGGGCGTGGGGGCGATGGTGCAGGGCGGCAATTTCGTGCTGCTGCGCGACGTTATGGAGCGCATCGGCGGCTACAGCGACGCCTTCACCTTCTATGGGGAGGACACCGACGTGGCCCGGCGCATGAGCCGGGTCGGCGACGTCGTGTTCACCTTCAAGCTGACCGCAAAATCGTCCGGCCGCCGGCTGCGCGGGGACGGGCTGGTGATGACGGGCGTGCGCTACAGCGCGAATTACCTGTGGGCGACATACTTCCGGAAGCCGTTCACGACATCCTGGAACGACTATCGGTAGGGGCTGGCTTCTGCTCCCTCTTCCAAAGGGAGAGGGAGCAGGCAGCCGGACATGAAAACGGGGAGGGCAACCGCCCTCCCCGTTCCGCCAACTCAAGCCGCTTAGATGCGCTTGGTCGTGTCCGTCGTGGTGGTTGTCGTGGTCGCGACCGGGCGGACGGTGGCAGCCGTGTCCTCGATGTCCACCTTGGTCTCACGCACGGTGTCACGCACGGTCTCGACGCGGTCGGCAGCTTCCTTTTTGATGCCGATCTCCTCGACGACGCGCACGTCCTTGGCGACCACGGCCTCCTCGGCCGTCGCACGGGCCTCGATGGTCTGATCGCGGAACGCTTCGGTGCCGCTGACACGCTCGTTCACCGGGTGGCGCTCGATGCTGACCCGCTCCTCATGCAGGGTGACCTGCTCCTGCACGGGCGTCTCGACCACATGCGACGTGACGCGCACACCGCCGGCCTCGACCTCGCGCTTGCCGACGACTAGGTCCTCCTTCATCACCTTGATGGTGCCG
Organism: uncultured Acetobacteraceae bacterium; assembly: GCA_964250755.1. GTDB lineage: Bacteria > Pseudomonadota > Alphaproteobacteria > Acetobacterales > Acetobacteraceae > DASWOJ01. Next base: position 89,925 of record CAXUHB010000004.1, on the reverse strand, counting down.
TCGTTGGACATCGAAGCAGTGTTCACCGGGGCAGTGTTCATGGTGGTGGCGGTGGTTGCCGTGTCCATCGCCATGTCGCGCGTGGCCGTGGTCTCATGGGCGCCGGTCATGGCGCCAACCGCTGCGGTGGTGCCGAGCACGCCCGCACCCGCCGTCGTGTCCATGGTCGTGCTGGTCGAAGCATAACCGGTGCTCATGCCCATCACCTGCTCGACATGCGCAGCCTGCGCGTCGTCGGCGCGGACGGTGACCAGGGTGCCGCCGCTGTTGACGCCCTCCTGGTAGGTTTGGGCGTCGGCCTCGCTGATGCCGGCGCCCGTCAGGCTGCCCAGCAGGCTGCCAGCCGCCGCGCCGACCCCGGCGCCGGTCAGCGCCGCAACCAGCCAACCCGCTGCCACGATGGGACCGAGGCCGGGAATGGCCAACGCGCCGATGCCGGCCAGCAAGCCCGCGCCGCCGCCCAGAACAGTTCCCAGGGTCGCGCCGGTGCCGGCGCCGGTCGCCGCACCCTGCTCGGGGTCGCCGCTGGTCATGCCGGTCGCGGTGCCCGTGGTGCCATAGCCATGGTTGGAGGACGAGTAGCTCTTGTCGCCCGACACGATGCTGATGTCGCTGTGCGGAATGCCGGCGCTTTCAAGCGCGGACACGACGCGGGCCGCTTCGGCGTAGGTGGGATAGACGTGTGCGATGGTCCGCATGGTATGTGTTCCTTGGATCGGGATTGGTTAGGACGCGGCGCCGACGTTGCCCTGATAGTCGCAGTAGACGTCCACCGACGCGCCGCCGCGCATGGCCTTGCCGCGCCAGATGCCGTCGGCGTCCTTCTTCAGGCCGGTCACCTGCGTGAAGCCGCCCTTCTCGATCCGGCGGCGGGCCTCGCCCATCGTAAAGCTGTTGCGGCCCTTCACGGGAGCGGCAGAGGTCTTGTTGTTGGCGTTGCTGGTGGTGACGGCCGGAGGAGTGGCGGAACCGTTGTTGGACGGGTTGAGCTGCGCCGGGGTGTTGGTGGTCACGCCCGGAAGGGTGCCGGTCGTGCCCATCGGCCGGGTGGTGCCCGTTGCGCCGCTGGTGGTGCCCATCGTCGTTCCGGGCGCACCCGTCGTGCTGCCGGGCGTCGTCGTGGTGCCGGCGGTCTGCGCCATTGCGCCGCTGCAGATCAGCGCGGCCGCAAGTCCAAGCCTGAGTGCGTTCATGTCCAAGTCTCCTCCGTTGCTGGTGGCGGCCCAACGCCGTCCGGACGCCAATGGTTGCGGACGGCTGATAAAACCCGACTCACATTGCGCCGGGTTCAGCGCGCCGGGTTCAGCGCGCCACCAGGCTCCGCACCAGCCGGGCCAACTCGGCACCTTCGAACGGCTTGGGCAGCACGGCCTCCCGCGGGCCGAGCGCCCGTCCGGCCAGGGAGGCCGTGCGGCCGGTGATGAACACGATCACCATGTCGGGCGACACCGCCCGCAACTGGTCCGCCAGCTCCATGCCGTTCCAGCCCGCCCCCAGGTCCACGTCGGTCACCATCACCGGCGCCTGCAGGCCGCCGCGGATCAGCATCAGGGCCTCCTCGGCCGTTGCGGCCTCCACCACGCCGAAGCCGTCGTCCTCCAGCATCAGCGCGACCGTCATGCGGACGAGCGCATCGTCCTCGACGAGAAGCAGGCAGTTTTGTTTGTCGGACATATTGGGCCGCCGCTTGTTCAGTCGCTTCAGCCCCAACGGCGCCCGCCCGGTTTCGTTCGTTGTCGCGGCGTTGGATGGAGAACTATTCAGGTGTGCCGCGACGGCACAGCCGCACAAGGCCGCCGCCAGCTACCCCAGAAGCCGCCCAATGACGCGCGCGGTGTAGTCCACGACCGGGATGATCCGCCCGTAGTTGATGCGCGTCGGCCCGATCACGCCGATGGCGCCCACGATCCGGTCGGCGCCATTGCGCGCGGGCGCCACCACCATGCTGACGCCGCTGGCGCCGAACAGGCCGCTCTCCGCGCCGATGAAGATGCGCACGCCGTCCGAAGACTCCGCCAGGTCCAGCAGCTTCAGCATGGTCTCCTGCTGCTCCAGCCGCTCGAACAGGGTCTGGATGGCGGCCAGGCTTTCGATCTGCGTGACCTCGGACAGCAGCCGGGCCTGGCCGCGCACGATCAGCGCGCCGCCGCGGCCCTCCCCGGTCCAGGTCGCCAAGCCAGCCTCCACCACCTGGGAAGCCAGGGAGTCCAGCTGGCTGCGGTCCGCCGTCATGTCCTCGCCCACCACGCGGCGCAGCTCGGACAGGCTGCGCTCCGCCAGGCTGCGGCCCAGCAGGCGGGCGTTCAGGTAGTTGGCCGCCTCCGTCAGCGCCGACAGCGGCAGGCCTGCAGGCGTCTCGATCACCCGGTTCTCAACCTGGCCGTCCGCCGACACCAAGATCACCAGCGCCCGCCCGGGGCCGAGCGGCACGAACTCGATGTGCCGCACCGCGCCGTCCGACTTCGGGGCCAGCACCAGCCCGGCGGCGCCGGCCAGCCCGCCCAGCATGGCGCTGGCGTCGGCCAGCGTGTCCTCCAGGCTGCGCCCCTTGGCCTCCAGCGCACGGGTGATCGCCTCCCGCTCCTCATCCGCCAGGCTGCCCGTCTGCAGCAGGCCGTCCACGAACAGGCGCAGGCCGCGGTCGGTCGGCAGGCGGCCGGCGCTGGTGTGCGGAGAGAACAGCAGCCCGGCGTCCGTCAGGTCCGCCATCACGTTGCGTATGGTGGCGGGCGACAAGGACATCGGCAGGCGGCGGGACAGGGTGCGGCTGCCCACGGGTTCGCCGGTGGCGACATACTGCTCCACGATCTCCCGCAGCACCGTCGCGGCGCGGGGGTCCAGGCCCGGGGGCATCCCAGCGCGGGGCGGGCGGTCCTTGGGATCCATGCCGCGCCTTATGCCCGCCGGGTCACGTGGGGGATGGGTGTGCCGGTCAGGATGGCCTCGACCACCTCCTGCACCTCCCAGGCCTCGGTGACGGTTGCCAGCCGGTGCGCCTCGCCGCGGGTCATGCGGGCGACCTGCTGCAGCTGCTGGTGCAGCACGACGGGGCGCATCCGCTCGTTCGGCAGGGCGTCGGGATCGCCGGCCCAGGAGCCGTCCGGACGCTGCCGCTCGGCAAAGGACCAGTCGCGCAGGCGGATGTCGCTGACGCCGGCGACGGTCCAGGTGTTGCTGTCCGCGGCGGCGGTGCCGCCCACCGCACCGTGCAGCCGGCCCGGCAGCCCGCCGGCGTCCAGCCGCGCCTTCACGGCACGCTCGCTGCCCGTGCCCTCCGCCGGATATTCGGCGTAGCTGGATTGCAGGTGCAGCGGCCCCAGCAGGCGGCGGGACAGGAACAGGAAGTGGGACACGACCTCCCGCGTGAAGCCGCCCTCCGCGCGCCCGTCCAGCCAGGATGCGGCGTCCATCTGCCAGGGGCGCGGCCAGGCAGCGAAGCCCACCTCGATGGTGAAGCCGCGCGGCGCCCCGGTGACCCCGGCCTCCAGCCAGCCGGCCAGGCTGGCGACGGCGGGGGAAGACGCGAAGGGGAAGTTGACCGCCACCCGCGCGCCTTCGGCTTCCGTCAGGAAGCGCCGGCTGTCGGCCAGGTCCGCCGCCAGAGGCTTCTCAAGGAACACCGCCTTGCCGGCAGCCAGGGCCATGCGGGCGTAGTGCAGGTGGGTGCCGGGCGGAGTGGCGACATAGACGCACCCGGCGCCCTCGATGGCGGCCTCGGCGGAGGCGGCGCGGGGCACGCCGGGCACGGCGGCGCCGATGCGGTCCAGCGCCGCGGGCGCGGCGTCCCAGATGCCGGTTACGTGGACGGCGTCGGCGGCGTGGTCCAGCGCGGCGCGCAGCAGCCGCTCCCCCATGATGCCCGCGCCGATGATCCCCAAGCCAATCGTCATGCCGTGTTCCCCGCCCTGTCCGCCGTTTCCGTCTCCGGAGCATCCCGGTGTCTTGGATGGTCCCAAGCCGCCCTCTCCCAAACCGTCCCCTGCAAGGATCGTGCGAGATCCGCTATATGGCCCCCTTCCCGCACAGGACACCACCATGCGCCCATCCGGCCGCGCCGCCGACGCCCTGCGAGACGTTTCGATCACACCCGGCTTCGCCCGGCACGCCGAGGGGTCGTGCCTGATCCGCATGGGCGGGACCGAGGTGCTTTGCACCGCCAGCGTCAGCAGCCGCACGCCCGGCTTCCTGCGCGGCACCGGGCTGGGCTGGGTGACGGCGGAATACGGCATGCTGCCCCGCGCCACTCACCAGCGCGGCGACCGGGAGGCCGCGCGCGGCAAGCAGTCCGGGCGCACGCAGGAAATCCAGCGCCTGATCGGCCGCAGCCTGCGCGCCGTCGTGGACCGCTCCGCGATGGGCGAGTGCAGCGTCACGCTGGACTGCGACGTGCTGAACGCCGATGGCGGCACCCGCTGCGCCAGCGTCACCGGGGCCTGGGTGGCGCTGGAGCTGGCGTTCCGGCACCTGCAGCGCAGCCGCGTCATCGCCCGCTCCCCCATGCGCGGCCAGGTGGCGGCCGTCAGTTGCGGGCTGGTGGGCGGCGCGGCGCTGCTGGACCTGGACTATGCCGAGGACAGCGGGGCGGAGGCCGACGCCAACTTCGTGCTGACCGACGCGGGCGCGCTGGTGGAGGTGCAGGCCTCCGCCGAGGCCGCGCCGTTCAGCGAGGCGCAGCTTGGCGAGCTGCTGGCCCTGGCCCGTGCAGGGACGGCCCGGCTGCACCAGGCGCAGCGGGATGCCCTGGATGCCGCATCCGGTGCGGAGGCCGCGTGACGCCGCGCCGCCTGCCGCCGGGCAGCACCCTGGTCCTGGCGACGCACAATCCCGGCAAGCTGAGGGAAATAGCGGCGCTGGTGGAGCCGCTGGGCGTGACGGCGACCTCCGCCGGCGCGCTGGGCCTGCCGGAGCCGGAGGAGGACGCGCCGGACTTCGCCGGCAATGCCGCACTGAAGGCGCTGGCCGCCGCGCGGGGGTCCGGCTTGCCGGCGCTGGCGGATGACAGCGGGTTCTGCGCGGCGGCGCTCGGCGGTGCGCCGGGAGTGGTGTCGGCGCGCTGGGCCGGGCCGGGCAAGGACTTCGGCATGGCAATGGAGCGGGTGCGGCAGGAGATGGCGGACAGCCCGGACCTGCGCGCCTGGTTCGTGTGCGCCCTGTGCCTGGCCTGGCCGGACGGGAGCACGGCGACCTACCTGGGCCGGGTGGAGGGCACGGTGGCCTGGCCGCCCCGCGGTGCGCTGGGCTTCGGATATGATCCGATGTTCATGCCGTTGGGCGGGACGCGGACCTATGGCGAATTGGACCCCGCGCGGAAGCACGCCACCAGCCACCGAGCACGGGCGATGGAGCAGCTTGTCGCGGCGTGCTTCGGAGCATGAGGGCCGCGCCCCTCCCTTGCCTGAAGGGGGAGGACGCCCGCAACTCCGCAGCCGGCTCTTGCGTTGTCGGGCCAACCCCACAGGTAGTCCGACATGGAACTCACAGCAGCGCTGATCGAGGCGCGCACGCCTGCCCGCATCCAGGCCGGCATCCCGCCCACCCCTGTGCCGGAGGAGGCGCTGCGCCGCGGCGCTAAGGCCATCCTGTCGGAGCGCAAGGGCAGTGGCATCTGGGTGTTCGCCTATGGCGCGCTGATCTGGGATCACGTCTACAAGCACGATGAGCAGCGGGTCGCCACCGTGCGCGGCATGGTCCGGCGCTACTGCTTGCGCGACACCCGCAACCGCGGCACCCCCGCCCGCCCATCGCTGACCTTGGGGCTGGAGCCGGCGGATGGCGCTTGCACCGGCATGGCCGTCCACCTGCCGGAGAGCGGATTGGAGGCCAATTTCTGGGCGGTGTGGCAGCATGAGATGGCCGGCGGCACCTATGACGCACGCTGGGTTCAGGCCGGGACCGCGGGGGGGATGCTCGACGCGGTGACGTTCGTCGCCGACCCTCTGCACCCTCTGTTCGCCGGCCATCTGCCGGAGGAGGAGGTGGCCGGCACCTTGGCGGCCACGTCCGGGCCGGGCGGTCCTGCCGCGGACTACCTGCGCCGCACGGCGGAGGCGATGCGCGAGCACGGGGCGCCTGACCCCTACCTGGATCGTCTGGCCAGCGCCGTCGCCGGACGGCTGACGCCGGTAGGATGAAGGCGCTCCGCGTTCTGGCCGCACTGGCGCTCGCGGCCTGCGGCCCGGCGGCGGCGCAGCCGGGCGGCCCCGCGCCCTACACCGCCGTGCTGGTGGCGGGCGACGACAGCCTGCCGGTGTTCGACAATGCCGTGAACGAGGTGGCGGCCCTGCTGGGCCGCGCCGGCGCTGCGGCGGAGGTGCAGCGGCTGTCGGCTTCCCCTTCCACACCCGGCGTCCGCACGGCGTCGCTGGAGGGCGTGCTGCGGGCGGTGCGCGCCATGCGCCCGGCGCCGGGCCAAGCGTGCCTGGTCTATGCGACCTCCCACGGGGTGTCCGGCCAGGGGCTTTTCCTGGCTGCGGAAAGAGAGGTGCTGACGCCTGCGCTGCTCGGCCGGGCGCTGGACGCCGGGTGCGGGGCGGCGCCCACGGTGGTCGTGGTGTCGAGCTGCTTCAGCGGCCTGTTCACGCAGGGCGCTATGGCGCGGCCGAACCGGGTGGTGCTGACGGCGGCGCGGGCGGACCGGACCTCGTTCGGCTGCGGGGCCGGGCGGACCTACACGGTGTATGACAAGTGCCTGCTGGACCACCTGGGCGACGGCGGGTGGCCGCAGGTCCACGCGGCCCTGCGCCGCTGCGTGGCGGCGGAGGAACGCCGGGAGGGCGCCGACCCGTCCCTGCCGCAGGCCTTGTTCGGCCGCGGCACTGCCGGGCTGCGCGGGCCTGGTGCCATGATGGCAGGGCGGAGGGACTAGGCAGGGTGCGGATCGGCGACATCATGACCCGCGACGTGGAGTTCGTGCCGCCGGGCATGAGGGTTGCCGAGGTCGCGGCCACGATGGGCGATCTGAGCGTCGGCGCCTTGCCGGTGGGCAGCGCCGACGACCTGCAAGGCATCCTGACCGACCGCGACATCCTGTTCCGCGTGGTGGCGAAGGGGCTGGACCCCAACGCCGTGACGGCCGGGGACGTGATGACCGCCACCGTGTTCTCCTGCCGGCCCGAGGACAGCGTGACGACGGCGCTGGACCTAATGGGCGCCCGCAACCTGCGCCGCCTGCCGGTGCTGGACGGCGACGGCCGGGTGATCGGCCTGGTGACGCTGGCCGACCTGTCCCGCGTCATGCTGCTGTCCAGCGGCGTGATCGAGCGGGCGGTGCAGGAGATCGCGGAGATGCCTGCGTAGGGCGTCCTGCCCGGCGCGGCCGGGCCGGCACGTAGCGCCGCATCCTGCCCGGCCCCACTCGTGCCACTTTGGCGCGCGACTGCTATGGAACGTTGCGCCACACAGCCCCGGGAACCCCTGCATTGCACCGACGCGACCTGATCCAGTCCGGCGCCGCACTGGCCGTCGGCACACTGCTGGGCGCCGCCGGGGAGCCTGCAGGGCCGACGCCGTTCGACGCCGCCACCGTCCGCCGCCTGGCGCAGACGCTGAGCAAGCAGCCCTATGCCGCGCCCGACACCGGCCTGCCCGGCCCAGTGGACAAGCTGACCTACGAGCAATACCGCGCCATCGCCTACAAGCCCGACCGCGCGCTGTGGCGGGATGGCGCACCGGTCCAGGTGCAGTTCTTCCCGCGCGGCTTCCTGTATCGCCCGGCCATCGAGGTGTTCGAGGTCGCAGCCGGCCAGGCCAGCCGCGTCCCCTACACGCCGGACCTGTTCGATTGGCCGGACCCCGCGATGCGGCTGCCGGACGTGGGCTTCGCCGGGTTCCGGCTGCATGCCCGGCTGAACCGGCCCGACGTGTTCACCGAAGCCGTGGTGTTCCTGGGCGCCAGCTACTTCCGCGCCGTCGCCAAGGACCAGGTGTACGGCCTGTCCGCCCGCGGCCTGGCCATCGGCACCGGCAGCCCGCGGGGGGAGGAGTTCGCGCGCTTCCGCTCGTTCTGGCTGGAACGGCCGGCGGCAGGGGCCGGGTCCATGGTGGTCCACGCGCTGCTGGACACCGCCAGCACGACGGGGGCCTACCGCTTCACGATACGGCCCGGCGAGACCACGGTGTTCGACGTGGAAAGCGTGCTGTATCCGCGCGTGGACCTTGCCGAGCCGGGCATCGCGCCGCTGACCAGCATGTACTACTTCGGGCCTGCCGACCCGCCGCGCGACGACTGGCGGCCCGCCGTGCACGACAACGACGCCCTGCAGATGTGGACCGGCCAGAACGAGACGCTGTGGCGCCCCCTGGCGAACCCGCGCGACTTGCAGGTCAGCGCCTTCGGCGACGGCAACCCCCGCGGCTTCGGCCTGATGCAGCGCGCCCGCGCCTTCAACGACTACCAGGACTTGGAGGCGCAGTACAACCGCCGTCCCAGCCTGTGGATCGAGCCTATTGGCGACTGGGGCGCCGGCGCCGTTGACCTGGTGGAAATCCCCACGGCCAACGAGACCAACGACAACATCGTCGCCTTCTGGCGTCCCAAGGAGCCGTTGCGCAAGGGCGGGGAGTACAGCGCCACCTACCGGATGCACTGGGGCTGGGACGCGCCGGCGCCGGGCAAGCTGGCGCGCATCGCCGCGACCCGCAGCGGAGCCACCCCGGGCGGGCGGGTCTATGTGCTGGACATCGTGGGCGACCCGGTGAAGGGCCTGCCGCCGGACGCCAAGGTGCGTCCGGACATCAGCGCCAGCGCCGGCAAGGTCGGCGGCGTGTTCAGCGTGCCCAACAGCGAGACCGGCGGCTGGCGCGTCAGCTTCGAGCTGCAGCCAGACGGCGCCAAGCTGTCCGAGCTGCGCTGCGTGCTGCTGGGGGAGGCCGGGCCGCTGTCGGAGACCTGGCTGTATCGCTGGACCGCGTAGTGGACGCCCAAACCCTCCCGCTTGAGGCGCTGCCATTCCGCGCCTTGCCGGACGAGGCGCCGCTTGCCATGCCGGTGCAGGACCTGCGGGCCGCCCCGGCCCGCGGTGCGGCGCCCGCGACGGGGCCGGCGGGGGTTGCGGGCCGCCGGGCGTTCGTGATCGGCGGGGCGGTGCTGCTGACGGCGTATGCATCGTATCAGATGTACTGGGTGCTGGGCGGGGCGGCGACGGTGCTGGGCTGGACGGTGCTGGGCCTGTTCGTGGTGCTGTTTGCCTGGATTGCCCTGGCGTTTACCAGTTCGTTCGGCGGCCTGTGGTCCAGCCTGCGCGGCGGCGGGCGGGAGCTGGGGCTGGACGGGCCGTTGCCGGTGCCAGGCATCCGCACGGCGCTGCTGATGCCGACCTACAACGAGGATCCGGCGCGCGTGATGGCCGGCCTGCAGGCGACCTACGAGTCCCTGGCCGCCACCGGCCATGCCGCCGCCTTCGACCTCTTTATCCTGAGCGACACGACCGACCCCGACGTGTGGGTGGCGGAGGAGGCTGCGTTCCTGGCGCTGCGGGAGCGCACGGGCGCCGCGGACCAGGTCTTCTACCGCCGCCGGGCCAAGAACACCGAGCGCAAGGCCGGCAACATCGCCGATTGGGTGCGCCGCTGGGGTGCGGCCTACCCTGTCATGCTGGTGCTGGACGCCGACAGCGTGATGGAGGGAGGGACCCTGGTGCGCCTGGCCTGCGCCATGGAGCGCAACCCCGGCGTCGGCATCCTGCAAACGCTGCCGGTGATCGTGGGCGCCACGACACTGTTCGCGCGGATGCAGCAGTTCGCCGGGCGGGTGTACGGCCCGCTGATCGCGCAGGGAATCGCGTGGTGGCATGGGGCCGAGGGCAACTATTGGGGCCACAACGCCGCCATGCGGACGGCGGCATTCGCGGCGGCGGCGGGGTTGCCGGCGCTGCCGGGGCGTGCGCCGTTCGGCGGGCACATCCTGAGCCATGACTTCGTGGAGGCCGCGCTGATCCGCCGGGCGGGCTGGGCGGTCCACATGGCGCCGGGCCTGGGCGGCAGCTACGAGGAGGGGCCGCCGTCCCTGACCGATGTGGCAATTCGGGACCGGCGGTGGTGCCAGGGCAACCTGCAGCACGCCAAGGTGCTGCCGGCGCGGGGGCTGCACCCGGTCAGCAGGCTGCATCTGCTGATGGGCATCGGCAGCTACGTGACCTCCCCGTTGTGGCTGCTGTTCCTGCTGGCAGGGGTGCTGATCTCCCTGCAATCGCGCTTCGTGCGGCCGGAGTACTTCGGCGAGGGCCGGGCGCTGTTCCCGTCCTGGCCGCAGGTGGACCCGGTGCTGGCGGCGCAGGTGTTCGCAGGGACGATGGCGGTGCTGCTGGTGCCGAAGCTGATGGCCTACCTGGCGCTGCTGCGCGACACGGCGCTGCGGCGCGGCTGCGGCGGGGCCGTGCGGACCGGGCTTGGCGTGCTGGTGGAGACCGTGCTGGGCGGCTTGATCGCCCCCGTCGCCATGCTGATCCACACCGGCGCCGTCGTGGGCATCCTGCTGGGCCGGGACAGCGGCTGGAACCCGCAGCGGCGGGACGACGGTCGGGTGCCGTTCGGGCAAGTCGTGCGCGCTTACTGGCGGCTGACCCTGTTCGGCCTGGTGCTGGGCGCGGCGGTCTGGGCGGTGTCCCAGGCACTGTTCCTGTGGATGCTGCCGGTGCTGCTGGGCCTGGGGCTGGCGGTGCCGCTGGTGGCGCTCACGAGCAGCCGTGCCGCCGGGCAGGCGCTGCGGTGGATGGGGCTGCTGGGCACCGTGGAGGAGCGGCACCCGCCTGCCGTGCTGCTGCGCGCCGCGGCGCTGGCGCGGGAGCTGCGCCAACCCGCCGAGTCCGCACTGCCCCGCCTGCTGCGCGATCCCGCCTTGCTGGCCCGGCACCGCGCGATGCTGCCGCCCCCCCGCCGCCGCGGCCACGGTGCGGTGGATGCTGCGCTGGTTGTGGGCCTCGCGAAGCTGGCGGAGGCGGACACGCTGGCCCAGGCGGCGGGCATGCTGTCCCGGGCGGAGCTGGCGGCGGTGCTGGGGAGTGCCGAGGGGCTGCGGGCGCTGGAAGGGTTGGAGAAGTGATGGTTTGGGCGCGCTTCCACTCCCTCTTCCACGAGGGACGGAAGAAGCGGCACCCCGTCATCATTGCCCTCCTGCTGACCGCCCTGCCCGGCTTGGGCCACGCCGCCGGGTGCGCCCCGCCGTTCAAGGTGGCGCTGGATGTCGGGCACACCTTGTCCCAGCCCGGCGCCATCAGCGCCACCGGAGTGCCGGAGTTCGCCTACAACCAGCGCCTGGCCCGCGCCGTGGCCGACACCCTGCGCCGGGGCGGCGTTGCCGTGGCGGTGATCGGGGAGGCCGGCGGGCCGATGCCGCTGCTGGCGCGCAGCCGGCTGGCGCAGGCGGCCGGCGCGTCGCTGTTCCTGTCGCTGCACCATGACTCCGTGCAGCCGCAGTATCTCAGCACCTGGATGGCCAACGGCGTGATGCGGCCGTACAGCGATGCCTTCCGCGGCTACTCGGTGTTCGTGTCCAACGGCGGGCGGGATCCCGCGGGAAGCCTGCGGTTTGCCGGGCTGCTGGGCGCGGCGATGCGGGGGGCGGGGTTCGCGCCGTCCATGCACCACGCGCTGCCGGTGCCCGGGGAGGGACGGCCGGTGGTGGACGCAGCCCTGGGCATCTTCCGGTACGACGGGCTGGCCGTGCTGCGGACCGCCGCAATGCCGGCAGCGCTGCTGGAAGCCGGGGTGATCGTGAACCGGGAGGAGGAGCAGGTGGTGCAGTCGCCCGCGGCGCTGGACCGGATGGCCGACGCGGTGGCTGGCGCGGTGCGGCGATACTGCGGGGGCCAGGGGTGACCCCGGGGGCCGGCTGGCGGCGAACCTGCTGATGCCGACCGCCCCTCGCTTTGACCCTTCCCGCGTTCACGGCACGCCCCGGAACGTCCCAGCGCCAACGGTCAAGGCGAGGGGCCGTTGGCATGAGGCGGCAGGGCGCCAGTGCCGGGCCGCGGCGGACGGTTCGTTCACCTCCTGCCCGGACGCGCCCCGGCTTGCAGGCGGGGTGGCAGGGTGGTCCCATCCTCCCCAGGCATGGACGGAGGGCGCGCGGATGACTGGAGCTGGACCGCAAGGCGGCAGGGGCGCCGGCGCCCGATGAACCTTCATGCCATGCTCGCGGCGCGGGCAGCGGAGGGGCGTCCGGTGCGGGCCGGGCTGATCGGGGCAGGCAAGTTCGGGGCGATGTTCCTGGCGCAGGTGCCAAGCACGCCGGGCCTGCATGTGACGGCTATCGCCGACCTCGACCCGGCACGGGCGCGTGCGGCCTGCCGCACCGTGGGCTGGGACGATGGCCGGATCGGCACCTGCCGCTTCCTGGAGGACGGCGCGGCCCTGGCCGGATTGGACACGGTGGACGTGGTGATCGAGGCCACGGGCAGCCCGGCGGCCGGCGTGCTCCACGCCCGCGCTGCCGTGGCCGCCGGCAAGCATGTGGTGATGGTGAACGTGGAGGCGGACGTGCTGGCCGGGCCGCTGCTGGCGCGGGAGGCGCGGCGGGCCGGGGTGGTCTATTCGCTGGCCTACGGCGACCAGCCCGCGCTGACGGCCGAGCTGGTGGACTGGGCACGCGCCTGCGGTTTCCGCGTGGTGGCCGCGGGCAAGGGGACCAAGTATCTTCCGGAATACCACGCCGTCACGCCGGACGGCGTGTGGGCGCATTACGGGCTGACGGCAGAGGAGGCGCGGGCGGCGGGAATGAACCCGCAGATGTTCAACTCCTTCCTGGACGGCACGAAGTCAGCCATCGAGATGGCGGCCATCGCCAACGCCACCGGGCTGGATGTGCCTGCGGCCGGGCTGGCCTTCCCGCCGTGCGGCGCCGACGACCTGCCGCATGTGCTGCGCCCGCGCGAGGCCGGCGGCGTGCTGGAGCGGGCGGGGATGGTGGAAGTCGTGTCCTCCCTGGAGCGGGACGGGCGTCCGGTATTCCGCGACCTGCGCTGGGGCGTTTACGTGGTGCTGGAAGCGCCGACCGACTACGCCGCCGCCTGCTTCCGCCAGTATGGGCTGCGGACGGACGCGAGCGGGCGGTATGCGGCGATGTACAAGCCCTACCACCTGATCGGGCTGGAGCTGAACGTTTCCGTCCTGTCGGCGGCGTTGCGCGGGGAGCCGACGGGGCAGCCAGGGGCGTTTCGCGGCGATGTGGTGGCCGTCGCCAAACGGGCGCTGGCAGTGGGGGAACGGCTGGATGGCGAGGGCGGCTGCACCGTGTGGGGCCGCCTGATGCCGGCGGCGGACAGCGTGGCGGCGGATGCGCTGCCGATTGGGTTAGCGCATGGGGTTCGGATGACGCGGGCGGTGGCGGCTGGGGCAGTGGTGACGTTTGGGGACGTGGAGGCGCCAGCTGGGCCGGCGGCGGAGGCGCGGCGGGAGATGGTGAGGGTAGTGAGCGGAAGGTAGCCCGGCTGCGTTCAGGCTCTACGCTGCTGCCACGGCGCTCAGTCGTGCCGATCATTGCAGCAATGGTGCCCCGTACGGGATTCGAACCCGTGTTACAGCCTTGAAAGGGCCGTGTCCTAGGCCTCTAGACGAACGGGACAGCGGGCGCGGAGGTAGCGCGGGGGCCTGGGCCGGTCAAGCGCGGCGTGCCTGTCCTTCACAGGAGCCTGTCAGCCCGTTCCTGCCTCTGTGGCAGGCCGCCCCGCCCCTGCTCCTGCCCGCTTGGCGGCCCGGCCCCGTGCGCCCATATCGCCCGCAGCGCATCACCGGAGGCCCCATGTCCCTGTTCACCACCAAGCCGAAGCCCGCCGAAACCTACGCCTTCACCCGCACCGACGCCGAGTGGCAGGCCATCCTGACGCCCGAGCAGTACAAGGTCATGCGCGGCCACGGCACCGAACGCGCCTGCACCAGCCCGCTGAACGCCGAAAAGCGCCAGGGCGCCTACGCCTGCGCCGGCTGCGGCCAGGCCCTGTTCAATACGTCCGCCAAGTTCGAGTCCGGCACGGGCTGGCCCAGCTTCTTTCAGCCCGCCACCCCGGGCGCCGTGGCGACCACCGAGGACCGCGCCTGGGGCATGGTCCGCACCGAGGTTCATTGCAGCAACTGCGGCAGCCACCTGGGCCACGTGTTCCCCGACGGCCCCCCGCCCACCGGCCAGCGCTACTGCATGAACGGCGTCGCGCTCACGTTCCAACCCAGCGCCTAAGGGCGCCCGCGTTGCCCCTGGAGATCAAGGTCGGCCCGGCCCAGCTCGCCATACACCAGGGGCACACGGTCCTCATCACCGAGCCGGACGGCCAGGTGCTCTGGCCGACCGACAAGGGGCTCTACTTCTACGACACCCGCCTGGTCAGCGCCTACGCGCTGTATGCCAACGGCCAGGTCTGGGACCTGCTCAACAGCGGCGCCCCGGCCTACTACGCCGCCCGCATCTTCCTGACCAACCGCGCCTTCCCAAGCGAGGGGGGGGACGTGCCCGCGCGGTCCCTCACCCTTGTGCTGACCCGCGCCGTGAACGGCGGCATGCACGAGAGCTACGCGATCACCAACCACGGCCGCAAGACCGTGCGCTTCAACCTGGAGGTCGCCATACGCAGCGACTTCGCCGACGTGTTCGAGGTCAAGTCCGGCCATATCATCCGCCGCGGCCGCATCAGCAGCGCCTGGTCGGATGGGGGATCGGACGGCGACGGCGTGCTGACAACGGGCTACCGCAACGGGGACTTCTATCGGGAGGTCCGCATCACCGCCCGCGGCCCAGCGTCCTCCTCCTACGCTCCGCCCGTCTATGCCAATGGCCGCATCAGCTACGCCATCGAGCTTGCGCCCGGCGCGACCTGGGACGGCGCGCTGCTTTACGATCTGCGCGACGGGAACACCTCCTACGCTGCGCCTGCAACCTGCGACCTTGGCCCCGGCAGCGCCCAGGCGGAGGACCTGGCGGCGTGGCGGGCCGGGCTGCTGAAGCTGGAGGGCGACGGCCACTCCTTCGTCCGCATGTACGAACAGGCTGTGGAGGACATCGCCGCCCTCCGCTTGCCCGTGGACGGACCGGAGGGGCCGCAGACCATCACCGCCGCCGGGCTGCCCTGGTTCGTGGCGCTGTTCGGCCGGGACACGCTGATCGTGGCGCTGCAGACCATCATCCTGGACGCGCAGCTGGGCCGCGCCGCGCTGGACGTCCTGGGCCGCTGGCAAGCCACCGCCCGCGACGACTACCGGGACGCCGAACCCGGCAAGATACTGCACGAGCTGCGCCTGGGCGAGCTGGCCGCCCTCAAGCTGATCCCCCACACGCCCTACTACGGCACAGCCGACGCCACGCCGTTGTATCTCATGGTCCTGCATGCCACCTGGCGTGCAACCGGCGACCTGGGCCTGCTGCGGCGCCACCTGCGCACCGCCGAGGGCTGCCTGTCGTGGATAGACGACTATGGGGACCGCGACGGCGACGGCTTCCAGGAATACGGCACCCGGTCCGGCCAAGGCTACGAGAACGTCGGCTGGAAGGACAGCGGAGAGGCCGTGGTCAACCCGGACGGCTCCCTGGTCCGCAACCCTAAGGCGCTGTGCGAGCTGCAAGGCTACGTCTATGCGGCCTGGCGCGGCATGGCGGAGGTCTATGCCGCCCTGGGCGACGACGCCCGCGCCGCCGCGCTGGGCGCCAAGGCGGACGCACTGTTCATTCGCTTCAACGAGGCATTCTGGGTCGAGACCGAAGGCTGCTACGGCCTGACCCTGGACGGGGACAAACGGCTGGTGCCGACGGTGGCCAGCAACGCCGGGCACCTGCTGTGGTGCGGCATCGTGCCGCCGGACCGTGCCGCCCGCGTGGTGCGCCGGCTGATGCAGCCGGACATGTGGAGCGGCTGGGGCATACGCACGCTGACCTCGCTCAACCCGTCCTACAACCCGTTTTCATATCAGAATGGCTCGGTCTGGCCGCACGACAACAGCCTGATCGCGCTGGGCTTCAAGCGATACGGCTTCCATGACGAGGCCAACGCGGTTGCCGCCGACATCAACCGGGCCGCTGGCTTCTTTACACAGCGGCAGTTGCCGGAACTGTATTCGGGCCTGCAACGGGAGGACACGAGCTTCCCCGTGCAGTACCTCGGCGCAAACGTGCCGCAAGCCTGGGCCGCCGGGTCGGCCTTCGCGCTGGTGCAGGCGATGCTGGGGCTGCAGCCCGACGCGCCCGCGGGCGTCCTGCGGATTGACCCGGCGCTCCCGGACTGGCTGCCCGAGCTGACGCTGCGCGGCCTCCGCGTCGGCGGACACATCTTCGACCTGCGCTTCACGCGGGATGGGACCACGACGCGGCACGAGATCCTGCGCGGGGATGCCGCGGCAGTGGTGCGCGGCGCGACGAATGCCTTGCTCCCTCTCCTTCCGGGAGAGGGCCGGGGTGAGGGAGGCCACGCAACGCCAAGTTCCGCCTGACTGGACCGCCTTGCGTCAGCGGCGGCGCAACATTGGTTGTGGCGGCCTCCCTCACCCCGACCCTCTCCCGGAGAGAGAGGGAGCAGCCGCCGCTACCCTGCCGCCAGCGCTGCGGTAATCCGTCGCGCGAACGCAGCGGGATCCACCGGCATGTCGCCGTCTTGCACGCGGGCCAGGTCCAATAGCGTGTGCGCCGCCTCCGTCACGTCCTCGCCGGCGTCGGCGCGCGCGGCCAGGGTGCGGATCAGCGGGTGGCGCGGGTTGACTTCCAGCACCGCGCCGCCGAAGCCGGACTTGCCGTGCCGGCGCATCAGCCGCTGCATCTGCAGGTCGGGGCCGAAGCCGCCCGCCGCCAGCACCACGGCGCTGTCAACCAGCCGGTCCGTCGCCCGCACCTCCTTCACCGCCTCCCCCAGCGCCGCCTGCAAGGCAGGCAGCAGCTTGGCCACATCCGCAGGCTCGCCCTCTGGCTGCGTCGCCAGCTCGATCCCTGACAGGTCGGCGCCGGCCGTCACGCTGCGCAGGGGCTTGCCCTCCCAGTCGTGCAGCCGCTCGGGCCAGAAGCTGTCCACCGGGTCCGTCAGCAGCAGCACCTCGACGCCGCGTGCGCCGAACCCCTCCAGCTGCGGCGACTTCGCCATCGCGTCGGCGTCATCGCCGGTCAGGAAGTAGATCGCCTCCTGCCCCGGACGCATCCGGGACACGTATCCGTCCAGGCTAGTCAGTCCTTCCTGGGTGCCCCCTTGCACAAACGACCGCACGCGCATCAGCCCGGCGATCTCCTTGCGGTGCTCGCTGTCTTCCCAGATCCCCTCCTTCAGGATGGGGCCGAAGTTTTCCCACAGCTTGGCGAAGTCGGCGTCATCCTTGGCGCGCGACTTGATTTCGGACAGCACCTTGCCCGTCACCGCCTTGCGTATGCGCGCCAGCACCGGCGTCGCTTGCAGCATCTCGCGGCTGACGTTCAGCGGCAGGTCCTCGGTGTCCACCACGCCCTGCACGAAGCGCAGCCAGGGCGGCAGCAGCCCGGCCTCGTCGGTGATGAACATGCGGCGGACATGCAGGCGCACCCGGCTCTCCCGCGGCCCCTCCACGGCCTCGAACGGCTTCATGCCGGGCACGAACAGCAGGGCCGAGAACTCCAGCGCCCCCTCCGCCCGCCAGTGCAGCGTCGCCCAGGGATCGTCGAAGATGTTGCCCAGGTGCCGATAGAAGTCCTTGTACTGCTCCTCCGTCACCTCCGCCTTGGGCTTGCGCCATAGGGCCGTGCCCTCGTTGGCGGGCTTGTCCTCCCCATTTTCCGCGATGGTGATCGGCACGGTGATGTGGTCGGCCCATTTCTTCACGATGGTCTGCAGCCGGATCGGCTCCAGGAACTCGTCGGCATCCCTCTTCATGTGCAGGACGATGGTGGTGCCGGGCCGGTCCCGCTCCGCAGGTGCCAACGTATAGGCTCCGGCGCCCTCGCTGGCCCAGGTCCACGCCTCGTCCGTGCCGGCGCGGCGGCTGGTCGCCTCCACCCGGTCCGCCACCATGAACGCGCTGTAGAACCCGACGCCGAACTGGCCGATCAGGTCCACTTTCTCGCCGGGATTGGCACGGGCAGCTTCTGCCCCGAAGGCGCGCGTGCCGGATCGGGCGATGGTGCCGAGGTTCGCGGCCAGCTCCGCCTTGTCCATGCCGACGCCGTCATCGGCGATGGCGATGGTGCGGGCGGCCTTGTCCGGGGTGATGCGGACGCGGGCGTCGGGCGGCAGGGCCAACGCCGGGTTGGTCAGCGCCTCGAAGCGGCGGCGGTCGGTGGCGTCGGCGGCGTTGGCAACGAGCTCGCGCAGGAAAATTTCGCGCTCGGAATATAGAGAATGGACAACAAGGTCGAGCAGGCGTCCGACCTCGGCACTGAACTCGTGACGTTCGGCCGCAGGGTGTTCCGCTTGTGCTTCGCTCATGCAGGCAGGCTCCGGGGAAGTTGACGCGCCCGCGATATGCCGCCCGGACCCGGGCATTTCAATGCTGCCGGGGTGCCCGTCCCTGCCTGCACCAGCCCAGCAGGCGGCGCAGGGAACAGCGTCGTTGCACTGCAGGACGCGACGGCGTTGAACTCGGTCGTCATGTGCCGCCGCCTTGCGCCATCCAGGGCCTCCACCGCCACGGCCCGCGCAATCAGGACCGGAGCAGGCCCATGGTTGAAGATGGTCAAGCTGCCATGCCCGCGCGACGCATCCAGCACCAGCGCCGCCCCCTCCGCCCGCGCCCACGCCCGGACGCCGAGCAACGCGGCGGCTCCCACGCCCAGCAGCACCCCGCGCCGGGCAGCACGGGTCGGAACGCTGCTACCCCCCGGCATCCACGCGCATGGTCAGCACGACCTGGACCATCACCTCGGATGCCCCGGCCTCGGACGCCACCGGCGCCGTCCTCATGCGCGGCGCTGGCCGGGCAGCCTGCTCCAGCACTGCCGGGTCCTGCACCACGCCGGCCATGTCCACGTCGGCGCGCTGCACCCCGGTGACGCGCTGGCCCAGGGCGGCGGCGGCGGCCTGCGCTTCGCCCAGCGCCGCCCGGCTCGCCTCGGCGATCAGCTCCCGCCGGGCCGCATCCAGCTCCGCCTCGCGTGGGGTGGAGCCGGACTGTGCCAGGCCGGTCGCGCCATGGTCCAGACAGCCTGCGAGCAAATCCGGCAGCGCGTCTGGTGTGGTGCGAAACGACACCGAGGTGCGGGCGGTGACGCCCTTGATCCGGTCGGGCCGGCCCCGCTGCTCCTGCAGCTCCGGCTCGAAGCTGGTCTGCTCCGTGCGCAGCCGCTCCGTGGCCTGGCCGCGCAGGTAGCCCAACAGGGCTTGGGACTGCTGTCCCAGTTGGGCGGCGGCGATACGCACGTTCGGGGCATGGACCTCGATGCTGACGGACACATCCGACACCGTGTTGGGCAACCGCCGCCGCGCCTCCGCATGGGTGACGATCACGCCAGGAGCGTTGCGCGGCGCGGCGGCCCCAGCAACGCCCGGGTCGGGTGCCTGCGCGGTCGCCGTGCCGGCTGCGAGGACGGTCCAGGCGCCAAGGGCCAGCCACCGGGAACAGGACATCACGCCTCCAATTGCACGCCACCGCGCCTGTTGCGGGCGGTGGGGCACTCCAGCCATCCGTCACGACAACTTCCACACTGGCTCCCGGCCCGCGCGGGCCGCCCGTGCGCCAGGCAAGCAAGGCGCTGACAAGGGCAGCCCATGGAACCGCGGCGCGTAAGTGCCCATCAACGCTGGCTGGATGTTGGCCGTTACGACCCGGCGTGGCCGGCGGCCCGTCCGCCCAAGCCTACCCGCCCTGGTTGTCGGCCCCGCTGCCCCGCCCGGACACGCCGGCGCGGGACGGCGCATCGGACCCTGGCTCCACCGTGCGCGACATCGCCGCGATCTCCTCGTCGTCCTGCGGCGCGGGGTCCACGCCGCGCACCCGGCTGCCTGAACGCTCCTGCAGCACGGCGATCACCGCATCGGGATCGGCCTTGTCGGCCTCGGCGAAAAGCCGGTCCGCTTCGTCCTCGTCGCCGCGCGCCTGGGCTGCCACGGCCTGCTCCGCCAGCGCCCGCGCCGCGCCGTGCTTGCCGGCGATGCCGTCGCCCTGCCTCAACCCGTCATCCATCGTCGTCCTCCGTTATTCCGCCGCCACCGCCGCCCGGGACGTGCGCCCCAGCAGGCCCTGCACGACGAAGATCATTACCCCGGCGAATGCCAGGCATCCCGCCAGGAACAGCATCGGCGTCAGGTCGTTCCCGGTGCGCTGCTTGATCCACGGCACCACGTTCTGCGCCACGAAGCCGCCGAGGTTGCCGGTCGCGTTGATGACCGCCAGCCCCGCCGCCGCGCTGCTGCCGTGCAGGAAACTGCTCGGCAAGGTCCAGAAGATCGGCTGGGCGGAAAAGATGCATGCCGCCGCCACGCACAGCAGCGCGAACCGCAGCGCGTTGTCCCCGGCGGCCGCGCCGGTCACCATGACGCTGCCGACCAGGCACGCCGCGCCCAGCGCCACGGGCAGGACGATGTGCCATGTCTTCTCGCCCGTGTGCTCGCTGTGCCGGGGCAGCCACCACAGGGCGGCGCCCGTCACCAGCCAGGGCAGCACATTGATGAAGCCATTCATGGTGTTGCTGACGCCAAAGCCCTTTACGACCGTCGGCAACCAATAACTGAGGCCGTAGGCCGCCAGCGGAAAGCCCACGAAGGTAAACGCCAACAACAGCACCCGCCCGTCACCAAGCGCCTTCAGCGGGTTGGCATGGGCGACCTTGCCGCCAGCCCGGTCCTCCCGCGCGATGGTGTCTCGCAGCCAGGTGCGCTGCGCCGGACTTAGGAAGCTGGCGGTCTCCGGCCCATCCGGCAGCACGAACCAAGTGGCGACGCCCATCAGCACCGCAGGCACGCCGGTGGCCAGGAACACCCATTGCCAGCCGCGCAGGCCCAGCGCGCCGTCCAGGTCCAGCAAGCTGCCGCAGATCGGCGCGCCCACGGCGTTGGCGACCACGGAGGCGATCATGAACCATCCCACCATGCGCGCCCGGTGCCCGAACGGCACCCACACCGTCAGCAGGTAAAGCACGCCGGGGAAGAACCCGGCCTCGCACGCGCCCAGCAGGAAGCGCAGGACATAGAACATGACCGGGCCGGTGGTGTAGGCCAGCGCGACCGTCACCACGCCCCAGGTCACCATGATGCGCGCGAACCAGCGGCGGGCGCCGACCCGGCCCAGGATCAGGTTGCTCGGCACCTCGAACAGGAAGTAGCCGATGAAGAACAAGGAGGCGCCCAGGCCGTAGGCGGCCTCGGTCATATGCAGGGTGTCCAGCATCTGCAGCTTGGCAAAGCCGACGTTCTGCCGGTCCACGTAGGCGATCAGATACATGAGGCCGAGCAGCGGCATCATCCGGCGCAGGAACAAGCGGATGGTCTGCGCCCCGACGTCTGCTGGGGCAGTGTCCAGGGATTGCGGCATTGCGGGCATGGACGCCTCCTGCTCCCGGCTCGCAGCGCCGGATTATCTGGGGTGAACGCGTCCCGGCCGGTGGTGGTTCCGGCGCGGGGCGGGGCAGAAGCGAACCCTGCCCGCCCTGCGCCGTTAGGTCCGCCACCCCGAAGCTGCCATCTCCGAACAGGAACCTCAGACATGACCGAAGTCCGCCACTTGGATCCGCACGACCCGTTGCCCGAGGGCGGGCGCCGGGTTGTCGTCATGCATCGTCTTGATGAGGATGATCCCCGTCACACCCACACCGAAATCCTGCTGACGGGCGCTCCGGGCCGTGGCGAGGCAGTTCGGCCGATGCGTCCTGACGGCACGCCGATGCCGCTGGACGAGGCGGTCGAGGCCGCAAAGAAGGTGGCGGAGAGCGAGGGGCTGCACGACGTCTTTGTGGTGGACCGCACTGCCGGCCCGCGGGAACGGGAGGTGCTGCAGGCGGACGGCGACCACTCCGTCAACATGGAGGGGCTGTCCGACATCGACCTGGAGGATGGTGAACGCGGGGCAGATATGCGCGATGTGGACCGCGCCCGTGGGCAGCAAGTGTAGCGCCGGCCTGGTTGCCTGGCGCCTCGGCGTCGCTGCTTGGATGCCTGATTCCCGCCACATCGGGCGTCTAGTTGCACATCCCGGCGATGGCGCCGCATCTTGGGTCACGACGCTGTGAAGTGGTCCAGGGTGCCGACGTATCACCAAGCTGCCTTATCTTGGCCGGTTCGAAGCCTATGTTCCCCTTGCTCCGCTCCTGCCGCGGCCCTTGTGCGGCGATCAACAAACGAGAGAAATCCTGATGCCGGATACCGGTTTGGACGTGTCCACCACTGGGCGACGCGTGGGCGTGCTTGTGGTGGGCCTGGGCGGTGCCGTCGCAACGACAGCGGCGGCAGGGATCGAGATGCTGCGGGCGGGCTCCAACGACATGGCGGGCCTGCCGTTGGCCGGCGTCGGCGCACCGGGCATCGCCGCCTACCGCAACCTGCACTTTGCCGGCTGGGACCTGCATGGGGAGGACCTAAGCAGCGCTGTCCGCGAGCATAACGTGCTGGACCGCGAGCAGGCCGAGATGGTCAACCCCGCCTTGTCCGGCATGAAGCCCTGGCCCGCCGTGGGCAGCGTGGACTTCTGCAAGAACGTGGACGGCGCCAACAAATTTGGCGCCAAGTCCCACAGGGAGGCCGTGGACCGCATCCGCGACGATATCCGCCGCTACCGCCGGGACTCCGGAATCGAAAACGCGGTGATGGTCAATCTCGCCTCCGTGGAGCGGTGGCCGGACCAGGGCGCGGCGGCGCTGCACAGTGTTGAGGGCTTCGAGAAGGGCCTCGACAGCAGCGACCCAGCCATCTCCCCGGCCATGCTGTATGCCTACGCCGCCATCATGGAAGGCGTGCCCTACGGCAACTTCACTCCCAGCCTGGCCGCCGACGTGCCGGCGCTCACGATGCTGGCGACCCGGCGGAACGTCCCCGTGGCCGGCAAGGACGGCAAGACCGGCCAGACCTTCATCAAAACCGTGTTGGCCCCGGCCTTCCGCAGCCGCAGCCTATACGTCGAGGGCTGGTTCAGCACCAACATCCTGGGCAACCGCGACGGCCTGGCGCTGAACAACAAGGACAGCCTGCAAAGCAAGCTGAACACCAAGGGGTCCGTGCTGGACGACATCCTCGGCTACCCCGTCGAGGACCACATCGTGGACATCCGCTACTACAAGCCGCGCGGCGACAACAAGGAAGCCTGGGACAACATAGACCTGGTTGGCTTCCTGGGCCAGAAAATGCAGATCAAGGTCAACTTCCTCTGCCGCGACAGCATCTTGGCGGCCCCGCTGGTGATCGAGATCGCCCGCGTGCTGGACCTGGCTCGGCAGCGCGGCGAAGGTGGCATCCAGGAGCAGCTCGGCCTGTTCTTCAAGGCCCCGATGACCCCGGCCGGCAAGCGGGAGGAGCATAGCTTTCCCGTGCAGGAGCGGGTGCTGCTGGACTGGCTGGCGGCCTGACGGCTGCGACCCTCTGGGCGGATGCTGTCCGCCGTTGACTACCGTCGCGGGCTGCCGCTTGCGGCGTAGCAGACCAGGGGCCGCAAGCGCGGTCCCTCCAGCCCCTGGCCTGCCGTGCAGCCGCGTCTCCCGCAACGATGTCTCTTGAAAGCGTAGAACCTTGGATTTCGCAGCCGCTTCGGCGTCCAGCTTGGCCACTTTCGTGCCGCTCGCGGTCGAGCTGTGCGACCTCAAGCGCGTGCGCGACGCATCCAGCCCGGACAGCATGGCCAGCCGCATGTTCCGCCGGGCTTGGGCGGCGCTGCTGGCAGGCCGTGACCCCGAAGCTATCGCCCTGCAGGCAGCTGCGGACGCCCTGGCGGCGGCACGGCTGGGCGGCATAGACCGTGGCGTGCTGGCGGACGTGGGCGTGTCGGGTGCTGCAGCGACGGCAGTGCTGGTCCGGTCTTTCGACGAGGTGACAGGGCCGGTGGATGCGGCGCTGCGCGGTGCCTTGCGCAGCCAGCTTGGCCAAGCCTACAGTGCCGGCCTCGCCCCGGCCTTCGCCGAGGCCCTGATCCGCCAGCCCCGTGCCGGCGCGACCTGCCCAGGCAAGCCCCGCATCGTGCTGGAGCCGCCGGAGAACCACGGCGATCACTGCTTCGTCGTTGCCGTGCTGGCCGCCGTGCTGGCGCCACACTATGGCGCGGATCCCGGTCCGGCCTTTCTGGCCGGCATGGCGCACCACCTGCACAATGCGGCGCTGCCGGACAGCGGCTTTGCCGGGGAAGTTCTGCTGGAGAACCACCTGGCGCCCATCCTGCAACGCCTGTTCGCCCGGGAACTGGCGACCTTGCCGGAACCGTTGCGCGGCACCGTGGCAGCGGCGCTGGCGCACATCCCGGATGCGTCCACGCCGGTGGGCCAGGCGTTCCACGCAGCGGACGTGATGGACCGCGTGCTGCAAATGCGTCACTACGACCAGGTCGCGCGCTTCACGGTGGATCAGGCGCTGGACGACATGGACCTGGTCCACGCCGGGCCGACGCAGGCCTTCCATCAAGCGGTGCTGCGCGAAGCCGGGCTGCCGTGAGTCCCGGCTTGGCCCTGCGCAGTCCGGTCACGGACCGGCCGCTGCTGCCGGACGGGCCGCATTCGGTTGCAGCCGAGGGCGAGCGGTGGCCGGTGCTGGAGGACATCCCTTTCCTGCGCGCCGACCGCCGGGCGCTGGCCGATGCGGTGTTGGTGTCGCTGGACGCGGGCGATGCCGAGACCGCGCTGGTGCTGCTGCTGGGCGATCAGGACGACTGGGCGCGCACGCCTCCGCCGACCGAGGATGCCCGCCGTGCCGTGGTGCGGAATGCCGCAAGCCTGACGTTCCGGGACGCCATGGACCGCTTGGCCTTCGGCGCGGTCGGCACCTACTTCGCGCACCGCTGGTCCGATCCGACCTTCCTGTCCGGCCTGGCGCTGGCAGAGGCGCACTGGGGCGCCCCGGCGCGGGTGTTCGAGTTGGCGTGCGGCGCCGGGCACTATCTGCGCGAGTTCGCGCGGGCCGCCCCTTGGGTGTGCGGCGCGGACATCGTGTTCGCCAAGCTCTGGCTGGCCCGGCGCTACGTCGCCCCCGCGGCGCACCTGCTCTGCTTCGACGCCGCCGCGCCCTGGCCGCTGGCGGACGGGGCGGCAGACTTGGTGTTCTGCCACGACGCCTTCTACTTCCTGCCCGCCAAGCCTCATGTCGCCGCGGAGATGCTGCGCGTGGCCGGCGGCGGGCAGGTGCTGGTCGGACACGCCCACAATGCCCTGGTGGACAATCTGTCCTCCGGCAGCCCCCTGCCGCCCGCGGAATACGCCGCCCTGTTCGGCACGCCGCTGCTGTATGACGACCGTGAGCTGACGGCAGCGCTGGTCGAGGGCCGCGCGCCGGTGCCGGACACGCCGGAGGGCGTGGCGGACGCGCCCGCAGTGGCGATGGCGGCCGGGGCGGGTGCGCCGCGCCCGGTGCTGGGCGGCTTGGCCGTGCCGCCGCGGGGCGCGGCGCTTCGCCGCAACCCGCTGTATGCCGGCCTGGACATACGCTGGCCGTCTGAGCGGTATGAGCGGGAGTATGGCCCCTTCGTGACCTACCCCCTGCACGCGGATGGGCCGGAGCGGGCCGTGGCCGGCGCCGATCCCGCAACCGACCACCTGGCCCGCCGCCGGGTGTTGCTGGACCTGCCGGCGTCATGGTGACACCCAAGCTCGGCTGGGGCATCGCCGGTTGCGGCTGGGTGGCCCGGGACTTCGTCGGCCCGGCCATGCAGGCGTCGGCCAACGGGCGCGTCGCGGCGCTGCACGACCCCGACCCGGCCAGCCTGCAGCGGGCCGCCACCCTGTTCGGCGCCCCGGCCCACCCCGGCCTCGACGCCTTCCTGGCCACCCCCGGCCTGGGCGCCATCTATGTTGCTGCGCCCAATCATGTGCATCGCCCGCTGGTGGAGGCTGCGGCCCGCGCCGGCCTGCCGGTGCTGTGCGAGAAGCCGATGGCTACGACCGGCGCCGACGCGCAGACGATGGTGGACGCCTGCGCCGCGGCGGGCGTGCTGTATGCGACGGCCTTTGACCAGCGCTTCCACGCCGCGCACCGCACCCTGGCCGGGATGGTGGCAGCGGGCCGGCTAGGGACCATCACGGCCATACGCATCGTCTATGCCTGCTGGCTGGGCGCGGACTGGGCGGGGGACGGCAACTCCGGTGACAACTGGCGCATAGACCCGCGCCGGGCTGGCGGCGGCGCGTTGATGGACCTGGCGCCGCACGGGCTGGACCTGTCGAGCTATCTGCTGAATGAGCCGTTGACCGAGGTGGCCGCCATCGGCCAGGCCCGGGTGCATCATTACGGCGTGG
Organism: uncultured Acetobacteraceae bacterium; assembly: GCA_964250755.1. Taxonomy (GTDB): domain Bacteria; phylum Pseudomonadota; class Alphaproteobacteria; order Acetobacterales; family Acetobacteraceae; genus DASWOJ01. Next base: position 63,644 of record CAXUHB010000004.1, on the reverse strand, counting down.
AGGACGGGGCGATGCTGATGGCGCGCTCGGCCTCCGGCGTGATGGTGCAGATGCACGTGGCCTACAACTGCCCGGAGACGCTGCCGCGCCGCCGTCTGGAAGTGGTGGGCACCGCCGGCCAGGTGATTGCGCGGGACACGATGGGGCAGACCCCCGGCGGCACGCTGGAGTTTATAGACGCCGCAACCGGCGTGACCGAGCCGGTGCCGGTGCCCGGCGCCGAGCGGTCTCCGTTCCTGAACCAGGTGGAGGCATTTGCGGACGCGGTGCTGGGACGGCGCGCATTTCCATTCACCGGCGCGCACGACCTGCACGTCATGAACTTGGTGCTGCAAGCACAAGCCCAAGCCAAGCCGCCCGGCCTGCGCGATGCGGCATAGAGGGCTACGCTGCTGCTCCCCCTCCCTTCGGGAGAGGGGGGAGGGGAGGGAGTCTTGTGGCGCGGTCCCCTCCGAAGCAGGACCTTGTGCCGCCAGCACCCTGTGTTCCCCGCGCCGCAGCCAAGCCCCCCTCACCCCGACCCTCTCCCGGGGGGAGAGGGAGAAGACAGCCCAACCATGGACATGACCTTCCCCCAGCATCACCTGCCGCCCAACCTCCCCGATGCGGCGGCGGCCTACATCGCCTCCATGCCTCCAGGACGGGTCGAGCTGTTCGCGCTTTCCCCCTTGGACCGCACCGGTGTCGCCTGCTGGAACGCCATCTTCCTGAACGCGGACGGCACGCGCTGGCACGGCGTGGTGCCGCACGGCGTCGGCTACGGCGTGGACGACGACGGCGCCATCATCGGCACCACCGGGGAACTGGCGGAGGCCGTGCATTCCGCCGTGCAGATCCATCGCATGGAGCGGCGCACCACCAGCTACGACGCGCTGCTGGCCGAAGCCGGCCCTCGCGGCGTCGCCGACCCGCTGACCCTATGCTTGCCCGCCGGCAGCCCCGTGGACGGCAGCACCGTCCTGGAGTGGGTGCCTGCCCACCGCTGGCCCGGCGGCGAGCAGGTGTGGGTGCCGATTGACATCGCCGCCTGCTCGGTCGGTGACCTTCCCCCCGGCTATGAGCCGTTCACGACGCCCATCACCAACGGCCTGGGCGCCGGGCCGACGCTGGACTTCGCCGTCGGGCACGGCCTGCTGGAGCTGCTGCAGCGCGACGGCAACGGCCTGGGCTTCCGCGCGATGGACCGCGGCATCGCGCTGGATTTGGGCGATGGTCCCAAGGACCCCCGCACCCGTGCCCTGCTGGACCGGCTGCGGGATTTGGGGATCGAGGTCATTCCCAAGTTCGCCACCACCGAGTTCGGCACCGCCAACGTCTATTGCGTCGGGGCGGAGGGCGACGGCACGCCTGCCGCTTATCCCATCATGGTGACGGCCTGCGGCGAAGCCGCATCGCTGGACCGGGAGCACGCGCTGCGGAAGGCGGTGTTCGAGTTCGCCGCTGCGCGGGTCCGCAAGGTGTTCAGCCACGCGCCGCTGGCGGACATCGCGGGCGTGACGCCGCCGGACTACCTGGACCGTTTCCGCGCCTTGCACACCCTGGGCGGGGAGGAGGGGCGCAGCCTGACCGCCATGAAGGACTGGCTGCGGCTGGACCAGCCCGCGCTGAAGGCGCTGCTGGCGAATACCGTGCTGTCCCGGAAGGCGACCCAGCGCTTCGACGAGCTGCCGACTTGGGACGGCCCGCTGTCCGGCACCAGCCTGGTGCAGGAGTTGCACCGCCGCTTCGCCGCCGCCGGCATGGACATCCTCTACTTCGACTTCTCCCCACCCGGCGCGAAGGACGTCCATGTCGTGAAGGCCGTCGTGCCCGGCCTGGAGGTGGAGACCATGAGCTACCACCGCATCGGCGAGCGCGGCGTCCGCAAGCTGATGGAGCGCGGCAGCCCGCTGGCCGGCCTCGGCGCCCCGCCGCCCGGCGCCGCGCCGGTACGGCTGACGCAGGAGGCCAAGGCGCGGCTGGGCGGCGCGGCCTGGCTGGACGTGGCCGCCGTGGACCGCATCGTGGGCGCATTGTATCCGCTGTATCGCGAACCCGAGGTCCATAGCGCGCCCTTGTCGCTGGAGGGCGCGTGACGCTCCGCTTCGCCTACAACACCAACGGTGCTGCCAACCACCGTTTGGACGACGCGCTCGGCCTGATCGCGGACGCTGGATATGACGGCGTGGCGCTGACGCTGGACATCCATCACCTGGACCCTTTCGCGCCGGGGTTCCCGGAGGCCCGGCGGCGGCTGGCGTCGCGGCTGCGGACGCTGGGCCTGGGCTGCGTGGTGGAAACCGGCGCGCGCTTCCTGCTGGACCCGCACGCCAAGCACGAGCCGACCCTGTTGACTGCCGACCCCGCCGGACGTGTCCGCCGGATCGAGTTCCTGTCCCGCGCGCTGGAAGTGGCGGCGGAGACCAGCGCCGACGCGATGTCCTTCTGGGCCGGCGTGCCGAAGCCTGGTGTGTCCCGGGACGACGCCCGCGGCTGGCTGCTGGACGGCGCGGCGCAGGTCGCCCGCCGGGCCGAGGTGCTGGGCGCAACGGCAGCGCTGGAGCCGGAGCCGGGCATGTTGATCGAGACGGTAGACGACTGGGCGGCCCTGAACATTCCCGGCCTGCGCCTGGCCTTGGACACCGGCCACTGCATCGTCACCGGGGAGCGCGACCCGGCAGACGCGGTGCGGGAGTTCGCGCCGCACCTGGGCACGGTCAGCATCGAGGACATGAAGCGCGGCGTCCACATCCACCTGCCGTTCGGCGAAGGCGACATGGACGTGCCCGGCGTGTTGCGGGCGTTGCGGGAGGTGGGGTTCAATCGGCTGGTGTGCGTGGAGATGTCCCGCGAAAGCCACCGCGCAGACACGATCATCCCGGCAAGCCTGGCTTACCTGAAGGCGGCGGCGTGATGTGCCTCGGCAAGCCCGCGCGGCGATGCGGAAGCTGCCGTTCCCCTCTCACCCCACCGTTGGTCCGCTTCGCGGCCCACCGGTGGGGTGAGGGAGGCCGTCAGCGCCATGCCTTCTCCGTGCAGTTCAAAGCTCTCTGCCCACAAAGCATGGCGCGCGCTGCCTCCCTCACCCCGGCCCTCCCCCGACAGGACAGGGAGAAGGTCCACCACCCATGAGAGTCTGCTTCATCAGCCGCCGCTTCTTCCCGGCCATCTCCGGCATGTCCGTCTATGCCCTGAACCTCCTCCGCGAACTCGCCGCTGCCGGCCACGACGTGACCATGTTCAGCCAATACCGCGGCGACACTTTCGGTCGCCGCGTCTACGGCGGCGGTCCGCCCCCGGACGTGCCCGGCGTCCGCGTGATCGGATTGGAGCAACTGGGCGAACAGGACGGCGGCGACTTCGAGCGCGACGTGGCCGCGATGGTGGACGCCGTAGCAGCAGAGCACGCGCGCCAGCCCTTCGACGTGCTGCACGCCCAGTACGGCTACCCCTGTGGCTGGGCGGCGCTGCTGGCGTCCCGCCGGCTGGGCGTGCCCAATGTCGTGTCCATCCAGGGCGGCGATGGCCACTGGGTCGGAAGCTGCTGCGACACGCACCGCCTGGCGATGCAGCGCGTGCTGGACCACGCCGGCGCCGTGCTGATCGGCTGCGATTCCTTCCGGCACGAGGTCGTGGAGCGGCTGGGCACCGACCCCGCCCGCTTCACCATAGTGCCCGGCGCCGTGGACGTGACGCGCTTCACCCCTGGCCCACCGCGTGGGAACGACGGGCCGCCGACCCTGCTGTATCACGGCCGGGTGGACGCGCGGAAAGGCGTGCTGGACCTGCTGGACGCAGCCCGGCAGCTTATGGACAGCGGCGACCGCTTCCGCCTGCTGATCTCCGGCATCGGCCCAACCTATGATGAGGCTGCGGCGAGCATCCCTCTGATGGGCTTGCAGAACTGCGTGGAAATGACGGGCTACGTCGAGTACGAGGATGTGCCGGCGGTGTATCGCCGTGCCGACGTGTTCGTGTCGCCGACCTATGCCGAGGGCTTCAGCAACACCATCCTGGAGGCGATGGCGAGCCGCCTGGCCGTCGTGTCCTGCCGCAGTGTCGGCGTGGTGGACTGCATCCGCGACGCGGACAACGGCCTGCTGACCGAACCCGGCGACCGCGCCGGCTTGGCCGACGCGCTGCGCCGGGTGATCCGCGATGCCCCCCTGCGGGCGCGGCTGGCGGACGCGGCGCTGGCGGAGTGCCGGGCCGTCTATTCCTGGACCAAGGTCGGACGGCAAATCATGGACGTTTACGCCGGGGTGGCCGGGCAGGCGCCTGACCTGGCATGGTCTCCGGATCTGCCGGTGACGCCCTGCCGCTTCCGGACGGAGCCGCATCTGCTGTGACGTGGATGGACAGCAAGGGGTGGAGGAGGCCTGCCTGCTCCCTCTCTCTCCGGGAGAGGGGTGGGGTGAGGGAAAGGCCGCACGGACAGGGGTGCAATGCGCGGCGACGCTCGGGTGCCTTCGATCATGGGCCGGTGCTGGCGGCTTCCCTCACCCCGACCCTCTCTCGGAGGGAGAGGGAGCAGCAGGACAGCACCGCCTGATGCCCACCGCGCTGTTCCTGTCCCCGCACCTGGACGACGTCGCCTTCTCCTGCGGCGGCCTGGCGGCCCAGCTCGGGGATGCCGGGTGGCGCACCGTCATGGCTACCGCTTTCACCCGCACCGTGCTCAACCCCACCGGCTTCGCGTTGGCCTGCCAAACCGACAAGGGCCTGGCGCCGGACGCGGACTACATGGCGCTGCGGCGCATGGAGGACCGGGCGGCAGCTTCGATCCTGGGCATCGAGCCGCGCTGGCTGGACCTGCCGGAGGCGCCGCACCGCGGCTACAATGCCGCCCCGGCCCTGTTCGGCCCCATCCTGGACGGGGACGACGTGTGGCGACTCTTGGCGGCGCTGCTGGCGGACCTGATGGCGGAGCTGCGCCCGGACCTCATGCTGGCGCCGCAAGGGCTGGGCAGCCACGTTGACCACCGGCAGATGATCACCGCCGTGCTGGCCCTGCCGGACCCGCCGCAGCTTGCCTTCTACCGCGATGCGCCATATGCGATCCGCAACCAGGGTGCCTTGCCGGACGTAAGGGTGGCTGGACGGTCGTCCTGCGCTGCCGGCATTGCGGCCGGGCTGGACCGCAAGGTCCGGGCAGGCTGCGCCTACGCCAGCCAGATCGGTTTTCAGTTCGGCGGCCCAGCGGCGCTGGACACGGCCTTGCGTGCGTTTGCGGCGGCGGAGGGCGGGGGTGCCCCTGCCGAACGGTTCATGGGGGCGCTGCCGGAGTCTGTGGCCCCTCCGGGGCAGTCAGGTCATCAGGCGGCCATATTGTAGGGATTATACCTGTGCCGCTTCATCTCCCAACAGGGTCCAGGCCGCACCGGCAATGAACATGCAATCCCTCCGTGCCTCCGTACGACTTGATGATACCATGTCGGGGCTGTTCTCCGATGGCAGGCTGCATCATGCCCGCCCATCTTGGCCGCGCCGGGCGGCGTTTCTGGCGCCGGTGCTGGGGTCCGCGATGCTGGGCACGGCCTTGGCCATATACCTGACGGCAGGGCTGGCCGACCCGCTGCGTTGGCCGCTGCTGGTGTTGTTGGCGGTCAACCTGCTGTATCTCGCGCTGACAGGCTGGCCGGCGGTGCTGGGCTTTCTGGTCCGCCGGGCCGGTCGCCGCCTGCACGTGTCGGCGCAGCCTACGGGCCTGACCCGCACCGCGCTGCTGATGCCGATCCACCAGGAGGACCCGCAGGCGGTGTTCGCCGCCATCGAGGCGATGCACGCCGCGGTGTCCGGCGCGGGGCTGCGCGGCGTGGACTTCTTCGTGCTGTCCGACACCCAGGACGCCGTCATTGCCACCAGGGAGCAGGCGGCGTTCGAGGCGGTTCAGGCCCGCCTGTCCCCTGCCCATGGCCCGGCGCTGCATTACCGCCGCCGCACCAGCAACGAAGGGCGCAAGGTCGGCAACCTGCTGGAGTTCTGCGCCCGCTGGGGCGCGCAGTACGACTACATGATCGTGCTGGACGCCGACAGCATCATGGGCGCCAGCGCGGTGTCCACCCTGATCGGCCTGATGGACGCCAACCCCCGAGCCGGCATCATCCAGACCGTGCCCTACGCCGTGGGGCGCGAGACGCTGTTCGCCCGGATGCAGCAGTTCGGCGCTCGGCTCTACACGCCCATGCTGGTGGAGGGGCTGACGTTCTGGCAGGGGCGGGACGGCAACTACTGGGGCCATAACGCCATTCTCCGCATCGCGCCGTTCGTGCAGCATTGCACCCTGCCGGTGCTGCCAGGGCGAGAGCCGTTCGGCGGCGAAATCCTGTGCCACGACGTGGTGGAGGCCGGGCTGATGCGCCGCGCCGGCTGGGACGTGTGGGTGCTGCCCCAGGTGGTCGAGAGCTACGAGGCGCTGCCGGCCAACCTAGTGGACTTCGCCGGCAGGGAGCGCCGGTGGTGCCAGGGCAACCTGCAGCACACGGGGCTGCTGCGCCATCCCGGCCTGCGCCCGGTCGGGCGGTTCCACCTGGCGTATGGCGTGATGCACTACGTGTCCGGCCCGCTGGCAGTTCTGTTCCTGATGCTGGCGACCCTGGACGCCGCGCTGGGCGGCGGCTTCGTGCAGGCGGTGCTGCTGGGCAGCGGGCCAGCCTGGGCGGGCTTGGCTGCGCTGGTGCTGGGCCTGCTGTATGCCGGCAAGCTGCTGTGCCTGGCGGAGGTGCTGGCAGATAACCAAGAAGCCCGGCGCTACGGCGGACGCCTGCGCCTGCTGGCAGGCGCGGCGCTGGAGCAGGCGGGGGCGCTCGTGGTCTCCGCCGTGCTGATCCTGTTCTACACGCAGTATGTGCTCGGGCTGGTGCTGGGGCAAAGCGTGCGCTGGACCTCCCAGCCGCGGGACGACCGCGGCGTGTCCTGGGCGGAAGGATGGCTGCGGTTCCGCGGCGCGGCCCTGGCCGGGCTGGCGTGGGTGGCGGCGCTGGCGGCCGCGGATGGGGCACTGCTGGCCTGGTGCGCGCCGCTGGCGTTCGGCCTGCTCGCTGCCGTGCCCGCCGCGGTCCTGTCCAGCCGCAGCACCCTGGGCCGGCTGGCCCGGCACTGGGGCGTGTTCCTGACGCCGGAGGAGGCGCAGCCCGCACCGGTGCTGCGCGCCTACAACCGCCTGATGGTCGGCACCCTGCCTGTCCCGGCCCGCGCGCGTCAGGCAGGGCCTTTGCAGCTTGCCGCCAGTGCGGCAGAGGCGGACTAGGCCGTGCGCCTGCTCCGTCCCCTGCTGCTGGCCCTGGCCGTGATGGCTGCCGCCGGAGGCGCGCGGGCGCAGGACGTGTCGGCTGATGACAAGGCCGCGATCCGCGGCGTGATCGGCAGGCAATTGGAGGCGTTCGGGCGCGACGACGGCCCGGCTGCGTTCGGCTATGCGTCGCCGGGAATCCAGGGCATGTTCGGCACGCCGGAACGCTTCCTGGACATGGTGCGCCGGGGTTACCCGGCGGTCCACCACCCGCGCAGCGTCGAGTACGGTGACCTCGTGCAGGAGAATGGGCGCATCGTGCAGCAGGTGGAGGTCGTCGGGGCAGACGGGCAACCCCAGCTTGCGCTATACGACATGGAACGCGGCCCCGATGGCATTTGGCGCATCGCCGGCTGCAGTCTGACGCAGAGCCCGCGCATCGGGGCCTGACGCCCCCGGTGCAGTCCGATCCACGGCCTGCCCCTGCCAGCCAAGGAGTGCTTTCCATGATCCGTTACGCCCTGGCTGCCGCCCTCCTGCTCGCCCTCGCCTCCACCTCCGCAAGCGCGCGCACCCTGGAGGTCGGGGAGGGCAAGGAATTTAAGCTCCCCTCCGACGCCGTGAGGGCCGCCCGGTCCGGCGACACCGTGCGCATCCAGCCCGGCGAGTACTTCGACTGCGCCACCATCCCCCAGGCGCAACTGACCATCGAGGGCGTGGGCGACGCTTCCAAGGTGCTGCTGACCGACAAGGCCTGCGGCGGCAAGGCGCTGCTGATCACGGCAGGCGACGACATCACCGTGCGGAACATGACCCTGACCCGCGCCCGCGTGCCCGACAACAACGGCGCCGGCATTCGCGGGGAAGGGGCAACCCTGACGGTGGACAATGTCCGGTTCATCAACAACCAGAACGGCATCCTGTCCGGGACGGAGGGCGGCACGATCACCGTCCGCAACAGCTACTTCGAGCGCAACGGCACCTGCCAGGGCGCCTGCGCCCACGGCATCTATGCCGGGCACCTGAAGCTGCTGCGGGTGGAGAACACCCGCTTCGTCAACACGCGGGAGGGCCACCACATCAAGTCCCGCGCCGTCCGGACCGAGGTGGTCGGCTGCATCCTGGACGACGGGGAGGACGGCACGGCCAGCTACATGATCGAGATTCCGAATGGCGGGACGGTGGTCGTGCGCGACAGCACGCTGACCAAGGGGCCGGAGGCGCAGAACCACAGCGGCGCCATCGTGATCGGAACGGAGGGCGTGACCCAGCCGACGCGCGAGATCACCATCGCCAACAACACCTTCCGCAACGCCGGCAGCTACCCGACCAGCTTCGTCTGGAACCTGACCGCGACCGACGCGATGCTGACCGGCAACCGCATCAGCGGCAAGGCCAAGCCGCTGCAAGGGGACGGCAAGGTCACGCAGTAAGGTGGTAGGGCTGCACTTCTCCCTCTCCCTCCGGAAGAAGGTTGAGGTAAGGGAGGCCGCAAGCGCAGGCCTAAGCCCGTTCGCGCACGATGCCAGCCCTGCCCAGGGAACACTAGTCCTTACGGCCCTTCCCTCACCCCAACCCTCTCCCGGAGGGAGAGGGAGAAGCATAGCCGCCCTCCTCCTGCTCCTCCTGTCCTCCCCCGCTGCGGCCAAGGACCTGCTCGTCGGCCCCGGCCACCCCTACGACCGCCCATCCGCCGCTATCCAAGCCGCCGCACCCGGCGACCAGGTGCTGATCGAACCCGGCGAATACTACGACTGCGCCGCCTGGACCACGCCAGGCCTGACCATCGCGGGCCTGACCGCAGCGGGCCGGACCGAAGGCGTCGTGCTCACCGACACCACCTGCCGCGGCAAGGCGATCCTGGTAATCGGCGGGGAGCGCACGACCCTGCGCAGCCTGACCCTGGCCCGCGCCCGCGTGCCCGACGGCAACGGAGCCGGGGTGCGGCTGGAGGCGCCGGGGCTGATCCTCGACCGCGTCACCTTCCGCGACAACCAGGTGGGCCTGCTGTCCGGCGTGTCCGGCGGCGGCATCATCGCCACGGACTGCCGGTTCGAGGGCGGGGGCGTCGGCGGGGACCGTCCGACCTACGGCATCATGGCGGCGGCATCGGACCAGGTGCTGGTGCGCGGGTCGGTGTTCACGGGACTGCGGGGCGGGGCGGTGTCGTCAGGCGCGGCGGAGACCACCCTGGCCGGCAACAGCTTCACCGACATCGGCACCTTGCCGGCGGTGGCCGCCGGGGGGCAGCTGACCGTGGTGGGCAGCACGTTCGAGCTGGGGGCCGGCGCTGCCGGGCGGCCCGCCGCAGTGCTGGCCACCGGCGCGGACGGCCCGGTGCTGCGCGGCAACCGCCTGCTGTCGGCCCGGCCCATGACCCTGCTGCTGGACTGGTCCGGCGGCAGCCCGGTCCTGGACGGCAACCAGGTTGGCAGGGCCGACACCGAGGTTTCGACCTCCGGCGCTTGGCGGCACCGCGTCTCGGGCGCGGCGCACGACGTGAAGGACGGGCTGCATGACCTGGCCAGCCGGACGAAGCGGCTGGTGCTTGGGCGATGAGGCGCGGCGCTGTCCTGCTGCTTGCGGCGCTGGCCGCCCTGCCAGCCCGTCCCGCCTGGGCGGCGGACCCGCGCTGGGACGACTACCAACTCATCATGTGGCAGGACCAGCCCCCTGCGGCCATGGATGGGCTGCGCCGCCTGGGCTTCACGGCCACCAAGCTGATCGGCAACGGCGGACGCATTGATCCCCAGGCCCTGGCGGAGCGCCGGGCATCCAGCCTGCCCTACTACCTGGAGAACATCGCCACCGACCTCTATGCCTCCTACCACCGCTACACGCCGGGCCAGCCGGTCACCTGGCGCTTCGACCGGGACCGCGCCCGGCGGCAGGCGGACCCCGCGCATGTCAGCGTGTTCGTACGCGAACCCAGCCTGTCCGACGCCGAGGTGCTGGCCGCGGTGCAAGCCCGGCTGACGGCGCTGGTGCGGGCGCAGGCGGCGGACCGACCCCTGTTCTACGACCTGGCGGACGAGGCGGGGATTGCCGACCTCGCGGCGCCATGGGACTTCGACGTGTCACCGTCCTCGCTGGCTGCGTTCCGCGCGTGGCTGCGGCGGGAGTATGCGGGCCTGGACGCGCTCAACGCGCAGTGGGGCACGTCCTATCCGGATTGGGACGCGGTGCAGCCGGAGCTGACCGACGCCGCCATGCGCCGGACGGACGGCAATTTCTCGGCCTGGTCGGACTTCAAGGCGTTCATGGACGTGGCGTTTGCCGACGCGCTGCGGGCGGGAACCAGCGCCGTGCATCAGGGCGACCCCGCGGCGCTTGCTGGGCTGGAGGGCGCGCAGGTTCCGGGCTGGGGCGGCTACGACTATGGCCGCCTGGCGGGCACGGTGGACGTGATGGAGATTTACGACACCGGCAATGCGCTGGAACTGGCCCATGCCTTCAACCCGGCGCTGATCCCGCTCGGCACCGCCTTCGGCACAGGCCCGCGCGAGGTTCATCGGGCCTGGCAGGCCCTGCTGCGCGGCGGGCGCGGCACGGTGGTGTGGGAGGAGGGCGCGGACGTGGTGACGGCGGACGGCGCCGCCGGGCCGCGCGGGCTGTTCCTGCAAGGACTGGTGTCGGCGCTGCGCGCGGTGTCCCCGGCGCTGCTGGCCGCCACGCCGCGAGCTTCCCCGGTCGCGGTCCTGTATTCCCAGCCCAGCTTCCGCATCCGCTGGCTGCTGGACCACCAGCCCAAGGGCGCGGCCTGGTCCGACCGGGACTCCGAGCGGGAGAACGACGACACCCCATGGCGCGCGGCTCGGCGGCAGGCCGCGGGCAACCTGACGGGCCTCGGCTTGCAGCCGCGCTGGCTGTCGGCGGAGACGCTGGCGGGCGGCGCACTGCGCGACCCCGCGCTGCGCATCCTGATGCTGCCCCATGCCATCGCGCTGTCCGATGCCGAGGTCGGGGAAGTCCGGGCCTTCGCCGCCCGCGGCGGCACGGTGCTGGCGGATGCGGAACCCGGCGTGTTCGACGGCCACGGCCGGCGCCGGGCGGCGCTGCCACTGGCCGGGGTGGCCCGCATGCCGCAGGCGGTGCGGCCGGATGGGGAGGGTGCGGGGCCTGCAGGGCTACTGCAGGTGCTGCAAGCGGCGGGGGTGTCGCCGCCGATCCAGGTGCTCGGCCCCGATGGGGCGGCAGCGGACGGGGTGGACGTGCGGGTGTGGGACAATGGCGGCGTGACAGTGCTGGCGCTGCAGGCCGCCCGGCCTTGGACCGCGCCGCCGCGCGTGACGGTTCGGCTGCCCGCACCCGCGCTGGTGCGTGACATGCGGCGCGGCGGGGATGCCCTGCGCGGCAACGCCCTGGACGTGACGCTGGACGGGATCGAACCCACGGTGTTCGTCCTGTCCCCCGCTCCCCTGCCCGGCCCGGCGCTGGCCAGGGACGGCGCAGGCGCCCGCGCCGGCCTGGACGGTCCCTCGCTGGCCGCCGTCCACGCCATGCGGCTGGAGTGGTTCGACGCAGGCGCGGTGCTGCTGCACGCGGCCGTGCTGCGGGTGGGGCCGGGCGGCGTGTCCATTCCTCACGTGCCTGGCGCGGCGTCGGTGCGGGCGTCCGATCCCCTGACTGGGCGGACGGCGATCCTGCCCTTGCCTTAGCCGTGCAACCCGGGCGGGCCTTGCCGGGTTATGGGCGCACGTGAATTGCACGCCACACAGCCCAGAGGGGACGGCATGAGCGACAAGACCCATTCCGAGGCCACGAAGAAGATGTGGTCCATGATGAAGGACATCGGCTTCGCGATGATGACGACCGAGGACGGGGACAACCTCCGTGCCAGGCCGATGGTCGCGGCGCAGAAAGACTTCGACGGCAGCCTCTGGTTCTACACCCGCGCCAGCAGCCACAAGGTGGACGAGGTGCAGTCGGACCAGCGCGTCGGCGTGACCTATGCCGAGCCGGCGAAGCAGGAATACGTCAGCCTGTCCGGACGCGCCCGCCTGGTGCGCGACAAGGCGGCCATCACCGAGCATTGGCAGGAGTCCCTGCGGACCTGGTTCCCCAAGGGCACCGACGATCCCGACATCGCCCTGTTGCGCGTCGAGGTCACGGAAGCCGAATACTGGGACGCGCCGAACAGCAAGATGGTCCATGCCTACGGCTACGTGAAGGCCGTGCTGACCGGCACCCCGCCCGCCGGGGGAGAGAACGAGAAGATCAGCTTTGCCTGACGCCTTGGCGCCTGCGGCAACGCAGGCGCCGCCGCCGGGCAAGGAACCGTTTGATATAGACGAGGTGTTCGTGCGCCTGCGGGCCAGGTGCGCGTCCCTGCCCAAGGCTGCCATGTTCGACCTGCGGGACCGCGGCCACGGCACGCCGTATGAGCAGCTCGTCAGCAGCATGATTTCCGCCCGCACCCTGGAGCACACGACGATGGCCGCGTCGCTGCGTCTGTTCGCCGTGGCCCGGACCCCGGCGGCGGTCGTGGAGCTGGGCTACGACAGGCTGCTGCCGCTGATCCGGGACGCGACGTTCCCGGAGCCGAAGGCGCGAGACATCCTGGCGCTGTCCCGAGCTATCCTAGACGAACACGGCGGCCAGGTGCCGGACACGATGGACGGCCTGACCGCCTTCCGCGGCGTCGGCCCCAAGATTGCAGCGCTGACCCTGGCCGTGGGCTTCGGCAAGCCCGCGATCCCCGTGGACATCCACGTCCACCGCGTCGCCAACCGCTGGGGCTACGTCGCCGCCAGCACGCCGGAGCGCACTCTGGCGGCATTGCAAGCCGTGCTGCCGCAGCAGTACTGGATCGAGATCAACGAACGCCTGGTGCCCTTCGGCAAGTACGTCTGCACCGGCCCTGCGCCGAGGTGCCCGGAGTGCCCGTTGCTGTCCATGTGCCGGCAGGTGGGGGTTGGTGGCGCTTCTGCTCCCTCTCCCTCCGGGAGAGGGCCGGGGTGAGGGAGGCCGCAAGAGTCCAGGGTTGCCGTCCCCTGCATTACGCCGTTCCAACCGGGCCGACCTTGATGCTGCTAGACTTTCCTCACCCCGGCCCTCTCCCGGAGGGAGAGGGAGAAGGAGCGGGCCCCCTCATCCCACTGTCCGCAGCCGCCCCGTCGCCACCAGCACGCCCAGCGCCACCAGCACCGGCGGGAACACCACCGCCACCACGGCGTCCCATCCCAGCGCCGTCAGCAGCTGCCCGGACGAGAACGACCCCAGCGCCATCGTGCCGAACACCAGGAAATCGTTGAACGACTGCACCCGCGTCCGCTCCTCCGGACGGTGGCATTCCAGCACCATCGCCGACGCCCCCACGAAGCCGAAGTTCCACCCCAGCCCCAGCAGCACCAGCGCCACGTCGAAGTGCGGCACCGTGACCCCCAGCAGGCCCACCCCGGCGGCGCAGGCCGTCAGCACCAGCCCGGCCGCCACCACCCGCGCCGAGCCGAACCGGGCGATCAGGCTGCCGGTGAAGAAGCTCGGCCCGTACATCGCCACCACGTGCCACTGGATCGCGCTGTTGGACGCCGCCAGCGGCAGGCCGCACATCTTCATGGCCAATGGCGCCGAGGTCATGACCAGGTTCATCAGCACGTAGCTGACCACCCCGCACAGCACCGCCACCGCGAACCGCGGCTGCTGCATGATCTCCATCAACGGACGCCCGCCCGCCGTGCCCGCCCGCACCGGGCGCGGCAGGTCCACGCCGGACAGCACGCCGATGGCCAGCAGCGCCACCCCCGCCTGCGCCAGGTAGCTGACGGCGAACAGGTTGGGGGACCACAGATACATCGTCCACGTGACAAGCTGCGGCCCGATGACGCCCGCGAACACCCCGCCCGCCATCACCCAGGACAGCGCCTTGGCCCGGAACCCCGCGCTGGCCCCGTCCGCGGCAGCGAACCGGAATGACTGCACCACCGACCCGTACAGCCCGCCGCAAAACGTCGCAGCGCAATACAACGGAAACGATTGCAGCAGCAGCGCCGCCGCCCCGATCAACCCGGCCAGCACGCCCGCGCCGCCGCCCGCCATGAACGCGACCCGCCGCCCATATGCCCGCGCCAGCCACCCCGTGGGCAGGGTCCCCAGCGCCATGCCGACCACGAACACCGACACCGGCACCGTCGCCCAGGACGGGTCCGGCGCCAGCGCAATGCCGATGATGGCGCCCGTGGCGAAGATGACCGAGGCGTTCGCCCCCGCCAATGCCTGCCCAATGGCCAGCCGCAGCACGTTGGCCCGCGCGCGGCGGTCCCCGGCGGCGGCGGCGTCCGGTGCGGCATCGTTGGGCGCACCCGGGGCTTGGCTGATGGCGGTCATGCGGCGTCGTGCTGGGTCATCGCTTCTGCATAGCGCGGCGCGCAGCGCGGGGGCCAGGGAAGGTTCCGCATGGCCGCCCCGATGATATGGCGGCGGGCAAGCGGGCAGGCTATGCCGGGCGGGCGCCCCTGCCATGGAGACCCCCGGTGCTGAAGCGGCTTGTCGTCCTCGTCCTGCTGCTGCTCGCCCCGCCCGCCTGGGCCGACCCGGCGGTCTGGGTGGCGCACGGCCCAAAGGCCACGGTCTATATGCTCGGCAGCGTCCACATGCTGCGCCCCGGGACGGCCTGGAAATCCGCCGCCGTGCGCCGCGCCTACGCCGAAGCCCAGGAATGCTGGTTCGAGGTCGTGCAGCCCGAAGATCCCGCGGCCCTGCAATCCCTGATGATGTCCACCGGCCTGGACCCCGCCCACAAGCTGTCCGACCTCCTGCCCCCCAGCCGCCGCGCGCAGTTCGAGGCCGCGGCGGAGGGGACCGGCCTGGGTCCGGCCATCCAGATGATGCGCCCCTGGCTGGCCTCCATGATCCTCGTGCTGCAACCCCTGCAGCAAGCCGGCTACGACCCAGCGCTAGGCGTGGACACCGTGCTGCAAGCCCGCGCCAAGACCGACGGAAAGCGCGTGGCCGGCGTGGAGACCGTGGAATCTCAAATGGAGATGCTCTCCGGCATGCCGCAGATCATGGCCCTGCAGATGCTGACGACGACGCTGGACGACGTGGCGCAGGGTCCCGCCTACCTGGACGGCGTGGTCCAAAGCTGGGCGTCCGGAGACACCGAAGGGATGGCCCGGGCCGTGACGGGCCGGGTGCGCCGGGACGCGCCGGAGCTGTACCGCCGCATCTTCACGAAGCGCAACGAGACCTTTGCCGCGGCGGTGGAAGGGTTGCTGCGGGGCGACAAGACGGTGCTGCTGGTGGTCGGCGCCGGCCACCTGGCCGGCCCGGACAATGTGCGGGACGTGCTGGCCAAGCACGGGGTCAAGGTGGACCGGGTCGGGGATTGATGGTGGATACCACTCACTCTGGCCGTCTTCCGTCATTGCGAGGAGCGTAGCGATGTGGCAATCCAGGGGTCGCAAGCACTGTCCTGACAACCCCTCACTGCTACGATACCAATGCGGTCCGCGACAATGTTAACTTGGGCATGACTTTTGTGCAGCGAGCGAACGGAGTTGTATTATGCGCGCCCGGCCTGACGCTTCAGCCTCGTCACCCTCCATTGCGTTCCCAATCCCAAAGTCATTGATGATCGCGAGCACCTGAGCGCCGTTCATTCCAGCCCTCTGCCGCTGCACAGATGTCAGGAACTCCTCGCTTTTAGCCAGTTCAATGCGGATTTCACGGCATGAAAGCTCCTGTCGCTCTACATTGGACAGAGGTGTCTGCCGCCCATACCTCTGCGTTGCACACGCCCCAAGCAGGAGCGCAAAGCCGATAGCTGCCCAGTCTTTCATGCTACATGCTCCAAAAGAACGAGTCATAGGCGACACGTTGTTCAGGGCATAACCGTAGGATGTTTACCCTCAAGGCAGCAAGGGACAGTGTTCGTCAAAGATGCAGGGTGGAAAAGCGCAGCGCCCTCCGCCGCAACGCAGCATAAGCCCTCGGCGAAAGGCGCTGCGCCTCTCCGCCCTTCTAGCAAACCCCTCAATCGTCCTTGTAAGGATTCTTAGTTCCCCGCAGCAGCAGCCGGATCGGCACCCCCGGCAGCTTGAACTCGTCCCGCAGGCTGTTCACCAGATACCGCTGGTAGTCCTCCGGCATCTGCTCCGCCCGCGTCCCGAACGCGATGAAGGTCGGCGGACGCGCCTTCGCCTGCGTGATGTAGCGCAGCTTCAGCCGCCGCCCGTCCACCAGCGGCGGCGCATGGCGCTCCAGCGCCCCCTCGAACCAGCGGTTCAGCGCGCCCGTCGCCACCCGGCTGTTCCAGGTCTCATGCACCGCCCGCACCGCCGGCAGCAGCTTGTCCACGCCGAAGCCCGTCAGCGCCGAGAAGTTCACCACCGGGATGCCCTTCATCTGCGCCATGCTCGTCTCCAGCCGGTCCGCGATGGCCCGGCGCGTCGCCGTCCGGTCCGCCACCGCATCCCACTTGTTCAGCGCCAGCACGCAGGCCCGCCCCTCCCGCTCGATCAGCCGGCCCAACTGCAGGTCCTGCTCGTGAAGACCCTCCAAGCTGTCCACGCACAGCACCACCACCTCCGCCATTTTCAACGCCTCGATGCTGGCGCTGACCGACATCTTCTCCAGCGCCTGCTCCACCCGCGCCTTGCGGCGCATCCCGGCGGTGTCCACGACCTCGATGGGGCCGTGCGCGTCCTGCAGGAACGACGCGACGGCGTCCCGCGTCAGCCCCGGCTCCGGCCCGGTGATCATACGCTCCTCGCCCAGCAGCCGGTTCAGCAAGGTGCTCTTGCCGGCGTTGGGACGGCCGACGATGGCGAGCTTGAGGGGCCGCTCCTCCTCGGCGTCCGCATCCTGCTCGGGCAGGCGGTCGGCGATCTCGCTCATCAGGTCGGACAGCCCATCCCCGTGCTCGGCGGACATGGCCAGGGGCTGTCCCAGGCCCAGGCTGTAGGCTTCCAGCGCCGCCCCGGCACCGGCCCGGCCCTCCGCCTTGTTGGCCACCAGCAGCACCGGACGGTTCTGCCGCCGCAGCCAAGCGGCGAAGTGGCTGTCCGCCGGCGTGATCCCGGCGCGGGCGTCCACCACGAACACCACCAGATCCGCCTGCGCCACCGCCGCCTCGGACGACGCGCGCATCCGCCCCGGCAGGGTGTCCGGCGCAGCCTCCTCCAGCCCGGCGGTGTCCACCAGGCGGACGCGCTTGCCGCGCAGCAGCGCCTCTGCCTCCTTGCGGTCGCGGGTGACGCCGGGCGTGTCGGAGACAATGGCGTGCCGGCGGCCGGCCAGCTTGTTGAACAGCGTGCTCTTGCCGACGTTGGGTCGGCCGGCGATGACGACGGTGGGGAGGGTCAACAGGCGATCCTAACGGCAGGGACAGGCGGATAGTGGAGGATATGGTGTCGGGGCGGGCGGCGCGGCGCAACGCTGCCGCGCTTCTGCCCCGCTATGGCTGGGCATATCCCGCGCGCCGCGCCCTCTCCCTCCGGAAGAGGGGTGCCACGAGGGGCAGTGGCACCCCGACGTCGGCCAATCTCAAAGTAGGCAAAGGCAGTGCTTGCGGCTTTCCCTCACCCCGACGGTAAACCGCTTCGCGGTTTGACCCCGGAGGGAGAGGGACCAGGCCAGGCTCTCCCGCTTACCGGAACGCCTGCAGCGACCCGTCATCCGTCAGGATGAACAGGGTGCCCGCTGCGGCGATGGGCGTGACCGCCGCCGCGCCGCGCAGGTCCTGCTGGCCGATGACCTTGCCGTCCGCCGGGTTCACGGACAGCGCGGTCTCGTTGCTGCCGGCCAGCACCAGGCGTCCGCCGGCCAGGATCGGGCCGGTCCAGAACAGGGGATCGCGCCGCTTCTCCGGGTTCTCGTAGCGCGGCAGGTCCGTCAGCCAGCGCAGCTTGCCGTCCTCCCGCCCGATGGCCGCCAGCGTCTGGTCCAGCGTCTGCACGAACAGCACGTCGCCGGCCAGCCAGGGCGTCTCCAGCCCGCCGACCTCCCGCTCCCACAGGCGCCGTCCGGAGCGGAGGTCGAGCGACACCAGCAAGCCGCCGACGCCGACGCCGAACACCCGGCCGCGGTCCACCACGGGCAAGCCGCGCACAGCGGCCAGATCCACCAGGCTGTTGCGCCCGCGGGCGGAAGCCAGGCTGTCGGTCCAGGCCAGGCCGCCGCTTTCCGCGCGCACCGCCGCGAGGTCGCCGGAGCCGAAGCCCGCCACCACGAGGCCGTCGCTGTAGGCCGGGGCGGACTGGGCCAGGACCGTCGTCGCCGTGGTGGCGGCCTGGTAGCTCCATTGCCGCTCCCCGTCCGCGGCCTTCAGGGACAGCAGGCGGTTGTCGAGGGTGGTGACGAACAGCCGGCCCTCGGCCACGCAGGGAGCCGAGCGTCCGGGGGAGTCCAGGCCCTTGCGCCAGCGGATCGCGCCGGTGCCGGCGTCCAGCGCCAAGACCTCGCCCCGGCCCGTGGACGCATACATCGCGTCGCCGGCCACGGCGATGCCGCCGCCGACATTGGTGCTGCGGTCCTTCTCGCCCTGGGTGTCGGTGCGCCAGATGCGCCGCCCGTCCGCCAGGTCGAAGGCGGTCACGACGGCGTCGCTGTCCATCGTGAAGACGCGGCCGCCGGCGACCAGCGGCTGCGCGGTGATCTTGCGCCGGTAGCCGCCGCCCTCCCCGATGCTGGAGCGCCAGGCCGGCTGCAAGGTGGCCGATCCCCCACCCAGCGCGATGTGTCCGACGGCGTGGGTGGCGTTGCCGCCGGCCTGGGGCCAGTCCGCGACGTTGGCGGGCGGGGGCACGGACACGGCGGTGGGCGGGCCATCCAGGGACAGGCCGCGGCGGGCGGCGACCACGGCCTCGCGCTTGCCCGGCAGGGGCGGCTTCGCCTCGCTGAAGATGTTGTCGAAGACGCTGCACCCGCCTGCGGCCAGGGGCAGCAGCAGCGCGGCCCGGCGGCGCAAGCCGGTCATCCCCGCGCCTCCGCGGGCTGCGGCGCCGGCTCGCCCAACTGCATCAGCACGGCGTTGGCCCGGGCGCGCAGGCCGTTCGGGGAGTCAGGGTCCAGGGACAGGGCGCGCATCATCTCCTTGGCTTCGTC
Organism: uncultured Acetobacteraceae bacterium; assembly: GCA_964250755.1. Taxonomy (GTDB): domain Bacteria; phylum Pseudomonadota; class Alphaproteobacteria; order Acetobacterales; family Acetobacteraceae; genus DASWOJ01. Next base: position 44,389 of record CAXUHB010000004.1, on the reverse strand, counting down.
CGTGCGTCCGGCACGCAGGGCGAGGACGGCTTGGACCTCGCGCGCCAGGGGGCGCCAGGGGTTGCCGGGGAGCAGCAGAGGCTGCAGCCGGGCCTGGGCCACCGCGGGTTCACCGGCGTCCGCCTGGCGCTGGGCGGCAAGCAGGCGCGCAAGGTCGCGCAACAGGGGGTCGGCGTCGCCGTCGTTGGCCACGGCATCCCAGCCGGCGACGGCGCCCGGCACATCGCCGGCGGCGGCGCGCAGGCCGGCGGCGCGCAGGCGGGACAGGGTGCGGTAGCCCTCGGGCGCGGCAACAGCCAATTGGTCGAACCCGGCCAGGGCGGCGGCGCGGGCCGGGGTGGGCGCGTCGTCCGCGGCAGCCTGGCCGCCGGCGCCGCGGGCAGCGTCCAGATAGGACGCGGCGGCCGCGGCAAGGTGCTGGGCCTGGTTGGCCCGCCAGGCATACAGGCCTGCAGCCCCTGCCCCGGCCAGCACGACCAGCGCAACGGCGGGGATGGCAAGGCGGCGGGCCGTCCGCCGCATCCGCTCCGCCCGGAAGTCGCTGTTCAGCTCGTCGAATATGTCAGCCACATCTTGCCCCTTGGCAGCCCTTCCGGGCGCGGGCGGACCATAGCGGCGCGGGGGGTGCGGGGCAAATTAAGCCCGGCTTCATTGCCGCGTGCTAGACAGGGTGCCATGCGCGCCGCCGCCATGCTCCTGCCTCTGCTGGCCGCCGCCTGCTCCCCGGAGCCGTGGGGCGCGCTGCTGGGCGCGGACCTCGCCAGCGTGGCGGTGTTCGGGCGCGGCATTGGGGACATCGGGGTGTCGGCGCTGAGCGGGTGGGACTGCTCCGTCGTGCGGCTGGACCAGGGGCACACCTACTGCGCCCCGCGCCCCGGGCCGCCCGCGCCGGGGCCGTTCTGCACGCGCAGCCTGGGCCGGGTGGACTGCTGGGAGGACCCGGCGGCCTTGCCCGGCCGCTATCCCAACGTGGGCGACACCCCACCCCCGACCGCCGCCCAGGAACGCTACCGCCTGGCCCCCTGGCCCAAGGCGCTGACCGCGAACTGACAACGCACCCCGGCCCCGCCGCGTTATGCCCGCATGTTCGCACCCGGCATCCCCCACGGCCCGCCCCGCATCGGCTACTGCTGCCTCTATCGCTCCCCGCAAGCGGACGCGAAGGACGAGGCACGCTTCAACGTCACCGGCACCACCGTCACCGCCCTGCAGCGCATGGAGCCGGTGCCGGCGTTCGAGAAGGTGATGGCCCTCGTCGCCCGCAACCTGCACGCGATGGAGGCGCACCTCCGCCGCGTCGCCACGGCCTCCCCCATCGAGCGTATGCTCCGCCTGGACAGCAACGTGCTGCCCGCCTTCACCCACCCCGTCGCCCGCTGGATGTACGACGAACCCGCGATGCGCGAGCTGGTGGAGGCCGGGCTGGGCACCTGCGGACGGGTGGCGCGGGAGAGCGGTGTCCGCCTCAGCCTGCACCCCGGCCCCTTCTGCGTCCTGGCCAGCCCCAACCCGGCGGCAGTCGAGAACGGCATCAGCGAACTGGAATACCACACCAGCCTGTTCCGCTGGATGGGCCTGGCCGGCGGCTGGCACCCGCACGGCACCCACGTCAACATCCACATCGGCTCCAACGCGACAGGCGTCGAGGGCTTCCGCGCCAACCTGCCCCGCCTATCCGCCGACGCCCGCGGCCTGCTGACGGTCGAGAACGACGAGGTCAGCTTCGACCTGGACAGCCTGCTGCCGCTGATGGACGACGTGCCGGTGGTCCTGGACCTGCACCACGAGTGGCTGAGCAGCGGCGGGCGCTACATCCAGCCGGACGACCCGCGCATCCCTCAGGTGGCCGAAAGCTGGCGCGGCACGCGCCCCGTCAGCCATATCAGCGTGTCCCGCGAGGACCTGCTGCCGGACCATGCGCCGGACGCTCTGCCCGACTTCGCCGCCCTGGTCGCCGCCGGCCATCCCCCGCACAAGCTGCGCGCCCACTCGGACACGATGTGGAACACCGCCGTCAACGACTGGGTGGCCAGCCACCTCGCCTGGACCGACATCGAGGTGGAGGCGAAGCTGAAGAACGTCGCTTCGCTGCAACTGGCGGAGCGGGTGCGGGGCATGGCAGGCGATGCAGCGCACATGTCGTAAAACTACGCCTGATTTTCCGGGTCGCGGCGGTCAATTCGAGGCACCCACGGCCACGATATCATCTACAAGCGACTTCAATGCCCGCCATTGGGGCAAATAGCGTGGGGACATGAAGACCTCGACATAAACAGTGTTGGCCCGCATGTATTGCATTCTGCATTTCCAAATGTCATCAATCTGCTTGGGGCACCGTATCCACACGTCCTTGGTGTCAATGGGACGGTAGTACACAGGCGCCTCTGGCCCATCGTTGAGAGCATAAACAAATTTCTCAAACTGGCCGGTCTCGTCGAGGCCAATCGACCTGAGCCGATCCTCAAACGCAGCCGCCATATCGTAATCGCGCAGGTCTGTGGCGACAGAAATGCCATAGCGTCGCCCCAAGCGTATCCAGTCGTCCTCCGACATGGACCTGCTCAGGCTTGCGTGCTGCTCGGCATCGCTCTTGATCCGGGTCAGGGTGAAGTCGGATGCGTCTGTTGCACCATCCGCGTGGACGGGCAGGAAGAAGGATAGGTGCAGCCGCGTGTCGCGGTAGCGGGACGGCGGCGTCAGTGCATGGGAGATCAAGCGGGACGGCACCTCAAGCTCCACGGGCGGGAGCGTCTCGGCCACGATCCGGACCCGCTTCATGTCCTCCGCCCGGCTTGCGCCGGATAGCAGCAGCAGAAAAGCACTAGCCAGCAGCACGGCCCGACAGAACCGAGTGCGGCGGCGCAAGCCGTTGGCTGGAGTCGAATGCCTGTCAACGGCCACAGCAGTTCTCCTTTGGGAATGACGCTACCAGACTTCTGCGGCCAACTACCCCCGGAACCGCACCAGCCGCCCCACCGGTGCCCCCAGCACCTCCCCATCCCGCATCACCACGTTGCCGCGCACCACCGTGCCCACCGGCCACCCCGTCACGCCCATCCCGTGAAACGGCGTCCACCCGCACGGCGACACGATCCAACCGTCCTCGATGGTCCGCCGCGCCCGCAGGTCCACCAGGGTGAAGTCCGCATCATACCCCGCCGCCAGCCGCCCCTTGCCCAACGCGCCATAGACCCGCGCCGGGCCGGCGCACATCAGGTCCACCATCCGCGCCAGGGACAGCCGCCCGGCGGCCACGTGGTCCAGCATGACCGGCACAAGCGTTTGCACCCCCGTCAGCCCCGCCGGGCACTCCGGCCAGGGCTTCATCTTGGCCGCGCGGAGGTGCGGCGCGTGGTCGGAGCCTATCGTGTCCGCCGTCCCGTCCCGCACCGCGGCCCACGCGGCCTCCCAGTGCCGCCGCCCTCGTATGGGCGGGTTCATCACGCCCATGCCGCCGAGCTGCTCATAGACCTCCGGCGCCATCTGGGTCAGGTGGTTCACCAGCAGCTCCACCGTCGCCACGTCCCGGTAGTCGCGCAGGTATTCCAACTCCTGCGCGGTCGAGACATGCAGGATGTGTGCCGCCCGCCCCGTCCGCCGGGCCAGCGCCATCAGCCGCCGGGTGCCCAGGAAGGCGCACTCCTCGTCCCGCCATTCCATGTGGCTGCTGTAGGGGTCGCCCACCTTGAACAGCGGCCTGCGCGCCTGCAGCCGGTACTCGTCCTCGCTGTGATACGACACCCGGCGGCGCCCGTGCCGCATGACAGCCTCCAGCGAGGCGTCGTCCTCGACCAGCAGGTCCCCGGTGCTGCTGCCCGCGAACACCTTGATGCCGCACACCCCATCCAGCACCTCCAGCCCCGCCAGTTCCGCGGTGTTGCGCTTCGTAGCGCCGACATACAGGCCCATGTCGCACCAGGCGTTGGCCTCCACATAGCCCGCCTTCCATGCCAGCTGGTCCGCGTCCGTGATGGCAGGGCTGGTGTTGGGCATGTCGAACACGGCCGCCAACCCGCCGAGCACGGCGGCACGGGTGCCCGTCGGGATGGTCTCGATGCGGGGGTCGCCGGGGTCGCGCAGGTGGACGTGGGGGTCTATCAGGCCGGGGAGGACGTGCAGCCCGGCAGCCTCGATGACGCCATCGGCGGTGGCGCCGGCGGGGACGCCGAGGGCGGCGATGCGGCCGTCGCGGACGCCGGCATCCGCCTGCTCGGTGCCCCAGGGCAGCACCAGGGTGCCGCCGCGGATCAGCAGATCGTAGTGGTCGGACATGGCATTCCCTTCATGGGCCAGAGCGTCGGATGCGCTTTGATAGGACCATAAGGCGGCCTTGCGCCATTGCAGGGCCATGCGGCCATCCCGGAACGAGCCAGGAGCGGACGACGTGAAAAAGATGCGCGGCACGGGCGGCATGCTTGCCGATGCCCCCGCATCATGCGCGCACTTCTTGACGGGATGCGCCCAGGTGCCGACGCGAACAGGCCGGCAACCATCAAGGGATGACTGCGGGCTGGATAGGCCAAACGGCTGGACAGGCGCGCGTTGCAGATGGGGGGATGCTGCCGCGGCTGGGCCTGACGCCGCTTGGTTGCCTCACCCCACCCCTTGGGCCGCGAAACGGACCAAGGGGCAGGGTGAGGCAGCGGGAGCATTCAGGCTACAGGACGCTGGCGACCCACTGCTTCAACTCGCTCTTGGGCCTCGCGCCCAGCTTCGTGGCCATCGGCTTGCCATCCTTGAACAGAATCATCGTCGGGATGCTTTGCACGCCGTAGGTGGTGGGCGACATCGGGTTGTGGTCGATGTTCACCTTGGCGACGGTCAGGCGGCCCTTGTTCTCGGCGGCGATCTCCTCCAGCGCCGGGGCGATCATCTTGCAGGGGCCGCACCACTCCGCCCAGAAGTCCACCAGCACCGGCTCCTTGCTGTCCAGGACCAGGGACTTGAATTCGCTGTCGCTGACGGAAACCGTGTTCTCGCTCAAGGCGCTCTCCTCGTGTGACGGGATGGGGACGTGGGGACCGGGCCTGGGGGGATCAAGCCGCCAGGTTGGGACGCCGGGCCAAGACGCTGGATCAGGGGGCCGAGTCAGGCGGGGACATGGGAGTCCAGCAGGGCATCAGGAAGCATGGCCACGGTCGCGCCCTGCGTCCAGACCAGGGCGCAGCGCACGGGGCGGCCCGGGAACACGCCGCGCAGGACCGCGCGGTAGGCCGCCATCTGGCGCAGGTAGCGCACGGGCGTCGCCGCCACGTCCGCCGGGGCGTCGCGCAGGGTCTTGTAGTCGGCCAGCCAGACCTCGCTTGGCAGCACGGCCAGCCGGTCCACGACGCCGTTGACGACGGTGCTGCCGACCAGGCCGGTCAGCGGCTGCTCCGCCCGGCTGCCCGGCCCGAACAGCGGCGCCAGGTCGGGATGGCGCAGCACGCCCATGACCTGCGCCGCCAGGCCCGCGACCTCCGCCCAAGGCAGGCCGAAGGCGGGCCGGCCCAGGTGCTCCAGGGCCACAGCATCCTGCTCCTCGGCCGGACGGTCCGGCAGGTGCTGCAGCAGGGTGTGGACCAGGTTGCCGCGCAGGAACCGCTGCCCGGCGTCGTCCCGCGCCTGCAACGGGGAGGCTGCGCGCGGCACCGGCCCCAGCCCCGCGCCGTCCGGGCGGCTGGGCGCCAGGGGCGTGGGCAACGGCGGCTCGGGCGGCGGCGGCGCGGGGCGCCAGTTGCCGGGGCGGCCGGCCCAGGGCGGCAGCGCCTCCGGCGCACGGGCGGCGGCTGCCGGCAAGGGCACCACATGCGCCGTTTGCGGGGACGACTGCACCATCCGCTGCCCTTCCCAAGCGCCGGGCACGAGGTCGAAGGGCGCCATGTCGGCCCCGATGGCGCGGAAGCCGCGTTCGGCCATGCGATACCAGCTGTCCTCCGGCACGCCGCGCTTGGTGTGCCAGCCGCAGACCAGCAGGCGGTCCTCGGCCCGGGTCAGCGCGACATACAGCAGGCGGTTGTACTCCCGCAGCCGCCGGTCCCGCTCCGCCTCCTGCGCGCGCGCCACGGCGGCGCAGCGCAGTTCCCGGCGCGGGGACCACAGGGGCAGGTCCGCGCCCGTGTTCGCGTCATGCACCCAGTGGAAGGCGTCATCCTCGGGCGGCAGGGCCGTGGTGTCCGGCAGGATCACCAGGGGCGCTTGCAGGCCCTTCGCGCCGTGGACGGTCATCACCCGGACGGCTCCGCCGGCACCCTCGGCCTCCCGCTTCACCTCGGCGCCCGACCGGCGCATCCAGTGAACGAAGCCCTGCAGCGCCGGGGCGTGGGTGGCGGTGTAGGCCAGGGCGGCGGAGAGCAGCTCGTCCAGCGGCTCCGCGGCTTCCGCACCCAGCCGGGCCAGCAGGCGGGCGCGTCCGCCCAGCGGTCCCAGGGCCTCGGACAGCAGGGCATGGGGGGTCACATGGTCGGCGCGGGATTGCAGCGTGGACAGGAAGGTCCAGGCCTGGCGCCACACCTCCCGCTCCCCGGCGCGGTCCCGCAGCGCCTCCCACAGCGTGCCCGTGCGCTCCATCGCCAGGCGCATCAGGCTCTCGTCGGTCAGGCCGCCCAGGGGGCTGGTCAGCACGCAGGCAACGGCCAGGTCGTCCTCCGGCAGCAGCACGGCGTCGCAGGCGGACAGCATGTCCTGCACGGCGGCCTGCTCGGTCAGCACCAGCCGGTCCAGCCCGGCGACGGGCACGCCGCGGGCCTTCAGGGACCGCACCAGCGCGCGGGCGAAGGCGTCGCGGCGGCGGACCAGCACCAGCACGTCCCCGGCCTGCAGGGGGCGGTCGCGGCTTTGCAGGCGCACGCCGTCGCGCAATTCCCCGTCTATGTAGCGCGCCAGGGCGTCCGCCAGGCGCTGCGGGGCGGACACCAGGCCCATGTTGCGGTCGGGCACCGTCCAGGGCGCGGCCTGCTCCTCCTCCGGCAGGGGCGTCAGCGGCCACAGCTCCACCTGCCCGGCGAACCCCGCCCGGTCCGCGAAGTGATGCAGCGGCGCATCCTCCGCGACGCCGCGGGCGGCCACGGGGTCGGCGAACACGGCGTCCACCAGGTCCAGCACCGGCTTGGTGGAGCGGAAGGACACGTCCAGCGTGACATCCCGCCACTCCTGCGACGATCCGCCGACGCGCCGGGCCATGCGGTCGTGCGACCGCCCGAACTCCTCGGGATCCGCGCCCTGGAAGGAGTAGATGCTCTGCTTCGGGTCCCCCACGGCGAAGAAGGTGCGGGCCGGGGCGCCCTTGTTCTCCACCTGCTCGGCCCGTGCGCCCTGGCCGGCGAAGAACTCCTCGGTCAGGCGATGGGCGATCTGCCACTGCTCGGGGGCGGTGTCCTGCACCTCGTCCAACAGCAGGTGGTCTATGCCGCCGTCCAGCTTGTACAGCACCCAGGCCGCGCCGGGGTCCACGAGAAGCTTTGAGGTGCGGCCGATCAGGTCGCCGTAGTCCAGGAAGCCCATGTCCTGCTTGCGCCCGGCATAGGCGTGCAGCACGGGCTTTGCCAGGCGCAGCAGCGCCGTGGACGCTTCGGCGACGCGCAGCGCGCGGCGGCTGTCCTCGATGGCCATGACGCGCTCCTGCTCCGCCGACAGCGCCTCGGGGATGGAGGGGTGCTTTTCCGCCAGCCGCTTGGCAGCGAAGACGCTGACGGCGCGGGGAGAGCTGTCGCCCTTCAGCAGTTCGCCCAGCCACTCCGCCCAATGCTCCTGGCGCAAGGCGGCGTCGAGGCCCAGCCAGTCCAGCATACGCCGGGCCTTTTCCTTGACGGCGGGCGTGCCCTCCTCGTGCGCCAGGGCCAGCGCGGCGCGCACGCCGGGTTCGGCTGGCCAAGACGCTGCGGCGGCCAGGATGGCAGCGTCCGTGGCGCCGCCCGCGCCGGCCACGCGGCGCATGGCGGCGTCCAGCCGCGGTTCCGCCAGGTCCAGCGCGTCCGCCAGCCGGGCGCGTTCGCGTTCCAATATGCCGATCAGGGTGGCAAAGCGGTCGGCGTTCGCCAGCCCGGCCAACTCGCGCAGCTCGTCCTGCGGCGTGTGCGCCAGCACGCCCTCGCGCGCCTGGTCCATCGCCTGCCGGGCATCGGTGTCCTCGACCAGGCGGAAGTGCGGGGAGATCGCGGCCTCGATGGGGAAGCGGCGGAGCAGGGACTGGCAGAAGGCGTGGATGGTGCCGATCCTCATGCCGCCGGGCAGGTCGAGGATGGTGGCGAACAGCTCCCGCGCCTTGCCGAGCGCCTCGGGCGTGGGGTCCACGCGCAGCTCCTGCAGTTGCAGCTCCAGCGCGTCGTCGTCCAGCGTGACCCACTCGCCCAAGCGGCGTTGCAGCCGCAGCGCCATCTCGGCGGCGGCCGCCTTGGTGAAGGTCAGGCACTGGATGCGCGACGGGTCGGCGCCGCCCAGCATGAGGCGCAGCATCCGGTCCGTCAGCAGCTTGGTCTTGCCCGACCCGGCGCTGGCGCTGACGAAGGCCGAAACCGTGGGATCGGACGCCTGCCGCTGCTCCTCCTCCGCACGCTCGCGGGCGGTGATGGGGAGGGTGGTGATGACGTTCATGGTTCCTTGCCTCCCGAGGAGGGCTGGGGTGACGGAGCGGAAGGGCGGCGATGCAGAGGGATCAACTGCATCTCTCCCTTAGGGCGTCCAGGTTGGGCGGCACTGGCGGCGGAACCGGCGGATCCTGTCCCGCTGGGGTAAACCGCGCGCCGTCGCCGCGCGACATCTGCTGGTGCTCCGCCAGGCCGAACGTGCCGACATAGCGCACGAGTTCGGCGCCGTCGCAGCGTGCCTCGACCGTCCGCTCCGCAACGCCGATGCGGTAGATGTTCCATTGCAGGGCCAGGTGATAGACGGTTCCGTCGGCGTTGCTGAACAGCGGGCCGCCGGCGTTGTAGGGCTTGTCCCAGACATCCTCGGACAGCCTTGATCCCCAGTCGAGCCAGCCCGGCCCGGAGATGCCGACGGCTTGCTCCATGTCCCAGCCCCACCGGATCGAGTAGGTCAGCTTGGCGCCGCCGACCTCAACCGCCGCCGAGTGTTCGGAGCCGACATGGCCGCTGGCGATGACGATGGCGAGGATGCCGATGCCCACGGCAGCCCAGACAGCCTTCGCCGCACGGCGGCGTGCTGCGGCGGCTATGCCGAGGCACAGGACGACCGGCGCATACAGCAGGAGGGCGGCCAGGATCACGGCGGCATTCCAAAGGGGTGGCGTTCCCCCGGCGCGTGCGCGGGCGGCCGTGAACGGGGCAGCGGCATCCATGAAAACTGCCCGTGCCTGCTCCCTCTCCCTCCGGGAGAGGATTGGGGTGAGGGAAGCCAAGCAGAGCCTTGCCGGATAACGGAGGGCACTCGCGTCACGATGGTTTGCGCGTGCGGCCTCCCTCACCCCGACCCTCTCCCGGAGGGAGAGGGAGAAGAAGGCGGTCATCCCCCCTCCTCCACCGCCGCCCATTCCAGCACCCGCGCCAACTGCGTGTAGTCCGCGAAGCGCGGAGCATCGCCGGGATGCGGCTGGGAGAGGTAGGCGCGGTTGGGGTCGTCGAAGGCGGCGATCAGGGCGCACAGCTTGCGTTCGGCCTCGCCGGCTTGGGCGGCGGTCTCGGCGGGGTCACCGCGGAACAGGCGGCTTTCCTCGCCGGGCAGGTAGCCGCCGGTGACGTGCCAGTAGGTCAGCTCCGACGTGCTGCCTTGCAGGTCCGGGCCGAACACGCCGGCCGCCGCCATCGCCGCCTCCAGCGGCAGTTGCGGGCTTAGGCCGTCCTGCACCTGCGCCGTGTTCGGCACCACGCCGGTCTTGTAGTCCAGGATGGACAGGGTGCCGTCCGGGTTGCGCTCGATCCGGTCGGCCCGTCCGCGCAAGGCGAAGGGCCGTCCGGCGCAGGGCACCTGCCATTCGCCCGACACCTCCCACCGCACCGCCGGCTTCGGCCCAGCGATCCGGCGCACCCTCTCCTGCTCCGCCACCCAGTCGGCGATGCGCTGCAGGCGCGGGCGCCACCAGGCCGCCAGCGCCGGACGCAGCCCGGCGGCGTCCAGCGCCACCTCCATCTCCTGCCGCATCAGCACCGCAGCATCGCGCGGGTAGCGGTCGCCCAGGCGCCCCAGGAAGGCGGCGATGGCGGCGTGGACGATGCTGCCGTAGTCCGCGGCGTCCGCCGACTGCTCCAGCGGGTCCAGGGCGCGCAGGCGCAGGACATGCCGGGCATAGATGGCGTAGGGGTCGCGCAGCCAGGTTTCTATTTCCGTGACGCGCAAGCGGCGGGGCCGCGCCTCGACCGGCGGGCGCGGGCGCGGCGGCGGGGCGGGGCGGGGGTCGCCGGCGGGCTGGTCCAGCAGGCGTGCCCACTCGGCGACGGGGTGCGCCGGCAGGGACGCGCCGTGCCCGCGCAGGAAGGCTTGCAGCCGCACCAGCCAGCGCGCGGGCACGGCGGGGGCGCCGTCGCGGCGGCGGGGGCAGGACAGCACCACCTGCGGCGCGGCGCAGGCCAGCATGGCGAAGTCGTGCGCCATCTGGCCCACGCGCTCCTCCGGGGAGGGCAGGCCGGCGGCGGTGCGCATCGGGCGGCTCATCCACGGGCCGGGGTCGGTGGCGGGGGGCCAGACGCTCTCCGTCAGGCTGCCCAGCACCATCAGATCGGCGGATTGCAGCCGGGCCTCCAGCAGGCCCAGGATGGACACGCGCGGATGCTCCACCCCGTCCCGCCCGCGCAGCGCCCGGCGGCTGCGCACGACGGCCCCCTCCATCGAGGCGTCCAGCAGGCCCGGCAGTGTTGCCACGGGCTGCGCCGGCAGGATCGGCAGCGCGGCGGTCAGTGCGGAGAGGTGGGTGGCCAGGGCCTCACCCTCCTCCCCGGACCATAGGCGGGCTGCGCCGTCCTGCTCGTCCGTGCGGGCGACGGCCTCCGCGCACTCGATCAGGGCGACCAGGGCCTCCGCCGGGGTGGCGTCGTTGCGCTGGGCGATGCGGATGATCGGCAGCAGCCCATCGTGCAGGCGGCGCACCAGGTCGTCCACCTCCTCGGTCGAGCCGCGGCGGTCCAGGGCGCCGCGCAGCCCATCCAGGCCCGGCGGCGGGGCCGGGCCGCGCAGCACGCGCAGCTCCAGGGTGCGGGCGGTGCCGCGGCAGGCGGCGGGGGCCAGGCCCAGCGCGGTCAGGGGGTGCTTCAGTAGGGACAGCAGCGCCACCGGCGTAAGCCCGTCCGCCACCGCGCGGGCCAGCAGGCGCAGGAACGCGCCGGGCGGGGTGTCGGCCAGCGGCTCCCCGGCGCTGTCGTCCACCACAACGCCGTAGCGGCCCAGCTCCGCCGCCACGCGCGCCGCCAACTGCCGGTCGGGCGTCACCAGGGCGGCGCGGGCATGGGGCTGCTGCAATGCGCCGCGCAGGGCCAGGGCGATGGCCACGGCTTCCTCCTGCTGATCCGCCGGCTCCAGCCGGGTCAGGCCATGCACGTCAGGAGTATATGGCTGCCGCCACTCGCCCAGCGCGCGGGCAGGCAGCAGGGATTGCCACAACGCGTCGCAGCGGCCTGGCGAGACGGGGCCGGATTGGTCGGGCCAGTCCTGCACGTCGCCGCGCGCCGCGCCCAGGCCGGCCAGCAGGGCGCGCAGCCCGGCCTGGGGGTGGCCGGGGTCCAGGACGTCCCAGTTCTCGTCCGACATGGCCATGTCCAGGCCGGGCAGGATCACCGCGCCCTCCGGCATCCGGGCCACGACCGCCATCATGCGCGCGACGGAGGCGATGCCGCCAGTGGTGCCGGCGATCACCACGGGATGGTCCGGCGGCTGCTCCGCCCAAGCCTCCCGCTGCGCGTCCAGCAGCTTCACCCCGCGCTCGGCCTGGTCCATCAGGCCCTGGTCCCACAGCCAGTCCGGCCAGGCGCGGGTCACGATCTGCAGGAAGCGTATGGTGCGGCCCCAATGCTCGGCATAGCCGCCCTCGGCAGCGGCGGGCAGCACCTCGGTCAGGTCCACCTCGGCGCGGTGCGCCTCGTCCAACAGGGTGGCGAGTTCCGCGGCGAGCGGCCAGGCGCGGTCGGCGGTGGTGGGGCCGCCGAGCTGGCCGCCGCCCACCTTGTCGCCGGCGGCCATGACCAGCCGGGTCAGCACTGCCAGGCGGCGCACGGAGTCCACCGCGGGCGGCAGGTCCAGCGCGCCGGCCAGGGCCAGCGGCGCCTCGTCCAATGCGCCCAGCGCGCCGATGCGGGGCAGCAGGAGCGGCGTGCCGTTGGTCTGCCGCAGGAAGGCGTCGGACAGGGCGCGGGCGGCGCGGCGGGTGGGCAGCAGGATCAGCCCGTCGGCGACGCGCAACGGGTCAGGGCCGCGCCTGGCAAGCCACCACTGCGCCAGGGCATCCAGAAACGGGACGTGCGGGGGGATCGTGTGCAGGTTCAGCATGGACCCTCCACCATATGGATAGGAAAACTGTCATGTCCAGCGCCGTTGCACCGCGGTCAGGGACCTTATGCCGGATGAAGGCCGGCCTGCACCAATGCCCCACGCGCTGGAACCTTTAATCCACGGCGGACCGTTTCCATGCGGCGTAGCAGCCGCCAATGATGACGCTGCCGGGATCGGACACGCTGCTGCCGGGCTTGGCGCAGGCGGGCACTCCCAGCCGGCCCACACCGCCCTGTGCCGCGCCTTCGTCCCAAGAGGAACGGGCCGGAACGGGCCTCAAGCGCCCCTTGCGCCATGCCGGCCCATCAGGGGCGAGGTTGCCGGCTCCGGTCCCGGCGGCAAGCGGCGCAGCAGCAGCCACAACGCGCCAAGCCACGACAGCGCCGCAGCGGCGGCACCTGCGCCGTACAGCGCGGCGTCGGGCATGACGGGGCCGGGTTCCAGGACGGCGCGGCCCGGGTTGGACGGGTCGTAATGCACAGGGACGGACGCGCCCGCCTTGTATCGGCCCACCACTGCCGCCGCATCCGCCTCGCTCCCGCTTTCGAGGTAGTTGAAGCGCACGGTCCCCGTCCGCCAGGAGCGCCCGCCCACGTCGTAGCGGGCCGTGACCTCGGGAACGTAGCTGGACGACTGTCCTCCCCTTTTGCTGGTCGTGGTCTGCGTGCCGACACGGGATTGAAGGATCGTGCCAGCCGCCTGCGGCCATCCGGTGCTGGCCAGCGCGTCCTGAGTGATGCGGACATAGGCCGGCAGCCCCCACAGCAGCAGCGGCAGCAGCAGCATCGCAATGGCCCCGGCCGCGATCTTGTATCCCACGGCGCCCGCCCGGGGACTGGGGGGCGGCTTGGGTTCGCCTTTCAACGGCGGCGGCGGCATCCAGCTTTGCATCCGTTCCTCGGGAGTTCGCAGGGACGTCACCAGCAGGGCGATGCCGCTGCCGACATAGGCCAGGAACATGCCCAAGGGCACCAGGTATCCTGGCTCCGGCGCCCCCGGCACCTCGTCCAGCAACGCCGCGGGCACCACGGCCGAGTTGGGATTGGACGTGAGGTAGGCGATCTCCAGCGTGTCGCCCTCCTTGAACGGGGAACGCCAACCGGGGACACCCAACCCGTAGTCGCTCAGGACCGCGGGCGCCGCGCCCGGCGGCTGCCCGGCATGGCGCACCCTGATGCCGGCAACGACCGGCCCGGTCCGGGTGGCTTCCGCCACGACGGCGCTTGCCCGCGCGCCATGCCTCGGGCTGCGGTAGTCGCCCAGCGGGTCGGACGGGCCGCCGGCCACGAGCACCAGCGGTAGCAGCAAGCCCAGGACGATGGCGCAGCCGCCCAACGACCTCAGAATGGAGCGCAAGCGGGACTTTCTCATGCGGCTGTCCTTGGATGGTGGCTTCACGCGGGGCGCGTAACCTTCGGCGCAGGGCATCGTTCCCCGCCGGCGCGAAAGGGGATGGGATCAGCCGTGCTGGGCGGGAGTTCGTGGGCTTGAAGACTGCGGCGCCACCGGGGTCTGACAGCGGCAGCGCCGCGCCGGCCCTTGCATTCGCGGCCAGCCTGCAAAGCCTCACTCAAGTGTCCGCAGCCGGCCAGTCCACCCATTCAGGGCGGCACTCCGCGCATCCCCCTCGGCATGAGACAGCCCCACCGTCAGGGCGTCGTCGGGCCGCAGCGCGCCCAGGCGGTCCGGCCACTCCACCAGCACCACGCCGTCCCGCGCGTCGTCCCAGCCCAGCTCCGCCACCGCCGCCGGGCCGTCCAGGCGCCACAGGTCGAAGTGATGCACGGGGCCGAGGGGGGCGTCGTAGGTTTGGACCAGGGTGTAGCTGGGGCTGGGCACCTCCAGCGCCGGGTCGCGCAGCAGGGCGCGCAGCAGGGCGCGGGCCAGGGCGCTCTTGCCGGCGCCGAGCGGGCCTTGCAGAAGGACGGCATCGCCCGGACGAAGCTGCCCGGCGATGCGCGCGGCCAGGGCTTCGGTGGCGGCCAGGTCGGGAAGGTGGAGCAGGAGGGGCACGGCGGCAGGATGCCCGGGGAATGAGATGGTGCCAACGGATGGACGCTGCGCTTCTCCCTCTCCCTTCGGGAGAGGATCAGGGTGAGGGAGGCCACGCAGCGCCGGCCCCAGCCAAGCAAGCACGGCGCTCCCATGGCCAAGAACGGCGCGTGCGGCTTCCCTCACCCCAACCCTCTCCCGGAGGGAGAGGGAGCGGCACAGCGCAGCCCTGCCCGCTTCCCGCTTGACCCGGCCCCCTGCCCCTCCGCATAAACCCCCGCATGGTCCCGATGCGTCCGCTGCTGCGAATTATAGGCCCGGCCGTTCCCTGAACGCCGGGACCACGCACGCGCACGCCACCCCCACACCGGGATCCCACCATGAACGACGCCCCCGCCGCCACGCCCGCCGCCACGACGGACTACAAGTCCACCGTTTTCCTGCCCACGACCCCCTTCCCCATGCGCGGCGACCTGCCGAAGCGGGAGCCGGAGCTGCTGGCCCGGTGGGAGCGCACCCGCCTATGGGAGCGCACGAAGGCGGGGATGGCCGGACGGCCCACCTTCGTGCTGCACGACGGACCCATCTACTCCAACGGCCACCTGCACATCGGCCACGCGCTGAACCGCATCCTGAAGGACGTCATCATGCGGGCGCATCGCATGGCGGGGGAGGACGCCGGCTACGTCCCGGGCTGGGACACGCACGGCCTACCCATCGAGTGGAAGGTCGAGGAGGAATACCGCAAGTCCGGGCGCGACAAGGACGCGGTGCCGGTGCTGGACTTCCGCGACGAGTGCCGCCGCTACTCCGCCCACTGGCTGCAGGTGCAGACGGACGAGTTCCAGCGCCTGGGCGTCACCGGGGACTGGGCCGGACGCTATGCCACGATGGACTTCGGGTCCGAGGCCGCCATCGCCGGCGAGATCTGCAAGTTCCTGCTGAACGGCGCCCTGTATCGCGGCCTGCGCCCGGTGATGTGGTCCCCCGTCGAGCGCACGGCGCTGGCGGAGGCGGAGATCGAGTATCACGACCGCACCAGCGACACGGTGTTCGTGCGCTTTCCCGTATTAGGCAACGGTCCCCTGGCCGGGGCCAGCGTGGTGATCTGGACGACGACGCCCTGGACCATGCCGGGCAACCGCGCCCTGGCCTACGGGCCGGAGATCGAATACGCGCTGGTGCAGGTGGACAGCGTGGCTGACGGCTCCCTGGCCCGGCCCGGCGAACGCCTGCTGATCGCCCTTGGCCTGCTGCCGCAGGTGTGCGGGCAGGTCGGGATCGCCACGCACCATGTCGTCCACGTTTACAAGGGCGCCGAGTTGGCCGGGCTGACCGCCGCCCATCCGCTGCGCGGCCAGGGCTACGACCACGACGCGCCCCTGCTGCCGGCGGAGTATGTCACCACCGACCAGGGCACCGGCTTCGTCCACATCGCGCCGTCGCATGGCGAGGAGGACTTTATCCTTGGACGCGCGCACGGGATCGAGGTGCCGGAGGCTGTGGGGCCGGATGGGACCTATGCGCCGTGGGTGCCGCTGTTCGCCGGGCTGCACGTCTTCAAGGCCGCGGCGCCCGTGGGCGCGGCGATGGAGGCGGCGGGCGGCCTGCTGGCGCGCGGCACGCTGACGCACTCCTACCCGCACTCCTGGCGCAGCAAGGCGCCGGTGATCTACCGCGCCACGCCGCAATGGTTCATCCGCATGGACGGGCCGGAGCGGCTGCGGGAGCGGGCACTAGAGGAGATTGCCAAGACCGCCTTCATCCCCGAGGCCGGGCGCACCCGCCTGTCCCGCATGGTCGCGGACCGTCCGGACTGGTGCATCAGCCGCCAGCGCGCCTGGGGCGTGCCCATCCCCGTCTTCGTGGACCGCCGCACCGGCGAGCCGCTCCGCGACCCGGCCGTGGTCGCCCGCATCGTGGACGCCTTTGCGGCGGAAGGCGCGGACGCCTGGTACAGCAGCCCGCCCACCCGCTTCCTGGGCGACGGCCGCGACCCCACCGCCTACGAGCAGGTCATGGACATCGTGGACGTGTGGTTCGAGTCCGGCAGCACCCACAGCTTCGTCCTGGCCGACCGCGGCCTGCCCTGGCCGGCGGACCTGTATTTGGAGGGCAGCGACCAGCACCGCGGCTGGTTCCAATCCTCCTTGCTCGAAGCGGTCGGCACCCGCGGGAGCGCCCCGTTCAGGGCGGTGCTGACCCACGGCTTCGTGCTGGACGAGGCCGGGCGGAAGATGAGCAAGTCGCTCGGCAACGTCACCGCGCCGCAGGAGGTGACGGACCGGATGGGCGCCGACATCCTGCGCCTGTGGGTCGTGAACTCCGACGTGTCGGAGGACCTGCGGATCGGGCCGGAGATCCTGAAGCAGCAGGCGGAGCTGTATCGCCGCCTGCGGAACACGCTGCGCTGGCTGCTGGGCAGCCTGGACGGCTTCACGGACGCCGAACGCCTGCCGAACGTGGACATGCCGGAACTGGAGCGCTGGGTGCTGCACCGGCTGTCCGTGCTGGACGCGCGCGTCCGCGGGGCGCTGCAGTCGCATGACTGGACCGGGGTGTATCCGGACCTGCACGCCTTCTGCTCGGCGGACCTGTCGGCGTTCTACTTCGACGTGCGGAAGGACGTGCTGTACTGCGACGCGGCGGACAGCCCGCGCCGCCGGGCGGTGCGGACGGTGCTGGACCACCTGCACCGCTGCCTGGTGGCGTGGCTGGCCCCGGTGCTGTGCTTCACGGCCGAGGAGGCGTGGCTGGCCCGCTTCCCGTCCGAGGACGGCAGCGTGCATCTGCAATCCTTCCCGAACGTGCCCGCCAGTTGGCACGACCCGGCGCTGGATGCTCGCTGGGCCGCCATCCGCGACGCCCGCGGCACTATCACCACGGCGCTGGAAGCGGCGCGGGCGGAGAAGCTGATCGGCTCCTCCCTGCAAGCCTCCGTCACCGTGCCGCTGGCCCTATTGCAGTTGCTGGACGCGGACGCCTGGGCGGAGGTTGCCATCGTGTCGTCGGCTGCGCCGGGTGATGCGCTGACCGTCCACCGCGCCCCGGGCGACAAGTGCGGCCGCTGCTGGCGCGTGCTGCCGGAGGTTGGGACGCAGCCGGCGCATCCCGCGCTATGCGTGAGGTGCGCGGATGTGGTTGAGAGGCTGACGTGTCAGGCCGCGGCGGAATGACCACCAACACCCGTCATGGCGAGGGGCGCAGCGACGCGGCGATCCAGGGGCCGCGAGGGATGCGCTGGCGGCCCCTAGATCGCCGCGCCGCAGGAGCGGCTCGCAATGACGGGTGCCTGTGGCACGGGGCGCACCCAGCATGACCCCACGCGTCCGCCTTGGCCTGATTGCGGCCGTGCTGGTGCTGGCGGCGGACCAGGCCAGCAAGTGGTGGGTGCTGGAGGTGCTGCGCCTGCCCGAGGTCCGGCAGATCGAGGTGCTGCCGGTGTTCAGCCTGACGATGGTGTGGAACCACGGCGTCACCTTCGGCCTGCTCAACGGCCTGGGACAGTGGGGCGCCTGGCTGCTGGCCGGAGTGGCGCTGGCGGTGGTGGCCGTGCTGGGCGTGTGGCTGCGCCGGGCCGAGAGCGGGTGGGTGGCCGCGGCGTTGGGCGGCATCGCCGGCGGGGCCATCGGCAACGTCATTGACCGGCTGCGCTTCGGCGCCGTCGTGGACTTCCTGCACGCCCATGCTGGAGGCTGGTCCTGGTATGTGTTCAACGTCGCTGACGCCGCCATCGTGTGCGGCGTGGCGGTGCTGGTGCTGGACGGGCTGCGGCCCAAGCGCGCCCCGGCGCCGGACGCCGCGCCGCTTGCGGACGCCGGGCGCTAGGCGGTAAGACGCCGCCCATGGAGACCCGCATGAAGACCCTGCGCCTGCTGATCCCCCTGGCCGCGCTCGCCCTCTCGGCGTGCAGCGGCGACGAGCTGACCCGCACCTTCGGGCTGACGCGGGACGCGCCGGACGAGTTCCAGGTGACGACCCGCGCGCCGCTGTCCATGCCGCCCGACTTCACCCTGCGCCCGCCCCGCCCTGGCGCGACCCGCCCGCAGGAGCTGACTCAGCGCCAGCAAGCCGAGGCCGCGCTGACGCCGGACACCCTGATGGGTGGCAATGCGCCTGCAGCCGTGACGCCGGGCCAGCAGGCCCTGGTGGCTGCCGCCGGCCGTCCGGCGCCGGCCGACATACGCGCCCGGCTGGACCAGGAGGCCGCGCTGGACACCCCCAACCGCCCGCTGACGGACCGGCTGATGTTCTGGCAGGACCCGCCGCCGCCAGGCACGCCGGTGGACGCAACGCGGGAGGCCGCGCGGTTGCGGCAGAACTCGGCCTTGGGCCGGTCGCCGGAGATCGGGGACACCCCGATCATCCAGCGCAAGCGGCAGGGCATATTCACAGGTCTGTTCTAGCGGTCCTGCTCTCTCTCACTCCGGGGTCAAACCAAGTTGCGGCTCGATCCCGGAGTGAGAGGGGGCAGTGCGCCCTACCCCATCTTGCCGTGGCAGTGCTTGAACTTCTTGCCTGACCCGCAAGGGCATGGCGCGTTGCGGGACACGTTGCGCCAGGTGGCGGGGTCGGCAGGGTCCACTGCGGGGTCGGGGGCGCGGGCCAGGGCGGGGCGGGGCCGTTCGGCTTCCAGCACGTCGCCGCCGGCGTAGGGCGCCCCGGCGGCGGGGTCCGAGTAGCTCAGGCCCGGCGTGAACGGACCAGGTTCCTGCATCGGCTGGAACATCTCGGCCGGCGGCTCCTGGCCGATCTCCACGCGGGCCAGCATGGTCACGACCCGCTCCTTCAAGTCGTCCAGCATGGCGTTGAACATCGCGAACGCCTCGCTCTTGTACTCGTTCAGCGGGTCGCGCTGGCCGTAGGCGCGCAGACCTATGCCCTGGCGCAGGTGGTCCAGCGCCAGCAGGTGCTCCTTCCAGACGGCGTCCAGCATCTGCAGCAGCAGCGTCTTCTCGACGTAGCGCATGAGGTCGCGGCCCAGCACGGCCTCCTTGGCGGCCATCGCCTCGGCTGCCGCGGCCTCGATCCGCTCGCGGATGCCGGTCTCGTCCATGCCCTCCTCCCGGCCCCAGTCCACGACGGGCAGGTCCAGGTTCAGCAGGCGCTTCAGGCCTTCGGCCAGCTCCTGCGTCTCCCACTGCTCGGCATAGGCCTTCTCCGGGATGTGCCGGGCCACCAGGCCGGCGATCAGCTCCTCCCGCATCTCCCGCACGGTCTCGGACACGTCCTCGGCGCGCATGAACTCGCGGCGCTGGGAATAGACCTCGCGCCGCTGGTTGTTCATGACGTCGTCGTACTTCAGCACGTTCTTGCGGGTGTCGAAGTTGCGGGCTTCGACCTTCTTCTGCGCCTTCTCCAGCGCCTTGTTGATCCAGGGGTGGATGATCGCCTCCCCCTCCTTGAGGCCCAGCTTCTCCAGCAGGCCGCCCATGCGGTCGCTGCCGAAGATGCGCATCAGGTCGTCCTCCAGGCTCAGGAAGAAGCGGCTGGCGCCGGGGTCGCCCTGGCGGCCGGAGCGTCCGCGGAGCTGGTTGTCTATGCGCCGGCTCTCGTGCCGCTCGGTGCCCACCACCAGCAAGCCGCCGGCCGCCTTCACCTCCTCGTGCCAGACGGCGATCTGCTGCTCGATCTCGGCAGCGCGGGCCGGGCGCTCCTCCTCCGGGACCTCCGCCAGTTCCAGCTTAATCCGCATGTCGGCGTTGCCGCCCAGCTTTATGTCGGTGCCGCGTCCGGCCATGTTGGTGGCGATAGTGATGGCCCCGGGCGCCCCGGCCTGCGCCACGATCTTCGCCTCCTGCTCGTGGAAGCGGGCGTTCAGCACGGCATGGGGCACGCCCTTGCGGGTCAGGATGCCGCTGATGGTCTCGCTCTTTTCGATGCTGGTGGTGCCGACCAGGACGGGCTGGTTGCGGCCCCGCGCCTCCTCGATCAGCGTCGCCACCGCTTCGTACTTCTCGTCGGCGGAGCGATAGACCTCGTCGTCGGAGTCCTGGCGGCCCACCGGCACGTTGGTCGGGATTTCGATGACCTCCAGCTTGTAGATCTCGGCGAACTCGTCCGCCTCGGTCATGGCCGTGCCGGTCATGCCGGCCAGCTTGGGATACAGGCGGAAGTAGTTCTGGAAGGTGATGCTGGCGAGCGTCTGGTTCTCTGGCTGGACGGTCACGCCCTCCTTGGCCTCAAGCGCCTGGTGCAGGCCCTCCGAGTAGCGGCGGCCCTCCATCATGCGCCCGGTGAACTCGTCAATGAGCACGACCTTGTCGTCCCGCACGATGTAGTCCACGTCGCGGGCGAACAGGGTGTTGGCGCGCAGGCTCTGCTGGACGTGGTGGACGACGGTGACGTTGGCGGCGTCGTACAGCGTGCCGTCCGTCAGGATGCCGGCGTCGCGCAGCATCCCCTCGACCTGCTCGGTCCCGGCCTCCGTCATGGTGACGGTCTTCTGCTTCTCGTCCTTCTCGTAGGTGGCGGCGTCCTTCACCAGCTCGCGCACGACCAGGTTGACGGTGCGGTAGAGGTCGCTGCTGTCCTCGGCGGGGCCGCTGATGATGAGGGGGGTGCGCGCCTCGTCCACCAGGATGCTGTCCACCTCGTCCACGATGGCGTAGGCGAAGTCGCGCTGGGCCATGTCCTCCAGCCGGTACTTCA
The DNA here is from genome assembly GCA_964250755.1 of uncultured Acetobacteraceae bacterium. Lineage (GTDB taxonomy): Bacteria > Pseudomonadota > Alphaproteobacteria > Acetobacterales > Acetobacteraceae > DASWOJ01. Next base: position 23,332 of record CAXUHB010000004.1, on the reverse strand, counting down.
TGTTGTCGCGCAGGTAGTCGAACCCGAACTCGTTGTTGGTGCCGTAGGTGATGTCGGCGGCGTAGGCGGTGCGGCGCTCGTCGTCGTTCAGGCCGTGGACGATGACGCCGACGGTCAGGCCCAGGAAGCCATAGACGCGGCCCATCCACTCGCTGTCGCGCCGGGCCAGGTAGTCGTTGACGGTGACGACGTGGACGCCTTTTGCGGGCAGGGCGTTGAGATAGACGGGCAGCGTGGCCACCAGGGTCTTGCCCTCGCCGGTCTTCATCTCGGCGATCTTGCCGTCGTGCAGCACCATGCCGCCGATCATCTGCACGTCGAAGTGGCGCAGGCCCAGCACGCGGCGGGCGGCCTCGCGCACGGTGGCGAAGGCTTCCGGCAGCAGGCTGTCGAGCGTCGCGCCATCGGCGAGGCGCTGGCGGAACTCGGCGGTCTTCGCCTGCAGCGCCTCGTCCGTCAGGGCCTCCATCGCCGGCTCGTGCGCGTTGATGGCGGGGACCCGGCGCTGGTAGCCCTTGAGCGAACGGTCGTTGGCGGAGCCGAAGACGGCGCGGGCGATGCTGGCGAACATGGGTGTCCCCTGGTGGCGCGCTGCCGGGGCACGGGTCCCCCGGCGTGGCGTGGCGGGACCCTGGCGCGCATGAACTTGCTGGCGTGCAGATAGGACCCGGACAGGCGGGGGTCAACGATGGGGGGCGGGGGTGCCACTTGCCGGCCCTGGGCGGGGGGGTGGGCACAGGCTAGGCGCCAGCCCGTTCGGACAAGCTCCTAGCCGCCCGGGGGCGGGCGCCATCGTGGAGCACTGCCGGCGTGGCGGCGCAGGATGAGGGCGACGGCTTCGGCCGGGTCGTCCGGCAGGGCGCTGCCGGGGTGGGTGGGGCCGGGCTGGAGGCGGGCGGCAGCGGGGCGGCTTGGGCCGTCCCTACATTCGGGATCGGGGGTGGGCTGGGCTGCTCCGTGGCCGGGAGTCTGCGGCTTGGAAGCTTGTGGCGTGGGCGCGGAAGTCTGCGGCGCGGGGCCGGGCTGGCGGATGCCGCACGGGGCAGCGGCGCGGGCGTTGAGCAGCGCCACGTCGGCGGGGGTTCGGCGCTGGAAAGGGCGGGTGCCGGGGTTGGCGTCCAGGCCGAGGTCGCGGCGGATTTCGGTGATGATGTCAGCGACCGGGCGGGTGAGGATGTCCGCGTCCAGGTCGGGGGCGTCCAGGCGCTCGTGCAGCTCGGCGCGGAGGGCCTCGGCGGCGTCGCTGTCCGGATTGTAGCCGCGTCCGATGCTGTCCTCAGTTTCCCGGAGGATGCGCTTGCGGGCGGCGACACGGTGCCCGGTCGGGTCGGGGGCGGGCTTAGCGGGCTGGTTGAGGGTTTGGGCGAGCATGATGCAGCGGCGGACGGCGCGGGCGGCCTGGGCGAAGGCGCCTGCGAGGCTGGCGAGGGTGGCCGGGTCGGCGGCTACAGCGTGCGGCGCGGGTGCGGGCGGGGCTGCTGCGGGCGGGGCGCCGGCAGCCTGGGGTGCGGCGGGCGGCGTAGCGGCGGCGGCGGGTGCGGCCCCGGCCTGGGCGGTGTCGTGCAGGAGGCGGGCGAAGCCGGTGCCCATGCCGACCAAGCCGTGCAGGGCCTGGCGGTAGAAGGCGGCGTCCGCGTGGGCGTCCGCGTGGGCGTCCGTGTGCGTGTCCCCGGCGTGCGGGGCGGGGTGGTGCGGGGTGGCGTGGGCGGGGGCAGACATGAACGGAACAAGAACATTGTTGGTGGGCTGGGGTCAAGGACGGCGTGGCCGGGTTGGGGGTGGGCCGGCGGTCCTGTCCTGACCGGGCATGGCGGCACGGGGTGTGCTGCAAGGCTGTACCACTTCGTCAAACGGTCGTTTGACGAAGTGGTACAGCATCTGCGCTCTGTTAGGACACCAATGCGCTCGCCGTATCTGGCCGGCCGAGGAAGGTCGTCGGCGTCATGGCCGTCACCTGCCGGAAGGCGCACGAGAACGCAGCGGTGCTGGCGAAGCCTGCCTCCGCCGACACCTTGGCAATGGCGTTGCCCCTCGCAAGCCGGTCCATTGCGTGCGCGATCCGCGCCCGCTGCCGCCAAGCCTTGAAGGTCAGCCCGGTTTCCGCTGGGAACAACCGGCTCAAGGTTCTGACGGATGTCGCGGCGCGTGATGCCAGTTCGGCCACGTCCAGCCGGTTCCGGTGATCGGCAAGGGCGAGGTCGGCCACACGCTGCCCGACAAGGCTTGTGGGCAAGGGGAGGAAGGTGGGCGCGTCCGCCGTTTCGGTGAGTTCGTGAAGCATGAGCCTGACAAGAAGCTCGGCTTTCCCAATTCCGGCATCAGTTGCGAAGGCCGCATCGAGCAGGGAACGCAGGAGCGGCGTGACCCGCAACGCGAAGGCCCGGCCGAGCAGCGTCGGCGGCGACCACTCCCGCATCGCCGACGGCTGCCAATGCACCATCCAGAGTTCGGCATCGGTCAGCACCTCCACCCGGTGCGCGGTCCCAGCCGGAACCCAGACCGCGAGCTGCGGCGGCACCAGCCAACGGCCCGCCTCCGTGTGGACCTGCACCATGCCCGATGCGGCGAAGGTCAGTTGCGCTTCACTGTGAGCGTGCATGGGCAGGCCCTTGCCGCGGTCCTTGGTGCCGCGGTGGATGGTGAACGGACTCTCCAACATCGTTTGGCCTCTGCGCGATACGGATTGGCGCCACATCGTCAAGGCGCTCGGCTATCACGCCGCCCGTTGCTGGTCGAGCGCCATGACGGTTTGGGTGAGGCCGGCGGCATGTCCGAACTGAACAAGGTTGCCGCCCGATGTCGCTCCCCCTTGCCGCGCCGGCACAGACAGCTCGCAGCCTGCCCCTGCTTTATTGGCTCGCCCTGGCATTGTTCGTGGCCTACCTCTGCATCGCCATGGCACTGCCGGTGGTCCCGGTGTTCGTCACGGTCAACCTCGGCTACGGCAACGGCCTTGCCGGGCTCGCGGTCGGGATCGCCTTTGCCTCAACCATCCTCACCCGGGGCATGGCTGGCCGGATCGCCGATGCGCGGGGCAGCCGCCGCTGTCTGATGCTGGGCTTGCTGGCCTATGCCGCCGCCGGGCTGGCCTGCTGCGGCGCGGGCTGGCCGGGGTGTCCAGCCCCGGCCGCATACGCGATCCTCCTTGCGGGCCGGCTGCTGCTCGGATTGGGCGAAAGCCTGGCGACGGTCGGACTGATCGCCTGGTGCTTCGGCGTGACGGGATCGCACCGCTCGGGCCTGGTGTTCTCTGTGGTCGGCATGGCCCTGTACGCGGCACTCGCGGTTGGCAGCCCGGTCGGCGTGGCAGTGTTTGGATGGACCGGCTTCGCAGGCGCCATGGCGGCCTGCGCGCTCGCTCCGCTCCTGGCGCTGATGATGGTTCTGCCAGTCGGGGCCGTTCCGGTCGCCGCCGGCGCGCGGCTGTCCTTCTGGCGCATCGTCGGCCGCATCTGGGAGCCGGGCCTGGCGCTCACGCTCCAAGGCGTTGGCTCCGCCGCGATCGGCGCCTTCGTGACCCTGATGTTCCTGAGCCGTGGCTGGCCGCATGCAGGGCTGGGACTGACCTGTTTCGGCGGCGCCTTCGTGCTGGTGCGCGTCCTGGCCGGGCACCTGCCGGACCGGATTGGCAGTATCCTGGTCGCCCTGGCGTCCATGGCCGTTGAGGCGGCGGGACAGCTCCTCCTGTGGCAGGCACCTAACCCGGCAGTCGCACTCGCGGGCGCCTTCCTGACGGGGCTTGGCTGTTCCCTCATGTTCCCGGCCATGGGCATCGAGGTGGTGCGGCGCGTGCCGGCCCACCTGCGCGGCACTGCGGCAGGCGGCCTGGCGATGTTCCAGGATGTGGCCCTCGGCGCTACTGGCCCGGTGACGGGCGTGCTGGCCGACCGCCTCGGCTACGGCACCGTGTTCCTGGCCGGTGGCCTGGCCGCAAGCCTGAGCTTCATCGTGGTGCTTTCCATCGCGCGGAGAAGCCGCCGCCAGGCCGCGTGAGCCTGCCGCGCCAAGGCAGAACGACTTCCGTGATCGTCAGCACCTTCCAACCAACCCTGACGACACGCTGAACAGGAGCTTGAACATGAAGGCAGTGGTCATCAACGAGTATGGCGACAACAGCGTGGTGCGTTACGCCGATGTCGCTTGTCCGGAACCCCAGGCCGGCGAGGTGCTGGTGAGGGTCCACGCGGCGGGCGTCAACCCGGTGGACTGGAAGATACGCGGCGGCGCGGGTCAACGCATGGGACTGGCCTTGCCTATCCACCTGGGCGGCGAGATCGCCGGCACCGTCGAGAAGCTCGGTGAGGGCGTCAGTGGCTTGGCGAAAGGCGACGCCATCTACGGCATCATCAAGACTGGCGGCTTTGCCGAGTACGCCGTCGCCAAGGCGGCGGACATGGCGCGCAAGCCTGCCAACCTCGATTTCGTCCACGCGGCGGCGATCCCGCTCGGCGCGCTCACCGCATGGCAGGCGATGTTCGACGTGGCCAAGCTCGCCAGCGGCCAACGCCTCCTCGTCACCAACAGCTCGGGCGGCGTCGGCTCCCTGGCGGTGCAGCTCGCCAGGGCCCGCGGCGCGCACGTCAGCGGCATGGCCTCCGGACGGAACGAGGAGTATGTCCGCGGCTTGGGCGTGGACGAGTTCATAGACTACACCAAGCAGCCCTTCGAGCAGGTGGCCCGCGACATGGATGTCGTCTTCGACACGGTGGGCGGGGACACCTTCCACCGGGCGTTCGCCACCCTCAAGAAGGGCGGCTTCCTGGTGACCGCGGTGGCGTTTCCCAAGGACGAGGCGCGGCAGCACGGCGTCGGCGTGGGGCGGGTGCTGTGCAAGCCCAACGCGGGGCAGCTCGCGTCCGTCCGCGAACTGGTGGAGGCCGGCAAGGTCAGGGCGCACGTCGCGACGGTCCTGCCGCTTGCCCAAGTAAAGCAGGCGTTCGAGCTTTCCGAAGGTGGCCGCACCCGCGGCAAGATCGTCCTCCAAGCCGTGTGATCAGCCATAGCGGTTGACCCGTACCCGCGTGGTCCAACCGGTCCGGCAAACCAAGGGACACTGGTGGCGAATTCGGGGTTGTCCATTTGTTCACGGGCAAGGCGATCCGCCCAGCCCGCGCCCACCGAGAGATTCAGTCTGGCGGGGGGCGCGATTGGTGACCCGTTGGCTGGGCCGGCGAATTCGCCACCAGTGTCCCAAGGTCTGGCGGACAAGGCCCGGACGTCCGTCAAACACATACCGCCCAGGGCAAAGCGGACATCCTGATTGGCGGACGGGTGGACGGACGCCCATGCCCAAGGGCCGGGTAGGACCAGTGATCTGGCGAGATGCCCGCCCTGTGCAGCCGATCAAGGCAGGGCGGGTGGGGGCTGTCTCCTCGCGTATGCTGCGGGTCTGCCGGGTCGGCACCCATGCCATGCGCCGCCTCAAGCCGGGCGATGCTGGCCAGCAGCTCCGCATGCACGTCGGCTGCCGGCACGATGCGCCCGGCGGCGGGGTCGGCGTCGCTCTTCTCCATGGCTTCGAGCCAGCCAGCAGGGATGGGGCGGGGCGTGGTGTCGTCGTGTTCCATGCGGGAAGCCTAGCGCATCCCGCCCGGCACGGGATGGCGGAAGCGGCACGGCCGCAGACCGGCCCGCCCGGCTCGTCCGCCTGCCTTGTCCGCCTGCCTTGTCCGCCTCTGGCCCTTCGGGCATTGTCCCGCCGCCCTGGCCCACAGCGATCCCCGAGGTTACACATGCGCCGTCCGAGCCTGCCCGCCGCTGCCGCAGCCCTGCTGCTGGCCGCTACCGCCCCCGCGCTGGCGCAGGCGCCCACCCCTCCCCGTCCGCCCGGAGCACGCCCGCCCGCGCCGCCGGCCGCCGCGCCTGCCCCAGCCCGGCCCGCGCCGCCCGCAGCCGCAGCGCAGCCTGCTCCCGCGCCAGCCGCGGCGCCCGCGCCGCCGCCGGCGCCCCCTGCGCCTACCCCCGCCGCGGCAGCGCAGCCCGCACCGCCGCCTGCACCCGCCGCGCCCGCGCCCGTCGAGGCAGCGGCCCCCCCTGCCGCCCCGTCCGACCCCGTCGTCGCCCGCATCGGGTCCGACGAGATTCATGCCTCCGACCTGGCCGACGCCGCGCAGAGCCTGCCGGAGGAGCTGCGCGGGATGCCCGCCCCGGTGCTGTTCCCCATGCTGCTGGACCAGCTGGTGGACCGCCGGGCCATCGTCATCGCCGCCCGGCGCGACGGGCTGGACCGCGACCCCGCCGTGCGCCGCCAGGTCGCCCGCGCCACCGACACCGCCCTGCAGAACGCCCTGCTGACGCGCGAGATCGCGCCGGGCCTGACGGAGCAGGCGATCAAGGCCCGCTACGACCGCGACTTCGCCGGCAAGCCCGGCGAGCAGGAGGCCCATGCCCGGCACATCCTGGTGGCGGACGAGGACGCGGCAAAGCGGATCATTGCCGAGTTGAAGGGCGGCGCGGACTTCGCCGAGCTGGCCAAGAAGAACAGCACCGACCCCGCCGGCAGCAGCAACGGCGGCGACCTCGGCTTCTTCAAGCGCGGCGACATGCTGCCGGAGTTCGCGGAGGCCGCCTTCGGCCTGCAGCCCGGCACCATCACCGACGCGCCGGTGAAGACCCGCTTCGGCTGGCACGTCATCAAGCTGGAGGAGTTCCGCACCGCGCCGCCCCCGCCGTTCGAGCAGGTGCGGGACGAACTGCGGCAGCAACTGATCCAGGAGGGCGTGGCCCGGGTGCTGGCCACCGCCAAGGAGGGCCTGACGGTGCAGAAGTTCAACCTGGACGGCACGCCCTATGTGGAGCCGTCCGCGCCGTCGCTGCCGGGCGCGGCGTCCACCGATCCTGCGCCTCCTGCCACGCCGGTTCCGGGCAAGTAGGGTGGCGATCCCGACCTCGCCGCTTGCTGTGCTCTTGCCGGACCTGCCGCCGCTGGCGGGCGTCCGGCTGGGGGCGGCGGAGGCCGGGATACGCTACAAGGGGCGCACCGACCTGATGATGGCGGAGCTGCCGCCGGGCACCGCCGTCGCCGGGGTGTTCACGCGGAACCGGTGCCCCGGCGCTCCGGTGGACTGGTGCCGCCGCGCGCTGCGCCATGGCACGGCCCGCGCCGTGGTGGTCAACGCCGGCAACGCCAACGTCTTCACGGGCCACGCCGGGCTGGACGCCGTGGAGGCCACAGCGGACGCGGCAGCGCGTATGCTGGGCTGCCACCCGCACGAGGTGTTCGTGGCCAGCACCGGCGTGATCGGGGAGGTGCTGCCCTACGAGCGCATCACCGCTGCGCTACCTGCCCTCCATGCCTCGCTGGGCGCCGACGGGTGGGAAGCCGCGGCGCGCGGCATCATGACGACCGACACCTTCCCAAAGGGGTCCACGCGCACGGCGCAGTTGGGCGGGACCACGGTGCGGATCAGCGGCTTCGCCAAGGGCAGCGGCATGGTGGCACCGGACATGGCGACCATGCTGTGCTTCGTGTTCACCGACGCCAAGCTGCCCGGCGCCGTCATGCAGGACATGCTGGCCCGCGGCGTGCGCCGCAGCTTCAATTGCACCACGGTGGACAGCGACACCAGCACCAGCGACACCGTGCTGATGTTCGCCACCGGCCAGGCAGCGCACGAGAAGGTCGGCAAGCACGGCAAGAAAGCCCTGCGCGTGTTCCGCGACGCGCTGGAAGCGGTGCTGCTGGACCTGGCCTTGCAGGTGGTTCGCGATGGGGAGGGCGCGCAGAAGCTGGTCCGCATAGACGTGACCGGCGCGGTGTCCAACAAGTCCGCGCGGCGGGTGGCGCTCGCCATCGCGAACTCGCCCCTGGTCAAGACGGCCATCGCCGGGGCGGACGCGAACTGGGGGCGGATCGTGATGGCGGTCGGCAAGTCCGGGGAGCCGGCGGACCGGGACCGGCTGTCGGTCGGCGTCGGCGGCACCTGGATGGCCCGGGACGGCGGCGTGGTGCCCGGCTACGACGAAGGCCCCGTGGTCGAGCACATGCGCGGGCGGGAGATCGGGATCACCGTGGACCTGGGGCTGGGCAAGGGCCAGGGCACGGCTTGGACCTGCGACCTGACGCACGGCTACATAGACATCAACGGCAGCTACCGGAGCTAGGGCGGCTTCTGCACAGGGGGTGCCCAAGCAGCGCTGCAACGCCTGCGGCCCCGCGCTCCAGCGAAGCCCGGCCACGGCGCACCCGGCACCCGGCACCTTGGGCCGTTCGGCTTCCGGCCCCGCCGGCAAGCGTCTATGAAGGCGCGCTCGCAACCCAGGTGCAGGTGGGCGCATGATCGTCGGCATTGACCTTGGCACCACCAACAGCCTGATCGCCGTCTGGCGCGGCGGCGCGGCGGAGCTGATCCCGAACAGCCACGGCACCCTGCTGACGCCATCGGCCGTCAGCCTCGACGATGATGGGGCCGTGCTGGTCGGCCTGCCCGCGCGGGAGCGGCTGCCGGTCCATCCCGGACGGACCGCTGCCGCCTTCAAGCGCGCCATGGGCACGCCGCACGCCTTCAAGCTGGGCAAGCAGAGCTTCCGCGCCGAGGAGCTGTCGGCCTTCGTGCTGGGCAGCCTGAAGGCGGACGCCGAGCGTGCGCTGGGCGCACCGGTGCGCGACGCTGTCATCACCGTGCCCGCGTACTTCGGCGACGCGCAGCGCAAGGCGACGCGCGCCGCCGGGCAGTTGGCGGGGCTGAACGTCCTGCGGCTGCTCAACGAGCCGACCGCGGCGGCCCTGGCCTACGGGCTGCACGAGGAGGAGGGAGAGGAGCGCCGGGTGATGGTGCTGGACCTGGGCGGCGGCACCTTCGACGTGTCCATCCTGGAGATGTTCGAGGGCGTGATGGAGGTGCGCGCCAGCACGGGCGACAACCGGCTGGGCGGCGAGGACTTCGTGGACGCCATCATGGACGCCTTCATCGCCGAGGCCGGGGCGGGCCTGCCCCCGCGCGGCCGGAACGAGCCGGCGCACGCCGCGCTGCGCCGGGCGGCGGAGGTGGCGAAGCGCGCATTGACCGACGCGGACGCAACCGAGGTCGTGCTGGCCCACAAGGGCCGGGACTACAGGTGGCCGCTGACGCGGGAACGGTTCGAGGGCATCAGCGCCCCGCTGCTGGCCCGGCTGCGCGCCCCGGTCGAGCGTGCCATCCGTGACGCCAAGCTGATGCCGGACGACATCACCCACCTCGTGCTGGCCGGCGGCGCCACGCGGATGCCGTTGGTCCGGCGGATGGCCGCCCGCCTGTTCGGGCGGCTGCCCATCGCCACGGTCCACCCGGACGAGGTCGTGGCGCTGGGGGCGGCGGTGCAGGCCGGGCTGGTGGCGCGCGACGCCGCCCTGGACGACCGGGTGATGACGGACGTGGCGCCTTACACCATGGGCGTCGCCGTGTCCGAGCGGACACGGGACCAGGCCGTGCGAAGCGGCCTATACGAGCCGGTCATCGAGCGCAACACGGTCATCCCCGCCAGCCGGACCCTGAGCCTGCAGACCGTCGAGAACAACCAGCGCGAGGTCGTGGTGCAGGTCTATCAGGGCGAGGCCCGGATGGCGGCGGACAACGTCGCGCTGGGCAAGCTCCGCATCCCTGTCCCGCCCGCAAAGGCAGGGGAGCAGAAGATCGAGGTGCGCTTCACCTACGACACCAGCGGGCTGCTGGAGGTGGACGTGACCGCGGCGGCCACCGGCATCGCCCGGCGGCTGGTGATCGAGAACCAGCCCGGCGTGCTGTCGCCCGCGGAGATCGAGGGGCGGCTGGCCGCGCTGGCGCACCTGAAGGTGCATCCGGCGGACCAGGCCGAGAACCAGGCCGTGCTGGCGCGGGCCGAGCGCCTGTACCAGGAGCGGCTGGGCGACGAGCGCGCCCAGGTGGCTGCTCGCCTGGACGACTTCCGCGCCGTCCTGGCCCGGCAGAACCCGGACGAGATCGCGCCCATGCGCAAGGAGCTGGCGGACTGGCTGGACGTGGTTGACGTCTCGTTCTTCGGGTAGCGCGCGATGTGGCCCTGGGACGAGCTGGGGATTGCGGGGGATGCGGACCGGCGGGCGGTGCGGCGGGCCTATGCCGCGCGGCTGAAGGCCACGCAGGTGGACCAGGACCCAGCGGCCTTCGCCCGCCTGCGCGCGGCGTATGAGCGCGCGCTGGCGGATACCGAGACGCGGCAGCGGTCCAGGGCGGCCCACCCGGAGCAGGATGCCGAGCCGGCCGAGGAGCCAGGCGGGACGGCGCCGGGGCAGGCCGCGGCTGGGTCTGCCCTCCTGCCGACGCATCCCGCTCCACTGGGCGGCCCTGGCCCAACCGCCAGCCCTGCCGTGCCGGACATCTCCTTGACGCCGAGCAGCCCGGCGGAGCCGTTGGAACGGGACGGCCCGGAACCGGCCGATGCCGCTCCCCTTGCCGCCATGGTCCCTGGCACCGCGCCGCCCGCCGCCCTGCCGTCCGCCTTGTCGGCCGGGCCTGCCGCGCCTGATGGCTGCTCCCGGCCTCCGCTGGACGTGTTGGCCGCCGTGGAGACCGCGTTCCAGCTTGCGCCGCCCGCCGCGCCGCCTGCGCTGGCCGCCGCTGAAGCCTCGTCCCCGCCCATGGCGCCCTCCGTCCCACCCGGCAGCCCGGCCCAGCCCGGCAGCTTTGCCGCTTCGCCGCTGGATGCGGCGCCGGGCAGCCCGGCGGCTCCCAGCCCGGCAGCGCCGGATGCTCTGCGGCTGGGGGATGCGGCGCCAACCGGGGCGGGGGCCGAGTTGCCGGGCGGGGCCATGCCCGCCGCCTCGTCCGGCAGCTGGGTGCTGGGGCATTCCGAAAGCGGGCTGCTGGAGGCGGACGGCGCCCGGCAGCGCGCCATCATGGACCAGGTGTCCGACCTCGTGGCGAGCGGGGACGTGGCCGCCGCCGCCGATGCGCTGGCGGCGGCGCGCGACGCGGGGGAGCTGTCGCTGGCCCAGGCGATGGCGCTGTCGGACGAAATCCAGCACGCGCTGGCCTACGACGACGGGCTGTCCGGCCCGGCGGTGCTCCATGCCGCATCGCGCCTGGGCTGGGGCAGCGCAGGCGCGGACCAGGCCCGGCTGCCGCCGGCCCAGGCGCGGGTTCAGGACCGGCTGGCAGCGGAGCGGTGGATGGCCGGGCTGCGGCGGCAGGGCAAGGCGTGGCGGGCCTGGCTGGGCGGCCACCGCGCCGGGGCAGCGCGGATGATGCTGGGGCGGGGCTGGCCCCTGCTGTCCTGGATGCTGCCGCCGGAGCCTCACCTGCAGCGCCTGCTCGGCGAGTATTCGGCCCACCAGGACTGGGCGGAGCGCCGGCTGGACCCGCGGCGCATCGGCGCGTTGCGGCGGATGCGGGCCGCGCCATTCCCGCAGGTTGCTGGGGTGCTGTGGTATGGGCTGATGGTCGGGCCGGTGCTGGCGGCCCTGCTGCTCAGCGGGCTGCCGGCGCTGGGCGCGGCGGCGTTCGGCTGGGCCTGGGTGGCTCGCCAGCTCCGGCGCTTCTCGCGCAGTATCCTGCTGGGGATGGCGGCGGTCCCGCTGGGCATCGTGCTGGCGGTGGCCGCGGGGTCGCACAACCCGCTGGAAACGCCGCCGCAGCGGCTGGCCCGCCTGGCCGATGCCGGGGACGCCGATGCCGCCTGGGAGCTGGCGGGACTGCTGGCGCTGGGCAAGGGCGTCCCGGTTGACGACGCGGGCGCGGCGCGGCGCTATCGCCAGGCGCTGCCGCGCCACCCCGAAGCCGCGGCCCCGCTGGCCCGGTCCTATGAAACCGGATCGGGTGTGCCGCAGGATCTGGCGGAGGCCCGACGCCTGTATGCCGCCGCGGCAGCAGGCGGCAGCGCGGACGGGCAGGCGGGGCTGGGCGCGATGCTGCTGCGCGGGATCGGCGGGCCGTCCGATCCCGCCGCCGGGCTGGACCTGCTGCGCCGGGCCGCGCGCGGGGGCAGCGGGCTGGCGATGGAGGCCATCGGCCGGGCCTACCTGGAGGGACTGGGCGTCGGCCGGAACCCGACGCGTGCCGCGGCCTGGTTGGAGGCTGCGGCCAACCACCTTTCGACCGATGCGATGGCGGAGCTTGGGCTGATGCACCTGAACGGCACCGGCGTGTCCCGGTCACCCGAAGCCGCCTATGTCTGGCTGGGCCGCGCGCTGCACTGGACCGCACCGGGCAACCCCGCCCATGGCCGGGCCCTGGCAGCGCGGGAGCGTGCGGGGAGGTTGATAGACCCGCTGCAACGGTCGGCACTGGACCGGCAGATCACGGGCTGGTTCTGGGACCGCCGGGCCGCGCCGGAGCAGTAAAGGTGAAGCGCAAGCCGGGCAGCAACCCCGGTCGCCATCCTTGCAGCCCAGGCCATGCCGAACCGGCACGCATCCTCGCTGGCGCATCCCGGTGTGCGCCGCGGTTGCAGGAACGGCTGGAGCGCGACGCCGCTGGCACCGTGCTGACCAGTGGCCACGCTGAGCCGCAAGCCATTCCTCTGGGCGAGCCGCTTGCGGCGTGACAATTCCGGGCCGAACACGCGGTCCTGCCGTGCGTGGGATGCAGCTTCAGCGCCTTCCCCGCATCGGCTAGGTGCGTGAGACCAGTGTGCCGCCTGTCGTGCCTAAAGGCAGTACGGGCAGGTGTAGCGCCCCGCCCACACCGGCGGGAAACACGCTGTTTATAGTGACTTGGGCCTTGCTTCTGACGCACCGTGTCAGCAAGCTGCACGCCCATGGCATTGCAGCTTCTCCCTGAGGAACCGCGCTTCCCGCCCCTGCCGACCGCGCGCCTGCTGCTGCGCCCGCTGCACGCCGGGGACGCGGCGGAGGTGCATCGCCTGGTCAATGACTGGGCTGTCGTCCGCATGTTGTCCCGCCTGCCCTTCCCCTATCCGCGCCGCCTGACCGATGACTGGATCGCCTCCACCGCCCGGCAGATGGAGGCCGGGACCGGCTACCACCTCGCCATCACCGGGGAGGACGCCGGGCGGGAGATGGTGGTTGGCTGCGTCGGCCTGCGTCTGGACGGCAAGCCGCGCACGGCCAGCCTGGGCTTCTGGGTCGGCCGCCGCTTCTGGGGCCACGGCGTGGCGACGGAAGCCGCGGATGCGGCGTGCCGCTGGGCGCTGGCCACCTTGCCGATAGACCGGCTGGTGGCGCACGTGGCGGAGGACAACCTGGCCTCCGCCGCCGTGCTGCGCCGGATCGGCTTCCGCGACGTGGGCCGCGGGCGGGAGCGCTTCCTGGCGCGCGGCGGGGAGCATCCCGTGGTCCGGTTCGAGGCGACGCGCGCCGACGTGGTCCCTGCTGCCGTCCCAGCCGCGGCCCCGCCGCCGGAGAGGCCTGCCCCCACCGGCAACACGCCCCTGGTTCTGGTCGCCGCCTGCGCCCTGATAGACGGGGATGGCCGCGTGCTGCTGGCCCAGCGCCCGCCGGGCAAGAGCATGGCGGGCTTGTGGGAGTTCCCCGGCGGAAAGCTGAACCCCGGCGAAACCCCCGAGGCCGCGCTGATCCGCGAGCTGCAGGAGGAGCTGGGCATCAACGTGTCCGCAAGCTGCCTGGCCCCCTTCGCCTTCGCCAGCCACGCCTATGAGCGGTTCCACCTGCTGATGCCGCTCTACCTGTGCCGCCGCTGGACCGGACGGCCTGAAGGGCGGGAGGGCCAAGCCCTGGCATGGGTGCGCCCGATGCGGCTGGCGGACTACCCGATGCCGCCTGCGGACCTGCCGCTGATCCCGCTGCTGCGGGACTTCCTGTAAAGTGGCTGCTCCCTCTCCCTCCGGGAGAGGGTTGGGGTGAGGGAAGCCGCACGCACCAGCCCTGGCCAATGGAGGGCAGCCCTGCACTGGTCCAGACTAGCGTTGGCGGTCTCCCTCACCCCAACCCTCTCCCGGAGGGAGAGGGAGCCGGACAGCGCACCCCCTTCACTTCCCAAAGGACCCCCATGCCAAACCCCACCGCCTGCCTGCTCGTGATCGGCAACGAGGTGCTGTCCGGGCGCACCCAGGACGCCAACATCAAGCACATCGCCACCGGCCTGGGCGGCATCGGGATGCCGCTGCGGGAGGTCCGCGTCATCCCCGACGTGCCCGACACCATCGTCACGGCGGTCAACGAGTGCCGCGCCCGCTTTGACCATGTGTTCACCACCGGCGGCATCGGCCCCACCCACGACGACATCACCAGCGAGTGCGTCGCCGCCGCCTTCGGCGTCCCGTGGGAGCCGCATCCCGAAGCCTGGGCGCGGATGGAGCGGCACTACCAGCCCGGCGAGTTCAACGCCGCGCGGCAGCGCATGGCCACCATGCCGCGCGGCGCCGCGCTGATTGACAACCCCGTCTCCATCGCGCCGGGCTTCACCATCGGCAACGTGCATGTCATGGCGGGCGTGCCGCGCATCATGCAGGCGATGTTTGCCAACCTGCTGCCGACGCTGCGCGGCGGCACACCGGTGCAGTCACGCGCCGTCCATGCCGTCGGCCTGCTGGAGGGCGCCATCGCCGAGGGGCTGTCCGCCATCCAGGCCCGCTACCCGGACCTGGACCTGGGCAGCTATCCCTTCTATCGCGCCTCCGGCGGCGGCGTGGCGCTCGTCGCCAAGGGCACCGACCCGGCAGCGCTGGACGCCTGCATCTCGGAAGTGACGGCGCTGGTGCAGGCGCAGGGGCGGGAGCCGGTCGGGGGTGAGCCTCCGGCTTAGAGGCGCTTTCTGACGCGAACCCTGTTGGGAGATGCTTCATCTCCCTCAAGCCGGATCAACAGCGGTAATCCTGCTTTCTGATGCGGTGAGATTGCACTAAGGCAGATGGTCCTCCTACTCCACCGGAAGTAGGAGGCCTTCCCGCCATGACCGACGCTGCCCGTTCCGCACCCCGCTTGTCCCCAGACTGGCTCGCCACGCTGCTCGCCACAGCACTTGCCGCCCTGGCCTGGGCCGGCGTGCTGCCGCATGTGGGCTGGTAGATGAGCGGCGCGGCGCTCGGCGCGCCCAGCCGCGACGGCGGCATCCTGGCGCGTGGCCTGGCGCTGCTGCCGGGCTTGGCGCTGCTGCTGGCCATCGGCTACGCCGGCAAGCTGACAGAGGGCGCGATCACCGCCTGGGGCAAGGCCCACGCGACGCCGGTGCCGAACATCGAATACGTGCTGTGGGCCATCCTGTATGGGCTGGTGATCGCCAACGTGTTCGGCGTGCCGCGCATCTTCCGCGCGGGGGTGGCGACCTACGAGTTCTGGTTGAAGCTGGGCATCGTGCTGCTCGGCGTACGGTTCCTGCTGGGGGACGTGCTGCGGCTGGGCGGGACCTCCCTGGTGCTGGTCGCGGCCGAGCTTGCGGCGTCCATGCTCATCATGACCTGGCTGGGCACCCGGTTCGGCCTGCGGCCCAAGCTGGTCAGCCTGCTGGCCATCGGATCGTCCATCTGCGGCGTGTCCGCCATCATCGCCGCCCGCGGCGCCATCCGCGCGCGGGACGAGGACGTGGCGCTGGCCATCGGCGCCATTCTGCTGCTGGGCGCGGCCAGCCTGCTGCTGTTCCCGGTCGTCGGCCACCTGGCCGGCATGGGCGACCACGCCTACGGCCTGTGGGTTGGCCTGGCCGTGGACAACACAGCGGAAGCGACGGCAGCCGGCGCCATCTTCTCGGACGAGGCCGCGCGCTACGCCGTGCTGGCCAAGACCACGCGCAACGCCACCATCGGCTTCGTGGTGCTGGGCTACGCGCTGTATTGGGCTGCGCGGGGCGAGGGCGAGCGGATCGGCAACAAGGCCGCGTTCCTGTGGGCCAAGTTCCCCAAGTTCGTGCTGGGCTTCCTGGTGATCTCCCTGCTGGCGACGCTTGGGGTGTTCACCAAGGCGCAGTCAGCGGACCTGGCAGCGCTGTCCCGCTGGGCGTTTCTGCTGACCTTTGCCGGGGTGGGGTTGTCCACCGACCTGCGCGCCTTGCAGGCGCAGGGCTGGCGTCCGGTGACGGTCGCTGTCAGCGGCATGGCGGCCATCGCCGTGCTGACCTTCTTCGCAGTGGTCGCCGTGGAACGGATGGGATTGCTGTGAGGTCCTCCTTAGTGTCCCTGTTGGTGAGAGTCGCCCGATGACCGCCCTGCCCGCCAACGCCCCCTTCCCGCCCGACGCCATCGCGGCGCTGAACAAGGTCATCGGCGACACCAGCCCGACGCAGCGCAGTTGGCTCAGCGGCTTCCTGGCCGGGATCGAGGCCGCGGCCGCTGCCCCGGCTGTGGCCGCAGCCTCCGTGGTGCGTCCGGCGCTGACCGTGCTGTTCGCGACCGAGAGCGGCAACTCGGAGGCCCTGGCGCGCAAGGCCGCGAAGGACGCGGGACGCCTGGGCTTCGCCGCCCGCGTGCTGGATGCCGCCGATGCCGCCCCGGCGGACCTGGCCAAGGCGCGCAACCTGCTGGTGATCGCCAGTACCTGGGGCGAGGGGGAGCCGCCGCAGCGCGCAACCGGCCTGGTGGGCGCTCTGCTGGCCGACGCCGCGCCTCGCATGGACGGCGTGACCTACGCCGTGCTGGCGCTGGGAGACCACGCCTACGCCCAGTTCTGCGAGACCGGCCGGGTGCTGGATGAGCGCCTGGCGGCGCTGGGCGGACGACGGGCCGCGCCACGGCTGGAGTGCGACCTGGACTACGACGCGCCCGCGGCGGCGTGGCTGGCGACGACGTTGAAGGAGTTCCGCGGGGAGCAGGACGCGGCGGCAGCCAGCGTCATCCATGTGGATTTCGGCCATGCCGCGGCGCCCGCGTCGGAACAGGCCCACGACAAGGCCAACCCGTTCCAGGCCGAGATCACCGATCTGGTGAACCTGAACAGCAGCCGTTCGGCCAAGCAGACCGTGCATGTCGAGCTGTCGCTGCAAGGGTCGGGCCTGGCCTATGAACCCGGCGACGCCATCGGCGTCGTGCCGCACAACGACCCCGCCACCGTGGACGCGGTGCTGTCCGCCGCCGGGCTGCCCGGCGACGTGGCGCTGCACAAGGCGCTGACCACCAAGCACGACGTGACGACCCTGACGGGCCACCTGGTCCGCGGCCTGGCGGAACTGACGGGCGACAAGGCCTTGCAGGAGTTGGCCGGGGACGCCGGGCGGCTGGGGGCGTTCCTGCCGGGCCGGCATGTGGTGGACCTGCTGGAAGCCTACCCGAACCGGCTGACGCCGGCGCAACTGACCGGCCTGCTCCGCACCTTGCCGCCGCGGCTGTACTCGGTCGCCAGCAGCCGCAAGCTGGTGGGCGACGAGGCGCATCTGCTGGTCAGCGCCGTGCGCTACGAGACGCACGGGCGGGCGCGGGGCGGCGTGGCCTCCACGCACATCGCGGACCGGCGCAAGACAGGCGACACGCTGCCCATCTACGTGAAGCCGAACGCCCACTTCCGCCTGCCCGCCGACCCCACCACGCCCGTCATCATGATCGGCCCCGGCACCGGCGTCGCCCCGTTCCGCGCCTTCATGCAGGAGCGGGACGCGCTGGGCGTCGGCAGCGGCGCAGGCGGGGGCCGCACCTGGCTGTTCTTCGGCGACCAGCGCTACACCCACGACTTCCTGTATCAGTTGGAGTGGCAGGATCTGCTGGCCCGCGGGCTGCTGACCCGCCTGGACGTGGCTTTCAGCCGCGACCAGGACAGGAAAATCTATGTCCAGCACCGCCTGTGGGAGCGGCGGCGGGAGCTGCACGCCTGGATGCAGGACGGCGGCCACGTCTATGTCTGCGGCGACCAGTCCCGCATGGCCAAGGACGTCCACGCGACGCTCCGCGACGTGATCGCCGATCAGGGCGCCGTCACCCCCGAAGCAGCCGAGGCGCAGCTTGCCGAAATGAAGCGCGCCGGCCGCTACCTGCTCGACGTGTACTGAGCAGGCCTGCGGCCTGCTCAGCCTTTGTTTGCGCGCAAGCCCCACGGGGCTTGCTTAAGGGAGGCATCCGATGCCCGACACCAACACCCCGCCCCTGTCCAAGAACGAGGTCATCAAGACCCGCAGCCGCGCGCTGCGCGGCGGCATCGCCGAGGGCCTGACCCAGTCCTGGACCGGCGCCCTGGCCGACGACGACACGCAGCTCACGAAGTTTCATGGCATCTACCAGCAGGACGACCGCGACCTACGGGCGGAACGCGGGCGCAAGCGGATGGAGCCGGCGCTGAGCTTCATGGCCCGGCTGCGCATTCCCGCCGGGCGCGTGACGCCGGAGCAGTGGCTGCAGCTATGCGAGATCGCGCGGGAGCGGGCGAACGGCACCCTGCGCCTGACCACCCGGCAGACCGTGCAGTATCACGGCATCATCAAGGGCAACCTGCAGCCCGCCATCAAGGCCATCAGCGACGCCCTGCTGGACACCCGCGCCGCGTGCGGCGACGTGAACCGCAACGTGATCGCCACCAGCAACCCCTATGAGGGACCGGCCCACGCCGCGGCGCTGGACCTGGCGCGGACGCTGAGCGACAGCCTGCTGCCCCGCACCCGCGCCTGGCACGAGATCTGGCTGGGCGAGGAACTGGTCGCCGGGGGCGAGCCGGAGGAGGAGCCGCTGTACGGCCCCACCTATCTGCCCCGCAAGTTCAAGATCGCCATCGCCGTGCCGCCGCAGAACGACGTGGACGTGTATGCGCACGACCTGGGCTATGTCGCCATCGTGCGGGACGGCGCGACCATCGGCTACGACGTGCTGGTCGGCGGCGGCATGGGCATGACGCATGGGGAGCCGGACACCTTCCCGCGCACCGGCGACGCCCTGGGCCACTGCACGCCGGACCAGGCGCTGGCCGTCGCGGAAGCCGTGATGCGCGTGCAGCGCGACGAGGGCAACCGCAGCGTCCGCAAGCACGCCCGCCTGAAGTACACCATCGAGCGCATGGGCCTGGACGCCTTCCGTGCTGAGGTGGAGCGGCATTTGGGCTACGCCCTGCCGCCCGCGCACGGCGCGTCGTTCACCGGCACCGGAGACCGGCTGGGCTGGCACGAGGCCGGCGGCCAGTGGCACTACGGCCTGTTCGTGGAGAACGGGCGCGTGGCGGACGACGCGGGCCGGCGCCTGATGTCCGGACTGCGCGCGATCGCCAACATCCACCGCTGCGAGTTCGTGCTGACCGCCAACCAGAACCTGATGATCGCGGGCGTGGCAGCGGCGGACAAGCCCGGCATCGCCGCGGTCCTGGCGGAATACGGCCTGGACCGCGGCGTGACGCCGCTGCGCCAGCGCGCGATGGCCTGCGTGGCGCTGCCGACTTGCGGCCTGGCCCTGGCCGAGAGTGAGCGCTACCTGCCTGACCTCCTGACAAAGCTGGACGGCTTGATGGCGGACGCCGGACTGGCGGGGGACGAGATCGTGGTCCGCATGACCGGCTGCCCCAACGGCTGCGCGCGGCCCTACCTGGCGGAGGTGGCGCTCGTGGGGCGCGGCCCCGGGCGGTATCACCTGTATCTCGGCGGCGCCTTCGACGGCACGCGGCTGAACAAGCTGCACCGGCGGGACGTGGACGAGGCGGCGGTGCTGGGGACGCTCGGCCCGTTGCTGCTGGGGTATGCGGCAGGGCGGACGCCGGGCGAGCGGTTCGGCGACTGGTGCATCCGCGCCGGGCACGTGGCGGCAACCCTGGCGGGCAACCGGTTCCATGAGGACGTGGAGGCGGCGGCGTGATGGCCGGGGACGCGATGGCGGTGGTGGAAGCCAGCCGGGAGGCGGACGCGGAGGTCCACATGGAGGAGGCATGGAACCCGCTGGCGCAGCCGGACTGGACGATGCCGGCGGGGTGGCTGGCGTTGCTGGTGGGGGCGGTGCTGGGGGCGTGCGTCGCCGCGGGGGCGCTGGTTTAGGAAGGTCCGCCTCCTCTCCCTCCAGAAAGGGCCGGGGTGAGGGAGGTCTTGACTGCAGAGCAGACTGCGGCGGGCGCTGACAGCGCAAGGGCCCTGCACATGACGAGACAGCGCCGCAAGATCCCCTCACCCCAACCCTCTCCCGGAGGGAGAGGGGGAAGAAGCACTACGCCACCGCCGCCCCGTGCGCCTGGATCACCGCGCGGCGCCTGATCTTGTGGCTGGGGGTCAGCAGGCCGTTCTCGATGGTGAAGGGCGGCACGAGGGCGTGTCGGCGGATTCGCTCGCTCTGGGACAGGCGCTTGTTCAGGCGGGCCACGGCGGCGCCCACCGTCACGGCGTCCCCGCCCTCGTCCGGCACCAGCAGCGCGGACAGCCCGGCCTGGCCATCGCCGCACACGACCGCCTGCGCGATCCCCGGCTCGGTCATCAGCAGGCCCTCGATCCGGGCGGGGGACACGTTCTCCCCGCCGGACAGCACGATCAGGTCCTTCTTGCGGTCGGTGATGGTCAGAGTTCCATCGGGGCCGAGTTCGCCGATGTCTCCGGTGTGCAGCCAGCCGTCGCGCAGCACCTCCGCCGTCGCCTCGGGCTGGCGCCAGTAGCCGTCCATCACCAGGCCGCCGCGCACCAGGATTTCGCCGTCGTCCGCGATGCGGAGTTCGACGCCGGCCAGCGGGCGTCCGACTGACCCGGGCGGGTCGGACAGGCGGTTGGCGGCGCTGATGACCGGCCCGGCCTCCGTCTGGCCGTAGCCCTGCAGGATCACCAGTCCGAGCGACTGGAAGAACCGCAGCACCTCCGGGTCCAGCCGCGCGCCGCCGGACATGGCGGCGCGGAAGCGTCCGCCGAAGCGGGCGCGGACCTTGCGGCGCACCAGCCGGTCCAGCACGGGGTCGGCCAGGCGGTCGGCCAGGGTCAGCCGCCCCTCGGCCCGGCGCTGCCCCACGTCCAGCGCGCGCTGGAACAGGCGCTGGCGCCATGGGGGTTCCCGGGACATGGCCAGCAGCACGCGGCTGCGGACCAGCTCCAGGATGCGCGGCACCAGGGTGCTGGTGGTGGGACGCACGGCCAGCATGTCGGCGGCGAAGTGCTCCAGCCCGCGGCAATAGACGATTTCGGTGCCGAGCGACTGCATGAAGAACTGCGCGACCGTGTGCTCGAAGCTGTGGGACAGCGGCAGGCAGGACAGGTGGACCTCGTCCTTCAAATGCAGGGGCCGCACCAGCTCCCGCGCGCCCGCGATGTTGGACAGGATGGCCCGGTGCGGCAGCATGACGCCGCGCGGGGCGCCGCTGGTGCCGCTGGTGTAGATCAGGCAGGCCAGGGCACCGGATGGGATGCCGGCGGCCTCGGCTGCGATGTCGTCGGGCGGCGCCGGGTCATCCTCCAGCGCCGCGAAGGGCAAGGCGTGGCCGGGCGCCATGCAGTAGGCCGCGTCCAGCCCGCCGGTCAGGTCCGCCCCCGCCTGCACCCGCGCGAGCAGCGCGGCGGTGGAGGCGACGGCGACCCGCGCGCCGCTGTCCAGCAGCAGGTGCGCGTGGTCCGCCGGGGTGTTGGTGGTGTAGGCCGGCACGGGCACGGCGCGTATGGCCATCAGCGCGACCTCCAGGATCGGCACCTCCGGACGGCTCTCGCTGCACAGCAGCACCCGGTCCCCGGCGGACACGCCCGCGGCGCGCAGCCGCCGCGCGACGGAGGCGGCGCGGCGGGCGAACTCTCCCCAGGTCACGCCGTGCCAGGCGCCGTCCTTGTGGTGGCGCAGCATCGGGCGGTCCGGCCAGCCACGCGCCAAGCCGAACATCATGGCCGCCAGGTTCGGCCAGTCCTGGCCTTGGGACGCTTCCAGGGTGCCGCTCCGATGCTTGCCGTGGGTGCCCGCCGTCCCACCTTTGAGGGCGAGCCACTACCAGCACGACAGGACCAGCGCCAGATGACCCGACCCGGCTATGCACCCGATGGCCAATCCGCCGTGCCCGCCACCGCTCCCCTGCCCGCTGACGCGCTGCCCGCCTGGGACCTGACGGACCTCTATCCCGCCCCCGACAGCCCCGAGCTGGCCGCCGACCTGGACCGCGCCGAGGCCCGTGCCCACGCCTTCCAAGCCGCCCGCGCTGGCACGCTGGCTGCCCTGCCCGGCGCCGGGCTGGCCGCCGTGCTGCAGGAGTTCCAGGACATCGAGGAGGTGCTGGGCCGGGTCATGTCCTACGCCCAGTTGCAGTTCAGCGGCGACGGCACCGACCCCGCCCTTGGCCGCTTCTACCAGATGACGAGCGAGCGGGTGACGAGCATCAGCTCGCACCTGATCTTCCTGTCCCTGGAGCTGAACCGCATGGACGATGCGGCCCTGGACGGCAAGCTGGCCGACCCGGCGCTGGCCCGCTGGTCCCCCTGGCTGCGCGACCTGCGCGTCTTCCGCCCGCACGAGCTGTCCGATGAGCTGGAGAAGCTGCTGCACGAGAAGGAGGTGACGGGCCGCGCCTGGAGCCGCCTGTTCGACGAGACCATCGCCGGCATGAAGGTGCCCGTCCGGGGCGAGGACCTGACCGTCAGCGCCGCGCTGAACAAGCTGTCCGACCGGGACCGCGCAGTGCGCCGGGACGCCGCCGCGGCCATCGGCACGGCGTTCGAGGGCAACATCCGCCTGTTCTCGCTGGTGACGAACACGTTGGCAAAGGACAAGGAGATCGTGGACACCTGGCGGCGCTACCCGCGCCCGTCCAGCTACCGCAACCGGTCCAACATGGTCGAGGACGAGGTGGTGGACGCACTGGTGGGCGCCGTCACGTCCGACTACGCCCGGCTGTCCCACCGCTACTACACGCTGAAAGCCAAGTGGCTGGGGCTGGAGCGGCTGGAGCATTGGGACCGCAACGCTCCCCTGCCCGACCAGGCCGACCGGCACATCCCCTGGGACGAGGCGCGGGACCGCGTGCTGTCGGCCTATGGCGACTTCTCGCCGGAATTGGCGGCGGTGGGACGGCGGTTCTTCGACCGGCCCTGGATTGATGCCGCGCCGCGTCCGGGCAAGTCGGGCGGCGCCTTCGCGCATCCCACGGTGCCGTCGGCGCACCCGTATCTGCTGCTGAACTACCACGGCAAGACGCGGGACGTGATGACGCTGGCGCACGAGTTGGGCCACGGCGTCCACCAGGTGCTGGCGGGCCGCCAGGGCTACCTGATGTCCGGCACGCCGCTGACCCTGGCGGAGACGGCCAGCGTGTTCGGCGAGATGATGACCTTCCGCGCGCTGCTGGCGGGCGAGACCGACCCCAAGCGCCGCCGGGGCATGTTGGCTGCGAAAGTGGAAGACATGCTGAACACGGTCGTCCGCCAGACCGCGTTCTACCAGTTCGAATCCCTGGTCCACACCGAGCGCCGCACGGGCGAGTTGGTGCCGGAGCGCATCGGCGAGCTGTGGATGCAGGTGCAGACCGAGAGCCTTGGCCCGGCCTTCCACTTCACGCCGGAATATCGCGTGTACTGGTCCTACGTGCCGCACTTCATCCACTCGCCGTTCTACGTCTATGCCTACGCCTTCGGCGACTGCCTGG